>CAVWMO010000014.1:0-606885 GCA_963756165.1 Vulcanimicrobiota bacterium | reverse complement strand
CCGCGCGTTTTCGACAACCGCGTCCTTCGACAGGCTCAGGATGACACGGCTCAGGCTGACAGGGCCCGGTCGCCCTTCGTCCTTCGACAGGCTCAGGATGACATGGCTCAGGGTGACACAGGTAGGCGGTCGTTGGTCGCGTCGATCGGATGTGCGACGATGCGATAGTCGAAGTCGAGGTTCGATCGCCCGCGCTCGACTTCGCGCACTACGAATCCCGACGCCGTCTTGCGGCTCACGAAAAGCCCCCGTGTCTCGCCGAGCGGCGTGAGAAACACGTAATACCAGCGCCCATCGGTCATCGCGGCAAATGCGGGATCGATCCGCACGTTGGCGATGCCGTCGACCATGCGCGCCGAGCCCACGTCCTCGATCGTAGCCGTCGCCGACTCCGGCGCATACGCGAGCACCTGCTCTCCGCGGCTGTTGCGATGCGTCGACTCGATGATTCCGCCGCCTTTGATGCCACCGGTACAATCGAGATCGGCCTTTGAATCGATCACGCAATGCCCGCGCGTGACGGCGTTGTGTCCAAAGAAGATGGCGGTGTCCGAGCCGTTAGCGATGGAGCGCAGCGCTACGGCACCTTCTCCTCGCGATTCGCCGGTTACACCGTCGCCCGTTTCGCTGAAGCCGTGGACGCCGGTGTCCGACCGCGACACGCCGACGACGCCTTCGCGAACCAGCGATCTCCCATAGACCCCGCCGGCGTGTCCCGTTGAGAGGCCCTGCACGCATGCCTGGCCGGTCATACAACGAAAGATCTGGCCGTTGTCCGGATTTCCGCGCTCGGCTCGTACGATGCCGAAGCTCGAGATCGCGATCGCCGCTCCCACGGCGACAACGCCAACCACCGTTTGTTTCACAAATCGCTCCTTTTAAGCTGTTACTTCGAAAACGACGCTTTTGTGTGAGGTGTCCGTAAGATGTACCACCCGCCGCGAAATTGCGACGCCGGCCCGCCGAAGAACGAGCAAGCGCAGACAAAAACGCAGTTTCGCAAGAGATACATCTCCGAGCTAGCGTCCATTTGTTCGCAAGCGCGCGGAGCCCTATAATGCTGGCCGAAGAAGGAAGCGGGACGCTTGGTGCCCTACCTAGCTAACGGAGCTTCGTACTATCTTTCCTGTGAAAGGACTATCGGAGATGAAGAGCTTTGTATTTTCAGTGCTGGGATGTTCGCTTTTGGCGATCGGGCTTTGCGCCGCGCCCGTCGTTTCGAACGCGCAGATGACTACAGCCGCCGCGCCCACGCCGGTTCCGATACCGAAACCGGACTTCACGTCGATGAACTTTCTCGTCGGCACGTGGACGTGCACCCAGCCGCTGCGCGGCAAAACGCGCTCGGAGACCGACACGTACGCGATGAGCAACGACGGCATGTGGCTGGTCGACACGGCCACGTCGCCGCCGTTCGACCAGTATCGCACCGTCGCACAAAACACTACGACCTACATGACGTACGATCCGACGATCAAACAGTGGGTATCCACCACTGTCGATAACTTCGGCGGATATGGAATCGAATCGACGTCGGGCTGGCAGGGCAACGTGGCGTCATGGAGCGGTAAGGGATTGGACGGTGGCAGCTTCGCCGACGTGATTACGAAGGTGAGCGACACCGAGACCAGCGACGCCAGTACCACCACCGACCCAAAGGGAATGGTCACGAACGTAACCATCACCTGCAAGAAGAGCTAAGTTAGCGCGTCCTTCGCCCTTCGACTTCGCTCAGGATGACAAAGGGCGGGGCGACCTCGGCTCGGGATGACAAGGGGGAGGGCGTCGCGTTATGCGGCGCCCTTCTCATCATGCGTCCTTCGCCCTTCGACTCCGCTCAGGGTGACAGCGGGGACTGCGCTCACTTCGCTCAGGATGACAAGGTGGGGGGTGCGCACGCACCGGCCGGGGCGGCTTCGCGACGCAAACCGACACGAACGAGGAGTTCGGCTATCGCGAGCGTTTTCCGACCGGCAACGAGCTCTTCGTCAGTTACGGTACACCCACGACGTACACCACGCTGGACCGTTTCATCGTAAAGTACGTGCTGCACCTCGGCGGCGACGCCGGTACGTAGCGCCGGCATCCGCCTGCGGGGCGTAACAAAAAAATCTTTGCTAGCTGGTTGCGTTTTAGTGAGTGATAGGAGGGCGCTGGGGCGCATCGATGGTGTCGACCGTTGGCCTGATAATCCGGACGGCTCCGGGTTCGATTCCCGGGCGCTCCAGCCGTGATGCATCCGCATTGCGTCGGGCACCTTGATGTGGTAGTCTCGGATCATATCAGGCCGACGGTTACATCGAGCGCCGAGAGGCACCGCAGCGATGCGGCGCCTCTTCTAATTTTTTCGCTAAGCGTGACCTAGCGAGTTATGGGCCGGGGGCGACTGCGGGATCTGCCGCAACGCCGAACGAGCTAGCCAGAGGGCCGAAATACCACTCGTTGTTGACCTTTCCGAAACCGTAACCGAAGCTCGTCCTTCGACACGCGCGCTACGCGCGCGGGTCAGGATGACAATAACAAGTGCGGTGGGGCTGGCCGCAGCCGTCGCATTTCGCGCCCGAATAGTCCTTCGATTCCGTCAGCGCTATCGCTCTTCGGTCGGTAGGCCGGCGTCGACCCATGCTTTAAAGCCGCCTTTGAGTGCAACCGTGCGATAGCCGCGGTCGCGCAAAGTTTTGGCGATGCGGCTGCACGAGTTACCGCTGCCACAGTAAAGCACGACCTCATCGTCCTTATCAAATGGAAGCTCGTTGCCGGTTTCGAGCGCTGCGCCTTCAGCCCGTACCGAGCCCGGGATTTGGCGATCGTCGGGATCCTTGCGGGCTGATCGCGTCCATTGTCCGGAGCCATGCGTCCATGCCGCCGCTAAGATTCAAAGCTCGGTCATAGCCGAGGGCATTGAGTTTCTCGGCGACATAGGCGCTGCGTTCTCCGATATGGCAGACCACGACGATCTCGCGATCTTTCGGAATCTCGCGAAGACGGCGCTCGACTTCGCCCATCGGAATGTTTACGGAACCGGGGATCACGCCGTCCGCCAACTCTTCGGGCTCGCGCACGTCGAGCATGAACGGCGATGCGCCGCCGCGCAGACGCCGTTCGAGCTCCTCAGGTGAGATGGATTTGCTCAGGCTGGTTCCTGTGGGAAGACTTTGACGGTCGAATCGTCGACAATGTGCGTCTCACCGCATGCCGGGCACTTCACCGTGTTGTTCGTTAGCTTGGTCTGCTCGAAGGCCGCCAAGCTGCCGTACACAATGCCGCTTGGAACCGCCCTGCCGGTCTTTGGGCAAATGATCATCGCTTGAATCATGTTGCACTATTCGACGCCGCAGCAAGTTTTCGTCCTTCGACTCCGCTCAGGATGACATCGACTCCGCTCAGGATGACATCGACTCCGCTCAGGATGACATCGAGAGACGGGATGACCGTGATTACGGGCCTGGCGCTACCGCGGGATCTGCCGCAACGCCGAACGAGCTAGTCAGAGGGCCGAAATACCATTGGTTGGTCTCCTTGCCCAACCCGTCGCGCGCGATCTCGCTGATGACGGCCTGGCTCCCGGTTCCAATGTAGAGCCCATTTGTTTTCGAGAGGGTAGGTATCAGGCTACCTTCCTGTACGAAGATTTTCTTGCGCAGCTTATACGACGTCGCCTTGAAGATGAATACGTCGGCGTAATAGTAATCGGAGACGTAGACGTCGCCGTTTGCGCCGATCGCGATGCCGGTCGGCTCGATCAGATCGCCTTGCCCGAACGTTTTCGACGGCTTTTTCGCGCCGTGCGGATAGACCGCGACGACCGCCCCACTCGGATTTTCCTCTTCAACGTAGAGGTTGCGCTTGGAATCGACGGCAACGCCGAGCGGATTCAGCCCGCCGATCACCGTTGATGGCGACGTCGATCCGGCGGGAAACTCCACGACGCTGCCCTGATTGCTCCCCTCCTCGTTGGACACCCACACGTTGCCCTTCTTATCCACGGCCACGGCGGCGGGCACCACGAGATCTTGCTTGAGCGTCAGCGACGGTGACGTGCTGCCGGGCGGATAGATCGTCACCGTGGCGTTGTCGGGGTTGCCGACGTAGAGGTTGCCGCCTGCGTCGATCGCCAGCCCCTGCGGGCCCGAGACGCCGGTCGTGATCGAGCCGACGGGATTCGCGCCGGCGGGGCGCGCCGGGAAGATGTAGACCGTGTTCGCGTAGGTGTCGGCGACGTAGACAAAGTTCTTGCCGAGCGCCGGGATCGGCCGCCCATTCGACCGTGCCAAGGCCTGCGGCGCGGCCGGCGTCACCTGCGAGGTGCCCGCTCCCGAACACCCCGCGGCGGCCAAAAGCGCGAGGAGGGCGGAGCTCGCGAAGAGCCGATGCGAAGCCATTGTTGAATCTCCTAAGCTGCAATGATGGGTTTGCCGCACAGCGTACCGCCCGCGCGGCGGACGCGACAAGCGTAATTACCTAGGGGCGTCGTGATCTCGAGCCGCCTGCTCGAAGCAGACCTCCTGTACCAGATGGGCGCGCACGAGCTCGCGGCGCAGCGGCTCGAGTCGCTCGCGCGCGAGACGGCCCCGGAGAATGCAAGGCTGGCCGCACTGAGCCGGCTCACCGAGATCGCGTGCGACGACGGCGACGCCGAGACCGCGCGGCACGGTTTGGCGGAAATGCGGCGCTCGGCCGAACAGCTGAACGGCGAGCTCGCGCCGGCCGACCGCGCGGAACTCACCTACGCGACCGCGCGTTACGCCTATTCGCATCGCGAAGGCACGGAGCTGCAGCGCCTCGCTCGCGAAACGTTGCTGGCAGCGCGACAAGCCCCCGCGAACGCGCGCGTCGCCTCGCTCGCTATTCGCATCCACTCGTACTTGGCCGTCGACCGGTATCACCGCCAGGATCTCGCCGGCGCCGGCGCGGCCGCCGACACTGCGATCAAACAGCTGCGCCGTACGCCCGGCGCGCTTCCCTACGTCACGACGCACGCGCTAACGACGCGTGCCGTGATCGATCTGCACGATCCTTCGCGCGCGCACCTCGCCGGAACCGAGAACGTCGAGGCGCTGGAGCTGGCGCTGGCCAACGGCATGATCACGACGGCGCGCGACGCTCTCTTCAACATCGCGAACTCCTGGCTGTTCTGTGACGATTCGCCCGCATCGCAGCACGAAGTGCGCGCCGTGCGCGATAGCCTTGCGGACGCGCTCCTCGCCCCGTCGCGCTCCGACGACCCCGTGCTCGCCGCGCTCTCGCTCTGCTCGTACGGGCGCTACACTGAGGCCGCCGGCGTCATCGATCACATCGCGCCGCCCAGCGGCGGAAGCTCCGACTGGCTGCCGATCTTCTTCGGCCCCGTCACCGCGACGAAACGCGCGCGCATTCTCTTCAAGGCGGCCAAGTTCGCCGACGCCGAACGCGCCGCGGCCGGCGCGCTGGAGGCCTGGGAGCAGTCACGACTCGGCGGAGACGGCACGGCCTTGCGCGTGCGTGCCGAGGCACTCGAGGCGCTCGGCGATGCGCACGCCGCAACGGCTGCGATCGAAGACGCGATCGCCGCGCTCGAACCGCTGCAGGCGGTCCACCATCTCGTCGGCGCGTATCAGTGCGCGCACCGCTTGACGAAGAGCGCGCTTATCTCGACCGGGCTCACGACCTCGTGGCCGCGTTGAGGCGCGCCGACACCTCAAGCGACGCAGCGCAGCTGACGCCGCGCGAGCGCGAGATCGCACTGCTCGTCGCGCGCGGGTGCAGCAACAAGGCGATCGCGGCGCGGCTGAACATCAGCACGCGCACCGTTGAGAATCACGTGGCCTCGATTTTCGGCAGGTTGTCGATCCGCGCGCGCTGGCAGCTAACGCCAGATATCCTCTAGTTATTTCGGAAGCGCCGTAGCCGCTAGGATTGCTGCCGCCATTGCAAGCTTGTGGTCCTGGTTCCAGGGCGGCCCGAGTTCTTTTCGCATTTTGAGAAAGTAATCGTCGAAGTTCTTTTGTAGCGCCTGGCTCGCGGAACCGAACACCGTCTTTGCGTCGTACCAATGCACGCGCCAACCGCGCGCCTCGGCGGCCGACGCAAGAACCTGGCGGTACATCACCCAGTCGGCGAGGTTGCGCGCGCGGTGGTCCTTGATTCGCTCTTCGATCGTGGGTGGAAGCGGCGGGCAGCTGCGCAGCGCGATGCCGCGGATCTTCGGCACGGCCGCCGCCACTTCGTCGAGCGCGCGCACCGCGTGCTCCTCCGCCGATGTGCGTACCCGCTCCACCAGCGCCACGGCCTGGTCCATCGGCAGCATCTGGGCTTCGTGGTGGTGCGGGATACCCGGCAGGCTATCGTCCACGAGCTCGACGCGGCGGCGGTCGAGTAGCTTTCCGTCGCGCGCCATCGTCACGAGTATCGCCCATCCGCCGTGATCCGACACGCCTACTATCGCATCATCGTTTGACATAGAACGTCCTTCGACTCCGCTCCGCTTCGACAAGCTCAGCGTCGCTCCGCTCAGGATGACAATAGGGAGTGCTCGTCGCGCTCTGTCCTTCGACTCCGCTCAGGATGACAATAGGGAGTGCTCGTTGTGCTCTGTCCTTCGACTCCGCTCAGCATGACAGTCGACTCCGATAGGATGACAATAGGGAGTGCTCGTCGCGGTCTGTCCTTCGACTCCGCTCAGGATGACAATAGGGAGTGCTCGTTGCGCTCTGTCCTTCGACTCCGCTCAGGACGACCTTCGACTCCGCTCAGGACGACAATCGACTCCGCTCAGGGTGACACCGGCGCGCTCTTCGAACGAGTACGACTATGAAGATCGTTGCATACGTCGCTTTGTTCGCAATCATCGGCGCCGCGGGAGGATCGGCCCCCAACGTCTTGCCCAACGGCTGGGTGCTGCGGCCGCCGACCGGCGCCGTCGTGCAGACCCAGACGATGCCGCAGGGCGCGGCGCTCGCGCCCGACGGCGCCACGCTGGCCGTCGTAGAGTCGGGCTTCAACCCGCCGGATCTCGCGCTCTACGCCACGAGCGACCTGCATCTCGTGCGCCGCGTCGCGCTGCGCGGCGCGTTCGGCCGCCCGGTGTGGACGCCGCGCGGCATCTTGGTCGCGGGCGCCAACGCCGATGCGCGTCTTCGCGATCGACCCTGCGAGCGGTAACGTGCGCACGTTTCCCCTCGCGCGCGGCACGTACCCGATCGCGGTCGCCGCGCGCGGCGGCGTCGTCGCAGTTGCGACCGATCTCGACGGCTCCGTGCGCATCGGCACGCTCGACGGCCTGCGCAACGCCCGCCGTGTTCGCGTCGGCGACCATCCCGGCAACATGGCGTTTTCGAGCGACGGCAGCGCGCTGTTCGTCACGGTGAAGTCCGGCCGTTACATCGCGCGCGTGAACGTGCGCGGCGCTACGGTGCGGCGGATCTCCACCGACCTGCACCCCAGCGACGTGCTCGTCGCCGGGCGGCAGCTGTACGTCGCGCAGGCCGACGCCGACAGCGTCGCGGAGTACGACGCCGCGAGCCTGCGGCGGATCAACGACGTCTTCGTCGGGACGATGGCCGGCTCGATCGGCTCCTCGCCGAACTCGCTCGCCGCGCAGGGCGATTCGATCTTCGTCACGCTCGGCGCCGCCAACGAGGTCGTGGTGCTGCGCAACGGCCGCGTCGCAGCGCGGCTGGCCGCGGGCTGGTACCCGACCGCCGCCGTGCCGCATGGCGACCGCCTCTTCGTGATCGACGGCAAGGGCGAGGGCACGCAGCCGAATCCCGGCTTCGACGTGATGAGCCGCAGCTATCGCGACTACATCGCCGCGATCCAGTTCGGCTCGATTCGCGAGATCTCGCTGAGCGCCGGCGCGCCGCCGAATCCGCAGGGCGCGCAGAATCTCGGCACGCGGCCCGCCGATACCATCGTGCACGCGATGGACCGATCCGCCACGTGTTCTTCATCCTGAAAGAGAATCGGACGTACGACCAAGTCTTGGGCGACATGCCGCAAGGCAACGGCGACCCGCACCTCGTGTATTTCGGCGCGCGCGTGACGCCGAACCAACACGCGCTCGCGCAGCGCTTCGGCCTCTTCGACAACTTCTACACCAGCGGCGAGGTGAGCGACGCCGGACATAACTGGGCCGACGGCGCCTTCGCCAACGACTACGTCGAGCGCACCTGGCCGCCCGCGTACGGCCGCCGCAACGACCAGGACGACGTGCTCACCGGCGTCGGTGCCGGCGTACCTGCGGGCGGATATATCTGGGACGCGGCGCGCCGCGCCGGCGTGACCTTCCGCGACTACGGGGAGATGGCGTTGATGCCCGCCACCGAAGGCCACGTCGCGTCGACCGCGCCAAGCATCGGCACGCGCTTCGATCCGCGCTACGTCGGCTGGAACCTCGACTACAGCGACCTCGACCGTTATCGCGAGTGGAAGCGCGAATTCGATGGTTTCGTCGCGAGCGACTCCGTGCCGCAGTTCGAGTTCATGTGGCTGCCCAACGACCACACGTCGGGGATACGCCCGGGCAAGCTGACGCCGGCGGCCTACGTCGCCACCAATGATTACGCCGTCGGACTGATCGTCTCGGCGATCTCGCACTCCAAGATTTGGGGCTCGTCGGCTATCTTCATCACCGAAGACGACGCGCAGGACGGCGCCGATCACGTCAGCGATCAGCGCTCGACGCTCTATCTCGTCTCGCCCTACGCGCGCGGCGGAGCGATTCACGAGCATTACTCGACGGTCAGCATATTGCGCACGATCGAGCTGCTGCTCGGAATGCAGCCGCTCTCGAACTACGACGCGTCCGCGCTGCCGCTCTACTCCGCCTTCGGCACGGCGCCGAACCTCGCGCCGTTCGATGCGATGCCGCCGCAGATCGATACGCGCGCGCGAAACTCACTGACGAGCTTCGCCGCATCGATTAGCGAACGCCTCGACTTCAGCCGTCCCGACGCCAACCCGCCCGGCGTGCTCGCACGAATCCTCGCGCACGTTGCACCATGAGCACGAAAACGATGCGGGCCGCCGTCGTGCCGTCCGCACAAGATCATCGGTTGGAGATGCGCGACGTCGCCGTCGCGGAGCCCGGCCCGGGCCAGGTGCGGATCAAGATCGAGGCCTCGGGCATCTGTCACAGCGACGCCATAACCGTTTATAGCGTTCATCCGGACATCTCGTATCCGCGCACGGCGGGGCACGAGATCGCGGGCAGAATCGACGCGTTGGGCCCGCAGACGACGGGATGGAGCGTCGGGGATCGCGTCGGCGTCGGCTGGTGCGGCGGGTACGACGGCACGTGCGACCGCTGCCGCCGCGGCGACTTCAACACGTGCCGCAACGGTCAGGTCCCAGGCGTGACCTACGACGGCGGGCACGCGGAATACGTAGTCGCGCCTACTGTCGCGCTCGCGCGCATTCCCGACGAGTTGACGGCGGAGGAGGCCGCGCCGCTGATGTGCGCGGGCATCACGACGTTTAATTCACTACGCCACAGCCCGGCGCGCGCGGGCGATCTCGTCGCGATCCTCGGCCTCGGCGGGCTGGGACACCTGGGCGTGCAATTCGCGAGCAAAATGGGTTTCCACACCGTGGCGATCGCACGCGGGCGCGACAAGGAAGAGTTCGCGCGATCGCTCGGCGCGACGCATTACATCGATAGTCAAGCCGCCGACGTAGGAGCGGAGCTGCAGAAGCTCGGGGGAGCGCAGGTCGTGCTCTCGACGATCACGGCCGCATCCGGAATGGAGCCTGTGCTGAACGGTCTCGACGTCGGCGGGCAGCTGCTCGTGGTCGGCGCGGCGGCGGAGCCGCTCGCGATCAACACGGCGGCGATGATCGGCAAGCGTAGCTCCGTCAAGGCCTGGCCGGCGGGCACGCCCGCCGACTCCGAGGACACGCTGCGCTTCGCCGTACAGACCGGCGTGCGCGCGATGATCGAACTGCTGCCGCTCGAGCGCGCCGCGGAAGGCTTCGAGCGCATGATGAGCGGCAAAGCGCGCTTCCGCGTCGTACTCGTGCCCTAACGGGAGGGCGAGCCGATTCGAACGTCGCAGGATGCTTGGCTGCTCTTTAAGGAGGCCGCATATGCGACTGATTAGTCGTGCTTTCCGAGCCTTTCCGGCACTTGCGATCGTCGTACTGGTTTCCGCGTGCTCGTCCTCGGGAGGCGCGGGAATGCCGCCGGCGGCACCTCCGGCGGCACCCGGCCTCCAGCCCAATGTCGCGGTCGAGTTTGTCTATGCGGTCAACAGCGTTTCCAATACCATTTCGGCCTATAAGTTCGCGAGCGGAACGCTACAGGCCGTGGCGGGATCGCCGTTTGCCGCCGGCAGCGGCCCCGAAGGCATCGCGATCGATCCCCAGGGAGGGTACGCCTACGTGGCCGACAACACGACAAACAAAGTTTCCGTCTATAGCATCAACGCGACCACCGGTGCGCTCACGCAAATAGCCGGGTCGCCGTATTCGACCGGAACCGGCCCCATCGGCGTCGCCGTCGACAGTCACGGCCGTTTTGCGTATGTGACCAACGCCAACTCCAACAACGTTTCCGCGTACAGCATTAACGGATCGACCGGCGCGCTGACGGCGGTTTCGGGGTCGCCGTTTGCCGCCGGCGGGTACCCGAACGCCATCGCGATCGACCCCAGAGCGAAGTTCGTCTACGTCGCCAATACGACCACGAACAACGTTTCCGCGTATAGCTACAATAACAGCGGCGCGCTGTCGCAGCTTAGCGGATCGCCGTTTGCGGCCGGCAGCGGCCCTAACGCCGTGACACTCGATCCCAACGGGCAGTTCGCATTCGCTACCAACTACAGCTCCAACAATATATCCGGCTACTCCGTCAATGGCAGCACCGGCGCGCTGACCCCGCTGTCGAGGTCCCCGTTTACAACCGGTACCGGTCCCTACGGCGTCGCCATCACTCCCAACGGCTCGTACGCATACGTAGCGAACTTCAGCGCGAACAAGGTTTCGGGCTATCGCATTACAACGAGTGGCAACATAGCCCCGGTGTCGGGTTCTCCGTTCGCAGCCGGCACCGGCCCTCACGGCATCGGAATCGATCCTGCGGGCAAGCTGGTCCTAGCGGTCAATAACAGCTCGTGGAACCTTTCGGGTTATAAAATCACGCTGAACACCGGCACGCTCACGCCGATCCACGGATCGCCATTCGCAACGGGCCATTATCCGGCGGCCATTGCCACGTGCCGCGTTCTCAGCACCTCGTGCGTACCGCCGCAACTCTAGGGAGAGTAGGGAGGTCCGGATGTCGCAGCTGAGATATGGCGATCGCGTGACGATCGAGAACCTCGGGATCGAGGGCGAGGTGATCGAGGTCGACACGCGTTCCGTTGTCGTCCGCTTCAAGAAAGATGACGGCGAGTTGATCGAGCGCCGCTTTCGGCCCGACGAGTTGCGCTATATGCCGAAACCGCAACGGGAATAGGTTATCGCGTTTAGAGGGAGAGGAATACTTTTGGCCGGACGAGGGTATGGGCCGGTTTATGAGCATTAGCAATTTGGCACGCGCCGCGTTGGTTGCGGCACTCGTCGCTTTCGTTCCGGCCGCCGGCTCGGCGCAGGTAACCGTGGGCGTCGGCATCAACATCGCGCCGCCCGCGATTCCGGTCTACACGCAGCCGCCGTGTCCGGTCGCTAACTACATCTGGGAGCCGGGGTACTGGGCCTGGGGCCCCGCCGGCTACTACTGGGTTCCGGGCACGTGGGTCGCGGCGCCGGCGATCGGAATGCTCTGGACGCCGGGCTACTGGGGCTGGGGCTCCGGGCTATACTACTGGCACCCGGGCTACTGGGGGCGCACCGTGGGATTCTACGGCGGGATCAATTACGGCTTCGGCTACTTCGGCGCCGGCTACGTCGGCGGCGCCTGGTACGGAAGCGTCTTCCGCTACAACACCGCGGTGACCCGCGTGAACACGACCGTGATTCACAACACCTACAACAAGACGGTCGTCAACAACTACAACCACTCGCACGTTAGTTACAACGGCGGCAACGGCGGCGTGCACGCGACGCCGACGCAGGCGCAGATCGACGCGCGCTCGCACGGTCAGGCGCCGACGACCGAACAGCGCAATCACGAGCAGATGTCGGCACAGAACCGCAATCACTACTCGTCGGTCAACGGCGGTCAGCCGCAGACCGGAGCCGTGTCGCATCCGTACAACGCGTCGAATAAGCCCGCGCACTACGCGCCGGTGACTGCCGCCGATCGGCAGGGCGCGCAGATGCACGAATCTCCGCCGCACGGCGGAAAGCCTCCGCGCTAGGTAAGAAGGCGCGACCCCGACGAGCTGCTTTAGCTTTTACGGCATTGTGGCTCGATCGGGGTCGGCGGCTTCATCGCCAAGCGAACGATCCACATATATCCTTTGGAGAACACGTCGAACTTGTGCTCGATCGGCAGCATGAAACTCGCGCTTACGGCGCACTTGTAGTTCGCCGGACCTTTGCACGCCGGCGACGGCCCCATCTGCTCGACGACAAAGGATCTATTAAGCTGCGATGTTATCGCATACGTCCGAATGTGCGTCGCATAACACGACTGCGGCAGCGTGACGTACGCCTGGATGACGAAGGTCGACCTGGTGTTGACGCCCGCGTTGACGCTCGTCGCCGTTGCCTTGTGCCACGCAGGGGCGGCCGCCGCTATCGAGGGTGAAAGCACGAGCAGCGCCGCTGCTAGACCAAAATGCCGCATGGTATAACCTCCTCGCTGCGACGCTTTATCGGCGACGGACCGACTACCCCCTTTTTTCCAATATGGCGTTGACGGCGTGGAGCTTGTCGGGGTTGCGCACGACGTAGATCGCGGAGACGCGCCCGTCCGCGATTTCGAGCGCGGCGACTTCCTGCACTCCGGACGCGTTGAACGTTGCGATTCCGGGCATCCCGTTGAGCGTCACGAGCTCGATACGCACGACGTCGCGCCAGCCCGGCAGCTCCTTCAAGCCGAAGAGCAGCTTCGTGACGCGTTCGCTGCCGATCACCGGCACGGTTGCCGCCGGCATCTTGCCGCCGCCGTCGGCCGTGAACACCACGTCCTTTGCCAGCAGCTGCTGCAGCACGGCCGGGTCGTCGTTCTCGATCGCCGCCAAGAACGCGTCGCGGACGCGCAGCAGCTCCTTGCGATCCGCGCGCGAATGCCTGCCGGCGTCGCGCACGTGTTCGCGCGCGCGGGACGCGAGCTTGCGTACCGCGGGCTCCGCACGCCCCAGCGTCTGCGCGACCTCGGCGAACGGCACGTCGAGCACGTCGTGCAGCAAGAACGCCGCGCGCTCGAGCGGCGCGAGGCGTTCCAGCGCGAGCATCAGCGCGAACGAAATGTCGTCGGCGAGCGTGGCCGCGGCGGCCGGATCGTCATCCCCTTCCGCGACGACTGGCTCGGGCAGCCACGGGCCGACGTAGACCTCGCGCTTGGCGCGCGCCGAACGCAGCCGGTCGAGGCAGAGGCGCGTCACGATCGTGCGCGCGAGTGCATGCTCGTCGCGCACGTTGCCGTCATCGAACGCGGCGCTCCAGCGCAAATACGCGTCCTGCGCCACGTCCTCGGCCTCACCGTACTCGCCCAGCATCCGGTACGCGTGGCGTACGAGCTCCGGACGCATCGCCTCGAACCGCTCGGCGCGCTGCGCGATCACGTCCTTCGCCCTTCGCTCAGGACAGGCTGTATTGCGGGCGCTGCATAGGCACGGTTTCGCCGCCGACGCGCAGGCGCACGCACGCATGGCCGTGACCGATCGCGTACTTGAACGTGGGATATGACTGCGCGGCCACGATTGCATACGCGAGCGAGACGAGTCCCGCGCGGCCCCAGCGCCGCAGGATCTCCGCGCGCGCCTCGTCGCCGCTGCCGTCGCGCGCGATCGTCGCGAGCGCGAGCTCGGTGCCGAGCAGCGCCTCCTTCGAACACTTGGCGTAGTCGCGCTCGAGAATCGCCCGGATCGTCTGCGGCTTCACGCCGGCCGCCTCGGCCATCGTCACGCCGAGCTGCAGGCACGGCCCGCAATCGGCAGCCTTGCCGGAGGTCAGCGCCGCGCCGTAATACGCGTCGAGCGGAACCTTGCGATAGTTCCCCAGCTTCTGCAGACCCATCATCGGCATGACCGCGCCGACACCCGCTTCATCCACGATCTCTCGCATGTAGCCGGTGTCGTATCCCCAGCGCTTGCCGAACTTCTCGAGCTGCTTCTTGACCAACCACTTAAACATGATGCTTTCCTTCCTCCGCCCCCTAGACGGGGCAGCGCGACGGAAAGTGACGCTGACCCTAGATCGCCTGCGCTGCGCCGGCGGGCGTGCGCCGGTCGCTGCCGCCTGCGAGCGCGCCCGTTTTGGGATCGACGACGATGATCTGAGCCGAGCCCCACCGCGCGATGCGGCGCAGCGTGTAGCCCATCGCGCGCAGCTGCCGCGCCGTCGGATTTGAAAACGCGCCAGGCTCGTACTGCAGCTCGTCGGGAAGCCACTGCATGTGCGTGCGCGGCGCGTCAACCGCGGCCTGCGCGCTCATGCCGTACACCAGCACGTTGAGGATCGTTTCCAGCACGATCGTGATGATGCGCGCTCCGCCGGGGCTGCCGGTCACCATGCGCAGCGCGCCGTTTTGCGTGACGATCGTAGGCGCCATCGACGAGAGCGGCCGCTTGAGCGGCGCGATCGCGTTACGCGCGCCCTGCACGAGCCCGTATAGGTTCGGCACGCCCGGTTTAGACGTGAAGTCGTCCATCTCGTCGTTGAGCAGAAACCCGGTGTCGCCGGCGACGACTTCGGCGCCAAACGAATCGTTGATCGTATAGGTCACCGCGACGGCGTTCCCCCAGCGATCGACGATCGAGTAGTGCGTCGTGTCGGCGCTCTCGCTCGTGGGCGGCCCGAGACCGGGATGCGCCTCGGCCGACGGCGTCGCGCGCTCGGGCGAGATCTTCGCGCGCAACTTCGCGGCGTAGGCCGGGCTGAGCAGCTGTGCGACGGGATTGCGCACGAAGTCCGGATCGCCGAGATAGGCGTTGCGGTCCGCGTACGCCAGGCGTTCCGCCTCGGTTAAGTAGTGGATCGTGCGCGCGCTCTGCCGGCCCCAGCGTTCGAGCGGATACGGCGCGACGACGTTGAGGATCTCGCACAGCGTCACCCCGCCCGAGCTCGGCGGCGGCGCCGACGCGATGTCGTAGCCGTGGAAGCTGCAATGCAGCGGCGCGCGCTCCTCGACGCGGTAGCTCGCGAAGTCGTGCAGCGTCAGGATCCCGCCGTGCGCGTCGCTCGCCGCGACGACCGCCTGCGCGATCGGCCCGCGGTAGAAGGCGTCGGGCCCGTCGCGCGCGATCCTCTCGAGAGTGCGCGCGAGCTGCGGCTGTGCGTAGCGCGCACCGGCGCGCTCGCTCGAACCGGGCCAAAGCTCGTCGCCGGGCGTGACGACGAAACCGTCGCGCGCCAGCGCGACCGCCGGCGCCACCAGCTGCGCGCGCGACATCGTTCCGAACTCGCGCCGCGCCGTCTCCAATCCGGCGACCGTTCCCGGTACGCCGACCGCGAGCCAGCCCTTCGTCGACGCACCCGGGCGCACGTTGCCGCGCGCGTCGAGAAACATCGAGCTCGTCGCGCGCTCGGGCGCAACTTCGCGGAAGTCGATGAAACGCTCGCGCCCGTCGTGCAGGCGAATCAGCATGAAGCCGCCGCCACCGATGTTGCCGCAACACGGGTCCGTCACGGCCAGCGCGTAACCGACGGCCACCGCCGCATCCACGGCGTTGCCGCCCGCGCGCAACACGTCGACGCCCACCTCTGTGGCGTCGTGCTGCGCGGAGACCACCATCGCGTGAGGGGACGGAGCCGCGGCGCCGCCCAGCAGCGCCGCGGCGAGAACTGCTACTGCTTTGTGCAGCTTCCCTTGCCCGTCATGGGCTTGCCCTTTTCGGTCCAGGTGTCGATCCAACTCCAAGAGCTCGCGGTGAACGTGTACGTCGTCTTATCGTGCGTCGGATCGGGCGGATAGGCGTTCATGACCGTAAACGACGTCGCGGCCGGAGTCGCCTTCGCGGTGCCGAGGCCCCACTCGCCGCCCGGCAGCGTGTTGCCGCCAAAGCCGACGTATTGACCCTTCTTGCTATCGTATCCGACCAGCGTTACGCTATCGTGCGCCGGCGTCGTGCCGTAGGCGCCGTCCTTCGACGTGAGGAGGTCCCAGTTGGCGTTCTGGCTCGTAACGGTGAGCGCCGAAGTCTGAGTGCCCTTGGGGCCGTGATAGGTGCAGCTCCACGATCCCTGCATCATCGTCAAGATCACGGGCTGCGGCGCGGCCGCGCGCGCGAGCGCGCTCGTGCCTCCGAGTGCGAGAATCGCGAGGCAGATAGCGTACGGAGAACTCCGAGAAAAGCTCATAATCGCTCCTTTCTAGGGCGGTATAGCGTAGCTTTTACCACGCGGCGCCGGGCGACCTTGGGCCCAAAATTCTCCACTGTTGTTGCTGCCGTTCCTTCGCGAGGGAACGCAGCCAGTGTCTTTAGGCTTTTTTCATAGATAGGCGCTACGCTCGCGTCACGGTCTGAGGGGTCGCGTCCTGGCGAGGTGGCAGTGTCTGGGGGATACCGAGCGACCGCCGCGGCACCTCAGCCGTCCTTCGACTACGTCCTTCGACTACGGCGCTTCGCGCCTTCGCTCAGGATGACACCGGGAGAGCTCACGAGACACCAGTGAGAGCTCAGGATGACAGTGAGGGTTACGGAGACAGTTTGATGTATGCGGCGCGGGAGGTTATGAGGGTGGCAAAGTCGGCCGCCGTCATGCCGCTCTTGATGCGCAGCCGCGTCAATTCGTACGGCGACTCCGCGTCGGTTTGGAAGCGCGGATCCGTAGTGAATCCGAAGATCAGCCCGGCCCGCTGCTCGAGCGCGACCGTCTCCGCGTCGAACGCACCGCTCGGATACGCATAGGCGAGTACGCCGGAGTGCAGATGCGCGCCGAGCACGGTGACGCAGCGATCGATCTGATAACTCTGCGCGGACGCGTCGAGCTCCGACAGGTCCGCGTGCGTCACGCCGTGACAGCCGATCGACATCCCGGCGCGCGCCATCAGTTCCACCTGATCCCAGCTCATGTGCCGCGGCCTTCCGATGGTGCCCACGTTGACGAAGAAGGTCGCCACGTCTCCGTAGCGCTGCAGGATCGGAAACGCGTAGGTGAATTGATCGGCGTAGCCGTCGTCAAACGTCAGCAGCACGTCGCGCGCGACCGAACGGTGCGCGCGCAGGTCGCGCTGCAGCTCCGCGATGCCGACCGTGTGCAAGCCCTGGTCGTGCAGGTACTGCAGCTCCGCCGCAAACTGCACGGGCGAGACGGTCAGCGCGTGGGAGATGTAGTCGCTGGGCGCGCTCACGTCGACCCGATGGTACATCAGGACCGTCGGGAATGCGAGCAAAACCGCGAGCAGCACGCCCATGGGTTTTTATTGTTCTACAGGAGCGGTTATTCGACCCGCAGCGGGGCCTGTTCGACCTGTTTCACGCCCGCCGCATTGCGAGCGATGATGTCGAGCTCGTACGAATGGCGGCGCGAAAAGGGCGGCACCTCGAGGATGCGCGTGTGAAAGCGGTAGAGCCCCGGGGCCACGTGCGCGCTGTTGATCGAGAACGCCGCCGTGCGCACCTCGACGGAAGCGACGTTCGTGCTCACCACGATCGTGCCGTCGAACCACATCCCGGGGTGCAGGGTCAGCGTGGGAAACCACATCGCCACGATCTGGGGCGGCGCGGCGGGCTTGGCCACCGGGGGCGTCGGCCACGCGTTCGGTTTCTTAGGGCCGACGAAGAGATTCGACGGAATCGACACGGTGTTCGGCGAACAAGCAGCGACCACGATTGCGAGCGCCCCCGAAAGCAAGCGAATGAGGGCGCCGTGAAAAGGCTTTCGAGTACTATTTAAGGATGAGCGCCAGCACATGGATTTGATGGAAACGCTTTCCCCTCCGAAAGGAGCCGAGCCTTCCACACACCGCTTCGACTTCATCATCGAACCGCAGGGCTTAGCTACGCCGTTGGATTGGCTCATAGCATTGGCCGGCGTCTGGATCGTCACCGGCCTCTTCATCGACGCGCATCAGCATCTGTTTCTCGCCGTCGAATCGTTCTTCAATCCATGGCACATGACGATGTACAGCGGCGCCGTTTTCGCCGCGGTCGTACTGGGCGTCTACACCTTCGGTGATTACCGAAAGACCGGCTCATTTTGGAAGGCGATCCCCGCCGGCTATTCGCAGAGCGTCGTCGGCGTCGCCGCACTGCTCGTGGGCGGCGCGCTCGACTTCGTCTGGCATTCCATCTACGGATTCGAGCATCAGCTCGATCTGCTGGTGAGCCCGCCGCACCTCTTCTTGCTCACCGGTCTGTTCTTTCTGATCACCGGTCCGGTGCGCAGCGCGATGCGCCGCGCGAACGCGCCGAATCTCTTCCAGCAGCTCCCGATGCTCATCTCGCTCGGGCTCGCGATCGAAATCGTTCAGTTCGTCACGCAGTTCGCGTTCTATCCCGAGGCGCTCTTTCGCGATCATCCGCTCTCGCAGGCCGCGTTCGTGCGCGAGCAGTTCGTGCTCTCGGTCTTTCTCTATTACCGCCAGGCGCTCGAGCTCTCGATCGTTCTGTGGCAGAGCCTGCTGCTTTCGGCGGCAGTGCTGTACCTCGCGGTTCGCAGGCGGCTGCACTTCGGCGCGCTCGCTCTGCTGTGCGTTTTCGTGAAGCTCTGGGTCGGCGCCGAGCTGTCGAGCGATGCGTTGGAGCTGGTCCTGATCGTGCTCGCCTCCGTCGCCGCGGGCCTCGCCGGCGACGCTATCGTCGCGTGGCTGCGGCCGTCGGCGCGTAGGCCGAATGCGTTCCGCGCGCTCGGGTTCGTCGTTCCGGCGGCGTACTTTGCCGCGTACTTCCTCTTCGCGGTTCCGTTTGGCGGCACGTGGTGGGATGCGAGCCTCGTCTTCGGGTCGATCGCAGTTTCCGGGCTGGTGGGGCTGTGCGTCAGCCAGCTCTTGCTCGCGGGAGCGCAAACCAACACCGCGACTGAATGAGGCTGCACCCAAGCGCGTACGTCATCGCGCTTGCGACGGCCGCCCTGCACGTCGCCTTCTGCCACCGCTTCGGCTACTACCGCGACGAGCTGTACTTCATCGACTGCGCCAAACATCTGTCGTGGGGCTACGTCGATCAGCCGCCGCTCGTCCCGTTCTATACCTGGCTCACGGCGCCGCTCGGCTACGCGGTGTGGGCGCTGCGCTTTCTGCCCGGCGTGCTCTCGGGCGTCACAGTGCTGCTCGGCTGCGCGATCGCGCGCGAGCTCGGCGGCCGCGGCTTCGCGCAGACGCTCACCGCGCTGACGATCGCGCTCGCCCCGGGATTGATCGGCATCGCGTACGGCCTGTCCACGGAGATGCTCTCGCCGGCGGCCTGGACCGCGCTCATCTACCTAACCGTTCGTCTCGTCAACACGGGGGATCGCCGCCTCTACATCCCGATCGCGCTCGTCGTAACCGTCGCGATGTACTCGAAGTACTCGATCGCCGGCTGCGCGATCGCGCTCGCGATAGGATTGTTGATCACGGGTCGCGCGCAGCTGCTGCGCTCGCGCCGGCTCGCGCTCGCCGTCGCGCTCGTCGTCGTGCTGCTGCTGCCCAATGCGATCTGGCAGATCGCGCACGGCCTGCCGATGCTCGAGGTGCTTCACAACGATCAGCTCAATCGCCACGCGCTCCGCAACGGCATGGCCGACGAATCGCGCTACCGCTCGATCAACGCGCTCTACATGTTCGGCCTGCAGTTCGCGTACAACAACCCGCTGTTCGCGCCGGTGTGGGTGTGGGGACTGGTATGGCTGTGGAAAGAGCGGCAGTATCGCTTCCTCTGCGCCGCCTATCTCTTGCTGCTCGGGGTCTTGATCTGGACGATCGGGCGCGGCTACTACATCCAGGGGATGTACCCGGCGCTGTTCGCGGCGGGCGGAGTGGCCATCGAGCGCGCGCTAGCGGCGCGGCCGCAGTGGCTGCGGCCCGCTCTGCTCGCCGCCGCGTTCGTCGCGGGGCTGCCGATGTTTCCGCTCTCGCTCCCCGTGCTGCCGCTGCCCGCGTACATGGCCTACGAGCGCACGATCGGGCTGAGCCGGCCGGCTCCGCCGGACGGCAAGAGCCACCTGATCAACCCGATGTTCGCCGATCAGCTGGGATGGAAGACGATGACGCAGACGGTCGCGGGCGCATATTGGGCGCTGCCGCCCGCTCAGCGGCGCGTCACCGCGGTCTTCGCCGATCGGTACGCGTACGCCGGGGCTCTCGACTATTACGGCCCGGCCTACGGCCTGCCGACGGTCATCAGCCCGAACAATCAGTATTATCTGTGGGGAACGCGCGGCTACAGCGGGCAGTCGATGCTGGCCGTCGGCGCGACCGATTACTACCTGCTGCTGCACTGGTTCGGCAGCGTACGCCAGATCGCGGTCTACCGCAACGACTATCGCTGGATGCTCGAGGGCCCGCTGCCGATTTACATCTGCACGCATCCGCGCGTGCCGCTCGCCGCGATGTGGCCCGCGTTCAAGTACTACGGCTTATAGAAGAGGAAACGCCGCCGACCGGGTAAGACCTAACCGTATGGAAAACGTGCATGCTGAACGCTCTGCCGGCTGGTCCGTCCTATGCTACGTCGGCGTCCTTTTCATCGCGACGCTGCTCAACAACGGCATGCCGTCGATCGACGTGCGGCCCTCGACCGCCGCGCTACTCATCGACGCGCACCGCTTCGGGCTCCTCCTGGGCGCCTGGCTCACCTTTCCCGCGGCGGCCTTCTTCCTGTGGTTTCTCGTCGGCCTCCGCAGCTATCTAAGCTGCGCCCCGGGACGCCAGGAGGGGCTGCCGACGTTCGCGATGATCGCGGGAGTCGTGATGGTCGCCGGCTCGCTGCTGGCGGCCGCGCTCGAGAGCGCCGCGCTCTACGCGCCGCCCGACGTGTTCGCGCACAACGGACTCGTCGGCGTCTACGACGCGTTCGTCCTCACGCAGGGCGGGCTGGGTTACGGCGCGGTGGCGATCTTCATCTTCGCGGCCGCGCACAGCATGCGGCGGCACGAGTCCGCACCCGGCTGGCTCGCGGCGCTCGGCTATATCGCGGCGCTGGGCGCGGCGATCGCGACGTTTTCCATCTTCTTTACCGCGACCGACTCGTTCATGGGGCCCGGCCAGCAGGGTCCGGGCGTCTTCGGCGCGATTCCCGCCGCGATCTGGCTCGTGTGCACCGGTATCGTGCTGATTCAGAGCAGGCGCGGCGCCGCGTCCGCGAGCACGTCGGCCGCGTCGTAGTTCGCGCTATTCACGCGCGTCGAAACCTCGCGCACCGTCATCAGCGCCGGATCGAACGGCTGCAAGAGCGATCCCGCGACCTCCGGCGGGAGCGGCTCGGGATCGAGCCACAGCTCGATCTTATCGCCGGTCAGCATGACCGGCATGCGATCGTGAATCGGCGCGACGACCGCGTTGGGCTCGCACGTGACGACGTCGCAGGATGCCGTGCCGTCGAGCGGCTCCCATAGCCCCGCGAACGCGAACGGCTCGCCCGAGCGCAGCGTGTAATAGTACGGCCGCCGGTCCTTCCATTCGTAGAAGCCGTCGGCGAACTCGATGCAGCGCCGCCGGACGGGGCTGCGCCGCGCGATAATCGACTCCGCCCGGATGTTGATGCGCCCACGCACGCCCCAGCGCAACGTCTCGGCCGTGTCGCGTCCGTCGTTGCGCACCCCCAAAACGGCTTGCGTCGGCGCGATGTTGAAGCGCGGCAGACCGGTCTCGCTGAACTCGCGCAGCTCCGGAAACTTGATCTGCGGAAAGGCGCTCCTGAGCGCCCCCGGCTTGGTCAGCGTGAATCTCCCGCACATGGCCGGACCCTGCTTAGCCCCGCGAGGAGGCATCCCCCTGCCCTGGCGCGTCCGGTTGTGGCATAATGGGAGCGCTTCCCGAAGCCTTTCGAACGAGGAGAAATACGGTGTATCGACGTTGGTTTTTTGCATTTTTCGCCGCGGCGTTGGCGTTCTCGCCGGCCGCCGCTCTCGCGCAGCAAACCGGCGCGCGTCCCACAGTCGCGGTCCTGGATTTCAGCACGAACGGCCTGACCTCGAGCTGGTACGGCTCGTTCCAGCCGGGCGTTGCGCTCAGCGATCTGCTCACCGACCGGATGGTCAACGGCGGCCAGTTCAACGTGCTCGATCGCACGCACCTCAGCAACACGCTGGGCGAACACCAGCTGGCGGCGAGCGGCGAGGTCGATCCTCAGACGGCCATCACCGCCGGCCGGATGACCGGCGCCCGCTATCTAGTGACCGGTAATATCTTGCAGCTCGACCAGACCGGCCAGAGCGGCGCAAATGCCGGGAGCTTCTTGCCGTGGCCGTACTCGGCGGCCGCCGGCAGCGTCAACACGCACCGCGTGACCATCAAGGTCGCGGTCCGCGTCATCGACGCGCGGACCGGACAGATCGTTCAGAGCTTCGCCGACGAGGAGACGCGCTCGGGCACCTCGTGGACCGGCGGCGGCTTTACGGGCGGCACGTGGGGCTCGTACAGCAACGAGCAGTTCGTCAACAGCGACATGGGCCACCTGATCGACGACGAGGCCGGCAAGATCGTCGCATCGATCGATCCCAGCCGCTTCAACTCCGGTCCCGTCGCGCCGACGCTGAGCGGACACGTCGCCGCGATCGACGGACACAACGTCATCATCGACATCGGCGCGAACTACGGCGTGCAGCCGGGTCAGCAGTTCGACATCGTCATGGTGAAGTCGCTGGTCGATCCCACGACGCACCAAGTGCTGCACGTGAACGAGAACATCGGCAAGCTGCAGATCGACACCGTCAGCTCCAACGCCTCGGTGGGCCATGTCGATCTCCGGCCGCGCCGCGGTTCGCGTCACAGTAACGTCGAGCCCATGATGCGGCTCCTCGTAGCGGTTGCGCTCCTATTGAGCGCGACCGCGGCGTCGCGCAGCGACCCGATGACGTCGCTGCGCTTCCTGGTGGGCAACTGGACCTGCACGTATCATCAAGGTCCAGCGAACCTTACGTACAAGGCGACGTTCGAGTACGCCCTGCGCGCAACTGGCAACGACGACCGACCTCAAACGGCGGCTTCGGCGTAGCGAGGCGCTCCTCACGTACCAGCCCAAGCAGCACGCGTGGATCGTCGTCGTCGTCGTGAACGAACGCAGCGCCACACTGTTCAAAGGCACAGGTCCCCCGCCGCACTCCGCTTCGCAGCGTTTCCGCCGCCGCGAGCATGACAAAGCTGCCTCGACTCAGACCTCGAGCACGCGACATCCTTCCACTTCCGCACCGCGACGCATCGCCACCTCAAGACGACATCTGAGGCAGCTAGCTAGAGGTGAGGCGGGCGACGACGCGCTCGACCTTCACGACGCGCGTCTTGGTCAAGCGATCGTGCAGCAGAACGCGGCGCCAAATGAAGCTGAGAGGCACGATGGCCCACCAGACGGCGAAAACGATGAGGTAGCGCACGATCGTACGCGCGATGCTGGGCTTGCGAAAGTCGGTCGTGACGACGCGCAGCCCGGCGATCATCATGCCGAACGTTTGGCCGGCGAAGATCACGAGCACCGCCAGATAGAGCGGGAACCAGAAGAAAAAACCGAGCCGGTGGACGAAGGCGCCGACGAAGTTCGCGAAGGCTTCGACCGAAAGCGGCTCTACGGTGCCGCCCAACTTGACGCCGAGCCGAGGTCGTTCAGCACGAACGGCCCGAGCTGCGCCTCATCGCCCTGGGTCGCCAACGGCTTCGGCGAAGCGGTCGCAGGCGTCGCGGTCTTTGCTCCGGCATGCTGCTTGCCGCGAATCGTGATGTTCCCGAGCGCCGACGACGTTTCGACGTCGCCGGGCGAGACCGAGACGGTCGTGCCGGCGTGGGAACCGCCCGTGATGCTGCCGCCGAACGACGTGATGATCGCGCTGATGACGACCGCGTCGATGCCCCACGCCGCGCAGCGACGCCACCAGCCGGCGCAGTCGCGCGGCGCGACGGTGCCCTGTCCGGGCGCTGCCAGCGCGGGCGGCTCCTCGCTGCGCTCGCGCAAGAACCACGCCGCGGCGTTCTCGTAGCGCTGCGTCGCGATGAACGCCCGCAACGATGCGATGCGCCGCGTCGCGTACGGCTCGCTGCTCAGCCACTCGCCCCAGCGCAGGACCGAATCGCTCTGCACCTCCGCGTTCTGCTCCGCGAACGCCTCGTAGTCGACCATCCGGCCGAACGAATGGAACGCCGCGATGCCCATCGCTTGAACCGCGGCGTCGACCGAGCCGCAACATAACAGGCCGACCTTGTCGCACGTGAGCGCACAGCGCCGCAGCCACGCGCCGAAGATCAGCGAGATCAGCGGGTTCTCGTTGCCGTTGACGCTCAGCAGCGAGTGGAAGCGCGTGTGGCCGGCCGCGATGTGGCCGAGCTCGCGACCGATCATGAAGGCGAGCTCGTCGTCCGAGAAGAGCTCGATCCAGTGGCTCGAGAGCACAAGCGCGTATGGCTCGCCGAAGCCCAGCGCGACCGCCGGAACGTAGTTGTCCTCGCGCACGAAGATGATCGGCATTGGGATCTCGAGCGCCGCGCACGCTCGCTTCACGATCGTGAAGACGCGCGGGTATTGCAGCTCGTTTACGCGCACGCTCGAACCGAGGAGGCGTCCGCGAGCCAGCGTCACGTAGACCATGGCGACGACGATGAAGAGCGCCACCTGCGACGCGCCGATCGACTCGTGCAGCACGTAACCGATCAGCAGTGCCACGGGAAACGCCAACAGCGCCGTCAGCCAGAACGCCACCCGTTCGGACGGCTCTCGCAGCGAGCCCGGCCCGGTGAAGAGTGAATGCACCGCACGTTACGTTCCGTGCGCCATGAAGTAGAACATCCCCAGCGTCGCGCCGCCCATGAGCGCGAAGGTCGCCCATCCCCACGCGCGCGCCAGGCGCGAGCTCCTCCACTCGCCCATCACCCCTTTGTTGGACGCGAGCCACACGATCACGCCGATCAGCGGCACGGCCGCGATGCCGTTGAGAATTGCCGACCAAAAGAGCGCCTTGATCGCGTCGATCCGCAGCAGGTTCATCGCGATGCCGATCAGGATGCCCACCGCGATGATCGTGTAAAATCGGGGCGCACGATGCACCGGCTCGCTCAAGCCTTCGCGAAAGCGAAACGTCTGCGCGGCGACGTAGGCCGACGACGTCGCGAGCACCGGAACGGCGAGGACCCCCGTGCCGACCATCCCGAGCGCAAAGAGCAGCTCGGCGAAGCGGCCCGCGAGCGGGCGCAGCGCCTCCGCGGCCTGCTGCGCGGTCGCGATGTCGTGACGCCCGTGCGCGCCCAGCGTCGACGCCGTGGTCACGATGATGAAGAAGGCGACGACGTTCGAGAAGATCATGCCCGCGTTGACGTCGGCGTGCATGTCGCGCACCTGCGACGCGTCCGTTCCGCGGCGGTCCGCGATCGTCGACTTGCCGGCCTCTTTATCTTCTTCGACCATCAGCGACGATTGCCAGTAGAATAGATACGGCGTGATCGTCGTGCCCAGTACGCCGACCATCGTCGACAGCCATCCGAAATCGAGCCGTATGCGGGGGACGGCGAAGTGGAGGAATACCTCGCCCCACGGCGGCCGCACGACGAAAGCGGTGACCACGTAGGCGAACAGCGCCAGGGTCAGCCACTTGAAGACCTGGGCGATCTTCGCATACGACAAATAGGTCTGTACCGCGATCAACCCGATACCGAACAGAAACACCAGCGCGTCGGACCGGCACGGGAACGACGAGATGCAGCGCGTCGGCCATGCCGCCGATGTCGGCGCCGAGGTTGAACGTGTTAGCGGCGATCACGAGACAGGCCAGCGCGTAGGCGAGCCAGACCGGCAGACGCTTGCGTATGATCGCGGCGATGCCCTCGCCGTTGACCATCGAGATGCGGGCGCACATGCCCTGAATCACCGACATCATCGGCGTCGAGATCAGCGTGAGCCAGAGCATGGAGTAGCCCGTCGCCGCGCCCGCGACGGAATACGTCGAGATGCCGGACGGATCGTCGTCTGCCGCGCCCGTGATCAGGCCCGGCCCGAGAATCGCGAAGAACTTGCGGATTCGTAAAAGCACCGGGCCGGTTATACCCGGCTTCGGGCCGAACTAGGCCGGTTTGGCAAAAGCGCGCCGATCTCGCTGCCGCGGATGGCACCGCTGGTCACGCCGAGGTCGCCGTCGTGCAGTCTGCGCGCGGCGTCGGCCAGCGCAGTCATCGAGAGGCGATAGAGCGCGCCGCCGAAGCTGATGCGCCGCACGCCCGCCGCGGAGAGCCTCTCGAGCGACACGATTGCGTCGCCGGGGCCGATCAGCACGTTGACCGGTTTCGGCGCCACGGCACGCACGACGGCGACGATCGAATCCATGTCGGGCAGTCCCGGCGCGTACAGCACGTCGGCGCCGGCCTCGGCGAACGCGCTCAACCGGCGGATCGTGTCGTCCAGGTCGGGACGGTCGTTGATGAAGTTGTCGGTGCGGCCGGTGAGCAGGATCCTGCCGCGCGACGGCACCGGCGGCGGCGCGCACGCGCGCGACCGCGGCATCGAAGTCGTGAATCGGCCGCGCCGGATCGGCGGTCGTATCCTCGATGCCGAGGCCGGCCAAGCCCGCGTCGATCGCCGCGCGCACCGTCGCGACGACAATCTTCCGGATCGGGGCCGAAGCCGTCTTCGAGGTCGCCGTTGACCGGAAGGCCGCTGATGCGCGCGAGAAGAGCGGCATGCTCGATCGCGTCGTCACGCGACACCGCGTGACGTCCGTCCTGGCGACCGAGCGAGAACGCGAGTCCCAACGACGTGCTGCCCAGCGCCGCGAATCCGGCGCGCGCGAGCAGCGCCGCCGACGCGCCGTCCCACGCGTTGGGCATGACGAAGGCCTCCGGGCCCTCGTGCAGCGCGCGAAAACATTCGTATGCTGAAACCGCCATGCTCACGCAACCCCGTCGAATCCCGGTGAGTTTCGCGCCTTGACACGCAATACGGACGTACGTCAAGATTGGGGGGTGCCGAAGCCGTCTCACCGCGAGAAGATCCTCACCGAGGGAATGCGTGTCGTCCACGAACGCGGGTTTGCTAACGCGAGCGTGCGCGACATCGTCGCCGCCGCGGGCGTACCTCAGGGATCCTTCACCAACCACTTCGTCTCGAAAGAAGCATTCGGGCTCGAGATCCTCGACCTCTATTATCGTTCGGTGCGAGCGATCATCGCGGAAACGCTTCGCAACGACGGCCGCCGGCCGCTGGCGCGCCTCGCGGCTTACATCGACACTATCGAAGATCAGCTCAACCGCGATAGCATGCGATGCGGCTGCCTCTTTGGGAATTTCAGTGCCGAAGTCAGCGATCACAGCGAACCGATCCGGCGCCGCGTCGTCGAGATCTTCGGCGAAGTCCGGGAGTCGATAGCATATTGCGTGCGAGCCGCAGTAGCCGCCGGTGAGTTGAACGCGAGCGCCAACTGCGACGAACTCGCGGGATTCGTCCTATCCTCGCTCGAGGGCGCGATCTTGCTTTCTAAAGCATACCGTAGCCCGGAGCCCATCGAGCGCTTCAAGCGCGTCCTTTTTGGCAGGATTCTAACGGCTTAGCCGCCTCGAGCCACAGAAGTCAAGATTGATTGCTTGACAAATACGTACGTACGTATCATTATGGCTCCCATGAGTCGCGTCGTCCTCGTCACGGGTGGTCTAAGCGGTATAGGCCGTGCCACCGCGCTTGCGTTCGCGCGCGCCGGCGACCGGGTGGCGATCGCGGGGCGACGCGAACCAGACGGCGCGGCGCTCCTGCCCGAACTCCGCAGCGCGGGCGCCGCCGACGCGGAATTCGTGCGCGCCGACGTCTCCAACGAAGACGAGACTCGCGCAATGGTTGACGCTATCATCGCGCGATTCGGGCGCCTCGACATCGCGGTAAATAGCGCGGGCACCGAGGGGCAACCCGGGCCGATCAGCGAGCAAACCGCGGCGAACTACTCGGCGACTTTTGACACCAACGTCCTGGGAACGCTGCTGAGCATGAAATTCGAGCTGCGCGTCATGCAACCGCAAGGCGCCGGCAGCATCGTCAACGTCTCCTCGACCTTCGGCCACCGCGGCGTCCCGAACGCGTCGGTTTACGCCGCAAGCAAACACGCAGTCGAGGGGCTCACGAAGTCGGCTGCACTGGAAGGCGCGCAATACAACGTGCGCGTCAACGCAGTCGCGCCAGGTTCGGTCGATACGGATCTGCTGACTCGCTTCGCCGGAAGCCCCGAACGTAAGGCCCAGCTCGCTGCGATCATCCCGCTGAAGCGGCTCGGCAACGTCGACGAGATCGCAGACGTGATCGTCTTCCTCGCATACGACAGCGCCCGCTATATCACGGGACAAATCATCGACGTCAACGGAGGCAAGACCGCCGCATGAAAACCGCCAAGATTCCGAACGCCGATCATCCGATCGCGATCGAGCCCAGTACCGCGCGCGTGCGCGTGCTGGCCGGCGGCAGAGTCATCGCCGATTCGCGCAATACACTGGTTTTGCGCGAAAGCGACTATCCCGCCGTGTACTACATTCCGCGTTCTGAGGTCGACATGACGCTGCTCGCGCGTACCGACAACGCGACGCATTGCCCCTACAAAGGGGATGCCGGCTATTACAGCATCGTTCCCGGCGGCGACCGCGCCGTCAACGCGGTGTGGACCTACGAGGCGCCGTACGAGGCGGTCGCCGCGATCAAGGACCATCTTGCCTTCTATCCGGACCGCGTCGATGCGATCGAGTTAACGGCCGAACCTTCGCACGAAGAACGAAACAAAGCTCTTGTTCTTGAAGCTTTTGACACACTCTTTAACAAGCGCGACTACGAGGCTGCCGAACGCTTTTGGTCGCCGAACTACATCCAACATAGCGCGCATATCAAGCCGGGGCGCGAGGGGCTCTTCGATCTCATCCGCAGCATCCCGCCGACGCTGAAGTACGAACACGACATGATCGTCGCGGAGGGAGATCTCGTTATCGTGCACGGGCGTTTTTCCGGATTCGGACAACCGAAGAACTGGATCGCAGCGGACGTCGTCCGTATCGAAAACGGCCGACTGGCGGAGCACTGGGACGTAATCGAAGACGAGGTAGCAGCTTCCGAGTCCGCGAGCGGCCGGCCGATGTTCGGCGACAGCTTCCCAGAACGCGCCTAGTCCGGCGCTACGCCCGCGCCTCGAACGTCCCCGGACTCTGCGCCGTCCCGCTCCAGTCGGCCGTGCGCGTCTTCCTAGCCCGCGCGAGCGCGTCGCGCACGCCCTGCGCGTCGAGATCGTGCGTGTAGACGGGCGAGCCGGGTTGTTGCCGCCAGGACTCGTCGATGCTTCCCGCGTCCACGGGGTCGAAACCGATCTCGTCGACGAGCCGCATCACGACGCTCTTCGCCGGTTCGTCGCCCGCGACGGGCAGCGCGATGCGACCCGGCGCGCCCGCGGGTTTGCCGAGTTCGAGCAGATGTTGCGCATAGATGTTGTTGAACGCCTTGACGACGGGGCGATGCAGCTGCGTTTCGACCCAGCGGCTCTCCGGCATGCCGGCCTCGATCGGCTCGATTCGCCCGTCACGTTGACGCGGATAATAGTTGCCGGTGTCGATCACGACGACGCTCGAGGGGACTCCGCGAACAGGTCCGCCGGCAAGTCGCGAATCTTGGCCTCGGGGATCGTAACGACGACGACGTCGCCGCTGCGCGCGGCCTGCTCGACCGTTACCGCCGTCGCGCCCGTTTCAGCGGCCAGGTCCTTGAGCGTTTCGGGTCCGCGCGAGTTCGCCACGAACACCGCGTGGCCGACGGCGGTAAAGCGCCGCGTCAGGTTGCCGCCTATGTTGCCCGCGCCGACGATTCCGATCTTCATATCCGTTCCTCAGGATGACAAGAAAGGTGGCCGAAGAATGCGGCTTTTTTAGATGAAGTCCTGGGAGCGGCTCGCGGCACTCTTTGCGGCGGCCGTCGCGATCGCGCTCAACGTCGCGGCGTCGGTCCAGCTCTTCACTCCGCCCAGCACGTTCGGGTACCGGCTGGTCTACAGCGACGGCAACCGTGTCGCCGCCGTCGATCCCGGCACCTCCGCCGCCCGCGCCGCCATCCGTGCGGGCGATCGCCTCGACTTCGCGCACTCGAGTCTGCACGACCGGATCGTCGGTCTCGACTATCAGCCGCCCGTCGCCGGTGAGCGCACCTCGTTCGAAATTTCTAAGCGTGCGAAAACGTTAACCGCGATGCCGCTGACGGCGGATGAGGCGCAGCATGCGACGGGCTCGCCGATCGCCTCGTTCCTGCGGCTCGCGGGGTTCGCGTACATCGCCATCGCGCTGCTGATCCTGCTGCGGCGTCCGAACCGGATGACGTGGGGACTCTTTCTCTATCTCGTCTCGGCAACGAACGTCGCGCTGTTCCGATTCCCCGTCGCGCTGCTGCCGGTCGCGCAGCTCGCGTCCGACATTCTCGCCGTCGCCGGTCCGATCGGGCTCGTGATCTTCGCGGCGCGCTTTCCCGGCGATAAAGCCACCGGCTGGCGCGTCTGGCTCGACCGTCTCGCGATCCCGGTCGGCGCGCTGTTCGTCATTCCCAACATCGCCTGGGACGCCACGTCGCTCTTCGCGGGCGGCAGTCCCGCTCCGTGGATGACGCTCGGCTCGGTAATCGGTGCGCTCGGGCTGATCGCGATCGCCGGCGTCACACTCGTCGCCGCGTACTTCGGCGTCGCGCATACGCAGCGACAGCGCTTCGTGTGGGTCATCGCGGGCGTGCTGTTCACGCTGCTCAACTACGCGTCGGAGTGGGCGCGTTACTGGTCGACGGCGTATTCGCTCGCGACGTCCGACGCCTTGGTCTGGACCGCAGTCGTGCTTTACGCGATCGCGCCGTTTGCGATCGCCTACGCCGTCGTGCGACAGCGCGTCTTCGACATCTCGTTCGTCGTCAGCCGCACGCTCGTGTACACGATCCTGAGCGGCGCGATCTTCGCGATCTTCGCGTTGGTCGAATGGCTGACGGCACGCGTGATCGAGCAGAGCGGCGTCGCGCTCGTCTTGGTCGGGCTGACGGCGATCGGCGTCGCATTCTCGCTCCAGCCCGCGAGCGCCCGGATCGAGGCATTCGTAGAGGGACTGCTCTTCCGCCGCCGCCACTTGGCGGAGCGGCATCTCGCCGGCGTCGCCGCCGGGCTGCCCTTCGCCGAGAGCGGCGCCATCGTCGACGAGGCGATCGCGCGCGAGCCCGTAGAGGCGTACTCGCTGACCCACTCGGCGCTGTTCAAACGCAACGATTCCGGAGACTTCCTTCGTAACGACGAGCCGCTCGACACGGTCATCGCGCTGCGGCTGCTCGGCACTCGTCACCCCGTCTGGCTGAACAACGGTGACGCCGCGCTGGCCGTTCCGATCTTCGTGCGTTCGCGGCTCGAGGCGGTCGCGCTGTACGGTCCGCACGCCAACGGCGAAGACATCGACCCCGACGAGGCCGCCTCGCTCGAGGCGATGTGCGCGGCCGCCGGCGCGGCCTACGATAACCTCGATGCGCTGCGCGTCCATCGTGAGATCGCACGCTGGCGCAGGCTCGCGGAGCGCCAGGCTCGCGAGCTCGCGGCGCTGCGCGAGCGAACCTCGCTACTCGGCGAGCATCTCGCCGGCGATGACGCTCACGGGAACGGTCCCGTGTGAGAGCAGATCGTCGTGGAAGGCCTGCAGGTCGAACGCGGCGCCCTTGCGGGCTTTGTACTGCGCAAGCAGCGCCTCGATCTGCGTCTTGCCCACGGCGTAGTCGAACGCCTGACCCGGCCCCAGCGCGAACCGGCTGACCTCGCCCAGCGCGGTGTCGGCGTCGACGCCGGCGTTGCTCTGGAACCACTTCACCGATTGTTCGAACGTCCACGCGCCCGTCGCGAGCTTCGTGTCGACGATCGCGCGCGCGCCGCGCAGCCGTTCGAATTGTGCGACCGCGTAGCGCCCGTCGAGATCGTTGCCGTACAGACCGTCGCGTTCGAGCAGCGCCTCTTCGTAGAACGCCCAACCCTCGGCGAAGACGCTGTCGAACGAGAACCGGCGCACCGGATCCGCGTTGTGCTTGGCGATCGAGAGCTGCAGGAAGTGGCCGGGAAAGCCCTCGTGGCCGCTGGTCATCAGCACTCGGTCGCGGTCGAAGTCTTCGAAGATCGCGCCGTTCGCCGCAGCCTTGGCCATCTGCGGATTGGGCGGCGGAACGAAGTAGATGCCGTTGACCTGCTTTGGAGAGAATCGGCGGCGGATTCATCGACGCGCCCGGCAGGATCGGCAACAGGAACGCCGGCGTCTCGACGATCTTCATCTGCGCCGACGTAGAGCGGAATCGTCACGATGCGCTTTTTGGCGATGAACGCGCGCAGCGTGTCGAGCTGCGCCTGGAAGAACGCGAACTGCGCGTCCTTCGTCGTGGGCGTCATCCCGCCGCCGTTAGCGGCCGCCTGCGCCGGATTGGAGAGATTCACGCCCTTGGCCTTCGCCTCGGCCTTGATCTTGCGCTCGGCGGCCATCGCCGCATCGAGCGTCTTCTGCCCGATGGCGGCGATCTGATCGGCGTTATACGGTAACAGCAGCTCGTCGCGCAGCATCGCGTTGTACGCGTCCGCACCCATCGCGTAGTTGATGCGGCCAGCTCGCCGCGTTGTCGTGCATCCATTTCGTCCACTCGCGTCATCGACGCGACGAGCGCGTCGCGCGCCTTGACGAAGCGCGCCCGCTGATCGGCGGGCAGCTGCGCCGACATCGGCGTGAGCACGTAATAGAAGAGGCCCGGCGCCATCGCGAGCTCCTTGAGCGCCACCTGCGCCTGCAGGCGTCCCGGGATGCGTGATCTGCGGCCGCTGCGCCGCCATCCACGCCGGCGCCTTCTCCATGCGCGAGATCACATGGTCCCACCAGACGTTCGGATCTTGCTCGTCTTTGTGCAGGATCATCGTGAAAACCGCGCCCAGCACGGTCAGCGGCGGCGCGGAGGGATCCTTGCCGGCCTCCTGATCGGCGATGGCGCGGCGCTGCCCCACGACGAACGCGCGCATCAGCCGGATGTCGTTGCGGTCCTGCAGCGTCGCGCCCGTCATGTCGATCGCGCCGATCTTCTGCTCGTAAGACGAAAGCATCGCCTTGAAGTGCGCTATGCCGGCCGGCGTCGGATCGCTCCAATCGCCGTCGTGGCTATAGTCGCCGAGGAACGTCGCGACCTCGGGCGCGGCCGCCAAAAACTCGTTGACGGCCTGCAACTGCAGGGCCGCGATCTGGGCGGCGGGCGTGCTCTGCGCCGGCGCGGAGATGGGCGAAAGCGCAATCAGTGCGGCCGCCAAAGCGGCCGGAATCCGTACGTTCATGCCGCTTCTACGGCCGCTTGCACCGGTTTGTTTCGGCCGGCGCTAGAGCTTGCCGGCGGCGTGCAGCGTCTTATAGATCGCCACGACGAGCTGACCGGACTGATTCTGCTTGCTGTCCGGCTGGCTGTTGATGCCGAACGCGATGACCGCGTCCTGACGCGGAAAGTAGACGTGCAGCATCCGATAGCCGAGCGTTATCCCCTCGTAGAACCAGAGGGTCCCGACGACCGGCTTCGTGACCTGCGCGACGCCGAGGCCGAAGCCGCCCGGATCCTGCAGGCTGTCGTCTTCCGAAGCGGTTTGCCGGTTTTCTGCGAGACCAGGCTCATCAGCTCGGCGCGCTGCTTGGGCGCGAGGACGGTGCCGGTGTAGAGCGCGCGTGCCCAGCGCGTGACATCCTCCGGCCGCGAGACGATGCCGCCGGCGCCCTGCATCCACGAGACGCTGAAGTCGCGCACGTCCTTGCCGAGCAGCGGCGCGAGGCCCGCGTTGTCGGAGTCGTGGTTGAAGAAGTATCCGGAGGTCGTGCGGCTCGTGATGCTCGGTGGATACGCGTACGCCTCGTAATACGTGTCGTCGAGCCCGAGCCCGGCGCGCAGAAGCCGCCGATTGAGCTCGTCGGTGTAGCTGTGACCGGTGACCTTCTCGATGATCATCTCGGCCAGGATGTAGTTCGTGTTCGAATACGAGTAGCCGGTCGTCGCGGCCGGCGCGCCGGGCGTCGTCGGATACGCGTAACGCACCAGCTCTTGCGTCGTGAAATAGCGCCGCGGATTGCTCGCGTAATCGCGCAGCATCCTCTCCGAGAAATCGTAGCCGGGAATGCCGCTCGTCATGTCGAGCAAACGATGAATCGTGACGTTCTTCCACGCCGGATATTGCGGCAGCCAACGCCCGACGGTTTGATTGATGTTCAGCTTGCCCTCGGCCTCGAGCTGCAGCAGCAGCACGGACGTAAAGGCCTTGGTGTTGCTGCCGATCTGCCAGAGCGTCTGCGGAGTGATCGGCGCCCCGCCGCCGCCGTAGCGGGTCGTCCCGGCGGAGACGTCGATCGTTTGCGGCACGCCGTGCAGGCTGATGCTGAGCGCGATCCCGGAGATGTGTTCGGGTTTGGCTCGCGCCGCGAGATAGCTGTTGAGGTCGTTTTGGAGCCCGGCGCGCAGCGCCGTGTCGGGGGAAGCGGTAGGCGGAAGCGCGCCGAGGAGCGCGCCGCAGAGCAGCAGGATCATATATCGAGGCATGGCCCGCTTGCATTCGCGCCCGGGCCTGAATATCCGCCGTCGCGTGCGGGTATAGGAATGGCAGCCACTTCAGCAAGGGAGGGAGCGCGGTAATGATTCGAACGATATCCATCGTCTTGTTCCTGCTCGCGCAAACCGGCGCCGCGGCGGTCGCCGCGACCTGTGCAGGCGCAAATCCGGCGATCACGTCGGTAGCGGTCAAGAACGTCACGAGTGACGGAAGGCTGAACGACTATCACATCGTGGGAACCGTAACCAATCTCGGCAGCTCGGGTCAGCCGAACAACACGCTGCAGTTCGTGGACATCTGGCAGTACGGCAACAAGCTCGACGACAAGGGCATCCCGCCGCTCGCGCCGGGCCAATCGGCCAGCTTCTCCTACATGTGGCAGCGTTCGGCGGAGGCGGCGCGCGGGAGCACCATCCTCAACTTCCGGATCCGCATGGAACAAGGCTCCGATTGCAATCCGGGCAACGGCACGTACAGCCTGACGCTTTAAATACGGAACATTTCGGCGAAGCGGTCGAACAAACGGCGCTTGCCGCTGACGCGGACGATGCCGTTTTCGATCGCTTCGTTTGCGGTGATCTCGCCGGCCATGACGGCGCGAATGCCTGGCCCGGCCTCGATCACGCAGTCGGCGCCGGGCAGCGGCGCAGCCGCGGCGTCGACCCTGCCGTCGTGCACGCGCGCGCTCACTATGACGTCACCGAGCCGTAGCTCGTAGCTTGCGCGGACGCCGTAGGCCGCGTCGGGCCGAACGTCGAGCGCAGCGCCATCGTCGATCGAATCCGGCGTGACGACCTCGCCCGGCATGCGGTTCGCCGAGCGACTTCGCGCCCCAGCGGCCGAACCGAATGACGGCGTCCTCGAGCTCTCTGCCGTACTCGGTCAGCTCGTAGACGATCGAGCCGGCCGGCCGCGGCAACACGCGTCGCGCGACGACCTGCGCCGCCTCGAGCTCCTTTAGGCGCGAGGTCAGGACGTTGCTGGGAATGCCCGGCAACCCCCGTTGCAAGTCCGTGAAGCGCTTCGGGCCTATCAAGAGGTCGCGCACGATGAGCAGGCCCCAGCGCTCGCCGAGGATCTCGACGGCGCGTGCGAGGCCGCAGTACTGGCCGTAAGCTCGGTTCGCCACGCTTGTTATTATACAGCAAAATATATTTTTCGCAATGGTACTTGTTTTTAACAAGAATACTTTGCTATAATCGCTCCCACATCGCTCACCGCTAGGAGGAACCCCTCGAAATGACTGCTCTCGTCGATCGGCTGCCCGGAGAGGCCCTCGGCAATCGGCTCGCTCGCTACGGTTTGGTGGCGGCGCGTATCGCGCTCGGGCTCGTCTTCACGCTGGCCGGCGCCTCGATCTTCGTTCTCATCGGGCACCCGCCGCCGATGCCGCCGGGTCTCGCCGGCACCTTCACATCGGCCTTCTTCGCGTCGCGCTGGGTCGTGTTCGTCGACCTGATCGAGCTGACGGCGGGCGTGCTGCTGCTCGCCAACCGCTTCGTGGCGTTCGCGCTCGTGCTGCTCGCGGCCATCCTGTCCAACATCCTCGCGTTCCACATCACGATGCAGCCGCAGACCATCGCGCTGCCGATCGTTCTCACCGGCCTGTGGTTCGCGCTCGCCTACCAGCATCGCGAAACGCTCACTCAACTCTTGAAGTAAGGGGAAAGTAACCGCAATGCAACTCAATCCGAATCTCGCATTCAACGGAAACGCCGAAGAGGTGCTCGCTCACTATCGCGACGCGCTCGGCGGCGACGTCCAGATCACGCGCTTCGGCGAGACGCCGATCGCCCAACAGCTGCCGCCCGAGTGGGCCGGAAAGATCGTCTACGGAACGCTGCACTCGCCGGCGGGAGCCATCAACGTGATGGACGCGCCTCCCGGCCGCGGCGAGGAGCCCGGCGGCAACTTCATGCTCGGCATCCAGAGCGAGAGCCGCGAGCAGATCGACGAGATCTTCTCCAAGCTATCCGCCGGCGGCAGCGTCACGATGCCGCTCGACAAGACGTTCTGGTCGCCGCGCTTCGGGATGCTGACGGACAAGTTCGGCATCAAGTGGATGCTCAATCTCGTCGAGGCTTCCTAACGCATGAGCGAACGCACGCACTATCCGCCCGGCGTCCCCTGTTGGGTCGATACCCTGCAACCCGATCCGGAGTCCGCGACGCAATTCTACGCCGCGCTCTTCGGGTGGCTCCGGCCCGGGTGCGATGCCGGGCACGCCGCCCGGAAAGTACTTCGTCGCGCAGCTGCGCGGTCGCGACGTGGCCGGGATCGGATCGCTGCCGCCGCACGGCGCTCCGCCAAATGCGTTCTGAACACCTACGTGGCGGTCGACGACGTCGACGCGGCGTGCGCCAAAGCGTCGAGCTCCGGGGGCACGGTCGTCATGCCGCCGACCTGCGCGCCGCCCGCCGGTAGGCTCGCGGCCGTCAGCGATCCGAGCGGCGCGACGCTTTCGTTATGGCAAGCGGGAGATCGCGCGGGCGCGCAGCGCGTCGACGAGCCGGCGGCGTGGTCGATGAGCGCGCTGCTGACGCGCGACCTCGAGACGGCAAAGCGCTTCTATCACGACGTCTTCGGCTGGAGCAGCGACACGTTTTCTTCCGGCGGCACGGAGGTCACGCTCTTTCGCCTCCCCGGTTTCGTCGGCGGCGAGCCGCAGCAGCCGGTGCCGCGCGACGTGGTCGCGGGCGCGTTGCCGATGGGCGGCGACGTCCCCGCGAGCGTGCCGCCGCACTGGAACGTGGATTTCTGGATCGGCGACGCCGACGCGGCCGCAGAAAAGGTCGCGCAACTCGGCGGCAGCGTCGTGACGCCGCCGCACGACGCACCCGGATTTCGGCGCTGCGTCGTGGCCGATCCGCAAGGCGCGGTCTTCTCTCTGAGTCAACTCGTCGATTCTGACTGAGAAAGGTCATCATGCAGAACATCACGCCGTTTTTATGGTTTGACGAAAACGCCGAAGAGGCGGTCAACTTTTACGTTGCCACTTTCAAGAACTCGAAAATCGACTCGGTCAATCGCTGGGGCGAAGGCGAAACGGTCTTGACGATCGACTTCGTGCTCGACGGCACCGACTTCGTCGCGCTCAACGGAGGGCGTACGACGCCCGACGGCGAGAAGCTCGGTTCCCAATTCGACCTCAATTCGTCGGCGGTGTCGTTCGTCGTCAGCTGCAAGACGCAGGCCGACGTCGACGAGGTCTGGGAGAAACTCCTGCCCGGCGGCGAGACGATGCGGTGCGGCTGGATCCGCGACAAGTTCGGCGTGACGTGGCAGATCGTGCCGGAGGGCATGCTCGAGCTGCTCGGCGATCCGGATCGCGAGCGCGCGCAGCGGGCGATGTCGGCGATGATGCAGCAGGTGAAGCTCGACATCAACGCGATCCGCAAGGCCGCCGACTCCTAAGGGAACCGCGCCGCGCCGGCGAAGCTCGCTCCGAGGAGGACGGAGCGATGATCGGTTTTCGTTTTAGGCGCCGTGCGTTAGCTGCGGGTGCTGCGTGTCTGTTGGCAGCCTGCGGTGGTTCGCAATCAAGTTTCGAGCCTTCCGGCACGACGCAGGAATCGGCGGCGGTAAGGGTCTTTGCGCGCAGCCTGCTTTATGTGAACATCAACTTGCCTGGTCGACGTTTACACTTATCCTCGCGGAAAACCGGTCGGCGCGCTCGGATGGGGAGGCTATCTCTGCTCAGATAGATTTGGGAACATCATCCTCGCTGGGGGTGAGGGCATAAGTTATGTCTGGGTCTTTCCGCATGGGGGCAGCAATCCAATTGCGACGTTGTACAATCCGGGCGGTTCGGGAGGCTGCTCCGTTGACGAGAACACCGAAGACATAGCCGTCGCCGACAGCTCGCCTTCGGTAGTCGTCTTCCCGTACAAGCCTAATCGCGGCTGGCGGCTCGCCCGCCAGTACAATGATCCGAATATGCGCGGGAGTGTCTACTGCGCTTACGATCCGCAGGGCAACATTTTTGTGGACGGGTACAGCAACAGCGTCTCGTTCATGCTCGATGAATTACCCAATGGGAGTTCCACGTTTAGTAAGATCACTCTGGATAGGGTTATACACAGTCCAGGTTCCGTGCAGTGGGACGGCAACGATCTAACGATCGAAGATGCCGGCAAGAGCTCTTCGAGCGCGGCCGTGATCTATCGTTTTGCGATAAATGGAAGCTCGGGGCACAAGGTCGGCGCTACCACGACCCTGGAGAATTCGGTCGCTAGCGGCCAATTTCTGATACTGGGTCAAACCGTTATCGGTCCCGCGAAGCAAAGCTCGCAGCCCGGAATCGGCTTCTGGCACTATCCTAAGGGCGGCTTCCCAATAAGGTTCATTTCCACAAGTGGGCCCCCAAGTGGAGAAGCCCTGAGCCCTAAGTAACTAGTCAACGCGATAGCGCCGTTCAAGCGCGCGCGGCGCGCGATGGCGGCGATGATGCAGCAAGTAAAGCTCGACCGAGCAATTTCAAGATTGAGTTGTTCGTGATTCGCGTGGGTGACTGGGGCGGTTATATAGGCCGTAGGCTTGAGCCCGGTCGTGGCCGGCGTGGGAAGCCTTGGTGCTACGACGTTAGTGCTCGGCCCGAGGAGGCTTCCGAGGGCTTGGGTGCTAAAGCGACCTAGCGGGCTTCCCGGACCCCCAACCGATCAAAACGACGTCCATCTTGGAGGAGATATGCGTTTAGCAACTCTCATCGCATTGGTGATCGCAGGCGTGGGATTTTATGCAACACCGGGGGTAGCCGGAACTTCGACGGTCGCTCTCCCAGATTGCTTAGGGCGCCCGGTCGCAAAGCCAACGAGTGTGACACTCGCGTGTGCCGATGCGAACTTTCGCATCGAGCGCATTGAATGGACGGGATGGGGCGAGTCATTCGCGGCCGGTAAAGGTACGGGAGTAGTAAACGATTGTGAGCCAAGCTGCGTTGCAGGGCACTTTCACAACTACCCTATGCTGCTGATCGTGACCGGCAGGCAGACGTGCCCCAGCGGGCAGACAGCGTACGAGAAAGTTGTCTATGCCTTTGTAGGTCGTTCCCCATTTCCACAGGAGAGTGCGGGAAACGCCACCCAAGACTTTCCGTGTAAGCCTAGGCCCTAACTGGTAAAGCAGTCCGCACATAATGTGGAGGGAGGCTGATGTGAGATTCGCTGTAACCGCTATTGCCGCAGCTGCGGGATTCTTCTGCTGGTTCTCTTGGCACAGCAACAGCACTTGCGCTGGCGAGCAACGGATTTCTGGGCACCTGGTGCCGCTCCGGCTCCAGCATAATCCCTGAGCAGCCGATTACGATCACCGATAGCCCGAGACTAATGATAAAAGACCCAAAGTACGGGGATACCTACGCTCGCATCGTCTCCTCGACTCTTGTTGCCGAACGCTGGGCGCAGACGGCCACTCTGAGTTTCAACGGCAACAAAATCACCTGGCCCTCCGGCGAAGTCTGGACACGATGCGCATCCGCTTCCGCGGCGGCGACCCCCGCGCCCGAGCGGCTCCGGATCCAGAGTTACATCGTGCGAAATTACGAGTCGCTGCCGATCCACGTTTATCTAGTAGGACTGCATAACTCAGACTCGGGGCGCTATTACAACCAGTGCGTGTCGTTTCGAAACGTTTCGACCAAAGTGGCGACCTCCGTTGATTTCTCGTTCGTGGTCGAGAGCTATTCCGGCACCGTCGAAGCGGATTTTGGCGTTGTCGACCGAGGCACGTTTACGCCGCCGGTTAACATCGCCGATCACTGCTGGCACGGCCCCCTCTGGTCCGATCGCGTCGTAAGGCTCATGTCGCGCGAAGTCATCACCGTGAAAAGCGTGACATTCACGGATGAGACGTCGTGGAAGCCGGGAATGCCGTTCCTGCGTGGATATAAAAACGACGGGAAGCAGCTGCCGCAACCGATCGAAGCGCACCCCGAATCGCCTAAACCGACGCCAGAGCCGTAAGCCCTGGATGCACTCGTCATAGCGCGAGGCGTCGCAGCGGACGCGCATAGCTTGGTGAACGCAAGGGAGACAGTGGATCAGATGGAGCAAAACGAGGACTTACGCGAGGCGCGCTTGCGCTATTTTGAAACGTATCCGTTTCCGCTGTTCAGTCACATCGATCTGCGGGTTAGCGATGCAGATGCCGTGCGTCCGTTCTACGATGCCCTCATGGCGCTCTTTGGTACCGAACCAACGACCCCACGAGTCGTGCGGTACGGCTATACTCGGCGCTACGGCAGCATCCGGGCGGATTTCTTCAATATTTTTGCCGATCCCGATGCGCGCCCGACAGCTACGCGTATTGCGTTCGCCGCCCCAAGCACTGCCTTTGTTGACGAAGTCGCGGGAGTCGTTCGGACGCATGGTGGTCAAAATATTGAAGGTCCCCAATACTTCGACCAGCACCACCCAACGTTCTACGCAGTTTTCTTCGAAGACCCCTTGGGCAATCGCTTCGAAGTTTGCCATCACCGCATGGATAAATAATAGTGATCGGCGAGTGGCCGCGCCGTGGGCCGCGGCGGCTTCCGGGATCGCAGCTTGGGTGCTAAGATGGGCTAAGCCCGCGGAGCTGCCGGGAGCCTTGCCGGCAAAATGATTGGCCTTTCGACGCGTTCACGTCGAAATATGGAGCACGGCAAATGACGATTTCAGATTTAGGCCGCTATGCGTTCGGCATCTACGCGGCCATTGCAATACTCGCAGGATGTGGATCGCAGACACCGATCGGAGCGCCCGGAGCGATGGCGCAGATGCAAACGGATCGGCCCGCGACGAACCCGAATCTCTATGTCGCAAACGACGCTGCGTCCGGCCATAACACCGTGACGGTCTACGCTCCGGGCAAAGGGTCGGTGCTGCGGACAATCTCCCAGGGTGTCTCCGCTCCGTTTGCGTTGGCTTTTGACGGCTCCGGCAATCTCTACGTCGCAAACTACTTCGGTAACGACGTGACGGTCTACGCTCCCGGCAAGACGTCGCCGCTGCGGACGATCTCGCAGGGCGTCTCCGCCCCGGTTGCGTTGGCGTTTGACGGCTCCGGCAATCTCTATGTCGCCAACTCCGGAAATAACACCGTGACGGTGTACGCAAAAGGCCGCTCGAAGGTACTGAGGAAAATTTCCAAGGGCGTGTCCGGCCCGGGCGCGTTGGCGATTGGCAGAGCCGGCTATCTCTACGTCGCAGACAGTAATAACAGGGTGACGGAATACGCTCCAGGCGGAACGTCGGTGCTGCGGACGATCTCCAAGGGCGTGGCCGGCCCGAGTGCGTTGGCGTTTGACGGTTCTGGCAATCTCTACGTCGCAAACGCCACTAATAGCACCGTGACGGTCTACGCTCCGGGCAAAACGTCGGTGCTGCGGACGATCTCCAAGGGGGTGTCCAGCCCGCGTGCGTTGTCGTTTGACGGTTACGGCAATCTCTACGTCGCAAACCAAAGCAGCAACACCGTGACGGTCTACGCTCCGGGCAAAACGTCGCTGCTGCGGACGATCTCCAAGGGCGTTCATGATCCGCTTGCGTTGTCGTTTGACGGTTCCGGCAATCTCTACGTCGCAAATCAAAGTAGTAGCACGGTGACGGAATACGCTCCGGGTGGAACATACGTGGTGCGGACGATCTCGCAGGGCGTGTCCTTCCCGGATGCGCTGGCGTTCGGGCCGTGAGTCCCTGTTAGCGCCTCGCCGCCCGGCGCCCGGCAGCGGGGGCCTTGTATTGAAAGCCCCAAACCGCTTTAGCTCATCTCCACCAATTGAAGAACGACGGTTAGGAATGACCGTCGTTCTTGGTTTTCGCGAGGACTTCTCGCCGCCCAGCTCGTGCTTCCCGACTTCTACACCGACTGCGCAGCGCTGAGAATTACTTCGACCACGCGGTCTGGTTGCGAGAGCATCGGCACGTGACTCGAATCGAGTTCGGTCGTCTTGGCTTTCATGCGTTTCGCAAGAAAACGTTCAAGATCCGGATTGACGGTGTGATCCTTCTTTCCGACAATGTACCAACTCGGTTTGGTCTTCCACGCAACGCCCGGCGCATCGTGCGCGAAGATGTTGGCAGCCGGCGCGCCCTGTGTCGCCCACACGAGCTGCTGCTCAGTCGCCGAGAGATCGCCGCAAAAATACTGTAGGCCTTCTTTGGTCAGCCAGATACGTCCATCGACGACTTTGATGTGCTTGAGCACGTCGGTCGTCGGGGAACTTCTGCTGTATGCTCTGCGATGTCTCGCCGGCAGCAGTATCGGGAGCAAGCGCGTTGATATAAACGAGGGCTTTCACGCGCGGGCCGGTTCCGGCGGCCGTGATCACCGAGCCGCCATATGAATGTCCAACAAGCACGATAGGACCCTTCACCACGTCCATCGCCCACTTGGCAAAAGTGACGTCGTTTTCGGGTGTGTTGAGCGGGTACTGCGCAGCAATGCAATCGTAGCCTTGCGCTTGCAACGGCCCCATCACTTTGGTAAAGCACGAGCCGTCGGCCCAAAGACCATGACAGAAAACTATGCTCGGCTTGCCCGCGCCGCTCATCGTCGCAGCCACTTCCGTTTGCGCCGATGCAAAGGAGTAGCTCGCCGCGGCGGCACCGATCGCTGCCGCGCTCGTCGCAAGGAATCGACCGCGTTTGATGCTTGTTTTTGAACGCATACTATCACTCCCATCGATGTAGTACAGGACTCGTTCAGTTCACAGGTGCTCAGAATGTCCCTCCCTCGAAGACGTACTGCCAATGACGGACTCACGCACTAAAGGATCCGTGGTGCTTCGGTGAGTTCCCGCCAAAGCCAGTCGGCGCGGGAGGTCGTCCGCTCAACAGGGTCCTTTCGCCCGATCATCAGCGATACTGAACGTCACCGACTTTCTGGCAACGCTTATCCTCTTTGGTGGTCACAGGCTGTGAACGTTCCCCTAAGAGCACTGATTCGCAGCGCATGTAGCGATCAAAGCCGGGAGCGTTGAAGGCAAAAAGGAGCGACAGCGGCTTCCCTCCGGCGGGCTGCACCGATACCCACGTATCTCTGGGAATGAAGACGATTGTCCCTGGACGTGCATCGCCCTCGAGAGACCCCACGTGGACATGCGCGCTTCCAGAAAGGATGTACAATACTTCGTCTTCGTGTAAATGCCGATGATACGGAATTCCCGCCCCAGCCGGGAGGGTCTCCGTTCCGAACCAAAAGTCTGGCGAACCGCCATGTTCGCTATCTACCTTGATACTGAAGGGCGTCGATTCATCGAACTTCTGTTCGGCCGGCGATTCCGAAACAAGGGGTCGCCAAACACGAGTTTCGCCCTGATCTTGCGCCAGGATGAGCGGATGCTCGGTGGTTGGGGCGGTTGCGACTAGCTCGGATGCCGACGGTCTGCCAAACGTAAACAAACCAAGAAAGATCAAGACGCCGATCATGAGTCTCTTCATCCGCTCTCTCCTTGACTACATCGGTTCGCTCGCCTTGTTGGCGTTCCCCGCACGCCGCGCGGCGTGAGAATCGCAGCACCAAAAGCTGCAATCTCGTCCGTCGCGGCGACCCATAGTTGCACGCCCACGTCGCCTTAGCTCTTACTCGACGGTTTGGCTCGCTTCCGACTCTAGCAGTTTTCGCCATTGAAAATATGCGTCGGCATCTTGCGAACATTGGGTCTGAGCCAGCATCGCATTACCGAAGGCGCGAAAGTCGCTGCCGAATTGGCCGGCTTTAGGGTTACCGTCAACGGCTCGGCTAGTCATCATCTGGTGGTATCCTCGTTATCGGCTGGCGCAAAAAGTAGGCTGCTCCGCGCGCGGCGCGAATCGGCTTGAAGCGGCGCGGCGCCGACCGCCTGAAGCAGTCGCTCAGGTCGTCGCTCGTCGAGTCGGTCGTTCCCATCGACGGCAGGCCGAACTCCTCCTCGGTGAAGCGCAGGATGGACCCGAAGGCGTGCGGCCTATGCGAAACGTACCCCTCCTTCGCATAGGGCGAGATCACGATGAGCGGGACGCGGAAGCCTTGCTCGTAGGAGTTTTGGATCGTCGGCGTTATTGGGTCGAACCAGCCGCCCCAATCGTCCCATGTTACGAAGATGGCGGTCGAACTCCAAAACGGACTAGTTCCGATTGCGTTGACGACGCTCGCCACCCAAGAGGGGCCGCTGCCGTTGTTGTCGCGCGGGTGGTCCGACTCGAGGTAGGTCGGCGTCACGAACGTCACGGCTGCGAGCTGCCCATTCGCGATGTCGGTGAGCACCCGTGAGGGCGGCCACACGACGTCGGTTTTGAACTCGGGTTTTTGCCAAATCGGCTTCAAGGCATCGACGGCATTCCACACCCCCGCGCCGCCGTAGTATTGATAGTAGCGCCAGCTCTGGCCGGCAGCGTCGAGTTCATCGAAAATCGATAGCCGCTCAAAGCACGGGAAGACGGTTTTGTTCTCGCTGCCGGCGTCGTTGATGACTTTCACGGCCGAGCCGGCCTCCGAGTCGCAGCCGCCGACCATGCCGCCGACCATGCCGTCGCCGTTCCCGCCGTGGTGCCGGGGATGCCTGGCGTTCTCCGACGCCCGCAGGTCGGAGCCGTTAGCGATCGTCGAGGTTCCGCTGACGAGGTACTGGTGGGCCGGGAAGCTCGGCCCCTCGTTGCTTTGGAACATTTGGTCGGCGACGGTGTATTGCGAAGCCATCTGCCAGTACGGCCGGATGTCGCTCCGCTTGACGTAGGCGTAAGCGACGGTCGAGCGGGCGGGGCAGTTCTTTACCCTGCAAGAGAGACTCTCGTTGTTCCAGCCGTTCATCGCGCCACCCGCGTACTCGGTTTTGAACGCGGTGTGAGTGTGCCCGATATCGTAGTCTGTCGCAAGCTGCACGGAATGGAGCACCACGGTTTGGCCGCTCGAGTTGCGCCCGCTCCTCGCCGTGGTCGCGCCTGGGAAGCCCATGAATAGGGTGTTAAACGTGCGGTTTTCTTGCACGATGATGACGATATGCTGGATTGGCGGCAGCAACGACGATCCGCTGCGGCCGGCGTCTGGAGCGACGGCGCGGCTTTGCGGCATCGCGCCCCTAGGAGCGAGTTGTGATCCGCCGCTGCTACAGCCGGCGAGTATTGCGAAGGCCGTGCAACCGCATAACGCGTTTGAAGCCCAGGTTGAAACTTGCATGGGTTCCAGCTTTCATGGCCGAAGCCGCTGCGTACCGCGGCAGATCCCCTCAAAAGTCACTGTGCGCCTTCTTGCTGCCCTTGTCAATCGGTACAAAGCGAAGTTCTTGCAGCTGATCGAACATCACGAAGTGCCGCGAATTCGCGATGACTGCGCCACCGACGCGACGGCCGGCGCCGACCGGCAAAATGCCGCAAGCGCCGCAAGTACGACGAGAATTGCCTGTCGAAGGCCGCGCCCATGACGGAGCGGCGCGCGCTGCGCGTGGGGATCGACGTCGGCGGCACGTTCACCGACCTCGTCGCTGCGGAGTCGTGGAGCGGGCGCGTCGTCACGCGCAAGGTCGCGAGCACGCCCCGCGAGCCGCACCGCGCGGTGATGCAGGCCCTGCTCGGACTGCTGGGCGAGTACGAGCCGCGGCCGGCGGTGGAGTTTCTTGCCCACTCGACGACGATCGCGACCAACGCGCTGCTCGGCCAGCTCGGTCTCGAGCTGCCGCGTACCGCGCTCGTCACGACGCGACGGCTTCCGCGACGTCATCGAGATCGGCCGTCAGAACCGCAGCGAGATTTACAATCTGTTCGTCGAGCGTCCGCATCCTTTGGTTGCGCGCGACGACCGGCTTGACCGTCCGCGAACGAATGGATCATCTCGGTAACGTCGTCGAGCCGCTCGACGAGTCGTCCGTCGCCGCAGCCTGCGACGAGCTGCGCCGCCGAAGCGTCGCAGCGGTCGCGGTCTGTCTGCTGCACGCCTATGCGAACGACGCGCACGAGCGCGCGCGTGACGAGCGCAATCGCCGCCGCGCTGCCCGAGGCGCGAATCGCGCGTTCGTCCGAGGTCGATCCGGAGTATCGCGAGTACGAACGCTTCTCGACCACCGTCGTCAACGCCGCGCTCGCGCCGATCGTCGAGGCGTACCTCGAGCGGCTCGTGCGCGAGCTGCGCGAGCACGGCATCGACACGCCGCTCTACGTGATGCGCAGCGACGGCGGCATGGCGGCCGCGCAGCGCATCGCGGCGCGGCCCGCGGCGATCGTCGAGAGCGGGCCGGCGAGCGGCGTGATCGCGACGGCGGCGCTCGGGCGCCGCATCGGCGCGCCGCGTCTCCTCTCGTTCGACATGGGCGGAACGACGGCCAAGGCCGGCACGATTCTCGACGGCGTGGCGCAGGTCGCGCACGAGTTCGAGGCCGCGGGGCGCACGCATAGCGGACGCGCAATCAAGGGCAGCGGCTATCCCGTGCGCTTTCCCTTCGTCGATCTCGCCGAGGTGAGCGCGGGCGGCGGAACGATCGCGTGGATCGACGATGCCGGCGCGCTGCGCGTCGGTCCGCTCTCCGCCGGCGCCGATCCGGGACCGGCGTGCTACGGCGTCTCGGATCGACCGACCGTTACCGACGCGAACGTCGTGCTGGGACGCCTCATCCCGAGCATCTGCTCGGCGGCGCGTTCGCGATCGACGCGTCGCGCGCCCGCGCCGCCGTCGCGGCGCTGGCGGAGCGGCTCGGGCGCGGCATCGAGGCGACCGCCGCTCGGCATCGTCGCGCTCGTCGACGATGCGATGGCGAAGGTGCTGCGCATCGTCACCGTCGAGCGCGGCCTCGATCCGCGCGACTTCGCGCTCGTCGCGTTCGGCGGAGGCGGCCCGCTGCACGCGTGCGCGCTGGCCGGCGAGCTGCAGCATCGCGAGCGTGATCGTTCCGGCGCAACCGGGGCTGTTCTCCGCGTTCGGCCTGCTCGACGCCGACCTGCACGTCAACGACGTGCGCCCGATCCTGCGCGCGACCGGCGACGCCGACGACGCGACTCTCGCGCGATTCTTCGACGAGAGCGAATCGAGCGCGCGCGGCGAACTGCTCGCGCAGGGCGCGCACGCCGCCACGATCGCCTTTCGGCGGCAGTACGATGCGCGCTATCGCGGACAGAGCTTCGAGCTGACGATCGAGCACGATCCCGATCCCGCCGAGGTCGCGCAACGCTTCCACCGCGCACACCGTGCCCGCTACGGCTACGACGTTCCCGACGAAACCGTGGAGCTCGTCAACGCGCGCCTAATGGCGAGTGGCAAGATTGCGTCCTTCGACTCCACGGCGCCACTCGGCGGCCGCCCGCTCAGGATGACACTGGGAGTTCGAAGCGCAACGTTTGGATCGACGGTTCGTTTGTCGAAGTCGACGTGTATCAGCGCAACTCGCTAACCGAGAACGCGCGGCTCGACGGGCCTGCAATCATCGAGGCATACGACAGCACGGCGTGGGTCGCGCCGGGGTGGTCGGCCTCAGTCGAGGGCGACCTGCTGGCGCTGCAGCGAGATCCGCGATGATCGATCCGATCGCGGCGGAGATCGCGAAGAACGCGCTCGTCTACGCGATCGGAAGAGATGGGCATCGCGGTGCGCAACAGCGCGTATTCGCCCAACATCAAGGAGCGGCTCGATCACTCGTGCGCGCTCTTCGACCCGCTCGGACGGCTGATCGCGCAGGCCGAGCACATTCCGGTGCATCTCGGATCGCTGCCGTGGGGGCTGCGGCGCATGCTCGCGATCGTCGAGGTCGAGCACGGCGGCGTTCGCGAGGGCGAGATGTGGGTCGCGAACGATCCCTATATCACCGGCACGCATCTGAACGACGTCACGGTCGTGCGTCCGGTCTTCTTCCACGGCCGCCTCGCCGGCTACGCGGCGAACAAGGCGCACCATGCCGACGTCGGCGGCGCGGTTCCCGGTTCGATGCCGTCGGACGCGAAGGATCTCTTCGCGGAGGGGCTGGTCGTGCCGCCGCTGCGGCTCGTGGAGAGCGACCGCGTGGTTCCCGCAACCGTCGATCTCTTTCGCGCAAACTCGCGCACGCCCGACGCGCGCAGCGGCGACCTGCGCGCGCAGGTGGCGGGGAACTATACCGGCGAGCGGCGCCTGCTGGAGCTCTACGAGCGCTACGGATTCGAAGGGGTCGAGGCTGCGATCGCGCGCGCGCTCGACGACAGCGAGCTGCGCATGCGCGCCGCGCTGCGCGCGATCGGCGACGGAATCTTCGATGCGACGGATTTCCTGGAAGACCTCGGCGGCGCGCCCAGCATCGGGATCGCGCTGCGCTTGGAACTGCGCGATGGAAGCGCCGCGCTGGATTATTCGGGCACGTCGCCGCAAGTCGGATTCCCGCTCAACGCCGTCTTCGGCGTGACGCTATCCGGCGTGCACTACGCGCTGCGCGCCGTCACGGATCCTACCATTCCGATGAACGACGGGTGCTTTCGTCCCGTCACGGTGCGCGCGCCGCTCGGGTCGCTGCTCAATCCGCGCCGGCCCGCGCCGGTTTCGGGCGGCAACGTCGAGACGAGCATGCGCAACGCCGAGGTCGTGCTGCAGGCGCTCGCAAAGGCCGCGCCGCAGCGCGTGCCCGCCTGCAGCGGCGGGACGATGAGCAACGTGATGCTGGGCGGCACGCGCCCCAACGGCGAGACGCTGGGCGTTCTACGAAACCAACGGCTGCGGCATGGGCGCGCGTCCGAATGCCGACGGCATCGACGGCATCCACTGCCACATGACCAACACGCTGAACACGCCGATCGAGGCGATCGAGCGCGAGTTTCCGCTGCGCGTCGTGCGCTACGAGCTCGCCGAGGGAACGGGCGGCGCCGGCAGGCATCGCGGCGGCAACGGATTGATTCGCGCGCTGCAGCTCGTGGAAGGTTCCGCGCGCGCCACGCTGCTCGCCGATCGTCACACGCTGCGGCCGCCGGGCGCGCAGGGCGGCGAATCCGGCGCGTGCGGGCGGCACACGCTGTCGCGCGACGGCGCGGAGACGCCGCTACGCGCGAAGACCACGCTGCCGCTCGAAACCGGCGACGTGCTCGCAATCCAGACGCCCGGCGGCGGCGGTTACGGCGCGGGACGTTCCAACCCGTAACGCGACGCGCACAGGAGATCGACCACGCGGATCGCGCTTCGCCGCGGTGAGAAGCGGCGGCGCGCGTCGGCCGCGACGAGCTCGCCGTAATGGCGTCGCGCCGCCGGATCGGCGAGCATGCGCGCGACGTTCTCCGCGAGCGAAGGCAACGCGCCGCCGAGCGCGACGTCGGGCGCGAAGAGCGCGCGCAGCTCGTCGCACTCGAGCACGATCGCGGGAATGCCGGCCTGCGCGAGCAGCACGTTGCCGAACGCCGCAGCATCGGTCAACCCGAGATGCACGACGCAGGCGAGCTCGAGCTCGCCGCTGCCCAGCAACATCTCGGGCGTAATCGCTACTCCCGGATACTCGCCGCCGACTACGCCGACGGTGGTGCATGCCGGATCGTCGGAGCGGCGAATTTTCAGCGCGTCGACGCGGCACGGCGACGCACACGGCAGCCACGGCACGCCGAGATCCACCGCACCGCGGGTGCGAATCGTTGCGAAGCGCGAAGCATCGCCGCCTATCGCTATGCCGGGCGGCTTTTCCAGTTCCTCGAACCACGCGATGCTCGCGGCACTGCGAAAACGCCGGTCGAGCCTGCGCCACGCCGGGATTCGCGCCGCGCACGACGGGATGGCCGAACGCTCGCAGCGCCTCCTCCAGGTCGAGAAGCGCCGCGTCGAGCAAGGAATCGCCGCGGCGCGAGCGCCGCACGGCGATGGCGCCGACCGCTCCGCGGTCCGTGCGCGGAAACGGCGCGAAGCTCTTCGCCCAGCGCGCGTAGAAACGCAGCTCGTTCTCGGCCTCGCGCGCGAATCGCCCCTCCGACGCGGCCTCGTAGTGCGCGAAGCGCGCGTCCGCGACGTAGGCGATCGCGCGGCCCTGCTCGCGCGCGCGAAGGCAGAGATCCACGTCTTCGAAACCGTTGACGAACGACTCGTCGAAACCGCCGGACTCGACGAACCACTGCGTGCGCACCGCCATCGCGGCGCCCGAGACGGCGAGCGCGTCGCGCGACGCGGCAACCGCGCCGAGGACGCCGGCAGGTTGCGGCAGTAATAGTGCCAGTGCGCGTTACGCAGCAACACCAGCCCCGCGGCCTGCGTGACGCCGTCCTCGAAGAACAGCGCGCCTCCGGCGATCGCCACGTCGTCGCGGTCGAACGCAGCCAGCAGGGGCGTCAGCGCATCGCCCAGCGGATACGCGTCGTTGTTGAGCAGCAGCGTCACCGGCGCCTGCGCCGCTCGCACGCCGGCGTTGCAGGCGCCGGCGAAGTTGCGGTTCTCTTCGTGCCGCACGTAACGCACCCAGGGGAACTCGGCGACGGCGCGCGGCGTCTCGTCGCTCGAGGCGTTGTCGACCACGATCGTCTCGAACTCGAAGGCGCACTCGCTCCGAAGCACGTCGAGCGCGCGCAGGCATCGCGCCGTGAGCCACCAGTTATTGTAGACCGGAACGACGATCGAGAGGACGCGGCGGCATCACTGCCGGCTCGTTAGGCCGGTCGAACGCGAATGCGTTCCAGCAGCTCGCGCTTCGTCTCCGGCACCATCGCGCGCACGAAGAGCGATCGTCACGATGCAGAGGGCCGCGTAGATGGCGAAGGTGCCGGAGCGGCCCAACCGTTCGACCATCGTGAGAAAGAACTGCGAGACGAGGAAGTTGCCGACCCAGTTGGCTTAGCGTCGAGATCGACATGCCGAGCCCGCGCGCGCGCAGCGGGAAGATCTCCGAGATCAGCAGCCAGACGATCGGGCCGAGGCTGAACGCGAAGCAGCCGACGTAGAGCATCATGCTGCCGAGCGCGATGGCACCCAGCGATCCGGAGAGGTGCGGCCGCGCGAACGCTATTGCCAGCGTCGCCAGCGCCACGAACATGCCCGCCAGTCCCACGTAGAGCAGCGGCTTGCGTCCGAGCCTGTCGACGAAGAAGATCGCGACCAGCGTCATTCCGCAGTTCACCGTGCCGACCAGCGTCTGCGCCAGGATCGAGGCCGACGCCGGAGCCGATGCCCGCCATCTGGAAGATCTGCGGGCCGTAGTAGATTACGGTGTTGATCCCGGTGATCTGCTGCAGCACGGCGAGCGTGATGCCGATGAACGAGCGCGGTCCGGAAGACGGGCTCGTGCAGCGCCTCCACAGCCCGACCCTTGGCGCGGAGACTCTCGCGATCGACTCTTCTTCTTGCGCGCGCTCGGCCGGATCCGGATAGATGCGCAGCAGTTCGTCGCGCGCGCGATCGCCGAGCAGCATCTTGAAGAGATAGCGCGGACTCTCGGGCATGACGAGCATGCCCCCGACGAGCACCAGCGACGGAATGACGGCCAGGCCCAGCATCCAGCGCCACTGCCCGTTCGCGGCGAGCGCGTAGTCGACGAGATAAGCCGCGAGGATGCCGACGGTAATGGCGAACTGGTACAGCGAGACGAGAGCGCCGCGCACGTTCGCCGGGGCGACCTCAGAGATGTAGAGCGGCGCGACGACCGAGCTGAACCCGATGCCGATGCCGACGATGAAGCGTCCGCACAAGCAGGATCGCCTCGTTCGGCGTCAGCGCCGAGACGATCGCGCCGCCGAAGAAGACGACGCCGGCGCGAAGCAGCGTCGCAACGCCGGCCGATGCGATCGGCGATCGTCCCCGCGACCGCCGACCCCGCGATGCAGCCGATCAAAACGACGCTGATCGTGAAGGCCTGCTCGCGCTGTCGCCAGCGCGAAGTCTTTGGTGATGAAGAGGATCGCGCCGGAGATCACCCCGGTGTCGTAGCCGAACAGCAGTCCGCCGAGCGCGGCAACGGAAGCGACGAGGAGAACGTACGCCCGCATGCAGGCGCTTTTGCAAGTCGCGGCAGAACGCTCCTCCAATCATGACGCAACGGCTCGACATCGAGGCCGCGCGCGAATACGCCCGCGCACACGGCCTGCACGCCATGATCGTCGCGCGCGGCGACGACGTGCTCGCGCGGGAGTTCGGCGACGGGTTCGATGCGGCCGCGCCGCACGCGCTCTACAGCGGAACGAAGAGCTTCTGGGGCGTCGCCGCGCTGCATGCGTGCGCCGACGGACTGCTGCAGCTCGACGAGCCCATCGCCGACACGATCGAGTCGTGGCGCGAGGATCCGTGGAAGCGACGCGTCACCGTGCGCATGCTGCTCTCGCTGACGGCCGGCTTCGCCTTCGGCGGCCTCGGAGCGAGCGTGCCGGCGTACGATCGGGCATTGGCGATGCCGCTGCGCGACGAGCCGGGCACGCGCTTCACCTACGGCGGCATTCCGCTTCAGGTCTTCGGAGCATTCTTCGCGCGCAAGCTGCGCGGCCTAACGCCGCACGCGTACCTGCGTGAGCGCGTCCTCGTTCCGGCGGGCGTCGCCATTGCAAGCTGGCGTACACTTGCGGACGGAACGCAGCCCCTCCCGACCGGCGCGTCGCTCAGCGCGGATAACTGGCTCGCGTACGGTCGTTTTATCATTATGAATCGCGCTACGTTGCGGCCGTGCTTCGAAGGCTCCGCCGTCAACGCACGCTACGGCTTGGGATGGTGGCTCGGCGCAGGCGTGGCGCCGCCCGATCTCGTCTACGCGAGCGGCTCGGCAGGGCAAGCACTCTATCTCGTGCCGTCGCTCGAACTCGCCGTCGTGCATTTCGGCAAAAGCTCGTCGTACCGGCACGAGGCTTTCATGAAGCGCCTCTTTGGCGGCGTTTCAACGCGTGGAAGGAGCGCGCGCGAGAAGCGGCATAGTGCTCGGGCATGAAGCCGTCATACGCCGCGAAAGCCGCGGCGTCGCTCGTACTTATTCTCCTGTCCTCCGCGTGTTCATCGACGTCGCTGCCTTACATGCAGAACGGCGGGTGCTCTCGGGACTCAATGCGACCGGCGCCGGCAAGATCGAGCACATCGTCTACATCGTTCAAGAAAATCGTAGCTTCAATAATCTCTTTCAGGGCTACCCCGGCGCGTACACGCGATCGTGGGGCCTCAATTCGGAGAACCAGCGCGTCGACCTGACACCCGAAGGCCTCGGCGCGTACTACGTGATCGATCACTCTGCGGCGGCGATGTTCGCAGCGTGTAACAGCAGGGGCGGCCTCCGGGGTACGCACTGCCGAATGAACGGCTTCGATCGGGAAAGCGGGTTTGGCGGCCCGAAACAGTATCGGGAGTACGTCTACGTACCACACAACGAGTCGAAGCCGTACTTCGACATGGCGCACGAGTGGGTCTTGGCCGATCGCATGTTCCAGTCGCACCTCGACGAGAGCTTCGTATCGCACCAGTACGTGATTGCCGCTCAGGCGGACCGCGCGGTCGATCTGCCGTACGGCGCGTGGGGCTGCGAGGGCGGCAAGTCGGATCAAGTCGCCACGCTCACGGACCAGCGCACATATGGCGCGCCCGAGCAGCCGTGCTGGGACTACACGACGCTCGGCGACGAGCTCGACAAAGCCGGTCTCAGCTGGCGCTTCTATGCGAGCAAGTATGGCAGCGATTCGAGCGGATCGGGCGGCTATTGGTCGAGCTATCAGGCCGTGCGTCACATCTACTACGGGAAGGACTGGAAGAAAGACGTTATCTCGCCGAACTGGAAGTTCATCACGGACGTGCGCGCCGGCAAGCTCGCGAACTTCACGTGGATCACGCCGGTCTGCGCCGACTCGGATCACGTGAACTGCCCGGGCGGCTATGGTCCGTCGTGGGTTTCCGCGCTGGTCAACACCGTCGGCGAGAGCAAGTTCTGGGACTCGACCGTGATCTTCGTGCAGTGGGACGACTGGGGCGGCCTTTACGATCCAGTCAAGCCTCCCTACGCAGATTACGACGGCCTCGGCTTTCGGGTTCCGCTGCTGATCATCTCGCCTTATGCCAAGCACGGCGTCGTCACGCACATACAGTATGAAACCGCCAGCGTGCTGCGTTTCGCCGAGGATCTCTTCGGGTTGGCTCAGATGGCCGCGGCCGACGCGCGCGCCAACGCGCCCGGGACCGACGCCTTCGACTTCTCGCAGGCGCCGCGCGCCTTCGTGAAAATCAAGGCGCCCGAACGGCCGAGATTCTTCATGAAACCGCTGCCCGGCGACTACCAAGCCCCAGACTACGAGTAAGGCACTTAGGGCCGCGTCGGAGTAGGGCGTTAGGGGGTTCGCTCCCGCGAGCGGTTTGAGGCCGGATTTCTTCAGTTCGGCCTGGAGCGGCGCGAGCGAGGTTACGTACGCGTTGTATTTTGCGACGGCCGCGGAGTATGCCGCGTCGAAGCGCCGGCCGTAATCGAGCTGTTCCGCGGTGGGCGGAAGCTGCATACCGGGGAAGCCCGTGCGCGGCACGGACTCGCGCAGGGAGCCGGGACGCTGAATCGAGTCCTCGTCGTTCTTGTAGTCGGCGGTGAAGGCGCCGAACACGTCGGTCCACTGCTGCTGCGCGGCGAGGATGTCGCGCTGCAGCGCAGCGTCGTTCTTCGCCGCGATCGCGGCGGACTGGAGCGACTTCTTGATCGCGTCGAGGTTGTTGAGGGCCTCGTCGATCTTTGAGTAGATCGTCGCGTACTTGCGCGCGAAGTCGTAGCCGGCGCGGTACTGTTCGGCGCTCCAGCCATCGCGCGGATCGCCCGCGACCGTAAAGCTCTGCTGCTGCGTCTTGCCGTCGAGCGTCAGGCGCGCCGTATAGGTTCCCGGCACGACCATCGGGCCGCTCTTGGGACCCTGATAGTCCTCCTTGGCCGCGCCGTACCACTTCGCCGGCGCGTCTTCCGTGAAGTCCCAGACGTAGCGGTTGATTCCGGTCTTGTTCGGGACGTACGGCTCCTCTTTGCCCTTGACCTTATGCGTGCCGCTGACGGTACGGATCACTCGACCGCTTCCGTCGAGGATCTGCATCGTCGGCGGGCTCTTGCCGGGCGAGGTTTGATAGAAGTCGATGATCGTGCCCTTCGGCGGGTTGTCTCCCGCGAAGCGCGTGTAGTTTCCGAGGTCGTTGGAGTGGTAGTGGTACTCGTAGGACGTCCGCGGCGTGTACAGCATCGCCCCCCCGCGCGCGGCGTTGCCGAGCTGCTGGATCGAGGTGAGGTCGTCGAGGATCCACGCATCGCGGCCGTGCGTCGCGATCACGAGGTCGTTGAAGCTCGGCTGGACGCGAATGTCGCGCACCGAGACGGCCGGCAGGTTGATGCGGAAATTCTGCCAGCTCGATCCGCCGTCGAACGAGATCCACAGTCCATTCTCGGTGCCGGCGTACAGCAGGTTCGAATTGCGCGAGTCGGGACGAATCGTCCGCACGTACTGGTTGGGCGGCAGGCCGTTGACGATCTTCGTCCAGGTCGCGCCGTAGTCGTGCGTCACGAACGCATAGGGCGCGTAGTCGCCCATGCGGTGGTTGTCGGCGATCACGTATGCCGTTCCCGCGACCAGCGGCGACGGCGCCGTCGTCTCGATGCGCGCGTACTCGGGCGTGCCGGGCGGCGTGACGTTGCGCCAGTGCGCGCCGGAATCGCGCGTCATCTGCGCGTAGCCGTCGTCCGTGCCGGCCCAGATCTCGCCGCGATCGATCGGCGAGCCCTCAATGTAGAGGATCGTGTCGGAGTACTCGGCGCCCGAGACGTCCTTGGCGAGCGGTCCGCCCGACGGATACTGGTGCGACTTGATGTTGCGAGTCAGGTCAGGGCTGATGGTCGTCCACGTCTCGCCGCGATCGGTCGACTGGAAGATCACGTTCCCGCCAAACCAGGCCGTGCTTTTGTCATCCTGAGCGGAGCGGGCGGAGCCCGTGGAGTCGAAGGGCCAGGGCGCGAACGCGATGGGCGAATCCCAGTTGAAGCGATACGGAACGGAGCTCAGGTCGAACGGCCCGAGAAAGCTGCCGGGAAATGCGTCGTACGGGCGGATGAAGCGCGTGACTTCGGTCTTGCGGTCGAAGAGCGTGAGCGCGCCGTCCTCGAGATCGGCCCACACGTAGCGCGGGTCGACCGGATCGGGCACGGTCCACACGCCGTCGCCGCCGACGACGTTGACCCAGTGCCGGTCGAGAATTCCCTCGCTGTCGAGCGAGTTTTCCGGACCGCAGAAGCCGCCGTTGTCTTGAAACGCGACGCAGACGAAGTACGGGTTCTCGTTCGAGAGGCCGACGTGGTAGATCTGGCCGATCGTGAGGTTGCGCGAGAACGACCAGTGCTCGAGGTCGTTGGTCAGCGCGTAGCCGCCGTCCTCACCAACGATTATGCGCTTCGGGTTCGTCGGATCGATCCAGATCGCGTGATAGTCGACGTGCACGCCCTTGGCGATCTCGGTGAACTTCCTGCCGCCGTCCTTGCTCTCGGCGAGCATCTCCGAGACGGCGTAGACGTGATTGGGATTCTTCGGATCCACGGCGATGTGCGTAAAATAAAACGGCCGCTGGTCCACAAGTGTGTCGCTGCTCGTCATCGTCCAGTGCGCGCCGGCGTCGTCCGTGCGCCACAGGATGCCGCCCTTTGCTTCGATCAGCGCGAAGACGCGATTTGGGCGGCTCGGCGCGATCGCCAACCCGATGCGTCCGGAATAACCGCTCGGCAATCCGCTGCCGGTTAGCTTCTTCCACGTGCGTCCGCCGTCGGTCGACTTGAACAGTCCGCCGTCGGGGCCGCCGCTCGTGAACGTCCACGGCACGCGCCGGAAGTGCCACATGCCGGCGTAGACGATGCTGCCGTTCTGCGGATCCATCGCGACGTCGCTCGCGCCGCTCGCGGGCCCGAGATAGAGCGACTTCGTCCACGACGCGCCGCCGTCGAACGTGACGTAGACGCCGCGGTCGGACGAATCCTTGAACGGATCGCCGAACCCGCCGACGACGACGTGGCGCGAGTCGCGCGGATCGATCGCGATGCGCGAGATGCTCCAGACGCCCGCGAGGCCGACGCGCCGCCACGTCTTGCCACCGTCGGTCGACTTATAGAGGCCGTCTCCGTAGCTGACGTCGTTGCGCGGATTCGCCTCGCCCGTTCCGGCCCAGACGACGCGCTCGTTCGTCGGATCGATGGCGACCGCGCCGACCGCGGCGACCGACTGCTTCTCGAAGACCGGCTCCCACGTCGCGCCGCCGTTGATCGACCGCCACACCCCGCCGCCCGCCGTGCCCAGGTAGTAGAGCTGATCGTCCTGCGGCGTCCCGGCGACGGACGCGACACGCCCGCCCGCGACCGCGGGACCGATCGAACGCCAAGAGAGATTCGCGTAGGCGGCGGCCGCGAGCAGGACGGACGAGATCAGCATCACGTTGCGTCAACTGTTTGGATGGCCGGCAGTTCTTTCATGCCGGCCGCCTTCAGCGCCGCGTTCGTGCCGGGCAGTACGCTGGTCACGAACGTATTGTAGCGGGCGACCCCCGCACGATAGTCGGCATCGGTGCGCGCGAGCAGGTCGGTGACCGCCGGCGTGATGAGCCCGTTCGCCTGGAAATACGCGCCGAGCAGGTCCTCGTGCAGCCGGCTCTCGTCCTCCGTGCCTTCGCCGCGAACGTTTACGGCAAGGGATTCGAAGAGCGTCTGCCGCGCGGTCAGCGCGTCCTGGAGCTGGGCAGTCAGCGTTGAGTTATTGGCCTTCTTCGCCGCATCCGCCGCGGTGTCGAGCGCCTTTTTGAGCGAATCGAGATTGTTGAGGATCGTGTCGACCTGCGACAGGTAGCCCATCTGGCGCATCGCGGCGTCGAACGTGCGCTGGTAATCGGCCTGCGTGAACTGCGAGCGCGGATCGGGCGCCACGTGAAAGTACTTCACGTACGTGTGGCCGGAGAGCGTCATCCGTACGCTGTAGTCGCCCGGCACGACGCCCGGCCCGGTGTTGGGGCCGTTGAGGAAGTCGAGCGCGGCGCCGTTCCATTTCACCGGGCCGTTGACGTTGAAGTCCCAGATGTAGCGGTTCAGCCCCGCCTTGTTGGGAACGTAGGGTTCGTCCTTGCCGCCGACTTTGTGCGTGCCCGCGACGCTGCGGATCACGCGTCCGTGTGCGTCGAGGATCTCGAGCTTCGGCGCGCTTTTCTGAGCATCGCGCTGATAGTACGTGATGATAACGCCGTTGGGCGGATTGTCTGCCGCATAGTTGGTGTAGGTGCCCTCGTCGTTCCCGTGCAGCGTCCACTCGTATGCGGTGCGCGGCGTGAACAGCCACGTGTTCCCGGCAATGGCGCGCTGCAACTCCTGAATCGGACCCACGTCGTCCATGACGTAGACGGAGCGCCCGTGCGTAGCGATCACGAGATCGTCCTCGCGCGGCTGCATGCGAATGTCGTGCACCGATACCGTCGGCAGATCGTTTTTGAACGACTGCCAGTTAGCGCCGCCGTCGAATGAGATCCAAATGCCCTGCTCGGTGCCGAGGTAGACGAGGTTGCGGTCGCGGATGTCGGGGCGCACCGCGCGCGCCCACTCCCCGGCCGGGAGCCCGTTGACGATCTTCGTCCAGCTCTCGCCGAAGTCGTGCGTGACCCAGACGTAGGGCGCGTTGTCGCCCATCTCGTGGTCGTCCTCGATCGCGTAGATCGTGCCGTCGGCCAGCGTCGACGGGGCAACGGTGGCGAAGCGGCCGTACTGCGGCGCGCCGGGCGGCGTGACGTTGCGCCAGTGCTTGCCGTAGTCGCGCGACAGCTGGACCAAACCGTCGTCGGTGCCGACCCAGATCTCGCCGCGCGCCCGCTGCGAGGCCTCGATGTCGAGAATCGTGTCGGTGTACTCGGCTCCCGAGACGTCGTTGACGATAGGACCACCAGCCGGGTTTTGATGCGACTTCAAGTTGCGCGTGAGATCGGGGCTGATCACCGTCCACGTCTTCCCACGGTCGGTCGTCTGAAAGATGACGTTGCCGCCGAACCAGCCGATGACTTTACCGCTCGCGGTGCGCCACGTGGCGAACGCAATCGGCGACTCCCAGTTGAAGCGATACTTGCTCTTTGAAAGCTCCCACGATTCCACGCCGGTCTGCAAATAGGGTTGCGCGGACCACTGGTCTTGCGTAACGCGGTTGTAGATCGTCAGCGAGCCGTTTTGCGAGTCGGCCCAGATCCAGTTTGGATCGTCGGGCTCGGGGACGGCCCAGGTCGCCATCGCCGCCCGAGACGTTGATCCAAAATTTCTTCTGGATTCCCGACGGGTCGAGCGAGTTCGACGGACTGCACCAGCCGTTGTTGTCTTGCAGCCCGCCGCAGACGGTGTACGGGTTGTCCGAACCTAAGCCGACGCGGTACACCTGACCGATCGGCACGTTCATGGAGAAGAACCAGTTCGTCGCCGCCGTCGAGGCTCAGCGCGTAGCCGCCGTCGTTACCCAGGATGATCCGCGTCGGGTCGCTGGGCGCGATCCAAATCGCGTGAAAATCCGAGTGGACCTGATCCGCAATCGCCTTGAAGTTCGCGCCGGCGTTCGTGCTGAGCATTACTTGGAACGAGACTGCGTAAACCTTGTTGGGATTCTTCGGATCGACCGCGACGTGCGAGAAGTAGAAGGGACGGGCGTCGACCTGCGTGTCGTCGCTGACCTTCGTCCAATTGGCGCCGGCGTCGTCGGAGCGCCACAGCACGCCGTCCTTCGATTCGATGACGGCGTAGACGCGGTTGCCGTCGCTGGGTGCGACCGCGAGGCCGATGCGTCCGATCGGATACGCCGGCAGGCCGTGGCCCTCGAGCTTGGTCCACGTCGCGCCGCCGTCGATCGACTTGTAGATGCCGTCTTCCGTGCCGCCGCTGACGAACGTCCACGGGCGGCGCTGAAACTTCCAGATGCCCGCGTAGATCACGCTTGGGTTCTGCGCGTCCATGGCGAGATCGGACGCGCCGCTCTCGGGACCTACCGAGAGCGTCTGCCTCCACGTGCTTCCGCCGTCATCGGTGACGTAGACGCCGCGTTCGGAGCTGTCGGCGAACACGTCGCCGAGCGCGCCGACGACGACGTGGTTGTGGTTGCGCGGATCGACGAGGATGCGCGAGACGTACTTCGTGCCCTTGAGGCCGACGTTCGTCCAATGGTCGCCGCCGTCGGTCGTCTTGTATACGCCGTCGCCGTAGCTGACGTCGTTACGCGGGTTGGCCTCGCCGGTGCCGACCCAGACCACGTTATCGTTGGTCGGGTCGATCGTTACGGCGCCGATCGCGCCGGCGCCCTGCTTTTCGAACACCGCATCCCAGGTTTGTCCGGCGTTCGCCGACTTCCAGACGCCGCCGCCCGCCGCGCCGATGTAGTACAGCTTCGGATTCGTCGCCGAGCCCGCGACCGAGGTCACGCGCCCGCCCGTCAGGGCCGGCCCCATCTCGCGCCAGCTCATGTTCCCGAAGGCCGGCCCCGGCGATGGGGTCGGAGACGGCAACGGCGAGACCGACGGCGATGGGGAGGGCGCAGTAGCCGCGGCGCGGGCGTGCCCGGCGTTCAGAAGCGTGAAAGCGATAAGCGGCAGCAGCGGCGCAGAGCGTCGTAACAACGGATAAACCTCCATGAATAAACGGCAGTAGTGGCGCCCGAGCAACAATCCTGCGCGCGTCAATTCAAATAACTATCAAACCAATCGAGTCAGCGGGTCGCGCCGTGGCGGCGTGACTCGTACGTCGGAACGTTGACATGAATCGCATACCACTGCGACCAAGCAATCATACCGCACATTATTACGAACAACGCGATGACGATGACGAGCGCCCAGCGCCTACCGGAGGAACCGGGCCGCGGAGGCCCTTCCCCGGAAGGCGCGCCGGACGTGCGGCTCGAACCCACCGGCCCCATATGCGAAGGACCATCGCCAGCTTCCTGGCGACAGCCATCGTTGCATTGTGCTCGTTTTCGTTCGCGTGCGCCCCCGCACAGGCCGCTCATCGCACGGTCCCTGCGACTCCGGTCGCAATCGACGTCTACGCGCGCGTGCTGCGGCACATCAATCCGCTGATGCCGGGCTGGCAGAGCCGCAGCCTGGCGCGCCGCGTGCTCGTCAATGCAGAACGCTGGCGGCTCGACGCGAACATGCTCGTGGCGATCGTCGCGGTCGAATCGGCCTGGCGCACCCATGCGATATCTCCGGCGGGCGCGATCGGCCTCGGGCAGCTGATGCCGGGCACGGCGGCGCTGCTGAAGGTCAACCCGCGCGATCCAAGCCAGAACCTCTACGGCGCCGCGCGCTATCTGCGCGGCCTCATGCAGCGCTTCGGGTCGAAACATCCCGACCTCGTGTTCGCCGCGTACAACGCCGGCCCGAAGGCCGTCAGCGAATACGGCGGCATTCCGCCGTACGACGAGACCGAGAGCTACGTCGTGCGGGTCGTCAACACGTGGGCGCGCCTATCGCGCAACGTGCACCTGCCCGCGAGCGCCTACGATCGGTGGCCCGCGCACGGCCTCGACATCGATTACTGGCTCAACGCGACCGAACACCCTTAAGTATTTCCTCCACCGCGTCGGCGAGGCCGTGAGGACCGGAGACTCTTAGCGGGATCGCGCCAGCGTTGCGCGCGGCCTCGACGTCGCTTTCGCGATCGCCGACGACGACGCAGCACCCCGGATCCACTCCCAGCGCTCGCGCCGCATCCAGGATCAGCTTGGGCTTGGGCTTACGGCACTCGCACGCATCGTCCGGCGCGTGCGGGCAGACGAAGAAGCCGGCGAACGGACCGATCAGCTCGTCGATCTTGCGATTAACCGCGTTGACCTGCTCGGCGGTCAGGAGTCCGCGCCCGATCCCGCTCTGATTGCTGACGACCGCGAGCGGCAGGCCGGCCGCGCGCAGCCGGTCGAGCAGCTCGCGCGCGTTCGGCGCGGCGACGACTTTGGCGGGATCGCCGTTGAACGGCACGTCGACGACGATCGTCTCGTCGCGATCGAATAGCACCGCACAAGTTCTCATCAGATTCGCATCGCCTCCGCGACCGCTCGGGCTTCGCTCCAGGCGCCGCCTTCTTCCATGAGCTTCGAAAGCTCGTCGGCGCCGAGCGCATCGCGCAAGGCGGCGAGCAGCGCGTCGTATTCCCGCTCCTCGGTATACTCGCGCAGCGTTTCGAGCCGCGCTTCTACAAAACCCAAGACGTGCGCGGCATACACGCGCGCTCTGCGAGACTGCGCTCCGCTCTTTTGTTGTAGCGCGCCGACGGCGGCTAAATGCTGGAGCGCAAACAACGCGTAGGTCTCGTGGCGCGCGTCGCGTGCCGTCGCTAGCGCTTCCTGGGCTGTAGCGCGCGCCTTTTTGTAGCGGCCCAGTGCCACCAGATATGCTGCGATGTTGGACAGAACACTCGCGATGTCACTCTTTTCGCTGAACCTGCGAAAAATGGCGAGTGCCTCGCTCGCCGAGCGGAGCGCCGCTGCCGGATCGCCGCCGCCATGCTCGGCCTCGGCAAGATTCATCGCGGCCAATGCGACGCTTCGCTCGGCGCCCCGCTCGCGAGCGATCGCCAACGCCTCGGAATAGAGCTGTCGTGCGCCGGCTGCATCACCGGCCGCACTCCGCGCCATCGCCGACTGGTTCAGTACGAGGCTCGCCAATCGCTGTGCACCAATCGCCCGCGCCCCGGCCAGCGCCTGCGACATGATCGACTCGCCCTCCGCGATCTTACCGAGGAAGACGAGGCTGCTGCCGAGCAGCAGTTGTGCGTCGGCGGTCCGCATCGGATCGCCAAGCCCACGATAACGCGCTAGTGCGCGCTCGGCGGCCGCATAAGCGTTTTTGTATTGCAATAGCGTCGCGCTGACATGCGCTTCGGCGAGGTCGATGGCTGCGACCACCGATGCGGGAGTCTCGGCGCGCACGAGATCGCGCGCGATTTGCGTCCATCGGCGACCCTCGGACGCGCCGAAGACGACCCATAGTGGGCGCAGCACTGCGAGTCGCTGCCCGAGCAGCGCGTCGCCGCGCTCCCCGAACGCCCATCCGAGCGCCGACCTGAAGTTTTCTATATCCAGCTCGGCGCGCGCGAACCACTCGCGATCGCTCATTGTTTCTGCCGACCGGTCCAGTTCTTCGGCCAATGCGACGAACGCCGCCGCGTGGGCGCGCGCAGTTGCGTCATACTGCCCGCTTTCGATAAGCCGCTCGCGCGCGTATTGGCGCGTCGATTCCAAGAGGCGGTAGCGCTTACCGATCGTTACCGGCTCCCAGTGCACCAGCGATTTATCGACCAGCGACGAGAGCAGACCGAGCGTCGCAATCTCGTCAACTTGCCCGTAGCTGCAGGCTGCGCTTGCGCTTTCGAGAGCGAAGCTACCGGCGAAGATCGAAAGCTTGCGAAAGAGCGTGCGTTCCTCTTCGGAGAGCAAATCGTAGCTCCAATCGATCAACGCGCGCATGGTTTGATGGCGAGGCAGCGCGTTGCGATCGCCTCCGGTGAGCACGCGAAAACGCGCGTCGAGCATCTGTGCCAGCCGCTGGGGCGCGAGAACCTTTACGCGTGCCGCGGCCAATTCAATCGCTAGCGGTATCCCATCGAGTCGCCGGCAGATCTCGGCAACGTGCGGGGCATCTGCGTCGGTTAGGGTGAAACGGTTGTCCGCGGAGAGTGCGCGGTCGGCGAAAAGGTGCGCAGCACCAAATGAGAGCAAAGCCTGCGCCGATATGGGCGCGTCCACGGGCGGCACCGAGAGCGACGGCATCGAATAGAACTGCTCGCCTGCAACGTTCAAGCCTTCGCGGCTCGTTGCGAGGATACGTACCTCGCGGCAGCTTTGGAGAATCGCCGCGGTGATCGCTCGAGCCTCCGAAATCACGTGCTCGCAGTTGTCGAGGATAAGCAGCAGCCGCTTATTCTCGAGATGGGCGAACAGGGTGTCGAGCATCCGGCGAGGGGGCTGCTCTGCCACGTTCAACGCATGCGCAATCGTATGAGCGACAAGGGACAAGTCTGAGATCGGCGCCAGTTCGACAAGCCATACGCCGTCGGCGAAGCCGTCGAGCAGCTCGGCACCGGCTTGAACGGCGCAGCGCGTCTTTCCGGCGCCGCCTGGACCAACCAACGTTACGAAGCGGTGCTGCTCGAGGAGCCCAGTGATGTCGGCTAGCTCCGTCTCACGACCGACGAACGAGGTGAGCTGAGCCGGCAAGTTATTTGCCCGATTGTCCAGCGAGCGCAACGCGGGAAAATTCTCCCGCAAGGCGGGCGCAATCAGTTGAAAAACGTGCTCGGGTTGCCCTAAGTCCTTGAGACGATGCGAACCTCGATCGCACAAGCTGCATTTCGGCGGCATCTCACCTTGCAGCAAATCCGCGGCTGTTCGCGAGACGAGCACCTGACCGCCGTAACCGATCGCGAGCAACCGCGCGACACGATTCACCGCGGGGCCGAAGTAATCGCCGTCGCGCTCGTCGCTTCGGCCGGTATGAAGCGCCATGCGTACGCGGATGCCTTCGACCGCTGCGAAGTCTTCGCTCGCAAGCGCGCGCTGCGCGTCGAGCGCCGCGGCGATTGCATCGGGAGCCGTCGCAAAGGCTGCGCAAAACGCGTCGCCGACGGTCTTGAAGATGTAACCGCCGCGCGCTTCTAGCGTTTGGCGCATCAGCGCGTCGTGCCGAGCGACCGCAGGCCCCATTGCTGCGCGGTCATGTTCCCAGCGCACAGTGCTGCCCTCGATGTCGGAGAACAGAAACGTCACGGTGCCTGTGGGACGCGTGCGAATATCTAACCGGTGCCGGCTTGCACGTAGATTTCGCCGCCCGCTTCGGCGAACTCGCGGGACTTCTCGGCCATGCCGCTGCTCGGCGATACTCGCGCACGTCCTGCGTGATCTTCATCGAGCAGAAGTGCGGCCCGCACATCGAGCAGAAGTGCGCGACCTTGGCGCCCGGCGCCGGCAGCGTCTCGTCGTGGAACTCGCGCGCCGTTTCGGGATCGAGCGAGAGATTGAACTGATCCTCCCAGCGGAACTCGAAGCGCGCCTTCGAGAGCGCGTCGTCCCAGTGCGCGGCGCCGCGGGTGCCCCTTGGCGAGGTCGGCCGCGTGCGCGGCGATCTTGTAGGCGATCACGCCGTCCTTGACGTCCTTCTTGTTCGGCAGGCCGAGGTGCTCTTTGGGCGTCACGTAGCAGAGCATCGCCGTGCCGTACCAGCCGATCATCGCCGCGCCGATCGCGCTCGTGATGTGGTCGTAGCCGGGCGCGATGTCGGTCACGAGCGGCCCGAGCGTGTAGAACGGCGCCTCGTGGCAGATCTCGAGCTGCTTGCGCATGTTCTCTTTGATCAGGTGCATCGGCACGTGGCCCGGGCCTTCGATCATCACCTGCACGTCGTGCTTCCACGCGACGTCGGTCAGCTCGCCCAGCGTCTCGAGCTCGCCGAACTGCGCGGCGTCGTTGGCGTCGGCGATGCAGCCCGGGCGCAGCCCGTCGCCGAGCGAGAACGCCACGTCGTACGCCTTCATGATCTCGCAGATCTCTTCGAAGTGTGTGTAGAGGAAGTTCTCCCGATGGTGCGCCAGGCACCACTTGGCCATGATCGAGCCGCCGCGCGAGACGATGCCGGTGACGCGATTGGCGGTGAGCGGCACGTAGCGCAGCAGCACGCCGGCGTGGATCGTGAAGTAATCGACGCCCTGCTCGGCCTGCTCGATCAGCGTATCGCGGTAGAGCTCCCAGGTCAGCTCCTCGGCCTTGCCGTTGACCTTCTCGAGCGCCTGATAGATCGGCACCGTTCCGATCGGCACCGGCGAGTTGCGCAGAATCCACTCGCGCGTCTCGTGGATGTTCTTGCCGGTCGAGAGGTCCATCACCGTGTCGGCGCCCCAGCGCGTCGCCCAGGTCATCTTCTCGACCTCTTCGTCGATCGACGAAGCTGACGGCCGAGTTGCCGATGTTGGCGTTGATCTTCACGAGGAAGTTGCGGCCGATGATCATCGGCTCGCTCTCGGGATGGTTGACGTTGGCGGGAATAATCGCGCGGCCGCGCGCGACCTCGTCGCGCACGAACTCCGCCTCGACGTTCTCGCGCAGCGCGACGAACTCCATCTCCGGCGTGATCTCGCCGCGGCGCGCGTAGTGCATCTGCGTCACGTTCGCGCCCGGGCTTCGCGCGGCGCGGCGGGCGCGGCGATGGGAAACGCAGCCCGTCGAGCTCGCGCATCGCTTCGCGTCCCCGACGGTAGATCGACGACGGGCTGCTCGAGATCGACTGCGTGTCGCCGCGCGCCGCGATCCACGCGTCGCGCAGCGGCGGCAGGCCGCGGCGAAAATCGGTCGACGCCTCGGGATCGGTGTACGGACCGCTCGTATCGTAAACGGTATGGATCGTGCCGTCCGTCAGCGCGATCGCGCGGCGCGGCACCTTGATCGACGGGTCCGACCCGCTCACATAGACTTTCATCTGCACCTCCCTACGCCGGCATTACCCGGATCAGGTTCATTGCGGTCGGCGAAGCCTCGTCTCGACCCACCCTCTCAGCCGGTCGCATGAGCTCCCGCTCGTGTAAGTATACGCGCGTCGTCTCGACGCGTAGCCTGTCGCACTTTGGAACCAACCAGGCTCGCGATTGGATTGGTCCATTTGGATGAGATATGCGTCGCGGACTCAAAACAGGTGGGTCCTGATGACGACGACGTTCACCACCGATCCCGATCCTCAAGAGACCCGCGAATGGCTCGAGGCGCTGCGCGGCGTCATCGCAACCGAAGGGCCGGAGCGAGCGCGCGAGCTGATCGCGCACCTCGTCGACGAGGCGCGGCGCAACGGCGCGCACATTTCGCTCGGTTTGCAGACGCCGTACGTCAACACGATACCCGCCGAACAGCAGGCGGCCATGCCCGGCGACCGCGAGACCGAGGCGCGGCTGCGCCATTACATGCGCTGGAACGCGCTCGCAATGGTCGTGCGCGCGAACAAGGTGAGCTCGGAGCTCGGCGGCCACGTCGCCAGTTTCGCATCGGCCGCCACGCTGTACGACGTCGGCTTCAATCATTTCTTCCGCGCGCCGACCGATTCGTTCGGCGGCGATCTCGTCTTCTTTCAGGGGCACTCGTCGCCGGGCGTGTACGCGCGCGCGTTTCTCGAAGGCCGCATCACCGAAGAGCAGCTCGAACACTTTCGTCAAGAGGTCGACGGCAAGGGCCTTCGTCGTATCCGCATCCGTGGCTGATGCCGGAGTTCTGGCAGTTCCCGACCGTGTCGATGGGTCTGGGCCCGATCATGTCGATCTATCAGGCGCGCTTCATGCGTTACCTGCACGATCGCGGCCTGCGCGACGCGACCGGGCGCAAGGTGTGGGCCTTCGTCGGCGACGGCGAGATGGACGAGCCCGAGTCGCTCGGCGCGATCTCGCTCGCCGGGCGCGAGAAGCTCGACGACCTCATCTGGGTCGTCAACTGCAACCTGCAGCGGCTCGACGGACCGGTGCGCGGCAACGGCAAGATCATTCAGGAACTCGAGGGCGTATTCAAGGGCGCCGGCTGGAACGTCATCAAGGTGATCTGGGGAACCGACTGGGATCCGTTGCTGGCGAGCGAATCCGGGCCGCGCCTCGTGCAGCTGATGACCGAATGCGTCGACGGCGACTATCAGACGTTCAAGTCGCGCAACGGCAAGTACGTGCGCGACGAGTTCTTCGGGCGCTATCCCGAGACGAAGGCGCTGGTCGAGGATCTGGAGCGACGAGCAGATCTGGAATCTGCAGCGCGGCGGTCACGATCCCGTCAAGGTCTACGCGGCGTATAAGGCCGCGTTCGAGCACCGCGGCGAGCCGACGGTCGTGCTCGCGAAGACGATCAAGGGTTACGGCATGGGCGAGGCCGGCGAGGCCCAGAACATCGCGCACCAGGCCAAGAAAATGGAAGTAGAGGCGATCCGAATCTTCCGCGATCGCTTCTCGATTCCGATCACTGATGAGAAGATCGGCGACAAGATGCCGTTCTTGAAGCCGCCCGAAGACTCGGACGACATGAAGTATCTGCGCGAGCGCATGGCGGAGCTCGGCATCGTGCCGCAGCGGCGCAGGAAGTCGGCGTCGCTGGCCGTTCCGGAGCTCTCGGCGTTCGATGCGCAGCTGCAGGGAACGGGAGACCGGCACATCTCGACCACGATGGCCTTCGTTCGAATCCTCAACACGATCGCGCGCGACCGCGAGATCGGTCCGCGCGTCGTGCCGATCGTCGCCGACGAGTCACGCACGTTCGGCATGGAGGGCATGTTCCGCCAGCTCGGGATCTACTCGTCGATCGGGCAGCTCTATCATCCGCAAGACGCCGAACAGCTCATGTGGTACCGCGAAGACAAGCTCGGCCAGATTCTGCAGGAGGGCATCAACGAGGCGGGCGCGCTCTCTTCATGGATCGCCGCAGGCACATCGTACACCAACCACGACCTACCGATGATCCCGTTCTACATCTTCTACTCGATGTTCGGCTTCCAGCGCGTCGGCGATCTCACGTGGGCCGCCGGCGACAGCCGCACGCGCGGCTTCCTCCTCGGCGGGACGTCCGGGCGCACGACGCTCAACGGCGAGGGCCTGCAGCACGAAGACGGCAGCAGCCAAGTCGCCGCGTCGTTCGTGCCCAACTGCGTCAGCTACGACCCGACGTTCGCATACGAGCTTGCGGTCATTATGCAGGACGGGCTGCGCCGAATGCTGACCGATCAGGAAGATGTCTACTACTACATCACGCTGATGAACGAGAACTATCAGCATCCCGCGATGCCGCCCGACGTTGGCGACGGAATTCTGCGAGGCATGTACTTGCTGCGTGATGGCGGAGCCGCGAAGGGCAAGACGCCGCGCGTTCAGCTCTTCGGATCGGGCGCCATCTTACGCGAGGTCATCGCCGCCGCCGATCTGCTCGCAGACGAGTGGAACGTGATCAGCGACGTGTGGAGCGTGACCAGTTTCAACGAGCTGCAGCGCGACGGGGTCGCGGCGCGGCGCGTAGAATCTGCTGCATCCGCAGGAGAAGCCGCGTCTCTCGTACGTCGAGCAGTGCCTGGCGGACCGCGTCGGCCCCGGCATCGCCGCCACCGACTACATCCGCGCGTTCGCCGAACAGATCCATCCGTACGTGGGGCGCCGCTACGTTGCGCTCGGCACCGACGGCTACGGCCGCAGCGATTTCCGGCGCAAGCTGCGCGAGTTCTTCGAGGTGGACCGGCATTTCGTGACGGTCGCCGCGCTCCGCGCGCTGGCCGAAGAGGGCACGGTTCCCCCGGCGACCGTCGCCAAGGCGCTGGAGAAGTACCACATCGACCCCAACAAACCCAATCCAATCACCGTGTGAGGACATGAGCCAAACGATCGAGGTGCGCGTTCCCGACATCGGCGACTTCAAGGACGTGCCGGTGATCGAGGTGCTGGTCAAAAGCGGCGATCGCATCAAAAAGAACGACTCGCTGATCACGCTCGAGAGCGAGAAGGCGTCGATGGAGGTTCCGGCCGAGGCGGAGGGCGTCGTACAGGACGTCAAGGTGAAGGTCGGCGATAAGGTGTCGGTGGGAGCGCCGATTTTGACGCTTAGCGCCGAGGATGCGCCGGCGGCCGCCGCACCTGCCCAGCAGCAACCCGCTCCGCAAGCGGCGCCCGCGCAGCAACCCGCTCCACAAGCGGCGCCGGCACCACCTTCGCAAGCGCCGCCGACCGCGCCGCGCAACGGTCCGGTGCATGCGGGACCCGCGATTCGCCGCTTCGCGCGCGAGCTGGGCGTCGATCTCGCGAATATCAGCGGAAGCGGCCCGAACGGACGGATCACGCGCGAGGACGTGCAGGGCTTCGTGAAGGGTGCGCTGGAGCGCGGCGGCGGCGGAGGCGCTGGACCGGCGTTCGGCGGATTGCCGGCGTGGCCGAAGGTGGATTTCGCGCAGTACGGGCCGATCGAACGCCGGCCGCTTTCGCGCATCAAGAAGTACTCGGGCCCGAACCTGCACCGCAACTGGCTGCAGATCCCGCACATCACCAACTACGACGAGGCCGACGTCACGTCGCTCGAGGCGTTTCGCAACGAGGTCAACGGCGAGCGCACGCCCGAGCCGCGAGCGAAGCTCACGATGCTGGCATTTCTCGTCAAGGCCGCGGTCGCCGCGCTGCAGCGCTATCCCGAATTCAACGCGTCGCTCGATGGCGGCGAGCTCGTGCTCAAGCGCTACTACAACATCGGCTTTGCGGCCGACACACCCGACGGCCTCGTGGTGCCGGTGATCAAGGACGCGGATCGCAAGGGCCTGTTCGGGATCGCCGCCGAGAGCGCGGCGCTCGCCGCGAAGGCCCGCGAGGGGAAGCTGCCGCTGCAAGAGATGCAGGGCGGCACGTTCACTATCTCGTCGATCGGCGGCATCGGCGGCACGGCGTTCACGCAGATCGTCAACGCACCCGAGGTCGCGATTCTCGGCGCCACGCGCAGCGCGATGAGGCCCATCTGGGACGGCGAGACGTTCGTACCACGGCTCATGCTGCCGATCAGCGTGAGCTACGACCATCGCATCGTCGACGGCGCGGGCGCCGCGCGCTTCTTGGTCTACGTCGCCGCGTTGCTCGCCGACTTCCGCCGCGTGATGCTCTAAGAGTTACTTGATCGCGATACCCCAGGCGCAACCAGCCTGCTGAATGTCGCTATTCGTGTAGAGGACTGACGGCTTCAGTTTTGCGCTGAACGTCTTCCGGCTCAGCGGCCAAACGTCGATGCCCGCGCTTCCGCCGTTTCCGCAGTTGGCGGCATAGAGATCGCCCGAGCTCGTAAACGCGAATGCCGCTTCATACGACGACGCCGGAATGCCGGCCGGATCGACGATGCTCGGCTTGTCGCCGCTCTTGAGATCGTTGCTATCGTAGCGCACGACTGCGGGTGACGATCTGTTGGTCGAAGCGTAAAGGTTGCCGTGCTTGTCAAATATCAACCCGCCAGGGCTGGTAAGGCCCTCCAAGAAATATGGCTGGCCGGTGTAGGGCGGCGCGAGAACTCCAATCGAGTTGGTGCCCGTACTGTCAGCGTTCGATGCATAGAGCTTTGCAGATTCATCAAACGCGATGCTGTACATGTTGTACCCGCTGGGCACACCGATCGTCAGGGCAGGATTGAGCGTTCCGCTCTTCGTGAAGGGACCTTTATATTCCAAGATGCTCGTGTTCCCCGGCGAGCTCACCCAAAGGTTTCCCGACGGATCGAAGGCGAGGGCATCGCACCCGTTGCTGCCGGAAAGAACGAAGGTATACTCCTGGACGGACGACGCCCGCAACGGCAGTTTGAATACCTCGATCTTCGAAGGCTTCGGTCCGTACTTACCATTGAAGCTGATCACCCAGAGGCGTCCCTTCGAATCGACGCCTAGGCCGCTCGTGTACCCAAGTCCGTTTTGCGTGTTGCAGTCGTAGCTCGTGGCTTTTGACGTACTTTTCATCGGCACTCTCGCAAACTGGATCTGCGGATAGCTGCAGCTCGCGAAGAGCGTCCAGTAGACGTAGTGATGTTTCTTCCTATCGGGCTGTAGCGCGGCAGGCGGACCGAGTGCCGCCTGAGGAGCGACGCTCGCGCCGGCGCCCGGCGGCGCCCACGAAGCGCCGGAGCACCCGGCAAGCGCGGCAGCGAACAGAATGACAGCGACGGTCCGTAGGGTCATCGGTGATCCTCCTGACGTCATCCTAGCCGCCGGCGCCCGCTGCGCGTATGTCGGAAAACCGCACTCGCGGGAAACACCCGGGGCGCCAAGGGAGTAAGAACGACATGATCGCCGCTCGCTCGGTTCCCGACGTGTCGCTCGTCCGGCTCTACCTGCTGCGCGCGCTCTATTTATTGATCGGCCTCGCGCAGGGCGCTCAGACGTGGCCGGCCATCCTGCACCACACCCGGCCCTGGGACTTCTGGCACGGGGTCGGCATGAGTTTCCTCGGCGCCCTAACCGCGCTCTCGCTCCTGGGCGTCCGCTATCCGGTCAAGATGCTGCCGCTGATGATCTTCGAGTTCGGGTGGAAGCTGCTCTGGGTGCTCGCGATCTGGCTCCCGCTCTGGATGGGACATCGCGTCGACCCCGACACCGCCGACAACGCGTTCTCGATCTTCTTCGGCGTGGTCGTCGTGCCGCTCGTCCTCCCATGGGACTATATCTGGAAGAACTACGTGGTGGCGCCCGCCGACCGCTGGAGATAGGGGCCTACCAGCGGCGCGCGGTCAGCGAGACGTCCGAATCGGCTCCGCGCGGGATGAGAAAGTAGACGACGACCAAGAGATACAGCGCGAAGCTCAAGACCGGCAGCAGGAGTGCGACGAGCGTCGCTCCGACGTAGACCATCCAGCCGGTTCGATAGCCGCGCAGCGTGAACGCGATCGTCGCGCCGTCGACCTCCGGCGCAAACGCCTTGGTGCGCACCAGATGCATCAGCATCAAGTTGTAGAACGAGGCGCACGTCGAGAGCACGACGCCGTACAGGAAAGTCGAGGCCGAGTATGTCGGATACGAGCCGAGCGTCGTCGTCGCGAACGGGATCAGCACGGTCGCCGCGAGCAGCAGGAGATTCCAGAACACCGTCTTGCGGTCGACGGTGCGTACCAGACGGAACAGCGTGTGGTGATTCTGCCACATCAGGCCGATCACTGAGAAGCTCAGCGCGTAGGCGATCAGGTTCGGCCACAGGCCCAGCAAGGCGGAGGCGAGTACCCGATTCGAGGGCTCGTGCAGTTTCGGGAGCACGAAGCCGAGCGCCAGCAGCGTGATCGCGAACGCGAAAACCCCGTCGGAGAAGGCCTCGAATCGCGCCTTGTTCATGGCGCGGGGTTCGATATATGACAGTGGATGTCATGTATCGCGCGTACGCTGGTCGCATGAGCAACATTACAGGAATCGACCTCACCGCGTACCTGGTACGCGACACCGACAAGGCCATCGCCTTCTACCGCGACGTCATGGGAATGACGCCCACCGCCGTGGACGACCAGGGGCGCGGCGCCGAATTCACGCTGTCTGACGGCTCCACGTTCGGTGTATGGAAGCCCGACGACGGCTCGACCGGCGGCGCGATCATGTTCGCCGTCGAGGATGCGCGCGCGGCCGTCGAGCACTATCGCAAGCGCGGACTGCAGCTCAGCGACGTGATGGAGTCGCCGGTGTGCCTGATGGCGTTTGGCGCGGATCCCGAGGGCAACTCGATTATCATCCACCAGCGCAAGGTGAAAGACTAGCGCCTTTAGGACTGCTGCTGCGCCGGCCGAGTCGTAAACGGCGCCCGCCACTCGCGCTCGCCGACGCGCAAGACCCACACGAACGAGCGGTTGGGACCGAGCGGCATCGGTGAGATCATCATCGCAAACGGCGCGTTGATCGACGATCCTGGCTGGGTGCCCGGGGGGCGCCCGACCTCGATCTCCTGCTCCATGCGGATCGCGGTCGCGCTCTCCGGGCCGGTCTGCAGCACGACCGGCTTTCCGTCGGCGTCGAGCAGGTCCAGCGTCCACTTGATCTTGCGATTGGTCTCGCCCCACGGCACGTGGAGGATGAAGGCGACGGCGGAAGGCGCCGTCACGGGGCTGGCCGTGTTCGTCCAGCCGATGCCGAGCGCGTGAAGCTTGCCGTCCGGCGTGACCTGCGCTGCGTCGCAGAGCAAGAGCGTTGCGTCAACGTTGGGCATATCGATCGAGCGTTGTTCGCGCCCGTGCGACGAGCGCCTCGCGCAGCTCCTCCGGCTCGACCAGCGTCGCGACTTCCGACCAGGCGACCAGTTGAAACAGCGCGATCTCGGGGCCGGGGAAGGTCACGCGCAACAGCGCGCCGGCCTTGTCGTGCGACACGACCTCAGCCGGCCAGTACGCGCACACGCGTTCGAGCGCGTCCGCGCGCGTTCGCAGCAGCACGACGCAGTCCGCGCTGCGTGATGCCTCGTTGAAGCGCGACGACGACTCGCGCCAGTAGCGCTCGAGGTCGAAGCTCGCCGGTCGCTCGAAGCGCTGCGTCAACTCTTCCGCGCTGCGAATGCGATCGACCCTAAAGCTGCGCGGCTCCTCGCCGTGGCGTGCGATGAGGTACCAGACTCCCGCCTTGGAGACGAGGCCGAGCGGATCGACGGTGCGCGTCGAGGTCGCGCGGTTGCGGTCTTCGTAACGCACGCGCACGCGCCGGTCGTCCCAGACCGCGCGCCGTAGCGCCGTGAGGATCTCGCGCGGCGGCTCGGGTTGATTCCAGCGCCGCTGATCCACGTGGATGCGCGAACGCGACTTCTCCGCCGCGCGCCGCTGAACGTCCGCGAGCCCGCCGTGCAGCTTTTCGAGCGCACGATCGAGTCCGCGCTCGAGGCCCAAGTCCGCGAGCGGACTCGCTCCCGAGAAGAACAGCGAGCGGATCTCGTCCTCGGTGAACTGCGTCAGCGCGCGGCGATACCCATCGGCGAGGACGATCCCGCCGGCGGATCCGCGCTCGGCATAGACCGGTACGCCCGCCGCGCCGAGCGCCTCGACGTCACGGTAGATCGTCCGCTCCGAAACCTCGAGCCGCTCCGCCAGAATCCGCGCCGCACACTGCCGGCGGGACTGGAGCAGCAAAAGGAGCGAGATGAGCCGATCGGCCTTCACGACTCTATCAAACTCACCAAATATGACAGGCTATGTCAAGTATGCGGCGCTAGCATGACCGCATGACGACCAGCACCACTGGAATCGACGCTCATCACTATCTCGCGAAGAACCTCGAGCGCGCGACGGCGTTCTATCTCGATCTGATCGGCTTGCGCCCCAGCCCAGACGCGACGTGGGGACACGGCACCGAGTTCGAGCTGGACGACGGCAGCATCTTCGGCATCTTCAAGATGCCGGACGACAGCTGGTATCCGAGCGGCGGTGTGATCTTCGCCGTCAGCGACATCGACTCGGCTGCGCAGCGCCTGCGCGACGCCGGCGTTCACTTTTTCACCAGCGGCGTGCTCGACACTCCGGTCTGCCGCATCGCCTGGTGTCAGGACCCCGAAGGCAACACCTTCGCGATCCACCAGAAAAAGTAATTCGCTATTTCGCGAGTTGGCGCAGGACGTATTGCAGGATGCCGCCGTGGCGGTAGTATTCCGCCTCGTTCGGCGTGTCGATGCGAACGCGGGCCTCGAACTTGATGGCGCGATCCGTCGAGGGATCGGTGGCCTTGACGCGGACCCGCATGTGCGGCGCAACGCCTTCGGCGATGCCCGTGATGTCGTAGATCTCCTCGCCGGTGAGGCCGAACGTCGAACGGTCCGCGCCGTCGAGATACTCGAGCGGCAGCACGCCCATGCCGATCAGGTTGCTGCGATGAATGCGCTCGAACGACTCGGCGATGACCGCCTTGACGCCGAGCAAGTACGGTCCCTTGGCGGCCCAGTCGCGCGACGATCCGGACCCGTACTCCTTGCCGGCGAGCACGATCAGCGGCGTACCGCCGGCGCGATACTTCGCCGCGGCATCGAAGATCGACAGCTGTTCGTTCGCCGGCAGGTAGCGCGTCACGCCGCCCTCGACGCCGGGCACGAGCGCGTTACGCAGCCGCACGTTCGCGAACGTCCCGCGCACCATCACCTCGTGATTACCGCGGCGCGCGCCGTACGAGTTGAAGTCGCCCGGCTCGATGTGCTGCTCGATCAGGTATCGCCCAGCGGGGCTATTCTTCGCGATGCTGCCCGCGGGCGAGATGTGATCGGTCGTGACCGAGTCGCCCAGCACGGCGATGGCGCGCGCGCCGCGCACGTCTTGCGGTGACGGCGGCTGCGCCGGCATTCCTTCGAAATACGGCGGTTTCTTCACGTATTCGGACTTCGGATCCCACGCGTAACGCTCGCTCGGAGCTACGCTGAGGGCGCTCCAGTTCTGATCGCCCTTGAAGACGTCGGCGTACTCGCGCGCAAACATCTCGTCGCTGATGCAGTTCGCCATCGTCTCGGCAATCCGGTCGTTGCTCGGCCAGATGTCCTTCAGCCAGACCGGCTGTCCGTCGCTGCCGGTGCCGAGCGGCTCCGCCGTCATGTCGATGTCCATGCGTCCGGCGAGGGCGTACGCGACCACGAGCGGCGGCGATGCCAAATAGTTGGCGCGCACCTGCGGATGGATGCGCCCCTCGAAGTTGCGGTTCCCTGAGAGCACCGCGGCGACGATTAGGTCGCGATCGGCGACGGCCTCCGCGACGTTGCTCGGAAGCGGTCCCGAGTTTCCGATGCACGTCGTACAGCCGTAGCCGACGAGATTGAAGCCGAGCAGATCTAGATACTGCTGGAGCCCCGCCTTGGCCAGGTAATCGGTGACGACTTTCGAGCCGGGTGCGAGCGACGTCTTCACCCACGGTTGCGTCCGCAGCCCGCGCTCGACGGCGTTGCGCGCGAGCAATCCGGCACCGATGAGCACCGACGGGTTCGACGTGTTGGTACAGCTCGTGATCGCCGCGATCACGACCGCGCCGTCGTCGACATCCTCCGCCGTACGCGAGATCGTCATCGTCGCGCCGCCGCCCTCGTTCTCGAAGCGCGCGACGGCTCCGTTGACGCGCTCGCGCGCCGCCGACCACTCGTCGAGCGCGACGAGAAACGTGCGCTTGACATCCGGCAGCGGCACGCGATCCTGCGGACGGCGCGGGCCGGCGAGGCTCGGTTCCACGCTCGCCAGATCGAGCCCGAGCGTGTCGGCGAACTCGGGATCCGCGGAGTCGTCCGTCCGAAAGAGGCCCTGCGCTTTCGCGTAGGCCTCGACGAGCGCGACGTGTTCGCGCGAGCGGCCGGTGAGCCGCAGATACTCGAGCGTCCGATCGTCGATCGGAAAGATGGCGACGGTCGAACCGAACTCCGGCGACATGTTGCTGATCGTCGTTCGATCCACGACGGGCAGCGCGGAGAGACCGGCGCCGTAAAACTCGACGAACTTGCCGACGACGCCTTTTTTCCGGAGCATCTCCGCGACCGTCAGCACGAGATCGGTCGCGGTCACGCCCTCGCGCAGCGCGCCGTCCAAACGAAATCCGACAACCTCGGGAATCAGCATCGTCACCGGCTGACCGAGCATGGCGGCTTCCGCTTCGATGCCGCCGACGCCCCACGCCAGCACGCCCAGTCCGTTGACCATCGTCGTGTGCGAGTCGGTGCCGACCGCCGTATCGGGATACGCCATCGCCTCACCAAACACCACGCGCGCGAGGTACTCGATGTTGACCTGGTGCACGATCCCGGTTCCGGGCGGAACGACGCGCAGGTTTGCGAGCGCCGCCTGGCCCCACTTCAGGAACGCGTAGCGTTCGCGGTTGCGCTCGAACTCGAGGTCGGTGTTCTTGGCCAGCGCGTCGCGCGATCCGAAATAGTCGGCCTGCACGGAGTGGTCGATCACGAGCTCGACCGGCTGCAGGGGATTGATCGCCTTCGCGTCGCCGCCCATCGCGGCCATCGCGTCGCGCATCGCCGCGAGGTCGACGATGCACGGCACGCCGGTGAAGTCTTGCAGCAGCACGCGCGCCGGCGTGAACGCGATCTCGCGCTCTGCTGCGCCGTGTTTCGTCCAGCGGGCCAGCGCCTCGATATCGTCGCCGCGGACGACGTTGCCGTCCTCGAAGCGCAGCAAGTTCTCGAGCAGAATCTTCAGCGAAAACGGCAGCCGCGCGAGGCTCGGTAAGCCGGCTCGCTCGAGTGCCTCGAGACGCAAGTACGTGTAGGCGCGCTCTCCGGCGCGCAGCGTGTCGAGCGCTCCGAAGCTATTCGGGTGACGATTCATCGGATAATCGTACTTTCGGATCGCCGTGTTCGTAGCCTTCGATCTTCAGCGCCGCCCTGCCGGAGCAGAGACGCCAGAGCGGTTCGGCGACCAATGCGAGCCGCCAGGGCTGCAGCGCGAGGGCATGCTCGAACTCCGCGCGATCGCGCGGGACCTCACGCGCGAGGCGCTCCAGCGCCGCGCGCGGCACGAGCAGGCTTGCCGGAAGTTCCGCGGCTCGCGCAATCTCCGCGATGGCCGCGCCCAAGAACCCGACGAGCGCGTCGCGCGCGGGGGCGGAGGGCCGGGCCGGGCGCTGCGGTAGATCGGCTTCGTCGAGCGCCGTACCGCGCGCGACGGCGTCCAGGATCGCCTCGCCAAGTTGGCGCTTCATCGCGCCGTCGAGACGCCGCAGCTGCGCGAGATCCTCGAGCTTGGTGGGCTTGAGCATGGCGAGCCCGGCAACGACGTCGTCGGGCAGCACGTAACGCACCGGCAGATCGCGGGTACGCGCCGTCGCGTCGCGCAGCTTTGCGAGCTCGTTGAGGATTCCGAGCTCGCGGCGGCTCATGCGCATCGCGCCGGGAATGCGAAGGTACGCGCGGCGCTCGTCGATGCGGTAGCGTTCGATGTCGCCCAGCTCCGCGCACTCCTCGTACACCCATTCGTAGCGGCCCTTCGCTTCGAGACGCGTGCGCAGTGCGTCGTAAATGGACAGCAGATAGGCGACGTCGCCGACGAGATACTCGATCTGCCTCGCGGAGAATGGGCGCGCCGACCAGTCGCTCACCGTTTGGGATTTTGCGAGCCGTACACCGCACACGCTTCGCACCAGATCGGCTAGCGAGATCTGCATGCCGTAGCCGAGAAACGCGGCGGCAACCTGCGTGTCGAAGACGCGCGGCGGCACGAGGTCGAAGCGGTCCGCCAAGATTTTTAAGTCGGCGGAGAGCGCGTGACCGACGACCGTCGTGTGCGTCAGCGCGAGCGCGAGCTTGGCGAGGTCCGGCAACGCCAGCGCATCGACGATGGCCGCGCCGTCGTCGAAAGCGATCTGCACGACCATGAGCCGAGGCGAGTAGGTTCGCTCGGCGTGGAACTCCGTGTCGAGCGCGACACGCGCGGCGCCCGCGACGCGCTCGCAGAGGGCATCGAGTCCGGCACGATCGGCGACGATCTGCGGCGCGGTCACGACGGCGCTGGCGACGGCGGCTCGTGCCGGCGGAAGTGAAAGTGCGGACAGCGGTGCGTCGCGCAGTAGTGCCGCGCATAGTGGCCCGCTCGCATCTCGTAGCCGTGCACGGCGATCGTCAGCCGGTCGCCGAAGATCGTGAGCAGCGCACAGACCGGAATCGCGATGGCGCACATGGTCCACACGTGAACCCACACCGGCACCCTAAACGTCGCCGCGGTCGCGGTCGCGACCGTGCCGCCGAACCCGGGGATGATGCGCACGGCGAGCAAGAAGGCCGGTGAGCCGACGGGGAAGCGCTTGACCCAGGCAGGCAGCCGGTGCAGATACTCTTGCAGGTTGAAAACGTGCGAGGCGTGGCGGTTGATCCAGTAGCCGAGCAGTGCCGCCAGCACGAGCCCGACCGTATCCACGAAGGTGCCGTTGACCGGGCCGAAGATGGCGCCGTTCATGATCGCGAGCGCATCGGTCATGGAGAACGGCGCCGACGCAACGAGCGCGAACACGCGCGATCGCCAGCGGGTAGGCGAACGGGCCGATGGTCCGGATCTCGTGTTCCACGCGCGGCTGGTGGCGGATGACCCAGAACGCGAGCAGGAAGGAAAGGACCAGCATCGCGAGAGCGATGCCCTTACGCAGGGAAGGATTCAACCGATGGTCGTGCGCGGGTTGATCACGTTGCTATGCGGAGTTGGGCTCTACACTTCGCTTTTCATGCTGGCGAAGAGCCGGAGGGCAGAGCGGGGTCAGGTCAAGGGGCCGAGCGTCGTCAAGACGCCCCGGGCGCACCTCTTCGGAGTTCAGAACTCGCTGGTCGGGGCCATCTACTACCTAGCCCTGGCCGTGGCCGTCTGGCTCGTGCGCCCCGGCACCGCGCTGCTGGCGGTGCTCGCAGCCGTTATCTTCGCCGCGGCCACTTCCGCCTATCTCGCGTACTCGCTGCTGTTCGTGACGCGGCGTGAGTGTCCGTACTGCTGGACCGCCCATGTGGTGAACTGGTCGCTCCTCGGTCTCGTCGGCGTTTTATTGGCGCGTCCATCTTGAGTCTCGGTATCCGATTTGGTAGAATCGCCCTCTCTGGTCAGGACGGCACGAACAGGCGCCGAAACCACCGGATGAGAGGGCCGGCAGCGTAGCGGGAGTTCTACGTTCCGGCGAACGGCAGTTCAATAGGGGGTGGCGCGAGTGCGCCACCCCTCTGCTTTGGATTTTCGCGCTGGAAAAGACGATAAATCAAGGCGTCTCTGCTTCATCGATCATTTTGCGATAGGTGGGATCTTCGGTCGGGGCTGAGGCGAACCAGGCCTCGAGCATCTCCTCCGCGACCGCGGGGCTGGTCGCGCGGAGGCTGAGGCAGAGCACGTTGGCGTCGTTCCATTCGCGCGCGCCCGCCGCGGTGGCGGCGTCGCCGCAGAGCGCGGCCCGGACGCCGGCCACCTTGTTCGCGGCGATGCTGACCCCGGTGCCGGTCCAGCAGCAGAGCACGCCGTACCGCGCGTCGCCGCGTGCCACTGCCGCGCCGACCTCATGTCCGACGGCCGGCCACGCATCGGTTCCGCCGGGCGCGAGCGCGCCGAACCGGCTGACCTCATGATCGTGCCCGCGCAGCCATCGGTCGACCGCCTCAGGAAGCTCGCCTGCCATGTCGCTGCCCAACGCAATGCGCATCTCAGGGGCAGGTTTTCTCCGCGGCGCGGCGGCAGACTCCCAGCCCGTGAGCCAGGTGCGTCTCGCCGCGACGGTCATACTCGCGCGCCCAACCTTCGAGGTCTATCTCGCGCGCCGCAGCACCGGCAGCGCCTTCGCGCCCAACGCTTTCGTCTTTCCGGGGGGAACGATCGAGCCGCAGGACGCGTCTGAGGGCGCGCAGCACCGGACGCTGGGACTCGAACCCGAGCGTCTCGCTCACGAGTTCCGAGCCGAGATCGCATCCGACTTGCACCCTTCCGAGCCGCCGATAGAGCCCAACGCTGCGCGCGCGCTGCTCCTGGCCGCGCTGCGCGAGCTCTTCGAAGAGGCCGGCGTGCTGCTGGCCCGGACGGCCGCGATGGGTCCGATCCCGACCGACCCGGCGCGATGGGAGCGCGTCAACGCCGAACGTGCGGGCGTACGCGGCGGAACGCTGGGCTTCGCCGACTTCCTCGGAGCGCACGACTGGTACGCCGATGCGCGCGAGCTGACGCTCTTCTCGCACTGGATAACGCCACCGAGCGAGCCGCGCCGCTACAATACGCACTTCTTCTTCGCCGCCGCACCTCCCGAACAGGCGGCGCTGGCCGACGCGTTCGAGACGCACGACGGCATCTGGATCGCTCCGGGCGATGCGCTCGCGCGCCATCGTCGCGGCGAGATGCATCTCGTCTATCCGACGATCAAGCATCTCGAGCGGTTGAGCGCGTTCGACTCGCTCGACACGGCGCAGCGCTTCGCGCGCAGTAAGCCGATCGTGACGATCATGCCGCACGACACGGCCGACGACTTCGCGATTCCCGCGCGGCTCGAGGGTGCGTGGTAACGCTCGTCCGCGCGCCCAACCCGTCCGCGATGACGCTCACGGGCACCAACTCCTACGTCGTGAACTGCGGCGACGGCGCCGCTCTGGTCATTGACCCCGGCCCCTCGATCCCCGCGCACGTCGAGGCGCTGCTTGACACGGTGGCGGCGCAGGGGCTACAGGTTCGCGCCATCGCGCTCTCGCACGGTCACCCCGATCACGTGGCCGCCGCGCCGCAGCTCGCGGCCGCGACCGGCGCGCCGGTCTACGCGCACCCCGCGATCCGCGTGCCGCATACGCGCGACATCGCGCTCGAAGGCGAGCTGCGCGTCGGCCCGAGCGCGCTGCGAGCGATCGACGCGCCCGGCCATACCTTCGACCACGTCGTCCTCTACCTGCCGCAAGAGCTAAGCTTATTCACCGGCGACGTCATCCTCGGCGAGGGTACGTCGGTGATCGCGCCACCGGGAGGTGCGATGCGCCCGTACCAGCGCACGCTGCACCGCCTCGCCGACGAGTTCGGCGACGCGCGCACGATCTACGGCGGGCACGGCCCCGTCGTGCGCGACGCGCAGGCCAAGATCGAGGAGTACGCCGAGCACCGGCGGATGCGCGAGGCGCAGATCGTCGATGCGCTGCGCGCCGGACCCGCGACGATTCCCGACGTCGTGCGACGCGTCTACGGCCCCGAGCGCAGCGTGCTCTGGCCGGCGATGGCGCGTCGAAATTCTCGCGCATCTGATCGCGCTCGAAGAGGAGGGCCGCGTGCGCGCGATGCCGGTCGACCGCGCGATGACGCCGGAGGAAGCCGCGATGCTCAACCCGCGCATCGAGGAGCTGGTCGGACCGGAAGAAGCCGCGGTGATCGTCGCCGAACTCGGCACGGAGATGCGTCTGCAGAGCCTCCTCGCATACCGTCTCACGGAGGACTAAATGATGCGCCGATTCATCCTCGCCGTTTCGATCGTCTCATTGGCCTCGTGCACGCAGTCGGCCGGGCCCGGCCTGCCGACCGGCCGGGGCTCCCGCGTTCCAGGGCTGCTATCGCATCAAGCAGTTTCCGACGACGGTCAAGGCGACGATCACGTTCTACGGCTGGCCGGATAACTCGCCGCCCGGCAACGCGATCGCGCATCCCGTCATCCACAAGCACGCGGGCGGCGACGGTACGTACTGCAATCCCACGACGTTCGCAACCGAACGCGCCAACAACAAGTCGATTCCGTACGGCATCAAGATCTACGTGCCGTTTCTGAAGCAGTACTTCATCCGCGAGGATCTCTGCGCGGCGTCCGGTCCGCCGACCGGCAGCGGCCAGAACGGCTGCTACAAGCTGTGGTTCGATCTCTGGGTCGGCGGCACGGCCAAGTCGAAGGCGCACGAGGTCGTACGCTGCGAGCGACTGCTCACGCCGAACCACAAGATGGACGTGATTCTCTATCCGCGCGAGGGCATGCCGGTCGAGCATCCCGGCCCGATCTATCGCAACAGTCCGCCGCCCAACGGCTCGTGCTACGGAAAGAAACTAGACGCGTAAGACGACCTTTCCGAACTGATTCGCCGCCGCCAGGTGCTCGAAGGCGCCGACGGCATCGTCCAGCGCGAACACGCGATCGATCACCGGGCGCAACCCATCGCCGAAAAATTCGAGCATGCCGGCGAAGTCTTGCGGACTTCCCATCGACGTGCCCAACACGGTGACATGCTTCCAAAACAGTGGGAAGAGCCGGATCGTCGCCTCGCCGGTCGTGCCGCCGTAGATAACGACGCGCCCGCCGGGGCGGATCGCATCGAGTGCCTTGCGCAGCGTGTCGCCGCCGGACGAATCGACGACGAGATCGATCGGATCGGAGCGCAGCGCCTTATGCCAGTCGGGCGTCTCCTTATAATTGATGGCGAGGTCCGCGCCGAGCTCCGTCGCCCGCTCCAGCTTTGCGTCGCTGCTCGACGTGACGATGACGCGCGCACCGATCTGCTTGGCGAAGAGCAACACGAAGGTTTGCACGCCGCCGCCCACGCCGGAAATCAGCACCGTCTCGCCGAGCCGCAGCGCGCCGCGCGTCACGACCGCGCGATAGGCCGTGAGACCGGCGAGCGGAATCGCCGCGGCCTCCTCGATCGAGAGATGCGCCGGTTTCGGATAGACGTTTTCGGCCGGCACTACGACGTACTGCGCGAAGGTGCCGTCGCGCGGCATGCCGAGGATGCTCGCGTGCGCGGCGTCCCACACGTGCGGATTATCGCCCCACGCAAGCATCGGATCGATCACGACCTCGTCGCCGGCCTCGAGGCCGCTGAAGACCGAGCCCAGTGCCGCGATCTCGCCGGCGCCGTCGGAGCCGAGCGTCACGGGCAGCCGAATGTTCGGATAGAGCCCTTGCGTGATGAAGACGTCGCGATGATTGAGCGCCGCGGCGCGGACGCGCACGAGGACGTCGCTCTCGCGCGGCGGCGCGACGTCGACCTCGTCCACCTGGAGGTTCTTCGGGCCGCCGATGGCGTGCAGCCGGAGCGCCTTCATGCTCCCCGGCCGTCATTCGTGAACGGTGAAGATGAACTTCACCGCCGCGGGCTGCACGAACAGCGCGTTGGTCGGGACGTTCGCCAGATACTGCGTGTTGTTCGACCCAGCGTAGAGGCCGCGATACGGAACGCCGGCGTCGTACAGTGTGAACGGCCCGGAGACGGCGTTGAAAATGTTCGTCGCCGCGAGCGTGAAGTCGAGGTGCCCGAAGTTCTTCCCGATCGCCGCGTCGACGAGCGTGTACGGCGGCTGATGCAGCGTGTTGTTCTTCCCGGCGAAGGTGAACGCGCTCGACGCGTGCCAGCCATTACGCGCCCAAATGAACGTGGCGGAACCCTGCTGCTGCGGGATGCCGAGGAACTGCTCGTCGTCGATCAGCGTGCCACCCGAGGTGGGATTCGAGACGAACGGGCCCGAGGCGTATGGATACGCGACGTTGAGGCCGTAGGAAAACGTCGCGGTGAAGTTCAGCCGCGGAAAGAGCTGCTTGTAGCGAGCCTCGGCTCCCTCGTACACCGCGTTTCCGATGTTCACTGGGATCACGTACGCGAAGCCGAGCGGCGTGTTGCAGAAGCTCTTCGCGCCGCCGCCCGGATAATAGTTCTCGATCGTGTCGCGCAAATTCGAGCGATACACCGAGACGTCGAGATTCGACGTGCTCGAGAATAGGTGCGAGAAGCCGAGTTCATACTCCGTCGCGTGCTCGGGGCGCTCCAACGGATTGCCGTTGGGAACCACGCAGTTGGCATCTTCCGGTCCGGCGTTCGGATTTGGCTGCAGTTTTCCGTCAACGAGCACCGGCGGGAAGAAATATCGCTCGATCAGCAGCGGCGCACGAAATCCGGTGCCGGCAGAAGCGTGCACGACGCTCGAAGCGCCGAGATCCCGGCTGAGGCCCAGTCGCCAGTTCAGCGTGTTGCCGAAGGTCGAGTAGTTCGCATCGTACAGGCCGCCGGACAAACGGAGGCCCTTTCCGAGCTGCTGCGCGCCGTGGAAGAAATACGATACGATGCTCTGCGAGATGGCGTTTGGAATGCCGAGACCCGAGAGCGACTCTTGGCGACTGTAGCCGCCGAAGGCGAACTCGCTTTCGTCGAACGTCCGGCCCCACGATAGTCCCTCGTTGTACCGCGTGTCGAGGTGCGAGACGTCGTACGGCGATACCGAGCCGCCCTCGAAGTCGATGTTGTCGTTGTCGGCGTAGAAATCGGCGAGCAGCGTGCCGGAACCGAGCGGCGCACGGCCGTAGCCGTCATACGCACGAATCGACTGGGCGAACGTCGCCGTCCCTTGACCGATGTGGTCGCCGAAGACGGGATTGTCCACGACGTTGGGCGAGCTCGGCGAGGGCGAGAAGCCGCAAGCGGCTCCGGGACCGCTGAAGACGCACGTCGGATTTCCGGCGATACCGTTCAGTGCAGACGACTCGTCGCGGTTGTCGCCGAGCGTAAAAATGCGAAAGCCCACGTCGGAGCGTTGTGAAAAGTTGTAGTCGAGGTTCACGAGGCCGAGCAGCGCGGCGATCGTGGACCCGAGGTGCGTGTAGGTGGGGCAGTTCGGCGTCTTGGTTTTCGTCGCGGGACCGCAGTAGATCGGAACGTTGTTGGCCGGGACGACCCAGGCGTATTGATCGACCTGACCCCCTTGGTGATAGTCGTTGCCCGCGAACGCGTAGCCGAGCTTGCCGATCGTCCCGGTCGCGTTGAGCCAGGTCTGGGTCGTGCCGTAGGATCCGACCGACCCCGAGAAGTTCAGGTGATCGTCCATCGTCGGGCGCAGCGATTCGAAATTAACCGCGCCGCCAAACGTGTTGCTGCCCTCGGCGTCGGTGGGGCCGAGTCCCTCGCTGACGCTCACCGCGTTAAACGCTGGAACGGCGAACTGCGACAGGTCGATATCGCCCGTGTTGCCGTCATTGAGCTGCTGACCGTCGAGCGTAACCATCGCCTCGGACGGATCGGGACCGCGCAGCGACGCGACGGCCGGCGCGGTTTCTGCGCCCGAGTCGGGGTGCTGAATCACGACCGACGGAACTTGCTGCAGCGCCTCGAGCACTTGCGTGTAGCCGAGCGCATCCATCTGGGCGCGCGAAACGTCCATCGTCGGGATCACGTTACGGTCGAGCGTGAAGCCGCCGTTGACCGTCACCTGCCCGATCGTGCGCAGCTTCGGCGTGTCCGTCGGCTCGAGCACAACGTCGACGTGCGAGCCGTCGTGCAGGGCGCCGGTGTTCACGGTTACAGTCACGTAACCGGGCGCGCTGACGGTGAGGTCGTAGCGACCGGCGGGCAGCTGCGCCGAGAAGCTTCCCTTCGCGTCCGTCGTCAGCGTCGCTCCGGCGGGTCCGCGCAACGTCACGCGCGCGTGCGCAATCGGCGCACCGCTCGGCGCAGTGAACGTTTCCGCCGACGAGACAGCATGCGGCGACGAGCACGGGAAGCATGTCGCCGTGAGCTTCGCGTCATCGCGTCCGACCAGGCCTTCCAGCGCGTAGCGTTGTAGAACGCTCGTAATGAACAACCGAGCAAGGAGTCTTGCGCGCATTCTTTCGAGGCGTCGCGCGCGTGCAGCAGACGTTTTCGATCGAGATCGGACCCTTGCGCGCCAGCGGCGTGCCCGCGATCCTGCTGGGCGTCACCGGCATCATCCTCGCGAGCGGCGTTACGGCCGCGCTCACGAAGGGAGCCACCCGCCTTCCCGAAACGCTGGGCGAGGCGCGCGGCCTCGCCGACGCGTTGAACGCCGGCTCTCCGCGCCATTTGAAATCGTGATCGACAACGACGCCTTAGCCGGGCTGATCCGCGCCGAGCTGCCCGACGCCGAAGTCGGCATCGTCGATCGGACCGGAACGATGGATCACTTCAACGTGACCGTGCGCTCGCATGCCTTCAACGGCAAGACGCTCATCGAGCAGCACCAGCTCGTCTACGGGGCGTTGAAGTCGGCGCTCAAAGACGGGCGCGTTCACGCCGTCGAACTCACCACGATCGTCGCACAGCGCTAAAAGGAGTCACGATGTCGAACGAAATGAAGGACGAGATCGCGCGGGAGATCGCCGCCAATAGGATCCTCGTCTACGGTAAGGGCACGAAGACCGCCCCGCGCTGCGGCTTCACGCTCGAAACGATCGAGTTCTTCGACCGGTTCGGCTATCCGTTCGAGGTCGTCGACGTGCTCGAGAACGTACCTAAGCGCGAAGCGCTGTCGGAGATGACGGACTGGCCGACGCTGCCGAAGGTCTTCATCGCCGGCACGTTTTACGGCGACACCGACATCCTCGGGCCGATGGCGGAGAGCGGCGAGCTGCAGACCAAGCTGGAAGAAGCCTTCGGTGCGCCAGCGCCGGCAAAACAAACCATCAATCTGCGCTAGTGTTCACGACGACGATCTCGCCTGAAGACCTGCACGCGCGTCTGCGCGATCCGCGGCTTCGTCGTTCTCGATTGCCGGCACTCGCTCGCGGACTTCGCGCTCGGGCGGCGGCTCTACGACGAGGCGCACGTTCCGGGCGCGTTCTTCGCGTCGGTCGAGGACGACTTGGCGGGCGCGAAGACCGGAAGAACGGCCGCCATCCGCTGCCGGACCCCGAGACGTTCGCGCGCTTTCTGCGCGGCGTCGGCGTCGACGACGACACGCAGATCGTCGCCTATGACGCAGGCGCCGACATGTTTGCTGCGCGCTTATGGTTCCTCTCGCGCTGGATCGGACACGACGCGATCGCGATCCTCGACGGGGGCTTCGCCGCGTGGACCGCGCGAGGATATCCCGCGACGGCCGCGCCGTCGGAACCATCGCACGAAGGCTCGCTCACCGTCCATCTTCGTCCCGGAGCTCGTCGTTGACGCCGAGTTCGTGCTCGAACGTCTCGACGATCCGCAGATGCAGCTGCTCGATGCGCGCGCGATCGAGCGCTTCACCGGCGAAACCGAACCGATCGATCCGGTCGGCGGACACATCCCCGGCGCGCGCCACCGCTGGTTCAAAGACAACTTCGCTCCGGACGGCACGCTCAAGTCGCCCGAACGACTGCGCGAGGAGTTCGCGCGCGCAGGCCTCGACCCCAAGCGCACGGTGCATCAGTGCGGCTCGGGCGTTTCGTCGGCGGTGACGAGCCTTGCGATGGCGCACGCGGGTCTCCAGGGCTCGCGCATCTACAACGGATCGTGGAGCGAGTGGGTCGCCGATCCCGCGCGGCCAATCGCCAAGGGGCCCTAACCCAGCACCACCTTTCATTTACGATAAGTTAATCCGCGAGGCATAGGCTGAAACGCATGCATCGCGCACTGCTTTTCGTCATGCTGCCGCCTGTTCTCAAGGCGCGTCGCTAGTCCCGCGTGCGCGGCTTCGTCGGAGTTGTCAATCAGTCGACCGGGAGCATCAAGCCGGTGCTTACCGGATTCGGGAACCCAACCGGTCTGATATTCGTCCGCAGCCGCAGATAAGGCCGCTAGCGCTTCGCGGGAGGCGGCACCGCGAACGGCTTCGCGACGGCGCCGGCGGGAGAGGCCTCCAGACGCGCTAGCTCCTCGTCCGTCGGCGCCTGCGAAAAGTCGCGGCACGTGTCGACGAAGCAATAAAACCCGAACGGCGTCTTGCCGCGATTGACGAACTGGTGCAGCTCGAGCGGGCCGACGTAGATCACGTCGTTCGGCGCGATCTCCGTCGCCGTGTCGCCGATGATCGCGTACCCGATCCCGGTGCGAACGATGACGTAGTGCTCGTGCTCGTGCTTCTCGAGCCGCGACGCGGCGCCGGGCTGCACCTCGAAGTAGCGCAGTTCCATCTGCGGCCCCGGCTCGCTCCGCTCGCCCTTGCGGCTGCCCACCAGCGTGTGGCGCGTTACGCCCGTTCCTGGATCGTCCGGAATGTAGCCCGCGGGCTCGACGCCCTCCCAGCCGCGCTCCGCCGCTCGAACGACTCGCTTCTGCATCGGTGCCACCATACCACAAGCCCTAGGACCGCGCCAGGAAGGCCCCTAAACGCGCACATCGATGGCACGCTATTGGCTGCTCAAAACCGAACCCAGCGCGTATTCGTTCGAGCAGCTCCGCAAGGACGGCACGACGCCCTGGACCGGCGTGCGCGGCTTCCAAGCGCGCAACAACATGATGGAGATGCGCGCCGGGGATCTCGGCCTCTTCTATCACTCGAGCATCGCGGAGCCGGCCGCGGTGGGCGTGTGCAAGGTCGTCAAAGAGGCCTATCCAGACTTCACGCAGTTCGATCGCACGAGCGAGTACTTCGACGGCCGCGCGAAGCCGGACAGGCCGTTGTGGTTCATGGTCGACGTCCAATACGTCGAGCCGCTCGAGCATCCGGTGACGCTCGCGCGGATCCGCGCGGAGCCGCGGCTCATCGGCATGGCGTTGCTGCGCCGCGGTCAGCGCCTCTCGGTGCAGCCCGTAATGCCGCACGAATGGAAGGTCGTGCTGGAGCTAGCGCGCGGTTAAGAGGAACGTCCAGTTTGCCGGCCCCACCACGTTGCCGAGCGTGGCCGCGGTACCGCCGTTGGCCAGCGGGATGGGGGAGCCGCCGCCGTAGATCGGCACGACGCCGGGCCACGCGTTCCAGATGTTGTTGCCGGAGATCTGCAGGGCCAGCCCCGGCGTAAACGGATAGCGCACCGTGAAGTAGCCGTAGCCGAAGGGCGGCTCGTTGAGCGAGTTGTTGTTGCCGTAGTACGTCGTGCCGAGCAGCACGAACGCGCCGTTGCGGAACGAGTAGGAGACGGCCGCGTTCCCTTGCGCGTAGGGTATCCGCGTGTTGAGCGCGCCGATCGTGCTGCCGAAGCCAAAGTACGGCGAGAACGAGACCGAGCCGATGGCTGAGCAGGTCGAGGTACGGCGGCGCGATCGCGCTGCCGCCCGCGAAGCGAACGGCGAGGCTCGAGCGCGGCTGCCATACGAAGCCGAAGCGCGGGTCGTTGTGTGACGTCGTGCTCGTCGCGAACGTCACGTTGCTGCCGTCGATCGCGCAGTTCGAGAAGCCTCCGGCGAACGGGCAGTTCGTCGCGTACGTGCTCCGGTAGATGTTCGCATAGTCGGCGAGCATCGCAGTCACGGTCGGCGAGAGCTGCAAGTTGGCGTGAGCCTGGAGCGTCGTGAAGAGTTGCGAGGAGCCCTGCGGGATCGAGACGCTCGTGAACGTCGAGAGCTCATAGGCCTGCGCCTGCGTCGTGTTCTGGTCGACGCCGAAGGTCAGCGTGTTCTGCCCGAACGGGTGCTGGTACTGGAACGACCATCCGCCGAGCTTGTCCAGCTCGCTCTCGTTGAAGTAATCCTGGAAATCGATCGGTGCGGTTAGGCCGTTGAACGGCTTGGAGAAACCGTTCGAAGAACCGTAGAGCGTGAGCGGGTACGCGTCGAGGATGCCGGGACCGGTGCCCTGCTGCGTCTCACGATAGAGCGACGCGTGGTAGTAGCGCGCGAGGATCGTGTCGTTGCCCAGAGCCGAGCTCAGTTCGGCTTGAAAGATTGGCTCGTTGTCCACCTCGGTGTTGGGCGCGCCGGGAAAGAGATACATGACCTGCTGGGCGCCCGAGTGCAGCGCCCCCGAGTAGCCGCTTCCCGGCATAAACTGCGCTTCGGTGATGTTGCCGGTGTTGCCGTTCTGATCGGCAACGGTCTGGCCGTCGAGGTAGCTCACTGTTGCGGTGATCGAAGGCGTGATCTGATAGCGCAGTTTCAGCAGCTCGGACGTGTTGTAGAAGTTGCTCGTCAACGTGTAGCAACAGGCCAGTAGCGAGTACCCCGTCTGAATGTTGCTCTCCGTCGTACCGACGTTCGAATAGCTGGCGGAGCCGGAAAGCGACTTCCCGTTCGGACCGCCCAGAAAACCGTTCGTCGGATCGATCAGCACGCGTTTTCCGTTCAACGCCGAGGGATCGTTGATCACCGACACGTCGAAAACGTAGCCGAGACGGCCGTCGAGCGTGCTCGCCTGGAGACCCACGTTGGCGTACTGGCCGCCGTTGGTCGTGAAGCCGACGCCGTACGCGGGAACCGGCGTCGCCGTGGGGTCGAGCGTGCGAAAGTTGATCGTGCCGTTGATCGCGTTGTTGACCTCGAGTGCGTCGGAGCCGGGACCCTTGACGACCTCGATGCTGCCGAACATGAAGCTGCTCAGGTAGCTGGTGATGTAGTCACCGTAGGTGGCGACGGCAAGCGGATGACCGTCGATCAGCGAGGCCGTCTCGTAGGAGGCGGCGCCGCGAATGGTCGGCACGGTCACGGAGCCCGGGGCCGCGCCGTTGGTCGACCCCCCGGGCAGCGAGATTCGGACGCCGGGAATCTGGTTGAGCACCTGCGTCACTTGCGTCTGCGCCTGATCCGCGAAGTTCTGCGACGTGACGACGGCGACGGACGCGGTGGTCGCGTTGAAGTGCGGACCGCCCGCGGCGCTCTTGACCGACGCGATCGTCTGCAGCGTCGCGAGCGGCAGCGTGAGCGAGACGGTGAGCACCGCGCCATCCGAAAGGACGAGCCCGCTCTGGGTGACCGCCTGATACCCCGGCTTCGTCGCGCGCAACGCGTAGGTTCCAGGGACCACGTTTTGTACGGAGAAGCCGCCGGCGCCATCGCTGATCGCCGTGTAGGTCCGCTGCCCGCGCAGCTCGAGCCGGGCGCCGGCGACCGGACGGCCCGACGCGTCGCTGAGCGTCCCCGTAACGCCTGCCGTCGCTGCCTGCGCGCACGCCGGCGACCGTACGAGGAGCGTCGTAAAGACCCAAGCCAACAGCACGAGCGCGCAACGCACCGCCATACTGCTTAGGCTAAGAGGTCGTGCCTTAAGACGTCTTTACAACAAACTTAAGCGGATGCGGCGGAAGTAGCGCCTCGCCTTAACCCAGCGCCTGAGCCTGCGTGAGGAAGACGCGCTGGGCGTCGATCGGCATCTCGCCGGGGCCGGGCGACAGGCGCCGATACGTACCGTCGGTCTGCAGCTCGCGGCTCTTGACGTTGTCCGACAGCAGGATGGTCAGGATGTGCGACGTCAGCGTCTCGTTCATCACCGGATCGAGCACGGGAACGGCGAGCTCGACGCGCCGGTCGAGGTTGCGTCCCATCCAGTCGGCGCTCGCGATGTGCGTCTCGAGATTGCCGCCGTTTTCGAACACAAAGATGCGCGAGTGCTCGAGGAACCGCCCGACGATGCTGCGCACGCGAATGTTCTCGCTCACTCCCGGCACTCCAGGCCGCAGCACGCACATGCCGCGCACGAGCAGCTCGACGGGCACGCCCGCCTGCGAGGCACGATAGAGCGCGCGCACCACTTCGATCTCGGTGAGCGCGTTGATCTTCGCCCGAATTCCGGCCGCGCGCCCGGCGCGAGCGTGCTCCGTCTCCCGGTCGATGCGCGCGATCAGCTCGCGATGCAGCGTCACCGGCGCGACCCATAGCATCTCGTAGTCGGTGACCTTCGAGAAGCCGGTCAGCGCGTTGAACAGCTGCGCGTCGTCGGTGCCGAGCTCGGGACGGCACGTGAAGAGGCTCAGATCCGTATACAGCCGCGCGGTCTTCTCGTTGTAATTTCCCGTGCCGAAGTGCATGTAGCGCCGCAGGCCGTCGTCGTCCTCGCGGACGACCAGCGTGCTCTTCGCGTGGACCTTCTGGTTCGCGAAGCCATACACGACGTGGGCGCCCGCGCGCTCCAGGCGCTTGGCCCACTCGATGTTGTTCTCTTCGTCGAAGCGCGCCTTGAGCTCGATGACGACGGCAACCTGTTTCTCGTTTTCTGCGGCGGTGATCAGCGCCCGGACGATCGGCGAGTTCTTTCCGGACGTGCGGTACAGTGTCGCCTTGATGGCCAGTACCTTCTCGTCTTCGGCCGCCTGCTGCAAGAACTGGATCACGGGGTCGAACGACTCGTAGGGGTGGTGCAGCAGGATGTCGCCTTCGCGGATCTGCGCGAAGATGTCGGTCGCGCCGATCAGGCGCTTCGGAATGGCGGCGAGAAACGGCTTGTCGCGCAGCGGCTCATAACCGGGCAGGTTTGCGATTTGCCACAGGTCGCTGAGCGCCATCAGCCCCTCGATCTCGTAACAGTCGACCGGCTCGAGATCGAGCGAATTAAACAGGAAGCCGCGCATGTACTCGGGCATGCCGCGTTCGATCTCGAGGCGCACCGGCTCGCCGAAACGGCGGCGCCGCAGCTCCGACTCGATCGCGCGCAGCAGATCGTCGGCCTCGTCCTCCTGCAAGTCGAGGTCGGCGTCGCGCGTGACCCGGAACAGGTATGAATCGCGCACGTGCAGCCCCGGGAAGAGACCGTCGAGGTGATGCGCTATCAGGTCCTCGAGGAGGACGAAGCGCCGCTCGCCTTCCGGCCCGCCGCCGACGGGGACGAAGCGCGGCAGCGTCGGCGGTATCTTCACGCGGGCGAAGTGCAGCTCGACGCCCTCGCGCGTCGTCTCTTCGAGCTCGACCGCCAACGAGAGCGAGAGGTTAGAAATGTACGGGAACGGGTGCCCGCTGTCGACCGCCAGCGGCGTGAGCACGGGAAAGACCGTCTCGTCGAACGTCGCAGCCAGCGCCGCCTGCGTCTCCTCGTCGAGCTCGCCCACGCGCATCACACGAATGCCCTCGCGCTCGAGCGCCGGCAGCAAATCGTCGTTGAGCACGCGCATCTGCTGCGGCAGCGACGCTCGCAGCTTCGCCGAGATCGCCTCGAGGTGCTCGGTCGGCGTCCGGCCGTCCTCGGAACGGCGCATGACCTGCGCCTCGATCTGCTGCTTGATCGCGGCGACGCGAATCATGAAGAACTCGTCGAGGTTCGTCCCGTAGATCGCGACGAACTTCAGGCGCTCGAGCAGCGGATTGCGCGCGTCGAGGGCCTCCTCGAGCACGCGATCGTTGAATTCGAGCCACGACAATTCGCGGCTGATGTAGTACGCGGGGTTATCCAGCGCGACGACGGGGACCGTTGACTGCGCGGGTTGGGGTTCCGTAATCATCGAGTGCATGCTTTGCTTAGTGCTAGCGACCGGGTTTCGCCTCCCGAGCGGCAAAAAACTTGCCGGATGTCCGATCTGTGGACGCACGTCGCCCAGCATCTGTCGCTCTCGGGCGTGGCGCTCGCGCTCGCGCTGCTCGCCGGGCTGCCGCTCGGCGTCCTCGCGGCCGAGTCGGCCGGTTTGCGCGGCGGCGTGCTGGCGCTGGCGGGCGTCGGCCGCACCCTTCCCAGCCTTGCCGTGCTGATGCTGCTGCTTCCCTGGCTTGGCGTGGGTGCGGCCCCCGCCGTCGTCGCCCTCGCGCTGCTCGCGATTCCGCCGATCGTCATCAGCGTCGACGTCGCCATTCGCGGGGTACCGCCGGCCGCGCTGGACGCCGCCGCCGGCATGGGAATGACGCCGCGGCAGCGCTTCGCGCGCGTCGTGGTGCCGCTCGCGCTGCCCGTCTCCTTTGCGGGCCTGCGCACCGCGGCGACCGAGACGATCGCGAGCGCGACGCTGGCGACGTTCATCGGCGCGGGCGGCCTCGGCGACGACATCGTTCGCGGCTTGCAGACCGACGACGCCGCGCTGCTCTTTACGGCCGCCGCGGTCGTCGCGGCACTCGCGCTGGGCGCGGACCTCGCGCTGAGCGCGGCGGGGCGTCTCGTAGCGCCGCGCACGTGAATCGCCGGGATGCCCTCGCGTTGCTCGGATCGCCGCTGCTGGCGCGCTGCGCCTTCGATCCGAGCGCGGTGCGCGTCGGATCGAAGAACTTCACCGAGTCGTTCGTCATTGCGCGAGATTTACGCGCAAGCGCTCGAGCGCTCGGGGCTTGCGCGTGCAGCGGCTGTTCAATCTCGGCTCGACCGAGATCGCCATCGCCGCCATGCAACGCGGCAACATCGACTGCTACCCCGAGTACACCGGCACCGCGCTCATCGACGTGCTGCACCTGCCCCCGATCGCCGATCCGCGCAAGGCATATGGCGTCGTCTCGCGCGAGTTCGAGCGGCGTTACGGCATCGTCTGGCTCCATCCGTCGCCGATGAACGACTCCCAGGCGCTCGCGACGACGCGGCCGATCGCGCAGGCCGAGCGCCTCGCGACGCTCTCCGACGTGTCGCGTGCCGCGCCGCAGCTGCGTCTTGCGACGATCCAGGAGTTTCTCGCGCGGCCGGACGGGCTGCCCGGCCTGCAGCGCGTCTACGGCGGCTTTCGATTCGCGCAGGTGCGCACGTACGACATCGCGCTGAAGTACCAGGCGCTGCTCGAAGGCAGGGCCGACGTCGCGACCGCCTTCAGCACCGACGGCGAGGTCGCGACCGACGCGCTCGTCGTATTGCGCGACGACCGGCACTTCTGGTCGGCGTACAACATCGCGCCGGTAGTGCGGCGGGCGGCGCTGGCCGCAAGGCCGCAGATCGCGCGCGTGCTCGATGCGGTCTCACCGGCGATCACCGATAAGGCCGCCCAGACGATGAACGCGGCGGTGGAAAAGTCGCAGCAGGATCCGGCCGATGTGGCGGCGGCCTTCCTGCGCTCGATCGGAGCCCCCAGCTGAGCGCCATACGGTTCGAGAACGTGACGGTGCGCTATCGCGGCGCGGAGCGCGACGCGGTCGCCGGCGTCTCATTCGAGTGCGGCAACGGCGAGCTCGTGGTGCTGCTCGGGCCCTCGGGCTGCGGCAAGTCCACGCTGCTGCGTACCGTGAACCGCCTCGTGCCGCTCGCCTCGGGACGCGTCACGGTCGACGGCACCGACGTCAACGACCTCGATCCCGTGGAGCTGCGCCGCGGCATCGGATACGTCATTCAGGCGGTCGGACTGTTTGCGCACATGACCGTCGCGCAGAACGTCGCCGTCGTTCCGTCGCTGCGCGGCTGGCCTCGGGTCGAGACCGCACGCCGCGTCGACGAACTGCTGCGCATGGTGGGGCTCGATCCCGCCGTCTACCGCGACCGCCGTCCGAGCCGGCTATCGGGCGGCGAGGCACAGCGCGTCGGCGTCGCGCGCGCGCTCGCCGCGCGGCCCCGCGCGCTGCTGATGGATGAGCCGTTCGGCGCGGTGGACGCGCTGGTTCGAACGGCGCTGCAGCGCGAGCTCGTGCGGATCGTCGCCGAGCTGCACACTACGACGCTCTTCGTCACCCACGACGTGGACGAGGCCTTTCGGCTCGCGGACCGCATCGTGGTGATGCGCGCGGGGCGCGTCGAGCAGGTCGCGCGGCCCGACGAGCTGTTCGAGCGGCCCGCGACGGGCTACGTGCGCGAGCTGGTGCACGCCGGCGACGACGTCTACCGGCGCTACTTCTTGCGCGGGCGCGAGCTGCTGCGAGGCCTGACGCAGTGAACTATCTCTCCAGTCATCCGCTGCGCGTCGCGGCGCTCCTGGCCGGCCACGTCGAGCTGGTCGCGGTGGCGCTGGCGGTTGCGTTCGTCATCGCGCTGCCGCTTGGGATCTTCGCCGCGCGTCACGCGCGGGTCGCCCCCTGGCTGCTCGGCACGCTCGGAGCGATCTATACGATTCCGAGCCTCGCGCTGCTCGCAGTGCTCGTGCGCGCGTTCGGGCTCGGCTTCACGCCGATCTTCGTCGCGCTGGTCGTGTACGCACAGTTCATGCTGGCGCGCAACGTCGTCGTCGCGATCGCGGGGGTCGATCCGGCGCAGGTCGACGCCGCGCGGGGGCTCGGGATGTCGCCGCTGCAGGTGCTGGTGCGGGTAGAGCTCCCGCTGGCGCTACCGGTCGTGATCGGCGGCGTGCGCATCGCCGCCGTCGCGATGATCGCGATCGCGACGCTGGGCGGCTACGTCGGCGGCGTCGGCCTCGGCGTGTTGATCTTCAACGGTCTCACGCTGCACCAGCCGCAGATGATCGTAGCCGGAAGCGTGACCGCCTCCGCGCTGGCCATCGCAGTCGACGCGCTGCTCCGTGTGGTCGAGCGCGGCTCCGCTACTGCTTGACGAGGAGCTGCACGCTGAAGCGTTTGGCAGCGTCGCGCCAGACGGCGTGCGGCCGGAATCCCGCGGCGCGTCCGAGTGCCGCGATCTCGTCGTCAGTGAACTTGTACGACGACTCAGTGTGAATGCGCTCACCTGCGTTGAACGTCACGCGCAGCCCGAGCGTCCGGATCGGCACGCTCATGCGCTCGCGCGCCTCCAGGAACGAGTCGACCGATCCGCGCGTCTCGTCGTAGTGCACGACGTGGGAAAACCCGCCGAGGTCGAACCCGGCGTCGAGCTCGCGGTTGATGCGCGCGAGCAGGTTGCGGTTGAACGCGGCCGTGACGCCTGCCGGATCGTTGTACGCGAGCTCGAGCGTCGCGGGGTCTTTCTTGAGGTCGGCACCGAGCAGGAGCCCGTCGCCGGCGCGCAGCGCCCCGCCGAGCAGCGCGAGCAGCTGCTTCGCCTCGTCGGGCTCGTAGTTGCCGATGTTCGACCCCATGAACATCGCGAGCATCTTGCGATCCGAGACGAGCACGTGTGCGGCGAGAACGTCGAAGTAGTCGCCGGCGTAGGCGCGCACGCGATAGCCCCGGATAGCTCTCGACGAGTGCCATCGACGACGCGCGGACGGCTTCCGTCGAGATGTCGATCGGGCTATAGCGCAGCTGCCGCTGAACGCGCAGCGCCTCGCCGATCAACAGCCGTGTCTTGATCGCACTCCCGCTGCCGAGCTCGACGAAGTCGAGCGGTGCGTCGAGCGCGCGGACGATCTGCCATCCCCACTGCGAGAGAATCTCTGTCTCGGCCTTCGTGAGATAGTACTCCGGGAGGCGCGTGATCGCATCGAACAGCGCCGACCCGACGTCGTCGTAGAAGTACTTCGAGGAGAGGCGCTTCGGCTTTGACCGCAGGCCCTGCGCGACGTCCTGCGCAAACGACGGCACTCCGCGCGAACGCGGGACGGTGATGAGTTCGAATCGGTCCGAGACCGCGGTATGGATGGTCACTCGTTCGCCCCCATGCCCAGGTGAGTATACTCATAAACCTGCTCGCAGGCAAAGGTTACAAAATTCATGGCTTAATGAGCTGGACCCGCAAGCGTGAATTCCAGAATCCATAGAGCGCGTAGACCACGATGCCGACCGCAAACCAAACCCCGTAGCGAATCCACGTCGCGACCTGCAAACCGGTGATGAGATAGAGACACGCGGCGGCGCCGGCGATCGAGAAGAGCGGCAGCAGCGGCGCACGAAACGGCCTCGCCGCACCAGGATTGACGACGCGCAACACCAACACCCCGGCGCAGACGATCGCAAACGCCGCAAGCGTGCCGATGTTCACGAGCGTGAGCAGCTCCGTTAGCGGCAGGACCGCCGCGAAGATCGCGACGACGAAGCCGGTGATCATCGTCATGCGCGCCGGCGTCCGGAAGACGTGGTGGATGCGCGCGACGCCGGGAGGCAGCATCCGATCGCGCGCCATGACGTAGAAGATGCGCACCTGGCCGAGCAGTGAGGTCAGCATCACCGTCGTGTTGCCGGCCAGTCCGCCGAACGCCACGATCCAGTAGAGGGCGTGGCTCTTGCTCACCGCGCCGAGCGCGTCGAGCATCGCGGCGCCGTCGGAAAGCTTGTCGAAGCGCAGCACGCCGACCGTGCAGAGCGTCAGCCCTACGTATAGAATTCCTCCGAGCGCGAGCGCAAGGATGATGCCGATCGGGACGTTTCGCTCGGGATTCTTCGCCTCTTCCGATGCGACCGTCACCGTGTCGAATCCGATGTACGCGAAGAACACGAGCGCGGTGCTGGCGAGCACGCCGTGATAGCCGAACGGCGCCAATGGATGCAGGTTGGATGGATGGACGGCGTGCGCGACGGCCGCGATGAAGACCAGCATCGAAACGATCTGCAGCACGACGAGTGCGCCGTTGACTCCGGCCGATTCCCGGATGCCCGCGGCGACGAGCAACGTCACGGCGAGCGTGACGATGGACGCGAAGAGATCGATCTGCGGGTGCGCCGCGTGCACGTTGGCGGTCTGCGCCCAGGCCGGAAAGACGATGCCGACGTTGCCCAGCATGTGCTGAAAATAGTCGGAGAGCGACGACGCCGTCGGCGCGAGCGAGAGCCCGTACTCGAGGATGAGGTCCCAGCCGATGATCCACGCGACGAGCTCGCCCAGCGTCGCGTACGCGTATGTGTAGGCGCTCCCGGCGACCGGCACCATCGACGCGAACTCGGCGTAGCAGAGCGCGACGCAGAGGCTCACCACGCCCGAGAGCACGTAGGCCAAGATCACGGCGGGCCCCGCAGCATGCGCGCCCGCGCCGATCGTCGGGAAGATCCCGCCGAGCATCGTGCCGAGACCGATCGCGGTCAGCGCGGGCCAGCCCAGGACGCGCCGCAGCGTCGGCCCCGACGATTCGGGCGCCGTCCACGCCAGCGGCTGGCGCGCGAAGAGCTGTCTTAGGGCGCCCGTGAGCCGCGGCAAAGGATTAGGGTTTCGGGCAGAGTTCCCGCAGCGCGGCCTCCGCCGTCGAGTTCGGCGTCGCTCCGATCGGACGGGTGTACAACGCGAAATAGCTCGTACCGTTGACGGTCGTGAACACCATCTCCACGTCCTCGTCGCCGCGCTTCGGCGACGTGCCCCGGCCCCGAACGTACGTCGCCGGCTGGTTGCCGCAGATCTGAATCGAGCGCCGCTGCTCGATCTGCATGTCCTTGACCGTGTCCTTCATCCGATCGTTGGAGAAGACGTCGTTTGCCGTCAGCCGCGTCGGCGACTTGAAGAGAATCAACGCCTCGCGATCGTCAGCCGTGCGCCAGAACTGCATGAACCCCATGATGCCCGGCGACGATTGCCAGCCGGGCGGCGGCTGAAAGCGCAGTCCGTCGGCCGGGCTCGCGTTGAACGCGCAGGCCGCGAGCACCAGCGCGCATGCAACCGGCCACGCGGCAATTCTCAGAAGCCTCATCGTATAGTTTTTCTTCCTCTCTTTCTGAAATTGTCATCCTGAGCGAAGCCGCAAGCGGCCCTTCGACTCTGCTCAGGACAGGCTCCGTCGAAGGGCTTGTCTATCGTTCGTACGACACGATGCGCGCCCACCGGTCGTAGATCAGCGCGATGTACTGGCGCGTCTCGGCGTAGGGAGGCACGCCGTGATACGCGGCTACGGCGAGCGGACCGGCGTTGTACGCGGCGAGCGCGGCGACGTATGGATCGGCGTAGCGCCCGCGATAGTCGGCGACGTAACCCCCAAGCAGCGCGGCGGCGCCGGGAATCGCGTCGAACGGATCGTACGGATCGACGCCCGCGGCGGCGGCGGTCTCCGGCATGAACTGCGCGATGCCGATCGCGCCCGCCGACGAGATCGCCGTGGGATCGTACGCGGACTCTTGCAGCAGCGTGGCGGCGAGGAACTCCGGCGGCAGCGCTTGCGCGCGCGCCGCGTCGGCAGTCGTTCCGGCGAAGAGCAACGCGTACGACGCGACGATGCGCGGATTGGTTCGCAAAATGGCGCGCGCGATGGCGAGCTCGGGTTGTGCGATGGGACCGCCATCTCGCACGAGCACCGCGCCGGCGAGCGCGTCGACCTTCGCGGGCGAGGGCCAGCTTAACGCGATATTAAGGGCGCGATCGAGCCGAACTCGTGGCATGATGCGCGCGCGATTATGGTATATGCTAGAAGCGGTGCAGCCGCACAACGATATGGCGATCAGGGAGACCCAAATGCTTTTCGTCGTCGCCTTCATCATCACGCTCGTCGTGGGCGATTTCGCCTCGACCTTCCTCTACCACGTTCCGCAGCATCTTTGGTTCAAGCTTCACCTGCGCACGCATCACGATCGGCGCCGCTCGTATTTCGATCACGCCGTGCTCTCGAACGACCCGGCCGTTCTGCTCGACGGTTTTCTCGGGGCGCTGCCGTACCTGGTCGTGGCGGCGCTCGCGGGGCGGCTCTCGCCGCCCGGAGCGCTCGCGGGACTCGCGTTCGGCCAGCTTCACGTCTGGTGGCGGCACAGTACCGACTTGGGTTGGCGCACTCCGCAGGCCCTACGGCGGGTCCTTCGCCCCCTTGGGCTCGTGCTTCCCGAGGACCACGACGGCCATCACCGAAATCCGGACATCGAGTTTGGCGACATTTTTCGCTTTTACGACGCCCCGGCTCGGGCGCTGTTGGCCAGACTCGGCCCGACGAGCCGACGGGCCCGCAATGCCGGCCGGCGCTCTCAGAAGGAGGCGCCGGCAAGAGCTTAATCGGGAGAGCGAATGACCAAACGGGCGCTGTTGTTGATTTCGGACACGGGCGGCGGGCACCGCAGCGCCGCCAATGCCATCGCGGCAGCGTTGGACGAGATCGGCTCGCCGAACTCGTTCGAGCACCGCATCGAAGACGTCGCCGCCCATTGCGCCTTCCCCCTCACGCAACTCGGGCTCGGCTACAGCATGGCCCTGCGCTATGCCCCGCCGGTCTACGGCGCGCTCTACTACGCGACCAACGGGCGCCGCCGATACCGCGCGCTCGTGCGCTTCTGCGAGCCGCTCTACCGGGAGCGGCTGCGCGATCTCTTCATCGGGTATGGGCCCGACATCATCGTCTCCGTACATCCGCTGCTCAATCACGCGGCGCTGCGCGCGCGCGACGACGCGCGCATGCACAACGTGCCGATTGTCACGGTGATCACCGACCTCGGGAAGGTGCACGAGTCGTGGCTCGTCGCCGACGCGGATGCCGTGGTCGTCCCGGCGCGCGAGGTTTATCAGCGCGCGCTCTCGCGCGGCGTTCCGCCCCAGCGCCTGCACCTGCTCGGACATCCGATCTCGCCCAAGTTCGACGACGTTACCGGCAGCAAGTCGGACTTGCGCGCGGCGCTCAATCTGTCGCCGGACGCTTTCATCGTGATGCTGATGGCGGGCGGCGAGGGCGGCGGCAAACTCCTATCGACGTCGCTCGCGCTCGCGCGCGCGCGACTGCCGATCGAGCTCGTCGTCGTGTGCGGCCGCAACGAGCCGCTCGAGCAGAAGCTGCGCGAGCTCTCGGCGTCGCTGCCGACGCCGATGCACGTGCTCGGCTTCACCAACAAGATTCCGGAGTATTTCCGCGCGGTGGACCTGCTGGTCACCAAGGCGGGTCCCGGAACGCTCGCGGAGGCCGACGCCGCGCAGTTGCCGGTGGTCGTCTACGACTACGTCCCCGGACAAGAACGCGGCAACGTCAATTTCGTGCGCGACAACGGGCTCGGCCTGATCGCGCTGCGCAGCGCCGCCTCCGTCGTCACCGCCGTCCGCACGCTCCTCCGCGCGCCCGAGCGCCTCGCGACGATCCGCCACAATCAGGAGATCGTCGCGCCGCGTCACAGCTCGCGCCGGATCGCCGCCCTCATCGCGCAGTTCACGGAGACCGGCCGTCTCCAAGCCACAGCCACCGCCGTTTAGCCCCACATGTCATCTGAGCGCCTCCCTGTGTCATCCTGAGCCCTTCGCCGAGCCTGTCCCGAGCGAGCGCAGCTCTGCCTTTACTGTGCGGTGGTGCCGTTCCAGACGATGCCGCCCGGCAGTATTTCGGCGGCGCGAGGTTTCTGTGTGAAGTCGAAGTCGCGGCGCAGGTCGCCAAGCATCGGCACGTTCTCGCGGACGGTCGGGCGGCGATCCGGACGGCCGTCGGTCGCGGGATCGATGCGCTCGCCGCCGAGGAAGTCGTCTTCGATGAACTTGACGTACGCGTCGTGGCTGAGGAGTTGGTGATCGATGAATCCGCGGCGCGCGTACGGGCTGATCACGATGCCGGGAACGCGCAGGCCGTAGCCGTTTTCGTCGACGTGCGGCGGCACGACGTGATCGTAGAATCCGCCCCAGTCGTCCCAGGTGAGGCAGATCGCGGTGCTGTCCCATTCCGGGCTGCGCATGATCGCGTTGATCAACCCGGTGACGTAGGCTTGGCCTAGGCTCACCAGCGCCGGCGGATGCTCGCTGTACGCCGCCGACGGCGCGATCCACACGACGCTCGGCAGCGTCCCGCTCCGGACGGCGGTGTAGAAGTCGCGCAGGTCGCGAACGTTGCCGAGCTCGCCATCGTGCTTGACGGTATCGAAATACGGCAGCACGTTCCAGATGCCGGGCGTGTGCGCGTTCTGCGCCACGGCCGCGCAGTCGTCGAGGTTGGTGGCGCAATCCGGCTCCGTCCCAGCCATCACGTAATACGCCCAGCTGACGTTATGCGCGTGCAGCAAGTAGGTCAGGTCGGTCCATGCGTAGTCCGGCTCGGCCGGGCCCGTGGTGCGCCGAGTTGCGCGGATCGAAGTCGTTCGGAAAGTCGGGGAACTGCAGCTCGTTGACACACGACATCGGCTCGCCAAGCCGCTCGCAGCGTGCCGACCATTCCGAAACTAGGAAGAGATGCTGCGGCAAGCTCCACGACGCGTTCGGCTCGAAGAGCCGGTCCTGCAGCACGAAGTCGCGCGCGTATAGCCAGTAGTTGGGCAGCTCGCGCTCGTCGTGATAGCCCACGACGTCGGTGCTGCCGGCGCAGTTCGGAGCGTTGGGGTCGCGGCACACGCGGCGCGCATGCTCCGCCTCGGCGATGAAGCCGTCCATCCGCCCGTCCGCGATGTCGGCGACCGCTGCGCGCACGTTGTGTGGTCCGCCGCGGTTACGATCCTCCGGATCGTGATAGGGGCGTACGCAATTGCGGTCGCGCGGATTCGGGATGCATACCGCGGGCACACCGTCGCGCATCGGGATGCCGTCCGCGCCGGGAAACGTTCCGAAGTAGGAATCGAACGAGCGATTCTCTTGCATGATGATCACGATGTGACGGATCTTGTGGATCGGGTCGCCGCTCGGGTGCGCCGGCGCGGCCGCCGCCAGGACGACCGCGACCAGCGCGAGCCTAAAGCGCAACGGCGCTGCCCGTGGTCAAGCCGCCGCGAAACGCCATCGTCGCCGCGCCGACCTGTCCGGCATCGTTGCCCAGCGACGCCACGACGATCTGCGTCGTGCCGCGGGGCACCATCGTCGTCAGCTCGTCGGCGATCGGCCGCACCGCGTCGAGCATGAAGTCGGCGGCGGTCGAGACGCCGCCGCCCAGCGCGATCTTTTCCGGATTGATGAAAGCGATGACATTGGCGAGCCCGATGGCGAGATCTCCGATGAAATTCTTCCAAGCGGCGAGGGCGTGGCCGTCGCCGGCCTGCGCCGCGCGTCGAATCTTCTTCGAGCTGAGCTTGTCGCGCGCTACGTCCAGCAGCGGGCTGCGCGGAAACGAGCTGGCGACCGCAAAGGCGTGGCGGATCAACCCGGTCCCCGACGCCTGAGCCTCGAAGCATCCGATCTTGCCGCAGCCGCATACGAAGCCGTCGTTTGGACGGATTTGGTGGTGGCCGATCTCGCCGGCGCCCCAGCGGTTTCCCAAGAGCAGCTCGCCGCCCGCCACGATTCCTCCTCCGATTCCCGTGCCGAGCGTAAGCAGAACGAAGTCCTTCGTGAGCCTGCCGGTGCCGAACGCATGCTCGCCGAGCGTCGCGCAGCGCGCATCGTTGGCGACGTACACGGGCACGGGAAACCTGCCGCGCAGCGTCTCGCCGAGCGGCGCGTTTGACCAACCGAAGTTCGGACTGTAGAGAACGGCGCCGCTGGCGGCGTCGATGTTTCCAGGCGAGCCGATGCCGATCCCGACGACGTTTCCCGCATCCTTGAGCGCCGCACCGATCACCGTCTCGAGCGCCGCGATCACGGCCTCGAATCGGAGGTCGTCCAAGTCCTCCTCGTGCTGATGGCGAATCGCCCCGTCCTCGCCAATGACCGCCGCGGCGACGTGTGAACCTCCCAGATCGACGCCGATAGCCGTTTGCATGGCCGCTATCTTTGGCGCTTCCCGAAGGCCGTACCCGCAAGGCGCGGGAATCGAAGACTCGTTATGAAGACGATCGACCTCATCAATCTGCGAGACTACACGCGCGAGACCAGACAGGCGACGCATCCCGAGATGCTGGACGCGCGGCCGATGGAACACGTCACCAAGATGGAGATCGACGAAGAGCACATCACTATCGAGTTCGACGAGAAGACGACGCGCTATTACAACCTCAACGAAATCACCCATCGAGAGTGGGTCTATAAGTATAACGACGATCCGGCATTCGTCGCCGCGGTCGGCCGCGTCATCGAGCTCGCCCGCCGGCACCTCAAGGATATGCCCGACAACATCGCGTGCCCGCCCGGATGCGCCGAGTGCTGCAGCGGCTACGAGCCGTTCGTGAGCAAGGCCGACGTGCAGCGCATCGCCGATCATCTCGGGATGACTTACGCGCAAGTGCTGCGCGAGTACGTCGTCGAGCGGCCTTCGGCCGACGGTTACACGGTCGGCTGGCTGCGCAAGATCAGCGACGACATCGCCGACCGCTGCGTCTTCTTGATGGGCTCGCGCAGCGGCCGCCACTACTGCGGCATCTATCCGGCGCGCCCCGGCGACTGCCGCGAATTCAGCCCGATCGGCTGCGAAGACGTGGACGCCTCTCTGCCCCGCAGCTCCACGTTTAAGATCGGTCCAGCCTTCCAGCCCAACCGGCGCCGCCGAACTCGCAGCGGCCGCAACGGACGACGCGCGTAGAACGCGCAAAGGTGTTTCGATCTTAGGTTAGCAAGCGATACAGCGAATGTGCACGGTCGACTTAGCGTACGCGCGAATCTCCCGATCGCGCGTTACAAAGCGGGCACCATACGCCGCGGCCGTTGCGATGAGAATGCGATCCGCAGGGTCTGCGAGGAGCGATTGCGGAAGGGCCGTCGCCGCCACGGCAATTAGCGGTGTCAAGCCCGCCAGCACTACGCCCGGCTGGCCAAAAAGCGTCCGCACGTAGTCCTCGACGGTTGACGAGAGCGACAACCGCTTTTTCCTAACTAAGAGGCCGATTTCCCAAGCCGTGATCGGGGACAGCAGAAGTTCGTCTCGTTCCGCGGCGGACTCGACAAGCGCGGCGACCTCTCCCTTCAGCAATCCATCCGCCGCCCATACAGCTGCGTGAGTGTCAAGTAAAATTGGACTCATCCGCTGTCCAGGGAACGTCGACGGGGCTCACGAGATCTTTCTGCGCCGTCACCATCCCGGCGAGCGATCCGCAGAATCGTCCAGACGAGGTTCGCGCCGGGACCAAAACGAGCGACCGGCCTGCGGTGCTTCGTGATGACGATCTCCGTCCCAAGGCGCTCTACCTCACTCATGAGCTCGAGGCAGCGCGACTTGAATTCAGCAGCTCCCACCTCTCGCGGTTTGAGCATCAACAGCGAAACGTGAGCGCCCTTGCGCCCGGGCGGGCGGTTTTTTCTGGTCATATTCTATGGCCACAATAGCACACCCGGTCCGGCCGTAACAAGCCGCGGCCGGGATAGGCCGAAAGTCCGTCGTAACCGGAGCGAATGCAACGTCGCCGTGCCGCCGCTCTCATCGCCGCCGCTTTGATATGGGGCGCGCCGCCCGTTCGCGCGCAGATCTCTACCGTGTCGCCGTCGCTCTACCAGTCGCTGCGATGGCGCTTTATTGGGCCGCTGCGCGGTGGGCGCACCGTGGCGCTCGACGGCGTCGCGAACGAGCCGAACGTCTTCTATATCGGAGCCGTCAACGGCGGAATCTGGAAGACGCAAGACGCGGGCCGTACGTGGACGCCGGTCTTCGATCGCGAGCCGACCGGCTCGATCGGCGCGATCGCCGTGGCGCCCAGCGATCCGCGGATCGTCTACGCAGGCAGCGGCGAGGGTCTGCAGCGTCCCGACCTCGCAGTCGGCGACGGCATCTATAAATCGGTAGACGCCGGCGCGACCTGGACGCATCTCGGGCTGCGCGACGGCCGGCAGATCGCCTCGATGGCGGTGGATCCGACCAAGGCGAATCGTCTCTTTGTCGCCGCGCTGGGACACCCGTACGGCCCCAACGGCGAACGCGGCGTGTACCGGTCGCTCGACGGCGGCGCGACGTTCCAGCGCGTCCTCTTCGTGAACGAAAACGTCGGCGCGTTCGACGTCGTGCTCGATCCGCGTAATCCTCAAGTCGTCTACGCGACTCTGTGGGCGGCGCGTCAGGCGCCGTGGGAGATCGGAGCCTCGTTCGAGATGCCCGGCAGCGGCATCTTCAAGTCCACCGACGGCGGCACGACGTGGACGCAGTTACGCGACGGACTGCCGCAGCGGATCGGACGCGCAGAGGTCGCCGTCTCGCGCAGTAACCCGGAGGTCGTCTATGCCTACGCGGACGTCAAGTCCAACGACTCGGAGTCGGGCGCGCTGTATCGCAGCGCCGACGGCGGCACGCACTTCGCACGCGTCAACGACGCCGACGAGATCGCGCAGCGCGGCGACGACCTCGTCTCGATCGCGGTGGATCCGGCCGACTCGAACGTCGTTTATCTGACGAACACTTCGACGTATCGCTCCAGCGACGGCGGCAAGACGATGGTCGCAATCAAGGGCGCTCCGGGCGGCGACGATTACCACACGGTCTGGATCAATCCGCAGAATCCCAGGATCGTCGCGCTCGCGAGCGATCAGGGCGCGACGATCTCGGTCGACGGCGGCGCGACGTGGAGCTCGTGGTATAATCAGCCCACCGCGCAGATGTATCACGTCAACGCCGACAACCGCTTTCCGTACTGGGTGTGCGGCGGTCAACAGGAGAGCGGTTCCGCGTGCGTCGCGAGCCGCGGGAACTGGGGCGCGGTGACGGAGCGCGACTGGCACACGGCCGCCGCGCAGGAGTACGGCTACGTCGTTCCGGATCCGTTGCACCGCGGAACCTTCTTCGGCGGCAAGCTCGAGAAATTCGACGAGGTCACCGGCCAGGCGCAGGAGGTCTCGCCGATCGCCGTCCCGACGAAACGCTATCGCGTCGTGCGCACGGAGCCGATCGCCTTCGACCACTTCGATAAGCGCAGGCTGTACTTCGGTTCGAATGTCGTATTCGCTACGTCGAACGGCGGCCAGAGCTGGCGCGCGATCAGCCCAGACCTCACGCGTGCGCATCCCGCCGTCCCCGCCGTCATCCAATCGTTCGAGAGCGACGATCCGCAGCACGGCGCGCATCGCGGCGTCGTCTACGCGCTGGCGCCGTCGTACGTGCGCGCAGGAACGATCTGGGCAGGCACGGACGACGGACTCGTATGGATCACGCGCGATTCCGGACGGCACTGGAAGAAGGTCACGCCATCGGGCTTGACGGCTTGGAGCAAGATCGCGCAGATCGACGCATCGCGCTTCGACGACAAGACCGCATTCGTCGCGGTCAACCGCTTTCGCCTCGACGACCTGCGCCCGTACGTCTACGTGACGCGCGACGGCGGCGCCACCTGGAGGCTCGCCGTCGACGGCCTGCCGGATCAGCCGGTCAACGCGGTGCGCCAGAATCCGGTCGAGCCGCGTCTGCTCTACGCGGCCACCGAAAACGGCGTGGCCGCCTCGTTCGACGGCGGCGCGCGGTGGCAATCGCTGCAGCTCAACCTCCCGCACACGTCGGTGCGCGATCTCATCGTGCACGGCAACGACGTCGTCGTCGGCACGCACGGCCGCGGCTTCTGGATCCTCGACGACGTGGAGCCGCTGCGCGAGCTAGCTGCGCCCTTCGACGGAGTTTATCCCGAGCGTAGTCGAGGGGCCCAGGGTGACAAGGGATGCATCTTTTTTCGCCGGCGCTCGCCTACCGTGTGCGACGCAGCACGAATACGGACACGCCGCTCCCGCCGGAGGAGCCAACGGGGCAGAATCCGCCGGATGGCGCGATCATCGACTACGCGCTGGGTGCGGCGGCGCAGCGCGTCGTCATTTCGATCCTCGACGGATCCGGCGCCGTCGTGCGCCGCTACGCGAGCGACGACCGTCCACCGCCGCCGATCGAGCATCTCGATAAGCCTGCGTATTGGGAGCGTCCCTTCACGCGTCCGGCGACAGGCGCGGGAATGCAGCGTTTCGTCTGGGATTTGCGCGAGGCGCCGCCGCGCTCGCTGCAGCCGGACCTGCCGATATCCGCGGTTCCGCACGACACGCCGCGCGTTCCCGAGGGCGTGCTGGTCGTGCCGGGACGCTACACCGTGCGCCTCGACGCCGACGGGCGCACCGTCGAGCGTCCGTTAGTCGTGGCGATGGATCCGCGCGTTGCGATCTCCCGAGCCGCGCTCGAGCAGCAGTATCGCCTCGCCCGCGAGATCGCCGCGATTGTAAACCGCAGCTACGACAAGAACGCCGCCTCCCTCAACGCAGACGCCGAATCGCTGCTGGACACGGTCGAGGGCTGCGGACGCGCCGCCGACGCTGCAGGCTACAGCGGCCGCTCGATTGCTCGAAGGTCGCCTTGGCGCGATACAGAAGCGCTGAGGTCTCGAAAGGAGTCCAGCAATGAAACGTACCCTGTTGCTCTCATCCTTGAGTCTTCTCTGCGTCGCTCTGACTCTGCCGGCCGCCGCCGCTCCCAGCACCGTGACCGTCAAGCTGCAAGCGCAAAACGGGTCGGGCGAGAACGGCACGGCGACGCTGACGCAATCCGGCAGCGACGTGCAGGTGGTCATCGCGCTGAGCGGAGCGCCCGCCACGGCCCAGCCGGTGCACATTCACACCGGCACGTGCAGCAGTCTCGGCGGTGTCGCCTACCCGCTGACCCCCGTTACGAGCGGAAAGTCGACGACGACGGTCAAGGGAGTGACGATTGCGCAGTTGCTCGCGAAACCGACCGCGATCAACGTCCACCAGAGCGCGGACGATATCCAAAAGTACGTCGCCTGCGGGAATATAACGACGACGAGCTCGATGTAAGGTCTCTATGCTGTTCGGCGCGAGGAGACGCGCAGGCCAGGGCGACGTCGCGCACGCCATCACATTCGTGCGCGACGTGGTGGAGATCGTAGCGATCGTTGCCGCCGGCATCTGGGCTTTCTACGTCTTCGCGTATGAGAACCGCATCAAGCCCTCGTTGGCCGATCCCGAGGTAAACGTAACCGCGTCGATGCAGCGACTGGGCGAACGTCACGGCCTGATCGCCGTGGGCATCCGCCTGCAGCTGCACAACATCGGCACCGTCAGGGCGCACTTCCTAGGCATGGCCATGAATGTCTACGGTCAACGCGTTGCGGAGGGCCGGCCGCAAATCTCTTCGGGTGGACGTTTGCTGCAATATAATTTCAGCGGCTACGCTCGAAAGGGCCCGCTCGTGCCGGTGTATAGCTACGCGTATATCACGCAGCTGGGCGACCCTTCGACCGGTCAGGATACCGCGCTCGATCCCGGCGCCACGCTCGAAAACGAGCGTACGTTCTACGTGCCGCAGGGCCGGTTCGATCTTCTGAGCTTAGGCTTCGACGCACCGTACACGAAGTTCGACGACGCGACGATCCCCACACATCTCGAGATAACGCCTAAAGGGGCGGCGCGCGTCGCGACGACGCTGTCCTCGAGGATCGAGCAATTTAATATCATGCCGGTGACGTCGTTGGACGTCAGGTAGGCGAGCCCGCGAGCAGCTCCGCGTAGCGCGCGGGGTCGATGTTGCCGCCGCTCACGATCGCGCCGACGCGCTTGCCGGCGAGTTCGGGGATGCGCCGATAGAGCAGCGCGGCAAGAGCGGCGGCCCCGCTCGGCTCGACTACGAGCTTCATCCGCTCGAATGCGAAGCGCATCGCGCCGCGCAACTCGTCGTCGCTCACCGTGACGACGGCGCGCGCGTGCTCGCGCGCGATCGCGAACGTCAGCTCGCCGGGCGCCGTGGTCTGCAGGCCGTCGGCGATCGTTTTCGGCACCGCGATCGTGACGCGCTCCCCGCGCGCCAGCGACTGAGCGAAGTCGTCGCCGGCCCGCGGCTCGACGCCGTAGATCGCGATCGACGGGTTGCGCCCGTGCGCCGCGATCGCCGTCCCGCCCATCAGCCCGCCGCCGCCGAGCGGCACGACGATCGCGTCCAGATCGGGGACGTCCTCTAGAAGCTCGAGTGCCGCCGTGCCGGCGCCGGCGACGATGCGCGCGTCGTCGAACGGCGGGACGAGCGTCGCGTGGCGCTCCGCGGCCACGGCCCGCGCGATCTCCTCGCGATGCGAGCGCTCGCGCTCGTAATGCACGACCTCCGCGCCGTAACCGCGCGTCGCCGCGAGCTTGACGGCAGGCGCATCGGTGGGCATCACGATCGTCGCGGGCGCCCCGAGCAGCCGCGCCGCCAGCGCGACGCCCTGCGCGTGGTTGCCGCTCGAGAACGCGACGACCCCGCGGCCGCGTTCCTGTGGCGAAAGCGACGACAGAAAATTATACGCGCCGCGAAACTTGAACGCGCCCATACGCTGCAGGTTCTCGCACTTCACGACGACACGCGCGCCGGATTCCTCGTCCAGCGTGCGCGAGGCCACGACGGGCGTTCGGTGGGCGACGCCGGCCAGACGCCGCGCCGCCGCGCGGACGTCGTCGAGCGTTAGGGGGTTCGGGGGCAACGCTATTGGGCCGGCGCCGGCGCCATGTGGAAATCCCAGTTGACGACCTTGCCGTTCTCGTCGAAGCGCATCCGCTCGACGTAGTCGCGCTTCTGGAACTTGACGGTGAAACAGTGCCAACCGGGTTCGCAGCCCGCGGTGGTCTCTTTGACGGAGAGCAGCTTACCCTGCGCGTTGAGCTCGTCCGACCATTGCGCGACCTTGACGCGCGTGATCGTGATCCCCTTGGCGATGTCGTTCTGCACGGGCCGCAGGTCGTTGTCGACCACCGCCCGCGTGATGCGGTCGGCCTCGCGCTCGTTGCGATTCTGGAAGCAGCCCGCGAGCGCCGCCAGGGCGGCCGCGGTGAGCAGCGCGCGCGCGAGCGTCACGATGCCAGAGCCTCCGCGTCGGTCTGCGCGGGGAATGCGGCGAACTCGAGACTCGGATTCCATTCCTGCGCGAGGCGGAGGCTCCACTCGCTCTCGAAGAGCGCCGACGGGCGCCCCTCCCAATCCTCGACGAGCTTGGCGTTCGACGGCCAGTGTGCCCGATCGATCGCGTCGCGATCGCCGTGCACGCGGCGCGCGAGCGCGTAGGGCAGCGTCGCGAGGACGGTCTTCACGTTGTATTCCGACTCGAGGCGATACTTCGCGACCTCGAACTGCAGCTCGCCGACGGCGCCGAGGATCGGTTCCGTCCTCGGCAAGGCCCACGGATAAAAGACCTGCACCGCGCCCTCCTCGCGCAACTGCGCGATTCCTTTCCCGAACGATTTATAGCTCGCTACGTCCGTACTCCGGAGCGTCGCAAAATGTTCCGGCGCGAAGGCTGGGATCGGTGGAAACGCGACGGGCTTTCCCTCGTAAAGCGTGTCGCCGATCGCGAAGGCGCCCGGATTGGCGAGCCCGACGACGTCGCCGGCGTATGCGACATCCAGCGAGACGCGATCGTCGGCGAAGAGCTTCATCGCCCGCGACAGCCGCACGGGTGCGCCGGTGCGAGCGTTGCGCACCGTCATGTCGCGCGCGAACTCGCCCGAGCAGATGCGCACGAAGGCGACGCGGTCGCGATGGCGCGGATCCATGTTGGCTTGAATCTTGAACACGAAGCCGCTGAAGTCGGGAGTGGCGGGATCGACGCTCGCCCGCGGCGTGGGCGGCGGCGCCATTTCCACGAAATCGTCGAGAAAGAGCTGTACGCCGAAGTTCGTCACGGCGCTGCCGAAGAAGACCGGCGTGATCTCGCCCCGCAGCATCGCGGCGCGGTCGAAGCGCTCGCCGGCCCCGTCGAGCAGTTCGATGGCCTCGCGAAACTGTCCGTAGACGTACTCGCTCACCAGCGCGCGCAGCGCCGGATCGCCGAGGCCGGTCACGGAGAACGCCGCGCGCGTCGCGCCGTGGCTGGAGCGCTCGAAGCGGTGCACCGACTTCGTGCGGCGGTCGTAGACGCCGCGGAACTCGTCGCCGCTGCCGAGCGGCCAGTTCATCGGAAATGCGCCGATGCCGAGCACGTTCTCCAGCTCGTCGAGCAGCTCGAGCGGATCGCGGCTGGGCCGGTCGAGCTTATTCATGAACGTGAACAGCGGAATGCGCCGCTCGCGGCAGATCGCGAAGAGCTTTTTGGTCTGCGGCTCGACGCCCTTGGCGGCGTCGATCAGCATGACGGCGCTGTCGGCCGCCAGCAGCGTGCGGTAGGTGTCTTCGCCGAAGTCCTGGTGACCCGGCGTATCGAGCAGGTTGATCGTGTGCTCGCGGTATGGAAACTGCAGCACCGTGGACGTGATCGAGATGCCGCGCTCGCGCTCCAGCGCCATCCAGTCGCTCGTCGCCTGCCGCTGGCGCTTGCGCGCCGAGACCTGCCCGGCGACATGAATCGCCCCGCCGTAAAGCAGCAGCTTTTCGGTGAGGGTCGTCTTTCCCGCATCCGGATGCGAGATGATCGCAAAGGTGCGACGCTTGCGCACCTCGTCTCGTAAGGCCACGTTACCTCGTCAACGTTGCGCCGGTTCGTACACCCGCAGCTGCGCTCCGTGCGAATCTTCGCGCATCAGCGCGAGCTGCCCGGGAACGCGATAAAACTGCACGTGGGGCGGGATGTGCAGCCGATCGGCTCCCCGCCGCACGTAGGCTTGGTCACCGGCGATGGTGATGGTGCAATCACCATACACCAACGTGGCCGGCGGCACAATCGGCGCCGCGCCGCGCGGCAGCCGCGCCCGCACGTAGCTCGCGGAGCCGGACGACTCGGAGACCTGCGAGAGACACTCGGGGAGCGCCGAGAGCGCCCACGGCGCATCCCCGTGTAACGCCGTACTCGCTTGCTGTTCTGCGGTGCCGGCGCCGCCTGCCTTCGCTCGCACGTGCGCGTACGCGCTGCCGATCTTGATGCGAATGAGGTCGCGGTTCGCCCATGCGGTCCCCAGCACCGCAACGCCGACGACGATGACGGTCGAAAGGATTAGGTATCTAACCACACCCGTGCGGCGCCCACCGAATAATCGCCCATGCCGTAATAGACGTCGAACGTACGCTCCCCGAGATCCGGCCGCGGATCGATGCCGGTCGGGAAGACGACGTTATCCACGACGCCGTGGCGCTCGCGCCGCGATTCGGGTACCATGATCGGTTGCGGCGACCGGTACAGCACTCGGTCCGGACGCTCGAGATCTTGAATCACGACGCCCGCGCTGTACCGCAACAACGGCTTGCGCGCGCCGTCGCTGATGACGTCGACGCCGTGGAAGATCGCCATCCACGCGTCACGGCCGTTCAACCGAATTCGCACCGGGGGCGTGCCGGCGCCGATCTTGATCGATCCCCATTGCGCGTCCGGCGAGAGCACTTGTATGCTTTCGCTGACGTTGCACAGCTTGGTGCGGTCCTTCAGCGCGGGGCCGAGCGGAACGTACGCGATTCGAATGGACTCGCGATCTTCGAACGGCATGCGTTCGATCATCGGCACCGCGGCACGTCCGTCGACGCTGGACAGGTGCAACATCGGGCGGTGATAGAATGCCAGACAGCGTCGGCCCTTCGGCGACAGGACCGGCTCGGGGAAGAACGCCGCGTCTTTATCGTCGCCGGTGAGCGTTGCCGCTCCCTGGAAGGATACGGGGCCGAGTCGCTCCCAGTGATGCGCGTCACGCGATAGTGCGATCGCGATGCGAGGACCGTCGGGCCCGACAGCCGTGTAGGCCATCACGTACGATTCCAACGCGGCGACGTAGGTAACGCGCGGGTCTTCGCAGCCGTATCCGGGTCGCGGCCGTAATTCGTACGGGGCTTCGGGCTGCAGTGCAAATCCGAGGCGCTCGACCTCGAAGCCGCGATCGGCGACCTGCGTTCGAACGATCCCGATGCGCGAGATGTTGTCTTCGGCGACGCACCGCGGGTAGAGCAGCAGCTCGCCCGAAGGCGCGCGCGCGGCACCTGGATTCAAGATGCCGCCGGACTCGGCCGGATCTCCGTCGGGTTCGAGCACGACGCCCAGCCGTTGGACGCGGACGTCGATATCGACGGGCGGAGCCGCTTTGCGGGGACTAATCATGGCAGATAGGTTGACGTGATCGACTCGTTGCTGGGAGTGACGACCTCGACGCGCACGCCGCGCCGATAGGCGCGATTCGGAACGATCCAGAGCGTGAACGACCGATAGGCCGGCGCGGGCTCGCCGCCGTCGGCCGGCGCCTGTTCGAACGCGACGACCCGCACGCGATCGGGCGTGGCGCGGATCGACTCTACGATCTGTTTGTAGCCGGTGCGTTCGTGCGGGCCCATCAGCAATACAACGCCGAACTCGCTCCGAAAGTGCACCGGCGCATGGATTCCCAGCTTGCCCAGGGCTTCCGCATCGCGTACTATAAGGATTTGGTTCCCTCCGAGAACGGTGGTCGTGCCAACTGCTAGCGTATTTACGCGGACTTCGCGACATCCGACCAGCAAGATAAGCCCTACGGCTAGACCTGCCAGGGCCGACCAGCGCTTCACGGCCGTCCGCTTCGCCCGCACCGACCGGCGGCCTCCTGGCGCACCAAAATTTTTGTCCTCAAATGTCGTTGCCTGAGCGGCCGCGGCGAGGGTACGCTAAAGGGGCGATGAAACAGCTCCTGCGCTTGGCGTTGGCCGCAGACATCGCGGCGTTGATGACCATCGTGTTGGGGAGCTGGACGCGTATCAACGGCGCCGGTCTCACGTGTCCCGATTGGCCGCTCTGCCAAGGACGGCTCGTGCCCTCCATGACCGACGGCACGCTCTGGGAGTGGACGCATCGCCTGCTTGCGTTCACGGTCGCGCCGCTCGTCGTGGCCCTCGTCGTCGCCGCGTGGCGCAATCGCGATCGTCCCTTCATCGCTCCAACACTCGGCGTCATCCTCGCGCTATTTCTCGTGCAGGTCTTCCTCGGGGCGGAAACCGTGCGCCTTGCGAACACGCCGATCTCGGTCGTGCTGCACTGGGCGACGGCAATGGCGTTGATCGCCGCGCTGTCGGCGATGGCCGTCTTCTCGGCCGCCTCCGGCGACGCGCAGCGTAACCGATCGGCGCGCGGACTCTCCGCCGACGTCTTCGTCGTCGGCGCGACCGCAATCGTCGCCTTCATCACGATGTGCGTCGGCGCGTACGTGAGCTCTAGCGGCGCCGGACTCGCTTGTCTTTCGATTCCGGACTGCGCGGGGAACGTCGTGGTCTACAACTCGGGACAGTTCGCGCAGATGCTGCATCGCATCGCCGCAGCCGCCACGCTGATCAGCGCCGCCGGTTCGCTCGCGCTCGTCGTGGCGCACGCCGCTTCGCTGCGGATTCGCGCGACGGTCGCGCTCGGGGTCGCTCTCGTCGCGGTTCAGGTGTTGTTGGGGCTGCTCAACGTCGCGCTGCGGCTGCCCACCGAGCTGCGCGAGGCGCACGCCGTCAACGCAGCGCTCGTCTTCCTGACGTTCTTCGTGGCGACGATCTTCGCGGCCCTCGACTCCGCGACGTCCGCCGCCGTGCGGCGGCTTCCCGAGGGCGCCCCGCAGCGATGACCGCGCGCGCGCGCCTGGGAGATTATTACGAGCTGTCCAAGCCGCGCATCATCGCTCTGCTGCTCGTCACGACCGCGGCGGCGATGGTGATGGCCGCGCGCGGCGTACCGAACCTCGCATTGCTCTTTTGGACGCTGCTCGCGGGCGCTCTGGCGGCCGCGTCGGCCGGCGCGTTGAACTGCGTGTGGGACGCCGACATCGATCGCGTCATGAAGCGCACGCAGCTGCGTCCGATTCCGGCCGGGCGGATTTCGCGCCGCGAGGCGACCATCTTCGCGCTGCTCGCGGGGGGCGCGTCATTCGCGATCTTCTATCTGCTCGTCAATCCGCTCGCGGCTTGGCTCTCGCTGGCCGGCAACGTCTACTACGTGGGCGTCTACACGATGTGGCTCAAGCGCGTCACGCCGCTCAACATCGTCGTCGGAGGCGCCGCCGGTGCGGTGCCGCCGCTCGTCGGCTGGGCCGCGGTGACGCACACGATCGGCGGTCCGGCGCTCGGCCTGTTCGCGCTGATCTTTCTCTGGACGCCGCCGCACTTCTGGTCGCTCGCGCTCATGACCGAGACCGAGTACGGCAAGGCCAAGATCCCAATGTTTCCAAATGTCTACGGCAGCGAACGCACGAAGCGCGAGATCGTCTATTACAGCATCGTGCTCGTCGCCGCCTCGCTCGCGCTCTACCCGCTGCACGTCATGGGCGCGTTCTACTTCGCCGCCGCGGCGGTGCTCGGCGGCCTCTTCGTTCTCGACGCGATTCGCACGTGGCGCGAACGCAGCGGAACGCTGCAGGCGCGCAGACTCTTCCGCTACTCGCTCCTCTACCTCGCGCTGATGTGCGCTGTGATGGTGATCGACCGCATCGTGTCGTGAACCGGCTGCTCTGGACGCTCGGCCTCGGCGTCTTCGCCGGAGCGCTCGATCTCAGCGTGCTGTCGCCCGCGCTGCCCGCGCTCGGCCGGGACTTTTCGGTGCAGACCGGCGACCTCGCCTGGATCTTCACGCTCTACCTGCTCGTCACGGTCGTTTCGATCGCGCTCGCGAGCACGCTCGCAGACCGCTACGGGCGCCGTCCCGTCTACGTCGCGTGCGTCGCCATCTTCGCCGCCGGCAGCATCCTCGCGATCGCCGCGCCGAGCTACGCCGTCTTCCTCGCTGCACGCGCGATCCAGGCGCTGGGCGCGGGCGGCATATTCCCGGTCGCGACGGCCACGATCGGCGACGTCGTTCCCGCCGGACGGCGCGGCGCGGCGCTCGGAATGGTCGCGGCGACGTGGGGGCTGGCCGCGGTCGTCGGCCCGAGCCTCGGCGGCTTGATCACGCACTACGTCTCGTGGCGCTGGATCTTCGCGGCGAACGTTCCGCTCGCCGTCGCCGTCATCGTGCTCGCGCTGCGCGACATTCCGCGCGACGCGCCGCGAAAGCGCGGCCGCCTCGACGCCGTTGGGCTCACGCTGCTCTGCGTCGGGTTGCTCGCCGTAATGGACGGATTGATCGGAGCGCATCTCGTGATCGGCCTGCTCGGCGGCGCAATCCTCTCCGGATTCGTCGCGTGGGAAACGCTAACGCCGTCGCCGATCGTGCCGCTGGAGTTAGTGAGCCGACCGCAGCTCGTCAAGACGTACGCGCTCGAGGTGATCATCGGCATCCTCGAAGGATCGCTGTTCTTCATTCCGACGGTCCTGGTCGGTGCGCAGGGTCTCTCGTACGCGGCCGCCGGCTTTGTGGCGACGCTCGGCGCGCTGACGTTCGTCGTCGTGATCCCGGCGTCGGGGCGCGCGCTCGATCGCATCGGCAGCCGCGACGTCCTGCTCATCGGTTCGGTGCTGACCGAGCTCGGGTTGGCGATCTTCGCGCTCGGCTTCTCGTCGCTCGCCTTAGCGCTGCTCGCGATCGTCGTCGCGGGCGCGGGATTCGGCGCGCTGCTCGGCGCCCCGACGCGCTTCATCGTGACCAACGAAACGGCCGAGCGGGCGCGCGCCACCGCCGTGGGACTGCTCAGCCAGGCGTTGATCGTCGGGCAGATCCTGGGGAGCGCGATGGCCGGCAGTTTCTTCGCTACGGCGCACAGCGAGGTCGCCGGCTATCGCCACGCGTATCTGGCGTTCTGCGGCGTCGCATTCGTGGCGCTGATCCTCGCGGCGATGCTCAACCCGCAGCGCGAGGAGCGCAGGCGCCCGATCGAAGAGGCAGCCGCCGGGGCGCTCTAGCGCGAAGCTCTCCCCATGGCGACTCACGTCGTGGAGAATCAGCCTCCGCCGCTCGAGAACTACAACGTCTTTGCGTCGGATCGCGCGCTCAACGACGCGATCGCGCACCTTTCGCCCGACGTGTCGACCGGCGAGATCACCGCACTGGGCGAGCTGGCGGGACGACCCGACGTCATCGCGCTCGGCTTCGAGGCCAACGAGCACCCGCCCGAGTTGCACACACACGATCGCTACGGCAATCGCATCGACGAAGTGCGCTTCCATCCGGCGTGGCACGACCTCTTGCGCCACGCTACGAGCGCCGGACTGCACGGAACGCCTTGGCGGGACGCGCAACCGTCCGCGCACCTGCGGCGCGCCGTGAAATTCTACGTGTGGGGCCAAGTCGAGTCGGGTCACGGCTGCCCTATCTCGATGACGTACGCCGCGGTCCCGGTACTGCGCGAGCAGGCAGAACTCGCGCAGTGGCTTGCCCCGCTCACGCAGCCGGACTACGATCCACGCCTGATTCCGATCGCGCAGAAGTCTGCGGCGCTATGCGGGATGGGAATGACCGAGAAGCAAGGCGGCTCCGACGTTCGCGCCAACACGACGAGAGCGGAGCCCGCCGGCGCGCGCGGTCCCGGCCGCGAGTACCGGCTCACCGGCCACAAGTGGTTCTGCAGCGCGCCGATGAACGACGCATTTCTCGTGCTGGCGCAAGCGCCGGCGGGACTGTCGTGCTTTTTGGTGCCGCGCGTGCTGCCGGACGAAACGCGCAACGCGTTCGCGATCGCGCGCCTGAAAGACAAACTCGGCAATCGCAGCAACGCGTCGGCCGAAGTCGAGTTCGACGCGACGGCGGGCTGGTTGATCGGCGACGAAGGGGAGGGAACGGCCCGCATCGTCGAGATGGTCAACTACACGCGGCTCGACTGCGCGATCGGATCGGCGGCGCTGATGCGCGCCGCGTTGACCGCGGCGATCCATCACGCGACCTATCGCCGCACGTTCGGCAAGACGCTGATCGAACATCCGCTGATGCAGAACGTGCTGGCCGACGCGGCGCTCGAATCCGAGGCGGCGATGGCGCTCTTCGTGCGGGTCGCCCGCGCGGTCGATGACTCCGAGCGGGACGAGCGTGCCGCCGCGCTCAGGCGAATCGGCACCGCGCTCGCCAAGTACTACGTGTGCAAGCGAGCGCCGGTCGTCGTTGGCGAGGCGCTGGAGTGCCTGGGTGGAAACGGCTACGTCGAGGAGTCGGTCATGCCGCGGCTGTACCGTGAGGCGCCGCTGAACTCCATCTGGGAAGGATCGGGTAACATCAACGCGTTGGACGTCCTGCGCGTACTGCGCAAGCAGCCGGAGGCACTCGCTGCCTGGCGCGACGAGATCGCGCCGGCGCGGGCCGAGCCGCGCGTCGCCGCGCAAGCGAAGCGCCTCGACAAGGATCTCCGCGATCCCGACCTCGGCGCGGCGCAGGCGCGTTCGATCGCCGAACGCATGGCGCAGCTCTGGCAGGCCGCGCTGCTGCTATCGTACGCGCCGTCGGAGGTGAGCGACGCCTTCGTCGCGAGCCGTCTCGGCGGAGAGCACGGCAAGACGCTCGGAACGCTGCCGGGCAACGCCGCACTGCGCGCGATCGTCGCGCGCGCCGCCGCGTGAAGACCCAGATGGGCTCCCTGGCTCGGCGGCCGTGGACGCCGAAGGAGCGCGCGGTCGTGTGGCGCGGTCTCACCGGCCGCTTCTCGCTCGCCATCGAGCCGCTGCTCGGCATGCTCTTCATGGGCCTGCTCACGTGGGGCATCGTGTATCGGGCGCAGCACGTGCCATCCGACGCGACGCTGGTAAAGATCGCCTGGATCTTCGCCGTCGGCGCGATCGCCTTCGCCGGCTATTTCATCGCCGTGCTCGTCGCGCCGGCCATTGCCTACGTGCAGACGTTTCGGCCCATCTATATTCTCGATGGCTACGTGCGTTATCGCGAGCCCGACGATCGCTCGCAACCCGGTGCGTGCGGTTACGCCGCAGTGCTCTTTACCGACCGTACCGTCGCGGGCGAATGGGAATGGCTCGGCAAGAAAAAGTTACCGAACACGACGATTCCGGCGCTCGTCGAATTCTCCGAGTACGCCGGCATTCACAAGATCGACGGTAGACCCACCGGGTTGCTGCCCGACGACGAGATTCCGCTGCTGGCGATCGGCATCGCGACCCGCCACGGCCGCCGCGCCGACCTGTAAGGCCCAGCGGGAGGCTGGCTAAACTACGGCGCTGGGTTGTTGAGCGGGACGCGCATCGTCGTGTTCGCCGGCCAGTGGTGGCCGTAGCCTGAAAGCAGCACTGACGGATCCGCCGATCGCGAAGATGATCAGCAGCCCGATGACGACGATGCGATAGAGCGCTGCCGGCACGCCGCGGCTCTCGGGGACCTCACTAAAGTCGAGATACTCGTCGTCGCGAACGATCATCGTGCCTTATGCTCCCTTCGGCACAAAGCCGACGACATTGAGCCCGGCCAGCAGCGCCAGAATCGCGCCGATGCCGAGCAGCAGCAGCATCAGCTTGAAGACCTGATTCTCGACTCCGGTGGAGTGCCAATCCTTGTAGAGCGCGTAGAAGGCGACCACCCCGACGATGATCCCCGCGAGGACCGCTCCAATCCGTTCTACGATCGCTGCGTTCATTTTGCTCCTACAAAAGATAGAAAATCGAGAAGAGCACGACCCAGATCACGTCGACGAAGTGCCAGTAGAGCGTGCCGGCCGTGATCCCGAAGAACTTGCCGCGCGTGTACACTCCCGCGGCGGATTGCAGCACCAGTACGGTCAGGTAGCAGACGCCGATGAACACGTGCAGCCCGTGCATGCCGGTGAGCGTGAAGAACGACGCTCCGAAGATGCCGCTGCCCCACCACGTCACGTGCTCGCCGAAGATCAGGTGCGTGTACTCGTAGCCCTGGCCGCCGAGGAATCCGGCGCCGAGGACGATCGTCCCGAGCAGGAACCACATGTAGCGCATGAAGTTCCCGTGTTTGAAGTTCTCGAGTGCGTAGTGCATCGTCGCGCCCGATCCAAAGAGCACGACGGAGTTCCAGGCCGCGAAGGCCACGTCGAGGCGCTGAATTCCGGGCGGCGGCCACCCCTGTCCGCTGTTGCGCAGATACAGATAGGCGAAGATGAACGAGGCGAACAGCACGCAGTCGCTGACGAGGAAGAACAGGAAGCCCTGAAGCCGCAGCTCGCGGGTTTCGATGTAGAGCTGATCGACGTTCCCGTGCGCGTCGAGCGGCAGCGATGCGGCCGTCATCAATGCGCCCCGGCGGCCACGGGCGGCGGCGCGTCCGTCAGCTCCTCGTCGAGGCCCTTATACGGCAGCGGCTGACTGAAGTCGTACGGCAGGCCGTACACCGTCGGGACGTGCTTGAAATTGTAGTAGTTCGGCGGCGAGGGTATCTGCCACTCGAGCGTACGCGCGCCCCATGGATTCGGACCCGAGCGTTTGCCGTTGCGGATGCTCCAGATCACGTTCACGAAGAAGATCAGGATCGCAAACGTCATCAGGTACGAGGCGTACGATTCGAAGCGATTCCAGAACGTGAACTGCGGATCGTACGTCGCGACCTCGCGCGGCATGCCCTCGATCCCGAGCCAGTGCATCGGCAAGAACGTCAGGTTGAACCCGATGAAGAACAGCCAGAAGTGCAGCTTGCCGAGCGTCTCGTTCAACAGGCGCCCCGACATCTTCGGGAACCAGTAATACATGCCGGCGAACACGCCCATCAGGCTGCCGCCGACCAGAACGTAGTGGAGGTGCGCGACGATGAAGTACGTGCCGTGCACGTGGAGATCGTACGGGATCGCGGCGAGGAAGATGCCGGTGATGCCGCCGATAGTGAACAGACCGACGAATCCGATCGCGAACAGCATCGCGGTCGTGTAGTGGATCTTGCCACCCCACAGCGTAGCGGTCCACGAGAAGATCTTGATGCCCGTCGGCACGCCGATCACGAACGTGATGATCATGAAGGGCAGCTGCAAGAACGGCGCGATCCCCGACGTGAACATGTGATGCGCCCAGACCATGAAGCCCGTCAGCGCGATCGCCATCGACGAGAACGCGATTAGCTTGTAGCCGAAGATCGGCTTGCGCGAGAACGTCGGCAGCACCTCGGAGATGATGCCGAACGCCGGCAGAATCATGATGTACACGGCCGGATGCGAGTAAAACCAGAACATGTGCTGCCACATTACCGGACTGCCGCCCTTGGTCGGATCGAAGAACGGCACGCCGAACACCCGGTTGATGAACAGCGCCGCGAGCGCGGCCGCGAGCGCCGTTGTGGCGATCATCAGCAGCGGCGCCGTGGCGAACTGGCCCCACACGAACAGCGGCATGCGCGTGAACGTCATCCCGGGCGCGCGCATCTTGAGGATCGTGACGAGGAAGTTCAGGCCCGTCATCGTCGAGCTGACGCCCACGAGGAAGATCGCCGCGGCCCACATCGACGTCCCCGCCGCTCCCTGCAGCGAGACCGGCGGATACTCCATCCAGCCCGCGGTCGGAGCGCCCATCAGGAACGACGAGAACAGCATCAGCCCCGAGACCGGGAAGATCCAGAAGCTCAGCATGTTGAGCCACGGGAACGCAACGTCGCGCGCGCCGATCTGCAAGGGGAACACGAGGTTGCCGAACCCGCCGGTCAGCAGCGGGATGATCACGAGCCACACCATCGTGCTGCCGTGGACGCTGTAGATCTCGTTGTAGGTATCGGCGGCGACGAAACCGCCGTTGGGATTGAGCAGCTGCGTGCGGATGGCCTCGGCCAGCAAGCCGGCCAGCATCATGAACACGAATGCCGTGACGATGTACTGGATGCCGATGATCTTGTGATCGAGCGAGAAAACGTATCGCCGGACGAAGCCTTGCGGCTCCGGATGTATGTGGTCGGCGATCCCGCCGGGGTGTACCGCTGCTGCTACTGCCATAAGTCTTTCGATTCTATCATTTCAGCGAGTCGAGGAATGCGACCAAATTCGCGATGTCCTGGGAGGACAGCCCGTTGGCGGTTGCGTTCGGCATCGTACCCATGCTGCCGGTGTAGCCGTTCTGCAGGATCGCGGCGACGTTCTGCGGCGTCGCGGCCTGGCCGTTGACCAGGTTGGGATGCGCGGGGTCGTGCAAGACGCCTTTGAGGCCCGGCCCGACGAGCTTCTCGTCGAACGGTGCGAGCTTGTGACACGCCGAGCACTTCTGCGAAAACAGCTGCTGACCGGCCGTCGCGTTGCCGCCTTGAAGGGAGACCGCCTGGCCGCCCGCGGCCGGCAGCGCGTTACTCGCGTGCGCGTTCTTTGCTTGCCAGCTCTTGTACCACTTGTCGAACGCCGGCTTCTCCTCGATCACCAGAACCTGCTTGTCCATCTCGCTGTGCAGGACGCCGCAAAACTGCGTGCAGATGATCGGATACCGCCCGTCCAACCGCGGCGTGAACCGGATCGTCGTGACGAGGCCCGGCACCGTGTCGTTCTTGAGGCGCATCGCCGGAACCCAAAATCCGTGGATCACGTCCGCCGACGTCAGGTTCAGGGTCACCGGCACGCCGCGCGGTAGGTGCATCTCGTCCGTCACCTCGCCGTTGATCTGCGGATAGCGGAACGAGAAGTAGAACTGGTGGCCGATCGCCTCGACCACGACCCCGTTCTCGGGCTCCAGCATGATCTCGTACCAGATGCGGACGCTGACGACCGAAAGCAGCACGACGAAGAGCGCGGGGATCAGCGTCCACCAGAACTCGAGCTTGTTGTTGTCGTGGATCTGGAGGCCGATCGCGTCGGGCGGGTCCGTCGCCTTGGCGCGATACGCGATGCTGAAATACAGCAGATAACCGCCGACGAAGATGTAGAGCGCGCTGCCGGTCGCGGCCATGAAGCGGAAGAGCGTGTCCACCTGCCGGGCAGTGACGATCGCCGCCGGCAGATACTTCTCGAGCGGAAACGTGTACCAGAAGACGATCGAGCCCACGGCGAGGATGCCGAGGATCGTAGTGGCCGTCCAAAAGCCCCGCCCGAGCCGGACGGGCTGAACCGTGTTCTCAACCAAAAGAAAGCTCTCTCCCCTGATCTACTATAGAAGCCCGAGGCGTAGCGCGCATCGACTAAACGGGCTCTTAAGAGACTTTGTCGGAGGCCCCTGCAAACTCCCGGACCAGCCAATCGACGTTGGTAATCGCGGTTCCGACCACGACCGCGTGGGCTCCGGCATCGAGCGCCGCGCGCACCTGCTGCGGCGAACGAATCCCTCCCTCACAGATCGTGAACCCCTCGTGCCGCACGAGCTCGCGCACGAGATCGAGCGCCGGCAGCGGCACGCCCTTGGTGTCGGCGGTGTACCCGCACAGCGTCGTTGCGACGGCGTCCGCACCAGCGCTGCGCGCCGCCAGCGCGTCGGCCGGAGTCGCACAGTCGGCCAGCGCTAAGCGGCCGGCCGCATGAATCGCGTCGATCACGTCGGAAACCTCCACGCCGTCCGGCCGGCGGCGTCGCGTCGCGTCGAACGCCACGATCTCGGCCCCTGAGGCTACGACCGAGCGAACCTCCTCGAGCGTCGGCGTGATGTAGGGTTCGAAGCCTGCGTACTCGCGCTTGATCAGGCCGATGACCGGCAAAGCGACGCTCGCGCGCACCGCGTGCAAGTCGTCCGAACCGGCAACGCGCACCGCCGCGGCGCCGCCCTCCTGCGCCGCCCGCGCCATCGCCGCGATGACGTGGGGATCGTCGAGCGCCGAGCCGCGCCACGCCTGAACCGAGACGATAAGGCCGCCGCGCAGGCTCTCCAGTAGGCTCATTGCGTCAGCCGTTCGGGTTCGAGGCCAAGCTCGCGATACGCGAGCAGCAACGCTCCCGCGGCGGGCTCGTAGAGAGCCTCGACGACTTCTGCATCCGCGAACTGCGTACGAATTCGATCGCCGACACGGTCGCGAAACCGCGCATCGCGAAAGACGCCGCCCGAGAGCGCCACGCGGGCGACGCCGGCGGCGTCGATCGCGCGACATGCCAGCAGCGCGAGGCGATCCGCGCCGCAGTCCGCGATCGCGCGGAAGCGTTCGAAGCGCAACGCGACCGGGGCGAATGCGGCCAGCCGGTCGCGCGATATCTCGCCGTGGTAGAATCGCCGGCCTATGTCGCGCAGCGTCGGCGCCTCGAAGAAGTCGCACGCGGCTCGCGTCTCCTCGCCTGCCGCCGAATCGTCGTAGTCCTGCGCGCACATCAGATCGGCGAGCGCATCGCGCGCGATGCGAAATGCGCTGCCCTCGTCACCGAACAGAAATCCCCAGCCGCCAAAAATGCGGGCTCCGCCGTCGCGATCGCGCGTGTACGCGACCGACCCGGTGCCCGCGATCACCACGACGCCGCTGCGTCCCGCCAGCGCTCCGGCATGCGCGATCGGCGTGTCGTGCAGCAACACGACGCGATTCGCCGGCAGCTCCGGCGGTCGGCCGTATACGCGTCCGTTGTAACCGCTGATGCCTGCGACGATCGCGTCGCAACGCGTACCGCTCGGCAGCCCGGCGCGCTCGAGCGCGTCGTTTAGCGCGAGCCGCAGCGAGTCGCGCAGCCGCGTCGATTCCGGTCCGGCGCCGATCTCGTCGGAGGGACCGCCGATCCCGCGACCGAGGATGCGTCCGCGCTCGTCGCCGACGACGGCGACGGTCGAGCTCTGGCCCCCGTCGATACCCGCGACCAGCATCGTCACTCCGGACGCTCGAGCAACGCGCGAGCGAACGCATCCGCCGCCGATTCGCGCGCGCTGCGATCGTACAATCGCGGAACTTCCTGCATCGCCTCGCGGTGGTGATAGAGCTCGTGCCCGACGGCGAGCGCGACGAACTCGCCGAGCTGCGTTTCCGCAAGGCGCGACGCCGCGGCCAGGTTGAGCCGAATCTCCGGGCCCGACGGATCGTATTCCGAGCGCAGCTCCGCGTCGCCCCAGTCGCCGAGCTCCGCGAAGCGCACCGCGACGCCGTAGGAGCGCGCGAGCGCGAGCGCGGCGGTCACAGCGGAACTCCGTCGGCGATCAGCCGCGCGCGCAGCTCGCCGCCGTCGAGGTTTCCGACGAACGTTGCGCGCTCGCATGCCAGCGCCGCCGCCGTTCCCGCGGCCTGGCCGAGCGTCATGACGGTCGGCGTGAGCCGCGTCGAGGCGAGAGCCTCGTGCGTCGTCGAAATGCAGCGGCCCGCCACGAGCAGCTGCTCGCGGTTCACCGGGAGCAGGCAGCGATACGGGATCTCGTAGCTCTCGCCCGGCGCGAGCCGGTGCGTGGCCGTTCCGCTGCCGCTGGGATTGTGGAGATCGATCGGATAGGCGCTGCGCGCGACGGCATCGTCGAACTTTCGTCCCTGCAGCACGTCGTCGCGCGTCAGCGTGTAGCGGCCGACGATGCGCCGCGACTCGCGGATGCCGATCTGGGTGCCGGTCGCCGCGATGCGCGCGTTTTGGAACCCTGGAACGCGGCTGCGAAAAAAATCGAGCAGCTGCATCGCCTGGAGCCGCGACTCGACCTCCGCTCGCGTTAGATCGTCGGGGTCGAGCGGATCGACGTCGACGACGCGCGTCATGTTGACCGTGACCTCGTCCGGATACGGCGAGATGAAGAACGACACGAGCTCGCGCGGCACGTCGACGAGTCCGTCTTCTCGCGCGCGCTGCCACAACGAGTAGAGTCCCGCGACGGCCGTGAGGGCGGGAGCGGTGATCTGCTGCGCGTCGAGCGAGCTGCGTATCTCGTCGGGATGCTCGCGCAGGTACGCGGCCAGCTCGGCCATGTCGACGTGGCTGACGCGAAAGATCAGCGTGGCGGGCTGCACGCGACCGCGCTCGTCGCCCTGCTGAGTCGGAACGCCCGCCGAGTCCGCGACCAGCGCGTCGGCAGTCGCGTCGATGACCACCGGCGCGCGATAATCGCGCGGGCCGCCGACCGTCGCGAACGTCGCTCCCGCTACGCGCTCGCCCTCGACCAGCGCCGAAAGGAAGTACGCGTGGAGCAGCAGCGACACGCCCGCCTCGCGCATCATCTCGAAGAGCAGCGCCTTGTGGACCTCGGGATCGAACGGCGTGATCGTCGCGACGTAGTCCGACGAGTCGGGAAGGTGCCCGGGAGAGGCGCCCTTGCGCATCAGGCGATCGACCATTTCCTGCGCAATGCCTCCGACGATCCGCTCCTTCCCGGAATGAAACGTCATCCAGGGCCCGACCATCGCCGCGGTCGCGGTGCCGCCGAGAAAGCCGTAGCGCTCAACGAGCAGCGTTCGCGCGCCGTGGCGCGCTGCCGCAAGCGCGGCGGCGCAACCGGCATTGCCGCCGCCGACGACGAGCACGTCCATGCGCCGCGTTTCGTCGCCGCGCGCAGCAGGCCATTTCCACGCGCTCCACAATAACCGCACATGCAAGTTCCTATTGCTTCCCAGGAACGCAATTGGGCGATGGCCGCGCACCTCAGCGCGCTCGTCGCCGTGGCGGGCCTGCCCTTCGGTCACGTGCTCGGCCCGCTCATCGTGTACCTGGTCAAAGGTCACGAGTCGGAGTTCGTCGGCGAGCACGCGAAGGCGTCGCTGAACTACCAAATCACCATCTCAATCCTCGTGATCGTCGCGGTCCTCGTCGGAGTCTCTCTGAGCTTGGGCTTCTTGATGAACTCGACGTCCGAGAATGCCAACCTCGGGCCCGCCGTCGGCTTTGGCGTTCTATGGATCGCGATCGGCATCGCGGCGGTGCTGCTGCTCCTGTTGTCGCTGATCTTCATCATTATGGGGACGATCGCCGCCAACGAGGGGCGCCCGTATAGCTACCCCTTAGCCATCCGCTTCTTGCGCTAGGAGCCGCCGATGTTGATGCAACGAGTCAAACCGCTCTCGCGGATTCTCGCGGAGGGAAGCGACGAGCAGCACGGCCTGAAGCGTTCGCTCGGACCGTGGGCGCTCACGGCGATGGGCATCGGCGCGATCATCGGCACCGGCATCTTCGTGCTGACGGGCGTCGCTTCGGCGACGCGCGCAGGTCCGTCCCTGACGCTCTCGTTCGTCGTGGCCGGCATCGTCAGCGCGCTGGCGGCGCTCTGCTACGCGGAGGTCTCGAGCAAAGTCCCGATCTCCGGCAGCGCGTATACCTATACGTATGCGACGATGGGCGAATTCCTCGCCTGGATCGTCGGGTGGGGTCTGGTCCTCGAATACGCGCTCGGCGCGTCGACCGTCAGCGTCGGATGGTCGGGTTATTTCACCTTCATTCTGCACACGCTGTTCAATTGGAACATCCCGCAAGTCTGGCAGCATAGCCATTGGGACGCCGACTCCCGGGATTGCGAACCTTCCGGCGGCCGGCATCATCTTCTTGATCACGGCGCTGCTCGTACGCGGAACGAAAGAATCCGGCTCGGTGAACGCCGTGATCGTCGCGATCAAGTTGGCCGTCGTGCTCTTCTTCATCGCAATCGGACTCGGCCACATCAATCCAGCGAACTATCACCTTCCGCCCGGACCGCAAACCGGCCTCGGCGGCTACTTCCCGTTCGGGATCGCCGGGATGCTCGGCGGCGCGTCGTTCATCTTCTTCGCCTACATCGGCTTCGACGCCGTCTCGACGACCGCCGAAGAGGCGCGAAACCCCTCAAAGGATCTGCCCTTCGGCATCATCATGAGCTTGATCATCTGCACGATCCTTTACATCGTCGTCGTTGCGATCCTCAACGGCATGGTGCCGTTTAATACGCTTAACGTGAACTTCCCGGTCGCGTACGCGGTCGATAGCGTGGGGCTCGCGTGGGCAGGCGTGGTCATCTCGTTCGGCGCGATCGCGGGACTGACGACCGTGTTGCTCGTGATGATGTACGGCCAGACGCGAGTCTTTTACGCGATGGCGCGCGACGGATTGATTCCGCCGCTCTTCGTGAAGCTGCACCCCGCTTGGCGCACGCCCTGGATCTCGCAGATCCTGTTCGGCGTGCTCATCGCCGCCGCCGGCGCGTTTTTCCCGATCAGCATCCTGGGATCGCTCACGAACATGGGGACGCTCGCGGCATTCGTGCTCGTCTCGGTTGCGGTCCCGATCCTTCGCACGCGTCATCCCGAGTTGAAGGGCGCGTTTACGCTGCCGTTCGGCCCGTACATCATCCCGATCTTATCGGCCGTCACCGCCCTGTTCCTGATCTATTTCCTCAAGCAGGGCAACCCGGTGGTGTGGGGCTTCTTCCCGCTCGTCTGGCTAGGGTTCGTGATCTGGTTCGCCACCGGCCTAATCTTCTATTTCTCGTATGGGCGCCGGAAGAGCACCGTCGCGCTCGAGCAAACCGAAGGTTTAGCCGTCACGCAGCCACGTGTAAATTAACAACGACATGAGCAGGGAGAATCGCAAAGAGAACCTTCGTGAGGGAGTCACGGATGCCGACGACACCGGGATGATCGCCAACGAGGAGTTCATCACCGCCGCCGAAACGCAACCGGTCGTTCCGCACGAGGATTTTCATGCCGCGCTCCCGTCCGGCCATCCCGGCCACGCGACAATCGACGAGCTCCATGCGGAGATGCGCTCGCAGTCACCCAACCGTAAAGCGATCGAGGCGCATGTAACGCGCCTTCGGGGAATACCGGAGCTGGAGACCGCGGTTGCGGCTGGTGGGAAAGCCCGGCGGATGCAGACGTTTCGTTGCCGAGCTCGGCCAAATCGGCCTATAGGTTACGCGGAACGCGCGACGAGGAGCAACGCGACGGAGTCACCGGGTTTGCAGCCTTCCGTCTCTTCCGCCGCGAGCGCGGCCCCTTGGTCGGCGCTGGTAAGCCCCTCAAACGCCGCAATGCGCGCGCCGCGCAGTACGTAGAGCGCCGGTAACGCTCGGCCCACATCGCCAAAGTCCGTCGCCCTCTCTATCGCCTTACGAACGCGCGCTTCGATCTCGCCGGCAGTCGTGCGCACGAGTACGGGATCGCGCAAGGCTAGCCGGACGGCCCCGCGCTGGTCCACCACGCGCACGTCCCGTACCGAGCGCGCGCGGCCGAAGCGGCCTCGCCGCGCGATCGTGCGCGCGTAGCCGGTCAATGCATCGGTCAGGTCAAGCGATTCGAGCAGCGCCTCGTCACACGCGAGCGACTGGGCAGCGGCGAGCCGGCGCTCGTCCTCGCTGGACGCGCCGCCGGCCATCGAATCCGCGAGCGCGGTGGCGCCCGATGCCGCAGCGGTCACGCGGCTGCGCTGCGTATCGATCTCTACCTCTACCTCGACGGAATCCGGCGACGCGCCGGCGGCGATCACGCGGTCCGCCGCCTCGCGCCGGATCGCGGCGATCTCGCGGGGCGTCGGCGCGAAGATCGTGCGCTCGACGACGTCGCGCACGAGTGCCAGCGCGACGCCCACGGGCGCGATCACTTCGGCGTCGCGCGCGATCCGATGGGGGAGATTCATCGCCGCCGCGAGCGCCGGCACGAGCGCGCCCGCGCCGCCGCCTGCCGCCGACGATCGCGATCCGGTCGGGCTCGAACTCGTAATCCGCGATCAGCCCATCGATGGCGGGGCGCAGCTTCTCGACCGCGAGCGCGAGCGCAACGCGCGCGAGCTCCTCGCCGCTTCCACCGATATGGTCAGCGAGAAGACCGAAGGCGCACTCAGCGCTCTCCACGTTTCCGCGCGCGAATGCTCCCGCGGGGATCGTGCCCAACAGGTTCGCCGCACACGTCGTCGTGAGCGCAACGCGCGCCCCGTCGCGAGTGAGGAGCACGGCGTAGTCGGCGCGGTCTTGCACCAGCGGCGCGATGAGCTCGATACGGGCGCCCTCGAGCGCTTGCGGCGCGACGAACGACGCATACGCACAGCCGGCGATGTGCGCGCTGCGCGGCCCGACGTCGCGCACGCCCGCGCCGCCGATGCGCAGCATGCTGCCGCCGCCGATCCCGATCGTGCGCACGTCGAGCGTGCGCAACATCGTGCGATGGCCGCCGATGCGCGCCGGGCGCATCTGCGGGCGGCCCGCGCGGATCGCCGAGCAGTCCGAGCTCGTTCCGCCGACCTCGACGAAGACGCCTTCGCTCAGACGCTCGTAGAGCAGCGCGCCCGCAATGCCCGCCGCGGGCCCCGAAAGCAGCGTGAGGATCGGACGCCGCTCGATCTCGCCCACGTCCATGACGCCGCCGTCGCTGCGCATCACCATCAGCGGTGCGGGTATCGCGGCGCGGTCGACGGCATCCGCCGTCATCCGCGCCGTGCGGATCATCTTGGGAAGGATAGCGGCGTTGAGTGCCGCCGTGCGCGTGCGCGCGCGCAGGCCGTACGCGCTGCTCACGTCGTGTCCGCTCGTCGCGTCGACGCCGCGTTCGCGCGCGATCGCTACGGCGCGGCTTTCGCAGTGTGGCCGATCGACGCCGAAGCTCTGGGTCGCGGCGATCGCGTTCGCGCCGCACAAGATCAAGCGGTCGATGCCTTCACGCATCGCCCGCTCGTCGCCGGCGGGTGCGAATGCGAACGCGGGCGCGAAGCGCGCGTCCGAGCCGAGCGGCAGCGCGCCGAAGCGCATCTGCCGCCGCGAGAGCCATGCCAAACCGTCCACTAAGCCGAGGACGCCGACCGGCGCGAGGTCGCCCTCGAGCAACGCGTTGGTGGCCTGCGTCGTCGAGTGCGCGATAAACGCGACGCTGCCCGAGTCGATGCCCGATTCCCGCAGCAGCCGCTCGATGGCGGCGACGATGCCCGCAGCGACGCCCTCCGGAGCGGCGTGACTCGTCGGCACCTTCACCGCGGCGACGAGCTCGCGGGTCGCCGCATCGATTGCGACGACGTCGGTGAACGTGCCGCCGACATCGATGCCGACGCGCAACCGCCGCCCTTCGACTTCGCTCAGGACAAGCTCTTCGTTCACGCCGACCAATCGGCGACGAGGACGTGCGTCACCGTCGCCAGCTCGACGTGGCCGTCGCGCTCGTGTCGTTCGAAGAGAGCGCGCAGATCGCGGCGCAGCGCATCGGCCGCTTCGCCCGAGCTCGGCAGATACGACGAGGAGGCCGCACGCCCGAGCAGCGCCTCGCGGTCGAGCCGCTGCCGCGAGTCCGCCCGCGCGCGCGTTATCGTCGCCCCGGGGAACACGGCGAACGTCGCCAGCGCGCGGCCGCGCAGCGCCTCGGTGTCGTCGGTCGCGTAGGCGCGAACGATGTCGCCGTACGCCTTGGTAAACGTATGCCGCTCGTCGCGTTCGTATTGCAACAAGACGGCGCGGCGTCGCGCGATGCGGCGGAATTCGCTCATTGCCGCGGGTGTCGCAAACCAGTGGAAGGCTTGACACGCGACCACGGCGTCGACGCTCGCGTCGCCCAAGTGCGTGCGCTCCGCCGTGCCGTCGCGCCACTCGATGCCGGGATGCGGCTCGGCCTTGGCACGCATCTGCGCGTTGGGTTCGATCGCGATCACCCGGACGCCGCGCTCCGCGAAGAGCCGCGCGGAGATTCCGGTTCCGGCGCCGACGTCGGCGATCGTGATCGTACGTGGGTCGCTTAGGCCCGCGAGCGCCGCGTCGATGGCCGCGGTTGGATACGAGGGACGGAACGCCGCGTATGCGTCCGCCCGCGAACCGAAGCGCGTCGTGGAATCCATCAGCCGCGTGCCGGCAGCACGAACGGCGCGGCCAGCCGTATCTCGAGGGGACGTCCGGCGCGTTCCACCTCGAAGACGTGCGCCTTTCCATCGTAGGCGCGCTGTTGCGCCTGATACGTGCCGTATCGCCACCAGTCCAGGCCGTCGATCTTCTCGACGACGTCGCCGGAGCGTAGCCCGGCCCCGTAGGCGGGGCCGCCGGCGCGAACGTATGCGCGCATGTTGCCGTCGCTGCTCGTGAATAAAGAATAAAAGTACGTGGGCGGTGCGCCGGCCTGCGCGGCGACGCCGGTTTGAAAAAGGTTCGACGAGCGGATCGGGTCGGCGCTCGCCCAGGCTTTCATGCGCGCCACGCCCTGCAGCGCTAAGTCGCGCGCCGCGGCCTCCGGCGGCGGCGGCGCGACGACCTCGTGATCGTGCCACTCGTTGACGATCCAGCCGCCGCAGTCTTCGAGCCGCAAACCGACGTCCACGTCGTCGCCCTCGATCAGCGCGAACGTCGATGTCGTAACCCAAACGTAAGCCGCGTATCGCTTCTGCGCACAGTCGCTTGCGTTGGGATCCTCGTGCAGCCGGAGCGCACGCCACGAGCCCCCGCCGAGCGCAACTGCGGCCGCATTGGCGGCCGCGCGCCCGAGCGGCGAACCGTCGTCGTCGACGGCCACCACGCCGCGTGCCTGCGGCGGGGCGTAGAATCCCGGGAGCGCCTCCTGCGCGCTCGCCGGACGCACCGCTGACGCAAACGCGCGCACGCCGAAGAGCGCGGACGAGCCGAGCACCACCGCCAGCGTCGCCGCGATCGCGACACTCGTCTGATACGGCAGCGTGCGTTTCGTGATCGTGTCGATCGGCACGCCCGTGAAGTTGGCGATCCAGACGTTGGCGGTGTTGGTCGGATCGCAGACGTTCTGCACTTGCACGACGGCCATGATCGCGGCGACGAGCACGATCGGCGGCAGTACGTGCGCCGTCAACAGCACGGTGAAGACGGCGATCCCGACGCCGAACGGGTTGAGCGGTCCTCGATACAGCACGAGCGGACTCGCCACGCCGAACAGGGCGACGTACGCGACCGGGTTGCGCAGCCAGCCTCCCGCCACGAGGGGGCGCAGCGCGTCGACGAACTGCGGCCGCTGCGTCGCGACGAGCAGCATGCCGATGCCCATGAACAACAGCACGGCGGGCGCGACGTCTTCGAGGCCGCGAATCGCCGCCGCGACGAGCCGCTGCACGGCCCGGTCCGGACGCGTGACGACGGCACCGAAGACCGCGGCGACGATGAACGCCGTCGCCGCGTCGAAGCGAAACGCATAGTACAGCAGCAGCGGCAGTACCGGCGTGAGCAGCGCGATCGCCGGAACGCGCGGCACCTCGTCCGAAGGCGCCGCGAGCGCCCACGTCGCGTAACCGCGCTCGCGCCGGAAAGAGACCGCCGCGTAGACGAGCAGCGCCGCCGCGTCGAGGATGGCCAGCACGGTCGCATACCGCACGAGCTGCTGCGGCCCGACCCCAAAGTACTTCGTGTAGAAGGTCCAGTTGGCGATGTTGAAGATGAAACCGAGCGCGAAGCCCATGAGGAACGTCGTCGCGGCGATCGCGCGGGGAACGCCTGCCGTCATCATGATGGGCAACACGATCGAGCCCACCATGATGATGCCGCCGAGCCCGGAGAGCGACGTGAAGAGCAGCGCAACGATCGCGCACAGACCCAGCGTCAGCGCGAACGGCTGCTCTCCGCCGTATTCCGCCGCCAGGTTGACGATCGTCCGCGCGATGCCGGTCTCGATCGTCACGCGGCCGAGCAGCGCTCCGAACACGACCGCCACGTACACCGGGGCTAGCGCCACGGCGCCGCCGGTGACGATGCCGCCGAGATCTCCCACCGGCACGCGGGCCGCCAGCGACATCGCAACCGCCATGCATGGAACGGCGACAAGGGCCGGCATCCAGCGCAGATACATCGCCAACGCGAAGAACGCGAAGACGAGTAGTATGAGGATACTCACGGCGACAGGATCTCGCTGAGCGGCGGCAGCGCCTTGGTGCGCGCATACTGCGCGTTGACGCGATAAAACGCATCGGCCAGATCGATGGCTTTTTGCGCCTCGAGATGATAGCGCTCGAGGTTGCTCGCGAGATGGCCATCGCGGCTCTCGTAGCGCCACGCGCGTGCGTACAGCGGCGCGAGCTCCTCGTACGCATCGCGCAGCTCCCACATCCAATACTTGCACCATAGCAGGTCGCGTTCGGTCGCGTCGGGGTCGGTCGAGGCGCGCGCGACCGCATCGGCGTACATCGCCCGGACCTCCCTTCCAATCTGGACCTTGCGGCCGAGCGCGTCGTAGCGGCGCGCCGCGAGAAACATGACGAAGGCCGCGTTCGCGTGCAGCGGAGGCGCGGCAAAATAAAGCGACTGCTCGACGGATTCGGCCGCGAGCCGAGCGGTGCGAACGTTTGCGGCAGAGACCTGGGCGTCGAGCGCCGCATCGAACGGACCGGACCAGAATAGGGCGTTCGTCTGCGCGGGCGACGCAGACGCGCCGGGCTCGAGCAGCGCGAGCGCGTCGCCGAGTTCGCTCACGCCTCGCGCGTAACGCGGATCGTCCACGCCGAAGAACGCGCCGGGAAAGTCGGCGGCGAACCGATCGGGCGCGACGTCGCCGGCCTGCCACGCGGAAGCGGCGGCGTAGAGCACGGGATACCACGTCGCCTCGTAGAGCGTTTCGCCATCGTCGTGCCAGACCGTCTGGAACAGACCTAGCACGCGCGCCGACTTGCCCTGGCCGATGAACGTTCGCTCGTTGGCCAGCGCGCGGTCGATGTTGGGAAAGATTTCGTTCCAGTTGCTCGCACCCGGTGCGACCATCTGTTGGAATCCGCCCTCTTCGATCGTTCGAATGTAGCGCTCGAAGCTGGCCTCGGCGCCGTAGTGCCAGTTCACCACGACGGCCGTCGGCGGAATCAGCTTCAAGATGCCGGGATCGGCCTCGATTCCGTCGTCCCACAGCATCATCCGCGCACCCGATGGCGCGATCAACCGGTTCATCGCGACGATGTGGTCGGCATAGACCTGCGAGCGCCCGCGCGCCGCCACGTAGCGCTGCGTCTGACCAAGGCCCAGCGTCGCCGTCTCGTCGGACCCGATGTGGAAGAACGGCGGCCGGCCGACGGCGGCTAGCTCCTGCGATACGACGCGCGCGAGATACTGCAGCGACTGCGGCACGTTGGGCGACAGCAGGAACGCATGCGGTAGCTCGGCCGCGCCGGCGTATTGCTCCACGCGCAGCGTGTTGTGCATGTGCGCGAAGCTCTGCTGCTCGGGAATCAGCGCGACGTGAAACCGGCTCGCGTAAACCGCCAGCGCGTGCAGCTGCGCCGGCGTGATGCCGTCCAGCGGCGCCGGCAGCGGATCCGTCGGGCTGACGAACGCGTGCTCCATGTACGGCGAGTAGCCGTTCATCTTGAAGGCCGCGATCGTTCGTATGCGCTCTTCGAAGTAGCGCATCGTCGGCAACGGTCCGCGCGAGACGTCGTCGGAGAGAATACGCCACTGCAGCGCGGGACGGTCATCGATGCGGACGCACGGCGTCGTCCAGACGCCGCCGCGTTTTTGCCGGCAGCTGCGCCAGCGTCATCGCGCCGTAGAACGCGCCGGCCGAATCCGCGCTCCGGATCGTCGCGCGACCGGATCTCACGATTAGGCGATACGCTTGCGGCGCGAGGCTCGCGTCGCGCTGCACGGAGATCGTCGCGCCACCGGCCACGCGAAGCCGTCCGATTCCCAGCGGGGCCCAGCGCTCGTCGATCTCCGTGCGCGCCGCCGCATCGAAGCCGGATGAAACCGAACGCGGAACGCTCGAGCCGTTCGGCGGGCACGGCAGATATTCGATCCGGGCGGGTTGAGGGACGAGGTGGAGCAGCGCCGCCGCAACCGCAAGCTCTACCGCCAAGGGCGGTTACGCGCTGGTTGGTGCGGCGCGCATCGCCGCGTCGCGACGGTCGAGCGTCGCAGACACGTCGTCTAGATAGCCCGCGAGAAAATCCGGCTCGACGGACCGCGCCCGATCGCTGACCTCGACCGTTGCGGCGTCGACGACGCCAACCGATCCGTCCGCGTTCACCGCGCGCGATTCCCCGGCGATGTGATGCGTCGCGAACAGTTTTTGGTCCGCGAAGCCGACGCGCAGCAGCAACGCGTCGATGCGCTGCTTCAACTCTGGCGAGATAGATCCGCAGCGAACTTCGAGGTCCGCCAGCGCCTCTCCCAGATAGGACCGCACGTACTCGTCGGAGCGCCTCCGCTCGAGGTCGCCGTCGTAACCGGGAAAGCCCGCGATCCGCGCGCGCAGCTGCTCCAATGGATCCATTGCGTACAGGTACGACGCGCGCATTCGAAGGGCCTCGAAGCGTCCGTGGGAAGATATCGAAGGTGAAGCACACTCCGGCATGGCCGGCATATCTCGTCGCGGCGGCCTGTTTCGCGATCGCGTTGATCTCTTCGATCGCGAATATCTCGCTGATGGGTCAGCTCAAGCAGCAGCAAGTCGAGCTCGCGCACCTGTCCGCTCGCTCGAACGCGCTCGCGCGTGACCTGACCGTCGAGCGGACGGCGCTGTTCGACACGCTGGACACGCACGCGCGGCACTACAACATGGGCGACGGAGAGGTGATCGAGCATGGAAGCCGGCTCTACCTCGCGGTGCACGCGCTGCCGCAGCCGGCGCGCGGCAAGGTCTACCAGGCGTGGACGCTCGCTCGAGGCGCGACGCGCTTCGCGCCGTCGCCGACGTTTCTGCCCGACGCGCGCGGAGTCGCCCTCGTCGTGCTGGAGGCCGACGCCCGCGCGACCTCCGAGGTCTCCGTCACGCTCGAACCCGACGGCGGAAGCCGAGAGCCCACCGAAAAGCCGCTAATGGACGTATCGCTCGGTTCGCCCTGAGGCTGATGCGCGCGGAACCGCTGTCTGAAGGGAACGAAGCTGAGGTCTTGCGCTACCTCGGCCGGTCGCCGTATCTCGACGTCTTCATCTCCCACGTCGTGTTGCACGATCCCCCGTCGCGCACGCGCGGCGACATCATCGTCGCAACGGATGACGGCCGCGTCACCGGCGTCGCCTATTTCGGACGCCAGCTGGCGATTGCGGCGGACCCGCCGGCGTTGCCGTTATTCGCCGAGTACGCGCGGCGCCGCCGAGGAGAGCGCATGATCATCGGTGCACGCGAGACCGTTCGCGCGTTCTGGGAGCTCGTGGCGAGTTGGCATCCGCGCCCGCGCTTGGTGCGCGATCGCCAACTCGTCATGATGCTCGACCGAGCGCACTTGCTTCCGTACGAGCGGCGCACGACGGTCCGGCACGCGCGTGCCGAGGAGTCGGGCGCCGTCGCGGAGGGGTCGGCGCTGATGGTGCGCCAGGAGCTGGATTACGACCCGCGCCGCGGGTCGCCGGACTTTACGACCGCGGTGCGCCGCATGGTCGACCGCAAACTGTGGTGGGTCGGCGTCGCCGACGGGCAGATTTGCTTCTTCTGCAACATCGGACCGTGGTGCGGAAAGACGGTGCAATTGCAAGGGATCTGGACTCCGCCCGCGCTGCGCGGCCGGGGGCTCGCGACCGCCTCACTGGCCGCGATCTGCGATCGCCTGCTCGAGCACTCGCTGACGATCTCGCTCTACGTCAACGACTTCAACGATCGCGCGATCGCACTCTATCGGCGCGTCGGTTTTCACCACGTCGGCGACTTCCAAACGCTTTTGTTCTAGATCGTTCGAGTCAGCACGAAGACGACGGACGCGCCTTGCAGCACATAGGCGTTGGGCAAGATCACCGGCTGCCCCGGCAGCGTGCCGTACGGCACGCCGCCCCCGACGATCGTAAACGGATTGCTGTAGACGTTGGTCAGGTTCGTTCCGTACAACCCGTATTCGAAACCGCCGTGGCGATACGCGACGTGCGCGTCGAGCGTCGCGAACGGCGAGCGGTTGAGCTCATTGTACGCGCCCTCGTAGTTGAGCCGCGCGCCGTAGGCGAGGCCCGCCGGCGGCGCGCGATCGATCGCAACATACGCCTTGTGCAGCGGCTGCCCGAGGCTCTGCTCGCCCGCCACCAGCGTGCCGTCTTGAATCGAGGGCGGGATCACGGTCAAGAACGAGCTGTCGACGTCCCAGCCGGCGAGGACGTGCAGATCCTGGCCGAGCTGTTGGTCCGCGTGCACTTCGAGGCCGCGATAGATGCCGTTACCCGCGTTGACCGGATAGCTCAGCGGGCAAGGCGTCGGGTTCTGCTTCGTCTGACAGTTGGGGATCGGTGTGACGTTCAGCTGACTCGACGGAGAGCGGAGGTTGGTCTGATAGAGATCCATCGCGACGTGAAGCGGATGGTGCCCGAGCGTGACGATGTGCTCCGCGCCGAGGTCGAAGTCGGTGGCGCGATCCGGGCGAAGGTTGGGATTTCCGATGAATATGATGCCGCCGACCGGAACGCGATCGGCAGGGGGCGGAACGACGAGCTCGGTGAGCTGCGGCGTTTGAAACGTCGTGCCGACCGAGGCCCGCACCGCGGTGTTTCCGGTCGGCGTCCACACCAGACCGGCGCGCGGATCGAAGCTGGAGCCGAACGAGCTGAAATCGCTGTCGTAGAGCGCGAGCGAGTAGTGGATGTGGCTCGTCGGATCGGCCTCGTAGCGGAGGATGCCCGAGCGCTGCGTTTGGGCGAGCGAAATCACCTGGGTGGGAGGCGTGCGATCCGCGCCGACAGGCTTGGCTTGAGCGAGGATCTGCCCTTGAACGTAGTTCGTCGAGAGCGTCTCGGTGCCGAGGTCATACTTAAATGAGAGCAGGCCGTTTGAAAAGTGATGGTCGAGCTCGAGCCAATCGTCGCCGAGCAGGTCGCGCTGATTGTAGAGATACGGCAACGACGCTTCGCCAGGGCCGGAAACCGACTGTGACGAGAGCGTCGTCAGGTGGCTGAACTGTACGACCGTCGCGGGCGCGCCGTCGACGCTCTCGTTTCCGAGCGGCAGCTGCGCATCGAGCCCGTAATTGGCCTGATGCGCGCCGAGCCAGGTGCCGGCGAAGCTCTGGTACGTCGCCGGCGCCGCCGCTGAATCCACCGGAACCGCGTCGCCCCCGCCTCCGCCGCCGGTGAACCCAGGCGGCGTGTACGTGGTCAGCAGCGCCGAGTCGTCTTTGACGACGGTCTGGTCGCGAAAGTTCAACTGCACGTAGCCATACCCGTTCGGGCCGCCCAACTGGTAACGCAGCTTGGTGAGGATCGAGTCTCCGTTCGAGTAGCTGCCGACAGTCTGCGGCGTCGGCGCGAGGATCGTCTGATTGACCGACCCCGACGATGTCGCGTTGTGCAGCGAGACGGCGTACCCCAAACGATCGTCCGTTCCGGTCGTCTGGAGCGTCTCGCCGAAGGTCCCGTACGAGCCGCCGAAGATGCGCATCAGCGAATGCGGCGTCGCCGTCGGCTGCAGGGTGATGATGTTGAGGCCGCCGCCGATCGTGTTCGGCCCGATTAGCGAGGACGGAGAGATGCCGTACACTACCTCGACGTCTTGCAGAGCGGCCGGGTCGAGCAACGAGAGATCGAGATCGCCGGTGTTGCCGTTGTTCGCCTGATGTCCGTCGATGTCGACGAGCGTTTCCGTCGGGTCGGGACCGCGAACGGCGTACACGACGGTCGCGTTGCTTCCGCCGCCCAGCGGCAGTACCGGCGTCGTGGAGAGTTGGTTCCAGACCATCGAGGAGACGGAGGTCGTGCCCGCGGCCGCGGCCGCCTGCGCGTTTAGCGAGACGGTCGGAGCCGACGAGGTCGAGACTGTTTCGCCGGCCGAGGCCCGCACCTGACCGATGACCGTCAGCGAGTTGGTCGTGGCGGGCGAAAGCACCAGCGCGAGCGTCCGATTCGCGGCATCGAGCGTGACGGTGCGCTGCGACAAGGCTTGATAGCCGGGTGCGGCGGCTTGAAGGGAATATGTTCCCGGCGGGATGTCGTCGAATTTGAACTTGCCGTGCGCATCGCTGTGCGCGCGCTTCGCGAAGATCTGCGACGAGAGGGCGATCGACGCGCCGGCGATCGGGCTCCCGTCGATTGCGCTGACGATACCTTTTACGTCGATGGTGTTTTTCCGGCCGTGGTCGCGGCCGTGGTCGTCGTGCGCGGACGCAACCGACGGCGCCGCGAGTACGGCGGTGACGGCAAGGAGCGCGCAAGCTGCGCGCGCGCATGCGATGAGGCTTCCCATGGAGTGCTCCTGAAACGGCGGTGAGTTTAGTTGAAAGTTATGCGAACAGGAGCACGGGCGGTCCGCGCTTGCATAGACGCAGCGCGTTCGGCGCACGCCGGCGGCGCGGCGTAATTCCGCGCGAGGCCAGCGTGTAGGCCGACGCGGGGACGCCGTCCGCCATCGCGCGGAGAAGCGTCACGATGATGGTGACGATGGAGTCGCGATGCGAGATCAGCCAGCGCGCAATCGCGTAGATCGCGACCGCGATGGCCGCGGCGCAGACGATCGTCGTGACGATGCCGAGCAGGATCGAGCCGCCGAAGGCTTCGTTTAGGGTGAGCACCGGCGCACCGGCGAGTCGGCCGTCGAGCCACTCCATGGCCGGCACGAGCGCGATGCTGCCTGCGACCGCAGCGCCGACGAACCCGAGGGCGTCGGACGGACGAATCACCGGAACGAGCACGCATGAGCGATTGATGCATGCGATCTCGCAGCAAATCCGCAGCCCACGGGCGGCCAGCACCACCGCGAGAATCAGCGCGATGCCGCTGAGCAGCTCGCGCGAGCCGTGCGCGACGTGATCGTAGCTGTCGTTGGCCAGGGCGAAATCGCCGACGACGTCGATCGCGACGTGCGCGAGCGCAGCGCCGGCCGCGGCGGCGCACAACGCTAAAGAAACGAGGGTCCGAAACCCGACGGGCACGGCTCGCGCTTCGACGCTCGCCGTGCCCGTCCTACGCTGGTTGTTGAGCTAGATTGCTTTTTGTTAGTGCGACGGGGCGATCCACACGGTTCCGCCCGCCCACTTTACCTGGACCGGGATGCAACTCGACGTCTGCGCGCCCGCATAGGTCACGTCGTTGTACAGGCTGAGCACGTGGTCGATCGTCGCGCCGGGCGCGAACTCGCCGACGTCCTGCACGCGGCGGAGATAGTGCTGCGACGCGTTGCGGTAGCCCACGGCGAACGTGACCTCGGCAGCGGTCCTCTTACCGAGGTTGACGTACACGATCCGCGTTCCGGACGCCATGTGGCTTAGCGGCTTCGGCTTGACGACGGTGCAGCTCTTGATGAGGATCGGAGCCGCGGCCTGCGCGGGCAAGGTCGCTGCGATCGTTACCGCGATGCCCACCACGGTCAGCGAAGCCAAACGGCCTAGAGAAGTCATTACGTTTCCACTCTCCTACAAGGAAAAAGAAGTAAGCGGGAGGTGGCTTCCGCGCTCGGCGTGCTTCTCCTTGCCGCGGCCGAGCAGGCGAGGGGCGGCACGCCCTCGCACGCGGGCGCTTTTCATTTCAGTCCGGCGGTCGCCTCACCGCTCGAGCTCCTGAACGGTGTTCGAATTCGTGTCCGTGTAAAAAAGGACGGTATTGGAATCGTTGGTGCCGGCTGCGACGAGCCCGAAGACGCCTTGGGTCGAGCTAGTGTCGACCACCTTCGTGTCGAGCACTTTACCCCCGGGAGTCAGCTCGACCAGCGTATTCGCCGTCCCTTGCGTATTCGCCACGACGAGATTGCCGTTGGGCAGCAATGCGGAAGCCATCGGTGCGGCCAGCGGCGACCCACTGTAAACGAGGCTTGCGCAGGTGGTCTTGGGATATTCGCACGTGAAGGTCTTTCCGCCGGACTTGACGATGATTTCATCCTTATTCAAAAGCTTGCTCGAGTTGGAAAACGCCACGATCGTATTGGTTACGCCGTCGACGATGTAGAGGGTATCGAGGCTCGGATCGTACTGCAATCCCGACGGCCCCAGCTCACCCCCCGAACCATCGCTCACGCCGAAGCCCTTGGCCACTTCTGTTGCCAACCCATTACCGTAGGAGCCGAGGCTGATACTCAATATCCCTCCGGACGCCGTAGTACCAGCGTATAGGTATAGCGGACTGAATATCTGCGGGGGAGTGGCGGCGGTGTCCGAGAGCGGATCGGTGACCGTCTTCCCGCTGTAGGTTTTCGCCAACACCCCTTTCTTGTTGATCTCGGCGATCTTGCCGCTGGTAAGTCCTGCGCCATACACGGTACCATCGTCGAAGATCGCGTCGCCGTCGCACCCCTCAATCACATCGCTTTGAAAAAAGCGCACCGGCGACGAGCTTGGCGTCGGATTGAGGACCTCGATGGTCGTCCCCTTGCCGGGCTCGCCGGCCGAGTCCTCGAAGTTACAGACGAGGAGCTGGCCCTTCTTCAACACCCCATGGAGGTTGCTTTTGGGGACGATGTAGATCGAGCGCGGTCCTTTGTCGCCATTCTTTGCGTCGACGGTCGATCCGATGGCGACGTCTTTCTTGAGCTCCTTTAGAATCGACGTCTTGTCGACCGGCCGGCTATCGCCGGCAGGGAGACTCGAGATTTTCAGCGCTGAATTAGCTCCATCGGCGGGCGGGACTGCGTGTGCCGCACAGCCCGACGCCGCCAGGAGTATCACTGCTGCCGGTATTATTCGTCGATAAAAACGAAGCGCCATGCTGCAACCTCCGGTGGCATGAAGTTTGCCGATCGTCCTAAGTAGCGTAGTGCTATTTTGCCTTCTTCGATAACGGACCGCGTACCTACCCTGCGTTATCGTCTCCGACGGTCGGGGCAAGCAAGGGAGGGTCCTCGCACCGGTGCGGCCGGAACGTCCTTAAGCTAGGACACCACACGTCCATCAGAGAAGGCGCTCGGCTTAAACGGTAGCGGCGTCGATTCGGAGATAAACCATGCGAAGAGTTGGTTCGGCTTTGTGTATCATCATTCTGATCGGCTGCTCGCGCATGCCGGCTACTTCGTCAGCTCCTGCGACGAGTCAGCCCGCAACCAGTAGCTCGAACTTCAAGACACTCTATCTGTTCAAAGACGAGCTGGATGGAATAATCCCAGTTGGTGCTTTGCTCGATCTAAGCGGTACGCTCTACGGCGCGACGAACTTCGGTGGTCATTCCAACAAACATTGCTTTCCGAACCCCGGATGCGGGACCGTATTCGAAATGAGCCCGTCCGGCGCGTATCACGTCCTTTATCGCTTCGAGGGCCCTGAGAGCGGTGCGCGGCCATATGCAGGACTGATCGAGGTCGGCGGCACGCTTTACGGAACCACGCAGATAGGGGGCAAGCACAACAAAGGAGTGGTTTTCGCCCTCACGACGTCGGGCTCGGAGAGCGTGCTCCACGCGTTCAGCGGAAAAGACGGGAACGACCCCCGCGCGAGTTTGACGAGCGTTAAAGGCGTGCTCTACGGCACCACCTACTATGGTGGTTCAGCGGGGAATGGGGCGATCTTCGAAATCACCACTTCCGGCGCCGAACACGTGCTCCACAGTTTTACAGGCGGGGCGGACGGCTCGCTGCCACTCGGCAGCCTGATCTATTTCCACAAGATGCTCTACGGCACGACTTCCTCGGGCGGCGCGAGCGATGACGGAACCGTCTTCGCGATCAGTCCAACCGGTTCGAATTACAGTGTCCTCTATAGCTTCCAAGGCGGGGCCGACGGCGCTTACCCCTTTGCGGGGCTGACCAAGATGAAGGGTACGCTTTACGGAACCACGCAGCAAGGCGGCGCACAAAATGCCGGAACCGTTTTCGCCATCACGACGGCGGGCTCGGAGAGCGTGCTCCACAGCTTCGGCAGCGGAGAGGACGGCTCCGAACCTTTTGCGGGCCTAACGGTCTTGCACGGCCAACTTTACGGCACGACGGCTTACGGCGGCAGTTCGAACCACGGAACGCTTTACACGTTAACGCCGTCGGGTTCAGAGAGCGTGCTCCATAGTTTCTCGGGTGGAAACGGCGGTTACTTTCCCGATGCAAACCTTACGGCCGTCAGCGGGGAACTCTATGGCACGACCATGTGGAGCTTCGGGAGAAAGTACGGGATCGCTTTCGAGTACTCTCTTTGATCGGTCACGCGCTGAGCAAATCGCCACAGAAAATTTGGGACGCAAGCTTGAAACTTCTTCGTAGGAGTTTCTCCTTTGCTGCCGCGACCGTCATCATTGGGTGCAGCAGCGCAAATACCGTGCCGCGGCCGGCGATGCCGCTGCATCCGATTCGGCATGTCGTCATCATGATGCAGGAGAACCGCAGCTTCGATAATATCTTCGCCGGTTTTCCGGGTGCGGACACGACGCTGACAGGTGCCTGCAAAAAGGCGCCGTGGTGTAAGACCGGCACGATCAAACTCCATTCCGTAACGCTGGAGACGACCGGGCGTCTCGGATTGGGAAAGGACATCGACCACAGCCACCACGGCTTCGAAGTCGAATGCGATATTGACGGCTCCGGCATCTGCCGCAACGACGGGTTCGACAAGATCCGGTTCGGTGAAGTCGGCATCGGCCCCCCGGCAACGACCTATCCGTACGCCTACATCGAGCGCTCCGAGATCAAGGCCTACTGGGATTTCGCCGCGCGCTACGCGCTGGCGGACCACATGTTCTTTAGTGAGACGGCCTCGAGCTTTATTTCGCACCAAATGATCCTGACCGGCAGTGTCGCGCTTAGCGCAAAGGAGTCGCTCACCGATCAGCCTGACGCCATGCCCTGGGGCTGCGACGCACCACAGGGCGCGGAAGTGGACGTTTTGCTGACAGACGGCCGCGAAATATACGCGCCGCACCAGGGTCTCCCGTTTCCGTGCTTTGAGTACAAGTACCTCGGCGGCAAGAGCATGGCGGATCTGCTCGACGCCGCGAATGTCTCCTGGACGTATTATGTCGCCCCGATAAACGGCGACGATTTCTCCGGGGAAGTCTGGGACGGATTCGATGCGATTGCGAAGGTGCGCTGTGCGAGCTTTACGCCACCCGAGAGCTGTCACGGTGAGGGCGCGGACTGGAAGACGCACATGCGTTTTCCGAACACCACGTTCTTCACCGACCTCAAGAACGGTTCGCTGCCGTCGGTATCCTGGCTGATTCCGACGCTCGCTGACTCCGATCATCCGGCCAGCGGCTGCAACCACGGACCGCGCTGGGTCACCAAGGTCATCGACGCCGTAGGCCGGAGCAAGTATTGGGACAGCACGGCGATCGTTCTGCTGTGGGACGATTGGGGCGGTTGGTACGATAACGCCCCGCCGCTGCAGATCAACTCCACGCGCTTGGGCTTCCGCGTGCCGATGATCGTCATCTCGCCGTGGGCCAGGCCGCGTTCCATTTCTTCCACGCAGTATGATTTCGGCAGCGTCCTCAAGTTCGTCGAAGAGAACTTCGACCTCGGTTCGCTGCACACGACCGATGAAAGCGCGACATCTATCGGCAACATGTTCGATTTCAAGCAGAAGCCGCCCGCATTCGTCAACGAACCATTGCCGTCGCAGAAGCCCTGCCCCAGCTACGCCACGACCAAGGACATCATCGACCACGCCGGAGGCGTCCCGGAATAGCCTTAGGAGGTTCCCAAACCCCTTCGGAAGGAGAACCGGTGCGGTGGCTGGTGGCTTTCTCACGCGGACCGAATTCGAACGCGTGGTGGACCAAGCGATCGAGTCCCTTCCCAAGCGCTTCGCCGACCTCATCGAAAACGTCGTGATTGCGGTCGAAGAGGAGCCCACGGCGGAGGATCTCGAGAACGTAGACGACGATCCCGGCGTCGAGCTCCTCGGCATCTATCGCGGCGTGGCGCTCACCGAACGGTCACACGACGATCCGTTGCTGCCTGACGAGATCGCCGTCTTCCGCGGCCCGATCAATCGCGTCACGAACTCGTGGCAGCAAGCGGTCGAGGAGATTCGCGAGACGGTGATGCACGAGCTCGGACACTACTTCGGGCTCGAGGACGACGAGCTGCCCTAAATCCGCCGAGCGCGGCGGCAGGTGGCGCTTGGACAGCTCAGTAATACGAGCGCATCTTTGGCTAGACGTGGTCTAGCCGCAAAAATCAGGAGTGTCCGCTTTATGAACAACCAGTCACGCTTCGCAAGTATCCTCGGATGCGCCGCGGCCCTGGCAATGGTTAGCTGTTCGGCCGGCGGCGTTGCGCCTCCAGCGGCGCAGGGCCAATCCTCGGCCCGCACTTTGTCGTTCTCCGCAGGGTGGATCCACAAGGACGGAATCGTTTACCACGTCCCTCACTACATGGTCACGCGCCAGTTCGCGATACATGTCAAGCCGGACATCGTTCTCACGTATTACGGCGGTCCGGTCCAGGTCACGCCGACGGTGTACTTGATCTTCTGGAACTACACCAAGTACGGCGACTCTCACGGTGTGAAGTCGCTGCTCGAGAGCTACATCTCCAGCATGGGTGGCAGCAAGCACAATAACATCTACACCCAGTACTTTGAAGATTCCGGCGGCCACACGATCTACATCACCAATCCGTCGTCGCAGTATGGCGGCGCGTGGGAAGACGATACCGATAAAATTCCGGCACACCCTAGCGACTCGCAGGTCGCCGCGGAGGCGCTCAAGGGCGTCGCGCACTTCGGTTACAATGCGAACGCCTCATACGTCGTCGCAACGGCGCACGGCCATAGCACGTCGGGGTTCGCAACGCAGTGGTGTGCCTACCACAGCGCGACGACGAGCGGTGGCAATCTCGTGTCCTACACGAACCTGCCCTACATGCCCGACGGTGGATCGAGCTGCGGGGCCAACATCATCAGCCCGCCCTCGGACGAGACCGGTGCCGACGAAGGCGTCACGATCGTACAGGGTCACGAACAGGGCGAGTCGGTGACGGATCCCAATCCGCCCTACGGGTGGTACAACTATCAGGACGGCGAGATCGGCGACATCTGCGCGTGGCAGAATATCCAAAACGATCCGTTCGGCTCCCATTCGTACACGATGCAGCCGATGTTTAGCAACGCGACGCAATCCTGCGTGCACTCGTACTAATCGCACACCCGGTGCAAAACCGAAGGGCCGCTGTTTCAGCGGCCCTTCGCCCTGCTTATGGCAAAACGATCATGGCGATGAGCGCGAATATCCCAAGCACGGCGATCAGCCCCGCAAAGAAGACCGATGTCGAGCGCGGCGACTGGCCGTACTCCTCTCGCAGAACCTTGATGCTCTGACGGTACTCTATCGTCGCGATCGCGAGCGCGACGAATCCAATGGCTACGAGAATGAAGCCGAAGGCGTGCGTTCCGACGAGATACTTTTCGTCCGCGGGATTTCTATCGATGATCCCGACGAGTTTGTAGACGCTGAAGCCGAAGGCGATGAGCGACAGCGCAGTCCGGATCCAAGCCTGCATCGCCTGTTCGTAGGCGAGCCACGTGCGATCGTAGTCGAATCGCGTGTTCCTATCCACCGCCGAGGCTATCGTATCAACGCAACCGTAGCGGCCGCGACGATCGCCGATCGAGTCGCCAACGTGAATTTCATTGCAACGCGCACCTCGTCAAAGCTGGAAGAAAAGTGTATCTCGGGAGGCAGCCGATTGCAAGCTATACGATCTTCCACCTTCCGCACGCTTGCTATCGCGAAGGGGCTGCCCGAAAGAGGTCTCGGACCCGGCTAACTAACAAATTATTTTTCTCGCCTAAATAGGAGTACAAGATGGTTCGCGTCTTTTTTTTCGCATCAACCGCGGTTCGCAGAACTAGATCGTAAAGCTGTGGGCGATAACCTCAGACGTTCGCTTCTCGTTCTCGTGGCTTTGGCGTTCATCGGCCCCGCGACGGCAGCCGCGGCAGGGCCCGACACCTGGACCGTCGACCCGGTTCACTCGACGGCGCAGTTTACCGCGCGCCACTTCGGCATCGTGCCGGTAATCGGAACGATTCCGATCGTCAGCGCGTCGGTGCGGCTCGCCGCCGGATCGCAGATTCCGGTCGCCGCCTCGGCGGAGCTGGATGCGTCCAGGCTCGACACGCACAACGACAAGCGGGATCGAGACCTGCGATCGGACCATTTCTTCAACGTCGCGGTCACCTCGACGATCAAGTTCGCCAGCACCAAAGTCGACGGCATTGATCCTGCAAACTTTACCGTCGCCGGCGACCTCACGATGCACGGCCAAACGCACCCCGTCGTGCTGCACGCGAAGGTCGTCGGTTCCGGCAACTCGCCGCGCGGACGGGCCATCATCGCCTACGAGGCGACGACGACGATCGACCGGACGCAGTGGGGAATGACCTACGGACCGCTGATCGTCGGCAACAGCATCGATCTCGCGATCAACGTCGAAGCCGACGCTCCATAAAAGCCGGGACCGCTAGGCCGCCCCGTACTTTGCTACGAACCGAGCGGCGTACCACGCCGGCCACGGTTCGGACGGCGCTGCCTTGGCGTACGCTTCGTCGAGCTCGACGAGGTCGCGCGTCAGGTGACTGCGTATCGGTCGCCGCGCCAGCAGCCGCGGCAGCTCGGAGTGCGCGAGAAGCCAATCGGAGTAGAACGTCGCCCAATCGTCGTCGTTACCGTCGGTGTCGGCGAACACGATGTGGTGCGTTTCGCCCACCTGGTGCAGCAGCTCAGCTATCTTTGCCGATACGTCTTCGCTCAACTTCGAGGTCCTTTCAAGCAGTAGTTAGCTGGTTTATTCCGTGTCGACTGCCTCATTCGACGGCGGCTCGTGAAGGAAGTACGACGCAGGGTACTTCGAGTGGATCTTCACGAATTTACGGGGCGACTGGGAAAAGTCGAAGGCGTCGTCCAGGCTCGTCGCCCTCCCGTCGGTGTAGCCTTGCGCCGTCGAGCCTATGCTGCCCGCAGCGATGCCGTTGACCTCTTCGATGAAGCGCAAGATGCTGCCCCATTCGTATTGCGTATGTGCAACGTAACCTTGCTTCGCGTACGGCGAGATGATCAGGCAGGGAACGCGTATGCCTAGTCCGCGATAGTCGAGTTGCGGCGGAGAGGCGTTATCGTACGAGCCGCCCCAGTCGTCCCAGACGACGATGATGGCGCTGTTCGGCCAGTACGAGCTTTCGCCGATCGCGTTAACGACCGACGTCACCCAGGATGGCCCCTTGTCGCTAAGCGCAGAGGGGTGATCGGAATCGCCTTGGTTGGGCGTGACCCAGGTCACCAGCGCGAGATTGCCGTTCATCGCATCCTTCAAAACCTTGTTCTGCGTCGCGATGATATCGTTCTTCCAGTCGGGGCCGTAGCGCACGTATTTGATCCCTTCGAAGGGCTCCCAAATTCCGGAGTCGAGTACCTTCGTCGCGTAGAACTTCCAAGAGACTCCGGCATCGTCGAGCACCTCGGCGATCGTGTTGAACTGGTCGAAGCACGGGAATCCGCCCTGAAAGAGATGCAGCTTACGGTATGGGCTCTCGGCGACGTACGAGCTCTGGGTGCCGGGCGGAGCATCGCAGTCGTCCGGCGCGCCATTGGGGAAGTTGACTTCGGCTCTGCCCGGGAGCTTGATGTCATCCGTCCCGGCAATGAGCGTCAGGTGACCTGTGAAGCTTCCGCCGAACTCCGTGGGGAACATGGCGTCCGCCAGTACGTACTGTTGGGCCATCGTCCAGTAGGGCTTTACTTGAGCCCGGTCTTCGTAAACGTAGCCTTCCCACCAGCCGTTCGTCTTGCCGTATGCGGTCCAGCCGTCCATGTTTCCGTTGTTCCACTCCGTCAGCGACGAGTCCCAATCGTGCCGTATGTCGGGATTGTTCTGGAAAGTCACCTTGTGCAAGGGTATTGCGATGTCGCCGGGTGGGCACGAGGGAGGCGGTCCGGTCGAAACCGGCTTAGCCACATCGGATGCGATCGGCTCCGCGCTATCTTTCGGCGAGGGCGTGGGCTTGCCGCAGCCGGTCATCGGCGCGTTGGCCCCCGGATAGCCTGCGAAAAAATCGTCGAAGCTGCGATTCTCTTGAATGATTACGATGACGTGCGAGATCTTGCTTTGCGACCCGTGATCGCGTGAACCGTGCTCCGGTACTAGTGAGGAAACGGTCGAACTTCCACGATTCGAAGAACAGGCCGCCGCCAGAGCAACGGTGGCGACGGCGAGCAGGGCGATACGTCGATGAATCATGGTAGCCTGTGCCTCCAGCGCTAAGGACGTTCAACGCGGAGCGCCAACCTCCGCGCGGCCATGCCCCCCGGCGAAGGGCCTTGTTTTAGGTGCCCAGCTCCGCATAGAGGCTTCAGAGTTTCTTCAGATTTATCCGAGTACAATCATTTCTAGGGTCATACCACATGTTGCTACTGAGCACGGAGCGGTTTTTCACATGATGCATCGTCGCTTTAGCCCCGCCCTCCAAACGGCAGTCATTGCGGTTTTCGCCACGTCCTTCGCGGCATGCGCCGGGCCCGGCAACTCACCCCTAGGTGGCTCCCAAGTGTTTGGGACGCAACCACGCACCAGCGTGCAACGGTACACCGTCGGTCTCGGTCCGGTCGTGACGTCACAGTTTGGCGGCCAGATCTTCGGCTGGGACATCGACCAAAATGGAAACGACGGGGTGCTGGCGGAAACGGTGCTCGGGAGCCAAGTGACCAATGCAATCGAGACTTTTGATGAATCGACCGGCAAGATCACCAAGGTAATCCAGAAGAGGCAGCGCCTCAACGCGAACGTCGAACCCGTGGTAGATGCGATCGCCGGGAGTGACGTCGGGATCGTCGACGTAGCACGCGAGGCCCAGCAGTTCGAACGCAACGATTACTTCGACCTGATCGACCCCGTGACGCGCGAGAAGATCACCGGACGCTCGAAGCCGCACCAGATTCTCGGGATCGTTCCGAACTTCTTCACGAACAATCAGGCCTCATCGAGTCAACTAATGATGGCTCTGTACCCGGACAAACGGGGCGATGACCTCGTCGGCTTGTATACGTACGACACGTCTCGCAATGCTTGGGGAAAGCGGATTGACTTCCCGAGGACGTTTCTTTTCCAAAACGGCTCCCCGAACTATGCCGCGGTCAACGCCACGACGAACGAGGCGGTGGTCGGCTATCTCGGCCGGGGACGCTACAATAAGCACGAGTCGGCCACCTTGCACGTAATGGATGCAGCGACCGGAAAGCACCTGCGCAGTTTTTACGGTGTCGGCTACGGCTGGCCCAACGGCATGGCGATCGACCCAACGACGGACATCATGTGCACGACGACGACGGGCGACAGGGACGTCGAATTCTATAAACTATCGAGCGGTAAAGGTAAAGCGGTGCAGATACCGATCCTACTACTCCAACGGCGGATTCTTGACCAACGGCGCCGCTGTAGCGGCCGACCCGGTTCACCATCTGTTCCTGGTGGCACAGTTGAACTCGACCTTCTCGCCGAGCGGTGGAAGCACGATCATCGTGTATGACGAGCACGGCAAGCTCGTCGAATACATCAACGGATTCGAATTTCTCGATCAGTTTTCGGTCGTCGTGCCGCACGTTGCCGTCAACCCCGCAAATCGTACGGGATACGTCAATGGGCCAAATCTCAACCAGCTTCAGGAGTTCACCTACTAAATTAAGGAGCCTTCAATATGCGTCCACACTCCATACTCGGTCTCGTCGCGATCGCCGCGTTCGCCGGTTGCGGCACACCGCAAACGTCGACGACACCATTCGTGCAACAAAATGCTCCGGTCGCGCGAGACTCCGGTCATTCGCGGTCCTGGATGCTCCCTGAAGCCAGGAGCGAGGACCTCGTCTACGTGTCCAACGTCTACACCATTACCGTATATTCGTACCCAAAAGGTAAGCTAGTTGGGACGCTCAGCGATTTTTCTAAGCCGTACGGGGAGTGCGTAGACAAAAGCGGGAACATTTACATTACCGATAGCTCCTTTGGGAAGATCTACGAATACGCGCACGGCGGCACAAAGCCGATCCGCACATTGAAAGATGCGTCATATCAGCCGTACGGCTGTGCCGTCGATCCGACCACGGGTAACCTCGCAGTCGCGAACTATTCGGACGACTCTGCTCGCGAGGGTAACGTCGCCATCTATCGCAAAGCCAAGGGATTTCCAAAATCGTACATCGGCTATGACTTCTACTACTATTATTACCTCGGGTACGATCCGAAGGGAAATCTGTACGTCGACGGCCTCAATTATGGTGGCTTCAACTTCGAGTTCGGCGTGCTGCGCAAGGGAGGCGGTCAGATTAATCCGATCCTGCTCCCTGTGAACGTCAGATTCCCGGGCGGCATCGAATGGGACGGCCAGTACGTCGCCGTTGGCGATAACGCGGGTGCAGCGATCTATCAGTTCACGTTCAGCGGCGGCAAAGCTACCCTCGAGGGCACGACGCCGTTGAACGGTGCGGGCAACGTCGGTCAGTTCGGGATTGCGGGTTCGAGCGTCGTTACGCCCAATCAGTTCTTTAGCAGCTCGGCCGTCGTAGTGTACCCCTACCCCGGTGGCGGAGCGCCGACACAGACGATTACCAGTGGCGTTTTCTATCCGTTCTCCGCGGTCGTCAGCTTCGCTCCGAGCCGCCGCTAGCGCCGGCGTGCGGACCGGCGTGCACTTCGCTCCTTTGCGCTCCCGCTGTAGCTAGGACTGCGTTTTGTGAAGCCTGATGACGCGGCCTGTCATCGGACTGCAAATGGCCCGCACGTACGCCTGGCCAACCTCCGCCGCGTCAACCGTGATGAATCCGGGAAAGTACGGATGATAGGCCACGGACTCGGTTAGGACCGTCGGGCTAATCGCGTTGATCCGAACGCCGCGCGGCAGCTCGACGGCGGCGGCCTTTACGAAGCCGTCGATCGTAGAATTGATGGTCGAGCTGATGGAACTACCGATAAATTCGTCCGTCAAAACTCCCGATGTCAAGGCAAAAGAACCGCGATCAGCGATAAACGGCAGTGCGGTACGAACGACGTTGATTTGCCCCATGGCCTTCGACTTGATCGAATCGGCCCACTGTTGATCCGTCGTCTGGTCGAGAGGCGCAAAGGCAACTTCACCGGCGCAGCATGCCACAGCATCAAAGCTCCCAACGCCTTTGAAAAGCTTCTTGAGGCTTTCTGCATCGGTGATGTCCGCACGAACGTCGCCGCTCGACCGGGAAACGGGGATGACCTGATCGCCCCGCGCTTCGAAGGCTTTCCGGACCGCGGTGCCGACGCTGCCGACGCCGATAACGATGATCTTCATAACGCGGCATAACACGCGGCACCTTAGAAGGGTTCCGACGCATGACTCTTCCCGAGCGTTTTTAGGACGGAGCCTCGGCGATCGGGATCGCTTAACCGATTTCAGCAAAACGCCCGGCGAGGGGCGTGTCCCAACGCGCGTAGCGGCGCGATCTAAGGCGCGGCGATCAAAGACCCAAAGCTGCGCAGCTCAATACTATATCTTCACCTTGCTGACCGTCGCACCCCATGGTCCGTCGAAACTACCGGTGATGGTTTTCTTCGCCGAACCTCCCGCCGGGTATGCCCAGATTCCAACGTCGTTTGCAAAGTAGTCCGGTCCGATAACGTTTGCCTGCTCGATCCAGAACTCTACGACGGCACTAGAACCGTTCAGTGGCGTCGAGCCAACTTCAGTGCCCTTCTCTCCGTTTATGGCAAACTGATAGATCGTTCCCGGTGCCTCGACCAGATTTCCGATCGCCAGGTGCTTGCCATCCCACTGAACGCCGCCCGCTCCAGTAATGGTTAGGTTCAGTGTGATATTCTTAAAAACAGTTCTCCCGCTTGGAATCTCGGCCAATGTCAATTCACCGCTGCTTCTAGCGTACCCGTCGACGAAGAGGTTCCCCGCATTATCGTAGCCGCAAAAGCTTTCGCGGTAGATCTTCGAATCCGTGCGATATGTAGGTTTGCCCTTGGCGTCCTTATAGATCGCAACGTTGCCTTGGGGGCCAGAAGTCGATGAAGAATTTGTGACGGCGAGATTTCCGGTCTTTGGATCGACGGAGCACCCTTGTGCCAAGCCCGCATCCTTCAAGGTCGCGATTGGCGTCGTCCCGCCGTGCGCGTACTCGAAGATACGGCCTCCACTTGTCGATGAAAATATGCCCGCTCTTGTCAACGCACTCACCGGCCGGCGACGAAAAGCCTGTCAGCGTCCCCTTCAACCTGTCGTGCGGATAGGAGTAGACGTAAACGTCGCCGTTAATGAGGTTGGAGATGTAGAGGAGGTCGCTCGTCTTCGCGTCGGGCGCCATCCACGAACGGCCACGGTCCGGATGCGCGGCCGTCGCCGCCACGCTCCAAGGTGAGAGTCCAGGAATGCGACCGAGTTGCGGTACGTTCGTGCCGAGGCCGATCGCATTCTGCTGCATCACCGTCGAGGGAGCGAGTTGCGAGGCGCCGCTACTACAAGCGACGAGCAGAGCGCCGCCCAGCATAAGGCCCACTGCGTATCGGGTCGAACTAGAAATCTTCACGAACAAATTGCTCCTTATTCTTTTGGCGCTAAACGCAAACTCAGCACATTCGATCGGAGAAGTTTCGACGTCTTGACGATAGGTCATTCCGCGACCCAGGACGCCGACGATTTGATATTCGGTGAACCGGGGCTTGCGCATGTGGATTTCTTTCGAGGTCGGGCCTCGGATTCCACATATCCCTGGTGGCATTTACTGCTACCCGTCACCTCGTCAGGGGCCGGTCCGCAGCGCCTAGCCTCAGGCGATTCTGTGTTGTAATCGGTGTAGCGAAAGGCGCCGCGAATCGCAAACCCGCGTAAAATATAGGCGAAAGGCTAAGGTGGAGGGTGTGTTTTGACGTGGCGGGAGCGTGTAACCCGCCAATAAGGGCCGAACCCTAGTTTGGCCGATTCTGTGTAGTAAAAGGTGTAGTAAGCCATCCTCCTGTTAGGGGGCAAATAAACATTTGTGTGACGTCTTGGCCGCGATTAATAGTTCGCAGCTTCCAGTCACGCTCTGTTTGCGATCCGACCCGTCCTCTCATCGTTGGACTAGTTGCAGCGACACCGTGGGTCCCAGGGAGAGGTGGTTGGGCTAGGTGCCGCCGGTGAACGTGTGTAGATTTCGACCGTCGGGCGCGACCACGTGTGTCCGCCGTCGACCGATTTCGACTGCAGCGTTCGAAACGAGCGCTGCGTGATGCGGTCGTAGATGAGGCGAACGGATTCGCGGCGACCGCCGCTCGTGTCGTTTCCAACGAAGGTGCCAACGCAGTAGCGAAAGGTTCCGCTGAGCGGTGGCGACAGCGAACCGTCGTCGGCGTCCGCCCAATAGATGTTCCAGATGCGGCGCGCCGGGTCATAGAGTTTGAGTAGCGATCCGCGCACGTGTCGCGAGGGCTTGGGAACGATCAGCTCGGCGATGGTCGCGCCAACCCAGAGCCTGCGCACGAGGTGTCCGTCGCCGCCCGGCGACATCGTCCACGTGCCGATTTCGAAATCGAAGTCGTGACGGCCGTCGTTCGGGGATGTGGCGACCGACGCGATCGCAAGAAGCAGCGCGAAGAGTACTGGGCATTGCCATCCTACCGTTAGGAATTGAGCCGCGTGAGCGAGGCGACGAAGACGGGATGCCACGACGTACCGCCGTTTTCCGATATCTCGATCTGGAAGCTGTGCGCGTTGGCGCGAATATCCGACCAAACGCCGCGCTCGAGCACCATTCGGCCGTCGTAGCGCCCCTGCGCAATCAAGACTCCGCGGCCGTGCGAGAAGCTTCCGATCATCGGAGCTTCGAACGTACCGTCGGCGGCGTCCGCAAACGCCTGGCTCCAATGGCGCGCTTGCGAGTCGTAGAGATAGAGCGTGATGCCGCTGAATCCGTCCGCTCCGCCAACGGATATCTCTTCGACGAATGCTTTGCCTCCCCACACCTTGCTCACCGTGACGGTCCCCGTCTGCCGCGCCCAGGCCGGCATCGCGGTAGATTCGCGGAGGTAGCGAATGTGCGTGCGCCACGTGCCTTCGTTGAAATCGAAGTCGTGCGCGGCATCGGCCGCGTCGCCCGCTCTCTCCGGACCGGCGCTCGAACTCGCGCGTTCCAGGTTCGCGCGGAAGTTCGGCTCCCACGTCTGCCCGCCGTCAGTTGAAAACGCTTGTTCGAACGCGTACGAGTTCGGCGTGATGTCGAAGAAGATTTGGCGCACGAGGATCGTCACGTTGTGGAACGACTCTTGATCGTAAAAGATGCCACGACCATCGTGAAACGTTCCGAACGCGGGTACGCCAAGCGTGCCGCTTCGACTGCTGGCTCCGTTCTCGATCCACTGCTGCGATCGCGGGTCGTAGGTGCGAATGTAGAGCAGCTCGATATGGCTCGGACCGTCGGCCTCGACCACTTCGATGTTGGCGATGCCTCCCAAGAGCGGGCGCACCGTAACGGTTCCTTCGTACGCGACCCAGTTCGTCGCGCCCGAGAGCGGGTGAAGCAAACGCTTGATGTGCGTCTTCCACGTTCCGAAGTTCCAGTCGAAATCGTGCGAGCTCGACGCGAGGCGCCGTGGCGGCCGGTGACGGCGCCGGCAGAGCGAGCGCAAGCACGAAGAGAAGGGCGGTTCGCCTGAACATGACTCTACTCTACGGCAGGAGTGGCTCTCTGTAACGAGCCACTTTGGTTTAATATGGAGGAGCCACTTTACCTCGAGCCGCTTTTCCCCGATCGCGCAGACGGCGAGCACCTCGTCGTCCAGCTGACGCGGAGCTTGCGTCAGGCGATCGAAACCGGGATGCTCCCCCTCGGCACGCGCCTCCTCGGCACGCGGCAGCTCGCGCGGCGGCTCGGGCTCGGCCGAAACACCGTGGCGCTGGCGTTCGAACAACTCGTCGCCGAGGGCTATCTCGAATCGCGCACAGGGTCGGGGACGTTCGTCGCTGCCGCGGCCCAAAAGCCGGTGGAACAGGGCCGCATGCGGCGCCATGCGCAACCGGCGCGAGCGCAACACGCGGCCGTCTTGCGCGCGTACATCGAGATGTCGACGGGCAGCGGACCGCTGCGTCCCGGAATGCCCGACCTGGCGATGTTCCCGAAGCATGCCTGGGCGCGGTGCGCCCGCAAGGCCCTGTCGGTGTACGACGGCGATCTTGGGTACGCCCGCGCTGCGGGACTGCGATCGTTGCAAGATGCCATCGCCGGCCACCTGCGCCAGTTTCGCGGCGTCAGCGTGCGGCCCGAGCAGGTGGTCGTGGTGGAAGGCGCGCAGGCGGCGCTGCATCTGATCGCGAGCGTGCTCGCGCGCGCCGGGGATGCAATCGTCCTCGAAGATCCGTGTTACGCGCTCGCGCGCGCCGCGTTCGAGGCGTACGATTTACGCTTCCGGCCCGTACCGGTCGATGATGAAGGCCTGCGCGTCGATGCGCTACCGTCCGACGCGCGTCTGGCATTCGTGACACCGACGCATCAGTATCCACTGGGAGGCGCGCTGACGATCGCACGACGCAATGCCTTGCTGCAATGGGCCGTCGAGCATGAGGCGTACGTGATCGAAGACGATTACGACAGCGAGTTCACGTCGAAGACGAGGCCGCTTCCGCCGCTTCAATGCCTCGACCGGGACGAGCGTGTCGTGTACGTCGGAAGCTTCAGCAAGACTCTGGCGCCGGCTGTGCGCGTTGGGTATGTCGTCGCGCCGCCGCATCTGAGCAAGGCGTTCACGGTTGCGCGCGCTGTTGATGGCCTCGGAGTCGGCATCCATTTGCAAGCGACGCTGGCCGAGTTTATTGCGCGGGGCCACTTTGCACGACACATACGCCGGGCGAACGCCGCGTACGATCGCCGCCGTGCCATTCTGATGGAGACACTACGGCCAGCGCTGCCATTGGGCTTTCGTCTTGGTCCGGCACTGACCGGTCTCCACGTCGCATTTCACGCCAAGCCGCGGTTTCGATGACGTTGGGATGGCGCAGGCTATTCCCGGACAACGCCTCGTCGCGCTCTCACGGCTCTGCATTCGGCGACGCGATTGCCACGGTTTCCTACTCGGCTTCACGTACGGTAGCGACGACGATGTCGCCGCCGCGGCCACCGCGCTCAAAGTCATCGTGACTTAACTTTAGCAGATGGCTTGCACGACCACGAGACTGCCGACGATGCTCACATGTAGTTTCGAAACTTCGTCCAGCAGCCACGGATAGTCGCCACGGATGGCCGACTCGCGACGGCCACGCTGAGCACCGTCGTCAAGCCGACGGCCGCGGCGATGAGAAGACGTAGAACCTCCCACACCGTCGTGCGACCTCCGGGCCCGACATGCGCCGTTTTACCACGATCATCCTCGGCTAGGGTCCGAGGCATCCGCAGCGCTTAGCCTCAAGCGATCTGTGTGGTAAACGGTGTAGTGAAAAGCGCCGCGCGCCGCAAAACCCGTGTAAAATAAGGCGAAAGTTACTAGGTGGCGGGAGCGTTTTGAATTGGCGGGAGCGTGTAGGAGGTTCTCCTAGCGTCCCCGCCACTACCCTCTGGGTCGCAAAAGTCCCTGATAATACTGGCCGTTTTGCGCATAGGGCTACGAAAGCCAATAGAAATCGCAGGCCGCTTTTGGCCGATTCTGTGTAGTGAACGGTGTAGTGAGCCGCCCTCCCGTTAGGGGCAAATCGTTTCCAGTGGCATCGGGGTACTTCTTCCCCACTTGCGTTGCTAGGTCGGCACCGGCCCGAAACGATCCGCCGCATTTCGACAATCGTACGACAAATGGGGTTCGAAGGCCGCGAAACTCCGGTCGCTCGCCATCCTCAGAAAACCTTTCTTAAATCATTGCTTGACTCTGTTCAGAATCCGCATCGGGTGGACTTGATGAGTCTACGGGCTCACGGGTTCCCTGATGGCAAGCACCGGCGCATTGGGTCGCGGATGATGCCTACACACGCGCTTCTAAGCACTGCTCGCTGGAGGCCCTTACGCCCGTGAGTTCCAATGCCAATCACCTTTGCTTTGATATCGTGCGCGAGTGTTACAGTTGCATCAACGACCGGACCACGGACTATGTGCGATTGGCCGTTCTGCCGCTCCGAACGGCGCGTTCGGTCGTCACGGCCAGGGCTGTCTCGGGTTCGGAAGCGAGGAGATCAGACGCTGCTCACATGGCGCCGCGATAATCAAAGCGTAAAGCCTGCGAAGAGCCTCGCTACGATGGCGTCCCATGTATCGTCGCGTGCTCGCCGCTCTTTCGTCGAGGCCGTCTCGCACTTCCCGTACTGGAAGGACACGGCGTATCAGAAGCAGCGGTGGTTTACAAGGGAGTTGCTTCTCAAGGGCGACGATTTGTTCAACTCGGAGTTTGTTCGGCGAGAGCGGCGATCCGCGAGGCCATCTTGCTAAAAATGAGGCCGTGAAGTGGAAACACGAGATACCAGTACAAAAATCCGAGCAAGCCGCGGGGCTCGAAAAACGCCGTTTGCATGAGGCGCGTCCGTCCGTCGCTCAGCTGGTCCGCGTCGAACTCCAGCCACGCTTCGCCTGGGAGCTTCATCTCGGCCCGCAGCCTCAGAACGTGGTCGGGTTCCAAAGCGTCGACGCGCCAAAAGTCGACGGCATCTCCAACGCGCAGATCGGTTGGGCTGCGCCGACCCCGCCGCAAACCGATGCCTCCAATCGCGCGATCCAAGAGGCCGCGCAGCTCCCATAGCGCGTTGCCGTAGAGCCAGCCGTGCGTTCCGCCCAGCTGCATGAAGACCGATGCGACTTGTTGCGGCGTCGCGTTGGCAATGCGCTCGCGGCGATCGATCAGCATGCCGTCGCGCGCGCCCGTGAACGTGGCCGGAAGCCTGCGAACGTCGAACGCATCGAACCAGGTCGTCTCGGGGCCGCTGGTACGGTAACGATCCAACGCATTGGCGACCGCGGTACCGAAGTCGATCGGCTCGATCTGCGGGAAATCGCGCCTCGCGGCGCTATCGCGGACGATCACTTCGTTGTGCAGTCCCAAAATGAGTGGTTGCGCGAGCCGCGCGGGAACCGGGGTCACGAGGTGGACCCAGTACGAGGAAAGGCGCGGCGTAAAGAACGGCACGATGACAATCGTACGCTTGAGATTGCGCAGGTGCGCGTACCGCAGCATCATGTCGCGATAGGTCACGACGTCCGCACCCCCGATCTCGTAGATGCGCGAATCGCCACGCGGAAGATCGAGCGCGGCGACAAGATAGCGCAGGACGTCGTTGACGGCGATCGGTTGCGAGCGGGTCGTCACCCAGCGTGGCGCGATCATCACGGGTAAACGCTCGGTGAGATAGCGCATCATTTCGAACGAGATGCTTCCCGCCCCAATGATTACGGCTGCACGAAACTCGATAACCTCCACGCCGCTTGCCCGCAGGACGGCGCCCACTTCGTGGCGGCTGGCCAGATGGCGCGAAAGCGTCGCGTCGTCCGCGCCCAATCCGCCCAGATAGACGATGCGCGCAACGCCGCCTTCGCGAGCAGACCTGCCGAAAAGTGCGGCCGCATCGCGGTCACGCTCGGCAAACCGCGGCGAGTCGCTCATCGAATGCACCAAGTAATAGGCAGCGTCGATGCCCTCGCAGGCGTTTCGCAGTGCGTGCTCGTCGAAGACATCGCCCTCGACGATCTCGGCGCCGGAGAATCTGCCGGCGAGGCGCTGCGCGTTTCGAGCAAGACACCGAACGGTATGACCAGCTTCGAGCAAGCGCGGCACGAGGCGCCCACCGATATATCCCGTCGCGCCGGTTACCAGGATCTTCACACTGCTCTGGAACCACATTGCGGCACAAAGTGTTACAGCGGCTCGTGAGGAGTCGTCCGCCGCTGGAGTCCGGCCAGGAATGGGCGGCAGCGATTTTACAACTCAGGCTATAATGGGGAAGTTGAGGCGCGAGTTTCGCGAAACAAACTGATGGATAGACGGTTTTTCGCAAGCTTTTTTTACGGCACGTCGGCTTGGAATGCCGCGGTGTTGCTCCTGCTGCTCGGTTTTTACGCAGCGCTAAGTCGATGGCTGTTCGTTGCAAAGGTGGGTTCCGGCGCGCGCGGCGTTCTACTGACGGGCTTTGTTGGTCTGCTGATCGCCGGAGCGATTCTGTATTACGGCTCACGCCAAGCCACCATGTCTCGGCTCCTGGATGCCGAGACTAAACGCGCCGAATCCGAGAAGCAGCTGGCGCACGATCTGCAGGGAGCGTTTCTACAGCAGCGTCTTCCAGCGGCTTCTAATCTTGGCTTTAGCGCGACCTATTTGCCCGCGACGCTCGGTACGCTGGTCGGCGGCGACTGGTACGATGCATTTGAGCTTTCGCGTGGGCGCATCATGTTCTCGATCGGCGACGTTGCTGGGCACGGAATCGAAGCGGCGGTAACGATGAGCCGCGCGCGGCAGGCCATTATCGCCGCCGCGCTGCAGGACATCGATCCTGGATCGATTCTCGCGCGCGCAAATACGGCGCTGCTGCTCCAGGATACAAGGTTCGCCACCGCAATTTGCGGCTACGTCGACACCGCCACGCTGGAAGTCACGTACGCCACGGCAGGACATCCGCCGGGGATCTTTATAGATAAAGACGGCTCGGCACAAGTTTTACAATATGACGGGCTGCCGCTGGGAGTCGCCCAAAATGCCGTATATCCAACGTTCCGCTTAGACGCCCGGCTCGATTCCCTGCTGGTGCTCTATACCGACGGTGCGCTGGAGTATGATCGTGATTTACTCGAGGGCGAACGACGGATGCTACAGACGGCAAGCGACATTGCCGTGCGCCGCGTTAAAAATCCCGCCGGCGCTATACAAGACGCGATATTTGCCGAATACGAGCCGCTGGACGACGTGGCGATCTTGACGATCTCATTTCACGATCCGGTGCAAGGCGGCAGCGAGCAAGACGAATCAGAGCGATGGTCTGTCGGCCTAAGGGGCGCGCGCGCGCCGTTTTCAGACAAGTAAACGTGGCCGGCTCTAATCCAGTTGTACTCGAAGCCCAGGCCGCGAACGAGGTCGGCGTATGTTGGATCCACACCGGATGTCATTCCACGCTCGCGGATCTAGGCAAGACGCTCGTTGAGCAGGTTCGCGTTCTTTACGTACCCTTCGTATAGCCCGAAACGCATTTCCAACGTGGCATCGGAGATACGCTGAAGGCCGGCAAGACCCCATTTTTTAGGGGCATAGTGTTTTTGGGCGCAGAACGGTCGTTCAGCGCGAGCAAGTCCGACGGGTCGGACGGATGATTGACGAAAATCCGCAACTGTTGGCGTCGCCGAAGCCGTTTATATGGGAGGTCCGCCGATGGTACATGTACTTCGCCGCGATGGCGGTTCGGCGGCAGACCGACCGGAACCCGAAGAACGTCTCGCTCGCGCAGCTACTGACCGAGATTCAGCGGAACCCGCAGTGCCACCAAAGCGCCCGATCGGCATACGGTCGACTTGTCGCCAGGACCTCGCACCAATCCACTGAGCAAGTGCATCAGGTTTAAGCATAGCGACAAACGCCGTTGGAGCGAGGCCGAGCGGCACAATGATCGCGGGCTTCATCTGCTCCAGCGTGAATAGAAAGAAGTCGACGCACCGCGCTGTAAAGGCTCGATCCCGTGTCCCCGGGATGCCCCCCTTCACGGAATCTCTCCCTTCGCGCAGGCAGGGCCATGCATTCGTGCAAAACAATTGCTCGCGCGGAATCCCAGCTAGAGCTACGAGTTTTAGGAGTCCACGCCACGTCGCTCCATCGAGCTCCTGACGGTATGCTATGTCACGTTCGAACTGCGTATCGTACCAAACGACATCTCCGAAATCCGAACCCAGAACAAGCACGCCGCCGATCGGAAAGGCGGGATCGCCGCCCGGATGTGGCTTCCACAATCCGTCACCGCCGGGGAAGAACGCGGTGCCATTCATGACTGGTCGCCCCTCGAATCCGATGCATCGACTCGGATAGGGAGCGATTCGCGTCAGCCGCTCACGTAAGCGTTTCAGCGTGAGATCGCCGAAGGTGATGCCCCGGGCAGTCACCGCGATTTACCGACGCATTCGATCATCCGTGAACGAGCACGCTTCCACGCCTTCTTCGGCCCGCCGCCTGGCGAATCGTGATATCAACATCCTGACCTAGCGCCGTGAGCACGCGCATAAGTCTTTCGTAGGAGAACTCCCTTGTATCTCCGCGCACTAGCCGGGAGATCTGGGGCTGAGTTAGGCCGACTAGCCGCCCTGCTTCCTGTTGGCTCAGATCCTGCCGTGCAAGCAGATCTGCGATCGTTTCGACAATACGGGCCTTCGCAAGCGCTTCTTCTGGCTGGCCAATCCCGATATCAGCAAAGACGTTGCCGCTACCGCGTGTCACGCGTTCATCACTTTTTTTCCGCATAGTATTCCTCATAGTGCTTCCGAGCCGCTTTTAGGCGCCGGTCAATCAAATCAAGATCCCGTTTTGGGGTCGCAATATCCGACTTTGCTTTCTTCTGAAATGCGTGCAGGACGTAGACGACGTTGCCAATCGTCGTCGTGCACGTTGTCCTAAATGTCCGGTCACCGGAGTCGTCGCTCACGGACACCTCGATAACGTCGCGCAGCTTCCCCTTCATACGCTTGGCGTCTGGATGGGTCTTGCCTCGCTGGATCTGGCGTAGTGCGTAGCCGGTCACGAACTTGACTTCCAGCGGAAACGAGGACAGATCGTCCTTTGACGACCCGATAAACTCCAGCGGCCTGTCCACTGGTCCCGCGGTCTGCCTGGACGCCACTGAATTCTTATACCATATCCGGTCTATTTCTACAAGTGGTCCAACCGGGCGGTCAAGACTCGCGGAGATCGGTATGACTTAAATGGTCAATACGTGGGCTCTAGCGAATCGAGCTGTTTCGAATGAGACGAGAGGCGGCAACTCTTTTTGGCAAGGCCGTGGACAGTCTAACACTGATGGTCGGGCGCTTCAATGGGACCGACGACCGCGGTCGTTCTTGCGCCGTAATGATCCTTTTGGACCACTCCTTCGAGATGCTTTTGAAAGCGGCGATTGTGCACCGTGGCGGACGGATACGTGAGAGGAATTCGAACAAGACTATTGGCCTCGATGCCTGCGTCCGTAAAGGGCTAACCGACGCATCAATACAGTTTCTCGATGAAAATCAGGCGCTGACCATTCAGGCGATCAACGGGGTTCGCGATGCCTGCTACCACTACTACGTCGAATTATCCGAGGAGTTGCTCTATTTTCATGCGCAAGCTGGGATGACGCTTTTTCGGGACATCTGTCGCTCCGCGCTGGCTAAGAAGCTCAAGGACGTGCTCCCCGACAGAGTGTTGCCGCTGTCCGCTAAGCCGCCCATGGACCTGGCCATGCTTTTCGATCAGGAGTCCCAGCAGATCGCAAAGCTGCTTGCACCGGGAAAGCGGCGGCTTATGGAAGCGACTGCGCGGCTTCGGCCACTCGCAATACTCGATCGCGCACTGCAAGGCGAAAAGAGTGAACCAAGCGATGCTCAGTTGCGGAAAATGCTGGTGCGATTAAAGGAGACACCGTGGAGTGACGTCTTTCCCGGCGTCGCGGCGCTCAATACCTCGTCGGACGCTGACGGTCCAACACGAAACGCGACATGTGCTTGAAGGATCATAAGTGGACGATCTCATAACAATAAGAGTTAGAATATGGAATTCGAACAACTGGCCGCAGAAGTTTCGGAGATTCTTGCTTCTCGCGGACACAAGCGCATAGTGGCTGATGATAGTGAATGGTGCTGGAAAATGGAATGAATCGCGTCTGCCTATTCTATGTCGCTAGAGAAATGCCACGACTGCCGTATGCGATTAGGAGGCAGAAACACGATGGGGCCAACTTGATTCCGGTCCAGCCGCCCAAACTGCGAGAACCCGAGGCCACAGCGGAAATGCTTGCCACCGACATTGAAGACAGTCTAAGCGACCCGTTTTAAGTCGTCTTCTGGTACTTGCTAACCTCATCGGCTATCCATGAGCCGAATTCGCCGCCTTACATCCGTTCACTTCGGCGAAACAAACGTCGTGTCTCGGTTGTCTTGATCTCCGGCATTGATCGCTCCACGACGTGAATAGTGCCATCGTAAATGACCTGTTTTGACTTGCTTCTGCTGATCCGCTGAGCCTGCGCGGCTCGGCGCTTTCGCGCGCACGCCCGCCGTGCCGAACATACGACCCCGATTGAAAATCAGATACAATCCACGATCGATGCGGTGGCACAATATCGGTCTGATCAGATCTGCCTTCTGTCCACTTCTGCTATCAGGATCCGGCGCGCCCGTTTTCGTTAGGTTCTCGCGCGATCTCTGATATAGCCGACCAGTGAAGCCGAATAACTCCCATCCCCATCAGCATCCCCTCTTAGCTTTAGCTCGCGTTCCAACGTCGGCTCTACTGCCGCTTTAAACAATCTACGACGAACATCTTCGGCAAGAACGCCCTTAGAGGGGCGCGAAAGAAGTAACGCTCGGCCTGACGCTCAACAGCAGGAACTCGCGTTCCTTCCAAGTTTGTCGCGATTGCTTGCAGGACGACGTGCCGTTCTCCGCGACTCGAGGACGTTTCAACCATCCAAAATGAAAGCTGGAGCGGCTCCGCGATATCTCCCTGAACCGCTAAGCCTATTTCTTCTGGCGGAAGGTCACGCCATCGTTGAATCTGCTCCTGCATGAGTGGATGATCCAGTCCTAGCAGCTGAATGTCTTCGCGAGCGGTCGCGACTTCACGATCAGTCGTGAAGCGCATAACTGGCGTTCCGTCTTCCTCTTGGAGTTCAAACTAGGTTTTCTCCTAATGCTAGTAATGCGACTGGCGCTTATGACGCATAGAGGCCTGAGAGAAACTCCACGAGCCTATCCATCCCAGTGAAATATCCGAAAGGGGTTTGTACTCTCAAGCTGAACCTATGTAGGTCCTGAAACAGATTAACCACTACCTCGCGAGCCTCTTTTTGCATTAGATAACGCGGCCTCAACTTCCAGAGCCGTCCGTTTGAGTTCAGGATCCGATAACGCCTCTTGGTATAGGCGATCATAGTTTAGTCGTTCCGACAGTTGGCCAAGTATCTGAGCACGGAAATCCTCCGCTACATTTCCTTGATTATTCACCTTTCCTAACGCTCTTGCTATTTCAGTCAATTTGTCCTCGAGCAGCAAGAATATTCGACCTTCGATTGTGTCGGAAAGCACAAGGTTATAGACTTGGGCAGTATGAGGTTGACCGTAACGATGTATCCGTCCAATCCGCTGCTCCACGTCCATTGGGTTCCAGGGAAGATCAAAGTTAAATAATACACGTGCGAACTGTAAGTTTATGCCCTCCCGACCTGCCGCGGTACATATCAGAACGCGCGGGCCATGAGGCTGCTTAAAGCGTTTCTCCGCCGCAAGTTTCGCACCATGGTCGCCCCCACGAAGAACGGTCACGCCCTGCCCGGGATATACTAGTTCTATTTCCTTTGCGAGCAGCTCAACGGTTCCGAGATATGTCGCAAAGATCACAATACGTTCGTTGGGATTTCGACGCCACAACGTCCCTAGTCCATCGAGAACCTTCTGGATTTTCGTTTCGCGATTCTGTGGAAACACTGCCAGAAGATCTCTGATGCACTGTCGTTCCTCGGGCAAATTCAGGTCCACTGCAGCTGACGCTAAATCCTCAGCCTCCGCAGCGGATTTCTCGTCTGCATATGGATCACAGCCTGCGCCAGCAACTCTTCATCCAGCTTCCTCGCTAAACGATGTTTGAGATCTGCCATGAGCCGATCAGCTTCACTGCGCCCAATTGCGTCATGCCCTAAGTTCCATTCTGAATGGATCAGCCGCCGCGCCTCATCATACAGACGTTCACGAGCGTCAATATCCAGTTCACGATCGCGAAGTAGGCCTTCGTGAAGCGTCAACATGAGCATCCGTCGCGTTAATGTTCGCCGTACCGCAGAAAGGCTCGACGCAGCGATTTTTTGAAAAATCGCCATCAGGAACCCCAACGCTCGGCCCTGATTACCTCGCCCGCGTGCGAGATTGAACCCCTCGGCTAGATACTCGCGCAACTTTTCGTAGAATTGGTGCTCCTCTTGAGACATCAAAAATGATTCAGTGTGAACCCAGCGGCGAGCAAAGAGAGGCTTGCCATCGGGCCGGCATGCATCAGCTTTTGTTCTTCTAAACATTACAGCGTTTAATCGGTGCCGGTTTTCTACCATCTCTTCGGCACTGCCAAAAAGAGACGGGTTTAATAGCTGAACCAGCATCCAGAACTGAAAATGGTTGCCTTGATGCGGGGTAGCAGACAACAGCAAAAGGTCGCGCGTGTGTGTCTTCAGGGCTTCCGCAAGTTTATAGTTTTCAGTCTTTCGAACCTTGCCACCGTTGCGCGCGGCGGTAAGATGATGAGCCTCATCGAAGACGATGAGATCCCAAGGGGGCGCCTCGAGAAGGCGCCTCACTCGTGCTGGACGCTTCAATGTATCGATGCTTGCTATAAGGCGATCATGTTTCGCGAAGGCGTTAGTTCGGCGATCGGTAATGTCGCCCTCGGAGCCAAAGATTTCGAAGTCCAGACTAAATACTTCATTGAGTTCGCGATGCCAATTGTTGATAAGACCAGCCGGCACGATCATAAGTGCCCGCTTCAGCTCGCCACGACTTGCAAGTTCACGCAATATTAGGGCGACCTCAATTGTCTTTCCAAGCCCAACTTCATCAGAGATCAGGAAACGACGGGGCGACGCTGTAGCAATCCGGTGAGTAAGGACGACTTGATGCGGGAGAAGGTCAATACGGGCAGACGTCAACGCGGACGCGCTCTCCATGAGCGGCAAGGCATGAGCTTCGTATGCGAGCCAGGCTCGCCGCCCGCGCTCCGGCCCTCCTGCGACTGCCTTCAGCACGCGTTCGGTTCGTGAAAGCTCCGATTGTAAGCTCGCAGCGGGAACCCGACGCTCGCCCTGAGCAAAGAATACCCGGATATAACCATCGTGAGGAGCGTCGAGTACGACACCTGCACCGAAGTCGGTATGGGTGACGCGCTCTCCGGGGGAGCTGTTGTTCGTAGCTCATCCGTAACCTATGTTATCCTGAGATGGAAGAGTCCAGCGGGCTTTCCCCCATTACTGAGGACGATCTCTTGTGGGTATTCTCGCGCTTCACCCCATAGAAGTCTGCCAAAATCAATACTTTGACCACCGTTAGGTGGTCCACAATTCCATGAAGACGGCGAGCGAGTTGCTCGGGCACTCCGGGATTAACGTAACGGCAAACGTCTACACCCATATCATGGACGAGCAACGAAGGGCAGCCGCGAAGCTGCTCGACAACCACCTCAATAAGGCCGTCCGGAGCGTCTAGCTCCAGCGGTTCCGTGTAGTAAACGGTGTAGCGAAAACACCGTCGCCCCGCAAACCCGCGTAAAATAAGGCGGAACCGAACAAGTGGCGGGAGCGTGTAGGAATCGAACCTACCAGTCGCCTTGCGACGACCTCAGCGATTTTGAAGACCGTGCGAGCCACCAGACCCGTACGCTCCCGTGGTGAGGAACCGCCCGTCTTTAGATTGTTATGCCGGTTTTAACTTCCAGCCAAGCCAAGTCCAAGAGATTCCGGCGAAAATAAAGTTCAGTCCGACGACGAATCCGATGAACCAGATCGCGGATATCGGCCACTGTGCCCAGAGCAGAATGCCCAAGATGACGCTGAGAACGCCGCTAGTGGCCACCCAGCCGTAGTTCGGAAACTGCATCAAGAGGGCGGTGATGAAGCGAAAGACGCCGCCGAACACGAGCAGCACTGCGAGCAGCAGGGTGACGACGAGCGCACCCCCGATGGGATGCTCGAGCAACATCAAACCGACGATGATGTCCAGCACACCGACTAGCAGCAACAAAATAATGTGGCCCGCGCCGCGCGCCATGAAGGCGGCAACGAGTTGACCGATCCCCGCGATCACGAGCACGATGCCGAGAGCGAAAACCGATGCCAGCGTAGCCACGCCCTCGGCCCAGATGGCATAGATCCCGACCAGAATGAACAGGATGCCCAGCGCGACGTACCAGCCCCAGTTCTTTTGGGCCTCTGCGGCATCCGCGACGATTTGCCTCACAGTGACCTCCTTCGTTAAGCTCCATTCATAAGGGGTTTTACTCATGGTATCCGATTCGGGCGGCCAGCGCCAACGGTCGGGGAAAGCGATAGGGCTCGGCCCGAAATCCTGCGTCCATGGCAGACAGTACGCTGACGAGCTCTCCGTACGACTCGGTGTTCGAGTCGCGCTGGCTGCAGGAGGCCGCCCCCGACCGCTGTTTTCCACAGGACGAGATGCCGGCCGAGGCGGCCTTCCAGATGGTGAGCGACGAACTTTTCCTCGACGGCACGGCGCGCCAGAACCTCGCGACGTTCTGCCAGACCTGGGACGACGAGTACGTCCATCGCCTGATGGACATCTCGCTCAACAAGAACTGGATCGACAAGGAAGAGTATCCGCAGTCCGCCGCGATCGACCAGAAATGCCTCAGCATGGTCGCCGATCTCTGGAACGCCCCTGCCTGCGAGGACGCGACCGGCACCAACACGATCGGCTCGAGCGAAGCGTGCATGCTCGGCGGGATGGCGATGTTGCGGCGCTGGCGCACCAAGATGAAAGCCGTCAACAAGCCGACGGATAATCCGAACTTCGTGTGCGGGCCGGTCCAGGTCTGCTGGCACAAGTTCGCGCGCTACTGGGACGTCGAGATGCGCGAGATCCAGATGGAGCCGGACCGGCTGTTTTTGGATCCGGAGCGCATGGTCGACGCCATCGATGAGAACACCATCGGCGTCGTTCCGACGTTCGGCGTCACCTATACCGGCAACTACGAATTCCCGGAGCCGCTCCACGACGCGCTGGACAAGCTGCAGAAAGCTAAAGGCCTCGACGTCGACATGCACGTCGATGCCGCCAGCGGCGGGTTTCTCGCCCCGTTCTGTGCACCCGAGATCGTTTGGGACTTCCGCCTGCCGCGCGTGAAGTCGATCAGCTCGTCGGGTCACAAGTACGGCCTCGCGCCGCTCGGCACCGGCTGGATCATCTGGCGCGACGCCGCGGCGCTGCCCGAGGAACTGGTTTTCGACGTCGACTACCTCGGCGGCAAGGTCGGCACGATCGCGATCAACTTCTCGCGGCCCGCCGGCCAGGTGATCTCGCAGTACTACACGTTCATTCGGCTCGGTCGCGAGGGCTACCGTAACGTCCAGATGGCGGCGTACCGAGTCGCCGCATATTTGGCGGCCTCGCTCGCGCCGCTCGGGCCATATGAGTTCATCAACACCGGCGACCCAAAAGCGGGAATACCTGCGGTGTGCTTCCGCATCAAGGAGGGCGCAGATCCGGGTTACTCGCTGCTCGACCTCTCCGACCGGCTACGGATGAGCGGCTGGCAAGTCCCGGCGTTCGCGCTGTGCGGCGGAGCCTCGGACGTCACCGTCATGCGGATCATGTGCCGGCGCGGCTTCGAGTTGGACTTTGCCGCGCTATTGATGCGCGACTTCAAATCGGCGCTAGCGTTCTTCGATAGCCATCCCCGCCCGGAGATACGCCCGTCGGAGGGAACCGGCTTCCACCACTAGCGGCGTGACGCTACCGCGATCCGGGCGTGCCCGGTTTGGCGACGAAGTCGTATAATCTGCCGTTGTACCTAGCGGTTCCCGAGATCGTCCCGTCGGCCGCCATACTGCCGGTAAGAGCGAGCGCGCCGCCCACGTTGAGCTGCACGTAGCCGTCGTCGCGATTGACGCTGCCTACAACCGGCTCGATGCGATTGTTCAGGGGATCGGGCCGGACCGAGATGCCCGTGTAGCTGCCTTGAATCGTCCCGTCGTGCATGACGAGGAGCATCTTACCGACGTACGGCACGGACGCGGGCCCGAACACCGGGCTGAACGCCGCGACGTACGGGGCGTAGGTCGTCTCGCCCGCAGTGGTCACCGCCTGGGCGGGCGTCGCGAACAACGCGGCGGCAAGGAGGGCTACCGCCGGGATGGTACGCAAGAGGTCGAATATATTCATGTGCCTACCATGCTCCGGCAAGCTCGACGGGCGCTGAGTTTTCGATGAGCGCCGGATTAGTATAGCGAAGCAATGCTTACGTGAAGACCCGATCGGACATCCGCAACGTCGCGATCATCGCCCACGTCGACCACGGCAAGACGACGCTCGTGGACGCGATGCTCAAACAGAGCGGCGTCTTCCGCGAGGGCCAGCACGTGGCCACGCGCGTTCTCGACTCGAACCCGCTCGAGCGCGAGCGCGGGATCACGATCCTCGCGAAGAACACGGCCGTGCGCCACGGCGACGTGAAGTTCAACATCGTCGACACGCCGGGGCACGCCGACTTCGGCGGCGAGGTCGAGCGCGTGCTGCAGATGGTGCAGGGCGTGCTGCTGCTCGTCGACGCCGCCGAGGGCGTCATGCCGCAGACGCGCTTCGTCCTGCGCAAGGCGCTCGAGCTCGACCTGCGCGCGATCGTCGTCGTCAACAAGATCGACCGCAAGGACGCGCGCCCGCCGAGAGGTCGTCAACGAGTCTTCGACCTCTTCATCGAGCTCGGCGCGAACGACGAGCAGGCCGACTTTCCGGTGCTGTTTACCAACGCCAAGGCCGGCATCGCGAAGCGCTCGCTCGGACGACCCCGGCGACTCGCTCGAGCCGCTGTTCGAGACGATCGTGGAGCACGTGCCCGAAGCCGCCCGCCGAAGACGGTCCGTTCCAGCTGCTGATCTCCGCGATCGACCACAACCAGTACGTCGGGCGCATCGGCATCGGCCGCATCTTCCGCGGGACGTCGCGAGCGTCAACGCGCCGATCGTCAAGGTCGCGCGCGACGGCACCGTCGACGACGGTCTGCGCCTCACGAAGCTGCTGACCTTCGCCGGGCTCGAGCGCATCGAGGTCGAGGAGGCGTCGGCCGGCGACATCGTCTGCGTCTCCGGCATCGACGATCTCAACATCGGCGACACGATCGCCGATGCGCAGGCACCCGAGCGCATCGCCGCGATCGCCGTCGACGAGCCGACCGTCTCGATGTTCTTTTCAGTCAACAACTCGCCGTTCGCGGGCCGCGAGGGCAAGTTCCTTACCTCGCGCCAGATCCGCGACCGCCTGATGCGCGAGCTCGAGTCGAACGTCGCGCTGCGCGTCGCCGACACCGCAGTCGCCGACACGTTCGAGGTGCGCGGGCGCGGCGAGCTGCACCTCGCGATCCTCATCGAAACGATGCGCCGCGAAGGCTACGAGCTGGCGCGTCTCCAAGCCGCAGGTCATCGTCACGGAGCGCAACGGCAAGCGCTGGAGCCGGTCGAGTACGTCGTCGTCGACGTTCCGGAAGAGTACGCCGGCGCGGTGATCGAAGCGCTCGGCAAGCGCAAGGCGATCGATGTCGAACATGCTGCACCGTCGGCGACATCCAACGGCTCGAGTACACGATGCCGACGCGCGCCATCTTCGGCCTGCGCGGCGAGCTGCTGACGCTGACGCGCGGCACCGCGGTGCATGTCGCACACCTACTACGATCATCAGGCGTGGCAGGGCGAGCTGCCCGGCCGCAACGTCGGCGCGCTGGTCGCGAGCGACACGGGGCGCTCGACGGGCTACGCGCTGGCGGGCCTCGAGCAGCGCGGGCGCTTCTTCGTCGGCCCCGGCGTCGACGTCTACGAGGGCATGATCGTCGGCCGCGCCAACGACGACATACGACGTCGCGATCAACGTCGTGCGCGAGAAGAAGCTCACCAACATGCGCGCCGCGGGCTCCGACGAGAACGTCAAGCTCGCGCCGCCCGACGAGCTCTCGCTCGAGCGCGCGATCGAGTTCATCGAGGACGACGAGCTCGTCGAGGTGACGCCGAAATCGATCCGCCTGCGCAAGCGCATCCTCGACGAAACCCAGCGGCTGCGCCTGCGCAAGCGCGAGACCGCGAAAACCTAGTGTGATCCCGTGAGGAACTGCCGGGCGAAATATTCCGCCGTCGCCTCGTCGGCGTCGAGCCAGGACGCGTAACGGAGAAAGCCGTGGATCTCGTTGGGAATCACGAGCTCCTCGAAGGGAACGCGCGCAAGCCGTAGGCGCGCCACCAAATCGACCATCTGGTGGAACTCCACGTTGCGATCGTCGTCGCCCTGGATCAGGAGCACCGGCGACTTCCACGTCGCGATCGCGGAATCGGGCGACGACTGCCACGCGAGCTTCATCAGGGCGCGCGTGTCGTACTGTTCGTAGCGTTTGAGTTGCGTGAAGCCCCACACCGGATTGTCGATGTCGAGCGACCAGTCGTGCACGCCGTGGAAATCGACGCCCGCCTTGAAGATGTCGGAATTGCGGGCCAGCGCCAGCGCGGTGAGATAACCGCCGTACGACCCGCCCCATATGCCGATGCTTGCCCGCATCCACGTTCGGATCGTGCTGCAAGAAGCGCGCGCCGGCGACGACGTCCTGGTATTCGGATGCGCCGGTCGGTCCCCAGCGCGCCGGAAAGTTGAAGTCGTGGCCGTAGCCGATGCCCAACCGATAGTTGACCGACAGCACGACGAATCCATGATTCGCCAGATATTGGTTCACGGCGTACGCGTTGGAGTAGTAGTCCATGTAGTGCCACGTCAGGAGCATCTGCCGCGGCGGGCCGCCGTGGACGAAGATGATGCCGGGATGCTTTCCGCCGCCGGGCGGAACGAAAAGCTGGCCGTAGGCGCGCGTGCCGTCCGCCGCGCGGAACGAGACCTCGCGCGGTGTCACTAGCTGCGACGAAGGGAAATCGCTCGGTAAGAGGTCGGCATCCAGCGCGTTTTGCGCTCCCTTCGAAAGCAGCGTCACGAAGCGGCGGCTGCTGCGCCGTCGCGCGATCGAAAGCCACCGCGCCGCCTTCGAGCGCGACCGGCTCGCAACTCGCTGCTCGCGCCGCTCGTCAGCGGCGCGATCGCACCGAGAAGCCACGTCGACGCGAAAAACGTGGCGGCGATCGTCGTCGCCGGGCGTGGAGCCCGTGTTCGCCGCATAGACGACGGACTGCAGATCCGGCGCGACCGAGACATCTTCGACCATGAAAGCTCCGGGCGTCAGCAGCGTTGCCATCGGAGTAGCGCGCTCGTGTATGACCGTGGGTGCCGCGTGCCAGGAGGCGTACTTCCCGGCATACGCCGCACCTATAAAGGTGCGGCCAGTTGTCTCGCTCGCTGTGGAAGACAAGCCGATTGCCCGCGACCCACTCGAACAACGGCCCGAGTCCACTCTGCGGCAGCGAGCCGCGCGGCGTATTCGAGCTCGCCCACACGAGGCGCCCGCTGCCCGAGCGCGCATCCGCGACCCAAATCTGCCATGGCACCGGATTCCAGTTCAGCGGATTCTGCGGCGGCCCGCCGTCGCCGCGCAGACGAACGAACGCGACGCTCGCGCCGTCGGGCGACCAGCGCGGCATGCTGTCCTGCGACGTCGTCGGCGCGAGATACTGGATCGGCGTCGCGTCGTTGCGATAGATCCCGATGAAGCTGTGATCGGTGCGCGTCGAGACGAACGCGAGGGCCGTGCCGTCCGGCGACCAGTGCAGATCGGAGTCCTGTCCGCGATCGAAGAATAGCCGCTTCGCGGGCGTACCGCCGTCGACCGGCGCGACCATCACGGCGCCGCCGCTCGTAAAGGCGACGCGCGTGCCGTCGGGCGAGATCGCGGGCGCGTCGCCCTGCGCCGAGCAGCTTCGGCGAGTTTACCCTGAGCGGAGTCGAAGGGTTCGTTAAGACCGACCACACCTGCATGTCGCGGCTGCGTCGGCATACGACGCGGGATTTGGCTGCAAGCGGTACCGGCCAGTTCGCGTCGTGATCGCCGCCGCGCACGTAGACGACGTGCGAGTCGTCGTTCGAGATGACGAGGTTGGTGAGCTCTTGGCCGTCGTCGGCGCCCGACGAAAACAGCTGCTTCGGAGACGAAATCCGGCGCGCGCGCGAACCAAATCGTTCGCACCCCTTGCGTATCGAGCGTGTACGCGATCGCCGTTCCGTTTGTCGCGCACCGGCGCCTTCGGGAAACGGATAGCTCAGGATTTGGGCAAACGTAAAAGCGGGAACAGCATGCCGCTCTCTTACGCTGTTACGGCGGCGGGCTCCGCTACCGTAAACGTGAGCTCGCCGCGGTCGTCGTCGAAGCCCACGTCCACCGTATCGCCCTCGTTGATGTCGCCCGCCAGAATCTTGCGCCCGAGCGGCGTCTCGACTTCCTTTTGAATCGTGCGCTTGAGCGGACGCGCGCCGTAAGTCGGATCGTAGCCGACCTTGACGATGTGGCGCTTCGCCGCGTCGGAGAGCTCCAGCGTGATGCGCCGCTCGGCCAACCGCCGGCGCAGACGCCCGAGCTGGATGTCGACGATCTTCATCAGCTCGTCTTCGGTGAGCGCGTGGAAGACGATGATCTCGTCGACCCGATTGAGGAACTCGGGCCGGAAGTGCTGGCGCAGCTCGTCGAGCACGGTCGCGCGCATGATCGCGTAGTCGGCGCCGTCGAACGAGCCCTTGTAGTCGAGGATGCGGTGGCTGCCGATGTTCGACGTCATGATCACGATCGTGTTCTTGAAATCGACCGTGTGGCCCTGACCGTCGGTCAGGCGTCCGTCGTCGAGAATCTGCAGGAAGACGTTGAACACGTCGGGGTGCGCCTTCTCGATCTCGTCGAAAAGGATCACCGAGTAGGGCCGGCGCCGCACCGCCTCGGTGAGCTGACCGCCCTCTTCGAAGCCGACGTATCCCGGCGGCGCGCCGAGCAGCCGCGCGACGGTGTGTCTTCTCCTGATACTCCGACATGTCGATGCGGATCAGCGCGCGCTCGTCGTCGAAGAGGTACTCGGCCAGCGCGCGCGCGAGCTCGGTCTTGCCGACGCCGGTCGGCCCCAGGAAGATGAACGAGCCGATCGGCCGATTCGGGTCCGCGAGACCCGAGCGCGAGCGCAGCACCGCTTCCGCGACCGCGTCGACGGCCTCGTCCTGACCGATCACGCGCTTGTGCAGCTCGTCCTCGAGATGGAGCAACTTCTGCTTCTCGCCCTCGAGGAGCTTCGTGACGGGAATGCCGGTCCAGCGCGCGATCACGCCGGCGATGTCGTCCTCGTCGACCTCTTCCTTCGACAGCCGCGCGCCGTCGCGTTGGGAGAGGCGATGCTCCTCGGCCTCGAGCTCCTTCTGGAGCTTCGGCAGCGTTCCGTAGCGCAGCTCGGCGACCCGGTTGAGATCGTACTGACGCTCGGCCTGTTCGATCTGCACCTTCGTCTGTTCGATCTGCTCGCGCAGCGAGCGCAGCTTGACCGCGGCGTTCTTCTCCGCGTCCCAGCGCGTGCGCAGCCGCGTCTGATCCTCGCGCAGCGTCGCCAGCTCTTTCTCCAACTGCTCGAGCCGGCGGCGGCTCGCGTCGTCGTTCTCCTTGCGCAGCGCCTCGCGCTCGATCTCGAGCTGCATGACGCGGCGCGAGACCTCGTCGAGCTCCTGCGGCATCGAGTCGATCTCGGTGCGCAGCTTCGCGGCCGACTCGTCGACCAGGTCGATCGCCTTGTCGGGCAAGAAGCGGTCGGTGATGTAGCGGTTGCTCAGCGTCGCGGCCGCGACGAGCGCGCCGTCCTTGATGCGCACGCCGTGATGCGCCTCGTACTTCTCTTTCAGGCCGCGCAGGATCGAGATCGTGTCCTCGACGCTGGGCTGATCGACCATGACCGGCTGGAAGCGCCGCTCCAGCGCCGCATCCTTCTCGATGTACTTGCGGTATTCGTCGAGCGTCGTCGCGCCGATCATGTGCAGCTCGCCGCGCGCGAGCATCGGCTTGAGCAGGTTGCCCGCGTCCATCGCGCCTTCGGCCTTGCCCGCGCCGACGACGGTGTGCAGCTCGTCGACGAACAGGACGATCTGGCCTTCCGAAGCCGCGACGTCTTTGAGCACCGCCTTGAGCCGCTCTTCGAACTCGCCGCGATACTTCGCGCCGGCGATCAGCGCGCCCATGTCGAGCGAGACGATGCGCTTGTTCTTCAGTCCCTCGGGGACGTCGCCGCGCACGATGCGCTGCGCGAGGCCCTTCGACGATCGCCGTCTTGCCGACGCCGGGATCGCCGATCAGCACCGGATTGTTCTTCGTGCGGCGCGAGAGCACTTGGACGATGCGCCGAATCTCTTCGTCGCGCCCGATCACCGGATCGAGTTTGCCGCGCTCCGCCTCGAGCGTGAGGTCGCGGCCGTAACGCTCGAGCGATTTGTACGTCCCTTCGGGATCCTTGGTCGTCACGCGCTGGTTGCCGCGCACGTCGCGCAGCGCCGCCAGCAGTTTGTCCTTCGTTAGGCCGGCCTCGCGGAAGATGCGGCCGATCTCGCCGGACGACTGCGCCATCGCGAGCAAGCACGTGCTCGACCGACGTGTAGTCGTCTTGGAGCGCCTTGGCCTCGTTCTCGGCGGCGCTCATGATGCGCGCCAGCTCGGGAGAGAGCGTGACCTGGGCGCTGTCGGCGCCGGCGCCGCTCAGGCGCGGGAGCCGCCCGATCGCCTCGTCGACTCTGCGCGCGATCGCTTTCGGGTCGGCGCCGGCCTTCTCCAGAATGTCGGGCGCGATGCCGCGCTCCTGATCGAGCAGCGCCGCCAGCATGTGCTCGGGCGCCGTCTGCGTGTTGTGTTCGTGCAGAGCGCGCGAGTACGCGGCGTTGAGCCCGTCGGCGACGCGCTCCGTCATCTTCTCTACGTTCATTGTTCGACCATCATATCAAAGGTTTTGGTACGCGGCAGTTAGCGCCGCATATTCCTTCCGATACTCGGCGGCCTGCGAGAGTTGCGCCGCCGTCGGCGCCTGGAACGAGGTGCTCAACCGGGAAATCAAGTCGAGAAGCCCCTCGCGCAGCTGCGCCGGACCATTCAGATCCTCGATGTTACGGGCGTCGTAGGTCAGGCGCAACTTGAAGACTCGCAGGGCGGCGGCTCGCGCGGGCGACGCGGCTTTAAGCCGAGCGTCTATTTGATTCAGCATCGTGTCGACGCCGCTCAGCTCCGCGAAGAGCTCGGCCAGAGCCGCATGGCGGCGTTGCGCCGCGCTAAGCGTTTCCCGCTCCCGCGGGTCCATTTTTAAAACCAGAGACTGACTCTTGCTGACGCCGTCGATGGTCAGCTGCACCGTGTACGTGCCGGGAACCGCCTCGGCTCCGGTGTCGGGACCCTGGTTTTCCTTGAACGTGCTGGTCCACTTCACGGGTCCGTCCTCGTTGAGATCCCACGATGCGCGGTTCATCCCGGCGTGCTTCGGAACGTCGTCGCGGGAGAGGTGGCGAACGGTATGTCCGAGCGAATCGAAGATCGTGATGGTCGCTTGCCGAGCAGCGCGCGCGAGATAATACGTTATGAGGGCGCCATCCGGCGGATTGTCGCCGGCATACTCGTTGGCAGGGATCTTCGGATCCGTGAACGTGTTGACCGGCGCCCACTGCCACATCCGGTATGCGTCGCGCGTGGGGAAGAGCGTCACCTCCGAAGCTCTGGCCGTCGCGAGACTCTGCAGCGCCGTCAGGTCGTCGAGGATCCAAACGCCCCGGCCGTGCGCCGCCACGACTAGGTCGTTGGCCTGCGGTTGAATCTCGAGGTCGTAGATCGCGCTGGCGGGCATGTTGAGGCGCAGCGAATCCCAGTGCGCGCCGCCGTCGAGCGTCACGAACACGCCGCGATTGGTGCCGGCATAGAGCACGTTCGAATTCTTGGGATCCTGCCGGATTGCGCGAACGAATTGATCGGGCGGCAAATCGCCCGCGATCGAATGCCACGTCGCGCCGTAGTCGTCGGTGCGCAACACGTAGGGTCGGTCGTCGCCGAGGAGGCGCCGCTCGACTGCGATGAACGCCGCTCCCGCAGAGAACCGGCCTGCCTCGAGGCCCGTGATGCGTCCCCACGGCGGTACGAGCGACTCGGGCGGCGCGACGTTCCGCCAATGCTGTCCTCCATCGCGGGTAAGCTGAACGAGTCCATCGTCCGTCGCGACCCAGATGATCCCGGCATCGAGTTTCGTCGTCGCTAGCGACAAGATCGTGTCGTAGAACTCCGCGCCGGACTGATCGTACGCGATCGGTCCGCCCGACGGTCCCTGCTTGCTCTTGTCGTCGCGCGTGAGGTCTGGGCTAATGACGTTCCAGGTGCTTCCGCGGTCCGAGCTCTTGAATACGACGTTGCCGCCAACGAGCGCGTCACCCTCATTCGTAAACGCGATCGGCGTGTCCCAGTTGAACCGGTAGCGCAGGTCGCGCGCGGCGAGCTCGCCGTTCGACTCGGCATCCGGCGAGACGTCATGCGCTTGCGTCGTGCGCACGTTCCAGAGATAGACCTGACCCGTGTCGCTGTTCGTCGACGTGGACCAGATGTATTGCGGATCCTTCGGGTCGACGACGGCCCACATGCCGTCTCCCGGGGCGATCTGATACCAGTCACGGTTCATCACGCCGACGCCGTTGGGCGGCGACGACGGACCGCACCACGAGTTGTCGTCCTGCAGCCCAACGCAGACGAGATAGTTATATTCCGGTGCGTCGCCGAGGCCGACGTGATACGGCTGTGCGAACGGCAGATCGTAGGGCTGCCAGAAGTTCTTGCCGCCGTCGGACGAGAGGATCGACGCCCTCGTCGTTACCGTTGATGATCCGGCGCCCGTCCGCCGACCACCAGACCACGTGATTGTCCCAGCCGCCGCCCGTAGCGATGGGATGAAACGTTCGTCCGCCGTCGGTGCTCATCGTGAGGATCAACGAAACGTTGATGAGGCGGTTCGGATCCGCCGGATCGACGAAGATGCTGGTGAAGTAAAACGAGCGCGCGCCGAGGTACGGGCTGTGCGGCACCTTCGTCCAGCGCACGCCGCCGTCGTCGGAGCGCCACAGCTCGCCGGCGCGCGACTCGATCGCGGCGTAGACGCGCGAGCGCGTCCCCGCGGCCAGGCCGATACGGCCGGTAAGTCCATTGGGCAGGCCGTTGCCGCGCAGCCTGCGCCACGTCGCACCGCCGTCGTCGGAGCGGTAGATGCCGCCCGCCGGCCCGCCGCTCGCGAGGTTCCAGGGCGTGCGCCGCACCTGCCACACGCCGGCGAAGAGCGTCGCGGGATGCCCCGGCACCCGCACCAGCGACGAGACGCCGCTGCTCGGCCCGACGTACAGCGTCCGCGTCCAATGCACGCCGCCGTCATCCGTCACGTAAACGCCGCGATTCGGATCGTCGGCCGAGACGCGGCCCAACACGCCCACGGCGACGACGCGCCGGTTGCGCGGATCGATGCTGATGCTCGAGATGTGCGCGGAGCGCGCGAGGCCCACGAGCATCCAGTGCGCGCCGCCGTCGCTCGAATGGTAGATGCCGTCGCCGGACTCGACGTCGTTGCGCGGATTCGACTCGCCCGTCCCGACCCAGACGTCGCGGTCGTCCTGCGGCGCGATCGCGATGGCGCCGACCGGCGCCGCGGCCTCCCGATCGAAGACCGGAACCCAGGAAGCACCGCCGTCGGTTGACTTGAAGACGCCGCCGCCGGCGCCCCCGGCGAAATACAGATGCGAATCGCGGTTGCTGCCCGCGACGGCGGTCGCGCGCCCCCCGCTAATCGCGGGACCGACCTCGCGGTACTTCAAGCCGGAGAGCGCAGCCGAGACCGTATCGGCGCGTGCCGGCAGAGCAGCGAGCGCGGCCAGCGCGCAACAATACAAGGCGCGTAGCAGCATCAGTCTATTAGGACCCGTCCGTACAGCAAGCCGTCGCACACGGCGTCACTGCGATCCAGGTAGTACGCCGGCAGCCTCGCCTCGAGCGCGAAGCCGCACTTCTCCAAGACTCGCGCCGAAGCGACGTTCGGGGCGAACACGGTCGCCTCGAGCCGGCGCAAGCCGCCGTCGCGAAGCGCATATTGCGAGAACATTCGCGCGGCGTCGGTCCCGATGCCGTGGCCCCAGTAGTCGCGGCCCAGCCAGTAGCCGAAAAAGCCACTTCCCGACCGCTCGTCCTCGTACGGCGTGAAGCCGATGCCGCCGGCCAGCGCCCCGTCAACTTCGATCGCGAAGTGCTGCGGCGCAGCGCTCGCGGCGATGGCAACCCACTCCTCAGCGTCGGCCCGCGTATACGGATGCGGAAAGCGGCGCGTCATCCAGCGCACGACCATGTAATCGTCCGCGACAGAACACAGCGCGCCGGCGTCGCCGGCGCGATACGGCCGCAATCGGCAGAACTCGCCCGATAATTCCAAGGGCAGCTTCTTAGCCGCGCGCGGCGAAACTCCGGCGCATGACCGCCAACCAGCCGGTTCCGATCGAGGGCACGCATCGTGACGTGTGGCCGGACGCCGCTGCCGTGGCCGAGCTGGCCGACGGCGACGCGCTGCTCACGGCGTGGCTGCGTCCGCACAAAGCCGGCGAACTGGATGCCGCGTGCGCCCGTCAGCTCGGCGCGACGCCGCCGGCACGACGCGTCTACGCCAGCAGGGCCGAGCTCGCGCGGCAAACGGACGCCGATCCGAGCGACGTCGACGCGCTGAAGGCGTACTGCACGAGATGGGCATAGACGTCGTGGAGACGCACTGGCGCTCCGTGACGTTGAGCGGCCCGATTTCCAAGCTGGTCGAGGTCTTCGGCGCGACCGCCTCGATCTACGAACTTCCCGACAAACGCCGCTTTCGCCATCGCTCCCGGTCGCTGCACGCCCCGAGTGAGATTGCGGCGATGTTGCGCGGACCGTTCGGCATCCACCAGTGGCCGCGATCGCGCGCCATCGGCACGCTGCAAGGGCACACGACGCCGCTCTCCTCAAGAGACGTCGCGACGCGCTACGAGTTTCCCGATGCCGACGGATCGGGGCAGACCGTGGGCATCGTCCAGCTGCGCGGAACGTTCAAGCCGAGCGACTTCGCCCAATGCATGGCGGCTCAAGGCGTGACCGCCAAGCTCCCCATCGTCAAGCGCGTCGACAACGCCGAGCTCGCGCACGTGGAAGAGACGGAAAAAGACGTGGAGTCGGCGATCGACTCACAGATCGTCGGACAACTAGCGCCCGGCGCGCGGATCGTGGTCTATGCCGCGCCCGACGACGAGCGCGGCGTGTTAGATGCAGTTCGCGCGGCGCTCTTCGACGACGAAAATCGCCCATCGATTCTTTCGATCAGCTTCGGATTTCCTGAGCAGCTCTGGACGCCGGTCGCTTTGACGATCTTAGACGATCTCTTTACGGCCGCAGCGCTGCTCGGAGTAAGCGTCTTCTGCGCCGCCGGGGACAACGGGGCCGAGCTCGACGCCGCCGGCAAGCCGCACGTGCTCGCGCCCGCGTCGAGTCGGTTCGCGCACGCGTGCGGCGGCACGCAACTGATCGCGAACGGAAACGAAATCGGCCGAGGCCGCATGGCCGAAAACGGGAGGCGGCTTTAGCGCGAGCTTCGGTGCGCCGCCGTGGCAGAGCGCGGCGGCACCGGGACGCGGCGTTCCGGACTTCGCCGCGCAGGTGATGCCGGGATACGCCATCGTCTTCGAGGGTACGCCGCTCGCCGCCGGCGGCACGAGCGCGGCCGCGCCGATGTGGTCGGCGCTCGTCGCGCGCATCAACCAGCATCTCGGCGCGCCGGCCGGCTTCTTCGCGCCGCTGCTGTACGAAAGCGCGGCGACGTTATTCCGCGACGTGACGAGCGGAGGCAACGACCGCTATCAAAGCGCCGCTGGATGGAATCCATGCACCGGCCTCGGCGTCCCGATCGGAACGGCGATCGAGGCGATGCTGCGAGAATCTTAGCTAACTAAAAACCTATGCAGGCCAGCGCGTCGTCGTGGAAGGCTTGATGCGCGGCCTTGTATTTCCGTACGGCCTGGTTTAGCCGATCCTTGTCGCATCCCGGCATCGCCGCGAGTTTAGCGTGGAGCTGGTCAATGGTGCGGCCATGCGCGTCCAAAGCGCTCGCTGCGTCTGACTTAACGTCGGACATGACTGTTCATCCCTCCTGCGGCCGAGCCGCGGCGGCAACGGTGTGATGGTGTATCGCCGCGGCGTGTTCGAGCGCCTGCTCCTCGGCGAGCTCGGCGCCGGCGCGCATGCGGTCCGCCAACTCGGCCGCCGTAAACGCCGCCTGCAGAATCTGCTGGAGGCGCTCCCAACCGCGCCGCTCCGTCTGTTGGCGCACCTCGCCGCGTGAGACGTAGCGAAAATCGGTAAATCCGGCCAGCAGGGCCGCCCGCTCGCGGTCATCGAGCAGCGCCGCGAGCAACGCGTGGTGCTCGAGCACGGTTCCGAACCAGCCCGAGCGCGACCGGCGCTGCAGCGCGAGCGCCTCGCGCAGATGCTCGCGCGCGGCTTCGAGATCGTCGAGGGCCATCGCGTAGGCCGCGAGATTCGACAGCGCGACATCGAGATAGACCGACTCGAGAGCCGCGAAGGTCTCCCTCGCGTCTCGCGCGGCCGCGCGGGCCGCATGTGCGTCGCCGGCGGCGAAGTGCAGCTCGCCGAGGTTGAGCAGCGCGCTCGCATGCGCCTCGCTCCCGGGACGCGCCAGTCCGGCAACCTCGCCAAAGCGCACGCGCGCGCGCTCGAGGTCGCCGCGTTGCAGGTCGGTCACGGCCCAGATTCTCAGGATCGCGTTCTTCGTGATGCGCGAAAGTGCGTCGACATTTGCATAAGCTTCGACGAACGCGCGCTCGGCTTCGTCGAAGCGGGCGGCATCGCGGTAATTACCGCCGAGGTTCGCCAGCGCGCGAGCGATCTCGTCGGCATCGCGTCCCGCCCTCGCTTTCTCGAGCGCGCGCAGTGCGGTCGGCTCGCTCTCGGAGGGCGAGCGCCCGGCCAGGCGCGACAACACGAGGCAGTGACGCAGAATGCGCGCGTGCGTGACGTCGTCGGGCATCGCATTCGCGAGCGCCGCCGCGCGCTCGAACCAGCGCAACGCCTCGCGCGGCGTCGCGAGCAGCTCGGGCCACTCGAGATCCGCGAGTAGTGCCAGGCCAACCTCGGGCTCGCGGCCCGCAAAGATCGTCCGGTCGATCGCCGCGCGAATGTTGTCGAGCTCGTCGCTGAGTGCGCGCCGCCAGCGCGCGTCCTCGAGTTCGTGCACGAGCGGTTGCAGTCCGCGAGCGAACTCCGCGTAGAAGCGCGCGTGCGCGCTCGAGATTTTCTCCGCTTCGTGCGCCGCGGCGAGACGCTCGGTCGCGTACTCGCGGATCGAATAGAGCATCTCGTAGCGGCCCTCCGGCCGGGACGGATCGGCGACGACCAGGGACTTGTCCACGAGGGACGTGAGCGCGTCGAGCATCTCCCACTCGTCCAGGTCGCTGCCGCCGCATACCGCGACCGCGGCCGGCAGCGACCAGCCGCCCGAAAAGACCGAGAGACGCCGGAAGAGCAGTCGTTCGCGCTCGTCGAGGAGATCGAAACTCCAATCGATGGCCGCCCGCAGCGTCTGCTGACGCGGCAGCGCCGCTCGATCGCCGCCCGTGAGCAGACGAAAGCGCTCGTTGAGCCGGTCGAGCAGCTGCTGCGGCGAGAGCACCCGCACGCGCGCGGCCGCCAGCTCGATCGCAAGCGGAATGCCGTCCAAACGCGTGACGATGTCGGCGACGAGCGCGCCATTTTTTTCGGTGATCGCAAAGGCGCCGTCCGCGGCGAGCGCGCGGTCCGCGAACAGCGTGGTCGCCTCCCGAGCCGGCGGCAGCGGCAACGATCCGAGGCGAAGCGCGTGCTCGCCCGCAATACTCAGAGCCTCGCGACTCGTCGCGAGGACGCGCACGTCGGCGCAAGCGCGCAGCATCGCCGCGACGACCCGCCGTACCTCATCGATCACGTGCTCGCAGTTGTCGACGACGATGAGCGCATGACGGTGCTCGAGGTGCGCGAGCAGCGTCTCGAGCAGCGGGCGGCCCGGGTGTTCATTCACGCCCAGCGCCTGCATCATCGCGGCCGTCACGAGCGCAGGATCCGCGATCGGCGCCAGCTCTACGAGCCACACGCCGTCGATGAAGCGATCGAGCAGCTCGGCTCCGGCCTGAATCGCGCAGCGCGTCTTCCCCGAGCCGGCCGTCCCGACGACCGTCACCAGCCGGTGGTCTCGCAGCAGCCGATCGATCTCGTGAAGCTCGGATTCACGCCCGACGAACGAGGTGAGCTGCGACGGCAGATTGTTGGGCGTCTGCTCGAGCGAGCGCAGCGCCGGAAACCCGTGCTGCAAACCGCTGCCGTTGAGCTGGTAGATGCGTTCGGCGCGTGCGAGATCTTTGAGCCGGTGCGAGCCGAGATCGCGCAGCGTGCTCTCGGGCGGCATCGCATCGTGCAAGAGATCCGCCGCGGTACCCGACACGACCACCTGGCCGCCGTGGGCGACGGCCAGCAGCCGCGCCACGCGATTCAGCGCCGGGCCGAAGTAGTCGCCTTCACGCTCCTGCGCGCTGCCCGCGTGCAGCGCCATGCGAACCGGCATGCCCCCTACGCTTGCGAAGTCTTCATCGAGTAGTTCGCGCTGGATGCGCAGGGCGGCCGCGGCCGCATCGGCGGCGGTCACGAAGGCGGCGCAGAAGGCGTCGCCCATCACCTTGAAGACGTAGCCGCCCTGCGCCTCGATCGCCGCGCGCACGAGCGCGTCGTGGCGCGCGAGCGCCGACGCCATCGCGGCGGCATCGCTCTCCCAGCGTCGCGTGCTTCCCTCGACGTCGGTGAATAAAAACGCGACAGTGCCCGTAGGGCGGCTCGGCACGGTCATCCCTTGCGCAGCGTTCGGTAATCGCCGTTGCGAACTGTGACCGCATGCGCGTCGAGCCATTCGAGCATGGGAACGGCGTATTTCCTCGACGTCCCGAGGATGTCGCGAAACTCCGCGGCCGTCATGCGCCGGCGCTCGCGCAGATGTGCCTCGACGCGCGAACGGATCTCCGCGATCTGCGTTCCGCGATAGAGATCGCTGCCGACCTTGACGAGCGTGCCCCGCGCGAGCAGCGTGTCGAAGGCCTTCGGCACGCCGAAGAGCCGCGACAGCTTGACCGCCGCCGCGGCGGTCGCGAACGGTATCGGCAGAAGCGGGCGCGCCTCGTCGACGGGCACGAGGTGATCGAAGAACGCGCGCTGCTCGGACGTGAGCGACGGCCGGTGATCGTTCGCGGCGTAGTAGCCGCCGCGATTGCAGAGCCGGCCTTCGACCACGTAATGCTCGAGCACGCGCACGAGCTGCGGCTCGGCGACGCCGACCTCGCGCGCCAGCGCGATCGAGGTGAGACCGATTGCCCAGGGCTCCTCGCGGTGGGCCGCCTCGATGCGCTCGTGCGCGCGCTGGAACGCTTCGCGGGCGGCGCTCGCCTCGACGTAGCCGAGCGGACGAGCAACGGCGACAGCGTCGCCGCGCTCGACGAGCCGCCGCAAGACCGCGGCCGCGGCATCCTCGCGCAAATTCGCCGCGAACGCGACCTCCGCGACCGGCGCCGCGTCGATTCCACGCTCGCACAGCAGAGCAAGCACGGCCTCCTCATCGGGATCCCCGCTCTCGGCGGTCTCTTTCGCCTGCGCGGTCTCGACGAAACCGCCGCCGAGCAGCGTCATCGGCGAGGGGCGGCGCAAGACGAAGCGCAGCCCCGGAAAGGCGACGACAGGCTCACGCAGCTGCAGGTGCGAGCTCAGCTCCTTCGCGCCGGTTGCGCCGTCTGCGACCAGCGTCCCCAGGACTTCGGCCGATCCGAAGTACGCGCGCACCGGCGTGCGCCGGCGCAGCAGCGGCGCCGTCTCAGGCAGCGGCACGAAGTGCACCGTCAACGTGCGGCGAGCGGAGAGCTCGCGTCCGACGATCGCGTGACCGCGCGCGATCTCACGTCGATCGACGCTCGGAAGGTTCAGGGCCACGCGCGCGCCGGCGTCGACCCGCTCGCGCGTCGCGCCGAAGACGCCGATGCTGCGCACGTGGGCCGGCGTGCCGCCCGGCTCCAGCACCAGCGTCTCGCCGGCCGCGATGCGCCCTTGCATCAGCGTGCCGGTCACGACCGTACCTAACCCCGGTAAGAGCGAAGACGCGATCGATCGGAAGGTAGGCGGGCGCGTTCGGATTGCGCGGCGGAATCGCGGCGAGCTCGTCGTGCAGCGCCGCGCGCAACGCATCGAGGTTCTCGCCGGTCACGACCGAGACCGGAAAGATCGGCGCGTCCTCGGCGATCGTTCCGCGCAGGCCCTCGCCGATTTCGGCGCAGGCCTCGGCGACGCGCGCCATCCCAACCAGATCGACCTTCGACGCTACGATCAGCACGCGGCGCACGTTGAGAAACTGCAGGATCGCGAGATGCTCGAGCGTCTGCGGCATAACGCCTTCGTTGACATCCACGACGAGCAGCAGCAGCTCCATGCCGGCAGCACCGGCGAGCATGTTGTGCAAGAATTTCTCGTGGCCCGGCACGTCGACGATTCCGGCCTCGACGCCGTCGTCGAAGCGCAGGTGCGCGAAGCCGAGATCGAGCGTCATGCCGCGCTCGCGTTCCTCGGCCCAGCGGTCGGGGTTCGTTCCCGTCAAGGCCTCGATCAGCGCCGACTTCCCGTGATCGACGTGCCCCGCCGTCCCGATGATGTGCACGCCTTACTCTATCCGACGGCGCGAATGCGATAGTCCGCCAGGACTTCCGCGGCGGCGCGAACGCCGGACTCGGCGCCACCCTCCATGAAGCCCTGATACGCGACCGATGTGTGCTCGCCCGCGAAGTGCACGCGCCCCTGCGGCCTGGCCTCGTGCCCTGCAATCGTCGTGCATTGACCGACGAGCCAGCACGAATAGCTGGCCCGAATGTTCGGATCCGCTTGGGCGTTGCCGAACGTCGCCTTACCGTTCCACGTGGCCGAGACGCCGGGCCAGATGTAGTCGAGCTCGTCGAAGAAGCTGCGCACGTGCCGATCCACCGCGCCGGAATTGCCGGCGAGCGCGTACGGCATCGGCGGCGAGTCGAGCATCGCCGGGCCGCCCGCGGTGAACACTTCGATCAGCCCGTCGCTGCCGCTCTGGCCCAGCGAGTAGTCGAGCGCGCTCTGCACGCGCAGCGTCGTCCAGATCTGTCCGCTGGTAGCTTGCGGCCACGGGTGCGGAGTGCGCATCCAGGCGCGACGGTCGAATTGAAGGTGCAGCTTCGTGTGATAACCGTAGCCGAGGTTTTGAATCGCGTTGTCCTTGGCGGAATCGAAGCCCGCGGCGGATGTGTCCACCGCGCGCAGCACGATGAAAGGAATCGCGAGTACCACGCGATCGGCGTAGACCTTCTCGGTCGTTCCGAGGTGATCGAACCGCAGCTCGTACGTTCCCCGCGGGAGGCGCCGCAGCGCGACGAGGTTGCGCTCGAACGCGATGCTGCCCGCCGGCAGCGAGGCGGCGATCGCCTCGGGAATCGCCTGGCTCCCGTCCGCCAAGATATAGCGCTGGTCGGAGTAGCCCAGGACGTTCATCTCGCGATCCCGTGAGTAACTGCGCTGCGCGCCGAGCTGCTCCACGAGGTTGACCGCGCTGAGCTCACCGGCGTCGCGCCCGTACTCGTTCCAATAGGCCTGCACGATGAGCCGCCCGAGCTGCGATGTCATGCCGCCGGGCACGTAGCGTGCGATCCAGTCGCTCATGCTCATCGCATCGAGCTTGCGAGCCATCGGCGTCGCATTCGCATACGTAGTGTTCGACGGCATCGCGGCGAGCTGCGACTGCAGGATCGGGTAGATCTTCGCGAAGTCCCTATCCGCGTCGGCCATCGAGTAGTAGCGCCCGTCCAGATAGCAAGTGTCGCGTGCGCCGTGCGGACGCGCCGCGTGCGTGTCGAGCAGCGCTAAGCCGAAACGCCGCGCGAGCCCCCGAACATTCGCGTGAAGCGAGTCGACCATCGCGCCGCACCACTCGGTGTGCTGCCCTTGGTTCCAATAGCCGCGTTCCGAGTGCATGCGTCCGCCGACGCGCGACGACGACTCGTAGATCGTCGACGCGATCCCGGCGTCTTGGAGGCGCAGCGCCGTCACCAGGCCGGCGATGCCGGCGCCGACGATGACGACGCGCTCGCCGCGTCTCGTCCCCGAGCTGCCGCACGCGACGACCTGCGGAACCGCCGTCGCGCCCAGCGCGGTCATGCCGGCGACGCGGACGAAGCCTCGGCGGTTCAAAGCTTGAAGCTGAGGTCGGCGAAGAAGCCGAAGGGCTGCGATACCGACGAAATGCCGACCTCGGTAATGTTGTAGAACGTTCCGTAAGGATAGTGCAGCTGCGCGGGCGGATTCTTCACGAAGTTACCGGCCGGCGCCAAGATGTTCGACGGCAGATTGGAGTACACGCACGTCACGGAGTTGTCCCAGGCGTAGCCGCGCTGGAAGCAATGGTCGTAGAGGTTGACGGCCTGAAACGTGACCGTCATGCGCGGCGAGATCTCGTAGCTCGTCTGCAGATTCAGCGTAAGCTGGGCGGGCTGGATGAACGCGCCGAGGTTGTCGAAGCGGCCGCTGTATGGATCGGGCAGGAAGATGGCGCCGATCAGAGCGCCGGGGCAGCTGACGCCCGGCGTGAGCGGCGTCTTCGCGGGCTGCTTCGAGCACGACTGCGGCACGTAGCCGGGCCACACCAGCGGCGAACCGTAGTTGGAGCCGTCCACGTAGTGCACCGACGGCGTCACCGCGAACTTGCCGTGCCGGTAGTTCAGGATCACCGAAGCGACGTCGGGCACCTCATAGCCGTTAGCGGCATTAAACGGGCTCGGGATCACGTCGTACGGCGTGTACCACGCGTTCGTATCGAACAGGGGCTGCAGCGCGTCGTTGTAGTACGGGTTGGGAATCTTGAGCTTGCCCTGATCGCCGGTGCCGGACTCGGTGTTGAGCAGCAGCGGCGCGGCGTTGCCGGGATAGGCGCCGCTTCCGCACGCCGCCCACTTCTGAGAGCTGCGCGTCACGCCCGCGCAGGCCGAGGTGTACGAGTTATAGAGCTCGACCTGGGCGTTGAGCGAGTCGATCACGCTGACGCCGTTGATGGGCTTGAAGCGAATCTGATTATCCGTGTGCGTGTACGAAAACAAGCTGGAAAAGCCATCGCGGCTGAAGTCGCCGTACTGCAGCGAGGCCTCGATGCCATAGGAGCGCTGCGTGCCGACATTGAGGCCTGCGAGCGTCCCCTGCACGGCGTTGATCGCCTGGAATTGCAGCTGATTGCTCGTGTCGCGGTAGAAGGGCGTCACCTTATACGAGAGCTGCGTCCCCTTCACGTGCTTCTCCAGCGACAGGTCGAAATTATCCGACGTGTCGGGATAGATGGCGTGATCGGGGGTGTGGTATCCCAGCGGATAGAACTGCGCGATGAACGACGCGAGGTTCTGCTGATACGTGTTGTACTGATAGTACGAGGAACCTTCGGCGCGGGCGTACCGTCCCGCCGAGCCGCGGATGACCGTGTCGGGATTGATCGTGTACGTGAACGAGAGGCGCGGCTGAAAGACGTTCGATACGTCTTCGCCGGCGCCGACGTTGTAGAGCCCGTTGCCGGGCGCCGTCAGCGGCGCCAGACCCGGCGCGCACGCGCCGAACGAACTCATTTTCGCGTTCCAGGTCCACTGCGTCGCCTTGCCCGGCGCGCCGCAAAATTCGTTGTTATACGCGTCGAACCAGAATTGCCGCGCGGGATACGCGGATTCGAGGTTATTGGTGAAGTAGGCGAACCGGTCGAAGCGCGCGCCCACGTTAACGACGAGGCGATCGTCGGGGTCCCACAGGTCGGTCAGCGCGAACGAATCGAAGCGCGGCGTAACGTTGTCGACCTGCGCGCTCTGCCCGTTCTCGGTCATCATCCAGCGCGCGCCGGCCTTGGCCGCCGGCGAGTCGGGCGGCACAGACCCGGACCCCGGCGTCAGGTTGAAGTCGAACTTCCCTTCGCCGGGATAACACCCCGTCGACGTGAGGCACCCGCCCTGGCTGCCCGCGTCGAAACAACTCCACGCCTGACCGGTCACGTAGTTGTAGCACTTGCCGTTGGGCGTGCCGTAGCTGGAAAGGATCGTACCAAGCCCGGTTGCTGCGAGGCTCGTCGCGTTGGGATCGGTCGAGCTGAACATCGCGTTGTACGTCTGCAGCTTCTGCGTCATGTACGTAGCCTCGGCCGTGATCAGGTGGCGCGCCGAGAGCTGGTTGGAGTAGATGAGGCCGCCGCCGTAACCGTGTTCGAACACCTCGTAGTCCGCGGGATCGGACCCGAAGACCAGTTGCGCGCTGTTCGGCCCGTTGATGAACCACGTCGAGTACTCGCCGAAGACGAGCGCGCGCAGATACGAGTGCGTATCGAAGTTCTTTTGGTATTGGAACTTCTCGATAGAGTAGCCGTTCCAGTTACCGTCTTCGTCGCTGAGGCCGACCGGCGAGCCCGGCGCGCGGCCGCCGGGACTGCTGGGAAAGAAGCCGACGGTGAGATCCTTTGCGTTCGGCGCCCGCATCAGCGGACCGCCGTAGTAGAGCGAGTCGAGATATGGCATCGGGTAGCCGATGCCGGTCGCGGCGCCCACGGCGGGCGTGTAGCCGATGTCGTTGGCCGAGCTGTAGAATTGCGCGGCGATTCCGCCGGTGACGTATAGCAGCTGGATGTCGTCGCGCAGGTACGAATCCTTGTGGGGGATGCCGATGTGCAGATTCACGACGTTCTCGCGGTCGAAGTCCGTCGCTTGCGCGTAGCTGTAGCCCGGCTGCGCGATGAAGCCGTAGTTCGGAGCCCTGCCGCCCGAGCCGTCGAGAACATTATAAACGTTGTTGTTCGTGGGAACGTTGAGCGGGTAGAAGTACAGCGGATCGGACACGGCGCCGAACTGGTCGCCGTAGCGAAACGTTTCGTTCGTTCCCGAGAGGCCGATGTAATAGGAAAAGAGCCGGTCGGGCGTTGCGCCCCCGGCCTCGACCGTCGCCTGGTGGTAGAACGCGGGTCCGCCGATCCCGAGATCGGCGCTGACATATCCCGGGAACGTACCGGTCTTGATGACCTGGTTGATGTAGCCGGCGAGGCCGGACGAGTTGGACGTCGCCGGCGTTCCGCCCGTGTAGACCTGCACCTCTTGATTGCCGAGCGAGCTCAGCGTCGCAATTGGAGCGAGGTCCGATTGGCGCGTCGTAGGCAGGCCGTCGAACTCGTATGCGACCTGATCCACATCACCGCCGCGAATGTAGACGCTCTGATACCAGCCCTGCTGGTTCGACGGAATGCTCACTCCGGGGGCCGACGCGATCGCGCCGTACGCCTGCGTCAGCGAGCCCGATCCCGACAGCGTCGACGCGGCCTTCTGTCCGGCGGAGTTGATCGAGAACACGTCGCTCGTGACGCCCGAATGCACGAGCGACTGCACGGAGCGCGACGTCGTGCGCGCGATCGTCTTGAGCGCCCTCTGCATGGATATCGCGACGTTGGCGGACTGATCGGCGACGATCGTGATCCCGGCCTGCGACTGCGGCTCGTAGCCGGACTTGGTCGCGCTCACCGTGTACGTGTCGGGCTGGAGCGAGATGAACGAGAACTGGCCTGCCGCGTCGGAGACCGCCTGCGCCGCCTGCGAGGGCGATACGGCGGTGACGGCGGCGCCCGCGATCGGCGCGTGCGAAACGGCGTCGACCACGCGTCCCCGCAGGGTGCCGGTCGTACCCGCCCTTGCCCCGCAGGGCATGGCAAATGCGAAGACCAGGGCGAGTCCGGCGATTCGCTTTCCCATAGTAAAGAAGAGCGCCTTTAAACCCGCCGAATACAACCTCCTCGCCGCAGCCATGAACGTACGAGAAAAAGCAGTCAACACCGCTCCGACGTCGCTCGCGCAGCGCCGCGATGACAACGTCGCGCGCGGCGTCGCGACCACGCATCCCATCTGGGTAACGCGCGCCTCGGGCGCCACGCTCTGGGACGCGGAAGGCCGCCGCTATCTCGATTTCGCGGGCGGCATCGGTACGCTCAACGCGGGCCACGCGAATCCCAAAGTCGCCGCCGCGATCGCCTCCCAGTCGGCGGCGCTCACGCACGCGTGCTTCCAGGTTATGGCGTACGAACCGTACCTTCGCGTAGCCGAAGAGCTCAATCGCCGCGCGCCGGGCTCGTCCCGCAAGAAGACGTTGCTGCTTTCGACGGGTGCCGAGGCCACCGAGAACGCCGTGAAGATCGCCCGCGAGTACACTCGCCGCCCGGCGGTCATCGCGTTCACGCACTCGTTCCACGGGCGCACGATGCTGGCGCTCTCCATGACGGGCAAGTTCGCGCCGTACAAGCAGCACTTCGGGCCGTACTGCAGCGAGATCTATCACGCGCCGTTTCCGCACGAGCATCACGGAACGTCGGGGAGCCAGGCGCTGCGCGCTCTAAGGGATATGTTCGAAACGGCGGTGGCACCCGGGCGCGTCGCGGCCATGATCGTCGAACCGGTGCTCGGAGAGGGCGGGTTCGTTCCGGCTCCGATCGCGTTCTTGCGCGAACTGCGACAGATTGCCGACGCGCACGGAATCGTTTTGATCGCCGACGAGATCCAAACCGGATTCGGCCGCACCGGCAGGCTGTTCGCGTGCGAGCACTACGGCATCGAGCCGGACTTGATCGCCGTCGCCAAATCGCTTGCCGGCGGGCTGCCGCTCGCGGCCGTCGTCGGCAAGGCGCACATCATGGACGCGCCGGAGCCGGGTGGGCTCGGCGGCACGTTCGCCGGAAACCCGGTCGCATGCGCGGCGGCGCTCGCGGTCCTCGAGATCATGGACGATGCGTTCCTGGCCCGCGCTCGTGAGGTCGGCGAGCGAATCGAGGCGGCGCTGCGCGCGCTGCAATCGCGGTTTTCCGTCGTGGAAGACGTGCGCGGCCTCGGCGCAATGATGGCGATGGAGCTGGAATCGGGTGCGCCCGAAGTCGTCGCGGCAGCCCGCCGGCGCGGGTTGATCCTGCTGCTCGCGGGAGAGCGTGACGTGATTCGCATCCTCGTGCCGCTCGTGGCCACCGACGAAGAACTCGACGAGGGTTTCGCGATCTTGAATGCGAGCATGGAAGAGTGCGCGAGTCAAACGAGGTGACAGAAAATTACCGGTGATCGAAAGCAAAACGTATACGAATACACGCAGCGCGTCTTAAATCTGATAGAAAAGGCGGACGTCACGCCCGCCGAGGCCGACTGGATCACGCGCGAGACCGTCGAGTCGTTCCGTAGCCACGTCAATCCTGGTTTCCTAGAGTATCGCAAGGCCGGCGATCCCAAAGGCGCCGCCGCGGTGGTCGAGTGGGCGGACGCCGGACCCAACTCCTACCGCGACGTCACCGGCCGCACGTATCTCGACTGTCTGGGCGGCTTCGGCATCTTCAACGTCGGCCACCGCAACCCGAAAGTCGTCAAGGCCGTGATGGATCAGCTGCGGCGGCAGCCGCTGCACAGCCAAGATCTGCTCGATCCGCTGCGCGCGATGCTCGCCAAGGCGCTCGCGATGCTGACGCCCGACGGTCTCGACTTCAGTTTCTTCTGCAACAGCGGCACGGAGGCGGTCGAGGGAGCGCTGAAGCTCGCGCGGGCGTACGATCCCACGCGGCAGACGATCGTGGCCGCCACGAAGGGCTTCCACGGTAAGAGCTACGGCTCGCTGTCCGCCAGCGCTAAGGCCGAGTTCCGCCGCCCGTTCGGGCCGATGCTGCCCAACATCGAGCACGTACCGTTCAACGATCTGCTCGCGCTGCGCGACATGCTGACCTCGTGCCGGGCCGTCGGCGAAGACGTCGGCGCCGTGTTGCTCGAGCCGATCCAGGGCGAGGGCGGCGTCAACATCCCCGACGACGACTATCTGCCCGGCGTACGCGCGCTCTGCAACGAGTTCGGCGCGCTCTTCATTCTCGACGAGGTGCAGACCGGCATGGGCCGCACGGGCAAGATGTTCTGCTGCGAGCACTACGGCGTGGCGCCGGACCTGATGTGTCTCGCAAAGGCCTTCGGCGGCGGCGTCGTGCCTGCCGGTGCGGTGGTCGGGCGGCGCGAGATCTTCGCCCGGCTCTTCGATAACCCGTTCCTGCACACGTCGACGTTCGGAGGCAATCCGCTCGCCTGCGCGGCAGCGCTGGCGACGATCAACGTGCTCATCGGCGATCGTCTGCCCGAGCGCGCCGCGGTACTCGGCGAACGGATGCTGACCGGAATTCGCGGAGCCGTGCGCGGCCACGACGGTCTGGTCGCCGCCGTGCGCGGCAAGGGCCTGCTGATGGCGCTGGAGTTCAGCGACAATGCGATCGGCTTCGAGTTCGCCAAGCAGATGCTCGATCGCGGCGTCCTCGTCTCCGGCACGCTCGTCAACGCGCGCACGATCCGCATCGAGCCGCCGCTGACCATCGCGGAGGAAGAGGCCGACTACGTGTGCCAAGCCATCGGCGAAAGTTTGAATTCCATGACGAAAATAGAGGTATAGCACGATGCAGACGACGGCCGACTCGAGCGCGCGCGCCGAAGAGATTCTTCGCAACCTGCCGCGCATTAACGGCATCGTTCCGATGTACGTCAACGGACGCTGGGAGCTCGCGGCCGATGGCGCGACGCGCGACTTGATCAACCCCGCGGACGGGCGGCCCGTCGCGGTCGTTGCGGAGGGCGGCGCGGCCGATGCCGAGGCAGCAATCGCAGCGGCGCGCAAGGCGTTCGACGAGGGCCCGTGGCGCGGCACGAGCGCGGCCGACCGCGCGGCGCTGCTCTTCCGCGTCGCCGACGCGATCGACGCGAACCGCGACGAGTTCATGCGGATCGACACGCTCAACAACGGCAAGCCGCTGCGCGAGACGGAATACGACGCGATCGACGCGGCGAATTGCTTCCGCTACTACGCCGGCCTCGCGACCAAGCCGCACGGTCAGACGTTCGACGTGCCCGCGCCGTCGCAAAGCTTCACGGTGCGCGAGCCGATCGGCGTGTGCGGTCAGATCGTCCCATGGAACTACCCGCTCCTCATGGCGGTATGGAAGCTCGCGCCCGCCTTGGCGGCGGGCAACGTGTGCGTGATCAAGCCGGCGGAGCTGACCCCGCTGTCGACGATCCGCCTGGCGACGATCTTCGAGCAGCTCGAATTTCCGCCCGGCGTCGTCAACGTCGTGCTCGGCCCGGGAGTCACCGCCGGCCACGCGATCGCGGCGAGCATGCTCGTGGACAAGATCGCTTTCACGGGTGGAACGAAGACGGGCCGCAGCATCATGCAAGCCGCAACGTCGAACCTGAAGAAGATCTCGCTCGAGCTCGGCGGCAAGTCGCCCAACGTCGTGTTCGCCGACGCGGACTTCGACACGGCGGTCGACTATGCGCTCTTCGGCATCTTCGCCAACGCGGGGCAGGTGTGCTCGGCGGGGTCGCGGCTGATCGTGGAAAGATCGCTGCACGACCGATTGGTGGAGCGCGTCGTCGAGCGCGCGCGCAAGATCCGCGTCGGCGACGGCTTCGAACCGGCGACGGAGATGGGCCCGATCATCTCGCCGGTGCATCGCGAGCGCGTCGAAGGCTACATCGAGAGCGGACGCGCGGAGGGAGCCAAACTATTGTGCGGCGGGGAGCGGCTCGGCGGCGAGCTCGCGGAAGGCAACTTCATCGCGCCGACCGTCTTCGACGACACGTCGCCGAAGATGCGCGTCGTGCAAGAGGAGATCTTCGGACCGGTGCTCGTCGTGCAGACGTTCGACGACGAGACCGAGGCGATCGCGCTTGCCAACGACACGATCTACGGGCTGGCCGGCGCCGTCTTCACGCAGGACATCGCCAAGGCGCACCGCGTGATCCGCAAAATGCGCGCGGGCATCACGTGGATCAACACGTATCATCCGACCTACAACGAGGCGCCGTGGGGTGGTTACAAGCAGTCGGGCATCGGCCGCGAGCTCGGCACCTATGGCTACGACGCCTACACCGAGGTCAAGCAGATCAACGTCAACCTGGATGTGGAACCCTCGGGCTGGTTCTCCGACCGCTGAGCGCGCCTACGAGCTCAGCTTCGGCTTGAAATCGGCGCGGAAGAGGTAGTGCCCTTCGACCGGCGCGCAGTTGACGAGCTTGGGCGAGTATGTGCTGCTGCGGGCCGCCGCGACCACCGCGTTATCGATCGTCGCGTTGCCGCTCGAACGCTGGACCTTCGTGTTGGTGGCGTGTCCGCTGGGCGAGATCGTCACCGCGATGATAACGGTTCCGCTCGCCTTGAAGCCGTGAGGCAGCTCAGGCATCGTCGGGTTCACGACCGTCGCCTCGACGTTTGGATCGGCGCAAGCTGAAGCGACGTTCTGTCCCGACGACGCATTGTCGATCCCGGCTTGCGCACCGGGCGCTAGCGCGAGTGCGGGCGAGAACGCCTGTAGCGCGAGGGTGGCGACGATGAAGAGCACGATCGTTCCTCCAATTGTGTATGCATTGATGGTTAGGCGACGCGGCCCGTTCGCGCAGAGGCGTTCGATGCGCGCGACGAGCGCGTGACGCGAACGGAGCGCGCCGGCCGCCAGCAGCGGCGGCTTCTGCGTGCGCAGCATTTGCGCGAGTGTCGCGAGACAGACCGCGTAGGCATCTGCGCTGCCGGTCTGCTCGACGACCCAGTCATCGCTCGCCGCCTCGCGCTCGGCGGATAGAGCGGCACCGGCGATACGAACCCACGGGTTGAAGAAGAGCGCCGCCTCGATCACGCGCTGGACGAGGTTCCAGAGCGGATCGCCGCGGCGAACGTGCGCGCGCTCGTGTTCGAGGACGCGGCGCAGGTCGTCGTGCGACAGCTTTTCCGTCAAGTCGTGCGGTACCACGACGACCGGTCTGAAGATGCCGGCGACGATCGGAACGGCGAGTTCGCGCGAACCGAAGAGATCGGGCTCGGCGCTCGAGAGAGGCTGCGCCCGTCGCCGAATCGTCTCGACGCGCAGGAAGCTGGCGACGAGCCGCCCCAAGGCCACGAAGACGCCTAGCAGCCACGCGAAGACGATCCACGGCGCGGCTTGTTCCAACCAGCCGCGCGCGTCGCCGACGTAGCCCCCGGCGGGGAGCAGCGCGATCGTGACCCCCGGATGGGTCGAATGCGAGGCAAACGCCCGGACCAAGGCGGCGCCGGCGTCGGACATCGCCGTCGCGATCGATACGGCCACAATCGCGCAGAGTGCGACGAACCAGAGCGCGTGCCGAGTCGCGGCGCTGCCCCTCGCGGCGAACTTGGAGATCGCATAGGTGAGCGCGACGATCGGCGCACCCTGCCAGAGGCCGTTGAAGAGGATTGCGACGATCATTTTTCCTCCTTCCGGCGACGCGCGAGGATCCGCTTGATGTGCGTCAGGTCGTCGTCGTTCAGGCGAGCGTCGTCGAGCAGCGTCACCGCGAGAGCGCCCGGCGAGCTCGCGAAGAAGCGGTCCAACACGTGGCGCACCGCCGACTTGGCGGCGTCGGCCCGCTGCACCGACGGACGATAAACGAACGCGCGGCCCTCCTCCTCGTGCGCGACGTGCCCCTTGCGCTCGAGCGTTCGCAGCGTGGTGAGCACCGTGCTGTATGTCAGCGGCGGCGGGGGAAGCGCCTCGACGACGTCGGCGACGGTCGCGCGCTGCTTGCGCCACAGCACCTCCATCAGCCGCAGTTCGTGGTCGGTCAGGACGGGCGATTTTCGCCGGGACAAAGCTGAACCTCCGCGCACTATTAGATTTGTAATAGCAGCATAGCCCAACCGACGGTCTTTGTCAACTAGATTTATAATGGTGTTAGGATGGCGACATGCGGACGATTTTTATGGCAGCCTTATTTTTGTGCGTCGCGGTCGCCGCGTTTGCGGTCGCCCCGGCCGCTCCGTCGACCAAGGTCGTGCTGTTTGCGCCGTTCGGATCCGGCGGCCTCCACGCAGGCTATAAGGTCACCTCGAAGATGCACGGCGCGTGCTGGACGGGCTCGATCGCATCGCAGAGGCCCGACGCGTGGAGATGCATGGTCGCCAACAGCATCTACGATCCATGCTTCAGCAACGCGGCGCTTTCGAGCGTCGCGTGCTCAAACGACCCGTTTTCAAAGAGCATCGTACTGATCGCCCTCGACAAACCAATTCCGACGCACGAGCGCAACACGGGCAAACCGTCGGCCTGGGCGCTGCTGCTCTCCAACGGCGCGCGCTGCTTCTTGGCGACGGGGGCGACGGGCGAGGTCGGGGGACTGCGCTTGAACTACGAGTGCAGCACGAACGGATGGGTTCTCGGCACGCCGGATCCATCCAAGCGACCGTGGCAGGCGCTGTACAGCGCAAAGGCCGACGGCACCCACGCGAGCCGGGTTTCAGTGCGGCAGGTGATTCTCTGACCCCTGAGTGGGTTGCCGCCATCGCGTCGCTGGCGACGTTCGTGGTGATCGGCGCCACGGCGCTAATGGCTCTGGTTCAGCTACGCCACATGCGCAACAGCAACCAAATTGCCGTGTTCACCGAGCTGCGGCACAAGATGGAGGCTGCGGATTTTCAAGACGCGCTACGTTTCATTCGTTACGAGCTGCCGGAAAAGCTGAACGACTCCGCCTTTCGCGTCCGGGTATTGGAGCAAAGCTCGGAAGAAGGGCGGCCGATCAGAGAAATCGGGAGCTTCCTCGACGGCGCCGTCGCGCCGCTCGTAAAGCACGGTATGGTCGACCGCGATCTAGCATGCGACTTGTTCTACTTCCCCGTCGTAATGTGCTGGGATACGCTCGCGCCGTATATCGCGAGCCGTCGCGCGGCATTGGGGTACCGAATGTGGGAGGACTTCGAGTACCTCGCGCTGCTGTGCAAGGAGTTCCGCGAGCGGTTCCCGCACGGCACGTATCCGAAAGGCGTCGCGGCGCTGCCGTTGCCGAACCCCTGGCCGGAGGCAGCACAGCTCAACCGTTGACCGCATTTTTCCAAAAAATGAACGAACGCTCGGATATTCGTTTCGATCCCATCCGGCGCTGCTCTTCGTAAATCACGGCGAGCGCATCGAAGAGCCCCCGGGCCGCGGGCCGTTCTCCCAAAAGCGTGAGCGCACGTAGCATGCGCGTCAGACGCAGGTGGTTATGGTTCCCCGCATGCAGCCAGTTTGCGCTGCGCTCCGGAAACGAAGGGCCGCGCACGATTTGGTCTCCCCTCCAAGTGAAGCCGTAGAACGAAAGCATCCGATCGAGCGACCTGCGTAGCGCAGAGCGCAGCTCCGGTCGCGCGCGAAACGCGTCGATCGCGGCATCGTCGAGGATCGGCGCCGACGGCTGTGCTCCGCTGCGCTCCGGGAGCGGGAAGAGCCACTGAATGAAGTCGTGGACGTACTCCAGCTTCTCGTCGTCGAAGCGCAGGACGTCTTCGTGAAAGCGGCCGAGGTCGTCGGGCGCCCTCCCTTCGTAGAAGGCGACGACGCGCCGGCCGTCCTCGCTCATTGCGCCGCGAGGGCGGCGATCACGTCGCGATCCTCGGATGGCGCGATCGTGCGGAGATCGAGCTGCAGTCGACCTTCTTCGATGCGCGCCACGATGGCGGGCGTCCCGCGACGCAGCTTCGTAGCGAGCAGATCCGGCTTCTCCGTCGGGATCGCGATGGCGATCGACGGAACGCGCGCCTGCGGCAGCGCGCCGCCGCCGATATAGGCGCTGCTCTCGACGACGGTCGAGCCGGGCACCGCGGCGGCGTAGGCAGCTGCGCGGGCGCGCAGCTCGTCGAGGCTGGCCGCCAGCATGCGCAGGATCGGAATCCGGTCGCGAGCGGAACCTGCGCGATAGATCCGCAGCGTCGCGGCCAGCGCCGCCAGCGTCATCTTGTCGACGCGTAGCGCGCGCAGCAGCGGGTTACTGCGCAGGCGCGCGACGAGATTGGCGCGTCCTACGATCATGCCGGCCTGCGGGCCTCCGAGCAGCTTATCGCCCGAAAACGTGACGAGCCCGATGCCGTCGGCGAGCGCATCCTGCACGGTGCGCTCCCGTTCGACGCCGTACTCCGCGAGGTCGACGAGCGCGCCGCTGCCGAGATCCTCGGCGACGACGACGCCGGCGCGGCGTCCGAGTTCCACCAGCTCGCGGGCGCCGGCGTCGTGCGTGAAGCCCTCGATTCGATAGTTGGAGGCGTGCGTACGCAGCAATAGTGCCGTGCGCGGCGAGAGCGCGCGCTCGAAGTCCTCGATGTAGACGCGATTGGTCGTCCCGGCCTCGACGAGCGTCGCTCCGCTGCGCTCAAGCACCTCGGGAATGCGGAAGCCGCCGCCGATCTCGATGAGCTGGTTGCGCGCGACGACGACTTCGCGACCCTTCGCAAACGTATCGAGCACGAGCAATACCGCGGCGGCGCAGTTGTTGACGACGAGAGAGTCCTGCGCACCGGTCACGTCGTTGAGAATGGCGCCGACGCGCGCGTAGCGCGAGCCGCGCTCGCCTGCATCGAGATCGTACTCGAGGTTCGAATAGCCGCGCGCGACCTCCGCAATGGCGTCGAGCGCCTCGGGCGCGAGCGGTGCGCGCCCGAGATTGGTATGAACGATGATGCCGGTCGCATTGACGGTGCGCGACAGTCCGCTCAGCGCAAGCTCGTCGAGCCGCTCGGCCACCGCGATCACGATAGCTTCGTACGCCGGTTCGGCGTCGGAAGCACGCGCGCGGTCAAGGACCCCCTCGACCGCGCGCTTTAGGTTGTCTCGCCCCAGGCTGGGCTCGTATCGTTCAATGGCAACGTCTTCGAGTATTCGGTGTACCGACGGCAGTTGCCACCGCCGCTGCTTCACGAGGTCACGCGGGAAGACAGACCTTGTTACTCAGGTCCGAATAGGTGAGCTCCGCTCGATTAGAACTCGCGGCCGGAGCCACGGCTCGCACGGCCTGAAACGATTGAGCCATCGAACAAACGTCTTGCGGACAGTCCATCTTCCACGAAAATTGCATCGTGACCGCGCCCGAGCTGGTCGCGGTCACGTGCAGATTGCTGGGAGCCGCTACGGCAGTCGCGAGAGCGAGGAGCGCGCCTGGCAGCGGCACCGTTCTACGCCACGTGCTTGCTGAGCATCGACGTCACGGTGTTCTCGGGAACGTAGCCGACGATTCGATCGACCGGCTGACCGCCCTTGAAGAGAATCAGGCACGGAATTCCCGAGACCTGATACTGCGCCGCGAGGGCCGGGTTCTCGTCGGTGTTCAGCTTGACGAACTTCGCTTTGCCGGTGTGCGCGGCCGCGACTTTTTCGACGATCGGGCCGAGCATGCGGCACGGGCCGCACCACTCGGCCCAAAAATCGACCAGCACCGGCTGCTGACTCTTCAGCACCTCGGTGTCAAAGTTGGCTTGCGTGACGTCTGGTAATGCGCTCATGGCTCTTCAAACACTCCTATAGCTCGGTCTGTTGCGGTTCGCCGGTGATCTCGGTGATCTGCTTGGCCTGTTTGCCCAGGTTGGTAATCGCGATGACTTCGTCGCCCTCGCCCAGGCGCTGGAGCCGCACGCCCTTCGCATCGCGGCCGGTCTTGCGGATCTCGCCGACCTTGAGGCGGATCACCTGATTTCCGGACGTGATCATCAGGATCTGGTCCTCGGGCGCCACGAGGATCTGATCGAGCACCTGCCCGATGTCGTCGCGCTGGCGCGCGAAGGCCTTCACGCCCTTGCCGCCGCGCGAGGTATGGCGATACTCCGTGATCGGCGTGCGTTTGCCGAAGGCGAGCGACGTCACGAGCAACACTTCGCGGCGGTCGTCCTCGACGACGTCCATCGCGACGACGCTGTCGCCCTTATCGAGGGTCATCGCCTTGACGCCGCGCGCGACGCGTCCCATCGGACGGACGTCCTTCTCGTTGAAGTACACGGCCATGCCGCGCGTGGACCCGAGGATGATGTCGCGCGACCCGTTCGAGAGATCCACTGCGAGCAGCTCGTCGCCCGGGTCGAGGTTGATTGCGATTAGGCCGTTGCGGCGCACGTTGGAGAACTGGTCGAGCTTCGTCTTCTTGATGACGCCGTTCTTGGTGACCATCACGAGATATTTCTCGCCCTCGAACTTATCTACCGGGAAGACCGCGCTGACCTGCTCGCCCGGCGGCAGCGTCAGCAGGTTCACGAGCGCCGTGCCGCGGGCTTGCCGCGTCGTGTCGGGAATCTCGTAGCCGCGGAGGCGGTAGACGCGTCCCATGTTCGTGAAGAAGAGCACGTGATCGTGCGTCTTCGTCACGAAGAAGTTGCGGACGACGTCCTCGCGCTTCGAAATTAGAGATGCCCGTGACGCCGCGGCCGCCGCGGCTCTGCGTGCGGAACGTATCGACGGACACGCGCTTGATGTAGCCGCCGACGGTGTAGGTTACGACGACGTCGATGTTCGGCGTAATCTGCTCGATCGAGATCTCGTCTTCGGCCGGCTCGATGGTCGTACGCCGTTCGTCGCCGAAGCGCTTCTTGACGTCGAGCATCTCGCTCTTGACGATGGTCGCGATCCGCCGCGGGCTGCGCAGGATGTCCTGAAGCTCCGCGATCGTCTTGATCAGCTCGGCGTACTCTTGTTCGATCTTCTGCCGCTCGAGTCCGACCAGCGTCCGTAGGCGCATGTCGACGATCGCCTGAGCCTGCACGTCGCTGAGGTCGAAACGGGCGGAGAGCCGTTGCTTGGCCTCGTCGGTCGTCTGACTGCCGCGGACGATCTCGATGACCTCGTCGATATTGTCGAGCGCGATGCGGTAGCCTTCGAGTAGGTGTGCGCGCTCCTCGGCCTTGCGCAGGTCGTAGCGCGTACGGCGCGTGATGACATCCTTGCGATGTGCGATGAAGTGCTCGAGCAGCTGCTTGAGCGAAAGCACCTGAGGCTCGATCGCCACCGAGCCGTCCGCGCGAGGCTTTCCCACCGGCACGAGCGCCAGCATGTTGAATCCGAACGTGGCCTGGAGCGGCGTGTGCTTGAAGAGCTGGTTGAGCACGATCTTGGGCGTCGCGTTGCGCTGCAGCTCGACGACCACGCGCATTCCCTTGCGATTCGACTCGTCGTCCATCCGCGCGATCCCCGCGATCCGCTTCTCGGCGTACGCCTCCGCGATCGCCTCGATGATGCGGCTCTTGTAAACTTGATACGGGATCTCCGTGATGAGGATCTTGTGCTTCCCGCGCTCCTCGATGATCTCGGCCTTGCCGCGGATCGTGATCGAACCGCGCCCCGTCTTGTAGGCCTCGCGAATCGCCTCTTGGCCGAGGATCGTGCCGCCGGTCGGGAAGTCCGGGCCGGTCACGATGTCGCAGAGGTCGTCATCGCTCGTCTCGGGATCGTCGACCAGCGCGACAATCGCGTCCGCGATCTCGCCGAGATTGTGCGGAGGGATGTTCGTGGCCATCCCCACGGCGATGCCGCTCGATCCGTTGATCAGCAGCTGCGGAAGACGGCCCGGGAGCACGCTCGGCTCCACGCCCTGGTTGTCGAAGTTTTGGACGAACGGTACGGTCTCTTTGTCGATGTCGGCCAGCACGTCGAGCGCGGTGCGCGCCAGGCGCGCCTCGGTGTAGCGGTACGCCGCCGGCGGATCGGGATCGATCGATCCGAAGTTGCCGTGACCGTCGACGAGCGGATAGCGCAGGGTAAAGTCCTGCGCCATGCGCACCAGCGCGTCGTAGACCGATGAGTCGCCGTGAGGATGGTAGCTCTTGAGCACTTCGCCGATGATGCCGGCGCACTTGCGATGCTGCTTGCTCGGATCGAAACCCATCTCGCGCATCGCGTAGAGGATCCGCCGCTGCACGGGTTTGAGGCCGTCGCGCACGTCTGGGAGCGCGCGCGACGCGATAACGGACATCGCATACGAGAGATAACTCTCCCGCATTTCATCTTCGACGTTGACCTTTGCGATGATATCGTTGTTCAATACTTACCTATACCTATCATGGACGACCGTGTGACCCTCGTGACCGAATACGACTTCGATGCCTTTGCCGCCACGTTTTCGCGGCGCCTAAACGCGGGCGACGTCGTCGCGCTGTCCGGGCCGCTCGGCTCCGGCAAGACGGCCTTCGTCCGGGCCGTCGTGCGTTCGCTCCACGGCGCCGACCAGAGCTACAGTCCCACCTTTACGTTTTGGCACCACTACGACGGGACTCCGCCGATCGATCATATCGACCTTTTCCGCATCGACGACCCGCGCGAATCCGCGGAACTCGGCCTTGAGGAAGCGCTCGACGGCCGCTCGATCGTCCTGGTGGAGTGGTGGCGCAACGCGCCCGAGCTCGTCGCCGAGCGCCGGTATGAAATCGAAATAGAAGGCTCCGGTAACGAACCGCGCACGATTTCCATTCGACAGCGTTCGTGAACGTTCTTGCCCTCGACGGAGCGCTGGGATCCTTTTCGGCTGCGATCGCATGCGACGGCCGGATCGCCGCCGCGCGCAGCGAGCCCGGCAACGTCGCGCTCGAGCACGGTCTCGCCATCGTCAATGGCGTGTTCGAGGAGGCGTCCTTGGCGCACGGCGCGATCGATCGTCTGGCGGTAGGAATCGGCCCCGGACGCTTTACCGGCCTGCGCATCGCGGTTGCCTACGCCAAGGCGCTCGCGGCCGTGTGGGACCGCCCGCTCGTACCGATCCAGTCCTTCGACCTCCTCGAATACGGCGGCGAGCACCGACGCGTGCTCAGCGTCGTCGAGGGTCGCCCGGGCATGATCTCCGCGCGCTATCGGTCCGGAGCCGCAATGCGCCGCGCCTCAGGTCGGATTGCGGACGTGCTCGACGCGTTGTTTCCTGCGGGCATCCCTCTAGAGGATGACATCGCCGTGGTGGGGGCGCCGGAGGACGTGCTCTACGCGCTCGCCGAACGCGACATCATCGTGCGCTCCGTCGATCCGGTCGTGACGCCCGCCGCAGCGGCAGCCGCTCTGGCGGCCGGCACGCGCTTGCCCGCGAAGAGTCTGCACCAAGTCCGCGCCGACTACGGCGAGCTGCCCGCCGTCACGAAGCCCCGGCGGTAGCGCTTCATCCAACTATGAAGATGGAGCTCGAACGGCCGGCGGAACGGCCCGACCAGTTCTCCGTTGCACGCATGGCGACGTCGGACGTCGCGGCCGTCACGCGCATCGAGCGTGCTTCCTTTGCCGCGGTCTGGCCGTCCGACGCGTTTTACAACGAGCTGAGCACTAACAAGCTCGCGCATTATTTTGTCGGGCGCTATGAAGATTGCGTCGTCGCATACGGCGGCATCTGGGTGATCCTGGAGGACGCGCACGTTACGACGCTCGCCGTCGATCCGGCGTATCGGGGGCGCCGCTTCGGCGAGGTAGTACTCTTGCGCCTCATCGACGAGGCGATTGCGCGCGGTGCGGCGTGGATGACGCTCGAGGTGCGCGAGAGCAACACGATCGCGCAGCGCCTCTATCGTAAGTATGGTTTTACGACCGTAACGATGCGGTCGGGCTATTACAGCGACGACAACGAGAGCGCGCTGATCATGTGGGCCGGGAGCCTGAAGAGCGAGCTCTACCGCAATCGTTTGCGCGCCTTGCGAGAACGCTTCCAGGCGCGGTGAGCGTTGCAGATCCCGCGTCGTTCGTGCAGCTCCTACGGCGCGTCCGCGAACATCTGAAACAGGACGACCGCTACGCGCATAGCGTCCGCGTCGCGCGCAGCGCCGGCACGCTCGCGCGACGACACGGCGTGGACGCGCGCAAGGCTCGCCTCGCCGGGCTCCTGCACGACCTCGCCCGTCTGTATTCGGCCGCACGGCTCCTCGATGAGTGCGAAAAGCGGGGGTTTTTCATCGACGACTTCGAGCGCGCTCACCCGGTCCTGCTGCACGCACGCCTCGGCGCCGCGCTCGCGCGGGAACAGTTCGGGATCGGCGACCCGGACGTGCTCTCCGCGATCGAAAAACATACGACCGGGGCCGCGGAGATGTCGCCGCTGGATTGCGTCGTGTATCTGGCCGATTCGCTGGAGCCGGCACGCAAGTTCGCCGAGCGGCCGGTGTTGTGGAATATTGCCCTGCTCGACCTCGAAGAGGCGATGCGCGAGACGCTCGCGCTGGCCATCCGCCACCACGAGCGCAAGGGGCTCGCGCCCTCGCCGCCGGCGCTCGCCGCGGCCGCACTCTTCGGCGCGCAATCCGAACTCGACGAACCTCCGGAGGTGCGGGCATCCGCGAGCTGATCGACGTCGTGCGCGAAAGCGCGCTCGACAAGAAGGGAGACGCGTTCACCGTGCTCGACGTCAGCGGTCGAACGATCCTGGCCGATACGTTCGCGATCGTCACGGGTCGCTCCAAGATTCAGACGCGGGCCATCGCCGATTCCGTGATCGAGGCCGTCCGCCGCGACGGCTTCGGGGTCGCCCGGGTCGAAGGTTACGCCGATGGAGCCTGGATTCTCATCGACCTCGGCGACGTGATCGTGCACGTGTTCACGCCCGAACAGCGTACATTTTACAATCTGGAACGGCTATGGTCCTCGCTGCCCTTCGACGCGGCTCAGGACAAGGCACAAATGAAGGCGCAGGGGTCGTGAAGACGCGCCGGCCGGCGCATCACACTCGGGCGGCGCGCGCGCGCCGCGAGTTCTGGAAGCGCTTCGGCGTGTGGATTTTCATCGTGTTCTTCGCGCTCAGCGTCGCCGGCGGCCTAATCATCGTGTCCACGGAGCTGCGCGCGCGATGAAGCCATCGAGCCTCGTCGCGCGCGACGTCGCGGGCATGCACGAACGTTACGTTTTGACGCCGTGGGTGGCGCAGGCCGGGCGCAAGACGCCGGTGATCGTGCGCGGCGAGGGCTCGTACCTCAACGACGAGTCGGGCGCGCGGTATCTGGACTTTTCGGCGGGGCTCGTCGCGGTCAATCTCGGACACGCGCATCCGGCGGTGGCCAACGCGATCGCGGAGCAAGCCCAGCGCGTCGCGTATGTGGCGCCGAGCCTCGGCAACGACCGGCGCGCGGAGCTCGCGAGCGCGATCGTCGAGATCGCGCCGTGGGACGAGAGCGGACGGGTGTTCTTCACCGCGGGAGGCGGTGAGGCAAACGAGGACGCGATCAAGTTCGCACGCGCGCTGACGCGACGCCACAAGGTGCTGACCGCGTACCGTTCCTTTCACGGCTCGGCGCCCGGCGCCGGAACGCTGACGGGCGAGAACCGGCGATGGCCGAACGAGCCCGGGCTCCCGGGCGTCGCGCGATTCTTCGCGCCGTTTCCGTACCGCAGCCCGTTTCACACGCGCGACCCGAGCGAAGAGACGCAGCGCGCCATCGAGCATCTCGAGGCGATCGTCGACTATGAGGGCGCCGACCGCATCGCCGCGCTCCTGATCGAGCCGGTCGTCGGCGCGAACGGCGTCATCGTTTATCCGGAGGGCTATCTGGCGCGGGTCCGCGAGCTATGCGACCGCCACGGAATCCTCCTGATCTTCGACGAGGTCATGACGGGATTCGGCCGCACGGGCGCGGCATTCGCGGCCCAGCGTTTCGGCGTAACGCCCGACATGTTTACGTTCGCCAAGGGCGTCACGTCCGCGTACGTTCCGCTCGGCGGCGTCGCCGTGCGCGAATCGCTCGCGAGCCATTTCGACGCGCATCCGCTTCCGAGCGGACACACGTTCAGCGGACATCCGCTGGCGATGGCCGCCGGCGTCGCCGCGCTGCAGGCGTATCGCGAAGAGCACCTCTTCGAGCGCGCCCGCGAGATCGAGGGCTGGCTGCGCGAGCGGTTCGATCGGCTTGCGCGGCGCCACACGCTGATCGGCGAGGCGCGCGGAGTCGGCGCGTTCTTCGGGCTCGAGCTGGTCTCCGATCGCGAAGCTCGAACGCCGTTGGTCGCGTGGCAGGGTGCGCAGACGCTCGGCGCGTTTTTCAACGATCTGCTCGTTCACGGTCTGTACGTGTACGGCCGATACAACGTCGCAATCGTCGCGCCGCCGCTCGTCGTGACGCCCGAGGAGCTGGACGAAGGCTTCGCAATTCTCGACGCGGCACTCATCCGCCTCGAAGAGACGCGTCACTAATGCCGCTTCAGGTTCGCGACAAGGCGACGCGCGAGCTGCTGGGTGAGGTGAGCGTCGCCCGCCGCGCCGATACGGATCGTGCCGTGGCAAATGCGCGCGCGGCGTTCGGGCCGTGGCGCGAGCTCCCCGTGGTCGAGCGCGCCCGCCACTTCTTCCGTTACGCCGATGCGCTCGAGCGGCGGCGCGAGGATCTCGCGGTCTCCGTCTCGCGCGAGAACGGCAAGACGCTGGCCGACGGACGCGCCGAGGTGCGGCGCGGGATCGAGGCCGTCGAGTTCGCCTGCGGCATGCCGACGCTGATGATGGGCGACGCGCTGCCCGACGTCGCGCGCGGGATCGACTCGATCTGCGTGCGGTATCCGCTCGGGGTCTGTGTGGGGATCACGCCGTTCAACTTTCCCGCGATGATTCCGCTGTGGATGTTCCCGATCGCGATCGCGGCCGGAAACACGTTCGTGCTCAAGCCGTCGCCGCAAACGCCGCTCACGTCGGAGCTGCTCCACGCCATCGCGAGCGAATGCCCGTTTCCCGCCGGCGTGCTCAACGTCGTGCACGGCGGCGCGGAGACGTCCGAGGCGCTGATCGACCACCCCGACGTCGCCGCCGTCTCTTTCGTCGGCTCGTCGCAGGCCGCGCGAGCCGTGCAAGAGCGCGCGGTGCGCGCGCACAAGCGCGTACAGGCGCTCGGCGGCGCGAAGAACTTTTTGATCGTCATGCCCGACGCGGTCGACGCGACGACGTGCGACGCGGTCATCGCTTCGGCGTTCGGCGGCGCCGGGCAGCGCTGCCTCGCGGGCTCGGTCGTCGTGACCGTCGGCGAGGCCGGCGACGCGCTCGCGCCAATGCTCGTGAAGGCGGCGAGCGCGCTGCGCCTCGGGCGCGGCGTGGAGGAAGGCGTTCAGATGGGTCCCGTCGTCAGCGACGATGCGATCTCGCGCATTCGCGGTTACGTCGAGCGCGCGCGCAGCGACGGCGCGGCCGTGCTGCTCGACGCCGGCGCTACCCCGGGCGGCGGTTCGTTTGCCGCGCCGGTTATCTTCGATCGCGTCGACCCGAGCGGCGAGCTCGTGCGCGACGAGATCTTCGGCCCGGTCCTCGCCATCGTGCGCGCGGGTTCGCTCGACGAGGCGATCGCGATCGCCAACGCGTCGCGCTACGGAAACGCCTCGTCGATATTCACGCGCGGCGGCGGCGCGGCGAGAACGTTCGCGGCGCGCATCGAAGTGGGCATGGTGGGAATCAACGTCGGCATCGCGGCGCCGATGGCGTTCTTCCCGTTCGGGGGAGTCAAGGACTCGATCTTCGGCGACCTGCGCTGCCACGGAAAGGACGCCGTGGCGTTCTACACGCAGCAGCGCGTCGCTATCAGCCGCTGGCCTTCCTGAAGCGAAACCAGAGCCACCCCGCCGCCAAGAACGCCAAGAAATAATAGACGAACCAGTGCTGCGGCGGCGCCGGTATCGTCGCGAAGAACCATACCGTCGAGAGAATCAACAAGACGAGCGCGATGCCGGAGATCGCGACGTCGGCGACGCGCATCTCGCCCAGCCTTCTCGTATACACGAGCGCCGCCACCGCGATCAGGATGTAGATCAGTATGAACCCGAACGTGCTGAGCGTCCCGCAATTGTTGAACACGTCGATCGGCGTGACGCGAAATACCAGCGCGGCGACGGCTACGGCCAGCGTTATCGCCGTCACTATCGTGACCGCGACGTTGGGCGTTCCGTGCCGCGGCTCGATCCGGCCGAATGCCGCGGGCAGCAGCCCGGCGCCGGCCATGGCGTACGCGATGCGGCCGCCGGTGGTGATGCAGGCGAGGCAGACGGAGAAGGCGCTGAACAGCGCGCCGACGGTGATAGGCAGCCTCAGCTCGCCGATGCCGTAGGCACTCACGAGCGTCCCGAGCGGAAACGTCTGCTGATCCAGCGGCTTGCCGGCGTGCGCGAGCCCGACGATCTCCGCATAGGTCACCAGCACGAAGAATGCACCCGCAAACAGCACGCTGCCGATCACGGCTCGCGGAATCGTCACCAGCGGGCGCTTCGCCTCCGCTCCGAAGGCGGTGGCGCTCTCGAAGCCTACGAAGCTGAAGACTGCAAACGCGATCGCAAGGCCGATGCCGCCCGGGAAGGCATGCACGAGGTGCAGCTGATTCGGGTCGAGCGATGGCCCGTGGTCGTGCAGCACGATCGCGACGACGAGGCAAATGATGCTCACCGAGACCACTTCCAAAACCAGCATCACGATCGCTGAGATCTGCACGCCGCGGTAGGCCGCCTGCCACGCGATAACCGCGAGTATCGCGACGATCGCGATCGCAGGAAGATGGACGCCGCTGCCTTGCAGCAGCAGCTCGACGAACAGCGTCATCGCGCCGAGCACCGCCGTGGCGACAAAGCCGTAGGCCCACAGCAGGGTCCAGCCGGCGACGCCGCCGATGGTGCGGCCGAGGTGATCCGCGACGTAACCGTACATCGACCCTGCCGCGCTCGAACGGCGCGCGAACTGGTTGATGCAGAGCGCGACGAACGTCAGCATGGTACCGCCGAACACGTAGGCCAGCCACGTGCCGTTTCCGGCGAGCGCGTACATGTACGGCGCGATCAGAATCGGCGTCATGCTCGGGCCGATCAAGGCGATCGACGTCGCGAGGACCTCGACAAAGGACAGCGAGCCCTCCCGAAGGGCGGGAGCCGGCCCCGTTTTGTTCATCAGCGCCTTCTGAGCCGACCAGCCGGTCAGTTCCCCCAGAGGCGCGAAACTTCGCCCGCGGCGCGCGGGTAGGACCCCGCATGAACGCCACGGCTCCCCGCTCTCTTGCAGTCGCGGCATGTGCCCTTGCGCTGAGCGGCGGGGCGGTTCGCGCCGCGGCACGCGACTTCGTCCAGGATCAGGCGGGAATGTTCTCCGCCGCCACGGTCGCACAACTCAACACGCGCATCGGGAGCTTCAACGCGCAGACCGGCAAGGAGATCGTCGTCGTCACCACGCCGTCGCTGGGCGCGGCGACGCTGCAGAGCGCGGCATCCGCCGCGTTCGCGCAGCAAAACGTCAACGGCGTCCTGATCTACATCGCACGCGACGACCGTAAGGACATCATCGTGCCCGACCGAGCGGGAGCGCAGGCAGGATGGTTTACCGGCGACGTGTTGCGATCGATCCGCACGGCCATGGAATCGCAGTTTCGCAGTGAGTCGTACGACGCCGGCGTGACCGGCGCGGTCGACGCCATTCTCAACATCTATCGCGCGCATCTCGGAGGCCTGCAGCGCTCGGGCGGCACGACCGGGGTGCCGGCGCAGCGCACCTCGTCCACGTCCGGAGGTTTCGGCATCTCAATGTTCTGGTGGATCGTTATCGCCATCGTCGGCTTTTTAATCTTGCGTTCGATTCTGCGCGCGTTCGCCGCGCCGCGTTATTACGGCGGGCCGCCGGGAACGGGAACGGCGCCTCCGCCGGGCGCGGCCTATGGCCCGGGTTACGGGCCCGGCTACGGTTACGGCGGCTTCGGTGGCGGCGGCAGCTTCTGGAGCGGATTGCTCGGCGGTTTGGGCGGCGCGTGGCTGGGCAACGAGCTGTTCCGCGGCGGCGGCGGAATCGGACCCGCATCCGGCGCGCAGATCGCGCCCGACGCGGGCGGTAGCTGGGGCGGCACCGACTCCGCAGGTTGGCAGAGCGATGCCGGTCAGGCGGACACGGGCGGCGCAAGCGCGGGTGACTGGAGCGGCGGCGGTTTCGGCGGTGACGCGGGAGGCGGCGGTGACTTCGGCGGAGGCGACAGCGGCGGCGGCTGGTAGGCGGCAGCGCGAGCGGTAACAAACAGCAGGCGTCTATGCGACGCCTGTTCTGTTTTCTATTGGTCTTCACGCTCGTAACGCCGCCGACGATCTGTGCGGCAGCCGGCGGCGATGCCTCCGCTTCGGCGTACTTCGGCATGCTGCGATGGCGCTCGATCGGACCGTTTCGCGGCGGCCGCGCGCTCGCGGTAGCCGGAGTGCCGGGTCAGCCCGACCACTTCTACTTCGGCGCGGTCGACGGTGGAGTGTGGGAAACGACCGACGCCGGGCGCACGTGGAACCCGATCTTCGATCGGCAGGACGTCGCCTCGATCGGCGCGATCGCCGTCGCGCCCAGCGACCCGCGCGTGCTCTACGCCGGCACGGGCGAGGCCGACATGCGCTCGGATATCGCTTACGGCGACGGCATCTACAAATCGACCGACGGCGGCAAGAGCTGGACCCACCTCGGACTGAGCGACACGCGGCAGATCGGCGCGATCGTCGTCGATCCGCGCAATGCGTCGGTCGCGTACGTCGCCGCTCTCGGGCACGCCTACGGTCCCAACGCGGAGCGTGGCGTCTTCAAGACGACGGACGGCGGCAGAACGTGGAGCAAGGCGCTTTATAAAGACGAGAACACCGGCGCGATCTCGCTCGCGATGCAGCCCGGAGATCCCGACGTGATCTATGCCGCGCTGTGGCAGACGCGGCGGCCGCCGTGGAACGTCTATCCGCCTTCGAACGGCCCCGGCAGCGGACTGTATAAGTCGAGCGACGGCGGCGCGACGTGGACGCAGCTAACGAACGGCCTGCCCGCGCGCGTCGGCCACATCGGGCTCTCGATCTCGGTCGCCGCGCCGCGCCGCGTCTATGCCATGGTCGACGCCGCCGCCGGACAGGGCGGCGTCTATCGCTCGGACGACGCCGGAGCGACGTGGAGGCACCTCGATCGCGAGCAGCGCATCTGGCAACGCGGCTGGTACTTCGGCGGCATCACCGCCGACCCGCGCTATCCCGACCTCGTCTACGTGATGAACACCGCGACGTATCGCTCGGTCGACGGCGGCCGAACGTTCGACGCTTTTTTGGGCGACCCGACCGGCGACGACTATCACGCGCTGTGGATCGATCCCGATGACTCGAATCGCATGATCCTGTGCAGCGATCAGGGCGTCGTGATCAGCGTCGACCGCGGCCGAACGTGGAGCTCGTGGTACAACCAGCCGACGGGACAGTTCTACCACGTCGTAACCGACAACGCGTTTCCATACTGGGTCTACGGCGCGCAGCAAGACTCGGGCGCGGCGATGGCGCCGAGCGCGAGCAAGTACGGGGCGATCTCGCAGCAAGATTTTCGGCCCCTCGATGTTGGCGGCGAGAACGGGGAGCTCGCGCCGGATCCGAGGCATCCGGGCGTGGTGTACGGGGACTCCAGCGGACAGGGCGGGCCGACGGTCACGCGCGAGATCCCGTCGACCGGCTGGGAAGAGAACCTCGATCCGGTCCTCGATCATCCCGGCGTCGTGTGGCGCAACACATGGACGCTGCCGCTGACGTTCTCGCCGGCCGATCGGACCTCGCTGTACTTCGCGCATCAGAACGTCTTCCGGTCGCGCGACGGCGGCGCGACGTGGACGATCGTCAGCCCAGACCTCTCGCGTGTTAACGAAGGGACGCCGCGCAATCTCGACGCGCCGACGCTCGCCGACAGCAACGGCGTGCTCCGCCATGGCGTCGTCTACACGATCGCGCCGTCGCCGCTGCGCGCCGGGCTCGTCTGGGCGGGCACGGACGACGGCTACATCTGGGTGACGCGGGATGATTCACACACGTGGCACAACGTGACGCCGCCTGCGCTGACCGCATGGAGCAAGGTCGGAACCATCGAGGCCTCGCACTTCGATCCGAGCGTGGCGTACGTGGCGGTCGACCGTCATCGGCTCGACGACTTCGCGCCGGACATTTACCGCACGCGCGACGGCGGCGCGACGTGGACGTCGATCGCGAGCGGCATCCCCGCGGGTTCGTTCGTCAACGTCGTGCGCGAGGATCCGGTGCGGCGCGGATTGCTGTACGCCGGCACCGAGAAGGGCATCTACGTCTCGTTCGACGACGGCGCGGTGTGGCAGTCGCTCCAGCTCAACCTTCCGCTCACGTCGATCCGCGATATCGCCGTGCACGTAAACGATCTCGTCGTCGCGACGCACGGGCGCTCGTTCTGGATCATGGACGACGTCACGCCGCTGCGCCAGGTGAGCGAGGCCCTCGCGTCGGGCGACGTCTTTCTCTTCGCGCCCGCCGCGGCATATCGCGTGCAGCCCGGCAACGAGGAAGGCACGCCGCTGCCGCTCGACGAGCCGCAGTCGGACAACGCCCCGGTCGGCCTCTACATCGACTACTATCTCGCGCGCACGCCGCGCACGCCGGTCGTCATCGAGATCTTCGACGCCGGCGGGAGCACCGTTCGCCGCTGGTCGAGCGCGGAGCCCCCCAAGCCCGTCGATCCGAAGTCGGTTCCGTACACGCCGCACTGGATCGCACGACACCTCGTGCCGCCGGCCTCTGCCGGAGCGCACCGCTTCGTTTGGGATTTTCATCAAAGCGATCCGGACGGGCCGCTCGCGCCGCCGGGCGCCTACACGGTGCGGCTCAGCGTGAACGGGGCCTCGTACACGCGCAGCGCCACTCTCTTGCGCGACCCGCGGATCCGCGCGACCGTCGCCGACCTGCGCGACCAATACGCGCTCGCGCGGCAGGTTGCCGCGCTGCGCGCGGACGTCGTCAGTGCGCGCACGCGCGCAGAGGCGCGCGCGAAGCAGCTATCCGGTGCGAGTCTCGCCGCATTTCGCCGCGACGTAATCGGAGAGGCTCCGCCCCACAATCCCGACGACTCGGTGGGCTCGTACTCGCACGACTTTACGAGCTTCCTCTACATGGAAAACGAGCTCGATTATCTCGCAAGCGCTGTCGAGAGTGCGGACGCGGCGCCGACGCCCGATATGCGCGTCGCGTACGAAAGGCTCGAGGGGATCTATCGAGCGACGCTCGCGCGGGCGGAGGCGCCCTAGAGAGCCGCTAACGTCCGGCCTGGAGCGTCTCCGCGTACCAGCGCTCCAGGTCGTCGTGGAACTGCACCAGCGCCTGCGAGTGCAGATACACCATGTGCCCGGACTCGTAGAAGCCGTAGCTGATGTTCCGCTGCAGCTGGGGCGGGATGTTCAGGTGGTCGAGCGTGTAGACGGTCGCGAAGAACGGCGTCGCGAGATCGTAGTAACCGTTGCCGGAAAAGATCCGGAGGTTCGGGTCGTACGTCATCGCGCTGGCCAGGTCTTGCGCGGTGTTGGTGGGCAGGTTGCCATTGTGCTTCCAGTCCCACTGGCGGAAGACGCTGGTCATCGGGCGATAGATCAGCGTCGTCTGATAACCGAGGATCTGGCGCACGAAGTAGTTCCCTGCCGCGACGAAGGCCGAGTCGATGGCCGCGTCCGTCGGATCGAAGTCGCTGCGCTCGCCCAGCGCATCGAGCATGAGCGAGGTGTAACGCGCGTCGTAGCGCCCCGTCGCCTCGCCGCCGTTGCGCAGGAGCTGCGCCGCGTAACGCCAGTACGGGATGCGCAGATTAGACTGGCGCACGTAGGCCTCCGAGAGGCCGGTGTACTGATGCAGCTTCGCGACGACGTCGTTATAGGTCGCCGGCGACAGGCTCGCGCCTTGCGCGAGCGCGTTGAGATACTCGTGCATCGCGAAGTCCTCGACCTGCGGCAGCAGCACCGGCAGCGTCGTCGTCGGCCCCGGGAGCATCCCGTGATACCATGAGGCCGCGGCTTCCGTGGGGAGGTAGAGTGGGAACGCCCAATCGCCGCCGCCGATCGCCGTCGGCGAGAAGTTGATGTCCCAGTCGAGGCTGAAATCGAGAATGGACGAGAGCAGCACGACGCCGTTGACGCCGATGCCCTGCCGCTGTAAGTACCTGACGAGCATCGCGGATCTCGGCGTTCCGTACGACTCTCCGAACAGGAACTTGGGCGAGTTCCAGCGGCCGAACGTCGTGATATAGCGCGACACGAACTGGCCGAACGCCTTCACGTCCTGATCCGCACCGAAGAAGTCGCTTGGCTTGCCCGGCGGCACGATGCGACTGAACCCGGTGTCGGGCGCGTCTACGAACACGAGATCGGTCCGGTCGAGCAGCGAGTATTGGTTCTCGATCAAGTTGAACGGCGCGTCGGGCGTGGGCCGCGCGTCGCCCACCTGCACGCGCATCGGTCCGAACGAGCCCATGCGCAGCCAAATCGTCGAGCTTCCCGGGCCGCCGTTGTACAGGAACGTGACCGGGCGCGTACGCGGGTCGGCCCCATCGACGGTGAAGGCGGTGTAGAACATCCGGCACGTCGTGTGGCCCTTGTCGTCGTCGAGCGCGATCGTCCCCGCGCGCGCCGTGTACGGATACGACCTGCCGGCGAGCGAGATCGTGTGCTGCGTGACCGTGTCGGCGTTCGGTTGCGCAGCGGGCGCGGGCGCCGGACGCGGCGCCGCCGCCAGCAGCACGATCGCCAAGAGCGCGAGCGGGCGGCTACGCATGCTTGAGAACCCTAGCGTACCAGCGCTCGAGGTCGGAGTGAAAGCGCGCCAGCGCCGGAACGTGGAGATAGACCATGTGCCCGGAATCGTAAAATCCGTAGGTGACGTTGCGCTGCAGCGCCGGCGCCAGGTAGAGGTGATTGAGCGCGTATTCGGTCGCAAAGAACGGCGTGGCGAAATCGAAGTATCCGTTGGCCGAGAACACCTGAAGCCGGCGGTCATACGTCATCGCCTGGGCCAGATCCGGGGTGACGTTGAGCGACTGGACGTTGGCTCCGTGCTTGAAGTCCCACGTCTCGCCATCCGCGTAGATTAGCCCGTAGATGTCGGAGCGATAAAGCAATGGCGTATTATATCGCAGGTCCTGCCGCAAGTAGCGATTGCTCTCCGAGACGAACGCCGAGTCGATCGCGGCATCGAGCGCGTCCCAATCCGGCGAAACCTCCGGCTTGTCGAGCACGTACGTCTCGAAGCGCGAGTCGATGCGCCCCACCGTGACGCCGCGGCCGCGCAAGAGCTCGTTCTGAAACCGATCGTAGGGAATGCGCAGGTTGGAACGGCGGATGTACTCTCCCGAGAGTCCGGTGTACTCGTGCAGCTTCGCGACGACGTCGTCGAAGCGGCTCGGTGCGAGCTGAGCACCTTCGGCCAGCGCGTCGAGGTATTCGGTGAGGGCGAAGTTTTCAACCTGGGAGAGGAAGGCGTCGAGCCCGATGCGCCGCGGCGCGGCGTGATGGTACCACGCGGTTGCGGCCTCGGTCGGAAGGTACAAAACGTACGCCCAGTCACCGCCGCCGACCGGCGCGCCGTCGTTATAGTCGATGTTCGCGTTCAAGAAGGATGAGAGCAAGACGATGCCGTTGAGCCCGACGCCTCGGTTTTGCAAATCCGCAGCCAGCACGCACGAACGCATCGTGCCGTATGATTCGCCGAAGAGAAAGCGCGGTGAGTTCCAGCGGCCGAACGCGCTCAGATAGCGCTGTACGAACTGTGAGAACGCCTTGGCGTCCTGATCGACGCCCCACAGATCCTTCCGAGTGCCGGCACCGATGATGCGGCCGAAGCCGCTGCCCGGCATGTCGATGAACACGAGATCGGTCGCATCGAGCAGGCTGTATTGGTTGTCCACGAGCCGGTAGGGCGGCGGTCCTGTCGGCTGCCCGGCGGCGGTGACGACGCGGACCGGCCCGAACGAGCCCATCCGCAGCCACATCGTCGAGCTCCCGGGACCGCCGTTGTAGAGGAACGTGATCGGGCGCTTCGCGGGCGCTACGCCGTCGAGCGTATACGCGGTGTAGAAGACGCGCGCGATCGGCTGCTCCTCGCCGTTGCGCAGCGTGATCGTCCCGGCGCGCGCGGTGTACGCGAGCGACCGCCCGCCGAGCGTCAGGCGATGATGCGTCACCGCGTCAGGTGTCGATGGCGGCACGGGTGGCGCCTTCGACAAGCCGCGGTCCGGTATGCCGATGGCGAGCGCCAGCAGCACGAGCACTACGATCCTCAATGCGAACGCCAAATATCGGCGGCGCGGAGGAGCGCTCCTGCCGAAGCGTCGCGGCGTCGCAATCAAAGTTCGGTCAAAGGCCGTGTGTCGGCGTCGTACAACTCCGACTTGAGCCGCCCCATTGCGGCGGCGATCGAATCGAGATAGGGCAGCATCAGAGTCTTGATGCGCATCAGGCGCTCCTCGCCTTGCGGCGTGATCGCATAGACACGGCGGGAACGTTTGGTGGGGTGCTCCCAGGCTGCGGTGACGAAGCCGCGCTCCTCGAGCCGGCGCAGGAGCGGATAGATCTTGTTGGTGTTGACGGCGATGAGATCTCCACAGACCGCATCGATGCGCTGCATCAGGCCGTAACCGTGATCCGGGCGCCGCGCGACGAAGTGCAGGATCAACGCGGGGAAGATCGTCTTGCTCTTGATCGGGCCGCGGAGGACGTCGTCGACCCGGCGCGACGCTGGAGCGGCGGTCGTCACGCGAGCACCGGCAGCTCGGCGTGGTACGCCCGCTCGATCTCGCGAGCGTAGCGTGCCTCGACCGCGCGGCGCTTGATCTTCATCGAGGGCGAAAGCTCCCCGCTCTCGACGCTGAATTCGCGGGGAACGACGATCGCGTGCCGGACCTGTTCGTAGGTTGCCAGACCTCGCGTCTGCTTGTGCACCTCACGGTTCAGGAACGACCGAACGTCGTCGCGCTCGGCCAGCTGTTCCGGCGTCAGCTCCTTGGGCAGCGCGGCAAGCTCGAGACGCAGCAGCGGCCAGTTCGCGCAGACCAAGGCGATCGGATGCGCCTGTCCGCGTCCGGTAACCATCGCCTGCGCCACGAAGATCGATCGCTTGATGCTCGCCTCGATCCGCGCGGGCGAGATCCACTTGCCGGTGCTGGTTTTGAAAATCTCGCCCTTGCGGTCGGTGATGCGCAAGAAGCCGCGCGCATCGATCTCGCCGACGTCGCCGGTGTGCAGCCAGCCGTCCTGCGATCGCTTCGGCCGTTGCGGCCGGGTCGCGATAGTAGCCCTGCATGACATTGCGTCCGCGGATCATGACCTCGCCGTCGTCGTTGATGCGCGACGTCCACGCCCGCGATGGGTCGCCCGACCGCACCGTACTCGTTGTCGCTGAGCCGGCTGACGGAGACGACTGGGGACGTCTCCGTGAGTCCGTAGCCTTGCATGACCGGCACGCCGAGCCCGAGCAGCGTCATCGCCGTGTCGACGTGCAGCGGCGCGCTTCCGCTGGTCAGAAACTGAACTCGATCGAGCCCCAGCGCCGCGCGCACCTTGCGCAGCACGAGCCGTTCCGCCAACGCGTAACGCAGCGCGAGCCATGGGGCGGCGCCCGTGCCGAAGGTCTTCGCGCTCATGTAGTCGCGAGCGACCTCGAGGGCCCACGGAACCAGCTTTCCGCGTAATCCGCCGGTGCGCAGCGCCTCGCCCTTGACGCCGGCCATCACGCGGTCGAAGATCCGCGGCACGGCGGTCATCTCCGCGGGACGAACCTCGCGCAGGTCGCCGAGCAGCTCGCCCGGATCGTGGCAGATGAAGTAGCGCACCTTCGCAAGCAAGTAGATGTAGATCAAGGTGTGCTCGTAGATGTGCGAGTACGGCAGCACCGAGATCACGTCGCGGCCGCCTTCGATGCCCTCGAATCCGCACGCGAGCGAGACGGCGGCGTCGAAGGCGAGGTTGTCGTGCGAGAGCATGACGCCCTTCGGCGTGCCCGTCGTGCCGGACGTGTAGATCAGAACGGCGAGATCGTCGGGCAGGAGCGTGGCCTCGTAGGAGCCGGGAAGCTGCGCATGGGCCGCCCGAATCTCCTGGCCGCGCGCTTCGAACGCTCGAAGCCCGTCCGAATCGGCGGAGTCGAAGCGCACGACGCGCGGCAGCGCGGCGCCGCTTTCGCGCAGACGTTCGCACGTGGCGCGCGTATCGGCGAAGATCAGCCGCGCGCCGGAATGTTCGAGAATGTAGCTCAGATGGTCCAGCGCCTGCGTCGGGTAGATCGGGACGACGACGCAGCCCGCAAAAAGCGCGCCGAAATCGGCGACGATCCAGTCCACGCAGTTATGCGAGACCAGCGCGACTCGATCGCCCGCGCTCAAGCCGGCATCCCGAATCGCGCACGCGACGCGCTCCACGCGGTCGATGAGCTGCGCTCCGGACGTGGCCGTCCACGCCGCGTTCACGCGCTCGAGCAGCACCTCGGCGCGCGGTTGGGCGAGCGCGTTCCGAACGAGAGCCGGAAGCGTCACCTTTTCGGGTAGCGGCGTACCCACGACCCGTTCTTCAATGCGCGTCCGCCGCTGCGTACCCCTTGCGTGCTAGCGCGCCGGCGGGTCGCGGAGGTAGGGACGCGCGCGCTCCAGCCGGGTCTGGGTCATTCCGGCCACGTCGAGCAGCTCGTCCAGGGACGCAAAGGCGCCTTCGCGCTCGCGCAGCTCCACGATGCGCGCGGCGACCGCACGCCCGATTCCCGGTACGGCCGCCAGCTCCGCCGCGCCGGACCGATTGACGTCGACACTTCCACTCGGCGGCGGGGAGGCGCGGTGCCGTACTCGCGGCCGGCTCTCGCGCGAGCCGGGGTGCTGCTTCTCGCCCTGTAGCGGAACGTAGATCTCGTCTCCATCCTCGGGACGCTGCGCGAGGTTCACTCCGGCAGCGTCGGCCGAGGCTCGCATCCCGCCGGCCAGCGCGACGGCCCGCGCGATGCGGTCGCCGGAGCGCAAGTGGTACAGGCCGGGCGTCCGCACGGCGCCCGCGACGTACACGACCACGTCGTCGCCCCGATCCTCGCGGCCGATGCGGTGCGGGCGGCGCGGCGCCGGACTCGTAGCCGTCGCGGCCGGAGTGCTCGAGCTTTGCACGGCGGGCTGCGGCGCCGGGCGGCGCAACAAGAAGATGCCGAGCCCCGCGAGCACGGCGACCACCGCGATGCGTGCGATCATGCGCGCCAATCACGCAGCTTCCGGCAACCGTCAAGGCTGGCGCGGCCATCGCCGAGCGTGTACGATGCTGCACATGGCCGACGGGTTCGATTTCGCGGCGATCGAGGGCAAGTGGCAATCGCGCTGGGAGCGCGAGCGCCTCTATCGCACGCCCGACGACGAGCGACAAGCCCGAAATACTACGCGCTGGAGATGCTGCCGTATCCGTCGGGCGATCTCCACGTCGGCCATGCGAAGAACTACACGCTCGGCGACGCCGTCGCGCGCATGATGCGCATGCTCGGCTACAACGTGCTGCACCCGATGGGCTGGGACGCCTTCGGGCTGCCCGCCGAGAACGCCGCGATCGCGCGCGGCATCGACCCCGCCTCGTGGACCGCCGAGAACATCCTCAACATGCGCCGGCAGATCAAGCTGATGGGCACCGGCTACGACTGGTCGCGTGAGTTCGCGACCTGACGAGCCGGAGTACTATCGCTGGAATCAGTGGCTCTTTTTGCGCCTGTACGAGCACGGTCTGGCGTACAAGCGCGAGGCGCCGGTGAACTGGTGTCCGCACGATCAGACCGTGCTCGCGAACGAACAAGTCATCGACGGACGCTGCTGGCGCTGCGAGCATCTGGTCGAGCGCCGCAACCTCTCGCAGTGGTTCCTCAAGATCACCGACTACGCCGATCGTCTGCTGGACGATCTCGATCAGCTCGACGGTTGGCCCGAGCGCACGAGCACGATGCAGCGCAACTGGATCGGCCGCAGCGAAGGCGTGCAGTTCGCGTTCGACGATCGAAGGCCTCGACGCGAAGATCGAGGTCTTCACCACGCGCGTCGACACGCTCTTCGGCGTGACGTTCTTGGCGATCGCGCCCGAGCATCCGGTGGTCGAGTCGTTGCTGCAAATGCTGTCCGAAGCGATCGCGCCGCCGGCGATCGAGGCGTTTGCCGCGAGCCTGAAGTCGAAGTCGGAGCTCGAGCGCACGAGCCTGATGGAAAAGAAGGGCGTCTTCACCGGCGCCTACGCGATCAACCCGCTCTCGCACGAGCGCGTGCCGATCTGGGTGACGAACTACGTGCTGGCCGAGTACGGCACGGGCGCCGTGATGGGCGTGCCCGCGCACGACGAGCGCGACTTCGACTTCGCGCACAAGCACGGGCTGCCGATCGTGCAAGTGATCGTGCCGAGCGAGGAGCCGTCGATCCGCGCCGCTCGAGCGCGCGTTACGTCGACGACGGGCGGCTGATCGCGAGCGACGATTTCAGCGGCATGTCGAGCGAGCGCGCGCGCAACGCGCTCGCCGAGCGGCTCGACCGCGATCGGCGCCGGCGCGCAAGACCGTCAACTACACGCTTGCGCGATTGGCTGATCTCGCGCCAGCGCTACTGGGGCACGCCGATCCCGATCGTGTACTGCGACGGCTGCGGCGAGGTTGCCGGTTCCGGACGACCAGCTGCCGGTCTTGCTTCCGCCGGCGTCGCCTTCACCGGCGAAGGCTCGCCGCTCGCCAACATCGAGGAGTTCTTCAAGACGACGTGCCCGAAGTGCGCCGGCCCGGCGCGGCGCGAGAGCGACACGATGGACACGTTCTTCGAGTCGTCGTGGTACTATCTTGCGCTACCTCGACCCGCACAACGATCGGGCTCCATGGGACGTCGAACGCGCCGCGGCGCTGGATGAACGTCGACCAGTACATCGGCGGCGCTGAGCATACGGTTCTGCACCTGCTGTACTCGCGCTTCTTCTATAAATTCTTTCACGACCGCGGCTGGGTGAGCGGCGTGGACGAGCCCTTCCAGCGCCTCTTCCATCAGGGCATGGTGCTGCGCGACGGCGAGAAGATGTCGAAGTCGCGCGGGAACGTCGTCGGCATCGACGAGACCGCCGAACGCAACGGCATCGACGCGATGCGCCTGTTCCTGCTCTATGTGACGCCGCCCGAGGAGACCAGCAACTGGACCGACGACGGCATCACCGGACGCGTCCGCTTGCTCAACCGCATCTGGCGCGCCTGCGAGCCGTATTTCGAGCGGGATCCCTCCGGTTGCCATCCGAGCCCGTCGACTCCGCTCGGATAAAGGCGATCAAACTCCTGCTGAGAAGGCGCTCGTACGAGCCGTACACGTCGCCGCGAAGTCGGCCATCGACGAGACGCTGTCGCGCCGCTTCCACTACAACGCAACGATCGCGAAGCTGGACGAGCTGGTCAACGCGATGACGGCGGGAGTTGCCGGCATGCCGGATTCACCCGCCATGCGCTACGCGGTCGAGCAGCTGCCGGTCCTGCATCGCGCCCTTCGCGCCGCACATCGCCGAGGAGCTGTGGGAGCGGCTCGGGCACACAACCTCGGTGCATCTCGAGCGCTACGTCGAGCCCGACGAGACGGCGCTCGCGACGGAAGAGATCACGCTGGTCGTGCAGGTCAACGGCAAGGTGCGCGCGCGCATCAGCGCGCCGGCCGGCGTCACCGAGAATCAAGCCCTGGCGCTCGCCCTGGACGACTCGAACGTGCGCATCCACCTCGGCGGCAAGGAAATCCGCAAACACGTCTACGTCCAGGACAAACTGCTCAACCTCGTCGCGGCGTGATACTCAAAAAACGGTAAAAACGCAAACTAGGGCGCGATGCCTTCGCGTTTGAGCATCTCGGCGTAGATATTACGCACGCGTTCGAGCGTATCGATCTCTTCGGGGGGCTTGTCGTCGCGGATGCGCACGATGCGCGGAAAACGCAGCGAGAATCCGCTCTCGTGCAGCTCGCTCTCCTGGATGACGTCGAAGGCGACCTCGAGCACGATCTTCGGCTCGACCGGAATCTCGTGCGCGCGCGCCTTCGCGCGCTGCTGTCGAGTGCGGCAGGCGGTGCTCGAGAAACCACGGCGTCAGCTCCGCGATCTCCGCGTCGGTCAGGCCCGAGTACGCCTTGCCGATCGCCAGCAGCGCTCCGTCGTCGCCGCGCACCGCGAACGTGTAGTCGGAGAGCACGCCGGCGCGCTTGCCGTGGCCCCACTCCACGGCGATGACCGACGACGTCGAGCGTCGAGAGCTCGCGCTTGAGCTTGAGCCACCACTTGCCGCGCCGGCCCGGGAGGTACGGCGCGTCGGTGCGCTTGAGCATCAGGCCTTCGTTGCCGCGCGCGCGAGCCGCGGCGAAGCGCGCGTTGACGATCGGCCGCGCGCTTCGTCGCCGACGGGTTCGAACGGTGCAAGCGCGAGGCTGGGACGCGGCGTTAGTACGAGCGCGCAGCCGCTCGCGCCGCGCGACAGCGGCTCGTCGACGAGCAGCTCCTCGCCGAGCGCCATCACGTCGAACGCCACGTAGGCGAGCGGCACGTCGGCAGCAGCTCGGCGTCGACGGTCTTGCGCTGCAAGCGCGCCTGCAGCATGCGAAACGGCAGCACGCGGCCGTCGCGCATCGCGACGATCTCGCCATCGAGGATCGCGTCGCCGGGAGTCGCGCCAGCGCGGCGGCGACCTCCGGATACGAGGCCGTCACGTCGTTGAGCCTGCGCGAAAAGAGCGCGCGCGCTCCCGCGCGACGTGCGCCTGCGCGCGGATGCCGTCGTACTTGTCTTCGACGATCCACGCGCCGCGCGCGAGCTCCTTGTAAGCCTCGCCGTACGGCGATCGGCGTCGCGAGCATGAAGCCGATCGGCGCGTCGTAGGCGACGCGCAGATCGCGCGAGCGTGCCGTGCTTGGCGGCGAGCGCGACCGCGCCGACGTCGCCGGCCGCGCCGTGGCGCGCCGCACGGCGGCCGGATCGGCGTCGAACGCCTGCGCGATCGCATCGCAGCACGAGGCCTTCGCGTAACCCGATGCGCAGACTCGCCCGTGACGATCTTGACGACGTACGCCGCGGCCAGCGGGATCGTCGCAGGCGCGCAGGATTCGCTCGAGCACCGCGGCGCGACGCCTGTTCGGCGCTCTTTCCCGACGCCGCCGCGATCTCTCCGAAGATACGCTTCGAGCGCGGCCGGCGTCAGCGATCGCGAAAGAGCATGGCGTCGGACGGCGGCCGCACGAGCGCGCCGAGCGCCGCGCCGAGATCGCCCGTCGACGCTGTAGTTTTGCAGCAGCGCCGCGTCGTCGAAGCCCCAGACGCGGCGCGCGACCTCGACGATCGTGCGTCCGCCGAGTGCGAGCGTGCGCCTATCGCGCGCGGCGAACGGTCCCCGCTGAAGAAGCGCGCCGCGGCAACGAGATCGTCGTCGCCGAGCTCGCGAAAGTAGTCCGCCAGCAGTGCGATCTTCTCGAGCTTGGCGGGCTCGCGCGCGATCCGTTCCGCTGTGCTCGCGAAACGCTCCATCGTTGTCGTTCGTTAACGCGCTATTTTTTGGAAGTAAGCGTAGGTGGCCGCGATGCCTTGCTCCAGCGGGGTCGTAGCCGACCATTCTAGCTCGGCGGCCGCTTTGCTCGCGTCGAACTGCGCGTCACGCGCGTCGCCGGGGCGCCGCGGAGCTCGCTCGATCGGCGCCTCGAATCCGCTCACGCCGACCAGCGCGCGATAGATCGCGTTCACGCTCGTCGGAACCCCCGTGCCGATCACGTAGCACTCGCCCGAGCCGCGCTCCAGCGCCGAGACGTTGGCACGCGCGACGTCCGCGACGTAGACGTAGTCGCGCGTCTGCTCGCCGTCCCAGTCGATGCGGACGGGCTGCCGCGCGATGAACTGCCCGCTAAAGATCGCGATCACGCCGGCCTCGCCGCTCGGATCCTGGCGCGGGCCGTAGACGTTGCCGTAGCGCAGAGCGGTGAAGTCCAGCTCCTTGTTTGCGCGATAGAAGCGCAGATAGTATTCGCCGACCATCTTCGTGATGCCGTAGGGCGACATTGGGCGCTGCGGCGTCGCCTCGGTGATCGGCAACAGCTTAGGGGTTCCGTACGTCGCACCGCTCGACGCGAAGATCACCTTGCGCGCGCCGCTGCGTGCGCTCTGCTCGAGCACGTTGAGCAGCCCGACGACGTTGACCTGCGCGTCGTAGATCGGGTCGCGCGACGAGATCGCGACGGAGTGTTGCGCCGCATGATGGCTCACGATGTCGGGCTTGAAGTCCGCGAAGACGCGCGCGATCGCCTCGTCGCGAACGTCCATGTGCACGAGTGACACGCCGTTGCGCACGTTGATGCGCCGGCCGCCGCCGTGTTCCCACAGCGAGTCGATCACGAGCACTTCGTGGCCCGCGTCGACGTAGGTTTCGACGACGTGCGAGCCGATGAACCCGGCCCCGCCGGTGACGATGATGCGCAAAGTGTTCCTCTCTAGCTATGCCGTGCGGCCGTCGCAGGAGAAGGACGATGCCGTCGTTCGCGATCCTCCTGTGCGCGGTCGCTGCGGTGCTCGGCACGCTCGCCGCGACGCCGCTTCCATCGGATGTGCGCGCCGTCGCCAACGCCGGCCTTCTCGCCTCCGCCGCGTACGCCGCATTCGGCGCATGCGGACCGCCGCGATTTCGCGTGCTGTTCGCGGCCGCCCTGGTCGCGGCTGCGGCCAACGCGGACCTCCGCGGGCACTCCGGCGCCATTACCGAACGACGCACCGCGCGCTACGGCGCGACGCTCTTGAGTCGGTTCGGCGCCGGTGACGGCACGACGGAGGTAACGCTCGCACTCGACGGGGGCGCGCGCGTGCTGGCACACGTGCGTGGCGACGCGCCGCCGGCCGGAGCGCGCGTGCTCGTGCGCGGACGGCTCGAGCCGTTCGACGAGGCGCGCAATCCCGGCGAGCCCAGCGAACGCGCGTTGCAGGCCGAACGCGGACTCGACGGGAGTCTCGAGGGCGCGACGCTGCTGCGAACCGATGCCGCGCCGGTGTCGGATCCTTCCACGCTGCTCGCGCGCGCACACGAGTGGGCGCACGAGCGATTGCGAGAGCGGCTCGGCGAACCCGGCGCCTCGGTCGTCGCGGGCGAATTGTGGGGAGAGCGCGCGGCGCTTCCGCCGGAACTGCGAGCCGAGTTCCAAGAGACCGGTACGGTGCACGTGTTGGTCACCGCCGGTCTGCACCTCGGCGTGGTTGCGGCGCTCGCGGTCGCGGCGTTCACGCTTCTGACGCTCCCGCGTTGGCTCGCGTGCTGTGCGGCGATCGCGTTGCTGTGGTCGTTCGTGTGGTGGAGCGGCGCGCAGCTTCCCGCGGTCCGCGCGGCGACGATGGCGAGCGCCGCGCTCGCGGCGCGCGCGTGCGGACGGGCCACCCTGTCGTGGAACGCGCTCGCGATAGCCGCGCTCGTCATCACGTTCGCGCGTCCGCAGAGCGTCGCGACGGCGTCGTTCGCGCTCTCGTTTTCGTGCGTGGCCGCGATCTTCGCGTGCGCGGGGCCGCTGGAACGCTGGCTCGCCGCGCGAGTAACGCTGCCGGCGCACGCACACGAGGCGGTCGTGCTGACGCTTGCGACGCAGCTCGGTATCTGGCCGCTCGGCGCGGCGATCTTCTTGCAGTTCGCGCCGTACGCCGTCGTGGCCAATCTCGCCGTCGTTCCGTGCGTCGGCGCGACGATGGCGCTCGGCGCCGCGCAGCTCGCGCTGGAGTGGTGCGCGCCGCTGGCGCAAGCCTGTGCCAACTTCAACTCTTGGCTGATCGCATGGACGCTCGGTGCGGTGCGTCTCATCGGCTCCCTTCCCGGCGCAATCGTGCCGATGACGCCGCCGCCGGCGTGGTGCATCGCGGCATACGACGGCGCGCTCCTCGCCGCTCCGACGCTAGCGCGGCGCGGCGCGGCGACGTTCGCCGCGGCGTTGCTCGTGGTGGCGAGCGGCTTCGTGCTGTGGCCGCCGCACGGCGCGCAGCGCGCGCGCCTAATCGTAACCGTCCTCGACGTCGGACAGGCCGATGCGATCGTCGTTCAGACGCCGCGCGGCCACACGCTCTTAGTAGACGCCGGCGGGAGGCTCGAGCGCGCGGCGCAGGTCGACGGGTCCGCGGCGGAGCGCGTCGGCGAACGCACCGTGGTGCCGTTTCTGCTCCGTCACGGCATCCACGCGGTCGACGCCGTCATCATCTCGCATCCGCACGGCGATCACGCGGGCGGCGTCGCGCCCGTCCTGCGCCGCCTGCGAGTCGCCGAAGTCGCGGATGGCGGCCAGCGTTACGGCGGCCACGCGTATCTCGACGCGATCGCGACGGCGCGAGCGCAGGCCGTGCCGGTGGTCTATCCCCGCGCGTCGGCGGAGTGGCGCACGGACGACGGCGTCGCGCTGCACTTCATTGGCCCCTCGCTGCCGTTCATTGGCGGGCGCAACGCAATCAACAGCAACTCGATCGCCTTCGTGCTGCAGTACCGGCGCTTTCGGATGCTCTTCACGGGTGACGCGGGAAGCGAATCGGAAGCAAGATTCCTGGCCGAGCGCATCGATCTGCGCGCCGACGTGCTTAAGGTGGGCCATCACGGCTCGGCGTATGGGTCGTCGCCGGCATTCATCGCGGCGGTCGAGCCGAAGTACGCGATCATATCGGTCGGACGCCACAACCTCTTCGGCCATCCCGCGCCGTCGACGCTCGCGACGCTGCGCCGCTTCGGGGCGCGCATCTATCGCACGGACGAAAACGGCGCGGTAACGATCACCAGCGACGGGGCCATGGAAAGCGTGACGAGCGTGCTACCGTAGTTTAGCGCGAGAACCGCGTCAGCCGTCGCGTCATCGCGAAGAGCGCAGCGATCGCGAGCGCGAACGCGACGGCACCGATGAGGTTGGCCGCCGGCGCGAACGCATCGCCGACGAGCCCGAGCGGCGACGGATTTCCCAGCACAACGATCAGCCCAGCCAAGATCACCCCAAAGACGCTCTCGCCGACGATCAGCCCGGACGCCACGAGCACGCCGAGCTGTTTCGTGCGATCCGGCTGCGGCCGGCGCGCGGCCCAGCGATTGTAGGCCCATCCGAGGATCGCGCCGAGCACCACCGGCGCCGTCGTCGAGGCAGGCAGATAGATCCCTAGGCCGACCGCCAGCGGCGGCAGCGCGAGACGCCGCGTGCGCAGCGCCTCGTCGGCCGCGACGATCAGTGCGCCCACGATCGCGCCGATGCCGATCAGACGCCAGTCGATCTGGCCTTCGATTACGCCTTTTGCGAGCGCGGAGATCAGTGTCGCCTGCGGAGCGGGAAGCGGCTGCGCGAGCGTCTTGCCGACAACCGGCGCGCCGGCGAAACCGTAGGCGTGATTGAGGAGGTCCAGGATCGGCGGAATGACGAGGGCGCCCATCACGACGCCGACGACCAGCGCCACCTGCTGCCGCCACGGCGTCGCGTCGACCAACTGACCGGTCTTGAGATCTTGAAGGTTGTCGTTCGAGATCGTGGCGACGCAGAGCAGCACGGCGGTCACCACGAGCGCGTACGCCACGAGCTGCACGTTTAGCGGTGCGCCGGCGCTTTTCGCGATCGCCAGCACGATCAGCGACGCGCCGATGACGGAAAGGATCGCCAGACCCGATACCGGGCTGTTTGACGAGCCAATCAGCCCGGCCATGTACCCGCACGCGGCCGCCACGAAGAAACCTGCGATCACGACGTAGACGATCGCGGCCGCCGTCATCGGCACCGCTAGCGCCGCGAGCGCTCCGCCGGAGAGAAACGTCCACAGCAGAACGCCGAGCGGAATCAGGCATAGGAGGCTGATCAGGCCGACGAGCCCAATCGGAAGATCCTGCTCGGTGCGCGGCAGGTCCGCGCCTTCGCCGCGTCGGCGCCGCCGTGCGGCGAGCATCGCCGAACGGATGCCGGCGGCGACCGGCCGGACCAGACGTCCCAGCGACCACAGCGCCGCGACGCCGATCGCGCCCGCGCCGATGAAGCGCACCTGATGCGCCCAGACTGCGCCGGCGACGTCTGCAGCGGCGCCGGCCGTCGGATGCGCCGCAGTCAGCAGCGGCGTCGCGATGCCCCACGCGATCACGAGGCCGGTCAGAATGGCCAAACCGACGGTGAGGCCGATCAGCTGTCCCGCTCCGACGAGCGCGAGCGACAGCGAGAATCCCAGACCGGTAGCCGCGTTGCCGGCGCGGAAAAACGCGCCGATCTGTGCCGCAAAGACGCGCGTCGCGACGATCGCGGCGAACAGCCCCGATGCAACGGTACCGCCGACGAGCGCCGCCAGCCCGGCGCGGTCCGACTGCGCCGCTCCGGCCGTGGTACCGACCTTGAGCACCTCGGCGGCCGCGACGCCTTCGGGATACGGCAGGTTCGACGACGTCACGAGCGCGCGCCGCAACGGCACGCTGTACATCACGCCGAGAATGCCGCCGATCGCGCAGATTCCGAACGAGACGCCGAACGGAAAGCCGCTCCACGAACCGATCATCACGAGCCCGGGCAATACGAAGATGACCGCCGACAGCGTGCCGGCGGCCGAGGCGACGGTTTGAACGATGTTGTTTTCGTAGATTGTCGCGTTGCGCAACCCGCGCAAGACGGCCATCGAGATCACGGCGGCCGGAATCGTCGAGGCGAACGTTAGCCCGACCTTGAGCCCCAGATAGACGTTCGCCGCCGTAAACACGAGCGTGATCGCGCAGCCGAGGATAAGCCCGCGCAGCGTGAGCTCCAAGCGGCGCTCCATGGCTCCCTGTTGCGCCCAAATCCCGGCGGAGGCCTTTTCACGTACAAAGCCCGCAGCATAACGCTGCGGGCTTTGCTGTATCCCGGTCATTCTCGCCTGTTTGAAGCCGTTTCCGGCCTCCCACCGACGTGTCGTTCCGGTTTTCGATTGACCTCACTCGGACTTGCCGCGTTAGACGCGACGGGTCGTCTACGTGCTGTCGATCGCGGTTCGATACCGTCCGCACTTCGTCATTGGGCGAAGTGTTTGCATGCTACCAAAGCAACAAACGTGACGCAACACGTCTGCGTGCCAGTCCACAACTGCTCCACAAGAAATTGCGGTTACCCACAGTTTATGGACTGGAGTCGCGGGTAAGCGCGTACGTTACGGCCGCATCGTCGACATCGGCGTCGGCGACGCGGACGCCATTGGCGACATAGTCGGCGCGGGCTGCGCCGTGGCTGCTGCAAGCGATGTTGCTCCGGCCGCAAGGGCTCCAACGAGAATAATGCCGACGAACCAGCGATTCATGGAATTTGGTACCTCCTAAAGGGTCAGCGGAAAAGGGTTCTCGACCCGGCTGGTACCCAGGCGAGCGTCGAGGCTAACGCAGCAAGCGCCTTTCCTCGCTTGCTTGTATGGCAGACTAGCTTGGTCGGGAACTCGGTGCCGCGGCCGTGGGTCATAGTCAGGGGAGAAGCGGCGACGCGGCCGCAACCTCCCCGAACCAACATGGGCGTCATCGATTTACCCTATACGCGAAGCGTCGCCGAGGAGACCGATCCGGTGTTCGAGCGCGTGGAGCACATCATTCCGCGCGTCGAGTGGCCGCTGCACGCGCCCTACGTCGCCGAGATCAATCGGCTCAAGCGCGAACGAAACGCGGTCATCCTCGCCCACAACTATCAGGTACCCGAGATCTTCTACACGGTCGCGGATATCGTCGGCGACTCGCTCGCGCTCGCCATAAAGGCCGCAGAGACGCAGGCAGACGTGATCGTGCTGTGCGGCGTCCACTTCATGGCCGAAACGGCGAAGCTCGTCAATCCCGACAAGACCGTTCTCGTTCCCGACCTGAAGGCCGGGTGCTCGCTCGCCGAGTCCATCACGGGCGCCGACGTGCGCCTCTTACGCGAGAAGTATCCGGACACGCCGATCGTCACCTACGTGAACACGTCGGCCGAGGTCAAGGCGGAGTCGGACGTGTGCGTGACGAGCGGCAACGCGGTGCAGATCGTCGAGGCGCTCGGCGTGCCGCGCGTCATCTTCTTGCCTGACGAGTATCTCGCGAAATGGGTCGCCTCCAAGACCGGCGTCGAGATCGTCGCCTGGAAAGGGCACTGCGAGGTGCACGAGCGCTTCTCCGCAGCCGACATCCGCCGCTTCCGCGACGGCGATCCGTCGCTGGTCGTGCTGGCGCACCCCGAATGTCCGCCGGAGGTCCTGGCCGAGGCCGACTACGTCGGTTCGACCCAAGGCATGACCGAATACGTCGGCAAGCTCGCCAACGGGGACCCATCCGGCGAAGTACGGATGGGAGCGCAGCGCCCGAGCGGTGTGCGCAGTACACCGCGAGTTTTAATGATGACGGAGTGCTCCATGGCGGACAACGTGTCGGGCCGTTACCCGAGCATCGAGTTCGTGCGCCCGTGCAACCTCTGCCCGCACATGAAACGTAACACGCTGCCGAAGGTGCTCCACTCGCTGCGCGCGATGGAGTACGAGGTCACCATCGAGCCGGCGGTCGCGCGACGCGCGCGGCGCGCGGTCGAGCGGATGCTCGAGTTCAGCCGCCAGCCGCGCGATTGAGCGACGTGCCTTTCACGGAGACGCAGCGCGGCGACGCGCTGGTGGTCGGCGCGGGAATCGCCGGTTTGATCGCGGCGCTCAAATTACAGCCGGCCAACGTTACCGTGCTGTGCAAGACTCGCCTGGGTAAGGGCGCGGCGACGGATTGGGCGCAGGGCGGCATCGCGGCGGCGGTCGGCAAGGACGACTCGCCCCGTCTGCACGCGATCGACACGCAGCGCGCGGGCGCCGGCATCAGCGATGCGACGATCGTCGAAATTCTCACGCACGACGCACCGGCGCGTATCGAAGAACTGCTCGAGCTGGGGGCCGCGTTCGACCGCACGGATGCGGGCGAGCTCGCGCTGGGACGCGAGGCGGCGCACCAGCGGCGGCGCATCGTCAAGGCCGGGGGAGACGCCACCGGTCACGAGATCCTGAAGACGCTGATCGAGGCGGTCGCCGCACATCCGTCCATCCGAGTCGTGGAAGACGTCATGGCCGACGACCTGATCCTCGACGATGGCGCGGTGAGCGGTGTCTACGCGCACCGTCACGGAAGCTCCGAGCGGATCGCATTCCGCGCTCCCGCCGTCGTGTTCGCCACCGGCGGCATCGGCCGGCTCTACCGCTACACGACGAATCCCGTAGAGGCTACCGGCGACGGCATCGCAATGGCGGCGCGCGCTGGCGCGACGCTGGCCGATATGGAGTTCGTCCAGTTTCATCCGACCGCGCTCGCGATCGGACGCGATCCGATGCCGTTGGTAACCGAGGCGGTGCGGGGAGAAGGCGCCACGCTCGTCAACGATCTGGGCGAACGCTTCATGCGTGCCGTTCATCCCGATGCCGAGCTCGCGCCGCGCGACGTCGTCGCCCGAGCGATTTTCGAGCAGCAACAGCGTGGGCGCACCGTCGGGCTCGACGCACGATCGGCGATCGGCGTGCATTTTCCTCAGGCGTTTCCGACGGTGTTCCGCTTCTGCATGGAGGCCGGCATCGATCCGCGCGCGCAAAACATCCCGGTCACTCCCGCGGCCCACTACCATATGGGCGGGATCGCCGTCGACGAATGGGGACGAGCTTCGCTGCCGGGCTTGTGGGCATGCGGCGAGGCCAGCGCAACCGGCGTGCACGGCGCGAACCGCTTGGCTAGCAACTCGCTCCTAGAGGCGCTCGTCTACGGATCGCGCGTAGCCATCGACATCGAGAGCGGCCGCGCGCACACAATGGCCGCCGTCGCAGAGCGCGCTGTGCGACGCGAACGCGGCACCGCCGCCGCCACCGATACGACGACGGCGCAGGCGCTCAGCGATCTGCGCAACCTCATGTATGCCAACATCGGACTGGTGCGCAACGAGTCCGGGTTACGCGAGGCGCTCGCGCGCATCGGCGAGCTCGAGGCGTCCGCCGCATCGGCGCACGGCGAGCTTCGCAATCTCCTCGTCGTCGGACGGCTGATCGCCGAGGCCGCGCTGGCGCGCCGCGAGAGCCGGGGCAGCCACTACCGCATTGACTATCCGCAGACCGATGAAGCCTTTGCCAAGCGTTCCTTCACGCGACTTCGCAGCGTCGCTTGAGCTAGTGCGCTGGTCTCTACGTCCCGGTGCATTCGCTGGAGCCGATGTTGGCCGGAATCGAGGCGCGAGGAGGGAGCATAGCCATCCCTCTGTGACCGACGAGCAACGACGAGTCCGGCCAACACCGGCCCAGCCCTCCGGGTTGCGCCATCGGCATCCCGCGGACTGCAACGAATGTACCGCGACGTAGAGACCAGCGCACTCCTCGCCGAGCCGATCGTCCGGGCAGCTCTGCTCGAAGACATCGGCCGCGGCGGAGACCTCACGACGGAGGCCATCGTCGAGCCCAACCGCGAGACGACGGCGCAGATCATCGCGCGATCGAGCGGCATCATCGCCGGCGTCAGCGTCGCGATGCTCGCCTTCCGGCTGCTCGAGGAACGCATCGGCGCCGCAATCCTGACCGGCGACGGCGAACGAGTCGAAGCCGGCGGCATCGTCGCGGAGATTGCCGGAAGCGCGCGTGCGATTCTCACGGCAGAGCGAACGGCGCTGAATTTCCTCTCGCACCTTTCGGGAGTCGCGACGGCGACCCGCGCGCTCGTGGACCTCGTGACGCCGACGCGCGCAAAGATCGCCGACACGCGCAAGACCACGCCAGGTTTGCGCGCGCTCGAGCGCTACGCCGTGGCCTGCGGGGGCGGAGCGAACCACCGCTTCGGCCTCGACGACGGTATCCTCATCAAAGACAACCATCTGGCGTTGGCGGGATCGATCCGAGCGGCCGTCGCGGCGGCGCGCGCCCGCGGCGGGCACATGGTGAAGGTCGAGATCGAAGTCGACACGCTCGAGCAGCTCGAAGAGGCCCTGGCCGAACCGATCGACGCGGTGCTCCTTGACAACATGGATCCGGCGATGCTGGCGCAGGCCGTTGCGATGGCGGACGGGCGCGTCGTCGTCGAGGCAAGCGGTGGGGTGAACGAATCCAACGTTCTCGAGATCGCGCGCACCGGCGTCGACGTGATAAGCGTCGGGCGCCTGACCCACAGCGCGCCGGCGCTCGACGTTTCCTTAGAGATGTTAACGCTCGGATAGCAGCGCGGTCGCCACGATCGCTCCGGCGACCACGACGAACAGCGCAATCGCGTAACCGGTCGCGCTCGACATGGTGACGACGCGGTTCTCGCGGAGCCCGCGGTCGGTCACGGCGTAGCGCCATGCCCCCAGCAGCGCCATGTAGACGCCGAACAAAGCCATCGCGGTTCCGAAGCCAGTCGAGGCCCCGGCCCCCGTGACGGCCCCATGGACGATCAGCGCGAACTCCCGCGCAAACAGCGAGAATCGTGCGACCACGAAGCCGAATGCGATGAAGGCGAGGGCGGTGCGGATGTAGGCCAAATAAGTCCGCTCGTTAGCGAGGGTGTCGTTGGCATGCATGACCCGCCGAGCCTTAGGCGAATCTCCGTCGAACCATGTCTGCAGATCGCACCGCCGAAAAACCCACCGACGCCGGTCGGGCTAGCCACGACTTCGTGCCGCCGAAGGGGCTAGTCGATTTCATGGCCGGCGGGTGGATCGACCGGCCGGCCGCGACCCGCGCCCATCCGCAGACCGACCGTTTCCGCGCGCGCCGAGAACTGCTCGGCAAGTCGTATCCCGGCGTCTATCTGATCGTGCCGGCCGGCCGCGAACGCGTGCGCGCCAACGACACCGCGTATCATTTTCGCCCGTCGAGCGACTTCGCGTATTTGGCCGGCCCGGGTGAAGCGGGCGCGGCCCTGATCCTCGAGCCCAATGGTGCGCAGCATCGCAGCGTTCTATTCGTGCCGGCGCACAACCGCGGCGAGGCGGAGTTCTTCACGGACCGCGTCTACGGCGAGCTTTGGGTAGGCCGGCATCGCGGCGTCGAAGAGAGCAAGACCTTCTACGGAGTCGACGACAGCCGTCCGCTCGCGTCGCTGCCGCAGTACCTCGAGGAGCTGCGCGGCGCCAAGCACGCGGTGCGCGTCCTTCGCTCCCACGACGAGGAGATCGACCGGCGTTTCGATCCGAGCAACGACGACGCCGAACTGGCGGAACATCTCTCGGAGCTACGGCTGGTCAAGGACGATTACGAGTTGGCGGAGCTGCGTCGCGCGTGCGAGCTCTCCAAGCTCGGTTTCGACGACGCGATCCGCGCCATGCGCGCCGGCAAGTCGGAGCGCGAGATCGAGGCGGCGTTTTGGAGCCGCGCGCGCATCGACGCCAACGACACCGGTTATCTGACGATCGCCGCGGCCGGCGAACACGCGTGCACGCTACATTGGGTGAAGAACGATGGAGCGTTGCGACCCGGCGCGCTGCTGCTGCTCGACGCAGGGATCGAGTGCGAGTCGCTCTATACCGCCGACATCACACGCACGCTTCCGCTCTCGGGGCGCTTCTCACCGGAACAGGCGACGATCTACGACCTCGTTTGGCGAGCCCAACGCGCCGGCATCGAGGCCGTCGCTCCCGGCAACGACTTCCTCGAGCCGCACCGGCGCGCGACGCGCCTGTTGGCCGAAGGGTTGATCGACTTGGGAATTCTCAAGATGTCGCTCGACGAGGCGACGGATCCGCAGAATCTCTTTCACCGGCGCTACACGCTCCACGGCGTCAGTCACATGCTGGGACTCGACGTCCACGATTGCGCGAACGCGCGAACCTCGGAGTACCGTTACGGCAAGCTGCGCGAGGGCATGGTCCTCACCATCGAGCCGGGATGCTACTTCCAACCCGACGACGCGACCGTGCCAGAACGCTTCCGTGGAATCGGCGTCCGCATCGAAGACGACGTCGCCGTCACGGCGACCGGCGCGGAAAATTTATCGGCTCGTCGTGCCCTCGCGCCGCGAAGACGTCGAGCGCTGGATCGCCGATGTTTGGAGAGCTACGTCGGCATGACCGACGTGCCCGGGGGAGCCGACGGCGGAGACATTGGGCCGGAGCCCCGCGCCTGTAGCGCCGCGAGCTGATCCTCGATCGGCCAGCGGCCGAACGCGAGGATGATCATGCAGATGAGCGGCCCGACGCCGGGCACCAAGTTGAGGAGCGACAACGCGCCGTTGAATCCCGCTTTGGCAAAAATTCGCCAGTAGACCCAGAGCGTGAACGCGATCAGCGCGAGCAGCACGATGCCATAAATCATCACCGCCGTCGCGATAAATCCGGCGGCGGCTGCCGAACCGTGGTCATACATTTTCCGAGCTTTCCTTTCCGTAGCAACGTTAGGTCGAGCCCGCCGACCGGCGGGTCAGTGGATCGTTCAACCCCGCGGCGGCGATCCCCAACCGGACTGCACGTACTCTCCGTTAACGACGATGGCCGGCACCGTCGGATCGTCGTGGCTGTACGCAAACATCCGAGCGCGCGCGTCGCGATCGTTCTGGGCGTCGTAGATCGTATACGGCGTGCCGGCCGAGTCGTAATACGCGATAGCGCGCCGGCAGTACGGGCACGTCGGCGAGATATACAGCTCCAGCTTCGCGCCCGGAGGTATGTGCTCGACGTCGAAGCCTCGTGGCATGCCGCTCATCTTCGTACCGACGCCGCTCGGAAACCTGCGCGACGTCACGCTTCGCGCGCTCGACGTCCTGCGCGAAGCGGCGCTGATCGTCGCCGAAGACACGCGGACGGCGCGCAAACTGCTGCACGCGCTCGAGCTGGAGGGTCGCGAAATCTGGAGCTATCGCGAGCAGAACGCGCCTGCGGTGACGCCGGCGATCCTCGAGCGCGCGCGAACGCAGATCGTCGCGGTGACCAGCGACGCCGGGATGCCCGGAGTCTCGGATCCGGGGAGCGCGTTGATCGCGGCGGCGCGCGATGCCGGGATACCGGTCGAGGTATTGCCGGGCCCGAGCGCCGCATTCGGGGTCGCGGTCCTCTCGGGGTTCTCGCTGCGTCGCTTTACGTTCGAGGGATTTCCGCCGCGCACCGCGGCGGCGCGCCGCGAGAGCTTTGCCGCCGCGCTGCGGGGCGGGGCGACGACGATCTGGTACGAGTCGCCGCGACGGCTGCGCGCCGCCCTCGCGGACCTCGCGCACGTCGCGCCCGACGCGCGGCTCTTCGTCGTTCGCGAGTATACGAAGCTCCACGAGCAGCAACTGTCGGGCACGCCGCACGACGTGTTGAGCTCGCTGCCGGAGCCGGTGCGCGGCGAGGTCGCCTTCGCGATCGCGCCCTACGCGATCGAATCGGAGCCCGCCGCCGAGGAGGCCGAGGCCGCAATCGATGCGCTCCTCGCGAGCGGCCGGCGCGTGGGCGAGGTCGCGAAGCTGCTCGCCAAGCGCGGCTTCGGGGAGCGCCGCCGGCTCTACGCGCGCGCCGCGGCCCGCCAGGCGCGCCGCGAACCTTCGATTAACCAGACCTGATTCAAGATGGAACGCCCCTACTACGTCACGACGCCGATCTATTACATCAGCGGAGAGCCGCACATCGGCCACGCGTACACGACGATCGTCGCCGACGTGCTCGCCCGCACGGCGCGCACGTTCGGGCCGACGTTCTTCCTGACCGGGACGGACGAGCACGGCCAGAAGGTCGCGAACGCCGCCGCCGCCGCGGGCAAGACGCCGCAGGAGTGGTGCGACGAGCTCGTGCCGCGCTGGAAGGCGCTGTTCGCGTTGTACGAGGTGTCTTACGACGACTTCATCCGCACGACTGAGCCGCGCCACGTCGAAAAAGTGCAGCGCGTCTTCGAGCTGCTGCGCGAACGCGGCGACGTCTATCTCGGCAGGTACGAGGGATGGTACTGCGTCTACGACGAGACCTTCTGGCTCGAGTCCAAGCTGGTCGACGGGCGCTGCCCGACGTGCGGACGGGAGGTGCAGTGGATATCGGAAGAAGATTGGTTCTTCCGGCTCTCCGCCTATCGGGACCGTCTGCTGGAGCACTTCGAGCGCCATCCGGAGTGGGTGCGGCCGCGCAGCATGTACAACGAGATGATGTCGATCCTCGCCGAAGGGCTCGACGATCTCTCCATCTCGCGCACGAACCTGCACTGGGGAATCCCGATCGCGGAAGGCGGCGTCATCTACGTCTGGCTCGACGCGCTGCTCAATTACATCACGGCGATCGGCTGGGGCGTTGACGGCTCGCGCTTCCGCGAGCTCTGGCCCGCGCAGGTGCAGCTCGTCGGCAAAGAGATCGCCCGCTTCCACACGATCATCTGGCCCGCGCTGCTGTGGGCGATCGGCGAGGCGGCGCCGGAACTAGTCTTCGCCCATGGCTGGATCACCGTCGACGGAGCGAAGATGAGCAAGAGCCTCGGCAACGCGGCCGATCCGTTCGCGCTCGCACGGTGTTTCGGCGCGGGCTCGATTCGCTATTTTCTGCTGCGGGAGGCGCCGTTCGGCAGCGACTTCTCGTACTCCGAGGAAAAGATCGCGCAGCGTCACAACAGCGAGCTCGCCAACGACCTGGGGAATCTGCTGCAGCGCACGCTCTCGATGCTGCGCCGCTACCGTGACGGCCGCGTTCCGCCGGCCTCGACCGGGAGCGAGCTCGCCGCGCGTTTCGCGACGCTTCCCGCCGTCGTCCGCACGCGGATTCTCGATCTGCGCTTCCGCGAAGCACTCGAGTCCGTCTGGGAGCTCGTCACGGCGCTCAACCGTGCCATCGACGAGAGCAAGCCGTGGGTCCTATACAAGGAAGGGCGGACGGGTGAGCTGGACGCGACGCTGTACGACCTGTGCGAGGGACTTCGTTGGCTCGCAATACTGCTGCATCCGGTCATGCCGGAGCGCATGAGCGAGATGTGGCGGCAGCTCGGCAGTCCGGGCCGCATCGACGAGGATTGGACGGCGTCACTGGTTTGGGGCAAGCTCCCGCCGAACACGCAGACATTGGCGGGCGCATCGCTCTTTCCGAAGATCGAGCTCGAACCGCGGTCGTGATCGACACCCACTGTCACATTCACGATCGCAAGTACGATGCCGACCGCGAAGCCGTCGTCGAGCGTGCGCGAGCGGCCGGCGTCTCCGCAATGCTCACGGTCGGCGAAGATCTCGCGGATAGCGCTCGCGCCATTTCCACCGCGCAGCGGTACGGCCTCGCGGCAGCGGCCGGTATCCATCCGCACGAGGCGCGGAACGCCCCGGCGGAGCTCGCCGCCCGGCTGCGTGCGCTGCTGGAAGACCCGCGCGTCATCGCGGTCGGCGAGATGGGCTTGGACTATTATTACGATCATAGCCCCCGCGACGCACAGGCGCGCGTGCTTCGCGCGCAGCTCGCCTTCGCGCGCGACGCGGGTCTGCCCGTTGTATTTCATCTGCGCGACGCGTTCGACGATTTCATCGCGATCTTGCGCGAAGAGTGGGCGGGCACGATGCGCGGCGTCGTTCACTGCTTTACGGGGACGGCGGAACAGGCACTGATCTATACGGGCGAGTTCGGCCTCCTGTTGGGAATCGGGGGCGTCGTCACGTTTCCCAACGCCGAGCGCGTACGCGAGGCCGTTTGCGCCGCCGGCATCGGCAACGTCGTGCTCGAGACCGACTGCCCCTATCTCGCACCGGTGCCCATGCGCGGCAAGCGCAACGAGCCCGCATTCCTCCAGTACACCGCCGCGCGAGTCGCGGCGCTGCTCGGCATGTCGCCTGCCGAGGTCGGCACGCGCACCGATGAAAACGCACGCCGGCTGTTCGGCTTCAAATAGAGATCGCGAGCGGCTTGGCGCGGCTCCATTCCGACTCGATTCGGCCGCGAGCTGCCGCGACGATCGCCGGGTCATCGCTGCACAGGCCCCAATCCGGCAGATCGGCGCGACCGAATGCGACCGTGGCGTTCGCCGAACCGATCCACGCGCGATCGCCGGACAGCGCGATTTTTTCCGTATCGCGGCCGACGCGCACGCGCACGCCGTCGCGGACGAGTGCGCGGAGAACCCCCTGTTCGCGCGCGTTGCCGCGCAGCTCGCGCTCGCAGACGACCAGGCGCGGCGCTCCGCCGCGTTTCGCGAGCGCGTCGAGCGCGGAGTAGACGCTGTTGCAGCACCCGAACGACTCGCTGGCGACGATGACGCCGTCGTCGCGGCGCGCCGCGCGCAGCAGCACGGCCTCGGCCGCGAGCGCCTCGTGCTTGAGCATTGGGATGGAGGCGGCATCGGCGGGATCGTCGTCGCGAAGAACGACGTCGGACGCGTTAAAGTTGCGGTCGTCGAGAAAGAGCGTGCCGTCGGCGTCGATCGACTTTGCATGCACCGGGTCGGCGAGCAGTGCGTTCACGCCGGCCGTCCGCAGCTCGGCTACGACGCGACCGTTGTAGGCCGCCAGCGCGTTGCGCGGATCGTCGTGCGGGCTGCCCTCCAACTCGACGTCGACGCGCGCGCCGCGGCTCGCCGCCGCCTCGAGTGCGCGCAGGATCGGCCCGCGAAGCGTGTAGGCGTGCACGTCGATAGTCGCGGCGTGCGAGAGCGCGGCGAACAGCTCGACCGGCGAGCTCAACTCCACCATCGGCGGCCCATCACGACGAAAGAGGGGCACGCCTACCCGCGCTTGGAAGCAGGCTGGTCAGCGATGAGTGCGGCACCGGTACGCGATGGACCCGAAACGACGAAGGGCGGTTTCGTCCGCGAGATGTTCGCGTCCATCGCGCCACGTTACGACTTGACCAACCGCGTGCTAACCGCGGGGCTGGACGAGCGCTGGCGGCGGCGCGCCATCGCGCTGCTGGCGCCGCAGCCCGGCGCGCGCATACTCGACTGCTGCTGCGGCACCGGCGACTTGGTGCTCCATCTCCTGCGCGTCCAGCGGTCGCTCGACGTCACGGGGATCGATTTCTGCGCCCCAATGCTCGATCGCGCGGCGCGGCGCGCGCGCGGGGCCGGGCGAACCGCCACGTTCGTTCAGGGCGACGTCATGGCCATGCCGTTCCCGGACGGTGCGTTTGACGGCGCCACCATGGGATTCTCGTTGCGCAACGTCGTCGACGTCGACGTTACTCTGCGCGAGATCCTGCGCGTCCTGCGCCCCGGCGCCCGCTTCGTCAACTTAGACGTGAGCAAGGCGCCGAACCGGGCGTTCAAGCGGATGTTCGATCTCTACTTCTATCGCGTCGTGCCGCTCGTGGGCGGAATCTTAGGCGGCTCGCGCATGGCATACTCGTACCTGCCGAACTCCCTCACGCATCATCCGAACGCGCCGGAGCTGCGCGAACGCTTCGCGCGGACAGGCTTCGCCGACGCCGGCTTCCTGTCGCTGATGGGCGGCGCGATCGCCGTCCACTACGGAACGAAGCCATGAGCCTGGTAGATTCGGAGCACCGCACCTACGACGATCTGCACTCGGCGATCGAACGGTTCTTCCGCGCGACGTTTTCGACGGACAATCCAATCATCACCGAGGCCATCAAACGTATGCTGGCAGCGGGCGGAAAGCGACTACGGCCGCGCGTCACGCTGCTGGCCGCCGAAGCCTGCGGGGGCAACTACGCGAACCATCTGCATCTCGCGGCGTACATGGAGCTCATTCACGTCGCGACCCTTATTCACGACGACGTCGTCGACAATGCGCGAACGCGGCGCGGCGTCAACGCCACGGCCGTCGACTACGGAAACCGGGTGAGCGTCCTGGCCGGCGACTACCTCTTCGCCTGGATTTTCAAGAACGTGACGCTGAACTATCCGCACCCGATCCCCAACCTGCTCTCGGCGACGCTGGCGGATATCTGCGACGGCGAGGTGCTCCAGCTGCAGGCGCTGGGAAACCTCGATCTTCCGCTCGAGACGTACGTCGAGGTCGCGCGCAAGAAGACGGCATCGCTCTTTGCCGCCTCCGCGGAGTGCGGGGCGATCATGGGCGGCGGCGAGCCGGTGGAGGTCGCCGCGCTGCGCGAGTTCGGCGAAGCGTTCGGCATCGCGTTTCAGATGCGTGACGACTTGCTGGACGTCACCGCCGACGAACGCTCGCTCGGCAAACCCACCGCGAACGACCTCACTGAGCGCAAGACGACCCTACCGCTCATAGCCGCGCTCGCCGCGGGCAACGGAAACTTTCGCTCGGAGGTCCTGCGTTTCTACGATAACGGCGCCAACGACGCTATCCCGGCGATCGTCGAAGGAATCGGCCGAGAGGGCGGTCTCGCCGCGACGCGTGCGCAGATCGCTCGCTTCGTCGCCCGGGCCAAGACGGCCTTAGAGCCGATTGACGCGTGCGCGGCGAAGGTGGAGCTGGTGAAACTCACGGAGGCCCTTGCATCATGACCGTACATCCGCTTCTCGCCATCATCGACGCGCCGATCATCATCGGCATCTTGGTCGTGGGTGCGCTGCTCTTCGGAGCGGAAAAACTTCCGAAGCTCGCGCGCAGCGCAGGGCAGGCCAAGAAAGAGTTCCTTGCTGGACAGGCCGAGGCCGACGAGGCGGCGGCCAAGGCGCGCGAACAGGCGCGTCAGCGCGAGGAGACGGCCAAAGCCGACGTGATGGACAACGTCGAGATCGGCTCGATATCGGGCGAAGCCGTTCCGCCGCCGACGCCCGGATCGGGCACCCAGAGCTCGTAGCGACTCTTAGGCCGACGCGGGATGTTGGCGCAACGCCCGGCGCGCGACGCCGACGACAAGGCGTCCTGGGATCAGAAGGAGATGCCGTTCACGGAGCACCTGCGGGAGCTCCGTAATCGTCTGCTCATCTCCATCGCAACCGTCGGCATCATCGCCGTGCTGCTCTTCTGGCCCTCGCAGTTCGTCATCCGCTGGATGATGCGCGAGTACTTCGGCGGCATCCAGCTGCACGCGTTCGGCCCCGCCGACGTGATCTTCACGGAGTTCAAGTTCTCGGTCGTCGGCGCAATCGTGATCGGGCTGCCCGTCCTCCTGCAGCAGCTCTGGCTCTTCGTCGTCCCGGCGATCCACCCGCGGACGCGCCGCATGGTCTACGCGTTCATCCTACCGTCCATCGGACTGGCTGCCCTCGGCATCGCGTTCGCGCATTACGTCGTCATCCCGCGGGTGATCGCCGCGCTCATTCACATCACGGACGCCGTCGCGACGCCTACGTTCGGCGTAGCCTCGACCCTGAACTTCGTGATCGTTCTGTTCGCGCTGTTCGCGATCGTCTTTCAGACCCCGATCGTGCTGGTGGGGCTCGCTCGGCTCGGCATCGTCAGCTCGCAATCGCTCATGCGCTACCGGCGCCACGCCCTCTTCGGCTTTTTCGTCGCGGGCGGCATCGCGGCACCCGACGGCAATCCGCTGACGATGGCGCTCCTCGCGGTGCCGATGTATGCGCTCTACGAGCTCTCGATTTGGCTGATTCTCCCCCTCGAGCGCCGGTGGTCGTTCGATAGGCTCGAACCGAACTCGTGACGGCCGCGCTGCGCAACGCGTACGCCGACTTCGTGCGCACGTTCGGTAACGTGCTCTTCGCCGTCTCCCTCTTCGTCGTGTGGGGCGTTCTGACGCTGATCGGCGTCATCGTCGACCAGGGCCAAGATCCCGGAGCCTACATGCAGTCCTATGCAGAGCCGATCGCGCGCGCGATCCTGCGCCTCGACTTCGACAACATCTATCACTCGCCGTGGTACATCGGCGTCGTCGGCTTGATCTTGCTCTCGCTCGCGGTCTGCACGTTCAAGCGCGTCATTCCCGCGCGGCTGCCGCCGCTGCGCCCGGTCAGCGTCGAGAAGATCCCGCTGCACGCGACCTTCGAAACGGCCGGCGCAGCCGCCGACGTGCGGCACCGCCTGGAGCAGTTCTTCGCCTCGCGCGGCTGGAGTATACGCGAGCGCGCGTTCGGCGGCGTCGAATGGAGCTTCGCCGACAAACACAATTGGGCGCGCCGCGGCGTCTTGGTCGCTCACGCCGGCTTCGTCATCGTCGCGGCAGGAACGACGCTGTACTGGGCGCGCGGCTTTTCCGGCGAGATGGCGATCCTCAGGGGCGACGCGGCGCGCGTACCGCAGACGCACGCGCTGATCCGTCTGGACGACTTCGATTACCGCATCGTACCGATCATGACGAAGAGCGGGATGGTCTATCAGCCGATCGACTACGTCTCGCGCGTCACGGTTACCGGCAACGACGGCGTCGCGAAGCACCTGACGGTTCGCGTGAATCACCCAATCAACGTCGACGGAACGCTCTACTACCAGTCCAGCTACGGCTTCGGCATGCGGTTCCTCGTGACGCGAAACGGCAAGCGCTATGCGCCTCTGTCGGACCGCACGTACGTCGAGGGCGAATCATTCGACGTGCCCGGTACGCAGCGCACCGTGCTCTACGACCGGTTCGCGCCGACCGTCGACAAGCAGAGCGGGATGCCTACCGCCGATCCCCGCGTGAACGATCCCGCCGCGGTCCTCGGTGTCAGCCAGGCGGGCTCGGCGCTGGGCGAGGCCCTGGTCCCGCTCCGCACCTGGATCGATCTCGGTGACGGCTGGCGCGTCCTCCCAGCGCGCTACGTGCTCTACAGCGGCTTTCAGTACCGCAACGATCCCGGCGTGCCCCTCGTCGGCATCGGCGCATTCGTGCTCCTCGCGGGGCTCATCATTTCCTTTTATCTCCTGCCCGCGCGGATCTATCTGCGCGTGGACGAGGCCGGCCCCGACCGCTCGCGCGTCGGCGCGGCCGCGACCACCGTCAAAGGATACGACGTTTTCGAGGGCGAGTTTTCTCGATTGATGGTAGCGTTAGAGACATCATGCCGTCCGACGAAGCCCTAATCGCAGTCGCGCTGGGAGCGTACACGCTCGGCGCGCTCGCGCTGCTAATCTACTTCTTCTCGCGCGTGACCTGGCTCCGCGACGTCGGCATTCCTCTCGCGATCATCGGCTGCGCGGCGCAGTTCGTCCAGCTGGCGGTCCGCTTCGAGTTAACGCACGTGTGGCCGCTGCTGAACCTCTACGGCTCGCTCTCGCTGTTTGCGGCGATGTCGGTCGCCATCTACATCGGATTCGCGTTTCGCTACCGGCTCTGGTTCGCGGGCGGATTCGTGCTGGCGCTGGCCGCGATTTTCCTCGCCTACGGCGTGACGTGGTACGAGGGGACGATGCCGCCCGTGCCGTCGCTGCAATCGTACTGGGCGAAGATCCACGTGCCGATCGTCGTGTCGTCGTACGCAGCGTTTTTAGTGGCGTTCGTCTTCTCGTGCATCTATCTGCTCAAGTATTACGCCGCACCCGCGCGTCCCGGCAGCCCCGTCGCCGCCTGGCTCGCCGCGCTCCCCAGCCTGCCGCAGCTCGACGTCATCGTCTATCGCGCGGTCGCGATCGGCCTGCCGCTGATCTCGATCGGCATCATCACGGGTGCGATGTGGGCGAAAGAAGCGTGGGGCGCCTACTGGCAGTGGGACCCCAAGGAGACGGCGGCGCTGTTCTCGTGGATCATCTACCTCGCGTACATGCACCTCCACACGCGACACGCTTGGCGCGGGCTGCGCACGAACTGGGTGAGCGTCATCGGCTTCCTCTCCATCATTTTCTGCTACCTCGGCGTCAACATCTGGATTTCGGGCCTGCACAGCTACAAGGTCTGATCGGGCTTTCCAGGCGCCGGCGCGGCCGGTCAGAGTTTCGTCCTGGCGCAGCGGTGGAGGGCGGGTTTACAATTCCGCCAAATGAGGCTGCGATCCATCGCCTGGCTCTTCTGGGAGAACGAATTTGTCTGACTCGAACGCGGGCGCTTCCCACAGCGCCGCCGGCGCACCGTTAGCCGCGCACGACGCCCCGGCCGATCCGCTGGAGGTCAGCCGGCGCACCTTCATGGCGAACGCCACCCTCACGATCGGCGGAATCGTCGGCGTGGTGCTGGCCATCCCGATCATCGGCTCGCTGCTCCCGCCGAAGAGCTCCTCGGCGGGCAACTGGTCGCCGCTCTCTAGCGCAAGAGTTGGATCTGCTGCAAAAGGCGACCGATAAGCCCGTCAAGCTCACGTTCACGCTGAAGTTCACCGACGCGTACCTGCCCGAACAGTCCGTCGCCCGAGTACTGTTGGGGCATCAAGGTCGATCCTGCGAAATTCCAGGCCGCGCGACCGGACATCTTCAACCAGCCCGGCGGCAAAGCCGACGTGGACTATCCGGTCGTCAACATGGGCTTCGTCGTGTTCAGCCCGATCTGCCCGCACCTCGGCTGCTACTACAACTGGAGCGACGCGCAGAACCGCTTCATGTGCCCGTGTCACGGCTCGCAGTACACCTTCGACGGCACGCATGTCGCCGGACCCGCGCCGCGCGGCCTGGATCCGCTGCCGCTCCGAGAGCAGAACGGCGCGGCCGAGGTGACGTGGATCATCTATCAAGCGAACACGCCGAACCGCATCGTCGTCTCGTATCAGGCATAGGATAGCGAGCATGCTGAATTGGATCGAAAAACGCACCGGCTTCGTCTCGATGACCAAGGATTTCCTCACGGAAGACGTGCCGGGTGGAGCGAGCTATTGGTACGTCTTCGGCAGCGCGACGCTGTTCGCGATGATCGTGCAGATCGTCACGGGAATTTTCCTGACGTTCTTCTACGCACCCTCGGCGGCGACGGCGTGGGAATCGACGCGCGCGATGTATCTCAACCCGTACACGCACTTCTTGCTCGCCGTGCACTACTGGGGCGCGTCCGCGATGATCGCGCTCGTGTTCCTGCACCTGCTGCAAGTGCTGATCTTCGGCGCGTACAAGTCGCCGCGCGAGCTGCAATGGGTCGTCGGCGTATTGCTCCTGCTGGTCACGCTCGTGCTCGGCCTGACCGGCTATCTGCTGCCGTGGGACATGGACGCGTATTTTGCGTCGCAGGTCTCGCTGAACATCACGGGGTTGGCGCCGGTCCTCGGCCCGGTGCTGCAGCACGTCGCGCAGGGCGGCGGCTCGATGGGAACTGCGACGATCAACCGCTTCTTCGGGCTGCACGTCTGGCTGATGCCCGCGGTGTTGGTGCTGCTCGTCGGCGCGCACCTGGCGATCTTCCGCTATAACGGGTCCGCCGGACCGGTGGTCGAGGACCGCCGCACGCTGAAGCCGGGGCGCTTTTGGCCGGATCAGTTCTTCATGGACGGAGCGTTCTCGTTCATCGTCTTCGTCATCATCTGCTTCCTCGCGTTTGCCTTCCCGCCGTATCTGGACCAGAAGGCCGATCCGACGAAGTTCTTCGTGCCGTACCCGGCGTGGTATTTCTTGTCGCTGTTCGGCCTGCTCGCGCTCGTGCCGCCGGAAATCCACTTCGGTCCCATGACGATCAGCTTGGAGCTGATCGCGACGATCATCGTCCCGACGCTCTTCCTGGTGGTCGTGCTGTTGCTGCCGTGGATCGATCGCAGTCGCACGCGAAGCTTCGCCGGACGCGCACGGACTGCTGGGGGCCACGACGATCATCGTGTGCGTCATCGTCGCGCTAAGCATCTACGCACAGGCGACGACGATGATCAAACAGGCCGCCGCCCCGGCCTCGCCGCCCGAGTCGGTCGTGCTCAGCGCGCAAGCCGCGACGCTGTCGCCCGCCGGCTCACCCAGCACCGTCACGGCCGCGAACGCCGGAACGGCGACCACGCAAGCATCGGCAACGAGCGGCAACGGCGCAAAAGTCTTTGCATCAAATTGTTCGAGCTGCCACGGAGCACAGGGCCAGGGATTGCCCGGCACGTTTCCGCCGCTCGCGAACAACCCGGCCGTGACCGGTGACGCGAATAAGGTAGTCGGCATCGTAACCGGCGGCTTGCACGGCTCGATCTCCGTCAACGGTCAGACCTACAACGGACAGATGCCCGCGTGGAAGGGCACGCTCTCGAACAAAGACATCTCCGACGTTTTAACGTACATCCGCGGCTCGCTCGGCAACAACCACGCCTCGGCCGTGACCGAGGCGCAGGTCGCGAGCTACAAGCCGTAGCGGATAGACCGCTTAGCGGCAGCGTGGGCCGTCGTAGAGTAACAGGGCGGCCTTGCGATCCACGGCAACGATGCGGCGGTCGCGCCCGTACGCCGGATCTTGCGGCGCGCGCGTCGCCGGCGCGACCACCCACGCGCGCGGCGCATCGCAGATGACCGCGCGCGGATCCATGCCGTCGTTCTGCGGATCGTTTCCACCGGGCGGCGCCAGCACGCGCACGACGGGCTGCGTGTAAAACAACAGCGCATTGCCGCCCGACACCCCCGAGATGGCGACGACGTCTCCCGAGCGTCGCTCGCGCTCGATCACGGCGGCGAGCCGCGGCACGGGTTTGAAGGCCTCGGCGTGCGGCAGCACCGTCACGGCGAGCACGTCGACACCGATGGTAGCGGCGAATGCGAGCGCGTAAGGCGCGGCGCGCGCGCTTCGCGGGCGTGCGACGAGCAGCGCCGTCAGCAGCGAGCCCGCAAAGATCGCAGCCGCCATCCCGAGCAGCGGCGGCACGCGCGAGCGCGACCTCGCCGGTCAGCCGGTTATTGCGGGTGAAGAGCCAGATCGCAATTGCCAGCGCGCCGATCGTCACCGGGACGGTGACGGCGGAGATGACCGCCGAGCGCGTGTGCTCCTGCCGTACGACTGCCTCGAAATACAGCGCCGTGATGACGGCCAGCGCGGGAAACTCGAGCGCGACGTAGTTCGGAAGCTTCGTTCGCGCGAAGCTGAAGAACAGGAGAGGCACGACGATCCACATGACCGAGAGGCGCAGAAGCCGCGCGGTCTGCCGGTCTCCCGAGATGCCGGAGCGCAGCTGCGCGACGGCGTTGACGATCGCCATCGGCAGGAAGGCTATCCACGGGAAGAAGCCGAGGATGATGACGGGCAAGTAGTACCAAACGGGTCCGGACTGGTTTTCGACGACCGCGGTGTAACGCCCGACGGTGTATTCGCCGATCAGCCTCTCGATGGGCAACAGTTGGTAGTGGGCGACCAGCGCGATCGGCCACGGCGCGGCGATCAGGACGAAGGCGAAGCAGCCCGAAGATCCAGGCCCGCGGCGACGGCGCCTGCGTCGGTTCGCACCGGCGGTTCCAGAGGTAGTACGGCACGATCACGAGGAGCGCGAGTGCCGGCGCGACGAGGCCCTTGGCGAGAAAGCCGCCGCCGGCCGCGATCCAGCCGTACACGTGATAGCGGTCGCGCCCGGTCTCGAGGCCGCGAAACCACCAGAAGATCGTCATCGCGACGGCGAGGTCGAGTAGAGCGTCCATGATCGCAAGCCGGCCGATGACCGTCTGCATCAGACACGTCGAGAGTATGACCGCGGCGTACGCGCCGACGCGGGTTCCGGCTTGCCGTGCGACCGCGTAACCGGTCAGCGCGGAGAGCGCGATAGTCGCAAGCGCCGACGGAAGTCGCAAGGCGAACGCGCTCGGATGCCCAAACAGCAGCGAGAACGCCGCGCCGGCCCAAAAATACAGCGGCGGCTGCACGAAATACGGCACGCCGTTGAGATGCATGACGATCCAATCGTGCGTGAGCAAGATCTCGCGTGCGACTTCGCCGTACGCCGTCTCGCTGTTGTCCCACAGCGTGCCCACGCCCAACCCCGGCAAGGTCGCAAGGGCCGCGACGACCGCACCGACGAACGCGGCGCGGGCGGGACCTTGCAGAGCTTGCGAGCGCAGCACGAAAGGCGGTCTTTGACCGCCGGGCGCGGAACTCTTTTTGCGTTCGTATGCTGCCCATCTCTCTTCGGCCGAACGGTCGTCGCGCCGTCATCGTCGGCGGAGGCACCGTCGCCGCGCGTAAGGCCGAATCGCTCGTCGTCGCGGGCTTTCCGATCTTTGTCGTCGCGCCGGACATCGACGAAAGTCTGCGCAGGGTCGTGGCGCAAAACGGCGGCGAGTTCGCGCAACGCGGCTACTCGCGCGCCGACCTCGACGGCGCGGTGCTCGCAATAGCGGCGACCGACGATGCCGAGCTCAACGCGCGCGTCCTCGCCGACGCGCGCGTCTCGCGCGTGCTCGCGTGCGACGCGACGAGTCTCGATGCGGGCGACTTCACCATGGCGGCGACGGCGCGCATCGGCGACCTCACGGTCAGCGTCGATTCCGGCGGCAACGCGCCGGCCTTCTCGGCGCGCGTCGTTCGCGAGCTGGAGGCGCTGCTCGGCCCGCGTTACGGCGATGCACTGCGCACGCTCGCGCGCATGCGCGCCTACGTCAAGGAGACGTTCCCCACCGTCGAACGCGCACCGATCTTGCGCGCGCTGGCGGAGCGCCCGGTCGACGAGCTCGCCGCGATGCCGGCGACGACGCTCGTGTGTGCGTCACGCGCAGCGAGCTGGCCGCGATTCAGAGCCGTTCCGTCGCGGCGCGGCTCGCCGAGCGCGGTATCGCGACGACCATCCTCGGCGTCACGACTCACGGAGACCGCGACCGCGATCGCCCGATCGACGAGCTCGGGGGCGTCAACGTCTTCGTCAAGGAATTGGAAGAGGCGCTGCGCGCACGCCGCGCGGACTTTGCCGTGCATTCGTGCAAGGATCTCGCCGGCGTGCTTCCTGCCGACATGCGCATCGCCGCGATCACGCGGCGTGACGACCCGCGCGATGCCTTTTGCAGCGAGCGTTATGCCGACTTCGAATCGCTTCCGCCCGGCGCCGTCGTCGGCACGTCGAGTCCGCGCCGGCGCGCGTTGCTCGCCGCGCTTCGGCCCGACCTGCGCTACGAAAGCCTGCGCGGCAACGTCGACACGCGGCTGCGCAAGCTCGCGGGAGACGCGTACGACGCGATCGTGCTGGCGATGGCAGGGCTGAATCGCCTCGGCCTGCGCCCGGCACACATGGTGCCGTTCGAGGTCGATACGCTGGTGCCGGCGGTCGGGCAGGGCGCGCTCGCCGTCGAGACGCGCGCCGATGACGACCGGCTCGCCGAAACGCTGCGCTCGGCAGTAAACGATTCCTCGAGCGCGCTGTGCATCGAGTGCGAGCGCGCCGCTCTGCGCGAGCTGCGGGCCGGTTGCAGCGCGCCGCTCGGCATCCACGCGCATCTCGCGGGGGCGACCATGGTCGTCGAAGGCGCTTACGCGCCGGCGAACGGGACGATCTACCGCAAGCGACTCGAGCGCCGCGTCTCGACGCCGGAAGAGGCGCGGGCGCTCGGCATCGAACTCTGCACGCACTTGAACCCGTTCGAACCTACTTCCGTTCTCGGAGCTCAGTCGTGATCGCACTGCGGCCGCGCCGTTTGCGCAGAGGCGAGGTGGTGCGCTCCCTCGTGCGAGAGAACCGCGTCCACGTCGAACAGCTCGTGCAGCCGCTGTTCGTCGTCGAGAACGCAAGCGACGCGGGCCCGATCGAGGCGATGCCCGGCATCGCGCGACTGCGTCTCGCCGAAGCCGTCGCAGAGGCTCGCGAGCTCTTCGCGCTCGGCATCAAGAGCGTGCTGCTCTTCGGCATTCCCGAGCACAAGGACGCGGTCGCCTCGAGCAACTACGACGCCGACGGCATCGTGCAGCGCGCGATCGCGCGCGATCAAGGCGAGCGTCGCCGGACATGCTGGTGATCGCCGACCTCTGTGCAACTGCGAGTACACCGACCACGGGCACTGCGGCATCCTCGAAGCCGAGCGGCGACGTCGACAACGACGCGACCGTCGAGCTGCTCGTGCGCACCGCCGTGACGTACGCGCAGGCCGGCGTCGACGTCGTGGCGCCGTCGGACATGATGGACGGCCGCGTCGGCGCGATCCGCAGCGCGCTCGACGCACAAGGGCTTCAGCGACGTCGCGATCATGGCGTACAGCGCGAAGTACGCCTCGGCGTTCTACGGCCCGTTTCGCGAAGCGGCCGGGTCGACGCCGCAGCTTCGGCGACCGCCGCAGCTATCAGATGGATCCGCCCAACGCGCGCGAGGCCCTGCGCGAGATCGCGCTCGACATCGACCGAGGGCGCCGATATCGTGATGGTCAAGCCTGGCTTGCCCTATCTCGACGTGCTGCGCGCGGCGCGCGATCGCTTCGACGTGCCGATCGCGGTCTACAACGTGAGCGGCGAGTACGCGATGGTCAAGGCCGCCGTCGCGAACGGCTGGCTCGACGGCGAGCGCACGATCGACGAAATGCTTGACGTCATTCGTTCGCGCCGGCGCCGACATCATCATCACGTATCTTCGCGAAGGAATACGCGCAGCGCCATGGATGAGCGCGCTCACGGCCATCGTGATGCTCGCCGGAGGCGATGCGACGCGCTTTCCCGGCAAGCTCGAGCGGCCGATCGACGGCGAGCCGCTGATTCTGCGCGTGCTACCGCAACCTGCAAGGCCGCGGCACTGCCGATCTACGTCGCCGCGCGGGGGCCGTTCGCGCCGGAGATCGACGCTCTGATCGACGCGCCGCGCCGTCGATCGCTGGTCCGCGGCGCAGGCCCGCTTGCGCGCCTTCGCGTCGGCCTGCGCTGCCGTCGAGCGCCGAGCGCTGCTTCGCCGTCGCGGCGGATCAGCCGCGCGCTCGAGGCGGCCGTGCTGCAGCGGTTGATGGCCGCGTGGCGATCGGGCGACGAAGCGGTCGTGCCGACTCACGACGGACGCATCGAACCGCTCGCGGCGCTGTACGATCGCGCCGCGGTCGTGCGCGAAGAGCCCGGCGCTGCGCCGAGACGGCAACGTCCGCGATGCACGACGCTCGTAGCGCGCGTGCGCGGTCCGCTTCATCTCGCTGCCGGCGGAACATTTCTACAACGTCAATCGTCCGAACGACCTCGCGGGCGCAGCGGCGAACACGTGAGGCTGGAGCGCTCGATCGCGGCCTTCGCGCGCGCGCGCACGTCATCGCGGGCGGCGTGAACTCGCCCGTGCGCGCGTTCAGTGCCGTCGGCGGTCTCCCCGGTGTTCATGAAGAGCGGCGCGGGCGCGCTGCTGTACGATCTCGACGGCCACGAGTATCATCGACTACGTGATGTCGTGGGGCGCCGCTGATTCTCGGGCACGCGCATCCCGCCGTGACGCGCGCGATCGCGCAACGCGGCCATGCGCGGGACGTCGTTCGGCGCGCCGACCGAGCCGGAGAGCGAACTCGCCGAGCTCATCGTCTCGATGGTGCCGTCGATCGCACGCGCTCCGGTTCGTGTCGAGCGGCACCGAGGCGACGATGAGCGCCGCGCGCCTGGCGCGCGGATTCACCGGCCGCGCCAAGATCGTCAAGTTCGCGGGCTGCTACCACGGGCACGCCGACGCGTTTCTGATCGCCGCCGGCTCGGGCGCGTTGACGCACGGCATACCCGACTCGCCGGGCGTCACGCCGGGAACGGCACGCGACACGATCGTGTTGCCGTACAACGACGCACCGGCGGTGGAGCACGCCTTCGAGGCCAATCGCGCCGAAATCGCGGCGGTGATCGTCGAGCCGTACGCCGGCAACATGGGGCTCGTGCTCCCGCGCGCCGGGCTTCCTGCAGCGCCTGCGCGAGCTGTGCACGCGGCGAAGGTGCGCTGCTGATCTTCGACGAGGTCGATGACGGGCTTTCGCGTCGCGCGCGGCGGCGCGCAGGAGCGCGAAGGCGTCACTCCCGATCTCACGACGCTCGGCAAGATCATCGGCGGCGGGCTCCCGGTCGGCGCGTTCGGCGGCCGCGCGGACGATCATGGCGCACCTCTCGCCCGACGGACCGGTCTATCAGGCCGGCACGCTCTCCGGAAACCCGCTCGCGATGGCGGCCGGCCTCGCGACCCTGGGCATCATCGCCGCGGACGCGACGTTATACGATCGCTTGGAGGACCTGACGCGGCGCCTGACCGACGGCCTGGATGAGGCTATGAGCAGTCACGGCGTGCCGCACACATCTGCAACTCCGTCGGTTCGATGTTCGCGATGTTCTTTACGAGCGAACCGGTCACCGATCTGCAGAGCGCTCGCCGCTCGGATCGAACGGCGCTCTACGAGCGTTTCTTCCACGCCATGCTCGACCGCGGAGTCTACTTCGCGCCCTCGCAGTTCGAGGCGGGCTTCCTCTCGACGGCGCACACCGCGCACGACGATCGAACGGACCGTTGCTGCTGCCGACGACGTCGCTGTCGCGGATCTGCCGCTCGCGGGCAGCCTGTGGCTCGATGCCGATCGTCTGCATCGGGCTCTCCCATCAACACCGCGCCGGTCGAGGTCCGCGAGCGCCATGCGTTCCCGGCGTCGCGGATGGGCGAAGCGCTGGTCGCGCTGCGCGATTACGAGGCCGTGCAAGAGGCGGTGATGCTGCAGACCTGCGGCCGCCTCGAGATCTACGCCGAGCTCGCACGACTACGAACGCGGCGTCGCGCAGCTCGAAAGCGTTCCTCGGCGAACTTCCGTCACGGCGCGACGGGCTACGACATCGACTCGTACCTGTACACGCTTCTCGGGAACCAGGCGGTCGAACATCTCTTCCGCGTCTGCACCGGCCTCGACTCGATGCTGATCGGCGAGGCCGAGATTCTCGGACAGGTCAAGGACGCGTACGTCCGGCGACGCAGCGCGCAAGTCGCTCGGGCAATACGCTGCACCGGCTCTTTCGCGAAGCGATGGACGCCGGCAAGACGGCTCGCGCGCAGACTCACATCGGCGGCGCGTCGGCGTCGATCGCGACGGCCGCCGTGGTGGCGGCGCAGCGCCGCTTGGGCACTCTGAAAGACAAGTCGGTCCTCGTCGTCGGCGCCGGCAAGATGGGGCGTACCGCGGTGAAGCGGTTGCGCCAAGAGGGCGCGGCGCGCGTCATCGTGGCGAATCGAACGATGTCGCGCTCGCGCGATCTCGTCGCGGAGACGGGATTCGGAGAGGCCGTCGAGATGCCGGGGCTCGTCGACGCATTGGCGCTGGCCGACATCGTCGTCACATCGACCGGCGCATCGCATTTCGTGTTGAACGAGCCGCGCGTGCGCGCGGCGATGGAGCTGCGCCCGGAACGTCCGCTCTTCATCGTCGATATCGCGGTGCCGCGCGACGCGGATCCGGACGTTGCGAACGTGCCCGACGTTTCGCTCGTCGACATCGACGGGCTCAAGGCGTGGTCGACGAGCGCCTCGAGCTCCGGCGCGAGGCGATTCCGGCGGTCGAAGAGATCATCGCCGAGCACGTCGAGCGCTTCGAGCATTGGTATCGCGCGCGCGTCGCCGTGCCCGTGATCGCGCGGCTGACTGCGAAGGCCGAATCGATCCGCGCCCAGGAGCTGGAGCGCCTGCTTCGCGCGCTGCCCCGAGCTGACGAACGCGAGCGCATGCTCATCACCGGGATATCGATGACGATCGTTTCGAAGCTGCTGCACTCGGCGATCCTGACGATCCGCGAGAAGGCGACGCTGGACAAAGAACGAGGCGCTTTCGACCGCGCGTCTCCTCGACGAACTCTTCGAGCTCGACGCCGTTGCCCGACGACACCGTGTCGTCCTGACCGTTGTCGGGAATCGTACAGCTTCTCGTCGGCGCGGGCCCGGGCGATCCGGGCCTGCTGACGTTACGGGCCGCCGAGCTGCTGCGCACGGCGGACGTGCTGCTCTACGACGCGCTCGTCGCGCGACGCGATCCTCACCCTCGCGCCACCCGAGTGCGAGCGCATCTTCGTCGGAAAGCGCGCGCGGCGCGCACGCGATGCCCGCAGCCCGAGATCGAGCGGCTGATGATCGAGAGGGCGCGCGCTGGAAAGCGCGTCGTGCGCTTGAAGGGCGGCGACCTGTTTGTCTTCGGGCGCGGCGGCGAGGAGGCGCAGGCGCTGCGCGCCGCCGGCGTCGCGTTCGACGTCGTTCCCGGGATCAGCTCGGCGGTAGCGGCGCCCGCGTATGCGGGCATACCGCTGACGCATCGCGAGCATGCCGCGTCGTTCACCGTCGTCACGGGACACGAGGATCCGGCCAAGCCCGCGAGCACGCTGAATTGGGCCAAGCTCGCCGATCCGCAACGCACGCTCGTGCTGCTGATGGCGACGGCGACGCTGGGCGAGATCGCGCGGCAGCTAATCGATCACGGGCTCGACGCGTCCACGCCGGTCGCCGTCGTGCAGGAGGGCACGCGCCCAACCCAGCGCACCGTGTCGGGCACGCTGGCGACGATCGCCGAGGAGGCCGCGCGCGCGAAGGTCGGGTCGCCCGCGGTCGCGGTGATCGGCGGCGTTGCCGGCCTGCGCGATTCGCTGCGCTGGTTCGATACCGGTGCGCTCTTCGGCAAGCGCGTACTGATCACGCGCGCGGGCCATCAATCGGACGCGTTCGCACGCGCGCTGCTCGAGCGCGGCGCCGAACCGATCTCTGCGCCCACAATCGCTATCGAGCCGCCGCGCGATGCGCGCGCGGCGGATGACGCGCTCGGCGAGCTCGCGTCCTTCGCGTGGATCGTGTTCACGTCGCAAAACGGCGTCGACGCGTTCTTCGAGCGGCTGGCCGCGCGCGGCGGCGACGCTCGCGCGATCGCCGGCGCGAAGGTTGCCGCCATCGGCGAGCGCACTTCCGAGCGCTTGGAGCGCCACGGAATCCGCGCCGACTTGGTTCCCGCCGCGTACGTGAGCGAAGCGGTCGCGGCGGCGGTCATCGAGCGCTCCCGCCCGGGTGAGCGCATGCTGCTCTACCGCGCGGCCGAGGCGCGCGACGCGCTGCCGCGCGCGCTCACGGCCGCGGGACGCCGTGTCACCGACGTCGCGGCGTACACGACGGTCGTCCCGCGCGATCCGGATTTCGCTGCGAAGGTCGCGCGCGCCGATGTGCTGACGTTCACGAGCGCGAGTACGGTGCACGGTTTCGTCGCGCTGCTGGGTGGAAGCGCGGCGGCGGCGGCACGCGGTAAATGTGTCGCGTGCATAGGGCCGATCACCGCCGAGGCGGCAAGCGCTGCCGGGCTCGCGGTGGACGTCGTCGCCGAAGTGTACACGACCGCCGGGATGCTGGACGCGCTCGAGGCGCACGTGGCACGGCAGCCATGATGCAAGCCCTCGTTGGTGCCGCGCTGGCAGCGGCGATCGCGCTCATCGCGCATCGCGCGCGATCGCTGTCGGCAAGCGGAGCCGATAGCGGCGTTCGCCGTGGGAACGATTGTGTTCGGGGCTGCGGGATGGCGCGGCGCGGCGGTGCTCTTCGCGTTCTTCATCCCCTCGGCGCTGATTTCGCGGCGCGGGGCCGCCGGCGCGCCGCGGAGCGGATGGCAGGTCCTCGCCAACGGCGGCGTCGCCGCATGCTGCGCGCTGCTGTCGATGCGATTCGGCACCGCGTTTTCGGCCGGGTTCGCCGGCGCGTTCGCGGCGGCATCGGCCGATACGTGGGGGACCGAAATCGGCACGCGCGTCGCGCAGACCCCGATCTCGATCCTGACCTTTCGCCCCGTCGCCGTCGGACGATCGGGCGGCGTCACGCTTGCGGGATCGCTTGCGACGCTCGCGGGGTCGCTGTGCGTCGCTCTCGCCGCCGCCGCAGTCGGCGTCGCACCGCTGGTCGGCGTCGCCGCAGGCGGAATTGCGGGCGCTCTGCTCGACTCGATCCTCGGCGCGAGCCTGCAAGCACTGCGCTACTGTCCGGCGTGCGAGCGCGATTGCGAGACGCGGTACCACGCGTGCGGCGGCGGGACGCAGCTGCGGCGCGGCGTGAGCTGGATCGAAAACGACGCGGTAAACTTTGCGGCGACGCTGTGCGGCGCGCTCGTTGCGGGCCTGAGTGTCAGATGAATTCAACAAGACACCAACAGAGTTCGCCCCCTTCGCGGCTGTTTTCGAAAAGAGGCGACCCCAGCGCCGTTGGGATAGAGAGCGGCGTATTTTTTTATTTTATGAAAAGAGCCATGGTAGGTCCCGGAGGCTCATCGGGTCACCGTGAAATTTCGACCCTATGCAGCAAAGCGTTCCTATATTAATGTCACGCAAGAAATCGACAAGCTCCTCGGGAATTGGCGCGTCAAAAACCGCGAAGAGCCGAACTCCGTGCTCGAATCCGTTACTCTTCCTGTGTATGAAGCGGTAATGGTAGAGCTGACCGATCGCATGACGGACCTGCCGGACCAAGTCGTGGGAGTCAGCTGCGACTGTCTTCATCTCGAACAGCGCTCCAAATTCTGGCGCGCGCACTAACGCATCCGCATATCTCGTTTGCGTGCATTGCAGTCGAGCTGCCTCGGCACGGCGTCTAACTTCAAGCACAAGCGCATGATGAGCATCGTTTCGGCGTTCCAGCGCTTGTCGGCGAGCTGCTGGATCCGCCCGGTACTGACCGGCCCTGGGGGCTTGCGGCGGAGCCTCTGGTATCTCTCCTTCCTTTGGAGCTGTCTGCCCATCCGATACATCAGGCACCGGAAACACCTCGCCAGCTTCATAAAGCTGCTCACTGGCTTCCATCTCCTTTTCGGCAATGAGCTCCTCAAAACCGTCGGGTATTATTGCGGCGCCCGATGGGAGGCCGTCTAGTAGAAGCCGTCCCCGCTCTGTGATGCGCAGACGCTGTGGAGGCTGTGGGCCTTCCTTGGCTAGGCGATCTTGGAAATCCAACCACGTACCGTCATCGCCTTGAATTTGAAGCCTGACGAGATCAAGGTGAACGATGTTCCTGCCGGACTCTCTATTCGATAGGATATTCCATTGCCCAAGATCGGCGGCGAAGTATTCTTGCACTTTCGTCCGGAGCTCCGCGGTGCTTAGATGACCGCCAAGGCTGCCGGCCAGCGCGCGCAACGCTGGAACATCTGTTTCGCGCTCAGGAACAGCCACGATATTGCTACGTGTGCGGGAAGTTGATAGGGGAGAAATCTAGTTTGCCGGCCTCGGCCCCCCAGCTGTCCCAGCCTTCCGCGCGGGACCTCGCAAAGAGCTCGATGCGAGGTCGATCACCGCATAGACGCTCAATGCAACGCCGGAACACCGCGGGCTTCTCGCTGTGCGCAGCTCGAGGGTGCAGCATCACTTGGGGTTGCGCCAAATCAAGGATTGGGAACGGGCGTCCTGTCGACCTGGTCGTCGAGGCGAGGACGAGCTCCGTCGTGGGCTTCGTAAACGTCGGAGGCATGCCTTGCCCTGAAATGATCCTGCCCAATCTATTCGTTTTTACCCAGACGTACGTCACTCCACGATATGTAAGACCCCACGCTTCGATCAGCTTCAAAGCAAAGTCCAGCCGTGGGCAGGTGGCCCACATAAACACGGCCGCATTCTTATTCAAGATTCGCCAAATGTCTACCGCTGCCAGCTCGTCCACTGTCATCAATGGGTAGTGCTTTGCTGCAGCCGCATCCTTGATGGGGCTTCCATAGTAGTACCAGGGAGGATCGAGATAGACGATATCGTATCGGCGGTCTGGTAGAGGCGGAAGGACGTCGTGCTCTTTTGCAACCGACCGCTTTGCAAGCCGCCTCAGTGCTCGATATTCTTTGGGGACAGCTCACGCGCAATCATCTATGGTTACGTATCCTGTCAACCTTCATTCTAGCAAAAGTGCACACGACGGCAGTTCCCCAATCGGCATCCGACGGGACCGAAAGCATCGGCTTGGACCACAAACTGAGCGCCATGCTTCTTCCACTTTCCCCATCGCTGCAATGAACCACTAAATAAAAGGAGCGCCGCTGTGCGCGGCGCGATACGACGCTTCTTCGTCACCTGCCGCTGCAAAAACCCTGTGCTCAGAGCGAAAAATTGTGGACGCTGCGCGAATAAGATCTGTGGAAATTGTGGATATGCCACGATTCGGGCCTGGCGCGCCCTGCATATCATCACCATCCCGGGCCAGTTGAGCTGAATAGGTGCCAAAGTGCTGTGGCCGCGATTTTTCTCTGTTCAATAATGCCTACCGGCGCTGTTTCCGCTACACTGCACGTGGCTAAGGCGGTGGTTACGCAAGAGCTGGCAAGTAGCTGTTGCTCCCGTGAGGGCGTGGCTGACTCTTGGCTGGCTCTTAAGCGTACAAATGTATCCTTAAGCAGTGCTCGCTCGAGGATCGATAGTCCCATGATTTCCCGTTCCTTAGTCACCATTCGACCACGGAGCTTTCTAAGCTCGATCAGCACCTCTCGCCCGTGGACTTCGCTCACTCCGCTTCTACGGATCCGCCGCTTGATTTCTTCATCGGTCTGGCGTCTGACCGGCTCACAGGCGGAACGTGCAGCACCGACAATGGCCGCCTTTCGCCAGTTCGGAAATTCTGCGGATAAGGTACTGCATAGAAGCGTTCCGAAGCGCTCGAAATACCCCGCGGCAAACAAAAACAGAAGACCCGAAGACCACTCGACGCCTGACTTGTACGCCTCCTCACCAGCGAACCATACCGTGCCCCACGCCGGTCGCCCGACCTTGCGCTGAAGGAATAACTGAACATTGCGAACCTCTGCGCTTTTCCAATATCCAGATGGCGTTTCGACGTAGCCTGAAAACCCGGCGACGGCAGCGGTAACACTAGCTCTGGCGCGCGGCCCCGGGCGTGCAGGCGCGCCTTCGACCGCAGCCATCGCCGTCTGCCCCACTTCCTCCAAAAAAGAAGTGAATGCAGGAATAACCTCTTGCCTGACAACCGGGGGAAGATTTGGCATCCAGAAAGATTATACATAATTCTTTCGGGGTTCCTTCGACTTCGAGGCCTTGTCTGCGCAATCGCAAGTTCCGAGGTCGAGGCGTCACGCACCGAGGCGCCTGGACGTTCAAGCCGAAGGGAAGCTTTTCGATTATGACGGCAGCGCTCGGTGCTCAGACTCGCATGGGTCGGGCGACGCTCGCATCGGTGGGGATTCACCTGCTCGCGGCGCTCGCAATTCCGGCTTTGGTCTGGACGAGCGGGGGTAACGTGCCGGTCGAAACGATCAGCTTCACGCACATACTGCGGATCCAGATCGTGCGGCCGCGCGTGGTCCAGCCTCCTCCGCGAGCGGCCGCACCGCAGCATAGCGTCACGCCGCGCGTGACGTACGCCAAGAACCTCCATCTCGTCGCGCGATCCCCGAGCCGCCGCGCTTCGCCGAATCGCCCCGTCGCGACCGACGCGCCCGCCGCTCCGGCGATAGCGAGCGTTGCGAGGGCAGGCGAGGTGAACTCGGGCGGCGCCGCGGCGCCCAACGTCACGCCCTCTCCCGCCGCGCGGACCGTCGCGAGCGAAGGAACGCATCAGACGGGCGGCTACCTCCCGTTCGGCGCGGAACAACCGGTACCGGTGCTCGATCCGGGCGTGCTCAAACAACTGGGCGCGTTGAACGTGCACGTCACGCTGCTCGTCTCCGTCGGCGACGACGGCCGCACGCAAACCATTGAATTCCAGCCGCCGATCGACCCGCAAATCGAAACGCGCATTCGCTCGATGCTGGCGGACGCGAGTTGGGATCCGGCGGTGTGCGGCGGCGGCGTCTCCTGCGCCGGCACCGCGACAATCAAACTGTAGAAGTCTCTCTTCGAGACTACAGTATCGATTTGCCGAGGGCCGAGCAGATCAGGTCGACCGCGAGCGACGCCGTCTGATTGCGGGTGTCGAAGATCGGATTGATCTCGACCATCTCGATCGAGCCGAGCTGCCCGCTGTCGGCGAGCATCTCCATTACGAGGTGGGCTTCGCGATAGCTGAGGCCGCCCCTGACGGGCGTTCCGGTGCCGGGCGCCTCGCTTGGGTCGAGCGCATCCATGTCGAACGAGACGTGGATCGGATGCTGGTCCGCACCCGCGATCGCGCGCGCGTCGTCCATCACGTGCATCATGCCGCGCTTGTCCACGTCGGTCATCGTGAACGTCTTCACGCCGAAGTCGCGCAGCATGCGCTTCTCGTCCGCATCCACGTCGCGCAGGCCGATCTGCACCGTGCGCGACGGCTCGGCGAAGCCATTCGTCAGCGTGAAGTAGAGCGGCATGCCGTGAACGTTGCCCGTGGCCGAGCTCGCCGGGCTGTTGATATCGGCGTGCGCATCCACCCAGACGAGTCCGGGCGGCGAGCCGTACGCGCGTGTCAAGCCGGTCATCGTCCCCATCGCGATCGAGTGGTCGCCGCCGAGCACGATCGGTACTCCTCCTGCACCCACGGCCTGCTCCACCAGCAGAGCGAGGTCGTGGCAGACCGATGAGATCACGGTGAAGTATTTCGCCGAGGCGTCTTCGGAGTTGGCCGACTCGCGGATCGGAACCACGAGGTCGCCGCGATCGAGGATCGTTTCGATGCCGAGGCGGCGCAATTTCTCGTGGAGCTTGGCATAACGCACGGCAGAAGGTCCCATGTCGACACCGCGCCGGCTCGCGCCCAGGTCCATGGGGACACCGACGATATCGACGCGCCGTACGGGAGAGAGCGTCGTACTCACGACGGCGGGGCTTTCGTTGCTCGGTGCGGCAGGACCCGCGCGCGGCGGAAACCGAAAACTGATGCCCATGTTGCGACGTGCGACGTCCATTTCGGCGTTTGCTCTTTGCGCCGCCATCCCGTGTACGACTCCCGTCCTTGCCAATGTTCCGCCGCCGTTTGCGGCCTTGAGTCGCGACGTTCGAATCGCGGCTAGCCGCATTCCGGCCGCGATCGGACTCGACGTTCTCGATTTGAACACCGGCTATCACGCCGGTTACAACGCCGCGAAGAGCATGCCGGCGGCATCGACGATCAAGGTTCCCGTCATGGTCGAGGTCTTCTCGGATCTCGAAACTGGCGTTTTCGATCTCAATCGACGCGTAACGCTGGAGCCGAGCGATCGAGACGACGGATCGGGTGCCTTGGCCTACAGGCCGGTCGGGGCGACCTTCGCCGTCTCGGAGCTGCTCGCCAAGATGATCGACGTCAGCGACAACACCGCGACGAACATGCTGATTCGGCTCGTCGGGCGCCGCAACATCAACCGCCGAATGACCGACCTCGGCCTCGAGCACACGCACCTGACGGGCGACGTGCGAACGGACGCGTGGTCGATTCGCCAGGCGCTGCGCACATCGCCGGCCGACCTCGTTCACCTGCTGACGATGATGGCCCGCGGCGAGCTTGTGGACGAGTGGTCGTCCAACGAGATGATCGCGCTGCTGAAGGCCGACCGGATCAACACGCTCCTGCCCGAGCCGCTCCCCGATGACGTCGCCGTGGCGCATAAGACCGGATCGCTCTTCGACACGCTCAACGATGCAGGCATCGTGTACGCGAGCGACGCGCCCTATGTGATCGCGGTCATGACCACGGCGCTGCCATCACAGAATCTCGGACGCGAGTTCATCCATCGCATCTCGCGGATGGCCTATGCCGACGAGCTTCGTTTCGCGCGTTGGCGTGAGGAGATGGGAATCGCGCCCGCGCTAGGGTCGCAGCCCGCGGCTGAGAGCCCCGGCACGTCGCCCGACGTGCCGTACTGGAACGATGCTCCGCCGAGGGCCCCTTATGTCGCCTACGCGTTGACGCGAGCCGACGCGTACACCCGCGTCAGCCAGGATTCGTAGCGCGGATCGCGCCCTGTCACGATTTGCTCGTAGTGGTCGCGCAGACGCGCCGTGATCGGACCGATCGTGCCGTCCCCAACCGTGCGCCGGTCGACCGACGCTACGTACGCGATGCCGGCTGCTGTCCCCGTGAAGAAGATCTCTTCGGCCGAGTAGAGCTCGCCGCGGTCGATCGAGCGCTCGACGATCTCCAAGCCGAGCTCGCGCCGCGCCACCTCCATGATCGCGCGCCACGTAACGCCTTCTAAGACGTTCTGCGACGGATCCGGCGTGTAGAGCACGTTGCGCCGAACGAGAAAGATGTTCTCCGCCGACCCTTCCGCGACGTGACCGTCATGCGAGAGCAAAATCGCCTCATCGTATCCGTTGAGCACGGCCTCGCTCTTCGCCAAAGCGGAGTTGACGTAGAGCCCGGTGATCTTCGCCCGCGGCGGAGCCATCGTATCATCCGACCGCCGCCACGAGCTGACGCAGACGTGGAGGCCGTTGCTGGTATCCAGATACCGCGTGAAGGGAATCGGCACGATCGCGAACGCATCGGGCACGCCGTGCAATCGCACGCCGACGTCTTCCGCCGACTTATACGCGAAGGGACGGATATAGATGTCGGTCTGATAATTGTTGCGCAGGCAGAGGTCGACGGTGATGTCGACGAGCTCGTCGACGCTTTTGGGAAGCGACATCGTGAGGATCTTTGCAGAGGTCGTGAGCCGGTCGTAGTGGTCCCGCACCAGAACGAGCACGAGCTCGCGCTCTTCCGGGAGCCAGTGCCCGCGTATTCCCTCGAAGCAGCCCGTTCCGTACTGGAGACCGTGCGTGAGCAGTCCAACCTTGGCGTCCTCGTAGCGGCAGAATCGCCCGTCGGCATAGACGGTAACTGACGAAAGGTCCATGCGGCTCGCCCCCTTCCTGTCCGCCGGTTGTTGCCTCCGGCACTCGGAAGTCCTTTGGCCAAGCGTCGGACCCCCGTTCGGCCTCCCAGCACAACGCGGTGGGAGCCCATCGGCGGCGAGCGAATTACTGCCGTATGAGCAAGGCTTACGTTCGACTGACGCATCCGCTCGTGCGCGACGGCGAGAACTTGCGCCGTGCGACGTGGGACGAGGCGCTCGATCGTGCTGCGTCGTGCCTGCGCGACGCGCGCGATCGCGGACCGACTCGCACCTACGGAATGTTCAGCTGCTCGAAGGCGACCAACGAGATGAACTACATCGCGCAGAAATTTGCGCGCGCGGTCGTCGGCAGCAACAACATCGACAGCTGCAATCGAACTTGACACGCCCCGAGCGTCGTCGGTCTGACGGCGGTCTTCGGGGCAGGCGGCGGCACGAGCTCCTACGAGGAGGTCGCGCAGACCGACCTGATCGTCTTGTGGGGCTCGAATGCGCGTGAGACGCATCCGATCTTCTTTCATCACGTGCTGCGCGCACTGCGCCGCGGCGCCAAGCTGTACGTCGTGGATCCGCGCCGCACGACGAGCGCGCGCTGGGCCGACGGCTGGCTCGGCCTCGACGTCGGATCGGACATCGCGCTCGCCAACGCGATCGGCCGCGAGATCCTGGCCGCGGGCCTCGAGGACCGCGCGTTCATCGAACGCGCGACGACGGGCTTCGAGGAGTATCGCGCGTCGGTCGAACCGTACACGCTCGAACGCGCCGAAGAAATCACCGGCGTTCCGGCGCAGCTCATCCGCGAGCTGGCGCACGCGTACGCGCGGGCCGAGCGTGCGGAGCTGTGCTGGACGCTCGGCATCACGGAGCATCACAACGCCGTCGACAACGTCCGCGCGCTCATCAACTTCGGCGCTGCTCTGCGGACACGTCGGCCGCTACGGCTCGGGCGTGAATCCGCTCCGGGGACAGAACAACGTGCAGGGCGGCGGCGACATGGGCGCGATCCCGAACAAGTTCCCGGGCGGACAAGACGTCGAGGACGAGACGAGCATCCGCGAAATTCGAGACGGCCTGGAACGCCACGCTGCCGCTCGAGTCCGGCTGGAACCTGACCGACATGTTCGCGGCCATGGAGCGCGGGGATCTCGACACGCTGTACGTCATCGGCGAAAACCCGGCGCAGTCCGAAGCGGATCAGGAGCATGCGATGGCACTGCTGCGCGGTCTGAAGCACCTGATCGTGCAAGACATCTTTTTGACGAAGACCGGCGAGCTCGCCGATGTCGTCTTCCCCGCCGCGGCGAGCTGGTGTGAGTCCGAAGGCACGGTGACCAGCAGCGAACGGCGCGTGCAGCGCTGTCGTAAGGCGCTGGATCCGCCGGGCGAGGCGCGCGACGACATCGCGATCATGTGCGCGCTCGCGCGGCGGCTCGGGAGCGACTGGCCGGAGTACACGCCGCAGCAGGCCTGGGACGAGTGCCGCTCGCTCTCGGATTGGCACGCGGGAATGAGCTACGAGCGGCTTGACGCGCTCGACGGAATACCCTGGCCGTGTTACGACGAGACGCATCCCGGGGAACAATTTCTGCACGCGCGCCTGTGGGAGGAACCGCTGCGCGGCGCGCGCGCGCCGTTTGCGGCCGTCGAGCACGATCCGCCCGTCGAGGCGCTCGACGCGCAGTATCCCGTACGGCTTACGACCGGACGTCGCCTCGATTCGTTCAACACCGGCGTGCAGAGCGCCGGCTATCGCTCGCCGCTGCGCCGTGGCGAGACGCTCGACATCTCGCCGGACGACGCGCGGCGCTACGGCGTCGCCGACGGCGACCCGGTCCGCGTCACGTCGCGGCGCGGCTCGATCGTCGTGCCCGTGCGCATCGATCCCGGCCTGCGCGCGGGACTGGCGTTCACGACTTTCCACTTCAACGACGAGATCGCGACGAATCTGCTTACGATCGACGCGACCGACCCGAAGTCCGGCACCGCCGAGTTCAAAGCGTGCGCGGTCCGGATCGATCCTTCGACGGCCTCAGGATGACGGCGTAGTGCCGGACCTGCACTTTACGACGGCGACGGCAACGCCGCAGGAGTGCGCCGCCGTCGACGCCGCGCTCGAACGCGCGCCCGCCGACGATGGAGCGCGAGGCGGGCGCCGCCACCTCCTGCTTCCGGTGCTGCACGCGATCAACGATCGGATCGGCTGGATCAGCCCCGGCGCGCTGAACTACGCCGGCGAGCGGCTGGACGTCGCGCCCGCCGACGCGTACGGCGTCGCGACGTTCTATGCGCTCTTCGCGACGACGCCGCGTCCGCCGCGCGTCGTGCACGTGTGCGACGACATCGCGTGTATGGTCGCGGGCATACCGTCCCAGATCGACGCGAAAGACGCCGAGATCGTGCGCAGTCCATGCCTCGGCTTGTGCGATCGGGCGCCGGCAGCGCTCGTGACTGAGGCCGGCGATCCGCCGCGAGCGCGTCAGATCGCGCCAGTCGACGCGGCCCTCGCGGACGACGGCGCGGTGCCGCAGATCGCCGGCGCGCCGCTGCGGCTGCTAAAACGCGTGGGCCGCGTCGATCCGGAGAGCCTTGACGAATATCGCTCGAGCGGCGGGTACGCCGCCCTGGAACGAGCGCTCGACATGGGCCCCGAGCGGATCGTCGCCGAGGTCACGGCATCGAAGCTCTTCGGTCGCGGCGGCGCGGCCTTTCCCACCGGCCGCAAGATGGAAGCGGTCGCGCACGCGCCCGCGCTTCCGCATTACATCATCTGCAACGCTGACGAGTCGGAGCCGGGGACGTTCAAGGATCGTGTGCTGATGGAATACGATCCGTTCGCGCTCGTCGAAGCGATGACGATCGCAGCCTGCGCCGCCCGCTGCGAACGCGGTTTCATCTACGTCCGCGGTGAGTATCCGCTCGCGGCGGCGCGCCTCGAAAACGCCATCGCGCGGACGCGCGAGCGCGGCCTGCTGGGCGACGACGTGATGGGGCGCGGCATACGCTTCGACGTGGAGCTGCGCCGCGGCGCGGGCGCGTACATCTGCGGCGAGGAGACGGCGCTTTTCAACTCGATCGAAGGCAAGCGCGGAGAGCCGCGCAACAAGCCGCCCTTTCCGGTAGAGGCCGGCCTCTTCGGGAAACCTACGTTGATCAATAACGTCGAAACGCTCGCCAATCTGCCGGCGATCGTACTCGACGGAGGCGCCGCGTATGCGAAGATCGGAACGCCCGAGTCGCCCGGCACGCGGCTCTTCTGCGTATCCGGCGCCGCCACTCGGCCCGGCGTCTACGAGGTCGCGCACGGCACGACGCTCGGCAAGCTCGTCGAGATGTCCGGCGGCGTTCCGGCGCCGCACTCGCTGCGCGCGATCCTGCTCGGCGGCGCCGCGGGATGCATGCTCGCGCCGGACGCGTTAGCGCTGCCGCTGAGCCACGAGGCCGCGCGCGCCGCGGGCGCGACGCTGGGCTCGGGCGTCGTGATGCTCTTCGACGAGCGAGTCGACCTCGCGGCGATCCTGCGGCGCATAGCGCGCTTCTTCCGCGACGAGTCGTGCGGACAGTGCGTCCCGTGCCGCGTCGGTACGGTTCGTCAGGAGGAGGCGCTCGAGCGCGGAGACGTGATCCTGCTCGATGAAATTGGGCGAGTCATGCGCGACGCTTCGATCTGCGGCCTCGGCCAGACGGCCGCGAACGTGATCGCCTCTGCGCGAACGAATCTAGGGGACCTCTGAACTATGGCCGACCTAACGATCGACGGCGCGGCTGTGCGCGTGCCCGACGGCGCGACGATTCTCGACGCCTGCCGCGCCGCAGGGATCGAGACCCCGACGCTCTGCTTTCTCGAGTCTCTCACGCCGGTGAACGCCTGTCGCGTCTGCGTCGTCGAGCTCGAGGGATCGCGCGCGCTCGTTCCCGCGTGTTCGCGCCGCGCGGAATCCGGCATGGCCGTCCAGACGGATTCCGCGCGGGTGCGTCATAGTCGCAAGATGGTGCTCGAGTTTCTCGCATCGTCCGTCGATCTTTCGACCGCCCCGGACGCGCGGCGCTACTGCGAGCGTTACGGCGCCGACCCGCGGCGCTACGGAGCTGCGCCGGCGACGGTCGCGCAGCCGGTAAAGATCGACAACGAGCTCTACGTCCGTGACTACGCGAAGTGCATCCTCTGTTACAAGTGCGTCGAGGCGTGCGGCGTCGACGCTCAGAACACGTTCGCGATCGCCGTCGCAGGCCGCGGTTTCGACGCGCACATCTCGGCGGAATATGACGTCGCGCTGCCGGACTCGGCCTGCGTCTACTGCGGCAACTGCATCGGCGTCTGTCCCACGGGCGCGCTGATGTTCTCGTCTGAGCACGAGCTGCGCGCCCGTGGAGAGTGGAACGAGCACGCGCAGACCCAAACCGACACGATTTGCTCGTACTGCGGCGTCGGATGCACGCTCACGCTGCACGTCCAGGACAACGAGATCGTCAAAGTCACGTCGCCGGTCGAGAACGGCGTGACCCACGGCCATCTCTGCGTCAAAGGCCGTTTCGGCTACCAGTACGTCCAGAATCGCCCCGAAGACGACGTGTCATCCTGAGCCCTTCGACTTCGCTCAGGACAGGCTCCGTCGAATGACGCGCATCGGGCGCACCGCGGAGATCGACGTCGTAACGCTCGACCGCGGGACGCGCGCGACGAAACGCGACGACGTCGTGGCCGAGGAGCCGCTCGAGCTGCGGGTCGTGACACGCGGGGCCTCGCAGACCATCGCCGTGACGATGCGCACGCCGGGCAACGACTTCGAACTCGCGGCGGGCTTCCTCTTCGACGAGTCGATCGTAAGGTCGCGCGAAGAGATCGCGAACATGACGTACTGCCTGGACCCGGAGATGGATCCGGATCAGCGCTACAACGTCGTCAGCGTCGAGCTACGCGGGACGCCGCGCGACCTCACGCGCTTCGAGCGGCACTTCACGATGAACAGCGCATGCGGAGTTTGCGGCCGGGCGCAGCTCGACGCACTGCGCGAGCTCGGCGTCGCGGCGCTCGACGACGACGTCCGCGTGTCCGCCAACCTCTTGTACGCTCTACCGCACCGAATGCGCGAGGCGCAGCGCGTGTTCGCATCGACCGGCGGGCTGCATGCCGCGGCACTCTGCGACGAGCACGGCCGGATCCAGACGGTTCGCGAAGACGTCGGCCGCCACAACGCCGTCGACAAGCTCGTCGGCTGGGGCCTGCTCGGCGGCGCGCTTCCGTTCGCGCATTCGATACTGCTCGTCAGCGGGCGCGCGGGCTACGAGATCCTACAGAAGAGCGTGATGGCGCGGATCCCCATCGTCGCTTCGGTCTCCGCGCCGAGCAGCCTCGCGGTGCAGCTCGCGCGCGAGTTCAACGTCACGCTCGTCGGATTCTTGCGTGGCGAACGCGCCAACGTCTACGCCGCTAGCGAACGAATTCTCGCAGAATCCGGTTGAACTCGGCAGGGTTGTCGGCGTTGGCGACGTGTCCGGCGTGCGCGATCTCGATCAGACGCGATCCGCCGATCCCGTCCGCGACCTCCTGGGCGAGAGCGCGCGGCGCGACCGCGTCGTGTTCGCCGTGGGCGACGAGTACCGGCACGTCGATTGCCGGCAGCACGTCGAGATAATCGCCCGTCCACGTCGCATCCGTCGCGGCTAGGAAACATTCGACGGACTTGCACGCATACTGCTCGATCGTTTCGCGCAGACGCCCCGGCGGCAGACCGAGTTTCGCCGCGCGAAGCTCCCCGAACGCGCGCATGTCGTTGATTTCACGCGCCTGAGCGCGAATTTGCTCGGCATAGCGCCGGCCGTCGGGATAGCGCGCGAAGCTTCCCACGATCATCAGCGCGTCGAGCCGCTGCGGCGCTCGCCGCCACAGCTCGAACGCCACGACCCCGCCCAGGCTGCAGCCCACGAGCGTGAAGCGCTCGAGGCTCAGCGCGTCGGCGATCGCCAGCACGTCGTCGGCATACCCCGCACGCGTAATCGACGACGGATCGGGATCGGGCTTCTGGGCGCCATTGCCGCGCAGCTCGACGGCAACGCACAGGCGATCGCCCGCGAACTCGGCGAGCTGATAATCCCAGATCGCCGCCGTCGATCCGACGCCGTGAACGAAGACCAGGGGCGAGCGCAGGCGATCACCGCGGCCCGAGCCGGCCAACCGCGCGCCGGCGATCACGCCGCGTTCCGCTTGCGGGCGACGAAGGCGCGCACGTCGTCCAACGAGCGCGCGTTCAGCACGTCCGCGGCGCCGAGCCCGGCGCGCCGCGCCTGTCCAACCGCGAACTCGATCGCCGCCAGGTCGCCGGTGCGATGCGCGTCGCTGTCGAGCACGAACGTCACGCCGTAGGACTTCGCCATCCGCGCCAGCGGCGCCGGCAGGTCGAGACGCGCGGCCTGGCCGTCGATCTCCAGCGCGGTGCCGGTGCGCGCCGCCGCGGCGAACACGGCGTCGTAGTTGAACTCGTAACCGCTCGATGTATCGAAGCGGTGACCCGTCGGGTGGCCGATGATCGTCACGTAACGGTTCTCGCAGGCACGGATGAGGCGCTCCGTCATCTCCGCGCGGGATTGGCGCGTCGCCGTGTGCACCGACGCGATCACGACGTCGAGTTCGGCAAGAACCTCGTCGTCGAATTCGAGCGATCCGTCCGGAAGGACGTCGACTTCGCTCGCCTGGAGCGTGCGCACGCCGTAACGCTCGCTGTAGCGGGCAATCTCCTCGCGCTGACGGCGAAGGTCGTCACGGTCCACGCCGAAGCGCCGCGTCCGGCCGCGCGAATGGTCGCTGATGGCGTGATACTCGTAGCCGCGCGCCGCTGCCGCCGCAATCATCGCTTCGAGCGCATCGTCGCCGTCGCTCCACGTCGTGTGCATATGGAAGTCGCCGCGCAGGTCGGCCGTCTCGACGAGCGCTGGGACGGCGCCGGCGCGAGCGAGGTCGATCTCGTCCAGTCCGCTACGCAGTTCGGGCGGAATGAACTGCATGCCCAGCGCCGCGTAGACGTCCTGCTCGTCGGTGCACGTGATGACCTCGCCGTTCTCTAAGTTGAGGATGCCGTTCTCGCTCACGCGTAGGCTCCGACGTACGGCATACTCGCGCAGCTTGATGTTGTGCTCGCGCGATCCGGTGAAGTGCTGCAGCAGATTTCCGTAGAGATGATCCGGAAGCACGCGCAGATCGATCTGCAGTCCGCCCGGGAGCCAAATACTCGCCTTGGTCGGTCCCTCCGCGAGCACGGCCTCCGCGCGTGGCCACGCGGCGAAGTGGGCGACGACGTCCGCCGCGCGGTGCGACGTGCAGACGACGTCGACGTCGCCGACGGTTATCTCTTGTCGGCGGAGGCTCCCCGCGAATGCGAGGCGCTCGAGCGGTGGACCCTGTTTGAGGTGCGCCACGACTTCACGTGCCACCGCAAGCGCCTGCGGCAGCGGCGTCCGCCGTTGCCGGCCCTTGTAGGCGAGGATGCCGCGCTTCCAGTTTTCGATCGTCTTGCTCCCGAGGCGCGGCACGCCGGCCAGCGTGCCGGAGGCGATCGCGCCTTCGAGATCGGAGAGCGACGCGATGCCGTACTCCGTGAAGAGCAGCGCGGCCGTCTTCGTGCCGATGCCGCTCACCCCGAGCACCTGGAGTAGCGACGGCGGAAAACGCTGGTAGAGCAGGTCCAGCTGCTCCGCGCTACCCGACGCCAAGAGCTGCTCGATCGCCGCGCCGATCGACTTTCCGACGCCCGGAAGCTTGAGGTGCTCGCCGGACGCGACGAGGTCGGCGAGAGGCGGCGCATTCTCGACGGACGCGGCCGCCTTCTCGTACGCCATGTACTTGTAAAACGACTCGCCCGCCATCTCCATCAGCGTGCGGATTTCGAGCAGCTTCTGCGCAATTTCGGAGTTGGAAAGCACTCGGGAGAGTTGGGCATGCGCGCCGAACGATACTGCTGCGATGCCGCTCTTGCGCATGCGGGAGGCTTCATTCCGCCTCGGCAGTTGGTTGGTCGCTCCGGTCACCTTAGACGTCTCTCCCGGCGAGGTGGCGGCGCGCACGTTTGCCTCGCCGCGGGAAGCGGCGGTCGTCGCGCTGATGGCCGCGGGAATCGCGAAGGCCTCGAGCGGGTGCGTGCTGATCGGCGACTACGACCCGCGCGTGCAATCCGTCCACTGTAAGCGCATCGCAGGCTTCGTTCCGCACGAACCCGTCTCTCTCGACGAGCGCGCCTTCGGAGCCTACGTCGCATATCGCGCCGCGCTGTGGAATCTCGACGCGCGCATCGCCTTCGCGCGGGCTGCGGAGCTGCGTGCCGCCCTCGGCGACATGCACGAGGCCTTCGCGTTTCCTCTCATCGGGACGCTGATTGCGATGCCGGAACTCATCGTGCTGGATCGGCCCATGCCGGCCCTTGCCGAACGCATCCTGCGCGTCGTCGACGGACGCGCCGTCTTCTCGACGCACAGCAACGTCACGGCCGCGCGCGCGTTTCGCCGCGGCGACGCCCTTCGAGCGACGCAGGCGTGACGTTGCGCGCACTGACCGCGCTCGTCGCGGCACGCCTGTACGAGCAGCGGCGCATCGTACTCTACGCCTGCGCGGCGGCGCTGGTCGTCGGGTTGCTGCAGCCGCGCGAAGCTGCGGGACCGGTCATGTTCTGCTCGTTCGTTGGAATCCTCATGGCGCTCGCGCAGAGCCCGGGGCGATATCCGCACCTGGATCGCTGCGAGCAGAGCGCGCCGCTGTTCGGGCGCGAGCTCGCGCGCGCAAAAGCGCTCGTTCCGTGCATCGCCGCCACGCTGGCGACGATGGCGTATGCGGCGGCCGCCCTCCTGCGCGGAGCGCCGAATGCGGCGACTACGCTGGCGATTGCATTCGCCGCAGTCATCGCTACTACCCTGATAGCGCTCTCCGCGTCGCTGCGCCTGCGCGGCTCGCGCGCGCTCTACGTGCTGCTCGCCGCGGTCGCCGGCGCGACGGCGTACGCGCTGGCGGTCGCGGCGCACTCGCTGCTCGCGGAGCTGGGTTTCTGCGCGCTCGCATCATTCATCGCGCTGCGCCAATATGGCGAAGCCCTCGCGCGCTACGACCCTATTTAGGTGAGCTTTAGTCCAGCTCTTTGTCGACTTCGGGCCCTTCGACTCCGCTCAGGATGACATGGTTAAGGTAAGTAAACTTCGACCCTCGTCTCCTCGATTTGGGCTAAAGCGGCACCTAAATCTTATGGTACGGGTTGGACCGGTACGGCGGTCGCGAGCTTTTCCAGCATCGCGCGATTGAACTGCGGGATATCTTCGCCGCCGCGCGTCGTTACCCAGTTGGAGTCCGTCACGGTCGGCTGGTCACGATAGAGGCCGCCGGCGTTACGAATGTCGTCGGCGATCGAGTGCACGCCGGTGACCTGACGTCCGCGCACGAGCTGCGCGGAGATGAGCACTTGGGCGCCGTGGCCGATCGAAAACATCGGCTTCTTCACCGCATCGAATTCGCGCAGGAAGCGGTGGACCTCGCGGTCCGTGCGAATCCGGTCCGGCGACGTTCCGCCTGGGATCAGCACGGCGTCGAAATCATCGGCCGTGCAGTCGCCGATCAGCTCTTCGGCCCGCACGGTCTGGCCTTCGTCGAGACCGCGCTTGCCGCGGATGCGCTGGCGCGCGCGTTCGTCGCATCCGACGATCGTGACGACGACGCCGGCCTCTTCCAAGGCGCGGCGGGGTTCGATCAGATCGACTTCCTCGAACCCATCGCCGATCAGCGCGGCGACGCGCTTTCCTTCTACTGCCTGCATACCGGCCCGGTGATTCGCGCCGCCCCCTGGCGCTCCTACCCGTATAGTCCGCGGGTCAGGCCGCCGTCGACGGAGATCGTTTGTCCCGTGATATAGCTCGCCGGTTGACCACACAGAAAGGCCGCCAGCGGCGCGAACTCCTGCGGAGTAGCGACGCGGCCGATCGGCACTTCACTTCCAGCCGCGCGCAGCTTCGACGCGTCGTTGCCGTACAGCTCGCGCAGGCGCGCGGTATCTATCCGACCCGTGGCGATGCAGTTGATCGTGACGCCGTCGCTCGCGACCTCGACGGCGAGCGTCCGCAGCGCGGCGACGAGCGCCGTGCGAAACGCATTCGACAGCACGAGCGTCTCGATCGGCTGCTTCACCGAGGTCGACGTCAACGCGACGACGCGCCCCCATCCTCGGCTGCGCATGCGTGGGACCAGCGTTCCCGCGAGCTGGAGCATGCCGCGTAACAGCAGCCGATAGGCCGCATCCCAGTCGTTCAAATCGACGTCGCCGAACCGGCCGGCCTTCGGACCACCCCCGTTGAGCACGAGGATGTCGGCGTCGCCGATGAAAGCTCGCGCGCCATCGAGCAGCGACGTAATCGATTCCGGCTCTCGCAGATCGAGCGCGAAGCCGCGCGCCCGCGGCGCACCGAGCCGCTGCGCGTGCTGTGCTACGGCGTCGAGGCGCTCGACGTCGCGGGCACCCAGCGCCAGCGCGGTCCCCTCGCGCGCCAGCGCGAGCGCGACGGCCTCGCCCAGCCCGGCGCTCGCTCCCGTGACGATTGCCGTCTTGCCGCGCAATCCGAGATCCATGCACGCTGTTTGTGCGGCCGAGCGCGCTCACCTTGCGTCGGCCGTGGGCCTCTGGTATCCTAGGCCGGTCGCCGGTGACGGTCGCGAGCAGTCTGTCCCGAGCGAGACCATCCTGTACAAGGAGCCCAATAACGTGCCGCTCACGAAAGAACGGAAGTCCGAGATCAGCGCAAAGTACGGCCGCGGTTCGAACGATACCGGTTCGGCCGAGGTGCAGATCGCGATGCTAACGGCATCGATCAATCAGCTGACGGAGCACCTCAAGATCCACAAGAAGGATCATCATAGCCGCCGTGGTCTGCTGCTGCAGGTCGGCCAACGCCGCCGCCTGCTCAACTATCTCCAGGCCAAGAACCTCGAGCGCTATCGCAGTCTGATCGGCGAACTCGGCCTAAGGCGTTAGACAGCAGATTGTCATCCTTAGGAAGGCTCGATAGCGCCGGAGTCGAAGGGCAAGCGGCCGAAGTTTACTTACCTTAGCCGTGTCATCCTGAGCGGAGTCGAAGGGCCCGAGGCGACAACGAGCTGGGCTAAATCAGGCCTCCTAAAACGTTTTGCGGCGGTGAGCACGGCGAACGGCCTGCTCGATCGCCGCGACCCCCATCCCGTAGTGCTCGATGAGCTCGGAGGGATCCCCGGATTGTCCGAAGCGGTCGTTTACGCCGACGAACTCGATCGGCGTGGGGTGGTGCTGCGCTAGAATCTCCGCGACGCGCGAGCCCATCCCGCCTTGCTGCTGATGCTCCTCGACGGTCACGAGTGTGCCGCACGCGCGTGCGGCGTCCAATATCGCGGGCTCGTCCATCGGCTTGATCGTGTGATTGTTCACGACGCGGCATTCGATGCCGTCTTCGCGCGCGAGACGGTCCGCGGCAATCAGCGCGTTGTAGACGAGGATGCCGCACGCGACGATGGCGACGTCATGGCCGTCGCGAAACGTCTGTGCCTTCCCGACCTCGAACGGCGTCTGCTCCGTCGTGATCACCGGCGACTTCTCCCGCCCGAAACGGAGATACGTAGGCCCCCACGTCTCCGAGAGCGCAAGCGCCGCCTTTTTCGTCTGCACCGAGTCGCATGGCACGACCACGAACATGTGCGGGATCACGCGCATGATCGCGATGTCTTCGATCGCCTGATGCGTCGCGCCGTCGGGACCCACCGAGACGCCGGCGTGCGCACCGGCGATCTTCACGTTCGTCTCGTTGAGTGCCATGATAGTACGCACTTGCTCCCAGGAGCGCCCGGGATTGAACATGGCGTAGCTCGCGATCCACGGGATCTTGCCGACGGCGGCCAACCCGCCGGCCATCGCAACGAGCATCTGCTCCGACACGCCGATCTCGATGTATTGCTGTGGGTGGGCCTTGCGGAAGCCCTCGAAGCGCGTGGATTCTGAAAGATCGGCGCAGATGCCCAACACGTTACTATTGCGCGATCCGGCTTCGATGAGACCTTCCCCGAAGCCGTTGCGCGTCGGCACCTGCTTGATGCCGCCGGCGCGATAGTCGACGAGGTGCATCGTGAACGCCGCGGAGTCTAAGGTGCGCATGCTGCAATGCTTTCCCGCTCGGCGGCGAGCTCGCGCAGCGCTTCGCCGGCCTGCTCCGCGTTGGGCGGCTTTCCGTGCCACGTGTAGTCGCCTTCCATGAACGAGACGCCCTTGCCGGGAACGGTGCGCGCGACGATCACCTGCGGCCGGCCCACGCATTGCGTGGCGCGCTGTGCGGTCTCGATGAACGCGGAGATGTCGTTACCGTCGCATTCGAGCACCTCCCAGTTGAACGCGCGGTACTTGTCGACCAGCGGCTCCAGCGGCATGACGTCTTCTGTGCTGCCGTCGATCTGAATGAAATTGCGATCGACGATCGCCGTAAGGTTGTCGAGCTTGTACTTGGCTCCCGTCAGCACCGCCTCCCAATGCAGCCCGCACTGATGCTCGGCGTCGGAGGTGACGACCCACACGCGGAAGTCCTTGCCGTCCATCTTAGCGCCGAGCGCCATACCTACGCCTTGTGCGAGACCTTCGCCGAGCGGACCGGACGTGGTCTCGACGGCGGGCAGGCTAACGCGCTCCGGGTGGCCCTGGAGCCGCGTGCCGAACTTGCGCAGCGTCAGCAGCTCGTCGATCGGGAAGTATCCGAAGTTGGCCATCGCCGAATAGCGGACCGGCGCGATGTGACCGCACGAGAGCAGCAGCCGATCCCGGTCGGGCCAGTCGGGACGCGCCGGATCGTGGCGCATCAGGTAGCCGTAGAGCGCCGTGAACACGTCCGACATGTCCAGCGGCCCGGCGGAGTGTCCAGAGCCGGCGGCAAGCAGCGAACGAATGATGCCCTGACGCACGTCGTTAGCCTTCAGCCGCAGCTCCTTGACGTGCTCCGGGGTGAGCGTTTGCATGGGAGCCGTTATTACCGCCTCGTCACTCGGGAACCTAGTTCTTGTTGCTCGGGAACCGGTCGCGAGCTTGCGACGTTTGTAGCTGCGTCGGCCTAGCCGGGGAGGTCGCACCGAGAAACCTCCCGAACTCGAGCGCGTCATCAAAGAAGAATAGAAGTTAGAATTAGGAGTTAACGTGCCCGAATCCGTGAGTTTAACGGTCGGCGGGCGCACGATGGTCATCGAAACCGGCGAACTCGCGAAGCAAGCAAACGGCTCCGCTTTGGTTCGTTATGGCGATCAGAACGTCGTGCTGTGCGCCGTCACCGCATCCGAGAAGCCCCGCGAAGGTATCGACTTTTTCCCGCTGACGTGCGATTTCGAAGAGAAGATGTATGCCGCGGGAAAGATTCCCGGCGGCTTCATCAAGCGCGAGGGCCGGCCTTCTGAGCACGCAGTGATCAGCTCGCGCCAGATCGACCGCCCCATTCGTCCGCTCTTTCCGGCCGGTTTTCGCAACGACGTTCAGATCGTCGCCACGGTGCTCTCGGTCGATCCCGAGCTCGACGCCGACGTGCTCGGCATCTGCGCCGCAGGCGCCGCGCTCGCTTTGAGCGACATCCCGTTCGATCGCACCGTCGCGGCAGTGCGCGTCGGCCGCGACGAGCACGGTCAATACAGCTGCAATCCGGCGCTGCCCCAATACGAGACCGGCGGCATGGACATCGTCGTCGCCGGTACGGCCGACGCGGTCATGATGGTCGAGGGCGAGGGCAAGGAAATCGACGAAGAAGATTTTCTGGGCGCCGTCGCATTCGCGCATGCCGAGATCCGCAAGATCGTCGCAGCGATCGACGAGCTGGCGTCAAAGGCCGGCAAGCCGAAGCGCCAGTATGCCGTGACGAAGGTCGACGGCGATCTCGAGCGCTGGGTGCGCAAGAACTTCAGCAAAGACGTCGCCAAGGCGATGCGCGTCGTCGACAAGCAGAAGCGCGAAACCGCCTTCGCGGAACTGAGCGTCGACACGGCGTTGGAGCGCTGCGGTAAGAAGGACGACGCCGTCAAGGTGTTGCTCGAGTCTCCCAACACGGCCAAGGACTTCTATAAGGTCATCAAGGCCATGGAGGAAGACGAGCTTCGCACGATGGTCGTGGACGAGAAGATCCGGCCCGACGGCCGCAAGCCGGACGAGGTTCGGCCGATCTGGTGCAAGGTGCACTACGTACCGCGCGTGCACGGCTCGGGCGTATTCACGCGCGGCCAGACGCAGGTATTCACCGCGGCGACTCTAGGCTCGACGAGCGACGCACAGCGGCTCGACGGCATCGTCGCGCTCGAAGACAAGCGTTACATGCACTTCTATAACTTTCCGCCGTACTCGGTCGGCGAGACGCGTCCCATGCGCGGCCCCGGCCGGCGCGAGATCGGCCACGGCCGTCTCGCGGAGCGCGCGCTCGAGCCCGTGTTGCCGCCGAAGGACGAGTTTCCGTACACGCTGCGTCTGATGAGCGAGGTGCTCGAATCGAACGGCTCGTCGTCGATGGCATCGGTATGCGGTTCGACGCTTGCGTTGATGGACGCCGGCGTGCCGATTCGCGACCACGTAGCGGGCGTCGCGATGGGGCTCATCCTCAAGGGCGACAAGTACGCGATCCTCACCGACATTCAGGGTCTGGAAGACGCCCTGGGAGAGATGGACTTCAAAGTCGCCGGCACGCGCAAGGGCATCACGGCGATCCAGATGGACATCAAGGTCCAGGGCATCACGATCGAGATCATGCGCGAGGCCATGCAGCAGGCGCGTAAGTCGCGCCACGGCATCATCGACAAGCTCGCCGAGACCATCGCGAAGCCGCGCACCGAGCTGTCACCGTACGCGCCGCGGATGATCGTGATCAAGATCGACCCCGCGAAGATCAAGGACGTCATCGGCCCAGGCGGCAAGGTCATCAACAAGATCATCGCCGACACGGGCGTCGAGAAGATCGACATCGAGGACGACGGCAGCGTGTTCATCACTTCGCTGGACGGAGCGTCGGGCGACAAGGCCAAACAGATCGTCGAGAATCTCACCAAGGAGATCGTCGTCGGCGAGACCTACCTCGGCACGGTCACGCGGATCATCACGATCGGCGCCTTCGTGCAGATCCTTCCCGGCAAGGAGGGGCTGGTGCACATCAGCCAGCTCGCGCCGACCCGCGTCGATAAGGTGGAAGACGTGGTCAAGCTCGGCGACGAGGTCATGGTCAAGGTCGTCGAGATCGACTCTCAAGGACGCATCAACCTGTCACGTAAAGCGCTGCTCGGCGGCGTTTCGGCCAACGGCGATTACGCGTCGCGCGGGCCGCGTCCGCCGCGCGAGCCGCGTGACGAGAGTGCCGCTGCCGCACCGGGTGCGCCGCCCATGCGGCGGCGGCGGCGTCCGCAGGGGCGACACGACGACTGAGGGGAGCTCGCTAAAAACGCAAGCCGGCGTCGACGAAGGTGCGATGGAGCCAATCCTCGGCGCCGGCATACCAGCGCAGCCGCCCCGCGAGCGGTCCGGAGATCGTACCGTCGAAGTGATAGAACGGCGCGCCTTCGAGAAGGTCGCGCCGATAGACCGCGTCGGCACGCACCCCGGCGCCGGTGTCATAGGTCAGCCATAGCGCGTTGACCGTCGGCGCGCTGGCGCCGTACGGCAGCCCGCCTCCATACAGCGGCACGTTATCGGTGACGTGCATCGTCCACGCGCGCACCGATAGCACCGGCGCGACTTGCCACGTCGCCGCAAAGCCCGTCGAAGTAACGGTCCCGCTCCACGCGCCGTTGGTGCTTTCCGAGGCTTGCTCGAACGAAAGCCGCACGCGCGAGCCGTCCGTGTAGTTCAGCGCCTCGGCAAAGAGCGTATTGCGCTGAATCTGCAGCGGCGCCGGCAGGCCTGCCGCATACTGGTACTGCTCGACGAACGTAGGCAGCGTGAACGAGCCGCTGCCCTGCAGCGAGACGCTCAGTTTTCCGTTCGAAAACAACTGCGCGTCCACGGACGGCAAAACTAGCGCGGTGTTGGCCGGCTGCGAGACGCCGGTGGTCCCGCCGGCGTAGTTCACCCAGAACGCGCCGATGCCGGCGACGACGATGTACTCGTTACCGGTCGCAACGAAGCCGGCGTCGGCCCGCGTTTGCGCGAACGTCGCGCCAACGCGCGGCAGAGCACCCGGCAGCGCCTGCGCGTCGTAGAACCCGCTCGACGCGCGAGTCGCGACGTCGGCGAATGCCGCGACCGGTCCCGTCGTGTGGATTGCCGCGGAGAAGCCCGAGTCCGACCAGACCGTGGAAATCGGATACTCGTCCTCGGCCATCGCGTAGTCACCGCGGTCCGCGATCGCCGAGACTTGCAAGTTCAGCGCACGTGGATCGGTGAACGTCGCGCTCCCGAACGAAAAGCTCCCGGTAAATTCCGAATCCCCAGATTGATAATCGCGGCCCTGTTCGGTGCCGAGCGTGATCCCGAACGACTGGTCCGCCGGGAGCGGCACGTTCGCGAAGAGATCGGTGCGCTGGCGCGATTCCTCGTTATTGCTGGACGATCCGGCGACGATCCCCGCGGCGTCAGAGCCGGCCTGCACGCGCACGATCGCGTCACTCCCGAGCGTGGCGACGTCGACGTTCGATGCCGGCTCGAACGGAGTGAGCGCGACGATTCCTCCACCGGCCTGATCTCCGTAGCGAAACGCTGCGGCCGCGTCGTACAGGACCCCGCTGCGTTCGTAGTTCGCCGGAATGAACGCGTACGGCGACAGCCCATCGACGATGTCATAGTTCGGCACGCCGGCATCGATCGTGAGAGAGCCGCTCGACGATAGCCCGCGATCGCTCAGGGTGGATCCGGGATAGGGCGTGCTGCTCTGCGCGAGCAGCGTGAACGGACGCAGCGCGATCGCGGACTCGACGTGTGAGTAGGGCAGGTTGTCGAGATCCGAGACCGATGGTGCGTCGGTTAAGAGCGCCTGATATCGGCGCACGATCACGACAACCGGCTGCGACGGGTTCGGCACCGCGCGCGCGGGCTGGCAGAAACGGCAGGTCACCAGCAGCTGGCCCACACCTTGGCCGCGAAGCGCGAAGGTGCCGGCGGCGTCGGTCGTGGCCTCGATAACCTGCCCATCCGGTGTCCGGCCGCTGACGAGCGCTCCCTCGACCGCTGCTCCACGCTGGTCCCGCACGGATCCCACGATGAGGGGGACCTGGCCCCACGCCGGCGCCGCCACGAGCGTCACGATCAGCAGCGCCGCGGCGCAATCCAGCGTGCGATTCACGGATTCTTTAGACTTTCGGCTATGATAGAGGCAGTGTCAAGAACCTTGGTCTCCCGCGTGCTCGCGGTCGTCCTCCTCGCAGGCAGCTTGTTCTGCGGACGCATCGCCTTCGCCGGCGCGGCGTCGCTGCAAGAGATGCTCGATGGGGCGCTCGTACCCTCGTCTGCCCCGGCGCTACTCGGCCCGATCACGTCGGCGGGGCGCGTCGGTTGGGAGTGCAAGCCCGAGCGTGCGGCGGCGGCCAGGGACTCGCAGCACTCCGAGCTTCCCGCCGACCCCACCACTCCGTGAGCGATGCGGGTTCTGCTTCTCGCCGCCCTTCTCGTACAGCTGATGGCGACGCTCGGGACCGGCGCAGACCTACGCGCCTTCGGCCCCCGTGCCGCGAACGACTTCGGTTCCGGAGCTGCGCGCCTTTGCCAGCGCGCGTGAGGTCGAAGAGCGTTTCAAGTTTGGCCTTAACGCCGAGGCGCGCGGCGACTGGAAAGGCGCGGTCGCCGAGTTCGATCGTATCGTCGTACTGAACCCGCCCGAGCCGAAGGGCTCGACGGCGCAGTACGACCTGGCGATCGCGTACGCGAACTTGCAGCGCAACGACGAGGCCGCACGCGCCCTGCGCTCCGCGATCGCGCGTGACCCCGAATTCTTGGCCGCGATGGCAAACTTGATCGCCGTCGATTTGGCTCGCGGCGACCTCGCGGAGGCGCGCCGCATCGCCGATCATTACGTCGCGCTGGCCCCCGATTCGGCGCGAGCGCTCTATTCGCGTGGAATCGTCGCGCTGCAGGCCGGCGACGCGACTACGGCGCGCGAGGACTTCGGCAAGCTCCTGCACTCCAATCCTTCCTACGCGGTGGCGCACTACGACCTCGCGCTCGCCGAGGAACGGCTCAGGCGGTACGACGCGGCCGAACGCGAGCTGAATAGCGCGCTTGGGCTCGCGCCGGGGTACGCGCGCGCGCGTTTCGCTCTCGGCGTCGTGCTGCTCCGCCAAGGCGAACACGCGGCGGCGCGCAACGAGTTCGCTCGCGCGACGGCCGACGCGTCCGGCGATCCCGCCCTGAAAAATATCGCCGCCGCCATGCGCGATTCGATCAAGAGCCCCTAAAAGTTCGGGTTTCGGATGCGTCTTTAGACTTTCTTCATCCGCGGCCCGTAGCATCGCCACATCAACTACTCTCTTGGAGGCAATATTATGTCTGGGAAACTCGCGGCACTCTCGGTAGCGCTCGCAGCGGCCGCCCTAGCGGCGTGCGGCGGACATTACGGCAGCAGTGTCGCTTCGAATGGCTCGACGTTCACTTTACCCGGCATGCCCGACCTCAGGATGACGGCAACCAACCCGGATGGATCTCCGGCGCTGGTGGAACGCGGCGCTACCGGGACGGTCAGCGTAAACCTGCCCAGTCAAGGGCTCGGAACGGTCAAGGATCCGTACTGGAACGCAACGCTCGGCGGCTACACGCAGCAGACGTATTCTCAGGCCCTCGGGTTTGCACCGCGCACGAAACTCACGATCAAGAACATCTCGGCGACCTTAGATCATACGCTCAACGTCGTCAAGAAGATCACGGGCCCGCCGGCGAAATTCCCGTCCAGCCCGACCCTCAGCATGACCCCATCCGGCGGTAAGCTCCAAAAGGGCTACCGAAGCGGCGTCATCTCTTGGGGCCAGTCCGTCAGCGTTACGCTCGGCAAGACCGGCATCTATCTGTTCGGGTGTGCCTTCCACTACCATGAAGGCATGCAGGACGTTTTCGTCGTGCACGCCGGCGCGACGCCCGGTCCGCAAGCCACGAAGCCGCCCGCGGAATGAAACTGCGAACCGTCGCCGCGGCACTCGTCGTGCCGATCGCCTGCGTCATCGGCGCATGCACGAACGGCGGGGGTCTCGGAAGCATAGGGGGCGGCGGCACTCCGTCGCCGTTCCCCTCGGGCGGGATCGGAATCGGCATACCGACCGGAAAGATCGGTGTAGAGAACGATCCCACCTGGGGAACCGTGAGCGGGTACACGCAGAATCAGACGTCGCAAGTCATGGCGTTCCCGCCCGGCTCGAAGATCACGGTGAAAAATCTGTCGACGACGACGCCTCACACGCTCAACGTCGTTGCCGTGGCCAGCGCTCCGCCGCCCAACTTTCCGCCGAGCCCGAGTCTCGATTTCTCCCCGCGCGGCAACGGCGTTCTCAGCGGCGACTATGCGAGCGGAACGATCAACCCGGGAAGCACGGTAACGCTGACGCTTTCGAAGGCCGGCATCTATCTCATCGGTTGCGCGTTCCACTACGTCGAGTTCCACATGCGCGACGTCGTTCAGGTGATCGCAGGCGCGACGCCCGGCCCTACCGCGTCGCCTGGCCCGGGCGGCTACGCCGCGATCGCGGCGCGGCGGCACGCCGTCAAGCCCACGCCAGCGGTGGCGCTGCCGCATATGGTCGACCAGAAGCGCCGCGCGTTTACGCTCCTATCACTGCGCGGCCGTCCGCTGGCAGTAACGTTCATCGCCGCACACTGCACGGACGCGTGTCCGCTCATCAACGCGCAGTTTTCGGCGGCCTCGAAAGAAATTGCACGGCAACACCTCCGGGCGCGACTGCTGACGATTACGCTCGATCCGGAGCACGATTCTCCGGCGACGATGCGCGAAATCGCCAAGCGCTTCGATGCGGATCCGCGCTACTGGCTCTTGGCCGGCGGATCGACGCCGGACGTGCATCGCATCATGCGGTCGTTCGGCGTCATCTCGGTCGAGGGACAGCGCGGTTATCACGACCGCCACACGACGTTCGTTTATCTCTTCAACTCGGACGGAAAGCTCGTCCAGACGATGCTCGCCTCGACGGCACTCACCGACACGCTCGTCGACGCGTTTCGCGACCCCAGTGTGCTCGCGCAGCGATGATCCGCGGGTCCTTCGCCACGCTCGCGCTGGGAATGCTCGCGGCGTGCACGGGTGGAGGCGTCCCCACATCCTCCGGGGGCGGTAGGGGCATCACGATCGACATCAACCTCACGCTCAACGCCCCGGCGAAGACGCAGTACGGCGAGGGAAGCGGCTTCGCGCCGCCGGTTACGACCGTCGCGGTCGGCTCGCAGATTCACTTCATGAACACGGACGGCTTCACCCATACGGCCACGCTCATTCCCGGCGGCACGCATTTTCCGAAGGGATCGCCCTTCGGACTCTCGGCGCTGATGCAGCACGGCACGACGCTCTCAGGCGGATTCAGCAGCGGCGCGCTGCAGCCGGGATCGTCGTCTCAAACGATCACAGCCGACCGCGCCGGAACGTATCTGCTCGGTTGTTTCTTTCACTACCGCGCTCCGATGAGGGCAGCAATCATTGCGCAATAAATTAGGACTCGCACTCGCACTGGCACTAGCGTTGCCGGCGGGCTGCACCAACGGCGGCACTCCGGTGTCGACCGGCGGAAGCGGCGGCATCACGATCACCGTGAACCTGACGCTCAATCAGCCACAGCCCACCCCGTATGGGCTGAGCGCCGGTTACGCGCCGCCCGTCACGACGGTGGCGGTGGGCTCGCAAATCCGGTTCACGAACACCGACAGCTTCACCCATACGGCCACGCTGATTCCGGGCGCGACGCAGTTCCCGAAGGGATCGCCATTCGGCGCGAGCGCGCTGCAGCAGAGCGGCAACAATCTGTCGGGCGGCTTCAGCAGCGGCGCGATGCTCGCCGGGACGTCGTCGCAGACGATCACCGCGGACCGTGCCGGCACGTACTTCTTCGGCTGCTTCTTCCATTATGGGGCAGGCATGAGAGGAGTCGTCGTTGCGCAGTAAACTCTTCCTCGCCGCGCTTGCCGTGCTCTTCGTGCTGCTCCAGGCGGCGCCGGCTTCCGCGATACCGATCTTTGCGCAACGCTACCACCTGCGCTGCGGGCAGTGCCACAGCGTGCTGCCCGAACTCAACGCATTTGGTAACTACTTCCGCTCGCACGGCTACCGCCTGCCGTTGCCGGAACACGGCACCACGGTCTTCGCGATTCGTTATCAGCTCGAATACGACGAACACCCCGCCGCCGGCTCGCGCGAGTTCCAACCCGGCGGAATCGTGCTCGGCAGCGGCAACCTCGGCCCGATCACGCTCTTCCTGCACTACAATCTCGGCGCGGCCGGCGGACCGTCGGGGACATTTCTGCTGTTCGCGGCGGGCTACGACGCGCATACGCAGACCCTAATCCGCGGCGGGCTCTTCGAGCTGCCGCTCGCGCAGTCGCCGGGCCAGCGCCTCGACGACCTCCAGCAGTACGGCTACTACGGCGCTCACGTCGGCTTGAACAACTTGCCGCTGTCGTCGCCTCGCTGGGGCATCATGGGCGAGCGAACGTTTGGGAATCTAAAGGTCGACCTCACCGCGGCGTTCGGATCCTATCAGGGTTCGGCGTACGGCGGAAAGCCGATCGCCACGGGAGAGACTACCTGGAACTCGCAGCCGGAGTTCGGGCTGTGGCTGCGGCAGACGCTCGTGCAAACCCAGCACACCGAGGCGGACATCGGCGGCACCGCACTGGGCGGTTCGCTCGGCGTATTGCCGACGGGGCGGCTGCCCTTCGCCGACCTCTACACGCGTTACGGGCTGCTCGCCCATGCCAGTTACGGGGACCTCGATTTCCAGGCCGAACAATGGTACGGCGACGATCACGACGCGGACGGATTCTTGACCAATCAACACTCTTCGGGCGGATACGTGCGGCTGAAATACTATCCGATCCCGCACGCCTATCTCGGCGTGCGCTACGACGCCTACGCCAATCCGTTCATCAATCGCGACGTCACGTACTACGGCGCCGTCCAAATAGCGCCGTTCCGCGTGCTGATGCAAGAGGTGCAGTCGCCCGGGCAGCACCCGTACCTTAGCGGCGCGCTGACGGTCGCGTTCCCAGGGCCGCTGAAATACTAAGGGCAAGGTTTTTCTAAATGCGAGTGCTCGTCGTCGAGGACCACGCCGCCGTCGCAGAGTCGATACGCAAGATGCTCGAGGCGCGCAAGTTCGCCGCGAACGTCGTCGCTGACGGCGAGGCGGGGCTCGATCATCTGCTGCGGCGATGCTACGATGCTGCGGTGGTCGACGTCGGCCTCCCCGGCATGGACGGCTTCGCGGTGGCGCGCGCGGCGCGGGCCGAGGGGGTTCAGACACCAATCCTCATGCTCACGGCGCGCGATGCCGTCGAGGACCGCGTCGCCGGCCTCAACTGCGGCGCCGACGACTACCTCGTCAAGCCGTTCGTCGAGGAGGAGCTCATCGCGCGAATCTCCGCGATACTCCGCCGCGCGGGGCGCCCGTCGCTGGGCGTCGTGGAGGCCGGCGGCTTGCGCGTGGATCTCACGGCCCGAACCGTCACGTACGACGGTAATCCGGTGGTGCTCGGCTCCACGGAGTTTCGCCTATTGGAGTTTCTCGCGCGCAACGCAGGCATCGCGCTGTCGCGGGCGCAGATCGTGGAACGCATCTGGGACTACGATTTCGACGGCTCGAGCAACATCGTCGACGTTTACGTCAGCCAGCTCCGCCGCAAGCTGAAGGGACTGGGCGCGCACGGTGTGATAGAGACCGTGTGGGGCATCGGGTACCGCCTTCGGGCCTGACCGTCCGCGCGGCGGCTCTCTACCTGGCAGTCTTCCTGTGCGTACTGCTCGCGCTCAGCGCGGGCGCCTACGCATTCATGCTTCGCGAGTACTCGTCGATGCTGGCTCCCGCACTCGGCATGCCGGAGACCAGCAGCGGGCTGGCGACGGCCATGCGCGGCGTGCTCATCACGATCGCCGCCGTGGATGCTCCGCTGGTCGCGATCGTGGCCATCGCGTCCTACGTTCTCGCGCGCGCGACCATCGCGCCGCTCGAGGCAACGCGCCAACGCGAGCGGCTCTTCGCGGCGGATGCGGCACACGAGCTCCGCTCCCCATTGACCGCCATCGCCGCGATCGCCCAGGCGGAGCGAGCCGACGCGTCGCCGGGAAGCCGCGAGGCGTTCGAGACCATCGCCCGCGAAGCGATCGAGGCGTCCGACGTCGTCAGCGACCTGTTGACGCTCGCGCGGGATCCGGCGCGACGCGCGCTGCACTGCGAACCTGTCGACCTCGCCGCGATCGTCACGCGAGCGTCGCGCGACACACAGCCCGTCGCCGACGCGCGAGGCATTCGGTTGGACCTTTCGGCGGCGAGCGCGATCGTCGATGGCGATGAACGGCGCCTGCGCGAGCTGACGCGAAACCTGCTCGAGAACGCGATTCGTCACGCACGCGCGAGCGTGTCCGTCGCCTCGCGGCAAAGCGGCCGATCCTGCGAAATCATCATCGACGACGACGGCGACGGTGTCCTGCCCGCCGAACGGGAGCGCATCTTCGAACGATTCTATCGGCGCGCCGACGACGGTTCGGGTACGGGCCTGGGGCTCGCGATCGTGCGGTGGATCGCGCGCGCGCACGAGGGCGCCGTGACGGTCTCCGAAGCACCCGGCGGCGGCGCGCGCTTCGTCGCGGCCATTCCAGCGCGCGTGGAGTAGTCGGCCGCCCGGGCGCGTAACTCACCGCGCCATGCCCTTTGACTCCCTCGGCGCCTTCGTCGGCGCGTTACGAAAAGCCGGCGAACTGCACGTCGTCACGGCGAGCGTCGATCCGCGCCTCGAGGTGAGCGAGATCACCAACCGGGTCGTGAAGTCCGGCGGCCCGGCCTTGCTCTTCTCCAACGTCAGGGGATCGGATTTCCCCGTGCTCACGAACCAATTCGGGACGCATCGGCGCATGGCGATGGCACTGGATGCGCCGGACCTCGACGCGGTCGGGCAGCGGATCCGGGAGCTCATCGCCGTGACGCCGCCGTCGGGATCGCTGCTCGGGAAGGTCGTGGGAGCGATGCGCCTCGCGCCGCTCGCCAACGCGATCCCGAAGATCGTGCGCACCGGCGGCGTTCAAGAGATCGTCGACACGGAGCCGGATCTCACGCAGCTCCCGGTGCTGACCACCTGGCCGCTCGACGCCGGACCGTTCATAACGCTCCCGCTGGTCATCACTAAAGACCCGAGAACGAATCGCAACAACGTCGGGATGTATCGCATGCAAGTCTTTCGACCGCGCGAGACCGGGATGCATTGGCAGCGCCACAAGCAGGGCCGCGAGCACGCCGCCGCGTGGGGCGCTAAGGTTCCGGCGGCCGTCGCGATCGGCACGGATCCAGTGTTGACGTACGCCGCCACGGCGCCGCTACCGCCGCTGCTCGACGAGTTCGCGTTCGCCGGACTCCTGCGCGGCAAGCCCGTCGAACTGATCCGCGCCAAGAGCGTCGAACTCATGGTGCCGGCCGAGGCCGAGTTCGTGCTCGAAGGATACGTGGACAACGAGGACCTGCGCATGGAGGGCCCGTTCGGCGACCACACGGGCGTCTATAGCCTCGCCGATCGTTATCCAACTTTTCACGTCAGCTGCATCACGCGCCGCCGCGATCCGATCTATCCCGCGACCGTCGTCGGCAAGCCGCCGATGGAGGACGCGTGGCTAGGGAAGGCGACCGAACGCATCTTCCTGCCGCTGTTGCAGGCGATGCTGCCGGAAGTCATCGACATGAACCTTCCGGTCGAAGGCGGCTTTCACAACCTCGCCATCGTCTCGATCCGCAAGTCGTACCCGGGGCAGGCCAAGAAGGTCATGAACGCGTTGTGGGGTCTGGGGCATATGATGATGCTCACGCGCGTATTGATCGTCGTCGACTCCGACGTCGACGTGCAGAATCCGCGCGAGGTCGCGTGGTTCGTGCTCAACAATTTGGCGCCGGAGCGCGACGTCGTAATGATGCCGGGGCCCGTCGACGACCTAGATCACGGCTCGTACAGCGTCGCGTACGGCACCAAGGTCGGCATCGATGCCACCCGCAAGGACGCGTCCGAGGGCTACACGCGAGAGTGGCCGCCCGACATGCTCATGGACGAGGCGACGCGCGAGCTCGTGAACGGACGGTGGCGCGAATACGGACTGGAGAAGATCGAACGGGCGCTCGTGCCCGACGCGTGGTCGGGCCAAGGACCGCAATCGAGACCGTGAAGCTCTTCGCGACCTTCCTACGCGAAATTCGAATCGAGCACACGCTGTTCGCGCTGCCCTTCGCCTATGTCGGCGCGATACTGGCGGCCCGCGGCATTCCGTCGCTCGCGGCGCTCGGATGGATCACGCTTGCGGTCGTCGGCGCGCGCACTGCGGCGATGGCCGCGAACCGCTTTCTCGACCGCGAGATCGACGCGCATAACCCGCGTACCGCGCGCCGCGCGGTCGCAAGCGGCGTTCTGCCTCCGGCGGCGATGCTCTGGGCGGCGGCGGCCGGCATCGCCGTGCTGCTCTGGGCGGCGCTGAAGCTCAATCCGCTGTGCGTCGAGCTGATGCCGATAGCCGTCGTGCTGTTGCTGGTATATCCGCTGTGCAAGCGGTTCACGTGGGCCGGCCACTTCGTGCTGGGCGCCGTCGACGGCCTCGCGCCGCTCGGAGCCTACATCGGCATCGCAGGCCGGATCACCCTGCCGGCCATACTGCTGTTCGCCGCAGTGACGATATGGGTGGCGGGCTTCGACATCATCTACGCCCTGATGGACCTCGGCGTCGACCGGCAGCAGGGAATACGCTCGCTGCCGGTGCGCTTCGGCGAGAGCAGCGGACGCACTCTACCGATCCTCCTGCACGCCGGAATGCTGCTGCTCCTAGCCGGCGCCGGCATGCTCGCCGGTGCGGGAGCGACGTACTATCTCGGCGTCATCTCAGTCGCCGGGCTTATCCTTTACGAGGAGCACCTGTTCCGCAGCGGGGCCAACCTCTTCGTGATCAACGAGCGGGTCTTTATCTCGAACATGATGTTTTCGGTTCTCTTCTTGTTCACGACCGTCGGCGGCTTCGCATGAAGCGCGTGCGCTTCATTGCGGCCGCGGCCGCGGCGGCAGCGGGCGCCGGCGCCCGCGCGGGCGCGCAGGTCATCCCAATTCAGCCGATTCAGCCGCAGCAGCAGTACCTGCCGCAGCTGACGATCGCCGTGAACGTGACCCTGACCGGAGTCGCTGCAGAAGTACGGCCAGGAGGTCGTCAAGGGCGTGCAGTCCGCGGTCGACGAGACGAACCGCTTCAACGCTCCCGTGTCGCACGTATGGGGCATGCGCGCCCTGGACGATCGCAACGACCCCGGCGTCGCCGCCTCCAACGTCAACGTCGCCGCCGCCGATTTTTCGGTGATCGGCATGGTGGGGAATCTCACTGCGGCGATGACGCTCGCAGCACTCTCTCGTTACGCGAATCAGGGACTTAGCGGTCGTCGTGCCGACCGTCACGGCGGATGCCGTCACGAAGCGCGGCTTTCATAACGTGTATCGCCTTCCCGCCAAAGACAGCTCGGCGGGACGGCTCTTCGCCGGCACCGCGCTCGCGGGCAAGCGCGGCGTCACGGCGATCGCCGTGGCGTTCGACGGCGACTACGGATACGACGTAGCGCGCGGCTTCGTCGATCAGGCCAAGGCCGACGGCCACCCGGCGGACATGCTGCTCTTTCCGCTCGACAAGACGGACCCGGCGGCGGCGGCGCGCACCGTGCTCGACCGCAGCCCCGGCTTCGTCTTCCTCGCCGGCAAGACCGCCGAGCTCGGGCCGATCGCGCAGACGCTGCGCCTCGCGCGCTACACGGGAGATTTCGGCGCGAGTGACGGCTTCTTCAATTTGGATACCATCACCAATCTGGCGGCGACGATGCCGGGCGCGTACGTCGCCTCGCCCATGCCGCCGCTCGACAAGGTCCCAAGCGCGATTCAGCTGGTGACTGACTTTCAGCGCGAAGTCAGCCAGATCACAGCGTTCTCCGCGTTCGGTTACGCCGCTGCCCAGCTCATCATCGCCGCCGTGCAGAGGGCGAACGCCTCCAGCAAGTTCGGCCTGCTGCATTCGCTCCAATCCGGCGGAACCTTCACCACGCTCGTCGGACAGTTCGCCTTCAACATCAGCGGCGATCCGCTGATTCCGAACATCTACTTCTACACGGTCACCAAAGACGGATTCAAGTACGCCCGCCCGGCAATCCACACCGGCTTCGTGTTGTAGTTTCTAAGCGCGGGACCACGTAGGCTTAGCGGACGTACTCGTCCTCGGGGATCACGCGGAGTTTATGTGGCGGCCGCACCCTCTCGTTGGGTGGTTCCTCGTTGTCTTCGAGCGCCAAGACGAAGCGCAATCGAAAGGAGCCCAACGAGAGCGTAAAGTTCGTTCCAATGATTTCCACGATTACGCCTCCAGGCGCTGCCACTTCCAGATGGCCAGCGCGCCATATACCACGAACAATAGGATTTCAATTGAAAGACGCAGCGCGAAGTCGCCGCCCTGGTAGATAAGGACGTTATGCGAATCGGGCGACGCGAACTGCACGTAAGAGAACGGAATGACGTGACCGAGCACCCATGCGACGTCGTGGATGAACAACGCCACCACGTTGCTGGGGTGGATGATGGATAGTACTCCGATCAGGATGACGACCGGCCAAGCGAATCCGAGCACCGCGCCGTACGAGCGGTGAAGCCAGGTCGTGGCGGCGCAGAGCATCGCGTACCAGGCCAGCGGAGCGGCGATGCCCATCGCGATCGCACGCGTGTTGATCCCGCTGAAATCGACGCGCGCCGACTCGAAGAGCATTTGGCAGAGGTAGAACGCCACGACGGTGATGAACGAGGCGGCGACGATGCCGGCCACGTCCGCCCCGATCGTGCCCAACGCGAATCGCACCCTCGAGACCGGCTTCGTCAGCGCGATCTCCAGATGGCCGTCGGCCTCGCGCGCAAAGGGGGCAGCCAGTATCGTCGCGACGATCACCGCCACGATGTCCGCCAGGAGCATATAGTACAGCATCGGTACGGCTCCGTTGGTGTCGATCACCGTCGTGGTCATCGTTCCGTGGCGCGATTCCATGACTTGGATGCTCCCGATGTTTACGTGATCGGCATCGCTGTGGGACGAGCTCGTCGGCTCGGTGATGACGATGTGCCTACCCGCGTATCCGTGATCGTCGACGACGATGCGCGTGCGCTCCGAGGGGTTGTCGAGGATCAGGCGCTTCGTCCCATCGGGCAGCGTCACGCGCGTCTCGTGCGTCCCGCGCTCCATCGCGGCGTGCGCGACCCATGCCTCCGGTGACATGTAGCGCGAGAAGGAGATGCGCAGGACTACTGCAAGCACCACTAAGATCGCCAAAATGATCGCAACGATCTTGAGCAAATTGCGGACCCGCAGCCATTCGACATAGTTCATGACGAGGTTTCCTTTGCCACGACGTCGGTTGTGGCCGTCGCAGGCGACACGGCGTAGAGGAAGATGTCTTCGAGATTGAGATCGAGCACGCGGACACCCATCGCCCCGGCACTGGTGAGCCGCTCGGCGATTTCGTCCGCGCCGCCGGTTACGAGGAGGCGGACGATCCGCTCGGTGCGGTCGGCCCGCGCCACACGCGAATCGTTGGCGATTCCGTCGAGCGTGAAGGTGACGTCGGGGAAGATTCCCTCGACGATTTTGCGGTCGGCCTTGAGGTCGTCGACGAGTCCCTGGAGCACGAGCCGCCCGCGATCCATAACCGCGATGTGCTCCGCCGCGCGCTCGACTTGGCCGATCTGGTGCGACGAAAAGATCACCGAGTTGCCCTTGGCGGCCTCGTTGATCATGAGACTCAGGACGTGCCGCTGGTTGACTGGATCGAGGCCGCCGGTCGGCTCGTCGAGCACCAGGATCTCCGCGTTGCGTGCGAACGCGAGCGCCACCATTACCGCCGTGCGCATTCCCTTGGACAAGACGCGCACGCGGCGGTGCCGGTCGATGTTGAACGTGGCCAACAGCTCGAACGCACGCTTGGGGTCGAACGCCCGAAAGGCGCGCCGCGTCATCTCGACGTGTTCCGCGACCGTCATCCAGTCGTACAGAACGCTGCGCTCGGGTATATAGGCGATGCGCTCGAACGTTTCGGGAACGAGCGGTTTTCCGTCGTAGAAAATTTCACCGCTCGTCGGATGCGCCAGCCCGAGCATGCATTTGAACGTCGTAGTCTTGCCGGCGCCGTTGGGTCCGAGCAGACCGAAGACGCTCGCGCCGGGAATCTCGAGCGAGAAGCCGTCGACCGCCGTGATTTTGCCGTAAAGCTTTCGCAGATTCGAAATCGTGATCGTGCTCATGCCTTCACTTCTCAAGAGTAGAGAACCAACGCTGCAGGGCCGCATCGAAGAGCTCGCGCACTTCGTCGCGCGCCAACCCCACCGACTTCGCTTCGCGCAGCGCGACGTCGAGCGCGTCGCGGCCGATGTCCGCCGCCACCTTCGGCGACTCGGTCACGCCGTTGGAGCGAACGAACGATCCCCGGCCCGGGGAAGTCTCGATCACTTGCCTGCGCTCCAACTCGCGGTACGCCCGCGCGACGGTGTTGGGATTGACGGTGAGGTCGATCGCGAGCTGCTTGACCGTGGGGAGCTGCTCGCCCGCCTGCAAGATCCCGAGCGCGATGGATCGCTTTATTTGCTCGATGATCTGCAGGTAGATCGGCACGCCGCTGCGTGGATCGACCGTGAGAACGGCCGGCATCGCGCCGATCCTAGAACTTAGGTCCCCAGCCGGGGAATAACCCGGCCGGCCTGCGGTCCGGGAGCCGAACCGGCGTGCGCGTCTCGCTAGCCGTCTCGGAGTCGAGAGAGAAAGTCGTGTGAGTCATCGTTGCGCCCCTTTCGTGAGCCTAGTACCATCGAACTGTTGTACTAGTACACTAGTACAATAGCTCAACAGTATGACCCATGTCAAGCGCCGGGCCGCAGAATTTTCTCGTCTAGGCGGGCTTCGGGAGGGCGGCCGCCCCGACCGCGTTGCGCAGGAAGGCGAAGCGCGGATCGTTGGCCATCTCGGCCGTCACGAACTCGCTACGCGTACGGCGCAGCAGGTCGACCGCCGCGCCGCGCCGGCCGACCGCCGCGTACGCCAGCGCCAGGTCCTCGGGCGCGACGTCGTGCGGGTGGCTCTGGGCGTAGGCGAACTCCGCACGGGCCTCCGCGAGGCGGTTGGTGTGGGCGTAGATCGGGGCGAGCAGCGCCGCTGCCTCGCCGCGGCAATCCGCGCAGACCTCGGCGAGCCGCGTGAACGCAGCGGCGGCACGCGAGCTGTCCCCCAGCGCCTCATAGGCGAGGCCGAGGGTCTCGAAGGCGGAGCCGCGTTGCGGCGAGAGGTCGAGCGTCTCGCGCTCGTATGCCAGGGCGTCGCCGTAGCGGCGCTCGAGGTAAGCGGCCGTTCCGAGCCAGGAGGTCGTAGCGACCGACAGCGGGTCGAGTTGCGCGGCGCTATTGAGCTCGGCGTACGCGTCGGATACGCGCCCTTTCTCGAGCAACGCGACGCCGTACCACTCATGCGCGGGTCCGCTCGTCGGATCGAGCGCGATCGCGCGCCGCAGGTATTTGAACGCCTCGACGAGGTTCGGCATAGCGCCGCTCTTCTTTTCGGTCGCGAGCATGCCGAGCACGGCGTAGGCTTCGCCGCTGTCGGGGTCGAGTACGAGCGCCTTGTGCGCGTAGGCTCGCGCGCGAGCGACGTAAACTTTGGCGGGCGCCGCGCCATAGCCGTAATCCGCCATCATGGCATCGGCCGATGCGAGTCCCGCGTACCCGCGGGCGTCGTGGGGATCGGTATCGACGACCCGGGTGAAGTAATCGACGCTCTTTGCGATGCCGCCGCGCGTGCGCAGGTTCCAATAGTAGCGCCCGATCTCGAACAGGCGCGTGCCTTCGGCGGAGAGCCCGGAACGCGCGCCGGCACCGCGGGGGATCGCGATCGCGAGTGTCGACGCTATCGCGATAGCGATGCCGAAGGCTGCGGCCGTCGCCCAGCCGCGATACGCCGGACGCGCCGACGCCGGCGGCGGAGATGGCGCGTGCGCCGGCTGCGGCCGCGGTGCGTCGTCGCGGCGCCGCACCGGAGCGATGAAACGGTAGCCGCGCCGCGGGATCGTTTCGATAGCCTCGGCGTTCCAGCGGGATCGCAGCGTCTTGCGCAGGACGTAGATGTTCTGCGCGAGATTCGCCTCGTCCACGAAGCCTTCGGGCCAGATGCGAGCGAGCAGCGCGCTCTTTGCAAAGAGCTCGCCGGGATGCTCGACCAGTGCCAACAGCGTTTCGACAACCTTCGGTCCGATCGGAATCGGCTCGCCGCGATCGAGCAACAGCAGACGCTCGGCGTCGAGCTCAAAAGGTCCGAAAAGGTAGAGGCTCATTGTGGCGCTCCTGCAGAGAACGTTTGATGCCCTTCTGAGCTATATACGCATACCACGCGCGAAAGTTTTCACGCGTGACAGCTCGCTTGCTTACTTCGCTCGAAGGAGGTCCGGGACGAACACGCGCAGCGCCCCGCGGAGGACCTCGAAACGAGCCGGCGTCGTTCCGGCGGGTTCCCCATCGGCCACGATGTGCCGCGGGCGTGGGGTCGTGACGCTAAAGGCCGTCGAGCGTAGGGTTTGCACGTTTTCGGCTCCCCGCGGCCGGCCCGAAAGCACCGCGCCGAACAGCCCCAGCGCGCCGCCGACGCTGTCGATATCGATCGAATACAGGTCGAGCCAGCCGTCGTCGATGGCGGCGTCCTCCACCGTAATGAACCCGCCGAAGTGATTGCTGTTGGCGATCGTCAGCTGAACGGTACGCAGCCGCACGCTGGTGCCGTCGTAAGAAACCGACGCGTGGAACGGCCGCAGATACTTCACGGCGGAGAGAGCGCCGGCTAGCACCGCGAACAGTCCGAAGCGCTGCTTGTCGCGCGCCTTCTGCAGCCGCGTGAGGCGACTCGAGACGCCGATGCTGGCTTCGCTGGCGTAGTACGCGCCGTTTACGCGTGCGACGTCGATCACGCGCGTGCCACGTCGCGCGATCGCTGCGCATGCTTCCTCGACGTCGAAGGGAATCGCGAGCGTCCGTGCGAGGTCGTTGAACGTCCCCAACGGCACGAGTCCGATTGGGAGGCCGAATGCCAATCCGGTGCCGATCGCACGAGCGAAGGTGCCGTCACCCCCCGCGACGACGATCGCGTCCAGGCCTTCCGGACTCGACGCGTTCTCGACCGCATCCACGCCGCGCAGGGCGAGCTGCCGCCGGACGTCGCGGCCGGACGTGCGGCCGTGCCGCGAATGCGGATTGACGACGAGGAGCACGCGCACGCGAAGTTAGCGCCGGCGCCTCAGCAGGAGCCGGAGGCAGATAAACGCGGAGCGCACCGCAACGATCGCGAGGGACAACGTGCCGACGATCATCACGAGATAGCCGAAGTCGATGCCCGCCTGCGTCATCGAGTCGACATAACCTACGGCCTTCGCCGAGATGGTGAGGTTTTCGTAGACGCCATGGAAGATCCACCATACGATGGCCGCGCTCGGCGCAGCCACCGCAACGATCGTCATGTGCCGCCTCAGTTCGTCGCGGTCCGTCATCGACTGCAGCTTCGCCGCCATCCCGCGACGAAACCCTCCGGCATGTCATCGCGCGCGCGACCTCCTCGACCGCACAACCCGCTCCCCGAGTCCCCGTACGAGGTTCTCGCGCTCTTCACGGGAGCGATGGCGGGCTCGTCGCTCTGGATCGTGTCCACCGGCGCGCTGATGCCGTTTTTCACGACCGCGCTGCACCTGGGACAGACGCAGCTCGGCTTGATCCTTTCGATTCAGCTCATCGGTTCCGTCGCAATGACGTCGATCGCGGGGATCTTGACGGATCGCTTCGGCGACAAGGCGGTGGTGTTTTGGAGCGGGGTCGTCATGGGATTCGCGCTGATCGGCGCCTCCCTCGTCGAAAACTACACGTGGCTCATCAGCTGGCTGCTCGTCTACGGGATCGGCTACGCAGCGGTCACGCCCGCCGGAAGCCATGCCATCATCTTCTTTTTTCGCAAGGCCGACCGCGGTCTCGCGATGGGCATTCGCCAGTGCGGCGTGCCGATCGCCGGTACGTTGGGTTCGATCTTGCTGCCCGCGATCGCGCTGCACTTCCAATACCGCGGCGCGCTCGCCGCAGCCGGCCTTCTCACGATCGTGGCGTGCTCGATCGCGTCACTGCTCTACCGCCAGCCGCGCGAGCTCGCGGGGGAACGCATCACCGTGCGCGCGATGTTGATGGACATGCTGAGGATCGCGCGCGAGCCGCGGCTGATCTTTCTCACGCTCACGTCGATGATTTTGATGTGCGCACAGTTCGCGCTGATGGGCTTCTTCACGCTGACGCTGGTGCATCGCGCCGGATATTCCCTGACGGTCGCGGTCGGGCTGTTCACCCTCGCCCAGGCCGGGGCGATCGTTGGGAGACTGTCGTGGGGCTGGCTCAGCGACCGCTTTTTCGGCGCCAGTCGCGCCCTGCCGCTGGCGTTGGCGTGCGTACTGGTCGCTCTGATAGCGCTCGGCGTCGCGTCGCTCGACTCGACGACGCCGGTATGGGCGGCCGGAGCGGCGGCGCTCGCGCTCGGATTCACGGCGGAGGGGTGGCTCGGACTCGCCGTCATCGGCTTGGCCGAGATCGGAGGCGAGGAGCGCTGCGGCAGCGCGCTCGGCGTTGGATTAACGTGGATCCTGCTCGCCGCCTTCATAACGCCGGTGGTGTTCGGCGCGCTCGTGCAAGTGCTGGGCTACCAGATTGTGTGGATCGGGCTCGCTGTGTTCGAGGTCGTCGGCGTCGTACCGGCACTGCTCGCGAGCCGTACGGTAAGCCGCGCGCTCGAGGCGCAACCGTCGCCTTAACGCGCGTTACCGCCGCTTTCGTCTCTTTCCCGCACGCGTGGCGCTGCGTTTCGCCACGGCGTCGACAAAATCGGCCGTCTGTTGAATGAGTTCACCCGCTGCCGTAACGGTCGCGCCAACGTCGCGCGCGCGCACGGCGGTCGAATGAACGTTGGCCGCCGCTCGCCGGACAGTTCTCTTTGGGTTTGATGCCGCCTTGGCGACCGACTTCGCCGCCGAGCCCGCGCGCGACTTTGCCTTCGCACCGGCTTTGGCGATGGCCGAGGCACCTTTTTTCGCGGCTTTCTTTGCGCGGGAGCCCACGCTCGGCGATTTCTTAGCGCGCTTTGGCGAGGCTTTTTTCTTTGGCATGTCGCTCCTTTTTACTCGCTTTTACTCGCTCCAAACGATTCCCATGCGGTCCGATGGCTAAACGCCTGGTTGACCCGCGTAAATGTACCGTACGTTGGGTACGGCCGACACGTCAGGAGGAATGTGACGTGGACGGCGACCGGAATGAAGCACAAATAATCGGTTCGACTCGGCAACTTGTCGCTGATTTAGCGACGCTCGTTCAACACGAATTCGACGAAGCAACGTGGGAGCTCGCCGGGAAAATAAAGGCGGCGGGGGTCGGAGCCGGCATGGTCAGTGCTTCGGCCTTTGCCGGCATGATGTCCATTGTTTGCCTGAGCGCGCTTGTCGCGGTGCTCCTAAGCGAGGTCATTCCGCCGTGGGCTGCCGTGCTGACGATATCGGTCGCGTGGGTCATTGCAACCCTATCTTTGGCGTGGCTGGGCAAGAAGAAGGTCCAGTCGGCGGCACCGTTTCTTCCCGAGCGGACCATCGAGCATCTCAAGGAGGACTTCGCCAGCGCCCGCGAACGCCCAGAACAGCCACCGCACTAGTCCCGTAGCCGCGCACGTCAAATTTAGAGGTCGCCGCAGGAAACGTAATGCGCGAGGTTCGCGGCGCTGAGGTGGACGTTGATTGCGTAATGCGACTTTTTGAGCTGCGCTAATGTCAGATTTGGTATCGTCGTGACGGAGACGCCGCCGACCACGTTGTGGAGCGCTTTCCAAGGCGCCGGGTTGAGCTTCGCGCACGTCCCCTCGTGAATGTGCGCGGGTTCGGAAGATCCGGCGGGCTGGTTTTTCAATTGCAGCTTCACGCGCAGCCCGGCGCTAGTGTCGTTGAGAAATGCCTGACCGTTCTGTCCCGACCCGTTCTGCGCACCGAGATTGATCGTCATCGAGTGCGCGGACACGGCGTTGGTCAGGTGGTTCATGGTGTTCGTTGCCGCAAGCGCTGCCGCCGATGAGAATGCCGCGACTATAACGCCGGCGACGCCTATCCGTAGTTTCAACCCCAATCCTCCTGCAAAACGTGACTTTGAGAGAGCGAGTTACCCCCATTTGTTCCCCGCGGAGTTTTGCGGTAAACGCGAAGGATAAGCTCGAACGATCTTACGCTTTGAGCAAGTCGCAGTACGAAAGCACGGTGGGCTTTAAGCGTTGGTGCCCAGAAAGGGACTCGAACCCCCACGGTGTTGCCACCACTGGTACCTGAAACCAGCGCGTCTACCAATTCCGCCATCTGGGCGCGGAGCAGAGCACGATTCGGGGCGGTCGGCGACGCCCCTTTGCTCGCCGGAAACCCCGCTGCGCCGCGCGTGGTTGGAGTGACGGCAATGGTCCTTCCCCTGATCCAGGTCGACAACGCGGCCGAACTCGATCCGTACTCGCGCGCCGTCACCGCTGCGGCGGAGCGTGTGAGTCCCGCCGTCGTCAGCATCGAAACGCGCAGCCGCCGGCACGGCGGAAACGGCAGTGGTTTCGTCTTCACTCCCGACGGCTTCGTGATCACCAACAGCCACGTGGTCCACGACGCGCAGCGCATCGGCGTGGCGCTGCTCGACGGCCGCGAGCTGCCCGCTGCGCTGGTCGGCGACGATCCGCACTCCGATCTCGCCGTGCTGCGCGTCACCGCGCCCGATCTCGCCTACGCGACGCTCGGTGACTCGAGTGCGCTGCGCCCGGGCCAGCTGGTCGTGGCCGTAGGAAATCCGTACGGTCTGGCCTACACCGTGACGGCCGGAGTGGTCAGCGCGCTAGGACGCTCGCTGCGCTCGCAGTCGGGACGGCTGATGGACAACATCGTCCAGACCGACGCGGCGCTCAACCCCGGCAACTCCGGCGGCCCGCTCGTAAACGCGAACGGCGACGTCATCGGCGTCAACACCGCGGTGCTTCCCGGTCAGGGGCTGTGCTTCGCGATCGCGATCGACACGGCCAAACACGTCGCGAGCTTGCTGATGCGCGACGGCAAGGTCCGGCGCGGCTACCTCGGCATCGCCGGGCAGGACGTCGTGCTCGGCACCGCGGCGGCGCGCCGCCTGCAGCTCGACGACCGCCGCGCGATCGTGGTCATCTCGATCGAGCCGGGAAGCCCGGCCGACACGGCCGGATTGAAGGCGGGCGACGTGCTGCTCGCACTGGAGGGCGAGCGGCTCGCCGGAGTGGACGCCCTGCACAAGATCCTGACCAGCATCGACCTCAGCCGGCCGTACAAGCTCGACATCGCGCGCAAGAGCGAACGACTTTCGCGCATCGTCCTCCCGGTAGAGTCGCGCGACTAAGTGTCGAATCACTCCGGCCCATGATCCGCAGGCTGCTGCCGATTCTCGGCATCACGTTCATCGATATCGTCGGCTTCAGCATGCTGATCCCGATGCTGCCGTACTTCGTGACGCACTTCGGCGCTTCGGCCTACGTCGTGGGTCTGCTGATGGCGACGTTCTCGTTCTGCCAGTTCGTCTCGGCGCCGCTGTGGGGCAACGTCTCCGACCGGATCGGCCGCAAGATGGTGCTGATCGTGAGCCAGATCGGCGCGACGATCGGCTGGGCGATGCTCGGCCTCGCGCCGGGCATCGCCGCAGCCATCGCGGTCGCGCCCATCGGCGTCGTTTTCGCCGCGCGTGTCCTCGAGGGTATCTCGGGCGGAAACATCAGCATCACGCAGGCATACGTCGCGGACCTCGTCGCACCGCACGAGCGGGCGCGCGCGTTCGGGCTGATCGGAGCGATGTTCGCGGCCGGCATGGTCTTCGGCCCGTTCGGGGGCGGAGTTCTCTACGCGCACTATGGCTTCGCCACGCCGTTCTTGGTCGCGGCCGGGCTGCAGCTCGTCACGCTGGTGCTCACGATCACGATGCTTCCCGAGTCGCGCGCGCGCGATAAGGACGCGAAGCGCGTCGGCATTGGCGCGCTCTTGGATAGTTTCCGCAAGCCGCGGCTCGGACGACTTCTCGTGCAGAAGCTCGCGATCTCCCTCGCGCTGTACGGATGGTTCGCGGTATTCGCCCTCTATCTCGCGCACCAGCTCGGCTTCAACCTCGCGCAGACCGACTATCTCTTCTCGATTTTCGCCGTCTTCAACGTCGTCATGAACGCCGTCGTCGTGGGACGCGTCTCAGCGCGCCTGGGCGATCGCATGATGTCGAACCTGGGGCTGGTCTCGCTTGTGGCGGGATTCGCACTGGTCCCGTTCGTCCACGATCTCGCGCTGCTCTCGGTGAATATGCTGCTCTTCGCGATCGGGATGGCGCTGACGAACACGGGAATCACCGCCCTGATCAGCAACGCCGCCTCGGATCGCGAACAGGGAACGGTCCTCGGAGCGAGCTCCTCGCTCGACTCGCTCTCGGGAATCCTCGCGCCGCCGGTCTCCACCGGCCTGCTGAGCGCCTATGGCTCGCGCTATGCCGGAATGGAGTCGTTCACGCTCGCCGCGATCGCGCTCGCGCTCGGCCTACGCAACGCACGCGGCGAGCGCATCACGGCGCGCGCGGACGAAGAGGCGGCTCTCAGACTACATAGCGACGTGGAGACCGCAAACATCACCCGCGGATAGAGAGGATCGTCAAAGCTCTAATCCCCGCAGCGAGGCGTGCGACTTTTCCGCAAAAGACAGGATGTCGTATTCCTTTGGTGTTGCGGAAAAGCGCGCGAGCAGTAGCCTACACGGATGTGGGCGACGAGCGTCCGAGTCGTGGGGATTAGAGCTTTGACGACCCCTTGCTACGCGGCCGTCTTCTTACGGCGGCGCGTTGACGCCGGCTTCTCCGCGCCGGCTCCGCGGCGCTTCTTGCTCGCCTCGAGGCTCTGCGCCAAGACGTCCATGAGATTGACGACCTTAGCCCGCGCCGGCGCCTTCTTCGGCTTGGGAAGTTCCTTGCCGGCGGCGCGCGCCTCGATCATCGCCATCACTTGATCGTAGTAGTTATTCTTGAACTTCTCCGGCTCGAACTCGTCGACGCTCATCGTGTCGATGAGCATGCGCGCCATCTTCATCTCTTGCTCCGGCAGCTTCTCGCGGCCGGGCAGCTCGAGCGTACCGGACTCGACGATCTCGTTCGCCCAGTGCATCAGCTCGAGCACGAGCGCGTGGTCGCTCGGCTTGACGGCGGCGATATATTCCTTCGTGCGAATGACGACGCGAGCGATCGCGACGCGATTGGTCGTCGCCAGCGCCTCCCGCAGTAACGCATACGCATGGCGTCCCTGTTTGGTCGGCTCGAGGTAGTACGGCTTGTCGAAGAACATCGGATTGATCTTGTCGAGCTCGACGAACTCGACGATGTCCACCGACTGCGTCGCCTCGGGATTGACGGCCTTGAAATCCTCGTCGGTGAGCACCACGTACTCGCCCTTTTCGTACTCGTAGCCCTTGACGATCTCGTCCCACGGCACGGGCTTGCCGTCCACGCTGCAGATGCGCTCGTACTTGATGCGCCCATCATCTTTAGCATGCAGCATGTTGAACGAGAGGTCGTCCGACTTCACCGCCGTGAAGAGCTTGACCGGGATCGTAACGAGGCCGAAGTTTATCGCCCCTGACCAAATTGCGTGCGCCATAGGTGGATTATTCTACCCAAGGCGCATGCCGACGTCTATCCCGGCTCCGACCAAAGTCGCTGGGCCTTCTTGATGGCTGCCTCGAGTCGCTGCTTCTTCCAGTGGGCCGCGCTCCACAAGTCGCCTTCACGCTCGAGACGCTTCGGCACTGTGCGGATGGTGTGCTTGGCGAACTCGTCCGCGGGTGCGGTTGCAGCGCGGCGGCGCGCAAACGCCTCGACCTCCCGCCAGTGCAGCGGCGTCGAGACCGGCGCGCCGTCGCGGGCGCGCACCGAGTAGGGCGCGACGATCGTCTTGCCCATGCCGACCTGAACGTAGTCGAGATAGACGGCCGTCTGCGGCCGTTTGGCGATGCTCCGCTGCAGCGTGACGCTCTCCCCGTGCCGCTGCGCGGCCTGGCGCGCGACGATCTCCGCGAAGACCTTGGCCGTGTCGTAGGAGTAGCCGGAGCGCAACGGCAGCACCACGTGCAACCCGTATCCGCCGGTCGTTTTCACGATCGGATTCAGGCCGATCTCCCCGAGCAGGTCGCGGAGGCCCAGCGTCACCTCGGCCAGCGTGAGCAGCGTGCATTTCTCCCCCGGATCGAGATCGAAGATCACGAAGTCCGGCTCGTCCAACGCCGGAACGCGCGACGTCCAGACGTGCAACACGATCGAGGCGAGGTTGGCCAGCAATACGAGTGTCGGCAGATCGTCGCAGAGCACGAAGGTGACTTGGCCGCGCGAGCCGCTCGGCGTTGGAACCGTCACCCGCTCGACCCAATCCGGCACGCCGCGCGGGATCTGTTTCTCGAAGAACGCTTGACCCTCGATGCCGTTCGGATAGCGCTGCAGCGTGAGCGGCCTGCCCTTTAGATGCGGAAGCGCGCAGGGCGCGACGCGCTCGTAGTATGCGATCAGATCGCCCTTGGTGTAGCCGTCGGCCGGCCACAATACCTTGTCGAGGTTCGAGAGCGACAGTTCGCGCGATCCTACGCGGCGTTGCGTGCGCGGGGCCGCCACTACACGTGCTCCGGAAGCTCGGCGACGACCTCGCGCGCACGCTTATCCGGCCGCAAACCGAGATACGCCGGCTGACGAAGGTAGCCGTCGCGCGTCCATTCCGAAAAGCGCACCTCGACGACCAAATCGGGCGACGTCCAATGCGGTAGCGGGCGCACGTCGACGTCGTTGGCGAACGGCGAGGTCTTGCGCCCGATCTTGCGGAGCTTGGCCGATAATTCGCTCAGGAGCTTCGCGCTGAAACCCGTGCCGACCGATCCGACGTAGCGCAACTTTCCCGCCTGATACACGCCGAGCAGCAGCGCCCCGAATCCCTTGCGGCTACCCTTCGGCTCGGTCCAGCCGCCGACGACGAACTCTTGCTCTTGACCGGTCTTGATCTTCACCCAGTCGCGGCTGCGCCGTTCCTGGTACTCCGACTCGCGCTTCTTGCCGATGATGCCTTCCAGCCCGCGCTTGCGCGCGTTCTCGAACAGCGCCTTTCCGCGATCGACGACGTGTTTGGAATACAGCACCAGTCCGTCGTTGCGGATCAATCGCTCCAGCCGCGCCTTGCGTTCCTCGAGCGGCTTCGATCGCAGATCCGTTCCGTCGGCGTACAGCAAGTCAAAAGCGACGTAAGTGAGCCCGGCAGGCTTCTTCTGCGACTCCTGCAGTCGCTGAAAGGACGAGCGTCCGTGCGAGTCGAGACTCACGATCTCGCCGTCGACCATGACGGGAAGGCTGGCGAACGCGGTCGAGAGTTCGGCCAAATCCGGAAAGCGCGCGAGCATGTCGAGGCCGTTGCGGGAGACGAGCGACAACTTTCCGTCGTCGATCGTGCAGAGCGCGCGATAGCCGTCCCATTTGATCTCGAAGAGCCACTCCGGATCGTCGAACGGCTTATCCACCAGCGTGGCGAGCATGAGCGTCTTGGGATGCGGCAGCGGATCGCGCTTCGCGTTCGAGCGCCGGCGGGTGGCCGTCGCGTGGCGGGCCGTGGGCTTCGACTGCCACGTCGGCGCGCGCTTGTCCGCCGCGATGTCGGCGAGCGTCTTGCCGCTCTTGACCGACTCCGGATGCTTCGCGGGATCGTACTTTGCATCGGCGTAGTCGTCACGATCCTTGAGCAGCAGCCAGGGCTCGCCGCTCTCGTTCTCCCGGGCCTTGATCTTCACGAGCGTGAACTCGCCGTGGAGCTTCTTGCCGTTCAGAACGAATTTGATCTTCCCGCCGGCGATCTCGGCGGCCGGATCGTCGCCCTCCGCGAGCTTGTACGTACCCCTATCCCAGACGATGACGCTTCCCGCGCCGTATTGACCGGCCGGGATGTTGCCCTCGAAGTCGCGATAATCGAGCGGATGATCCTCGACGTGCATGGCGAGACGCCGGTCACCCGGAACGAGCGTCGGACCCTTGGGAACCGCCCACGAGGCGAGCACGCCATCGGCCTCGAGGCGGAAGTCGTAATGCAGACGCGACGCGCGGTGCATCTGCACCACGAAACGCAGCCTCCCACCGCCGGCCGCGCGCGCGGCTTTTCCCTTGCGACCGCTGGGCTCGGGCGTCTGCGAGAAGTCGCGTTTGCGGTGGTAACGTTCGAGCGAACCCGGACGCGACGAGGTCTTTTTGGCCGCCATCGTCGTTGGCCTTCGACGGCTCGGCGCGGTACTCTTAGAATCGCGATGATCTACAACGTCGCCGGACTGGTACTCGCGCTATGCGTCGCGGCGATCGCGTGGCGACGCAGCCGCGGCGCCGGCGGATTCTACGACCGTGACGTCTACGGCATGGAAGGGATGACGCATCGCCGCTACGCGATCGCCAGCTTAGCGTTCGCCGCCTTCTTCGCGGCCACGTACATCGCCCGCGCGCCGGCGGCAGGCATCGTGGGCCTCGCGCTGTATGCGTTGGTGGCCGTGCTCTACGCCGCATCGTTTCTCCAGGGAGCTCCCGATCGAGATGAGTGAGTTTCGTTTCTCGCCGCGACCCAACCGCGCCGGCGAGATCGGCTGGATGCCCTGGGGCGAGGCTGCGTTCGAACGCGCCGCAGCGGAAGACCGACCAATTCTCCTCTCGATCTCGGCGGTATGGTGCCACTGGTGCCACGTGATGGACGAGACGTCGTACTCGGACCAGGGCGTCATAGATGCGATCAACCGCGGTTACGTGCCGGTGCGGGTCGACAACGACCGCCGCCCGGACGTCAACGCGCGCTACAACATGGGTGGGTGGCCGACCACGGCCTTCTTAGCGCCTGACGGAACGACGCTGACCGGCGCGACGTATCTGCCGCCGGAGCAGATGCGCAGCGCGCTGGAGCAGATCGCGAGCTTCTACTCCGAGCGCAAGGACGATATCGCGGCGCGCGCCTCGGAGACGCGGGCGCGCCGCCCGCAACCGCTTCAGTCCGGCGAGGACTTGAGCGACGCACCGATCGCCGCGCTGATCGAGGCGCTGCGCGCCGCATTCGACGAGGAGTACGGCGGATTCGGCGATGCGCCGAAGTTCCCGCAGCCCGACGTGCACGAGTTTCTGCTGGCCGAGTGGCGGCGCGGCGGAGGGCAGGATCTTCACGACATCGTCGCGCGCACGATGCTCGGCATGGCGCGCGGCGGCATGTACGATCACGTCGAGGGCGGCTTCTTCCGATATTCGACCACGCGCGACTGGAGTGTTCCTCACTTCGAGAAGATGGCCGAGGATCACGCCGGGCTGCTGCGAGTCCTCGCCGGACTCGTGACGTTCGCGCCGACCGACGAGTTTCGCGCGACACTCGTCTCCGCGCTGGGCTACGTCCGCACCGTGCTCCACGACCCGCAGACGGGATTCTTCGCGGGCAGCCAGGATGCCGACGAGAGCTACTTCGCGCTACCGCTCACGAAGCGCCGCGAGCGAGCCGCACCGTATGTCGACCGCACGTCGTACACGAACTGGACGTGCGCGCTGGCGGGTGCGCTCTGCCTGTCGGCGCAGGCGCTGGACGACGACGCGCTCGCGGCATTCGCGCAGACGACCCTCGACAACGTCCACGATCGCCTGATCGACGCCGACGGCCTCGCATATCACGTGCTGCAGCCCGGCGGCGAGCCCGAAGTGCGCGGGCTGCTCACCGACCAAGTCGCCTACGCGCGAGCGCTGCTGGACGCGCACGAGGCGACGGGACAGCCGCGCTTCCTCGATCGCGCGCAATCGCTCTGCGACCGTGTGATCGACCGATTCGCGGCAGACGACGGCGGGTTTTACGACCGTCTCCCCACGGAGAACGTGCTCGGACGGCTCGCGTTGCGCGACCGTCCGATTGGCGACAACGGCACGTTCGCCGAGGTGTTGCTGCGCCTGGCCGCGCTGACGGAGTCGCCGAGTTATCGCGACCGCGCCGAATCGGTGTTACGCGTCTACGCGCGCACCTTTGCGTCGGCGGGTCCGTTCGCGGCGACGTACGCACGCGCTCTGCGGAGATATCTCTCGCCGGAGGTCACGGTTCGCATCGCCGGCGCCCCAGTACAAACGCAGGCGTTTCGCGAAGCAGCGTTGCGGCTGCCGGCGCCCTTCGTGGCGATTCGAACGCAACCCCCCGATGACGGCGTCGCCGCGTACGTCTGCAAGGGTACGACGTGCGGGCCGCCGGCGCGCGACCCCGGCGCGCTGCGCAGCGCGTACGACGCGCTGCAGGGAACCTAGGGAACCTAGGTGCGGACGTAGCTCAACCAGTACCAGCAGCCCCACAGCCCCGCGGCGCACGAATACCCGATTAGAACCCGGGCCCACAGGGCGATGCGTTCGCGCACCGCGAGCAGCATGAGCGCGACCAAGAACGGCTCGAAGTCGAGCGCGTGGCGCATGCCGAACTGCGCGTAGCCGTTGACGTAATAGAGAAAGTTCGGGGCGGCGGTCAACAGCGTCGCCGCCCACGATCCGATCACCCAGCGCAGCGGCCTGCGCGCGAAGAACGCTACGGCGAGCGCGGGAGAGGTCCACGTGAGCGCCACCCCGGAATATTCGGGTCGCAGCCCGGGAAACTCGGCAATTTGAGTCGGCGCCTGCACGAAGAACGACCAGAGCTGATACGGCAGATACTCGAAGCGAAACGGCGAGCCGGTAGGCATCCCCGCCTCGTCCTGGTGATACCACGCCGCGTAACCGATGTCGTTCCAGACGCCCCAGCGCGCGAAGTTGTAGGCAACCCAAAGCAACGCAACCCCGGCCAGAACGCTCGCGAACGATGCCATGCTTCGCCTTCCATGCGCCGGCCAAAGTAAATACGCGTAGACCGGAACGGCCAACGCCATCGAGAAGCGCGACTCGAACGCGCAGGCGGCGAAGAGCGCGACCAGCCAGCCGCGCCGCTTGCCCGCGAGTTCGACCAGCGCGAGGATCGTAAAGCAGACGGCGCTGACGTGCGCGAGGAACCACACGTCGCCGAGCATCCCGCACCACAAGAGGTCCGTTCCGGCCAACAAAAACGCGCAAATCCACGCGATGCTCGAGCGCCGCACTTCGAACCGCTCGCCGAGCTCCCACGCGGCGCCGATCGCGATCCCCGTCAGGACGAGCGCGAGGATCGTCTGATTCGTCTGCAACCCGAAGATCGCGACGAAGGGGAGCAGCAGCAGCGCCGGCAGCGGCGCCTCGATTACGTAGTACCGTCCCCCGTACGGCAGCGCGTCGATATACGCGCCGGGCCAATCGATCCAGGCGTGCCCGTGCCGCAGCGCGTCGGCCAGAAGAACGAAATTGTTGTATGGGGTCGGATGGAATCGCGAGATCAACGCCGTCACGACGAACGCGACGAGGCCGGCAAGATATGCGGGCTTGATCCGCGCCGTCACATCGATGGCGCGGTTGCGTGCGGAAGCGGCTCGGGCGGCTGGAAGGTCGAGGGCGGCAGGCTGGACGGAAACCGGTAGTCGCTCCACGTGATCAGCTCGCGCGCCGGCTTGCCCTTTACGCGCGCTTGCGCGACCGCCGCGATCGGCATCCAGTACTTGCCGAACGGCGCGAACTCGATGTTGCCGGTGCCCTGCGCGTCGTCTCCGCTCGTGTGGAAATGGACCGCGCGCGGAAGGAAGTTCTGCCCGTCGATCGTGAGCCGATCGATCCACGCGCCGGACGGCCGGCTCAGCGGAGTGGCGTCGTAGACGTAGTCGAGGTGGCGGCCGTCGCGCGTGGTGCCGAGGAACAGCAGCTGGTACGTCTCCGGGCGCGGTGCGAACCGGCTAACGGCATAGCGATCCGCGCGGTGCGAGAAGCGCACGATCTTGCGGCGCAGCGTCATGCCGTCGACCCACACGGTCTCGTCGCGCACGGACGTCCCGCTGCGGTAGACGCGATGGCGCTGCTCGATGTTGCTCGGCCCAACCTGCGAGACCGTGTACGAATACACGACCACCTTCGGCGTCACGACGTTGGCAACGGCCAGCACGTAGCGTTGCAGAACGTACTGCGAATCGAACTGTGCCGGAGCGGCAGCGATCGAAAAGACGAGCCCGAGAACGGCGACGCGTCGCGTCATGCGAAGAGGGCGTCGCGAATCGCGCTCAGCGCAGCGTACGCGCCGGCCGCGTCGGTTCCACCGCCCTGCGCTTGCGCGGCCTGGCCGCCGCCCTTACCGGCGATGAGCGGCGCCGCGAGCTTGACCAGATTGCCGGCGTGCACACCCGCCTTGACGAGATCGTCGCTGGCACTAACGAGAAGGCTGACGCGCCCGTTGTCGACCCCGGCCAACGCCACGACGCCGCTGCGCAGCCGCGCGCGAATCGCGTTGCCGAGGTGACGCAGCGCCTCGCCGTCGGCCTCTTGGACGACGGCGCCGACGAAGGCGCGATCGCCGCTGCGCTGAGCATTCTCGACGTACGACTGCGCCTCGGAGGCGGCGAGCTTGGCGCGCAGCTGCCCGAGCGCGGTCTGCAGGTCCTTGACGTCGCGCTGCATCTTCTCGACGCGCTCGCTCAGTTCGTCCGGCGCCGAGGCCAGCGAGGATGCGAGCGTCCCGATCAGGTCGGATTGCTTGGCGACGTACTCTTCTGCCGCCTCGGACACGCACGATTCGATGCGCCGTATGCCGCTGCCGATCGAAAACTCGGAGAGGATCACGAACATGCCGAGCTCACCGGTCGTGTGCGAGTGCGTGCCCCCGCAGAATTCGATGGACGGACCGGCCTGCACGACGCGGATCAGGTCGCCGTATTTCTCGCCGGCCATCCAGATCGCGCCGGTCTTCTTCGCCTCTTCGAGCGGAAGCACGCGCGTGACGAGATGCGAATCGTCGCGGATCATCTCGTTGACGCGATGCGCCACGTCGCGCCTCTGCTCGGGCGTCAGCGCACCGCCGGGCCAGCGAAAGTCGAAGCGCATCCGATCGATCCCGACCCACGAACCGGCCTGATTGACCTCTTCGCCGAGAACGTCTTTGAGCGCACGCTGCAGCAAGTGCGCCGACGTGTGATGCCGCCGAATCTCGCGGCGCCAACGTTCGGAGACGCTCGTGCGCACGCGCTCGCCGACCGCTATCTCGCCTGCGAGCATAACGCCGTGGTGTGCGATGGCGTCGCCCATGTATTGCGTGTCGCGCACCTCGAAGCGCGCCGGCGCCGCACCTTCCGACGTAATCGTCCCGCGGTCGCCGATCTGGCCGCCGCGCTCGGCATAAAACGACGTGCGGCTCAGGATCAGCGTGCCTTCCTCTTCCGCGCTGAGCGACCGCGCCGTCGTGCCGCCGCGCAGCAGCGCCACGACCTCTCCGTCGGACTCCAACCCCAGGTCGTAGCCGGTGAACTCACTGCGCATCGCGGGCAGATCCGAGAGCGCGACGACGTCGCGTTTAGCCGCCGCGTCGCGGCGCGCGCGCTCGCGCTGTTCCGCCATGAGCCGATCGAAGCCGACCGTGTCGACGGCGGCCCCGCGCTCCCCGGCGATCTCGCGCGTGAGCTCCAATGGGAACCCGTACGTGTCGTGCAGCGTGAAGGCTTCTTCGCCGGCGATCGTGTGCTCGGGTCGCGCGAGCGCTTCGTCGACGATGCGATCGAGCATCGCCATGCCGCGCTCGAGCGTCCGATCGAAGGTCTGCTCCTCCAATCGAAGCGCGGCCGCGATGCGCGGCGCACTCTCACGCAGCTCCGGATAACCCGGCTCGAGCGAACGAACGACCGCCGGGACGAGCCCGGCGAGAAAGCCGTCGGGATACCCGAGCAGCCTGCCGTTGCGAATCGCGCGGCGGATCAAGAAACGCAATACGAAGCCACGATCGGTGTTGGACGGATAGATGCCGTCGTTGATTAGGAACGCCGCCGCGCGCAGATGGTCCGCGATGATGTTGCGACGCGCCTGCTGCTCCTGCTCGGACAGCGACGTGCGTCCGACTGGCGGCTGCGCGGCGACGAGATCGGTGAACAGATCGGTCGCGTACATCGATGCGACGCCGTTACAGACGGCGAGCATGCGTTCGAGACCCGCGCCGGTGTCGATCGCCTTGCGCGGAAGCTCCGTCAACCGGCCGTCGGCGCCGCGATTGTACTGCTGAAAGACGATGTTCCAGACCTCGACGTAGCGATCGCCGAGGTTCGGACCCGTATCGTCCGGTCCGCTCGCGTGCTCCGCGCCCGTGTCGTAAAAGATCTCGGTGCACGGACCGCACGGGCCCGTCGCGCCCATCGTCCAGAAGTTCTCTTCGTCGAAGCGCGTTACGCGCGACGGCTCCAAACCGATCTCGTCGACCCAAATTCGCTCGGCTTCGTCGTCGCCCGTATGCACTGTCACGTACAAGCGCCGCGGATCGAGTCGCAGGACCTGCGTCATGAACTCCCACGCCCACGCGATCGCCTCGCGCTTGTAGTAGTCGCCAAAGCTGAAGTTGCCGAGCATCTCGAGGAACGTGCCGTGGCGGCCGGTCCGGCCGACGCTCTCGATGTCGCTCTTGGCGCCCGCGACCCGCAGGCAGCGCTGCACCGTGACCGCGCGCGCCGCCGGCGCCGGCTGTTCGCCGAGAAAGACCGGCACGAACTGCTCCATTCCGGCGATCGTGAAGAGCGTCGTCGACATCTCGTGCGGGACGAGCGTCGCCGGCGGAAGCAGCTTGTGTCTGCTTTCCGACGAAGAAATCTATCCACGCTTGCCGCAGCTCTTGGCTCTTCATCCGCTCGCTACGTTCGTACTTGACACCCTTTCATCCTGAGCGAAGGCCGCCCAGCGCGACGGAGCTTCGGAACGGCGCTCGTCGCTCCGCCATCCCGGCTCCGCTCCTGCTGCCCCGCCGCCTCGCTCCCGCCATCCGTGGCGGAGCCTGTCCTGAGCGAAGTCGAAGGGCTCGGCGGGTCGGGAGCTTCCTCAGCGTCACGTCCCGCGGGCGACCTTCGTCGCGGTCGCGGCTACTCTGCCAATACAGCCCGTAGTTTTTCGAGCGCCTTAGCTTGCAAGCGAGAGACGTGCATTTGCGACACGTTGAGACGCTTGGCGATCTCGGTTTGCGAGACGGATTCGTAGAAGCGCAGGTAGATGATCACGCGCTCGCGTCCGCTGAGCACGCGAAACGCGCGCTCGAGGTTGGCGCGGTCCTCGAGCAGCTCGAGTCCGGCGTCGGAGACGCCGACGGTGTCGGCGAGCGTCTGCGATTTTTTGTCGGCCTCACCGGAGACTTCACTGTCCAGCGACAGCAGATTGTAGGCCTGACCGAGTTCCTGCGCTTCGAGGATCTCGTCTTCGCCGGCATTGAGGTGCGCGGCCAATTCGGCCACCGTGGGGCTGCGGCCCAGCTCGATCGCCAGTTTGTCGCTCGCGCGATTGACGGCGAGATTGAGCTCCTGCAGGCGCCGCGGAACCTTGACGGCCCAGCCCTTATCGCGGAAGTAGCGTTTGATCTCGCCGACGATCGTCGGGGTGGCGTAGGTCGTGAACTCGACGCCGCGTTCCAGGTCGAAGCGATCGATGGCCTTCAGCAGTCCGACGGTGCCCACTTGCACCAAGTCGTCGAGCGGCTCGCCGCGATTCGCGAACCGGACCGCCAGGAATCGCACCAAGTTGAGGTGCACGACGATGAGCTCGTCGCGCAGGCGCTCGTACTCGCGGCCGGTGGATTCCGGCCGCTCGGAACTCCGCCGGCGAGCGCGGATAAACTTCGCAAAAAGCGCACGCGTCCGTTCGCGGTCGGGCCGTGCGTCGTCCCGTTCAGTCACCAGACTAGTGGGTCACTAGCGTGCGGCCAACCTCTTCACCATCAGCAAATCGGTCCCCAGTTGCGGGTGTACGTCGTAGCTCACCTCGTCCATCAGGGTCCGAATGAGAAAGACGCCGAGTCCGGCGATGCGAGCCTCGTCGAAATCCATGCGCGGCCCGTCGTTCGCTTCGATGCCGTGCCGGCCGCTGTCGTGCACGCGCACGCGTAGGGAGTCGGACAGGGCTTCACAGGCCAGCTGGATGAATTCGCCGTGACCCTCGTGTTGGATGACGGCAGTGCACGCCTCGGCCACGGCCAGTTTCACGTCCTCGATCTCTTCGATCGAGAAGCTGAGACGATTCGCGACCGTGGCTGCGGCCAGACGCGCCAGCGCGACCCATTCGGGCCGCGCCGGAATCCGCAGCTCGACCAGCTCCGGAATCGGATGCTGGACGGGCTGATTCATACGAGGGCCTTCATCGCCGAATCCTCGCTGTCGAAGATGCCGAAGATCTTGACCAGTCCGGTGATGTCGAAAATTTTCTTGATCTGAGGGTTGGTGCAGACGAGGTTTACCGACCCACCGTGTTCGCGGACGCGCTTGAGACCGCCGATCAAGACGCCCAGGCCGGTCGAATCGATATAACGCACCTTCTCGAGGTTGATGATCAGGTGATACACGCCGCGGTCGATGAGGTCGCCTATGGCGTCCTTGACCTTCGGTGATGTGTAGACGTCGATCTCGCCGCTCAGGTCGACGATGTAACAATCACCCGGCGCTTCGCGTACGTTCACCTTGATGTCCAATTTGCTATTCCTCGGCTTTCCGCTGGAGCTCGTCGCGGGTCTGCTCCGCCGTCGAGCGGCCTTCGGCGACGGCGGCGTCGATATTGGCTCGCGCGCTCTCGACGACTTGCCGTCCTCGCTCGTAGAGTTCTGACACGCTGGACTGCCATTGCGACGTGACATCGCCAACCTTTCCTCTCAGATCATCCGTCGCGCCCACTGCAAAGTTGCCGGCCTCACGCGCCTTGCCGGCGAGGCGATCGCGAGTCTCCTCCTGCGCAAGCAGCACCGCCGCGGCGCCGCCGACGACTGCCCCGATAAGAAAACCGGCGAAGAATCCTCCGCCTCCGCCTCCGCCATTGTCCTTACCCATGCTAACTACTCCCTAGCTTCTAGAATCTTTTCCTGTAAGTAATCGTCGTAAACCGGCGGTTACGCCGCCGAGCGTCGCGCCGACGTTGACGATAGCCGGCACGACCGCGCTCTTCGTCAGATCGGCCGTCCGCGATAGCGTGCCGGCCGTGTCCTCCAACGACTTCGTCACGCCGTCAACGTGCGCGAGCGTGCTGCGCACGGGCGTACTAAGGCTTTCCAGTTGTCGATCGACCTCGTCGAGCGTCACTTGCAGCCGGCGCAGCGTCTTCGCCAGTGCCAGCATCCCGATGAGGACGCCGACCCCTACCAACAGGGCACCCACTCCGGCGCATACGTCGAGAATCAGGCTCCCATACTCGGTACTGCTCAAGCTTCTGCCTCCAGCCGCGCGCCGTTCGTTTCGTTTCTACCCATTCCCCCGCAGGCGGCCGATCAACCCCGGGAGGAGCGAGATGGTCCGCTCGACTTCCTCGGGCGTCGTGCCGGACCCCAGCGAGAAGCGGATCACCCCGCGGGTCCACTCGGCGTCGAGGCCGAGCGCGCCGAGAACGTGGCTTGGTTCGAGCACGCCGGAGGTGCAGGCGCTGCCCGCCGAGACCGCGACCCCGGCGAGATCCAGCGCGACCAGCAACGTCTCGGAGTCGACGCCCGCGAAGCTCAGGTTGGCGATATTGGGCGATCTCGGCCCCGCCGCAGCGTTGACGCGGACGCCGTGTACGGCCGAGCGGATGCCCTCTTCGAGGCGGTCGCGCAGCGCGGCGACCCGCGGGCTCTTCTGGGCGCGCTCCTCGGCGGCCAGCTCGAGGGCCGCGGCCAGGCCGGCGGCCCCCGCGACGTTCTCCGTGCCCGCGCGGCGGCCCGACTCCTGACCTCCGCCGTGAACGAGCGCCATCAGCGCGACGCCCTCGCGCACGTATAGCACGCCGACGCCCTTGGGGCCGCCGAACTTATGCGCTGACAGCGAGAGCATGTCCACGCCCAGCTCGGACACGTCGATCGGCAGCCAACTGGGAGCCTGAATTGCATCGCAATGGAAGAGGACGCCGCGTTGGCGCGCGATGCGCGCGAGATCCGAAACGCGCTGTACGCTGCCGATCTCGTTGTTGACGTACATCACGGAGGCGAGCAGCGTGTCGGGGCGCAACGCCTGCGCGAACGCCGTGGGATGCAGCGTGCCGTCGGATTCGACAGGCAGCAGCGTCGTATCGAAACCCTCACTTTTCAGTTGTTCCAAGGCCGCAAGCACCGCGTGATGCTCGATCGCGCTCGCGACCACGTGCGCGGGCCCGCGCGACGCCCGAGCGGCCCCTAGGATTGCCTGATTGTCGGCCTCCGTTCCGCCGCCGGTAAAGACGATCTCGCCGCGCTTGGCGCCGAGTACGGCGGCAACCCGGTCGCGCGCATCGTCCAATACGGCGCGCGCCCGGCGCCCCTCGGCGTGAAGAGAACTTGGGTTAAATCCGCTCTCAGCAAATACTCTGCGCATCGCCGCGTCGACCTCCGAACGCAATGGGGTCGTGGCCGCATTGTCCAGATAAATTCGTTCCGAGTTCACAGGACGCTCACAGTTAGCCGCTATATTATCGGTTCGTGCGAAGCTCCAACGCACACTCCGAGAAGTAGCAACGGGAAACTGGCGGTCCGAGAATCACTCGGACCGCCATTTTTTTTCCGGGCGATAGTAACGCCGCTCGCTCACGTTCTCGGGCAGATTTAACTGCTTAACGTCGTAGTCGTCGTGCGCGTAATGGTAGCCTTCTCCATACCCCAACTCCCGCATGAGTCCGGTCGGCGCGTTGCGCAGGTGCAGCGGCACGGGCTCGTTGCGGGTCTCCTGCACGTCGGCCATCGCCGCGGAAAACGACGTGCCGACATTATTGCTCTTCGGCGCTGTCGCGAGGTACAGCGTCGCGTGCGCTAGCGGAAAGAAACCCTCCGGCATGCCGACGAAGTGCACCGCTTGCTGCGCTGCGACCGCGACGCTCAGCCCGTTCGAATCGGCGAGCCCGACGTCTTCGGATGCGAGGATGACGAGGCGCCGCGCGATGAAGAGCGGGTCCTCCCCGCCGTCGATCATTCGCGCGAGCCAGTAGAGCGCGGCGTCCGGGTCGCTCGCGCGAACGGACTTGATGAACGCACTGATCGTGTCATAGTGCATCTCGCCGGACTTGTCGTACGCGGTGCCGCGCCGCTGCATCGCCTCGCGCACGAGCGCGGCGTCGATCGCGCGAGCCCCGTTGCGCTGCGTCGCCGAGGCCGCGGCAAACTCCAGCGCATTGAGCGCCGCGCGGGCGTCGCCGTTGGCGAGCCCCACGAGGACGCGACGCGCCTCGTCGTCGAGCGCAACCTGCTCCGTGCCTAATCCGCGCTCGCGATCCGTCAGCGCCCGGTCCACGATCGTTCCGATCTCTGAGTCCGAGAGCTGATGCAGGACGAACACGCGCGCTCGCGACAGCAGCGCCGAATTCACCTCGAACGACGGATTCTCGGTCGTCGCGCCGATGAAGACGACGGTTCCGTCCTCGACGTACGGAAGAATCGCGTCCTGTTGCGCCTTATTGAAGCGATGTATCTCGTCGATGAAGAGCACGGTGCGCTTGCCGGAGCGTTCGCGCGTCCTCGCTTCGTTGACGACGCGCCGAAGATCCGCGACGCCGGCGCTGACCGCCGACATGCGCTCGAAGTACGCGCCGGTCGACCGTGCTACGATCTCCGCGAGCGTCGTCTTCCCTGTGCCGGGCGGCCCCCACAGGATCATCGACGGCACCGCGTCGCGCTCGATCGCGGCGCGCAGCACGCGCCCGGGCGCCATCGAGATCCTCTTGTCCGACGAACTCCTCGGGAGTGCGCGGCCGCATTCGCGCCGCGAGCGGGATCTCGCGGCGGGCAAACTCGAACGGCAGATCGCCGCCGGCGCGGGCTATGGGCACCTCAAGGCTGCGCGCTGGGAGAACCGACGGGGTGCATCAAGCCGTTCTTCGGAATCTTCAGCGGCTTCGGCGTCGCGATCCCGCGGTGGAGCTCGCCCGGGAACTGCATCGTGACGTCGCCCTCCGCGTGCGCGATCCCCGTCTCCGTGTTGTAGAGCACTCTGCGAGCGGTCATGCTGCGGGTGCCCTGCGTAATGTGCACGGCGCCCTCGAGCAGGAGGCTGTGCGCCGCGTCGTTGAGCGTTCCCGTAGCCGCGTCGACGACGGTGTCTTCCTGCACGTAGTGGACGTTCCCGATCGCTTTGTACACCTTCGCGGCTCCGTCGATCTGGGCCTGATCCGCGGTGAGCGTCGAGGGGCCTGCGGAGCGCGACGGCGCGCCGCCTTCCAGGCTGCTGACACCGTTGCCCTGTGAGTCGTGCATCACGACATGGCCGTTGAGATACAACACCTGCCGCTTGTAGTTACCGTTGGCACGATCGGCCGACACGTCTCCGCCGACGCGCGTCATCACGATCTTCGCGGGCGTGCTGAAATCGCCGTTCTTGAAGTTCGCGTCAATCGAGCTGGCGTGAACCGTCCAGACGCCGAGGTCGAACGCGGCTTGGCTCCCGGGTGCCGACGCGGCGGGCGACGGGAGCCGCGCGCGCCCGCGCGCGGCCGGCGCCGGCGATTGCGGCGACGCCGACGGGCGCGGCGACGCGGACGGGCGCGGCGACGCGGCGAGCGCCAAGGGCGTGACCAGCGCGAGGGCGCCTGCGAGCGCGTGGGTGAATCGGATCATGCGAGTTTACGTACCTTTATCGTCGGGCGTTCGATCGGTCCGAACAACTCCGTCAGGCGCTGCTCGGAAACCGCGCCTTCCCGCAGTAGACGCGCGTGCGCACCGGAGAGATCGATGATGGATGATTCGCTGTCGTACCGTGTCGGTCCATGCTCGACGAGGAGATCCGCGGGCGGCAGCATCGAGCGGTCCGCGCCGCCGCGATAGCGCACCCCGCCCGGCGCGTTCGCCGTCGTTCCGGCGATCGGACCGCAACGCTCGAGCACGGCGCGCGCGAACTCGTCGTCGGGGACGCGAAACGCGAGCGTGTGCAAGCCTGCGGCCAGCTCGTCGCTGATGAACGCCGGCTTGCGTATCAACACGATCACAGGTGCCGGAAGCAGCCGTTTGGCCGCGACGACCGCAAGCGCGTTGTCTCCAGCGTACTCCAAGAATTCCGCCGGCGTCGCGACGTGCAGCGTCAGCGGCCGGTTATCCGGACGACCCTTTGCGGCATAGACGCGATCGATGGCGTCGTAGTCGTAGGGATCGCAGCCGATAAAATAGCTCGTGTCGTTCGGCAATATGACGCTGCCGCCCGAAAGGGCGACGCGGACGACCGCTTCGGCGACATCCTCGACGCTCGCCGCAGCAGCGTTGATTACCCTGCCATCAAACACGCAGCCGCGCGCCGGTTCCGATCGCGACGCACGAGAGCGGATCGTCGGCGACGATCACCGGAACGCCCGTCACCTCCGACAGCAGTTTCTCGAGCCCGCGCAGGAGCGCGCCGCCGCCCGTCAAGATGATGCCGCGATCGATGATGTCGGCCGACAGTTCCGGCGGCGTTTTTTCCAGGACCGCCTTGACCGCCTCGACGATCGCTCCGACCGGCTCGGAAAGCGCCTCCCGTATCTCTTCGCTCGTGATCTTCACGGACTTTGGCAGGCCGTTGATGAGATCTCGCCCGCGAATCTCCATGGCGAGCTCCTGCTCCAGCCTATACGCGGAGCCGATCTTCATCTTGATCTCTTCCGCAGTACGCTCGCCGATCATCAGGTTGTAGACCCGCCGGATGTAGCGCACGATCGCCTCGTCGATCTTGTTGCCGGCGACGCGAAGCGACTGCGAAACGACGATGCCTCCCAGCGAGATGACGGCGACGTCGGTCGTGCCGCCGCCGATGTCGACGACCATGTTCCCGGATGGACCGCCGATCGGCAGGCCGGCGCCGATCGCCGCGGCCATCGGTTCCTCGATGATGCCGACCTCGCGCGCCCCCGCGAGCTTGGCGGCGTCCTTGACCGCGCGCTCTTCGACCGACGTGATCTCCGCCGGAACGCAGATCGTCACGTGCGGCCTCGGCTTGACGATCGACGACCACCACGAGCGGTCCTTCATCACTTTCTTGATGAAGTACGAAAGCATCGCTTCGGTGACTTCGAAGTCCGCGATCACGCCGTCGCGCAGCGGACGGATCGCCTGAATGTGCGCGGGCGTCTTGCCCAGCATCTGCCGCGCCTCTTCGCCGACGGCCAGCACCCGCCCGGTATTCATGTCTTTGGCGACGACGGAAGGCTCGCGCAGAACGATGCCCTTCCCCTTGACGTGAACGAGCACGTTCGCCGTGCCGAGGTCGATCCCGATGTCCAAAGCGACTCCTAATTCGAAAGCTAGGAACCTCTGATCAATTCGCTGCACCAATTGCAGCGAGCAAGGTTGCCGCAGATCGAGGCGCGCCCGAGGAAGCATAGCGGCGTTCTCTGTGACCGAGGGCGCAACAACGAGATGCGGCAAAATTGCCGCTGCCCAAAGGGTTTGGCCGCAAAGCCGCCATCTGCATTGTCGAAGCCTCGGTCACAGACCCCTTCAAGTATGCTCCCTCGCCTTCTCCTCGCATCTGGCGGCTTTTCGGCACAAACAATCGGTACATCGAATTGATCAGAGGTTCCTCAGGTTATCCCGTCGCCGAAACGCGCGGGTATTCGCTCGTTTCGAAGAATCCGCTCGGCTCGACCAGCGGCGTGACGCCGCTGCTGCGCTGCACCTGGCCGCCGAGCTCCGAGAGCAGCTCCTCCAGGCGTTCGTAGCCGCGGTCCACATATTCCAAGCCGATGATTTCCGTCTCGCCCGCCGCGGCCAGACCGGCCACCACGAGCCCGGCGCCGGCGCGGATGTCGGGCGCCTCCACGGGTGCGCCGGAAAGCCGTTTGGGACCTTTGATGACCGCCGTGTTGCTCTCCATCGTTACCTTGACGTCGGCGCCCATGCGAGCGAGCTCGTTAACGTACGAGAAGCGAGCGTTGAAGATCGACTCTTCGACCACGCTCGTACCCGGACAGGTGCACAAGAAGCCGACCATCTGCGGCTGCAGATCGGTGGGGAAACCGGGGTAGGGCGCCGTCAGGATGTCGGTGCCGCCCGGTGATGCCGCCGGCCTTCACTCGGATCCAGTCGTTTCCGGTCATGGTGACGACGCCGCACTCCACGAGCTTGTCGAGCAGCGCGCCGAGGTGTTCGGGGCGGCAGTTCGTCACGGTGACGTCGCCGCGCGTAACCGCGCCGGCGACGAGCAGCGTCCCGGCGACGATGCGATCGGGGATGATCTCGTATTCGACGCCGTGGAGCTCGAGCACGCCCTCGATGGCGATCGTGTCGGTGCCTTGGCCTTTGATCTTCGCTCCCATCGCGACGAGGAAATTTGCCAGGTCGACGACCTCGGGCTCCATCGCGACGTTTTTCAAGGTCGTCGTGCCGTCGGCCAGCACCGCGGCTAGCATCGCGTTCTTCGTCGCACCGACGCTAGGCATGCGAAACTCGATCGCGGCGCCCCGCAGACGCGCGCTGCCGGAGTGTGCGATGAGATACCCGTGTGCGTTGTGGACGTCGCATCCGAGCGCGACGAACGCCTGCTCGTGCATGTCGGTCGCTCGCGTGCCCAGGACGCATCCGCCCGGCAGGGGGACCTCGGCACGCCCGAATCGCCCGAGCAGCGCGCCGACGACGTCGAAGGATGCCGCCAGCTTGCGCACGAGCGCGTAGGGGGCGCGATACGATGCGACGTTGCTCGCGTCAATCGTCACCGTGTTGTCGCCCTCGTAGCGCATGCGCGCCCCCAGCGCCTCGAGCAGCGACCACATCACCGAGACGTCGGTGATGCGCGGAATCCGGTGCAGCGTGACGGTGCCCTTCGCGAGCAGCGAGGCCGCCATGATCGGCAACGCGGCGTTCTTCGAGCCGTGCGTTGCGACCGAGCCTTCTAAACGCGCGCCGCCCCTGATCCGGAGCGTTGTCTCAAGACGATCGAGCACGGTGATTTACGTTCGCGTAGCCCCGAGGCTCGCCTACCGGTGGCCGGTGAGCCGCAGCTTCGCGTTGGCGAACTCGATCGCTGCCTGTTCGCGCGCGTAGAGCTCCCGATCGTCCCCTACCGCCTTCTGCCGCTCCGTCGCCGCCTGCAGCTCCTCGCGAGCCTCGCCCACGTCGACCTCTTCGAACCGGACGGCCTGATCGACCAAAATCGTGACGCCGTCGGGAAGCGCCTGCATGAATCCGTCGCTGGTCGCGAGCTCCAGTCGTGACGCGGCGCCGTCCGCCCGCACGTTCGCGCGCAGCACGCCGGGCTTCAGCGCGGCCAGAAACGGCGCGTGCCGGGGGAGGATGCCCTCCTCGCCTTCCGTCGTCACCGCGATCACGAGCTCCGCGTCGCCCTCGAAGACGATCTGCGTCGGCGTGACCAGCTTGAACGGAATCGTGCTAGCCATGCGCCATCCGCTGCGCGTTCTCTTTGACCTCTTCGATCGTGCCGGCGTAGAAGAACGCGCCCTCCGGCAAATCATCGACCTTGCCCTCGAGGATCTCCTTGAACGATGCGATCGTCTCGGGAAGCTTCACGTACTTGCCCGGTCGCCCCGTGAACTGCTCGGCCACGAAGAACGGCTGCGAGAAGAACCGCTGGATGCGACGCGCGCGCGCGACGGTCACTTTATCTTCCTCGGAGAGCTCTTCGACCCCGAGGATCGCGATGATGTCCTGGAGATCGCGATAGCGCTGCAGCATCTCCTGCACGCCGCGCGCGACTTCATAGTGCTCCTCGCCGACGATCTGCGGATCGAGGATGCGCGACGTCGACGCCAGCGGATCGACCGCCGGATAAATTCCGAGCTCGGAGATCGGGCGAGAGAGCGCCGTCGTCGCATCGAGATGCGCGAACGTCGTGGCCACGGCGGGGTCGGTGTAGTCGTCGGCGGGCACGTAGACGGCCTGCACCGACGTGATCGAGCCCTTGCGCGTGGACGTGATCCGCTCTTCCAGTACGCCCATGTCCGTGCCGAGTGTCGGCTGGTATCCGACCGCGGACGGCATGCGTCCCATCAGTGCCGAGACTTCGGATCCCGCCTGCATGAAGCGAAAGATGTTGTCGATGAACAGCAGCACGTCCGCGCCCTGCTCGTCGCGGAAATACTCCGCCATCGTTACGCCGGTCTGCGCGACGCGAAAACGCACGCCGGGCGGCTCGTCCATCTGCCCGAAGACGAGCGTCGTTTGCGCGAGCACGCCCGACTCTTTCATCTCGAGCCAGAGGTCGTTTCCTTCGCGCGTCCGCTCGCCGACGCCGGTGAACACCGAAAAGCCCTTGTGCACGTACGCGATGTTCCGGATCAGCTCTTGAATAAGCACGGTCTTGCCGACGCCCGCACCGCCGAATAGTCCGACTTTTCCGCCGCGCGTGTACGGCGCCATCAGATCGACGACTTTGATTCCGGTCTCGAAGACGCGCGGCGTCGGCTCCTGCTATCGGAGCTCCGGCGCCGGACGGTGAATCGGCCAGTACGCCGCGGCCTTCACCGGCGCGTCGGAATCGATCGTCTTGCCGAGCACGTTGAAGATGCGCCCGAGCGTGCCTTCGCCGACGGGGACCGTGATCGGACCGCCGATGTTGCGCACGGCCGCGCCGCGAACGAGTCCGTCGGTCGAGCCCAGAGCGAAGCAGCGCACCTGATTGTTGCCGAGCTCGTCCTGCACTTCGAGCGTCAGCTCGCGCGCCGCCATCGCGGTTCCCCCGAGCTCGACGCCGTGCCCCGAAGCCGCTCCGTTGCTGTGCGCATGCGTCCTCGTTCACATTGACGCGCAGCGCGTCGTTGATCTGGGGCAGCGTCTCGGCAGTGAACTCGACGTCCACGACGTTGCCGAGAACTTGGACGACCTTCCCGGTATCAGCAGCCATTTCTTACATTTCCTTAACATGCGTTCATTAGATAGGTCGGGGATCGGCGCACGCGGCATCGATCTCCTCGTTGTGCGGACGAACCGCATGGCATCACTCAACTCCGAGAGCCTCCGCGCCGCCTACGATTTCCAGGATCTCTTTGGTGATCGCGGCCTGGCGGGCTTTGTTCATCGCGAGCGTCAGCTCGTCGATGAGTTTCGCCGCGTTGTCGGTGGCGTTGGTCATTGCGATGAGTTGCGCGGCGAAAAATGCGGCGTCGGTCTCGAGCATCGCGGAGTAGAGCGTGAACTCGAGATACTTCGGAAGCAGCTGCGAGAGCACGGCTTCGGGCGAGGGCGCGAACTCGACCTCCGCGCGCCGTTTGTACGCGCGCATTGTCGATCCTCGCGCGTCGTCGAGGATGAACGGGACCAGCTTGCGCGTCAGCGGGCGCTGCGACGTCATCGTGATCGAGCTTCGACTGCAGACGAGCACGATCTCGGAGATCTCTCGTGCCGGAAGTCGTCGGTACGCGCGGCGCGCGGCGGCGCGCGCGGTGTCGAGCCTTCTCGCCGCCGCCCAAGGGCCACGTCGCGTGCATCGGGCATCCCGTATGCGCCGCACCGCGTTGCGCGCCTTCAGGCCGATCGTGTAGAAGCGGCGCGCGCCGCGTTGCCGCGCGAGCTCCTCGCCGCGTGGATCACGTTCGAGTTGAACGCGCCCGCCAGGCCCTTGTCGGCCTGATCAGCACGATGCCGGCGGGAGCGCCGCGTCCTGCCCGGCTTCATGAACGGATGGTCGACCGTGCCGACGGCGCCGATCAGATCTTGCAGCATCTGCGCATCGCCTCGGCGTATGGGCGAGCCTGCTTCCGCGCCGCCTCGGCGCGGCGAATCTTCGCCGCGGCGACTTGCTTCATCGCCTTGGTGATCTGCTGCGTGTTCTTCAGCGACCGAATCCGGTCGCGCAGATCGCGGACTGTGGGCATCTATGAAAACCTAGAAGCTCTTGTTGAACTCCTCGATCGCCGCGACCAGCGCTTTGTTCGTGTCGTCGGAGAGCTGCTTCGAGTCTGCGCGATCGCCTTGAGGATCTCGGGATGCTTCTCGCGCAGCGAAGCCGAGGAAGCCGGCCGCCCACTCTGCAGGCGCGGCGTCGGAATGTCGGTGAGGTAACCGCGCGTCGCGGCGAAATGATCAGCCGACCTGATCCTCGATCGGCTGCGGCTGGTATTGCGGCTGCTTGAGGATCTCGGTGATCTTTTCGCCGCGCGTCAACTGGCTCTGCGTGGTCTTGTCGAGGTCGCTCGAGAGTTTCGCGAACGCCGCGAGCTCGCGATACTGCGCGAGTTCGAGCTTCAACTGCCCCGCGACCGACGCATCGCTTTGATCTGCGCGGCACCGCCGACGCGCTGACACGGAGATGCCGACGTCGACGGCCGGGCCGGATGCCTTGGAAGAACAAGCCCGTCGTCAGGTAGATCTGACCGTCGGTGATCGAGATCAGGTTGGTCGGAATGTAGGCCGAGAACGTCGCCCGCTTGCGTCTCGATGACCGGCAGCGCCGTCATGCGAGCCGCCGCCCTTCTCGTCGGAGAGTTTCGCCGACGCGCTCGAGCAGGCGCGAGTGCAGAAAGAAAATGTCGCCCGGGTAGGCTTCGCGGCCCGGCGGACGCCGCAGCAAGCAGCGAAATCTCGCGGTAGGCCTGCGCGTGCTTGGTGAGATCGTCGTACACGATCAGCACGTCTTTGCCGGCGTACATCAGGTCTTCGGCCATCGCGCAGCCGGCGAACGGCGCGAGCCATTTGAGCGCCGCCGCTTCCGCGGGACTCGACCGCGACGATCGTCGTGTACTCCATGCGCGCCGTTCTGCTCGAGCGTCTGCGCGAGCGCCGCGATCGGTCGAGTTCTTCTGGCCGATCGCGACGTAGATGCAGAACACGTCCTGCCCTTCTGATTGATGATCGTGTCGACCGCGATCGCGGTCTTGCCGGTCGAGCGGTCGCCGATGATCAGCTCGCGCTGCCCGCTTGCCGATCGGGATCAGCGCGTCGATCGCGCGAATTCCCGGTTTGCAGCGGCTGCTTGACGGGCTGGCGCTCGATGACGCGTCGGCGCGGTATTCTCGATCGTTCGATAGCGCTTGGTCTCGATCGGGCCCTTGCCGTCGATCGGGCTGGCCGAGCGGGTCGACGACGCGCCCGAGCAGCGCGTCGCCGACCGGAACCGACACGATGCGGCCGGTGCGCCGGACCTGTCCGCCCTCCTTGATCTCGACGTCGGGGCCCATGATCATGACGCCGACGTTGTCCTCTTCGAGGTTGAGCGCGATGCCTTGCAGACCGTTGGGAAACTCGACGAGCTCGGAAGAGCTGTACCGCCGCGAGACCGTAGACGCGCGCGATGTTCGCGCCGACCTGCGATGACGGTTCCGACCTCGTCCTCTTGGACTCTCGCTCTTGAACTCGGCGATCTGTTGCTTGAGTATGCCGGCGATTTCGTCAGCGTTTATCATTCGTCTACCTTCTTGGAGAGCAGCGTCATTGTTCGGCCGGGAACCTAATTCCGCGCGAGCGCGTCGAGCCGCCCCGAGATCGTGGCGTCGATGCGGCGGTCGCCCATCGTGATGCGCACGCCGCCGATCAGCGACGGATCGACGACCTCGGTGGCCTCGAATTTCTTTCCGTAGATGCGCTCGAGGCGCGCGAGCAGCGCGGCGGACTCGGCGCGATCGAGCGCGCGCGCCGAGGTGAGCGTGAGCGTCTGAGCTCCGCGCGCCGCGCGCTGCAGCGCGAGATACTCGGCGACGAGCGCGGGGAGCAGCTGCTCGCGGCGCTTGCGGACGAGCAGCAACAGCGTGTGCAGCGCGATCGGATGAAGCTTGCCCTCGAACGCCTCGGCGAGGATTCGCTCCTTGTCGGGCTTCGAAATCACCGGCGACATAAAAAACTCTCGGGCCTCCGTGCTTCCGGCAATCGCCTCGGCGATCGTCGATAGGTCGGACCCGACGCGATCCGCGGCCTGTTGCTCCGCGGCCAGCGATGAAACCGCCGTCGCGTAACGGCGCGCCAGCGTCTGATTAACCACCGGCGCGCTCCAGCGATCCCACGAAGCCGTCGATGAGGCCTTCGTCGAGCGCCGGACTCACGCGCCGCGCCGCCTCGTCCCGCGTTACGCGCATCGCACGGGCCAGCAGGTCGTCGCGAAGCCGCCGCCGTGCCGCCGCCCGCGCGCGTACGAGCTCTTTGCTCGGCATCCTGCAGCGCACGCTCGCCGGCGTCCTTACATTCTTCCAGCAGCGACTGGCGTTCGTGCTCGGCGTGCTCGCTCGCACGCCGCACGATGAGCTCGGCGTCGCGGCGGGCGCTCTCGATCTGCGAGCCCAGCGTCTCGAGCGCGCCTTTGACCTCGTCGCGGTGCCGTTCCGCCTCGGCGATCTGCAGATTGCTGCGCTCTTGCGCGCTCATGATGACCGGCAAGAACCAGCGGAACCATGCCCAAACCAAGATCGCGATGAAGACGATCGACGATACGACCTGGCTCCAGATCGCAATCCGAATGTAGAGCTGTGCGTCGGTCATCTCGCCGCCTCGGGGATGACGCGATCGAGCATGAAATCCGCGAGGCCGCGCACCGCTTCGTCCTCGCCCTCGCGCGCCGTATCGAACTCGTCCTGCGCCTTGTGCTGCGCCTCCTCGACGATGGCCTGCGCCTGCTGCGCGTAGCGGCCGGAGAGCTCGGCGGCCTCGTTCGACGCCCGAGCTCGCCCCGCGGCGACGCGGTTTTCGGCTTCGCGTCGCGCGTCGCTGCGGATCGCTTCGGCCTGCGCGCGCAGGCTGCGCGCCTCGGCCTGATACCGGTCGTAGTCGGAGACGAGGCTGTTGATATACTCGCGCCGGCGCCGCGATCGCCGCGGCGACCGGACGCAGAAACACGACGTTCAGCACCGCGAAGAAGATCGCGAAGTTGATCAGCTGCACGACCAGCGTTCCGTTGACCGAAAGAAACGACACCGATTCGTTTTTCTCCGCTACTTGACCAGCGCCGTGACGATGGCCGGTACCTTCGTCACCACGAGCAGGATGTAGAAGGAGAGCGCGATCGCGATGAACGGCACCGCTTCCAGCACGCCGACGCCCAAGAACATAAAGAGAAAGATGTTCGGTCGTGCCTCGGGCTGGCGCGCGATCGATTCGACCGCCTTGGAGGCGACGACGCCGTCACCCACGGCGGAGCCGAATGCCACCCCCGAGATGATGATGCCGAAGCAGATCACTGCTGCGGCCGCAATCAAGCTTCAGGGTTCACAAACGTTCCTTTCTAGATAGTGTTCGTCGGCAAGCGCCAACGATAGGTAGACGATTGCCAGCAAGGTGAAGACGAAAGCCTGAATCGTTCCGACGAAGAAGTTGAAGAACTGAATCAATATCGGAACGACGGCGACGCCGAATGAGAGATTGAAGAAGCCGATTTGCACGCGCGCGACGATGATCGACGTGACGATGACGAAGAGCAGCTCGCCGACGAAGATGTTGAAGAAGAGCCGTGCGGCCAGCGTGATTGGGCGAAGGATCTCATCGAGAACGTTCACCGGGAAGAGGGCCGGGAACGGCTTGAACACGTGGCCCAGATAGGACAGCCCCTTCTTGCGGAACGCCACCACCTGGATCATGCAGAAGACCACGAGCGCGAGCGGCACGACCGTGTTGAGATCGGCGGTCGGGGATCCGCCGAAGGGCAGACCGATCGCCTTGAACGGCAGCATCCCGAACTGGTTGAGCAAGAAAATGAAGATGAACAGTGCGACGAAGAACGGGACGAACGGCTCGCCGCCCTCGCCCAGCGCGCTCGTAACGAGATCCGCGATGTAGTTGAAGACGGCCTTCGAGCACGGCCTGACGCTTCGTGACGTATGGCGACCGATAGCTCGCGCCGATCCAGCCGAAGAGCAGCAACGCGATGACCATGACGAGCCACGTCGTCATGATCGTATCTGCATGGACCCCGCCGAGCAGCGGCAGATGCCATAGGATGTGTTCGCCGATCTGTTCGTGCACGCGTTACGGTTCCGTTACGTTTTGCTGCGGAAGAGTCGCCACGCGCGAAACGCGTACGTGGCGAGCGGTAGAAAAAAAGCGGCCAGAAACGGCCCGAGCGCCCACCAGGGCCCCCGAACCGCCAATGCCGCGGCTACTATACTAAAGGCCGCCAGGCGCAGTAAACTACTTAACCCAAAGAACATCGAGTTCCCGGATTCGAGCAGACGCTCGCTTCCTCGCATGATCCCGAGCATGTTGGCGATCCCGCACGCGAGGCCGACCCCGACGGCCAGAGCCGCGTATGGAGCCGCAGGCAGGAGCGCGAGCGCCGCGGCGGCGCCCACGAGCGCGGACGTGGCGACCGCGGACCGCTTAAGTCGCGCGAGGGTTACGAGCTCCGGCCCGATCATCGCATGGCGTTGAGCAGGATCCGAAGCGCCGAATAGGCGCCGAGCGCCGCGCCAAGCACGAGCCCAACCGGCGCGTAGAGCGGCTCGCCGCGCCGGCTCGCGACGAACACGCCGCAGGCCAGCCCGACGACGGCTCCCCCCGCGAACGCGCTCCCGGCCGCGAGGACCGGCAGCAGCGTTTTCACGACCCGGCTAGAGCCGAGCCGGCGGCCGGCTGATCGACGAACGGGTCCGGATACGCGGCGCCGCGGAGCCGCGCCAACAGCCAGCCGGCGATGCGCGCTGCGGCGCGCCCGTCGCCGTACGGATTGACGGCCTGCGCCATGCTCGCATACGCGGACTCGTCTTCGAGCAACTCGCGCGCCGCCGCGAGGATCCGGCTGCGGTCGTGCCCGACGAGGCGCAGCGTTCCGGCGCGCAGGCCCTCGGGGCGTTCCGTTTCCTCGCGCATCACCAGCACCGGCTTGCCCAGGCACGGCGCTTCCTCTTGGAGACCGCCGGAGTCGGTCAGAACGAAGAACGAGGCGCGTACGGCTGCCACCATCTCGGCGTAGTCGATCGGCTCGACCAGCACGACGCCCGGCATGCCGCCCAGCACGTCGCGCGCCACCGGCGCGACACGCGGCGACGGGTGAACCGGCCAATACAGCTGCGGGCGGGCCGGAAGCTCGGCGATCGCGCGCAGCGCCTCGCAGATCTCGCGCATGTGCGCGTGGTTCTCGCGGCGGTGCGCGGTGACGACGATCGTCGGACGCCGCGGGTCGAGCTCGTTCCAGCCCGGCGGGACGGGGAGGTCGCCGCGCGCCGCCGCCGCCAGGAACGCGTCGATGACCGTGTTGCCCGTAACGACGATGTCCTCCGGCGCGACGTGCTCCTGCAGCAGGTGCGTGCGCGCCAGCACCGTCGGAGCGAAGTGATACGACGCGATCGTCGCCGTGAGACGCCGGTTCATCTCCTCGGGATACGGCAGCCAGCGATTGTTCGTGCGCAATCCCGCCTCGACGTGACCGACCTCGATCTGCTGATAAAAAGATGCGAGCGCCGCCGCCGTGCTCGTCGTCGTATCGCCGTGAACGAGCACGACGTCGGGACGAGCATCGTGCAGCACCGGTTCCATGCCGGCGAGCACCCGCGTCGTGATCTCGGTGAGCGTCTGATCGTCGGTCATGACGTCGAGATCGTAATCCGGCGTCATGCCGAAGAGCGCGAGCAGGTCGTCGAGCATCTTGCGGTGCTGTGCGGTCACGCAGACGAGATCCTCGATTTCGGGGGCGGCTCGCAGCGCGGCGACGACCGGCGCCATCTTGATCGTGTCCGGGCGCGTTCCGAAGACGCTCATGACCTTCAGACGTTCGACCATCACGCTTACGTCGCGTGGCGAAAGACGTGCGTGAACTCGCCGGAGAAGGCGAGCGCCACCGCGCCGAGCACGAGGCACACTGCATAGATCAGCAGCACGGCCTGGCGCACGTTGAGTCCGAAGCGGAAGATCAGCTGGTGATGGAAGTGACCGCGGTCCGCCTCGGTGATCCGCTTGCCGCTGCTGGCTCGGCGCACGATCGCGGCGGCCGTGTCGATGACGGGCAGGGCGAGGACGAGCAGGGGTACCACGACGCTGATCGCGATGGCCGTCTTGCTCGCGCCGATGATCGACACCGTCGCGAAGACGTAGCCGATGAAGAGCGAACCCGCATCGCCGAGAATGATCCGCGCCGGGTTGAAGTTGTACGGTAAAAACCCCAGCGCCGCTCCGGCCAACGCGATCACGACCAACGCCACGACCGGGTTCGCGTGCACGACCGCGATCACGAAGAGGAAGACGCTCGAGATCGCGGCGACGCCGGCCAGCAGCCCGTCCAGGCCGTCGAGGAAGTTGATCGCGTTCATCATGCCGACGTACCACAGGAGCGTCAGCGGCACGCCGACCCACGACGGGAAGTCGATCCAGTTCGTGCCGGGATTATGGTCGAACGGATTGTTGATTCCGGGGATGATGAAGCCGTAGAGCATCGAGATCAGCGCCACGACGATCTGCGCGAAGAGTTTGTTGCGCGCGCGCATGTGCATGGCGTCGTCCCAGATGCCGACGCCCAGGATCAAGAGGCTCCCGAAGAGCAGCCCGACGAGCCGGTGAATCGCGTCGACTTGTTCGCTCGACGTCATCAGGCCGCTAGGCGACGCGAGCGACACGCCGAGCACGGCGAACAGGGCAAACGCGAAGCCGAAGAAGACGGCGATTCCGCCGACGCGCGGTTTCGGCAGGTCGTGCATGCGCCTCTCGGCGCCGTCGTTGTCGACGATGCCGAGGTGATTGGCCAGCCGCACGACGAGCGGCGTCGCGAGGACGCTAACGAGGCCCGCGATGATGAATGCCGCCGCATAGAGAACGCCGGGGCTGATGTGCGCGCTCATCCGCGTGCGCCTTCCAGCGCTCCGTACGCGACCAGCGCGACTCCGGCCTCGGCGAGCAGCTGGCTCGCGACCGGATCGGGGTACGGCTCCTCGTAGACGATCTTCGCGATGCCCGCGCTGATCAACAGCTTGGAGCAGTTGACGCACGGCTGGTGCGTGCAGTATGCGATCGCGCGATCCAGACTCACGCCGTGCAGCGCCCCCTGCACGACGGCATTGGCTTCCGCGTGAGTCGCGCGCAGGCAATGGTCGTTGACGAGCGTGCAGCCCACCTCGGTGCAGTGTGCGACGCCGCGCGGCGCGCCGTTGTACCCGGTCGTCAGAATGCGATGGTCGCGCACTATCACGCACCCGACCGAGGCGCGCGGACACGTCGCACGCGTGCCGACCGTGTGCGCGATCTGCATGAAGTATTCGTCCCAGCCGGGGCGCACGTTTTGCTCGATCCTACGGTACGTCGTAGCGCGAGGTAAGCTCGCGAACGCGGCCGCGCAGCTCTTCGATCTTTGCGCGCTCCTCGATGTCGCCGAAGCCCGCGCAGATGATGCGCGCGACCTCGCGGGAATCCTCGACGCCGAACCCGCGGGCGGTGATCGCGGGCGTGCCGAGCCGGATGCCGCTCGCGACCATCGGCTTCTGCTTGTCGAACGGGATCGCGTTCTTGTTCACCGTGATGCCGATCTCGTCGAGATACGCCTCCACGGCCTTGCCGGTGAGGCCCTTGACGGAGACGTCAACGAGGATCAGGTGCGTGTCGGTACCGCCCGCGACCAGGCGCAGCCCGGCGCGTGTGAACTCGTCGGCCATCGCCCGCGCGTTTTCGACCACCTGACGCTGGTACTCGGCGAATTCCGGCCGCAGCGCCTCGCCGAACCCGACCGCCTTCGCCGCGATCGTGTGCATCAGCGGACCGCCCTGAATGCCGGGAAAGACCGTCTTGTCGATCGGCTGCGCCCACTTCGCGGTCGACAGAACGAAGCCGCCGCGCGGACCGCGCAGCGTCTTGTGCGTCGTCGACGTGACGAAGTCTGCGACGGGAACCGGCGAGGGATGCAGGCCCGTTGCGACGAGACCAGCGACGTGCGCGAAATCCACCAGCAGCGGCGCGCCGACCTCGTCGGCGATCTCTTTGAACGGCCCGTACTCCATCACGCGCGGATACGCGCTGGCACCGGCGACGATCAGCTTCGGCCTGTGCTCCAACGCCAGCGCGCGCACCTGATCGAAGTCGATGAGCTCGGAGTCGGTCTTGACACCGTACGCGACCGCGTTGTAAAGCTTGCCTGAAAAACTGACCTTCGTTCCATGCGTGAGGTGACCGCCGTGCGCGAGCGACATGCCCAGAACGGTGTCGCCCGGCTGCAGCGCCGCCATGAACACCGCCATGTTGGCCTGCGCACCGGAATGCGGCTGAACGTTGGCGTGATCGGCGCCGAAGATCTGCTTCACGCGATCGATCGCGAGCGTCTCCGCCATGTCGACCCACTCGCATCCGCCGTAGTAACGCTTGCCGGGATAACCCTCCGCGTACTTGTTGGTCATCACGCAGCCCATCGCCTCACGCACGGCGCGACTCGCGTAATTCTCCGACGCGATGAGCTCCAAATTTTCCTTTTGCCGGCGCTCCTCGCCGGCGATGGCCGCAAAGAGCTCGGGATCTTGGGCTTCGATGGCGGAAGGGGTGAGAATATCCATCACGGCGTTCCGACGAGGTCCTTAGGCGTTTGCGCGCCGGTCACTTCACCGCGCTCCAGATCCTTGAGCGTGCGCATGCGCTGCGCCTCGCCGAACTCGAACAGCTGCTGCGTCCGATAGGCGTGACGGCCGCCGTCGAAAGGCGTCGCGAGATAGACGTCCAGCATCCGTTCGATCATCTCCCAGCCGGTGAGGCGTTCCGAAAATGCGACGACGTTCGCGTCGTTGTGCCGGCGCGCGAGCTCCGCGGCGTAGGGCTCGTCTACCGGCGCGCAGCGTATGCCGGGCACCTTGTTGGCGGCCATCGCGATGCCGAGGCTCGACCCGCAGACGAGAACGCCGCGCTCGGCCTGTCCGGAAGCGACCGCCTCGCCGACGGCGTAACCGTACTGCGGATAATCCACGGGCGTAGCGTCGTGCGTGCCGAAATCGAGCACGTCGTATCCGCGATCGCGCAGAATCTGCGCGATGCGATCCTTGTATTCGAAACCGGCGTGGTCTGCGCCCAGAGCGATTTTCATAGTTTCACGGATGTCCAGCGGCAAGGGTGAGGCACGAGCAACGGTCGAAGGTCCGACGCCGATGAAGCTTGCTTGCGCGAGCAGTTCGTTCCACCGCGAGATCGAGCGCGGCGAGCTTACGCAGCTGGAGTTCCTCGACCTCTGCGCACGCGAGCTGGCCTGCGACGGCGTCGTTTTAGACGTGCGGCATTTTCCGCGAAGCGACGACGACTACCTCGCTCAGATCAAGAAGATGACGACCGACCGGGGGCTCTCGCTCGCCGCGCTGGCCGATCCGAGCTTCTTCGCGTACGAGGCCGAGCGCATGCGCGAGGTCCTGCGCTACGCAGAGGTTCTTGGCGCTCCGCTCGTGGCGGCGCCGCTCGGGCTCGAGGTCGGCTGTTCGTGGAGCGATCAGCTCGCGCGCCTCGGCACCGCGGCGTCGTTGGCAAAGACGCTCAACGTGACGCTCGCCGTCCGCAACGCCCCCGGCACCTTCGCTGCCGGAACGCACGACCTCAAGCGCGTGGCCAAAGAGACCGACTCCGCGTGGCTGCGCTTCGGGCCCGAGCCCGAAACGCTCGACGCGGGAAGCGCACCCGCGGCGCTGCAGGCGAACACGGTGCTGCTGTGGAGCGATCTCAGGACGCACGGCGACGGAAGTATCGACGCCACGGTCGCCGCGTTCGCGGGATTTCGCGGACACGTCGCACTCGACGAGCGTTCCGGCGCGGCCGACGCCGCGCTCGCCGCGGCGGCGATGCGTCGCTGGCGCGCAATACTCAACCGCGCATAGCGTCTTGCGCTCGTGGTGGATCGAACCTGCTTTCTCGCAGGTGGGTGCGGCCCGGGCGCCGATTCGTCGGGCATTCGCCCTCCGCATCGTCGTGACCGGAGCTGGTGCTCCCTAGGTAATCATAGTCGGTTCGGTACCTACGTGCGCTGCGCGCCTACGCGCAGTCGAGCCTCTCTACAGTATCACCGGCAGTCAAGCGGCACACGAACGCGTAGCAGGGCCTCGCGACCGGCGGAAAGCACCAAGCCGCAATGCCAAGGCTGCGCCTCTCCGTCTCCTCGCTCGCGTTGCCGCTCGTACATCCGTTCAAGATCGCGCGCTGCGAAGAGTCCGTCGCGAACACGGCGATCGTCCGCGTGCACGCCGGCGAAAACGAAGGCGTCGGCGAGGCCGCGCCGACCGAACGCTACGGCGAATCCGTCGACAGCGTCGTCGCATACCTCGAGGCGCATCCGCTCGCAGCAGACGATCCGTATCGGCTCGACTCGCTGCTGCTCAGGGAGATCCCGGCCGCCGCCCGCGCGGGACTCGACCTCGCGCTGCACGATTTGATCGGCAAGGAGCTCGGCAAACCGGTCTACGATTTGCTCGGCCTCGACCCGTCGGCGACGCCCGTTACGTCGTTCACGATCGGAATCGCCGATCCGGAGCTGACGCTGCGCAAGGTTGCCGAGGCCGGCGACCATCCGATCCTCAAGATCAAGCTCGGCATCGGCGCTCCATCCGAACAGGTGGAGACGATCGCCGCAGTTCGCTCGCGCTACCAAGGCGTGCTGCGCATCGATGCCAACGAGGGCTGGGACGTCGCCACTGCGGTGCGCATTCTAAACGAGCTCGAGCGCTTTGGGATCGAGCTGTGCGAACAGCCGGTCCCGGCGGGCCATCCGGAGCAGCTGCGCGCCGTTCGCGAGCGCGTCTCGATTCCGATCGTGGCCGACGAGGACGCACTGGTCGCGAGCGACCTTCCGCGACTGTTCGGCTGCGTCGACGGCGTCAACGTGAAGCTCGCCAAGACCGGCGGCATTCGTGGCGCGCTCGCGATGATCCACACGGCTCGCGCCATGGGACTGCGCGTCATGATCGGGTGCATGGTCGAGAGCGCCGTCGCATCGACCGCGGCGGCGCAGATCTCGCCGCTCGCGGACTGGGCGGACATCGACGGACCGTTCTTGGTCGCGCACGATCCGTTCGCCGGCGTCACCTATCGCCAGGGAAAGCTCGTTCTGCCGGACGCCCCCGGGCTCGGCGTTCGCGAGGCGGTTCCGGCGTGACGCGGCGCTACGCGATCCTCGCGCCCGAACGATTCGCGACCGATGCAAAGACGGCTCACGGCGTGCTTCGCTACCGCGGCGACGACGTCGTCGTGGTGATCGATCCGTCCCTCGCCGGCCGTCGCGTCAGCGAGGTGATGCCGCAGCTGCGCAGCGACGCGCCGATCGTCGCGAGCGTCGCCGACGCGCTCGCGTTCGCGCCGACGTCGCTGCTCATCGGAACCGCGCCCAAGGGCGGCGGCTTGACGCCGGAATGGCGCGCGGCCGTACTCGAAGCGATCGGCGCGAAGCTCGAGATCGTGAGCGGGCTGCACGACATACTCGATAAGGATCGCGAACTCCACGTCGCCGCGCTCGCGGCCGGAACGACGATCTGGGACGTGCGCGAGCCGCCGGAGGTGCCGCTGTTTTCGGGCGACGTGTATGCCGTTGCGGCTCCGATCGTGCTGACCGTCGGCAACGACTGCGCCGTCGGCAAGATGAGCGTCGCGCTCGAAGTCGTGCGCGCCGCGAACGCCGCGGGAAAGAACGCGCGCTTCGTTCCGACCGGACAGACCGGCATCCTCATCGCCGGCTGGGGCATCTGCGTCGACCGCGTCATTTCGGACTTCGCTCCCGGCGCCGCCGAACAGCTCGTGCTCTACGCGGCGCACGAGGGTGCCGACCTGATCGTCGTCGAGGGTCAGGGCGCGATCAACCATCCGGCGTACGCTCCGGTGACGCTCGCGCTGATGACCGGCTGCGCGCCGGACGCGCTGATCCTCGTCTTCGAGCCGCGGCGCGTCGCGATCGAGTCGTACGAAACGCCGACGCTGCCGTACGCCGAAGCGATCGAGCTTCACGAGCGTCTGCTCGGGACGATCAAGCCCGCCGAGGTCGTCGGGGTCGCGCTCAACACGCACGGACTCACCGAGACGGAGGCGCGCGCCGAGATCGCGCGCGCTCGCGACGAGACGCGCTTACCCGCCGACGACGTAGTGCGCTTCGGAGCCGACCGATTCTACGCCGAGATCGCGTCGCGGATCTCCAAGCGGACGCCGCTGGCGGCGCCCGCGTGAGCGCGGCCGCACGGCTGACGGCGGCGGCGCTCGCGCTGCTGGCGGCGCTCGGCGGATGCGCGCGAACGAAGCCGAGCGGGGCCGCCGGCGAGCGCAACGCGTGGACGATTCCCGGCGTCTTGCGCCTCGGCGAAGACGAGGAGCCCGACAGCCTGAACCTGATGTACGCGCACACGTGGGCCGCCGATACGGTCGCCGGTCTGCTCTTTTCGTTTCTGCTCCGTTACGACGCGCGCGGAAACCTGATTCCGGACCTCGCCTCCGCCGTTCCGACGCTAACCAACGGCGGCATCAGCCGCGACGGGAGACGCATCGTCGTGCATCTGCGTAAGGGCGTCGTGTGGGCCGATGGCGCGCCGTTAACCTCCGCCGACTGGCTCTTCACCTATCGCGCGGTGATGAACCCGGCCAATGCCGTGAAGACACGCTACGGCTGGGACGGCATCGCGTCGGCGAGCGCGCCGGATCCGCATACGATCGACATTCGCCTCAAGAAGCCGAACGTCGCCGTGCTCGGCATTCTCGCAATCGGCGGGGCGGCATATCCGCCGCTGCCATCACATCTGCTCGCCAAGCTGCCCGACCTCAATCGGGCATCCTTCAACCAGAGCCCGCTCAGCAGCGGACCCTACCTGCTCGAGGCGTGGGATCACGGCACGTCGCTGACGTTCGTGCCGAATCCGCGTTACTTCCGCGGCGCGCCCAAGCTCAAGGAGGTCGTATGGAAGGTCATCCCCGACGTCAACACGCTCTTCAACGAGCTGGCGACGCACGAGGTCGACATCTACCCGAACGTCAACCCCAACGCGATCGCGCGATTGGCCGACGTTGACGGAATCACGGTCGCGCGCGGCCTCATCGCCAACTGGCGGCATCTCGGCATCAACACGAGCCGACCGCAGCTGCAAGACGTGCGCGTTCGCCGCGCGATCGCCGAGGCGGTGGATTGGACGCGCGTCGAGCGCACCGTGTTTCATTCGCTCGACAGACTCGCCGTCTCGGACATCTTCCCGGAATCGTGGGCGGCTCCGGCGTTACCCGGGTATCGCTACGATCCGACCGACGCTCGGCATCTCCTGACGGCCGCCGGCTGGCGCCTCGGCCGCGACGGCGTCCTGCACAAGGGCGCGCTCGCGATGCGCCTCACGATCTTCGCCACGACCGGGCACCAAGAGAACACGGAATCGCAAGTGCTGATCCAGTCGATGCTGCGCGACGTAGGCGTGGACGTCGCGGTCCGCAACTATCCGGGCAGCTATCTGTTCGCGACGGACGGTCCGCTCTACACGGGGAAATACGATCTCGAATGGTCGATCGAAACGAACGGACCCGACCCCGAAAACTCCGGCGACTGGAACGGCGCGTTCATCCCGCCACGCGGTGCCAACACATCGTGGCTGAACGATCCGATCGTCAATCGGACCAGCGCGGCGGCGGCGAGCACGTTCGATCAGGCACGCCGCAAGACGCTCTACCAGCGCGAGGAGGAACGTATCCGCGACCTCGTGCCGGCGGTGTTTTTCAGCTGGCAGACCAACTACACTGCGATCAACGACGACGTGAAGCACTACGTGCCTGCCGCGTTCATCGGCGACAGCTGGAACGCGTGGGAGTGGAACGTCTGAGCGCGGCCGCCTTCGCCCAAACGCTGCGGGCATGCGAGTTTGCTCGCCTCGAGTTCGAGCCGACGCGCAGCGGCGTACTCAGCTGGAATACACACGCGCCGCACGGGCGCCTGCAGTTTCGCATTCTGCGCGCCGGCCGGCCCGCGGGCGACTGGCTCGATCACTCGGAATGGCAGCCGAGCGGCGCGAAGTCGTTCAGCCCGGAGCACGAGGGCGTGCGCGCCGACGTAGACGTCATCCGCGCCGCGCACCCGTTCGACGGCATCGAGGTGCGGGCGCGCGACGTCGAGTTCGAGCTGGTGGCGTTTTCGTCGCCGGTGCGTCCTCGGCCGTCGCTGCCGTATGCGCGGGACGCGCTGATCCTCGACGTCCCGCCACGATCGCAATACTCCCCTTCGACTTCGCTCAGGACAGGCGACGACGACAACCAGCGCGGCTGGTGCAGCCCGGCGAGCCTCTCGATGATCCACGCCTTCCACGCCCTGGACCATTCCCTCGCGCAAACGGCGCAAGCGGTCTTTGACCGCGCGTACAACGGCACGGGCAACTGGGCGTTCAACGTCGCCTATAGCGGCCGGCTGGGCCTGCGCGGCGTCGTCGCCCATCTGGGCAACCTCGATCACGCGCAGCGCCTGATAGAGCGCAATCTCCCGATCGCGATCTCCTACTCGTGGAGCGCCGGGGAGCTGCCGGGCGCGCCGCTCGATCACTCCGACGGACATCTCGCCGTCTTATGCGGCTTCACGCGTGACGGCGACTGCGCCGTCAACGATCCCGCCGCGCCGAACGTGCGCATCGTCTACCCGCGCGGCGCGCTCGAGTACGTCTGGCAGCGCAACGAGGGCGTCGCATACGTCGTCGCGCCAATCGGCATCGAGTACGCCGACGTGCTGGCGCGGCCGTGAGCTCGCTGACGGCGATCCGGGAGGCGGTCGTGCGCTGCCGGCGCTGCCCCGAGCTGCGCGCGTACACCGCGCAGATCGCGCGCGACAAGAAGCGCGCGCACCGCGACTGCGACTACTGGGGCAAGCCGGTGCCCGGATTCGGGGACGGCCGCGCGCGCGTCGTCCTCGTCGGTCTCGCGCCGGGCGCGCACGGCAGTAACCGGACGGGACGCCCGTTCACCGGCGACGCGTCGGGCGGATTTCTCTATCCCGCGCTGTATCGCGCGGGTTTTGCGTCACAGCCGGACGCGATCGACCGGCGCGACGGCCTGCGCCTGCGCGATTGCTTCATCACCGCGGCGCTGCGCTGCGCGCCGCCGCACAACAAGCCGACGCCCGGAGAGTTGCGCAACTGCTTTCCCTACCTAGTCGAGGAGTTCGATGCGCTGCGCACGCTGCGCGTCGCGATTGCGCTAGGGTCGATCGCCCACACGGCGCTGCTGCGCCTCTTTCGCGAGCGCGGCTACACGCTCGGCGGAAACGCTGCGTTCGCCCACGGCGGCGAGCTGACCGCCGCACGCGGCAAGCGGACCATCACCCTCATCGCTTCCTACCATCCCAGCCGGCAAAATACGAACACCGGCAAGCTTACGGTGCCGATGTTCGATGCGATTTTCAGCCGTGCGAAAGAGTTGTTGGAACGCTAGATTCCTTGGACCTCAGCGCGAGAGCACGATCGTGGCGCCGTATTCAAAACCGGCAAAGAGTTCCGGTGGCTCGGAGCCAGGCGAAGCGTAGAAGCCCGTTTCTGCGCCACTTTTCGACGCGGCGAGCGAATACGTGCCGGGAAAGAGCGTGAGGAAGATAAAATTGCCATTCGAATCGGAAACGGTTCGTGCGTTGAGAGCGGGTGACGTGGCAAAAACCGTCGCCCCCGGCACAGGACGGCCGGTGGCGTCGTCGACGACGACCGTCCCCCTTACGACAACGTTTTGCTGGTGCATCTGCCAATCTAGCGCAGTCGGCCAGAAGAAGAAGCGGGATAGCATCAACAACACAGCGACGTACATAACGAACTCCTAACGTAAGCTTTTCGTTATGTTAAACGCTCGACGGCGGTCGGTCGTGACGCAGGTGCAGGTCTCGCAAAAGCTGCTCGGGTACGGGAGCGGGTGCATCCATCATCAGGTCGCGCGCCACTTGATTCTTGGGGAACGCTGTGACCTCGCGCGCGTTCTCCTCCGCGCAAGCGATCATGACGATCCGGTCGATGCCGAGCGCCATGCCGCCGTGCGGCGGCGCGCCGTACTCCAGGGCGCGTACGAAGAAGCCGAAGCGTTCCTGCACCTGCTCCGGCGTGAGGCCGAGCATCTCGAAGATCTTGCGCTGCTCGTCGGCCTTGTGAATTCGGATCGAGCCGGAGCCCAGCTCGTATCCATTGAGCACCATGTCGTAATGCTGCGCGCGCATCCGCATCGGGTCGCGGTCGATCAGCTCCCAGTCGCCGGGCGCCGGCGCCGAAAACGGATGGTGCGCGGGCGTCGGCTTCCCGGTCTCCGCGTCGACCTCTAAATACGGAAAGCCCGTCACCCACGCGAACGCGTACGTGTTGGGATCGCGCAGCTTGCAGCGCTCGCCGACCTGGTTGCGCATCTTGCCGGCGACGGCGTGCGCGAGCTCGCTGGAGTCGGCGAACAACAGGAGGGCGTCGCCGGTCTCCGCCGCGGCGGCCGCGCGGACCGCCTCGACGTTCGCATCCGTCAAGAAGCGGGCCGCGGAAGACTTGATCCCGTCGCCGGAGAGCGCGATCCACACCATGCCTTTTCCGCCGAACTGCTTGGCCATCTCGGTCAGCGCGTCGAACTCGCGCCGCGAGAGCGCCGCGCCGCCGGGATAGCGCAGCGCAACGATCGCGCCGCCGCTCTCGATCGCCGATCGAAACACTCCGAACTCGGTGCCGGCGAAAACGCCGGTGACGTTCGCGAGCTCGAGGCCGAAGCGCAGGTCGGGTTTGTCGAGGCCGTAGCGCGCGATTGCGTCTTGATGCGTCATTCGGACGAACTGCGGCACCTCGACGCCGAGCGCCTCGCGCCAGACGTAGCGAATGCACGACTCCATCGTCTCCATCACGTCTTCCTGGCTGCAGAACGAAAGCTCGACGTCGAGCTGCGTGAACTCCACGAGGCGATCGGCACGCTGGTCTTCGTCGCGCATGCAGCGCGCGATCTGCATGTACTTGCCAAACCCGGCGATCATCAGGATCTGCTTGAGGAGCTGCGGCGACTGCGGCAACGCGTAGAACGAACCGGGATAGAGCCGGCTGGGCACGAGGTAGTCGCGCGCCCCCTCCGGCGTCGACTTGATCATCATCGGCGTCTCGATCTCTAAGAAGTCGCGCGAATCGAAGAAGTCGCGCATCGCCTTGACGATGCGGTGGCGGACCCGCAGATTCTGCTGCATCCGCGACCGGCGCAGATCGAGATAGCGATACTCGAGCCGCAGGTTCTCGTCGACGGCCTCGTCGGCGTTGATAGGAAACGGCGGCACGAGCGATCGGTTGAGGATCTCGAGAGTCGCCACCGCGACCTCGATGTCGCCGGTGGCGAGCCGCGGGTTCTCCGTGCCCGCTGGACGGCGCCGCACCGCGCCCGTGACGCGTAGCACGTCTTCGTTGCGCAGGTGTTCGGCCTGCGCGAAGCTCGGGTGCTGCGGGTCGAAGACGACCTGGGTGATGCCCTCGTGGTCCCGCAGGTCCACGAAGATCAGCCCGCCGTGATCCCGGCGCCGGTTGACCCAGCCGTCGAGTTGCACCGTTCTGCCCTCGTCGCCCGCGCGCAGCGCGCCGCAAGACGCCCTATCGCTCATCGTGCGCGCGCCCTTCCTTGATGCCGGAGACGTAGTGATATTGCAGCAAGAGCTCGCGCGCCAGGCGCGAGCGCGCCGCGCGCCCATCGATGTACCCCAGCACGAACGGCAGCCGCGAAAGCAGCGAGTGTAGCCCCAGCGAGAGCGGCGTCATCCCTAGGTTCAGCATCACTGCGAAATCCGGATGCTTGCGATAGAAGCGCGCGGTGGATCGTCCCGCGAGTCGCATCTTTTGCTTCTGATCGTCGTACGGGACCGCTTGGCAATGATAGTTCACCGCGGCGGGTTCGTAGAAGATGCGGACGCCGTTCTTTTGCAGGCGATAGCCGAGCTCCAGATCCTCGTGACCGTATCCGGTGAAACTCTCGTCGAAGCACCCCGCCGCGACGAGGTCGTCGCGACGAACCGACGCATTGCCCGTCAAAAAATAGAGCCACGAGAGTTTTTTTCGTGAAGGCGGATGCAGATGCCCGCGAGCCGCGGGATGATCGCGTTTGTAGCGATACTCGTCCATGTCCTTGACCTGAACCTCGAGCCCCACGATCGCGACGTGGCGCCGTTCGCGGTGGCGGCGCAGGTGCGTCGAGAGGAGATTGGGTGAGGCCAGTATGTCGGCGTCGTTGAAGAGCACGACGTCGCCGCGCGCGGCCGCGATGCCGGCGTTGCGCGCGGCCGCCCGTCCGCTGAAGCTTGCCGCGAGGTGGCGCACGTTGGGATGCTCGGCCCGCACGGCGGCGAGATAGCGCTCCGTGCCGTCCTCCGAGTTGGAGTCGCAGACGAGCAGCTCGTACTCCGAAGGCGCGAGATCTTGCGCGAGCAGCGTGGGAATGACGTCCGCGAGCGTGTCGAGCCGATTGTACGTCGGGATGACGACGGAGATCTCAGGCATGCGCGCTTCGCAGCAGATGGCCCACGCCGGCGGCGATCTCGTCGCGAAAGCGCGCGAGCGAGTCGTCGTCCGGGCGAGCGGGCTTACGCACGAGGACATGCGGAACGCCGTACGGCGACCACTCCTGTGAGTTCAGGCGAAAGTATTTGTGCTCAAAGGCGACGAGCGTCGGCCGTCCGACCGCGCTGGCCACGTGGGTCGCGCCCGTGTCGACGGTCACGACGACCCTGGCGCGCTCGAAGACTGCCGCCCACTCGTAGAAGGGTAGCGAGCGCATGACCCGCGCGACGCTGGGACGCGCTTCGAAGGTCGCCGCGCTCGACTCGGTGTTGCGGTCGCACGTGACCACCACGGGCGCGAACCGCGCCAACTCGTCGACGATCGCGAGCGCCCCTTCGAGCGTGCTCCCGTCGGTGAACCATCGCCGCCCGAGATGCAACACGATCGGATCGTCCGGCAGCGTTCTCGCGACGTCCCGGTCCCCCGCTCGGAGGTCGAGGCGCAGCCGGTAGTCGCGGCGACGAGCGCCAGCCAACGCAACCAAATCGAGCAGCTGAACGACCTCGTGACGCACGACGCGTTGCGGATCTCGATCGCACAGCTCCGGATCGGCCTCGGAGATCATGACTCGGTTCAGGTAGAGGTGCGCCGTGAGCCGCGCCAGCCAGCGCCGCTCGTACGTGTAACCCACCCGCAGCGGCGCGCGCGTTCCGCCCACGAGCTGCAGGTCCACCGCGCGCGGCGCGAGCGCAATGGCGACGTCGTAGCGCGGCAGGCTCGCACCGAATCTCCGAGGCGCGGTGCCGCGCGGCAGGACGACGAGCTCGTCGACGTCGTCGTTGCGTTCCATCACCACGCGATTGTACTCGCTCGTGACGATCGTCAGGTGCGCGTCGGGAAACGACGCTCGGACGGTCGCGATCGCCGGCGTGGACAGCACCAGGTCGCCGATGCGGTCCGTGCGCGAGAGCAGGATCCTCACGCGCGGGAGGATCGCAGCACGCGCTCCAGCTCCTCGAAGTACGCCTCGTTCGCCAGCGCGCGGGCGGCGCGCAGGTCTCCGCCTTCCAGCGCGCGCGCGGCGGCCGTTCGTCCGAGCCTGCGGCGAAAGCGATCCGGGAAGTGCAGGCGACGCAACAGTCCGTGGAATCCGCGCTGCACCGGATTGATCCCGGTGGCGAGATAGGCTCGCCAGTTAGGATGCAGCGCAACGAGCCGCGCCGCCGTGCGAGCCTGAGCCCGCGACTGCTGCAGCATCTTATCGACGCCGTCCACGTGCGGACGCGGCTTGTAGTGATAGACGAGCGCCGCAGGATGAAACACGGCCTTGACGCCGCGCGCGCGCAGCCGCAGGCCGACGTCGATGTCTTCCCAGCCGTACTCGGAGAACGACTCGTCGAATCCGCCGATCGCCCGAATGGCGTCCAGCGGCACCGACACGTTCGTGGTCCAGAAATAGTTGCCGCTGTAGTTCCGCAGGCTCCAGATCGGCGTCGGCAGATCGTCGAAACTCTGCACTTCGATCGCGCCGCCTCGCACGATGTCGGCCGGACGGCGCTCGGCCGCGCGAAGATGCTCCTCGACGAAGTTGGGCAGTGGGAGGACGTCGTCGTCGATGAAGATGATGCGCCCTCCGCGCGCACGGGCGATCCCTGCGTTGCGCGCCTTCGCGAGCCCGGCGTTGCTCTGCGTCACGACCTCCAACACGCCGCCGGCGCGCGCGCGAACGCGCTCGATCACCGCCGGAGTCGAGTCCGCGGATCCGTCGTCTACGAGCACGATCTCATACTCGCGATCGCCCACGGTCTGCTCGAGGCATGCGTCGAGAACTCGCTCGAGCAGCGCGGCCCGGTTATACGTGCAGAGCTGAATCGTCGCCCGAATCATTAGTGCCGAGCCCGGACACGCAGCAGTGGCTCCAAGGCCGTGAGAATTCGCGGCTGATCGAGCTGCGCGATGCACGCGTAGTCCCGGCAGCGCTCCTTCGTGTCGCCCTTGTGACAAGGAAAGGACGGCCGCACCACGGCGGTTCGCGCGCCGAGCGGCGCCCAGCGGTCCGGGAAGTCCGATTGGAACGGAAAGATTCCCAGGGTCGGGCAACCAACGGCGGCCGCGACGTGCATCGATCCGGTCGTGATCCCGACGAAGGCGGCGGCCCGCTGCGCTAAAGCTCCGAACCCGCCGACGCTGGTCTTGCCCGCCACGGAGACGACGCCGGAAGTCTGCGCCAAATCGGCGATGGCATCGGCGAAGCGCGCATCCGCGGGCGCTCCGCTCACGAGCACGCGAACGTCGAACTGCCGGCACAGCGCGCGAGCCAGCGACGCCCATCCGTCGATCGGCCAGATTCCCCGCGCCGACGCAACCGCGTTGCACGGATTGAGGATGACGAACCGCCCCGCGGCCGCGCCGAGCTCCGCCGGCTCGCGCTCGTCCCCGGCCGTCGGCACGAAGCGATACTGCCGATCGTCGGTGTCGCAATCGAGCGCACGCGCGAAATCGAGCAGGATCTCCGACCAGTGCGACGTCACGTCGCCGCGCTCACTGCGGACGATGATGCGCTCGGTAAATCGAAAGGAGTAGAAGCGGCGCGCCTGACCCACGCGCACCGGAATTGCCGCGAGCTGCGATATGCGTGCCGTCCGCGCGGTCGCCCACGTCACCACGCACGCATCGTAACTGTGAAGCGTCAGGCGGTTGGCCAGCGCGCGCTCGTCGCCCTCATCGGCCAACACGCGATCGACATCCGGCACCCGCTCGAGGAGGGGCCGGTGAGCGGGCAGCGTCAGCGCGTCTACCGTCGCGAACCTGCGGCGCAGCGCCCGTGCGACGAGCGAGGCGACGAGTGAGTCTCCGATGCCTCCGCCCGCACAATACAGCAGAGCGCGTCTAGCGTTCCGCATCGATCGTTCGCGCGAGCTCGCGCGTATAGATACCGTCGAGCGCCTGCCGGCGAGCGAGCCCGCTCACCCAATCCGGCACGCGCGGGCTCGTGGCGAGCCCCGCGTAGAGCGCAAGCAGCCACTCGGGGAGCAAATACCGGCCGCGCAGCACGTTCGGCGCGTACGCGCCCGTCGCGAGCCGCGCGCGCAGCGACGGGTGCTTGGCGACGAACAGTCGCGCCATCCGCGCCTTCTCCAGCGCCTTGCGGCTCTCGACCGCGAGCGTCTGCTCCTCCGGCGGCTTGATGTGCCAGAGGTAAGCGTCCCACGAAAACTTCCACCCCACGCCGAGCCCGCGCAGCCGTAGGCCGAGCTCGGTATCCTCCCACCCGTAGAGGTTGAAGCCTTCGTCGAACCCGCCCGCATCGAGGAAGGCGCGCTTCGACACCGAGGCGTTGCAGCTGCACAAAAACGCGCGCGAATAGTTGACGGGCCGCGGAGCCGGACGCGCCTCCGGCGAGCCGACGTTGAGGATCGGCCCATTGACCACGTAGTCGCCGCCGCTCTGCGCGGCGGCGTGAGCGGCGACCCAGCACGCGGGCAGCAACACGTCGTCGTCGCAAAACAGAAGGTAGTCGCCGCGTGCCGCCGCCGCGCCGCGGTTGCGCGCCTTCGCGCGGTTCGGCTCGGGCTCGTCGACGTACCACACCGGCGGGTCGGCTCCGGCGCGAGACTCGACGAGATCGCGGGTACCGTCGCGCGAGCCGTTGTCGACGACGATCACCTCGAACGGAGGCGCGCCGATCTGGCCCTCGAGCGATTCCAGCGTGCCGCGGAGATAGTGCTCGCGATCCTTGCTCGCGATGACGACCGAGATCATGCCGCCAAGGCGAGCAACGAGTCCGCCATCCGGTCCGCGGCTCCGACGTGATCGCTATACAACCGCGCGAGACCGTCCGCGGCGGACTCGAGCCACGCGCGATCGTCGTAGCACTCGAGCGCGACGCGCGCGATGCGGCCGGGGGTGACCGTGCCGTGCACCTCGCGAATCAGCGGTGCTCGCGCGTCCATGTTGGGCTGCGTATGGTATTCGAAGCGCCGCGAGAGCGCGACGGCGGCGGCGCGCTTAAGCGGAACGCCCACCAGCGGAACGCGGTCGAGATACGTCAGCGGACCGTTGATGGTGACGACCTCCGGCGCGTTGAGCGGAGTGATCGTGACGGCCGGCTTGCCGAGTGCGGCCAGCTCGATCGTCTTCGTGCCGGGAATCGTCACCGCGAGCCGCGCGTGCCGCGCCGCGGCGAGAGCGCACCGCAGCACGGGGATGCGGACGCGGCCCTCGCTCTCCTCGAGAAAATCGCGGCCGCCCTCCTCGACCAGCCGGCCGCGCAGGGCGAACATGCGCCGGTGTCCGCCGCCTTCGATGGCGCCGCGCACCTGCTCGCGCGTCGTAAACGGCGACAACGCGAATGCGATCGGTATGTCGGGCCGCTCCCGCAAGATCCGCACTGCCATCGTAAAGAAGAACGGGACGAGGTTCTCGATCTCGTACGCGCGCGATCCCGGCAGCACGAGAATCCCGTCCTCCGGCGTGCCGGGTTCGGGCGCGAGGCTCGCCTCGAACAGCGCGCCGTCGATGGCGAGATTGCCCACGCGCTCGATTCGCTCGGGCGGCGTGCCCCACTCAGCCAACTGGTCGGCGTTGTCCCGATCGACGGCGAACGCGCGATCGAACAGTCGGCGATACGCGCGGCGAGAGAACTTATACGTCGCGGCGCGTCCCTTCAGACGAGCGTGGACTCGCGCGGCGTGCAGCAGGTCGCCGCCGATATATTGCACGAGATCCGCGCCGCGAGGCGCGCCGTCGAACCGGCCGCCCAGCGCAAACTTGAGGTAGCCCTTGGGGTCGATGACGCGAGCGGCGGGAAAGGCCTCGCGCACCATCGCCGCCTCGAATCCTGTCGCGTAATCGTCCGGCACGAGAAAGACGACCGCTTCCAAGTCGGGCGCGCGAGAGTACAACGAGCGCAGTAACGGTCGTAGCCAACCTGCGACTTCACCCGGTCCGTTAGCGGTGAACGCTATACGCATGAAGGATGCGCGCGATCGTGTCCGTCGTGCTCTCCCCCGCGACGTGCGGCGCCAGGGCTATTCGGCCGCCGTGACCGAGGACGACGCTGCGCTCCGGCAGCTCATCTTCGCGGTATTGATCGCTCTTGACGTGCACGTCGGGTCGGATCCGATCGAGCAGCACCTCGGGCGTGCGCTCTCCGAATCCCACGACCACGTCCACGCTGCGCAACGCGAGCAACACCTTCGCGCGCTGCGCAAACGCCATGATCGGGCGCGATTGACCCTTGATCCGCCGTACGGACTCATCCTCGTTCAAGCCGACGATCAGCGCGTCGCCCTGATCGCGCGCCCAGGCGAGATACTCGACGTGGCCGGCGTGCAGCACGTCGAAGCAGCCATTGGTAAAGACGACGGTCCGATGCTCCGCGCGCAGGTCCTCGCGCCAGGCCACCGCTTCGTCTACGTCGAGCAGCTGCCCGAAGAGCCCCCCGCTCATTGCGTTGCCGGATCCACCAACGCGAGAATTTCGTCCGGCGATGCCGTTGCGGTGCCGAGCTTCTCGACCACGACGCCGGCGGCGAAGTTCGCCAGCTGCATCGCCTGCTCGATCGGCGCACCCGCCGCCAGCGCGAGGCCCAACACCGCCGTGACGGTGTCGCCCGCGCCGCTCACGTCGTAGACGGTGCGCGCCACCGAAGGAATCTGCAGACGCTCGCCGGCCTTCCCAAACAGCGCCATGCCGTGTTCGCCGCGAGTGATGATCGCGTAACGGCAGTCGAGCATCTCGACGAGGCGCACGCCGGCGCGCTCGAGATCCGCGTCGTCGCGGATCGCGATCCCAGTCATCGTCGACGCCTCGGCCGCGTTGGGGGCGACGCACGTGATGCCGCGGTACAGGGCGATGTTCTGAGGCTTCGGGTCGGCCAACACGAGCCGGCAGGTCGATGCGGCCTCGACGATCTCGCGGCAGAGCAAACCCTTCGCGTAGTCGCTCAAGATCACCGCGTCGCATTCCGGCGCACGCTCGCGCACGAACTCCGCCATGCGGTGCCGATCCGCGTCCGAGAGCATCGCCGTCGACTCCCAATCCGCTCGCACGACCTGCTGGCTGTGCGCGACGACGCGCGTCTTGCGCGTGGTCGGCCGATCGAAGATCGTGAAGACCCCGGAATCGTCGACATCCTCCGCGCGCAGCAAGTCGCGCACCTGCGCGGCAAACGCGTCGTCACCAACCGCACCGGCGAATGCGACGCGCGCGCGCAGCGCGCGCAGGTTGTTGGCCACGTTGCCGGCGCCGCCGAGCGTGAAGGAATGGTCGACCACGGCGACGACAGGAACGGGTGCCTCGGGCGAGATGCGCGTGACCGTTCCCCAGATCCATTCGTCGACCATCAAGTCGCCGACGACCATGATCCGAAGGCGGTCCGCGCGGTCGAAGAGCGTCCGGGCGTCGGGCACCATCAGCGCGGGCGTCACGGTATCCCGCCCTCGAAGATGAGTTGCTGCTCGACGAGGTCGCAGACGATGTGCGCCATCACCTGGTGCACCTCTTGAACGACTGCAGCGTAGCCGTCCGGCCCCATCAGCGCGTGATCTGCCACTTCGGCGACCTTGCCGCCGCCGTTTCCCGTGAAGGCGACCGTGACCGCGCCGCGCTTGCGCGCCGCCTCGAGGGCCAAGACGACGTTGCGCGAGCCGCCGCTCGTCGTCATGCCGATCACGACGTCGCCGGGCTGCGCGAACGCCTCGACCTGACGCGAAAAGACGTGGTCGTATCCGTAGTCGTTGCCGACGCATGTCAGCGTCGACGAATTGACCGACAACGCTTCGCTGTGCAGTCCGGGACGCTCGCGCAGGTATCTTCCCGAGAGCTCGGCGGCCATGTGCTGCGCCTCGGCGGCGCTTCCGCCGTTGCCGCACCACAAAACCTTCTTGCCGCCGCGCAGCGCCGTCACGATGACGTCGACGATCGCTTCGACTTGAGCGCGATAATGCGGCGCATCGAGCAGCCCGCGGCGGTCGGCGAGCAGCTCCGGGAAGTCACGACGCCCGTGATACGTCATCGTTGGATCCAAAACAACTCGTCGCCCTGCGAGACCAGCTCGCCGTTGCCGGGAACGACCCGGAAGATGGTGCCGGCGTCGTCGCTCTGGATCTCGTTGAAGAGCTTCATCGCCTCCAACACGCATAATATGTCGCCCGGCTCGACGCGGTCGCCGACCTCCACGAACGGCTCTACATCGGGCGACGCCGCGCGATAGAAGACGCCGGTGAGCGGCGCGAGCACCTTCGTGACGTTGGCGGGCGCGGCGACGGCGGAGTCGTCAACCGTAGCGGCCGGCACGGGCTGCATCGGTGCCGCCGGCTGCGCCTGCGGATCGCGCCGCGACAGCTCGTACACCGCGTCGCCGAGCTTGATCTTAATCGTATCCAGATCGTGCTCGTGCATGAGCGCGAGCAGCTCGCGCAAGGTCTGGATTTCCTCGCCGTGCCGGTCTTCCATCACGCTGTCGCTTCTACGAGGAGCTCGACAAGGACTCCGTCGGGCACCAACGGGAGCCGGCGGTCGCTGCGCGTTTGCAGGTCGCGCAGCACGGCTTCGCCGGCAGCGAGCTCCTCCGATCCGACGATCAGCGCGTAGCGAGCACGGTTGCGATCGGCGATCTTGAGATGCGCCAGGAGCTTACGATCTTGGTAGTCGACGAACGTCGGCGCATCGAGCCTGCGGCGCAGCTCCACGACGACGGGAACCAGCACCGTGCGCGCCTGCGCCCCCAAAGCGATGGCCTGGAGTCCTCGGCGCCGCGGTTCGCCGCCGCCCTCTTGAGCCGCCAAGATCATCAAGAAGCGCTCCAGACCCAGCGCGAAGCCGACCGCCGGCACGTCCGGGCCACCGAGCGAGGCCACGAGATCGTCGTAGCGCCCTCCGCCGCAAATGCTGCTCTGCGCGCCCAGCAGGCCGGATGTAATTTCGAAGACGGTTTTTCCGTAATAATCCAGCCCGCGCACGATTCTCGGGTTGACGACGAACGGAATTTTTGCCAGTTCGAGATACGACTTGACCGCATCGAAGTGCTCGCGGCACGCCGCGCACAGAAACGACTCGAAGACCGGCGCGCTCTCGATGTACCGCAGGTCGGCGGGATCCTTGCTGTCGAGCAACCGCAGCGGATTGCGCTCGATCCGGCGGCGCGCGTCGTCGCTCATCGCCGACAGGTGCGGTGCGAAGTGCGCGAGCAGCGCCTTACGGTAGATCGGCCGGCAGGCGGCGTCGCCGATCGAGTTGACGTGCAGCACCGCGTCGTCGATCCGGTACTGCGCCACCAGCTCCCACGCCAGGCTGATCACCTCGACATCCGCTTCGGGGCCCGCGAAGCCGAAGCACTCGATGCCGAATTGATGGGACTGGCGATAGCGGCCCTTCTGCGGGCGCTCGTAACGAAAGATCGGGCCGATGTAGTAGAGGCGCAGCGGCGCGAGCGCGAGGAGGCCGTGCTCCAGCACGGCACGCACGACCGGGGCCGTCCACTCGGGGCGCAGCGTCAGGCTGCGACCGCCGCGATCCTCGAACGTGTACATCTCCTTCTCGACGATGTCGCTTTGCTCGCCGACGCCGCGCACGAACAGCTCGGTGGCCTCGAATATCGGCGTGCGAATCTCGCCATATCCGAAACGAGCCGCCAGCCGATGGATGCGCGCTTCGAGTTCGCTCCACCGGCCCGACTGCGGCGGAAAAAAATCCGCGGTGCCGCGCGGCGCGCTGAAGCTCTTTTCCGGCATCCGGCTGCACTTCGGGTAGCCGCCGCGCGTTTCCGGCGTGATTGTCGCGCGTGCGCGCGATGCTGTATGGAGGCGCGGCGCTCGCGCTTGCGCTCGTGTCGTCGCCGGATGCGATTCGCACGGCACTCGCCGCTTTGGCGAGCGCGCTCGTCGAAGCCACGCCGTTCGTTTTTGCCGGCGTCGCCTTGGGAAGCGTTCTGCGGCGCGGCGGCAGCGTCGTCGCGCACCTCGGTTGCGGTTGCGGCAGCGGTCCATCGGCGCGCTCCCTTCCCGCCGCCGCGGCCACGTGGCTGACCTTCGGACCGCTCGTTGCCGCGGCTCGTTACTGCGCCGCGCTGCTGGTCGCGCGCGTCGTTCGCGCACGAGGCGAGGCCCATCACGACGAACGGCCGCACCCGCTCGCGGAGCTCGGCGCGGTGCTTCCCGCGGCGCTGATGGCCGGTGCTTGCGCGCAGCTCCTGGGCGGCTTCGATCCGGCGCGCCTGTCACCGCTGGCCGGCGCCGCGATCGGCGCGGCGCTCGGTTTCTGCGCCGGTCCATGCGGACTGGGCGCGATCGCGCTGGCCGGCGCGCTGCGCGTCCACGCGCCCGTTACTGCGGCGGCGTTCCTCTGCATTGCCGGCATCGTGGATCTGCGTGCGCTGCGTCGGAGGTCGCACGTGCAAAGCCATCACGACGCGCTGGCCTACGCGCTGCTCGCCGCCGCGTGCGCGATCGTTGCGTGGCGTCACGGCGACGCGCTCGTGCACCCCGCGCTCACGCTGCCGCTTTGGGCCTGTGCTGCGGCGGCGCTGTTCTGTGCAGCGCGGCACCGTCGTCGGCAGTGCGCGATCGCGCGCATTGCGCCGGGCCTGATGCTCGCGGGCGCGCTGATCGGCGCGCCGCCGCCCGCCTATCACGCCACCGAAACGACGCTGACCGAACTCTTCCCCGGTGAAGGCCTGAGCTTCGCGGGAACGCTGACGTGCGAGAACCACGCGTGCGCGCTGGTGCGTTTTGCCATCACGTGCTGCCGGGCCGACGCGATGCCGGTCGCCGTGCGTTTGAGCGCGGCGCCGCGCTACCCGCTCGGGTCGTGGCTCCGCGCGACCGGACGAATCGACGACGTCCGCGGCGAGCCTCGCCTCGTCGCGCAAAGCGTCGTGCGAATCGCGCCGCCGCTGGACCCGTTTATTTATAGGTAGTTACGAAAGGTTCGCGGCCTTGCGGGGCTCGAGCAGTTCGACAGGAATTCCATTCGGATCTTCGATGAAGGCGATCGCGCGCGTTCCGCTCGGAGACTTGTAGGCGTCTTTCAGGACGCGGACGCCCTTCGATTTCAATCCCTCGACGTAGGCCTCGAGGTCGTCGTCGACTTCGAGCGCGAGATGCTCGTAGCGATTGCCGAGCTGGTACGGCGCGTGCTCCTCGAGATCGTAGACGAGCTCGATGTATGCGCTCCAGTCCTTACCGACGAAGGCCATGTCGGCGTTACCCGGATAGTGATGCGGACCGTCGAGCAGGCGCATCCCGAGCTTCTTCGTGTAGAAGTCGATCGACTCGTCCATGTCGTTGACGAAGATCGATGTGTGCAAGAATCGCGGCATCTTGAAGATCTCCCCGACGGTTCGGACTCGAAACGAGAGTCAGAGTTTTGGATTGCATTGTCGACCGTGCACGTTCGCGAGGCGAGCGGCCAGTACTTCGTACAGTCGTCGTACGCATCCGCGGTGCTCAATGCAGGAAATACCGGTATGTCGAGAAGACGAGCGCGACACCGTGCCGGTCCGCAGCCGCAATGACTTCCTCGTCGCGGACGGAGCCGCCCGGTGCGATGATCGCCGCGCAGCCGCCCTCGACGGCCGCCTCCAGCCCATCTGCGAACGGGAAGAAGCCGTCGCTCGCGCAGGCCGAGCCGCGCGCTCCGTCGCCCGCACGGTTCGCCGCGATCTGCACCGCGCTGACGCGATTGGTCTGACCGGCGCAAATTCCGCGCGTCGTCCCGTCCTTCACGATCACGATGCCGTTGCTCTTCACGTGCCGCACGACGTCCCAGGCGAAGGCGAGGTCGTGCCACTGTTGTTCGCTCGGCCGCGTGCGGCTCACCACGCGCCACTCTTCCGGAGGGGCGCCCGGATCGTCGTCCTCCGCCAAGACGCCTCCGAGTGCGCTGCGCAGGCGGAGCTCGCGCGCCAGCTCGTCGGGCAACGACGGCGCGAACCGCATGATCCGCAGGTTTTTCTTCTTGCGAAGAACTTCGAGCGCATCCGCAGCGAAACCCGGAGCGGCCACGATCTCCAGGAAGAACTCGCGCAGCGCGGCGGCCGCGTCGCGGTCGATCGGCGTGTCGGCGGCGACGATTCCCCCGTAGGCCGAGATCGGATCGGCGTCGAGCGCCTCGCGCACCGCCAGCCCGACGCGCGAACGCTGCGCGACGCCGCACGGCACCGCGTGTTTGACGACGGCGGCTCGCACGAAACGGCCGTGCTCGCTGCCGAACTCGGCGCCGAGCGGGGCCCGCGACAACAACCGCAGCGTCGCGTCGAGATCGAGCAAGTTGTTGTACGAGAGCGCCTTGCCGCCGAGCTGCTCGGGCAGACGATCGGCGCGGTCGAGGTAGAACGCCGCGCGCTCCTGCGGGTTCGTGCCGTACCGCAGCCGCTTCGCAAGGGGGAGCGTCAGCGCGAGCGCGCCGGGAAGCTCGCTCGGCAACACCTCGCCGGCGGTCGCGAGATAGTGCGCGATGGCGGCGTCGTACTCCGCGGTCCGTTCGAAGGCCGCGATCGCGAGCCGCCGGCGCAGCGCGGCTGCTTCTTCGCCGTTTTCGATCGCCTGTACGTACTCGGCGTATTGCGACGGATGCGTCAGGACCGCGACGTGCTCGAAATTCTTGGCGCCGGCGCGCAGCAACGCCACGCCGCCGATGTCGATCTGCTCGATCGCCTCGGGCAGCGTCGTCCCCGCTCGCGCCACCGTCGCTTCGAACGGATACAGGTTGACCGCGACCGTTATGATTTCGGGAATCGCGTACTTCTCGCGCTGCCGATCGTGCTCGGGATCCGCGCGATCGTAGAGAATCGCCCCGAAAATTTTCGGATGCAGGGTCTTGACGCGGCCGCCGAACAGCGCGGGAAAGCCCGTGACGTCGCCGACGTCGCGGGCCGGAATGCCGTGCTCCTCCAAAAACGCGCGCGTCCCGCCGGTCGCGTAGATCTCCGTACCGCGCTCGTGCAGCACACGGGCCAGTCCCGCGCCGCCGGTCTTGTCGTAGAGCGAGAAGAGCGCCGCCCGAGGCGCCGAGGGCGTCTCAGGCAAGCAGAGCCTCGGCCTCCGCGGCGAGCTCCGCCGATACGATCGCGCTCGCGCCGGAGTCGCCCGTCGTCACGCCGTAGATGCGGTCCGCGATCTCCATGGTCTTCTTGTTGTGCGTGACGATGAGCATCTGCGATTCCGTCGCGAACTCCCGCACCATGGCGCAGAACCGATCGATGTTCGCGTCGTCGAGCGCGGCGTCGACCTCGTCGAGCAGATAGAACGGCGCCGGCTTCGTCGCGATCAAAGCGAAGATCAGCGCCGCAGCGGTCATCGCGCGCTCGCCGCCGGACAACGCCGCGAGCGGCATCTCCTTCTTGCCCGGGCGGCTGCACGGCGATCTCGATTCCGGTCTCCGAGAGATTCTCGGGCTGCGTCTGCCACATCTTCGCCTGGCCGCCGGAGAAGAGACGCCCGTACATCGTCGTAAAGGCCTCCGACACTTTAGCAAACGTCTCGTTGAACTGCACCTGCGCGTCGCGCTCGATCTCGCGGATCGACTCGAGCAGCGTCTCTCGCGCGGCGCTCAAATCTTGCAGCTGCGTCCCGAGAAAGCGCTGCCGCTCCGCAAGCTCGTCGCGTTCGGCTTCGGCGTTGAGATTGACGTTGGCTTGCAGCCGCGCGAGCTCGTCGCGCAGGCGCGGCAGCTCTTCGACGATCGCGTCGGGCTCGTTCGCGTAGCGCTGCATGACGTCCGTGCACTCATCGTTGGTGGCAGGATTCTGTGCGAACTGCGACACGAGCATTCCGAGCTCGGCCTCGATCTCGGCGAGCCGCGTGCGTTGGCGCTCTCCTCCGGCCGCCGTTTCACGCTCCTCCTGCTCGGCCGTACGAACCTCCGACTCCAGCTCCATCTGCCGCTGGGACAGCGTCTCGCGCTGTCTGCGCGCTGATTCGAGCCGCTCGTCGAGCCCAGTGATTCCGCTCCGGAGTCCTTCCACGTGAGCGTGCGACGTACGCGTCTCTTGCATCAAGGACGCGATCTCGGCCAGCATCTCTTCCCGCGCGACGCCGGCACGCTCGCCGTCCTGATCGAGCATTCCGAGACGCGCCTTCGCCGCGTCCCGTTCGGCGGTGAGCGCGGCCGCGCGCTCGCGCAGATCCGCGGCGCCGGCGCTCGCCGCGAGTTGTTCGGCCTCGGCCCGCGCGATCTGCGCGCGCACGCCGGCGAGCTCGCGTTCGAGCTGCGCGCGACGTTCGTCGCTACGCTTGGCATCGGGCTCGACGCGCTCGTATTCGTGCTCCCGGTCCCAGGAAAGCGCTGCGGCCGCGCGTAGCTGAGATGCCGCCGCGCGGGCCGCTTCCAGCTCCGCGCGGGTGCGCTCCACCTCGCCGGAGAGCGCGGCGAGCTCCGCGCGCACGCCGGCGAGCCGCGATTCCGTCTCGGTCTGCTGCTCGCGCGCGGCATCGCGCTTGTCGATCGCGATCTCGGCGCGCTGATGCGCCACACTCAGGCCCCGCTCGGCCTCTTCGAGTCGCGCGCGCATGCCGACGAGCGCGTCGCGAAGACTCTGTGCCTGAAAGCGGCGCGACAAGATCGAACGCTCGCGCGCGAAGCGGCCGCCGGTGATCGCGCCGCCGCCGGTGATCTGCTCCCCACCGAGCGTGACGATTGTGTCGCGAAAGCCGCGCCCGCGCACGAGCTCGATTCCGGTTTGCAGCTTGTCGACGATCAACACGTTGCCGACCAAGAAGCTGACGACGCCGGTAAACCGCGGCGCCGTGCCGATGAGCGTATGCGCGTACCCCAAGACGCCGGGAACGGCGCCGACAGCCGGATCGAGCTGACGCCCTTTGCGATCGGCCAGCGTATCGAGCGGGAGGAACGTGGCGCGGCCCGCCTCCTTACGGTTCAAGAAGTCCACGCCGCGCTCGGCGTCCTCCGACGTCGTGGTCACCACGTTCGAAAGACGCGCGCCGAACGCGACGTCCATGGCGCGCGCGTACCGTTCTTCGGTCGTGATGAGATTCGACACGATACCCTCGATGCCGCGCAGCTCGCCGCGCTGCCACGCCTCAATGACCGCGCGCGTGCCGGGCACGTGGCCCTCGAGCGAGTTCTCCAGCTCCTCGATCGTGTGCAGGCGCGACTCGGCGGCCTTGACCTCGCCGGACTGCTCGTGCGCGACGGCGAGCGCGCGTGCGACGTCGTCCTGCGCGAGCCCCGCCTCGCGTGCCGCGTCCTCGGCGCGCCCGCGAGCATCCAGCGCCGCCTCTTCGAGAATGTCGAGCTGCCGCCGGCGCTCGCCGTGGCGATGCGCCGCGCCGCCCGCGACGATCTCCACCTCTTCCGCGCGTTCGCGCCCGCCGCGCGCCTCCCGATCGAGCCGCTCCGCTTCCGCGCGCAGGGCGTCCGCCTGTACGCGCCGCTCCGCCTTGCGCGCCGCGAGCTCCGTCGCCGCGACCTCGATCTCGCGCAGCTGCGTGAAGACCGACTCGAGCTCCGCGTGCGTACGCGCGAGCGCCGCTTGCGCGGCCAGCTCGCGCTCGCGCGCCGCCTCGACCTCGCGCGCGAGCGGCGCGATCCGCTCCCCGAGACCGGCGATCGCCTCGACGAGGGCCGCGCGCTCTTGTTCCACGCGCGCGACGTCTTCCGACGTCTGCGTCGATTGCCGCTCGAGCGCCTCGCGGCGCGCCAGGGCCGCCGCATACTGCGCCTCGTTCGACGCGAGCTCGCCGCGCCGGCTCTGCGATTGCGTGCGCAGCTCCTCGAGCTCCAGCTCGCAGCGATAGAGCTCGGTGCGCAGCGCGGTCAACGCGGCGGCCGACGAAGCCGACTTAGCGGCCGCGACGCTGCGCTGCTCCTCGTTCTTCGCCAATACCTCGCGCAACCCGGAAGCCTCCGCGCGGCGCGTCGCGCTCGCACGCAGGTAGCTCAGGATCTCCAGGTCGCGAACGCGGGCGCTGACGCGGCGATAGCGCTTCGCGCGGCGCACCTGCGTCTCGAGCTCGGGAATGCGCCGGTCGAGCTCGGCGATGAGGTCGCTGATGCGGATCGCGTTCTGCTCGGTGCGTTCCAGCCGGCGCAGCGACTCGTGCTTGCGCGCGAGAAACTTTCCGATGCCCGCCGTCTCCTCGAAGAGCGCACGCCGCTCGGCCGGCTTGCTCGTGAGAATCGCGTCGATCTGACCCTGCGACACGATCGCGTACGAGCCGGGCCCAAGGCCGGTGCCCATCAACAGATCGACGATGTCGCGCAGACGCACTTGCGTGCGGTTGATGAAGTACTCGCTCTCGCCCACGCGATACGCGCGCCGCGTGATCTCGACCTCGCGGAATTCGATCGGCAGCCTGCGGTCGGTATTGTCGAAGACGATCGAGACTTCGGCCAAGCCGAGCGGCTTGCGCTGCTCGTTGCCCGCGAATATGACGTCCTCGAGCCGGCCGGAGCGCAGGCTCTTGGTGGACGTCTCTCCCAGCACCCAGCGAAACGCATCCACCAGGTTCGATTTGCCGGATCCGTTCGGACCCACGATCGCGGTGACGCCGCCGCCGAACTCGAGCTGCGTCGGATCCGCGAACGTCTTGAACCCGAAGGATCGGATGCTGCGCAGCTTCACGTGCGACCCGTGATCGAAACGAGTGCGGCCTCGGCCGCTGCCTGCTGCGCGGCCTTCTTCGACGGGCCATCGCCCCTGCCCAAGGTCTTGCCCTTGACGATGACGCGCGACATGAACGCAGGACGCTGCGGCGTGCCGCGGCTCGTCTCGCGATAGATGGGCGTAGCGGCGAGATGCTCTTGCGCGTAATGCTGAAGCCGCGTCTTCGCGTCGAGGAGCGCGTCGGCCGAATGATCGAGCTGCTCGATGTGTTGCGTGACGACGAACCGGCGCGCCTTCTCGAGCCCGAACCGCAGATACAGCGCGCCCACGAAGGCCTCGAACGCGTCGGCGAGCACGGAAGTGTTTTCGGCGCCGCCGGCCGCGCGCATGCCGGCGCCGAGCTGCGTCATTTCCGAGAATCCCAGTCGGAACGCCGTACGCGCGAGCTGGGCGTCGTTGACGATCGCGGCCTTGCGCAGCGTCAGCAGTCCCTCCGGCTCGTCGGCAAACGCGTCGTAGAGCCACACCGCGGTAACGCACCCGAGGATCGAATCGCCCAGAAATTCCATGCGCTCATTGGAGCCGCCGCCGTGTTCTTTGGCATAACTCTGGTGGACGAAGGCGGCCTCGAACGCATTCAAGGGGCCGGGCTTGCGAACGCCGGCAAGGCGAAGCAAGGCGCGCAGCCGCCGCCGGTTTGCCTCACCGCTCACGTTGGGCTCGTCCTATCTAACCTTGCCGAAGACGATGACGCTGTTGTGGCCCCCGAAGCCGAACGAGTTCGAGAGGGCCACGCGAATCGGCGCACTGCGCGCGACGTTGGGCACGTAGTCGAGACGGCACTCCGGGTCGGGAAACTCGTAGTTGGTCGTGGGCGGCATCATGTCGTGGCGCACCGCCATCGCCGTAGCGACGCCTTCGATGCCGCCGGCCGCGCCGAGCGCGTGGCCGTGCATCGACTTCGTCGAGCTGACCCCAATCGCAAACGCGTGCTCGCCGAAGGTCTTTTCGATCGCCTTCGACTCGGCCGGATCGCCCACCGGCGTCGACGTGCCGTGAGCGTTGATGTAGTCTACGTCGCCGGGCTCGATCCCGGCGCTCTTGAAGGCGCGGGCAAAGGCGAGGCGCACGCCGTTGCCGTCCGGATCCGGCGCGACGAGGTCGTAGGCGTCCGAAGACTGCCCGTACCCGAGCACCTCGCAGTAGATCGCCGCATGGCGCGCCCGCGCGTGCTCGTACTCCTCGAGCACCAGAATGCCCGCGCCCTCGCCGAGGACGAAGCCGTCGCGCTCCTTATCGAACGGCCGGCTCGCGCGGGCCGGGTCGTCGTTGCGCGTCGACATCGCTCGCATCGAGGAGAAGCCCCCGATGGCGAGTGGTGACACCGTCGCCTCGCTCCCGCCCGCGATCATCGCGGTTGCGTCTCCGTACGCGACGGCGTTGTAGGCCGTGCAGATCGCGTCGTTGGCGCTGGCGCATGCGCTCGCCGCCGCGAAGAACGGCCCGTTGTAGCCAAATGCCATCGAGATGTGGGCCGGCGCCGCGTTGGCCATGAGCATCGGGATGAAGAACGGCGTCACTTTCGACCAGGTCCCGTTCTCGTTGGCTTTGTCCGAGTTCAGCCAGAAGGTGATGATGCCGCCGATCCCGGTGCCGATCACGCCCCCTACGCGTTCCCTGAATTCGGCGTCGTCAGGGAGCTTCGCGTCCTCGATCGCCTCGCGGGCGGCCACGAACGCAAACTGCGTGAAGCGGTCCATGCGCCGCGCCTCCTTGCGCCCGATCAGCACCTCGGGTTGGAAGTCCTTGACCTCTCCCGCGATGCGCGTGATGAAGTCGGAGGCGTCGAAGGCGGTGATCGGGGCAATGCCGGACTCGCCGGCCAGGATGCGCCTCCAGAAGTCCTCACGGGTATTGCCGACGGGAGTGACGGCGCCTAGCCCGGTCACGACGACCCGCCGGCGGGCAGGCGGCTGCATAGTGGACACGCTCAAAACTTCACCAAGTTACGGCGACGCTCGGGTGCTTCCCCGCACGCCGGCCGCTTGCGCTCATCTCTAGGGCTCGATATAATCAGGGGCTGTCTGCCGCCAGGGTGGGGCATTACTTTTCGCCATAAGGGACGTTATGAAGCGGACGTATCAGCCGCATAATCGCCGCCGCAAGCGCGTGCACGGATTCCTGGAACGCATGAGCACCAAGCAGGGGCGTAAGGTGCTGGCGCGTCGCCGCAAGAAGGGGCGTCATCGTCTCACCGTCTGATGCGCCGCTTCGCCAGCCTGCGCCGCCAAGCGGACTTTGCGCGTTTGCGCCGGCACGGCCGGCGTATCACCACGAAGAGTCTCACCATTTATCATAGCGACTCGCTGCCGAGCGACGTTCGCGCGCTCGTCGGCATTGCCATAGGCAAGGCGATCGGCAAGGCCGTTACGCGGAACAAGCTGCGGCGGCGCCTCGCGGCGATCCTCGACGAGACCCTCGCGCAGCGCGATGCGATGCGGCTGCTCTTCGTCGCCCGCCCGCTCGCGGCCGACGCGTCCTTTGCCGACCTGCGAGCCGAGGTAACCTCGGCTCTCGGGCCGGTGTAGTAGATCGCATGCGGTTCTTGCTTGCGGCACTCATCCGGCTCTACCAGCTGGTCGTTTCTCCGATGCTGCCGAAGGCGTGTCGCTTCTACCCCAGCTGTTCGCAGTACGCGCTCGAGGCGGTGGTACGCCATGGCGCTTGGCGCGGGTCACTCTTGGCGGCGGCGCGGTTCGCACGCTGCCACCCGTGGAACCCGGGCGGCGTCGATTTCGTGCCTGGGGCGAAGTAACTCATGCATTTGCTGATCGCCGCATCGTGGCTCGATCCCATCGTCAACGTCATGTCGTCGGCGGTGATGCTCATCAACAAGCCGATCAACAACCTCGGCTGGAGCCTCGTAATCCTCGCGGCACTCATTCGCCTCGTGTTCTGGCCGCTCAACACGGCGCAGTTCAAGGCGTTTTTGGGGATGCAGAAGATCGCGCCGCAGCTCAAGCGCCTGCAGACGAAATATAAGGACGATAAGCAGAAGCTTCAGCAAGAGACGATGGCGCTCTATAAGGAGCACCGCGTCAATCCGTTCGCCGGCTGCTGGCCGATGCTCGTACAGTATCCCGTCATTATCAGCGTCTACTACGTGGTGATGAACCACAAGACGCTCTTCGCCAATCAGAGCTGGGTATGGATCGGAAGCGCGTTCACCCACGCCGCTTCGGCACCGGCGGTCTTCGGCGCGCCCATCTTCGCCGCGAGCCTGGCGCTTCCGGATCTCGTGCTGATCCTGCTTTACGCGTTCTCGATGTATCTGAGCGTGCGGTTCGTCAGCATGCCCGCGACGGATCCACAGCAGGCGCAGACGCAGCGCATGATGGCGGTGATCTCGCCGCTGCTGCTCGGCTTCATGGGATGGAAGTACCACTGGCCGTCGGCGATGGTGCTCTACTGGTTCTCCTACAACGCCTTCACGATGGCACAGCAATTCTACTTGCTTCGCCGCTATCATCAGCCGCTCGCGCTGATCGACAGCGAGCACGTGATTACGCAGGACGGGCAGGCCGCCCAAGCCGCCGCTACGGGTGCAAAGGCGCTGCCCAGCGGCAACGGCGTCGCCAAGGCCGGCGCGCCGAAGCCCTCCCGCGGAACGCGTTCGAAGCGCAAAAACAAGCGAGGGGCATAAGTATTTAGAATGCTCTACGAAGACGATTTCGAGTTCGAAGAACAGCCGGCCGACGTTCGCGACCGCACGATCGGCAAGCCGCGGGGCGGCGGGCGCGGCGGTGGAACCCGGCGCGGTTCCCAGCCTGGCCGCACTCCCGCGCGTCCGCGATCGCGCGAAGAGATGCCCGAGTCGGCGAAGCCAGCGCGCGACCTGTTGCGCGAGATACTCGCCGGCATGGGCGTCGGTCCCGTCGATATCGACTACATCCAGCGCAAGGAAGGCGAGTACCTCGAAGTCTCCGGTCCCCATCTCGGGATGCTCATCGGCCGCCACGGCAACACGCTCGAGGCGCTCAACCTGATCTTCAACAATGCGTTCAACGCCGGCGTTCGTACGAATCGCCACTATTACACGATCGACGCCGAGGGCTACCGCGCGCACCGCGCGGATGCGCTCAAGAACCTGGCCCTCGCGATACTCGAGCGTTGCGTACTCGAGAAAAAGCCGCAGACGCTCGATCCGATGTTGCCCTCCGAGCGCAAGATCATCCACCTCATGCTCGCCGATTCGGAGCACGTGCGCACGGAATCCGAAGGCGAAGAGCCGGAGCGACGCGTCGTAATCCACCCTCGCTGAGTTCGCAGCTCGCCGAGACAATTGCCGCGATCGCGACGCCGCCGGGCACGGGGGCGATCGCGATCGTGCGCGTGAGCGGCCCGGCGGTGCCGTCGCTGCTGGAACGTCTCGTGCGGACCAAGTCCGGTTTGAGGCCGCGCGTCGCGACGACCGCGACTGTGATGGACGAGCGCGGGCACGTGCTCGATCGCGCTATTGCGATTCGTTTCACGGCGCCGCACAGCTACACCGGGGAGGAAATGCTCGAGCTGCACCTCCACGGCTCGCCGGTCGTCACACGCGAAGTGGTGCGCGCGCTGCTGGCGTGCGGTGCGCGGCTCGCCGCGCCGGGCGAGTTCACGCGCCGCGCCTTCCTCAACGACAAGATGGACCTGCACGCGGCGGCCGCCGTGGCCGACGTCGTCAACGCCGAGACGCGCGCGGCGGCACAAGCGGCACTCGCCAATCTCGGCGGCGGTCTGGCCGACGAGATCCGCTCGCTGCGCTCGTCGCTGTCGCTGCTTCTCGAGGAGCTCGCCGGCGCGATCGACTTTCCGGACGAAGTTCCCGAGACGGGCCGAGCGGACGTCGACCGGCGCCTCGAGCCAGTCATCGCCGCGCTAGAGCGCCTGCGCCACGACGGCGAGCTCGGCCGGCTCGTCCGCGAGGGCGTGGGAGTCGCGATCGTGGGGCCGCCGAACGCGGGCAAATCCTCCCTGCTCAACGCTCTGCTGGGGTTCGAGCGCGCGATCGTCTCGGAGATTCCCGGAACGACTCGCGACGCGATCGAGGAGTCGATTGTCGTCGACGGCGTGCCCGTGCGTCTGATCGACACGGCGGGAATACGCTCCCACGCTGACCGGCTCGAGGCTGCGGGGATCGAGCGGACGGAGCGGGCGCTGACCGAGGCCGCCATCGTTCTGATCGTTATCGACGGCTCCCAGCCGCTGGGCGCCGACGCGATCGCGCTGCTGAAGCGCGGCGCCGACCGGCCACATATCCTTTTCTTCAATAAGTCCGACCTCGGTACGCGGGGCGCGCCCGACGCCGTCCAACCTGAGACGATCGTCGGGAGCACCCGGGATGTCGCCACGATGGAGCAGCTGCGGCGCGCCGTCGCCCGCGTCGGCTGGGGCGGCGAGCGCGTCGACCTCGCCCGTCCGCATCTCGTCGCGCTGCACGAATTCGACGGCGTCAACGCCGCGCTCGAAGCGCTGGATCAAGCGCGCCGAGCGCTCGCCGCCGGTGAGCCGATCGACTTCGTTGCCACGGAGCTGCACCGCGCGCATTCCTCGCTTGGGCATGTAAGCGAGCAGGTAGCCGCCGAAGAAGTCCTCGATGGCATCTTCGCGCGTTTTTGTATCGGAAAATAGTGAAGGAGGTTACGGTAATGCGGCGTGCTCTTTTTGCGCTGACCACTCTCGCGGTCTTCGCCTTGCCCGCGTCGGCGCAGGCTAGGATCGTCTCGCGTTTCGGCGTGACGATCATCAGCTGCGTCGTCAACTCGAACGGCAGTAATCTGACCAACGGCATCAACGTCGTCTATTACAACACGCACGATTCGCCCGCAACCGAGGTCGACTTTCGCATCAACTACTTGGGGAAACATTACATCCTGATCGACAAGGGCAACTTCTCGCGCGGCGCTCAGATCAATCACAACCTAGCGAACGCACTGACCGGCCAGCCTTGGAACGGTCCCACGCCCAAGCTCTGCCGCGTCGAACGCGTTTATCTCGCTAACGGACGGAGCTTCTAACGTGCAGAGTACTTCGACAGTACAAGTTTTAGCGCGCAATTGGTGGGCGCTGCTCATCCGCGGAATCGCGGCGGTGATATTCGGAATCCTCGCCTTCATCTGGCCGGGTGCCACGATCGTCGCGATCGGCATTCTCTTCGGCGCGTACGCGCTGGTCGACGGCATCTTCGCGATCGTCGCGGCGATACGCGCGGCGGAGACGCACCAGCGCTGGTGGCCGTTTGTCGTCGAAGGGATTATCGGCATCCTCATCGCCGCGATCACCTTCTACGACGTCGGCATCACGCTGCTGGCGCTCTATTTCACGATCGCGGCATGGGCGTTCTTGACCGGCATCTTTGAAATCGTGGCGGCCGTGCAGCTCCGCAAGGTCGTCGCGAACGAGATCTGGCTGATCATCGGCGGCGTCGCGTCGATCCTGTTCGGCGTGCTGATGATCTGGCGTCCGCTCGCGGGCGCTCTGGCCGTTATCTGGCTGATCGGCGCCTATGCGATCATCTTCGGCGTCATCATGATCGCGTTCTCGCTGCGGCTGCGCGGACACATGCACCCGACGGCCGCCACGACCACCTAGGGATGGGCGGCGACGCCGGCACGATCGTCGTCGGGGGCGGCCATGCCGGGGTCGAAGCCGCTCTCGCGTCGGCGCGTCTGGGCGTGCCCACGCTCCTCGTCACGGGCGACCCCGAGAAGATCTGCACGCTCCCGTGCAATCCGTCGATCGGGGGCAGCGCGAAGGGTCAGCTCGTCCGCGAGATCGATGCCCTCGGCGGCGCGATGGGATCGATCGCGGACCGCTGCAGCCTGCACGCGCGCTTCCTGAACGAGAGCAAGGGCCCGGCGGTGCGGGCCCTGCGCCAGCAGATGGACAAGCCCGCCTACGCGCGCATGGCGTTGGAGCTGCTGCGCAGCGAGCCGAACCTCGCGATCGTGCCGGGCCTCGTCGAGGACCTCGAAGTCGACGCCGGCGCCGTGCGCGGCGTCCGCTGCGGCGACGGCGCGCGCTATCTCGGGAAATCCGTCGTCCTGGCCACGGGGACGTTCTTGGGAGGAAAGTCCTTCCGCGGCGACGTCGTCCTGGCCGAGGCTCGCTTCGGCGAGGCTCCGGCCGTCGGGTTGGCGGCCGCGCTGCGCCGTCTCGGCTTCCCGACGATGCGGCTGAAAACGGGCACGCCGCCGCGCATCGACAAGCACAGCGTCGATCCCGCGGCAATGCTGATTCAGCCGCCCAGCGCGCGTCCGTTGCTCTTCTCCTACCGGAGCGAGTCGCGCTTCGGCGGCCCGCAGCTGCCGTGTTACGTCACGCAGACCAACGCGCGCACGCACGCGCTGGTCCGCGAAAATCTCCACCGCTCGCCGCTCTACGGTCTCGATCTGATCCGCGGGATCGGCCCGCGCTATTGTCCGTCGATCGAAGACAAGGTGGTCAAGTTCGCGCATAACCCGTCGCATCAGATCTTCATCGAGCCGGAGGGCTGGGACGAGCCGACGCTCTACGTCGGCGGCTTCTCGACGTCGCTCCCGGCCGAGGTTCAGCTGGAAATGCTGCGCACGCTGCCCGGCTTGGAGAATTGCCGCATGCTGCGGGCCGGATACGCCGTGGAATACGACATGGTGCCGCCCACCGAGCTGCGCGAGACGCTCGAGACGCGGCGGATCGCCGGCCTCTTCCACTGCGGTCAGCTCAACGGGACGTCCGGCTACGAGGAGGCGGCCGCGCAGGGTCTCATCGCCGGCGTCAACGCAGCGCGCGCAGTGCGTGGCGACGAACCGCTGCGCTTGGACCGGAGCCAGGCGTACATCGGCGTCCTGATCGACGACTTGGTGACCAAGGGCGTCGACGAGCCCTACCGCATGCTGACCTCGCGCGCGGAGCATCGCATCCTCCTGCGGCACGACAACGCGGATCTTCGGCTGACGCCCCTCGGGCGCGCGGCCGGGCTGATCGACGACACGGCGTGGGAGGCGTTCGAGCGGCGCCGGACGGCGCTGCAGAGGTCGAGGCAACGCGCCGAGGCGACCCGCGTTCCCGAACAGACGCTCGGCGGCGAGCACTTCGAGCGTGGCAGCACGCTCGCCGACGCATTGCGGCGCCCGCGGCTGGGATTCGGCGACGTCGCAGCCCACTTCGACCCGCCGCTCGAGCCGGACGTCGGCGAGCGGCTCGCGATCGAGCTCAAGTGCGAAGGCTACGCCCGGCGCGAAGAGCTCGCGGTCGAGAAAGCGCGCGCGACGGAAAGCGCGCGAATTCCCGAGGATTTCGACTATCTGGCGATTCGCGCGCTCTCCAGCGAGGCCCGCGAGAAGTTCGCGCGGCAGCGTCCCCGCACGCTGGGAATGGCCGGCCGGATCCCCGGGGTCACGCCCTCGGACGTTGCGATCCTCGCGCTGTTCCTCCACCGGGGCCGCAAGAGCGATGTCGGGGTTGGGTCCCTTCAAACGTCTACGGTGTCGTAAGGAGGAACCAACGTGAGTGAATACCTGTACCTGTACCGCGGCGGAAGCCGGCCCGAATCACCCGACGAGGGCGAGCAGGTCATGCAGAAATGGATTAGCTGGATGCAAGACCTCGAAACCAAGGGCCACCTGAAGGACCGCGGCCAGCCGCTCGAGGGCGAGGGGAAGGTCGTGCGCGGCAAGCAGCGCTCGATCACGGACGGCCCTTATGCGGAATCGAAAGACATCGTCGGCGGCTTCACGCTGATCGAGGCCAAGGATCTGACGCAGGCCGCGGAACTCGCCGGCGGATGCCCGATCTTCGATCGCGACGGGTTTGTCGAAGTCCGTCCCGTCATGAAGATGTAACAACCCAAAATGGAGCCCAGCGAGCACCTGTTCCGGCAAGAGTCGGGACGCATCGTAACCGCCCTGTCTCGCATCTTCGGGCTCGACAACATCGCGTTGGCAGAGGACGTCATGCAAGACGTCTTCTGCCGCGCGCTCGAGGTGTGGAAACTGCGCGGAGTGCCGCAGAATCCGTCGGCGTGGCTGATGAAAGCGGCACGCAATCGCGCGATCGACGTGTTGCGACACGAACGCACCGCGCGCAATCTCGTGCCCGAGCTAGGGCGGCTTCTCGGCAGCGAATGGACGATGGTCGCGACCGTGGACGAATTGTTCGCCTCCGAAGCGATCAAAGACGACCAATTGCGCATGATGTTTTCGTGCTGCGACCCTCGCCTGTCGGAAGACGCGCAGGTCGCGTTGACGCTGCATTTGCTGTGCGGATTTACGATCCGTGAGATCGCGGGCGCATTCTTCGCGAAGAACGCTACGATCGAGAAACGCATCGAGCGCGGAAAGAAGATATTGGCGAACTCCAAGCGGTTGTTCGACTTTGCCGACGCCGAACTGCCGGCGCGGTTGTCCGCGGTTCAACGCGCGCTCTACCTGACGTTCAACGAAGGCTATCACGGCGCGTCGCGCGAGATGCCGGTGCGTGGCGAGCTATGCCGCGAGTCGATGCGGCTCGCCGGCCTACTGCTTGAGAACGCGCTCGTAGCGACGCCGGAGTCGTTTGCGCTCTGCGCGCTGATGTATTTGCACGGGGCGCGTCTGCCGGCGCGAGTCGACGCGCGCGGCAACCTCGTTCCACTCGCGCAACAGAACCGCGCGTCGTGGGACCGCGTGCTGATCGCGCGCGGAAACGATTTGCTCGACCGCTCGGCCACGGGTCGCGAGTTGAGCGAATATCACGTCGAGGCGGCGATTGCGTCACTGCATTCGAGCGCCGCGACAGAAGGCGACACGGATTGGGATCGGCTCCTCTGGCTCTACGACATCCTGATGCGAATCCGCCCGTCGCCGGTGATTGCGCTGAACCGCGCCATCGCCATCGCCCAACGCGACGGCCCGGAATCCGGGATCGCGGCGATCGGCTCGATTTCCGCGAGCGATCAGCTCGCATCCTACCCCTTCTTCCCCGCAGCGCTCGGCGAACTAGAGCTCCGCGCGGGACACGTCGAGCTCGCGCAGGGCCACTTCGAGGCCGCGGCCGCCCTCGCGCGCAATCCGATGGAGCGCCGCTTTCTCGACCTGCGCGTCGAAGCCGCCATGGGTGAGCCACACCGCTGAAGACGAGCTTTCCGCGCTCCTCGAACGGGCGGGGATTGCGGCGACGCTGCGCGCGCCCCTGAGCCGGTATGGCGCGCTCGTCCTCGACGCTAATCTGCACGTGAACCTGACCGGGGCGAAATCGCCAGCGGCGCTCACCGAGCATCTGCTGGACAGCCTGACCGTCGTGCCCTTCGTTCGCGAGCCGTACGTAGACGTCGGATCCGGGGCGGGATTTCCGGCCATCCCGGTCGCGATCGCGACCGGCATCCCGGTCACGCTGATCGAGGCCGCGGCAAAGAAGGCTGCGTTCGTGGAAGCGGCACTCGAGCGCATGAACCTGCGCGGCAGCGTGATCCCGCGACGCGCCGAAGCCGTGGGCCATGTGCACGAATTTCGCGAGCGCTTCGCAAGCGGAACGGCGCGGGCACTCTCGGGGGCGACGACTGTGGCGGAGCTGCTGCTCCCCCTTACCGCGTTGGGGGGCGTGGCCGTACTCCAGCGCGGACGCCTCGACGAACGGGAGCGTGGCGCCCTCGAGGATGCCGCGTTGATGCTCGGCGGCCGGGTCGCGTCCGAGTCGGCGCTGGAGGGGGAGCGCCGCATCCTGCTCCTCGAGAAGGAGCGACCGACGCCGGCGCGCTTTCCGCGACGGCCCGGCATCCCCGAAAAACGCCCGCTCTGCATGTAGTCGCGCGTTTCACGGCGAACATCGCGGTGAAACAAACGGAGGGAATGTGGAGGACGAAACCGGGACCTTGACTGAGTTCGAAAAAGGGCTCATTCTCGGCGTGCTGATTGGGGAGGGCCACTTTGGCGGCGACGGCAAGCAGCCTCAGATCACCCTGAAGATGAACGTCCGCCACGAGCAGCTGCTCCGCTGGCTGAACGACCGGGTCCGCTGGTCCCGGCTCTACGGACCCTACCATCACGACAACCGCCACTATCTCCAGCTGATGATCCGCGGACCGGCGCTCCGGCAGGAGCTCGCTCCGATCTTATACGGGTTGCCATGGGCTGAGATCGACGACCACTCGTATGCCCGCTTCGTCGACATGCTCGAACGCTATGGGCTCCTCAGTGAAATTGTTTCACGGAGCAGTTCGACGTGAAACTCGGCGATCTGGACCGGCGCCTCGCCGAGGCGCTGCCCGCCGGAAGCCTATTCGCCGTGGGAGGGCGGGTCCGCGACGAGCTGCGCAGCCGGATCGAAGGGTCCGGCGCCCCGGCGGATTCCGACTACGTGGTGGTCGGGGTTGCGCTCGACGAGCTGACGCGCCGGCTCCGCGACCTGGGGCGCGTGGATCTTGTCGGCGCCTCATTCGCCGTCCTGAAAGTAACGATCGACGGCCGAACCGTCGATGTCGCGTTGCCTCGCCGCGAATGGTCGATGGGGATCGGACACCGCGACTTCGTGGTCGAGAGCGGCGAGGGCGTGTCGCTCGAGGAGGACCTCGGGCGCCGGGACTTCCGCATGAACATGATGGCGCGGCGAATTCCGTCGGGCGAGCTGGTCGACCCCTATGGCGGCGAGGCCGACATTCGCGCACGCCGCATCGACATACTGACGCCGCAAACGTTTCGAGAGGATCCGCTGCGCATGCTGCGCGCCGCGCAGTTCGCCGCCCGCTTCGAATACGCCGTTACGCCAGCGCTGCGAGAAGCCATGACCGATGCGGCCCCGGCCGTTCGCACGGTTTCGGCGGAGCGGATCCACGACGAGCTCGGTAAACTCTTTTCCGCCCGCGCGCCGTCGATCGGGCTCGAGCTGCTCAGGGAGACCGGTGTCCTCGCGGAGCTATGGCCCGAGCTGCTCGAGGGTCTCGGCATCGAGCAGAACGAGTGGCACGCCTACGACGTGTATCGGCATAGTCTCGCCACACTGGATGCCTCGCCGCCCGGGGACCTCGTGCTGCGCCTCGCCGCCTTACTTCACGACGTCGGCAAACCGCGCACGAAGGCCGGCCCGCACTTCTATCGCCACGAGATCGAGGGGGCCGACATGACCCGGGCGATGCTCGAGCGCTTCCGCTTCCCGAACGAAGTTGTTAAAGCGACCGAGCACCTGGTCCGACAGCACATGTATTCCGCGGACCCGGAGCTGAGCGACGCCGCGCTGCGGCGTTTCATCCGACGCATCGAACCGGAGAATATCGAACGTTTGTTCGCATTGCGGCGCGCAGACATCGCCGGTAGCGGCCTTCCCGAGCGCGACGGTGGGAATCGCGCGTTCGAGGCCAAGGTCCGCGCCGAGCTCGCGCGCAAGCCCGCGTTTTCGATTCGAGAGCTCGCGATCGGCGGCGACGACGTTATCGCCGCTCTCGTGCATCGCGGCGACGCGCCGGAAGGCTTCCGCGGCGACGAACGCGTGGGCGCCGCGTTGCGCTGGCTCTTCGAGCAGGTCACGGATGTACCCGAACGTAACGAGCGCACCTTGCTGCTGCAACTCCTCGAGCAGTATCTCGCGACGTGATGGCTCGCATCATCGCGCTCGTCAATCAAAAGGGCGGCGTCGGGAAGACAACGACCGCCGTGAATCTCGGCGCGGCGCTCGCGATGCTCGGCCGCCGCGTGCTCGTGGTCGATACCGATCCGCAAGGAAACTCCACCACCGGGCTCGGCATCGAAAAATCCGCGCTGAAGCACGACATTTACCACGCGCTGCTGCAAGAAATTCCGCTCGAGCGCGTCATCGTCGACACCGAGGTGCCCAATCTGTGGCTCGCTCCCGCGACGATCAATCTCGCCGGCGCCGACGTCGAGCTCGTCGCGGCGCTGTCGCGCGAGACGCGCCTGCGACAAGCCCTCGGTCCGGTCGCGTCGCGCTACGACTTCGTGCTAATCGATTCGCCGCCGTCGCTCGGCCTGCTGACGATCAACGCGTTGACGGCCGCGGACGACTGCATCATTCCGGTGCAGGCGGAATTCTACGCACTCGAAGGACTCGCGCAGCTCACGAGCGTGATCTGGCGCGTGCGCGACGCGCTCAATCCGACGCTACACGTCAGCGGCGTGCTCGTCACGATGTTCGACGGACGCACGCGGCTCTCGTTGGAAGTGATTCGCGAGCTGCAGAAATACTTTCCGGAGCAGATTTTCAAGACGCAGGTTCCTCGCAACGTGCGGCTCTCCGAAGCGCCGTCGTACGGAAAACCGGCCATCCTGTTCGATCTCAAGAGCCGCGGAGCGCAGGCGTATCTAGCCGTCGCACGCGAGATGCTCGAGCCCGCCCGGGCGCGCGCATGAGCGCGCCAAAGCGCGGGTTGGGAAGGGGCCTGGCCGCGCTCCTCGGCGAGGCCGCCATCCCGGTCGCAAACTCCGGCGAAGTCGTGCGCGAGATTCCCGTCGGCGAGATTCGCCCGAATCCGTTTCAGCCGCGCAAGCGCTTCGACGCCGAGGCGTTGGACGAGCTCAAGGCGTCGATCGCCGAATACGGCGTGCTCGTGCCGATCATCGTGCGCCGCCGCGACGAAGGATACGAGTTAATCGCCGGCGAGCGCCGCTGGCGCGCCTGCGCGGGCCTGCAGCGCCCGACGATTCCGGCGCTGATCCGGGCGAGCGACGATCGCCAGACGCTCGAATTCGCCATCGTCGAAAATCTGCAGCGCGAAAACCTCAACCCGCTCGAGGAAGCCGCGGGCTTCGCGTACTTGATCGACGAGTATGGCCTAACGCAAGAAGAAGTTGCGCGTCGCCTCGGCAAGAGCCGGCCTGCGGTCGCGAACACGCTGCGGCTGCTCGGACTATCCGATCGAATCAAGGCGATGCTGTTCGACGGCCGGCTTTCGGCCGGTCACGCCCGCGCGCTGCTGGCCGCACCCGAACGCGAGCGCGAGAGCCTCGCCGATCGGGCCGTGAGCGAGGGCACGACCGTGCGCGGCTTGGAGCGGATCGTTGCCGGGCGGGCGGCGGCGCCACCGCAGCGCTCGCCGCTGCTGCGTCCGCTCTCTGCCGACGAGCGCGATTTCGAGGCGCGGCTGCGCGAGAAGTTCGGGACGCACGTCGCCGTCGTGCGTTATGGCCGCGGCGGACGCATCGAGCTGCGCTTCAGCGACGAGTCCGAGCTGATGCGACTCGGCGATCTCTTGTTGCGCGAGCAAACGTAGGAACGCCTCTCGTGTTCTTTCCGTTATCGCGCATCATCGCGCTGTTGATGGCCGCCGTGCTCTGTTTCGCGCTGCTGGTTCCGCTCGCGCTGGCGCGCCACAATACCGCGCTCGCGATCTTCATCGTCGTCGTCTTCGCCGCGTATCTCTTCGGAAACGTCCTCATATGGCAACGCATGCGCCCGCGCGGCTAAAACGCGCCGCCGGGCTGCACGGAATCTACGCGATCCTCGGCGAGGAGCCGCGCGTTGTGGAGCGCGCGCGCGCGACCTTGGACGGCGGCGTTCGCATCATCCAGTATCGAGCCAAGAGCGGAATCGTCGCCGAGACGCTTCGTCTGCTGCGCGATGTCACTCGCGAGCGCGACGCGCTGCTGATCGTCAACGATGACTGGCGCGCCGCACACGACTTCGATTGCGATGGCGTGCACTTGGGACCCGACGACGACGGATTTGCCGACGTTGCGCGCGTGCGCGCGGCGTTGCCGGAGCTCGTCATCGGCCTATCCTGCGGCAGTTCGGCGGAAGTGCAGCGCGCAAACGCGAGCGACGTGGATTACATCGGGGCCGGATCCGTCTATCGCACGCACTCGAAGGATGACGCCGGCGAGCCGATCGGCGTTGACGGCCTGCGCCGGCTCGCGCGCGTCGCAACCGCGCCGGTGGCCGCGGTCGGTGGCATCGATCTCGCCGGCTCGCGGAGGTGCGCGCGACGGGCGTCGCGATGGCCGCACTCATCTCCGCGCTCGCGAACACGGCCGAGCCGGCGCGGGTCGCGCGCGAGCTGGTCGCGCGTTGGGAGGGCGGCGAGTGACGACGATCGCGCTCTCGATTGGGACGAGCCATCCCTGGAACGTCGCCGGAGTCGGACGCGACGTGATCGTCGGAGAGCGCCTCGATGTGCGCGTGTTCATGGCGATCGCCGGCGTGAGCGCTCAGGACGGCCGCGGTGCGGTCGTCGTGCAGCCGATCTCGCGCGACGTTCTCGCCGCGCAACTGGCGGCGTTTCCGTGGGATGCTGCGGGTGCCGTCCGCGTCGGCGCGCTGCCCACGCGCGAGGCGGTCGAGGCGGTCGTCGCATCGCTGCGCGCGCACGCATGGCTGCCGGCCGTCGTGGATCCCGTGTTCGCGGCGAGCGGCGGCGGAGAGCTGGGCGACTCCGCAGCGCGGGAAGCGATTCGCGACGATCTCGCTCGCTTGAGCAACGTCGTCCTCACGCCTAACCTCAGCGAGGCCGCGACGCTGCTGGAGTGCGGGGCGATCGAGCGCGACACCATTGGCCCCGCGGCCGCGCGACTGCGGGCGCGAGGCGCGCTCGCCGTGCTGCTCAAGGGCGGTCACCTCGACGGCGATCCGGTCGACGCGCTCGCGACCTCCGGCGGCGTCGAGCTGTTCGCGGAATCCCGGATCGCAGGACGCATGCACGGCACGGGCTGCACGCTCGCGATGGCGCTGGCGTGCGAGCTGGCGCGCGGCGCGGCGCTGCGCGACGCGGTGAGCACCGCTCGCGCCTACGTCCGCGGCCAAATCGCACGCCATTGAAGGCGTCGCGCGCTTACGCGTCGAGCATTCCGCGCTAATGCACACCACTCGCAAACCGCGCGTCATGTCGGGGATGCGGCCCACCGGACCGCTGCATCTCGGTCACCTCGTCGGCGTGCTGACGCAGTGGGCCAACTACTCCGACACGGCCGACGCGTTCTTCGAGATCGCCGATCTGCATGCGTACACGACGGAGTTCGACGACACCGCCGCGATTCGCGGCGCGCGCGAGGCGATGGTCGCGGTCTGGCTCGCCGCCGGCGTTGATCCGCAGCGCTCCACGATCTTCCTGCAGTCGGGCGTGCCGGAAATCTCCGAGCTGCAGGTGCTGCTCTCGATGATTACGCCGGTCTCGTGGCTCGAGCGCGTGCCGACGTACAAGGGACAGATCGACGCGCTCGGACAGAAGGTGGCGACGTACGGATTCCTGGGCTATCCGCTCCTCCAGCTCAGCGATATCGCGGCGTTTCGCGGCGAGTACGTGCCGGTCGGACGCGACCAGGTCGCGCACCTGGAGCTCGGGCGCGAAATCGTCCGACGCTTTAACCACCTCTACGGTAGTGGGAACGATATTTTGATCGAGCCGCAGCCGACGCTGTCGGAGTTTCCCGAAGTGCCCGGACTCGACGGGCGCAAGATGAGCAAGTCGTACGACAACGCGATCCTGATCGCCGACGACGAGGAGACGACGACGCGTAAGGTACGCACGATGGTAACGGATCCGCTCAAGATCCGGCGCGGCGATCCGGGGCGCCCCGAGATCTGCCCGGTCTTCGCGTTATGGCGTTTCGTCAACCCATTGCGGCTCGACGGCATCGCGGCCGAGTGCCGCTCGGGTGCGCTGGGCTGCGTACAAGACAAAGGCGAATTCGCCGAGCAGCTCAACGAGTATCTGCGCCCGGTGCGCGAGCGCTACGCCGCATACGTGGCGGATCGGCCGGCGCTCGAACGGATCATCGCCGACGGAACGGCGCGAGCACGCGAGATCGCGGCCGGCGTATTGCACGACGTCAAACACGCAATGCGACTGACCTAGGCTCGACTTTCGGCTCAGACACCGTCCCGTTCTCAAGCGGAACCTGCGACGAGCGCGGGCCAGCGCAGGATGCGCACTTCGTTCCGAGCTTGCTCGCCCGCGCGAGCGCCGCAGCAGGAGGAGCACAGGAGGTGCGACGACGAGCGGTTCCGCGGAGAACGGGACGGTGTCTGAGCCGAAAGTCGAACCCGTGACCGGCCCCCGCGGTATTAGTTAAGCGAGGGCGGACCCGGAGGAGGCTTGCGCAGCAGCGCGGCCAGCGGCGCGCCGAGGATGAGCAAGAACGGAAAGAACAGGATGTGGCCGCTCGAGAGCGCGTAGACGATCGCGGCAGCCAGCAGCATTAGTGCCGCCGCGACGGCTACGCGCAACGCGATAGACGCTGCCGTTTACCCTTTGAACTTCGGTAACGTCTTCGCGATCGAGTCGAGCGCCCAGTCGATGTCGTCCAGCGACGCGGCGTAGGAGAAGCGCAGATAGCCCTTGCCGGCCGCGCCAAACGAAGAGCCGCCGCCGCATGCCACTCCGCCCTCCTCGAGAAGAAACTTCGCGAGCGCGCGGTCGTCCTGCGTGATCGCCGAGACATTGGGAAAGGCGTAAAACGCGCCCTCCGGCAGCAGGCACGACATCCCGGCGACGTCGTTGAGGCCATTGACCAAGCGGTCGCGGCGCGCGCGGAAGATCTCGTTCATGCGCTGCACCGGCTCGTCCGGTCCGGTAAGCGCCGCGATGCCGGCCATCTGCACGAAGGTCGCGACGCAGCTGAACGTGTTGTTGTTGAACAGCGTCACCGTCTTCGCGAGATCCGCGGGCATGATCGCATAGCCGAGGCGCCAGCCGGTCATCGCGTACGCCTTCGAGAAGCCGTCGACGACGATCGTTCGTTCGTGCATGCCGGGTAGCGACGCGATCGAGAGATACTCCATGTCGAGATAGAAGTTGCGACTGTAGATCTCGTCGGCAAGCACGAGGAAGTCGTAGCGCTGCGCGAGCTCGGCGATGAACTCGAGGTCGCTGCGGGTGAGCACGCCGCCCGTGGGATTGTGCGGCGAGTTGATCACGACGACTTTGGTCTTGTTGGAGACACGGCGGGCGAGCTCGTCGAGGTCCATACGCCAGTTGCGCGACTCGAGCAGCGGGATCGCGTGCACCGTCGCCTGCAGGTAGCTGGCGCAGGAGGCGTATGCCGGATATGCGGGATCGAAGTAGACGAACTCGTCGCCGGGGCCGAGCAGCGCGCTCAGCGTGTTCCAGATCACGGGCTTGGCGCCGGGCGAGACGACGACGTTCTCCGGACCCCACTCGGGCGTCACGTTCCGGAAGCGGCTCGCGTAGCTCGCAATCGTGGCCCGCAGCGACGGCAGCCCGCCGGACGGCGTATAGTGCGTATGGTTGTCGTACAGCGCGTCGACCGCGGCCTTCTTGATGTTGTCCGGGGTGTCGAAGTCGGGCTCGCCGATCTCCATGTGAACGACCCTGCGGCCGCGCGCTTCCAGCTCTCGAGCGCGTGCCAAAATCTCGAACGCGTTCTCGGATCCCAACCGCGCCACGGCCTCGGCCAAACGATCTTCGTGCACTGCGAGCATCTAGGTCTACCTCTCTAAAAGAATCTCGAAACCGTGGGCGAAACGTCCTCGCGTCATGCGCCCGCTGTCGGAAGTCTTCGGGCCCGGAGCACCGACGCTGCCCGAGCGGCTCAGGACGCTCGTCGTTTCGCCCGAACGCGAGTTGGAACCTGGAATGACCGTGCGCGCAACGTTTACGTTTCGCAATCAAGGCGGCGCGCCGGCCACCGGCGTTCGACTCCGCTTCAACGGGCCCGACGGCCTGATCTATCTCGTCGGAAGTGGGCGCCTCGACGGCAACCCCCTCGACGACGATTTCGGGAATTCGCCTCTGCTCTCTCGCGCCGGCGCGGCGATCGGCGACGTAGCACCGGACGAAGAACGGCGCATCGACCTCGCGTACTCCGTGGCGGGCGCCATCGAAAACGGCACGACCATCGAGCTGCAGGCGGCTCTGGCCGCCTTCGAGCTGGCGCCGATCGGTTCCAACGTCGTGCGTCTGGTCGCGCGCAGCAAGCCGCAGCTGCGCAACGCGCTCACGCGAGCGACGCTCGAAACCACGCAGCATCCGGTGCCCGGGTCCGAGGCCCAGCTGACGATCTACATTCACAACGCCGGCGAGTCGAGCGCGCGCGACGTCGTCGTGGTCGCGCCGATCCCGGAACACACGGCGTACGTGGCCGGCTCCGCGCGCATCAACGGCCGCGACGTCGAACGCGAGCTCGGTTCGTCCTTCGACAAGGCGTACGCGCCGGTCGTCGTGCGTTCGCTCCCCGCCAGCGCATCGGTGACGGTCTCGTACCGACTGCGCATCGACTCGCCGCTCGCCGACGGCACGCAGATCGTCGCGGAGGCGCAGGTCGCGTCGCAAGAGACGCCGGCGTTCTCGCTCGAGCCGGCGGCGCTGACAATCTCGGCGATTCCCGACTTCGGCGACGAGCGCACGAGCCTGAGCGCCGAGCCCGCAGCCGACGCGCGGCCGGGCGGCCGCGTGCGGCTCACGCTCACCGCGCACAACGCCGGCACCGCGGCCGCCGCGCGCGTCACCGGTAGCATCGAGCTCGGCGAGAACCTTTTCGTGGTGCGCGGAGCATCGACGATCGAAGGAAAACCCGCGCGCGAACGCCGCAAGGACCCGCTGCGCTTTGCGCTCGGCCCGATCGACGCGGGCGAATCGGTGACGCTATGTGCCGAGGCGGTCGTGGCCTCACCGATCCCGGACGAAACCGTCATCACTGCCGCGGCGCTGCTGGAATGGGAACCGCCGCGCGACGGCGCCGGACGGCGGCTGCAGTGCGGCATCGCCGTGCGTTCCGAGCCGGCGTTTTTGGCGCGCCGCAATTTCGTCGAACGCAAAGGCAGCGCGATCATGCGGCCGGGAGCCCAGGTCGAAGCGGCGATCGTCTTGGCAAACGACGGGAGCGCGGGCGCGCACGACGCCGTGCTCCACCTGCGCCTTGCGCCGGAGCTCGACGAGGTCGCTGCATTCGAAAACGGCGCGCGCCTGAGCCTCGACGCGGGATCTGCGGGACTCCCACACGCCGACACTGTCGATCTCGGCAGCATCGATGCGCAGGAAACGCGCCGGATCGCGATTCGCGCGCGCGTCCCGTCGCCGTGTCCCGACCGGCGCGAGCTCCACATCGGCGCGAGCCTGCACACGCGCGAGCTCGGAGAGACGCCGCTGCGGGAGGTGTTTTGGCGCGTGGATTCGCATCCGGCCTTCACGCCGGAATCTTCGCGCTTGGAGCTGGCCGACGATTCGGCGCTTCGGCCGAACCAGCTCGCGCACGTCGACCTGCTGATAGTCAACACCGGAACCGACGCGGCGCACAACGTGCGTTTGCGTCTGTATGTCTCCGCCGAGGCGCGCCTCGAGACGGTCGAGGGCGCGACGCGCGACAAATCTTCGCTGTCGTTCGGCGACATCGCGCCGGGAGCGAGCGGCCGGGCGCGCTTGGGTCTGCGCTTGCTGCGCAGCCTGGCGAAGGAGTATCCCGTTACCGTCGACGCGGTGCTGACCGCCGATGCGATGCTGCCCGTCCCGCTCGCGCGGCTGACCATCGCCACCGCGGCGGAGCCGGACTTTTCGATCGGCACTTTCCGCGGCGACCCGGCCAACGACGTGGACGTCGGCGCTTCGGTCGAATGGGTGCTCCACGTCCGCAACGGCGGCGACGGCGTCGCGCACCACGTCGCGATCTTCGTCGATGCGCCCGAGTCGCTCATCTACGTACCGAACTCGACCACGGTCAACGAAGTCGCGATTCGCGACGTCGGCACGGCCGCGCCGTTTGCCGCGCCGAAGGGCATCGTGCTGAACGAGGTCGACCCGGGCGTCGAGGCCGACGATCCGCTGGCGCACCGTAGTGCACAACGGATTGGCCGCCGGCACTACGATCGCGCAGGTCGCACGGGTCCACTACGACGGCGAGCGCGAAGATCACTTCGATTCGCCGGATCTGAAGGTTCGCTCAGGACCGGTCTTCGCTAACGCGATCGCGGGACTGCCGTTCGGCCTCGACGGCGTGCTCGGGCCCGCACTGGGCGCACAGCGCGCGCTGACCGAAGACCGCTTCGTGCGAGCTCCCGCCCGCGACGCCCGTCGGGGAGGGCAACGGCGCGTACGCGCTCGCGCGGCTGGCGTCTTCGGAAGACGCGGCCGCAGGCGCCGCTGGAACGCTCGCGACGTTCACGCCGGAGCGCCTCGAGAAGGCGTTACGCTTCCTGCGCGAGGCACGTTTCGGCGGCCTCGTGACCCATCTCTTCGCATTGCGCGCATTCCTTCCCGATGCCATCGGCGACACGCACTGCGGCACGCTCGCGCCCCTGCGCGAACTGCTGCGCGAAGAGCTCGACAGGCTGTTCATCAAGTTGCGGCTCCCGCGCTATTCGATCGCGCCGCGCGACGTCGAGACGCCGTCGCTGCGCTCGACGATCGAGCGCGTCCTCCATGAAGCCGCGCGGTCGCGCGGCGTTCCCGCGGAGCCGCCGACCGAATCGGCCGAGCTACGCGGCAGCTTCGATCCGGATGCCCTCCACGAGCTCGCGGATCGCCTCGGCGCAGCCGAGCTCGCCACCGCGCCGCCGTGGGCGGCGCTCGCGCGGCTCTTGCCCAACGAGACGAGCGAATTCGCGCGCTACCAGAGCGGTTTGATCGACGTTTTGGATCGGCTCGCCGACGCGGATTCGGGCGAGTTCATGCAAGAGCTCCAGCAGCGCGACGACGACGCGCTCGACGCCGCGCTCGATGCGATGTTCGCGACGTTGCCCGAAACGGCGTAGCGATGGCGGACGCCGCGATCGCGCTGCTGGTGCTCGTCGCAGCCGCGGCGCTTGCGGCCGCACTGCTCGTAGCGCGCCGGCGCCGGACGGCGATCGCACCCGTTATTTCCGTCAGCGCTGCTGCGAGCGACTGGACGGCTGCCGCGGGCGCCGACTTCGCGCAACTGTCCGAGGCGGATCGTTGCGACCTGGTGTTCGCCGTCGCGGCGCTCGAGGATCCGCGTTCGCAGCGCTTGCTCGCGGAGGCGTTGGACGACGCGTCGGAGGTTGTGGCGCTCGCCGCCGCGCGCGCGATGGCGCGGCGCGGACGCAGCGCGGAGCTGCAGCGCTATCTCGCACGGCCCGGCGAACGCAGCCGCCGCATCGCCGCGGCGCTCAGCCTTTTTTGTTGAAGTATTTTACGAGGATTTGCCGCGCGATCGGCGCGGCGACCGTCGCGCCGTAGCCGCCGCTGCGGTCGACGAACACCGCGATCGCGAGCCGCGGATGCGCGGTGGGCGCCCACGCAACGAACCACGTCGTGTTCGGGCCGTTGCCGCCCGCTGTTTCCGCCGTGCCGGTCTTGCCCGAGAACGGCAGACCGTCGATCGCGAGGCCGTAAGCCGTGCCGCCGGGATCGGTGACGCGCGCCATTCCCTCGCGTACCGCGGCGAGCGCCTCCGGCGTCACCGGAACGTGGCGAATGACCTCTGGCGTAAACCATTTGACCGCGCCGCCGCCGGGCTTGCGAATCTCGCGCACGATCTGCGGCTTATAGAGCGTGCCGCCGTTGATGACGGCCGACGCGACGTTGACCATCTGCAGCGGCGTCGCTTGCATCGCGCCTTGGCCGATGCCTAAGAAACACGCCTCGCTCGGCTCCATCGGCACGCCGAACGCGCGCATCTCCCACGCGTTGGTGGGCCAGTTGCCCTCGTTCTCGCCGGGGAGGTCGATACCGGTCTTCGCGTCGAGGCCGAAGGCCAGCGCGTACTTGCGCAGGCGCGCATTACCGAGCCACCACGAGAGCCTGAAGAAATACCCGTCGCTCGACGCCGCTAATGCCGGGACGAAGGTCGTGTCGCCGAGGCCGCCGGCAGCGATGTCGCGCGCGTAGTATCCGCCGCAGTCCCAGCCGCCCGTGTCGTCGACCACCTGATCGATCTTCACGACGCCCTCGGTCAGCGCCGCCGAACCCGTGACCATCTTGAACGTGGAGCCGGTCGGCGTGGCGGCCGCGATGGCGCGGTTGAAGAGCGGCTGCGTGGCGTCGGTGAGATCGTACGCGATGCGTTTCCAGCGATCGGCGGCGAAGTCGTTCGGATCGTAGTTGGGATAGCTCGCGAGTGCGAGGATGCCGCCGGTCCACGGATCCTCCGCCACGACGGCTCCCGAGAGCCGGCGGCCGAGCGAGCGGATCTGCTGCGCGAGCGCCTCCTCCGCGATCTGCTGCAGCCGCCAATCGATGTTCGTCACCAGCGTGTCGCCCGGCACGGCCGGCTTCGAGGGCAGCTTGACGCTGGACACGACCGCGCCCGTCGCATCGACGACGACGCGTTGGCCGCCCGGCGATCCCCGCAGATACGAATCGTAATCGAACTCCAAGCCGTCCTTGCCGATGACGTCGTTGGGGGAGTAGCCGGCGTTGCGGAGACGTTCGTACTCCTCTTGCGTGATTGCGCCGACGTAGCCGACGAGGTGCGATGCGAGCTTCCCATGCGGATAGTCGCGAATCGGCTGCACCTCGAGATCGACTCCCGGAAGGTTGGAGAGCACCTCGGAGAGCCGCGCGACCGCCGCAACCGGCAGATCGGTCGCGAGGATGACCGGGCCGTACGGCTCGTTTTGCGCCACGGCCTCGAAGCTCGGATAGTTGATGCCGCGGTGGTGCAGGAGCCGAAACCACAACGAGCGGCCGTCGACGCCGAGAACCTGCGCCAGGCTCGTGAGCTCGTCGTACGGATTCGTCACCTGCGACGGGATGAGGCCGACGACGAACGATGGACGACTGCGCGCCATCACCGCTCCATGACGATCGTAAATCACGCCGCGCGGCGCCGCTACCGGAATCAGCCGAATCTGATTGGCCTGTGCCGCCGCGCGGTAGCGCTCTCCGTCGAGCAACTGCACGACGATCAGCCGCGCGAACAGCACTGCCAGCGCGATGACGAGCACCGCTGCGAATCCGACGAGCCGCCACGTGGGGAGCCGCCACGGCGCGCGCCGCGGCGGATTGATCGGCCGCATCAGCGCGCGCGGTCGAAGCGCCGGCTTAGCAGCATCACGACGACCATGACGACCGCATTGAGGACGCTCGCGAGCACCGCTTCATGCAGATGCATGAGCCCGAGTCCCGGCGGATAACCGCCGAGAGCCGCCACGATCCAATAAAACAGAGCGCGCACGAGCGTCGTCACGACGGTGATCAGGATGACGAGCGGGATCGAGTCCGCAAAGAATCCCCGCGAGAGCACGCTGGCCAGCACGGCACTGAGGCTCGTCGCGATCGTCCACGCCGCGCCCGATTGCGCGGACAGCGCGTCCTCGCAGAGCCCCGCGGCGAGGCCGTAGAGCACGGCGCGGCGCGCGTCCACGCGGATCGCGTACCACACGACGGCGACCAGCACGAGACTCGGAACGACGCCGCGGATCGCGACGTAGTGCACGATGGTCGACTGCGCGAGGAGCGCGGCGGCCAGCCACGCGGCCGCGACGTACCAGGCCGGGCCCACGAAGGGCGCGACGTGCGGCTTAGGAGTCTTTCGCGTTATGCTCATGTGCGATGCTGAGGTTCGATTTCGGGCGAGTTCTAGGAGCGAGGGAGGAAGCATAGCAGCGCTCTGTGACCGACCGAGCGACAACGAAATCACCGAAATCGACCTCAGCCCTGCGGGTTGGGCGACACGCCGAGCGCCGACTGCGTCTCTCCTCACTCAAATGGCGCTGCCATTCCGCGCTCCTCGATCCTTGTCGGACGCTGGCGTCTCGCCCAACAGCGCTCATGACCATAGCGCGAAAGACTCCTACTGCGAGATGACGACAACGCGGTCGAGAGCGCCGAGATCGACCGACGTCTTGAGCACGGCGGTCTGATAGAGCGTGGCATCGCCGCGTTCGATCGTGGTCACCGTTCCGATCGGAATGCCGGAGCGAAACGAGCGTCCCTCACCGGTTACGACGACGTCGCCGACGCGCAGCGGCGCGTCCTGTGGAATGTATTCGACGATGACGCTGGCGAGGTTTCCGCGCGCGATGCCCCACCAGCGTCCGCGCTGCACGACGGCCGGAATGCGGCTCGTGTAGTCGGTAGCGAGGAGCACGGTGCTCGAGAAGGGCGTGACGGCGATGACGCGGCCGACGACGCCGTCGGCAGCGACGACGCCGTCGTCGCGGCGCACTCCGGAACGCGAGCCCTTGTCGATCGTCACGGCGCGGGATTCGTTCTCCGGCGGGAAGCCGATGACGCGCGCCTCGACGCCTTGGTAGAGGTTCACGACCGGCCGCACGCCGGTCTCGGCGGCATACGCGGCGGCAAGCTCGTGCAGGCGCGCGTTTTCCTCGGTCAGCTGCCGGTTGCGCGCGCGCAGACGGCCGTTGTCGCCTTCGAGACTCGGCAGTGAAACGACCGTCGTACCGAGCGTGCGCGCACCGGCGATCACGGCCGACACCGCGGTTTGCGCGAATCCAAAGATCGAGCTCGCCACCGTCGCGATGGGGCTCACCGATCCGGTGCGCTGCGCGTTGATCTGCAGCAGCGCGAGCGCTGCCGCCACGATGATGATGCTGATCAGCGCAAAGAGTCTGCGCTCGTCTCGATACGTAAAGATGTCGCTCCCTCGATTCGCGCCCTCATTTCGTTTCCGGCAGCGTAAATCCCGACCGCCGGAGCGCACGAATGAAGCGGGCCAGCGGCAACCCCATTACCGTGTAGAAGTCGCCGTCGATGGTCTCGACCAGCGCGGCCGCCCGCCCCTGGATGCCGTAGGCGCCGGCCTTGTCGAACGGCTCGCCGGTCGCGACGTACTCGGCGATCTCGGCCGGCTCCAGACGGTAAAAGCGCACGCGCGTCGTCGCGCGCTCCTCGACCCACTCGCGCGCGCCGGGCACTGCGAGCGCAAACGCGGTGTGCACGAGGTGGTCCCTGCCCGACAGACGCCGCAGCATCGCCGTCGCCTCGCCGGCGTCGCGGGGCTTGCCGAGGGCGTGCGCGTCGAGGTCGACCACGGTGTCCGCGGCGAGCACCGGCGCGTCGATCTCGCGCGGCGAGGCGAGGACTCCGGCGAGCTTCTCGTGCGCGTGATGGCCGGCGAGCTGCGCGGGGCTCAGGCCATACGCGGGCGGCTCGTCGTAACCGGTTGGCGCGACCTCGACGGCGAGCCCCAGCGACCGCAGCAGCTCGAGCCGTCGCGGCGACGAGCTTCCGAGGATGACGCGCGTGAGGGCTTTATTCGTAGACCTGGCCGCCGGTCGCGATATAGCCGCCTTCGTGCCGCCCGCGCGGATCGCGGTGCGTCCAGTGCACGACGCCGCCGCGCGGGTAGAACTCGTACTCGCCCTTCACGGCGACGTGCCGACCCTCCCCGAGCGGAATCGGACCGGTGAAGTCGGTGTTGGCCTCGACGCGTACGACGAGGCTGCAGCCCGATGCGAGCCTCAGCAGAAAGCCCTCGTGCGGGCTCACCCGCCCGGGCGCTACGCCCAACAGCCGCGTCACGGTGCCGTCGGCGACCACCTCGACGTGCGAGCGCTGCGCCGAGTACGCGTCGCAGACCGCGCGATCGTTCGGGGTCTGCGTCGTCGAGCAGCCCGCTGCGGCAGCGATCAGCAGCGCGAGGGCGAATCTAGCCGGCGTCGACATCTGCGTACCCGTACAGACGACGCGCGACGATGTACTTCCAGACCGGTTCGGGAACGAGATAGCGAATGCTGCGGCGCTGCGCGATCAGCGATCGCACGAGCGTCGCCGACTCGGGGATCTCGGGCAGATTCAGCGTGGTGACGCGCTCGCGCAGCTCCGGCGGGACCGCGGCGATCACGCGAGCCAGCGCGTCGTCGCCGACGCCGGGCCGCGGCGCGATGGCGAACCGCTCCAGCGCCTGGAGCACCTCATCGAAGCGCACCCAGTTCGCGTTGACGAGGGAATCGGCGCCGATGATGAACGTCAAGCGCGCGGCGGGATATTTGCGGCGCAGACGCGGCAGCAGATCGGCGGTGTAACCGCTCGCATTCTCGCGCAGATCCGTATCGTCGAGCTCGAACGCGGCGTTGCTTTCGATCGCGCCGAGTATCATCGCGCAGCGATGCGCGGCGTCGGCGTGCGGCTTTTCGCGATAGTGCTGGCTGTTGGTGGGGACGAAGAGCACGCGGTCCAGACCCTCTAAGATGCGAGCCGATTCCGCGACGAACAGATGCGCGTTGTGAACCGGGTCGAACGTGCCCCCGAAGACACCGACTTTCATGAGTAAGTGAACTCGTACGGCCCGATGTGCACGGTATCCCCTTCCCGCGCGCCGAGCTCGCGGAGCTTTTTCTCGACGCCCATCTTGCCCAAGGCGTACTCGAAGCGCGCCAGCGCCTCATCCGAATCGAAATTGGTCATGGAGGCGAGGCGCTCGATGCGCTCGCCGGAGACGACGAACGCTCCATCGCCGCAGCGCTCGATCGAAAACGCATCCGGAGCCGCGAGCTCGATGTGCGCGGCGGGTTGCTCGACGTTGCGCGGCATCGGTGCCGACTCGATCGCGCGGGACACCGCCAACACTACGTTGCGAACGCCCTCGTGCGTCGCGGCGCTGATGCCCATAATGTCAGGAAAACTCTGGCGCAGCTGCGCAAGACATTCGCGCGCGTTCGGCAGATCGAGCTTGTTGAGCACGAGCTGGGTCGGCTTCTCGAGCAGCGCGGGATTCCATGCCGCCAGCTCCGCCTCGATCATCGCTTTGTCGGCGAGAATTTCGCCGAGAGGCTTCGCGCCGTCGAGCAGATGCAGCAGGACGCGCGTGCGTTCGACGTGTCGCAGGAATTGATCGCCCAATCCCGCTCCCTCGTGCGCGCCTGCGATGAGCCCGGGAACGTCGACCATCACGAACGATTCGTCGTCGCCGGTACGCGACGACGCCGAGCTGCGGCTCGAGCGTCGTGAACGGCATAGTCGGCGATCTTAGGGCGCGCGGCCGAAACGACCGAGAGCAGCGTCGACTTCCCGGCGTTGGGAACGCCGACGATTCCGCAGTCGGCGAGCAGGCGGAGCTCCAATCGCAACGCGCCGCGCTCGCCGGGTTCGCCGCTCTCCGCGAAGCGCGGCGCCTGACGCACGCTGGTGGCGAAATGCTGATTGCCGAGGCCGCCGCGGCCGCCTTTGGCGGCGAGAACGCGGGCGCCGGGCTCGTTTAGATCGGCGAGCAGCAACTCCGGCCGCTCGTCGCGCACGCGAAACACGAGCGTGCCGACCGGCACGCGAGATCGTGAGATCCTCGCCGCTGCGACCGGATTTCTTCGATGTGCCGCCGGACTTGCCGGATTCGGCCGAAAAGCTGCGCCTGAAGCGAAATTCCACGAGCGTAGAAAGCTCGCTCGTCGCTTCGAGATAGACGTTGCCGCCGTGGCCGCCGTCACCCCCGGCCGGACCGCCCTTCGGCACGTATTTCTCGCGGCGCCACGCTACGATGCCGTCGCCCCCGTCACCGCCCGCGACCGTGATTTCGGCCTCATCGATGAACTGCACGAGCTATGCGCCGCGCAAAAAAGGAAAAGGGGCCCATCGGCCCCGTGCTCCCGTCGTCTTCGATCCCCTTAGGCGGCGGGCACGACCGAGACCTGCTTGCGATCGCTGCTGGCGCTGAACTCGATGGTTCCGTCGATCAGCGCGAAGAGCGTGTGGTCGCGTCCGATGCCGACGTTCGCGCCGGGATAGATGCGCGTGCCGCGCTGACGAACGATGATATTTCCGGCAATCACGCGCTCGCCTCCGAAGCGCTTCACGCCGAGGCGCTGCGCGTTCGAATCGCGGCCGTTGCGCGTCGATCCGGCACCCTTTTTCGACGCAAAAAGCTGGAGGTCGAAGTCAAACATAGCCGGGCTATTGTAGCAGAGCGGGGCTAAAAAGCAACGCGGTGAGCAACCAGGCAGGCAAGCTCGTTCACAGCTACGTTTTCTTGCGCTTGCGTTTGGGGGCGACGGTCTTTTTGGGGCGGGCGGGGCGCGCCTGTGCGTGGTCCGACGCATCGATGTCGCGCAGAATCTGGGCCTCGTCGGCAGTCTCGTGCTCGACGGCCTCGAGCCCCGCGCGTCGCGGATCGGTCAGGGGAGCCTTGCGCGAGCGTCTCGCCACGTCATTAGCCTACCGATATCCCGCGCCGAAGCCAAGCGGGACTTTTGGGACCACCACCATGATAGGATGATTGCGTGATCACGGGTCTGGTTGAGCATCCCCTCGCGCTCTGGTCGGTCCTGATCGTGCTGGCGATAGGCCTCGCCGCGTTGCCTCTAGCCCGTCGCCTCTAGCCGCGCCCGATTCAAAAGGGAACCGACCCGCAAGTCCACGCGAGCTATTCGCCGTCCGCGATCTGAAAGAGCTTATCGAACTGCAGGATTTCGAACAGACGCCTGAGCGGCGGAGTCGCGCCCAAAAGCGTTATGGGCACTTCCTGAAAGCGGATGGCGAGTGATGCCAAGAGGTGCAGGAAGGTCGAATCGGCGTATGTGACCTGTCGCAGGTCGATCGTCAAGGGGCCGTCTTTCTGTAGCGGGTCAAAAAGACGCTTCAGCTCGCCCTTACGGGACAGGTCTAACTCGCCCGCAAGCTCGATTCGGTGCCCGGCATCGCCGGTCGATGTGCTCATGATTCCAGCCTCCCCATGCTTGCCCTTGGCCGACCAAAATGAACAGTCGAGCGTAATTTTAAATTCAGTTTTTGAGCAAATCAAGAGGCGGTCAGCTGGCGCATTAAATGCAAACTACCCTCGCTAAGTATACCAAGCGGCGCTGGGACACCGCCAAAAAGGGGCCACTACAAGATGCCGCGCTAGAGCTTTCCCTGGTGATTGGCTGCCCAGAGAAAAGAAACGAGGACTACCAGCAGTACGGTTCCGCAGATCATTCGCGTAGCGATGACTATGGCGGTCGGCAAGCTCATTAAAAAAGACCCCTCGTTCAGCCTACCCCCTGCTTACGGATGGCGACCTTTCGAGTTTCGGTGGGCGCTCGCTAGATTCACCAAGCGCTTCTACTCGCCAGAATCAAAAGGACACGGCCGCCCTATTCACACCTGTGGACAAGCTTGTGGAGAACAGGCCTCTATTCGGCTAAACGGGAGGCTAGGAACCCTTACCCCGTCGAGCAATTCGGTCGGGCGGGTGGTCGGGCGTAGCACCGTTCATAAACCAGAAAAACCCCCGAAATAACGCGGTTCCTCGCCTGTGGATAAGTGTATAAAGTCGTGCATAGATTCCGCAGGAGCAAGGCTTCATTAAGCCAAGTGGTTGCGCCCTCACGGGGGTGGCACAGCCTGGATGCTCGTCATCGGAACGGCTGCGCAGTGCTTTGTCGGGACGTCGCAATGAGGATGCAGAGGATGGCGGCAGCGATCAATTCGGACATCTCCAGTGAACTCTGGCAGACCGCTCTCGACACTCTAGAGCGTACCTTTTCCAAACCCGTCTTTGAGATGTGGATCAAGCCGATCCGCTTCATCTCACTCCACGGCAACGAACTCCACCTCGCGGTGCATAGCAAGTTTGCACAAGACTGGGTAGGAAGCAAGCTGCGCGCTCAAATGATCGGCGTCCTGAGCGAGCTCTTCGGAACCAGCCTCGAGCTGCGCCTGTCCGTAGCCGAGCCGGGCGAACCCGGCCGCGCGACCGCGCATTTCCCGACTCGCCCGCTTGAAGAGTTCCGCACCGCAAACCTTAACGTTCGTTATACTTTCGAAGAGTTCGTCGTCGGCAACTCCAACCGGTTCGCGCATGCGGCCGCCCAGGCGGTCGCCGGCGCGCCCGCCCACGCGTACAATCCGCTCTTTCTGTACGGCGGCGTGGGTCTCGGAAAGACGCACCTCATGCACGCCATCGGCCATCGCGTCATTCAGGACAACCTGGCCGCCAACGTCGTGTACGTGACGTGCGAGAAGTTCACGAACGAGTTCATCATCGCGCTGCAGAACAACCGCACGCCGGAGTTTCGCAATCGGTATCGTCAGGTCGACGTGCTGTTGATCGACGACATCCAATTCCTCGCCGGTAAGGAGACGACGCAAGAAGAGTTCTTCCACACCTTCAACGCGTTGCACGAGTCCGGACGGCAGCTGATCATCTCATCGGACCGCCCTCCGAAAGAGATCCAAACGCTCGAGGCTCGGCTGCGCTCCCGATTCGAATGGGGGCTGCTCACCGACATCCAGGCGCCGGACCTCGAGACGCGCGAAGCGATCCTACGCAAGAAGGCTGCGAGTGAAAACATTCCCGTCCCGGACGAGGTGACGTCGTTTATCGCCAAGGTGATTCCGTCGAACATCCGCGAGCTCGAGGGCGCGCTGATCCGCGTCATCGCATACGCCTCGCTGACGAAGGCACCGATCACGACGGATCTCGCGGCCGACGTTCTTAAGAGTGCCGTAGCGCAGGCTCCGCTGCACCGCATCACGATCGGAAAGATCAAAGAGACGGTGTCCAGCGCGCATGGCCTGACCGTCAAGGAGATGGATAACGGCCGGCGCGATCAGCGCTTGGCGGCGCCGCGCCAGATCGCGATGTACATCGCGACGGAGCTGACCAATTACTCGCTGCCGCAGATCGCGCGTGAGTTCGGGAAGAAGGATCACACGACGGTCATGTATGCCCGCGACAAGATCAAGGATCAGATGCAGCGCGACGAGGCGTATCGCAACAAGATCCGTCAGCTCATTGCGATGTGTCAGACCCCCTGACCACATCCCGCGCGTCACGCACAACCGCTCTCCACACTCTCGACAGCCTTGCACACCGGCGCGCCGTGCTCGGACGCATAACTCAGCCGCAGGCCGTCGGCCGTGGAAAAGTGCATGGCTGGCGGCAGGTCGTCCACACGGTTATCCCTAGCCAAAATACGAACGGGCACAAGCAAAAACGGAGTTGTCCGCAGAATGCACCGCCCTACTACTGCTACGACTCTATTTTTATTCTCCTAGGAAAACGGCGGCACACGCCCAACGGTGAAAACGATGAAATTTAGTTGCACGACGAAAGACATCGCGGCGGCCGTTGGGGCGGCCAGCAAAGTCGTGAACGCGCACACGACCGTGCCGATCCTCTCCAACGTGCTGTTGCAAGGCGAGGGCGGCAAGATTGCCGTGCGCGCGACCGATCTCGAACTGACGCTCGAGCATGCCTTTCCGGCGCAGGTGACCGAGGGCGGCTCGGTCACGGTTCCCGCGAAGCTCTTCGCGAGCTACCTCGGCAACCTCGCGCCCGGGACGCTGGAGCTCACCGGCACGCCGACGCGCGCGAGCGTCAAGTACGAGCGCAGCAACTACGACTTCCACGCCCTGCCGGCCGAGGAGTATCCCCCGCTACCCGCGGCGGCGCGCGGATCGGAGTTCGGCATCGCAGCAAAGCGCTTCCGGGACGGCATCGACGCGACGATCTTCGCGGCCTCCGGCGAGGAGGCTCGCGGCGCCGTCCTGATGGGCACTCTCCTCGAGGTGGAGGGCAAGTCGCTGACGATGGTCGCGACTGACGGCTATCGGCTCGCGAAGTTTGCGACGACGATCGACGACGAGGTCTCGGCGAACGAGAAGTTCATCGTGCCCTCGCGCGCTCTCGCGGAGGTTGCCCGCAATCTCGGAGGCGGCGAACGCGTCGAGGTGAGCGCGCTCGGCGCCCAGAGCAACCAGCTGCGCATGACCGGCGGCGACGTTTCGATCACCGTCCGGCTCGTCGACGGCCAGTATCCGAACTATCAGCAGGTCATCCCGGCCAAGTTCGATCGCTCGATCACCGTGAGCACGCCGGCTCTCATCGGCAGCCTGCGGCGCGCTGAGCTCGTCGCCGGCGACCGCGCGAGCATGGTCAAGCTCGCCATCGCCAACCAGACGCTGATCGTGACGGCCAGCTCCGACATCTCGGGCAACGCTTACGAGGAGCTCGAGATCGAACAGAACGGCGAGGATCTGACGATCGCGTTCAACGCGCGCTACCTGGTCGAAATCCTGAATCACATCAAGGGCGACAAGGCCGTCATCGAATTCCTCGGGCCGCTCTCGCCGGCGGCGATCCGACCTCTGGAGCCGCTCGAGACCGGGCAGCAGCTCTACGTGCTCATGCCGCTGCGGCAATGATGTGTTCCTGCGCCGGCTAGCCATTTCGAATTTTCGCAACTATATCGAACTGGATCTCGAGCCCGCGACGGGCCTGAACGTGTTCGTCGGCGCCAACGCGCAGGGCAAGAGCAATTTGCTCGAGGGCATCGCGATGCTCGGCACCGGGAAGTCGTTTCGCACCGTGCGCGACGCCGACACGGTGCACACAGGCAGCGATCGCGCCGAGTTGTCCGGCGAAGCGGTCGCGCGCTCGGGAAACGTCAACCTCGCGTGCACGATCGAACGCGGCGCGCGCGGGACGCGCAAGGGCTACACCGTCAACGCGAGCCCCGTGCGCTACGCGAACTACCTCGGCCGGATTCGCGTCGTGACGTTCGTGCCGGCGGATCTCCAGCTCGCCGCCGGAACGCCGAGCGCGCGGCGCGCGTTTTTGAACATCGCGCTGGCCCAAACGGAGCCGCGCTACTTTTACGAGCTGGCGCGATATCGCAAGGCGGTGCAACAGAAGAACGCCTTGCTGCGCGGCACGGTCGAATCGGATCAGGAGCTGCTTGACGTCTACGAACGAACGATGCTGGCGTCCGGCACGGAGATCATGCTCGCTCGCGCGCGTCTGGTCGACGATCTCGGACGCGACGCTGCCGCGGCCCACGCGCGCTTCGCGCCCGACGAGCGCCTCGACGTCCGTTACGATCCCAACGTCGCGATCGAAGCGAGCGCGCGGGAGGCGATTGCGGCGGCGTTCGAGGCGCGGATGCGGCACGCCGCGGAGGCGGAACGCGCGCGCAAGGCCGCGCTCGTCGGGCCGCATCGCGACGACGTGAGCCTCTCGCTCGACGGCGCGTCGCTCGCGGCGTACGGATCGCAGGGCCAGCAGCGCACGGCGGTACTCGCGCTCAAGGTCGCCGAATATGCCGTCATGCGGGGACGCTCGAATGAAGCTCCGTTGCTGTTGCTCGACGACGTCCTCTCGGAGCTCGACGAGACGCGCGCGAGCGCCTTTCTCGGCGAGATCGGCGAGTACGAACAGGCCTTTGTGACTGCCACGCATTTGCCGGACGGGTTGTCCGGTGCCGCACACGTCGCGCGCGTCGAGGACGCGCGCGTGCGGCAGTGGGTCGCATGCTGAAGTTGTCGCGCGTTCTTACCGATTGGGAGCCTGCCGGCGCAGGCGAACGGAACCCCTTGGTGCTGCTCGAGGCGGGCTGGCCGGACATCGTGGGCGCGCAGGTCGCCCGCAATTCGCGCCCGTCGCGGATCGCGGACGGAACGCTGATCGTCACGACCCAGTCGAACGCGTGGAGTCATCAGCTCACCCTTCTGGGCGAGCACGTGTTGCGTGCGATCGCGGCGCGCGTGCCCAAGGCGCGCGTCGAACGGCTGCGCTTCCGCGTCGGAAGATTGCCGCAAGCCGCCGCCGGGCCGCCGCCGCGCGCGCGCCGCGATCGCGCGCGCAGCCGCTCGCCGCGTCCGGAGGCGGCGTCGGCGGCGGAGGTGCTGGCGCGATTCCGGCAAGAGGTCGAGGCGAGCGCCCGCGCTAAACGCTCGGAAGGCTGGTTGACCTGTGCCGGCTGCGGCGCGCTCGTGCGCCCGGAAGCGGGGAACGTCTGCGTCGCCTGCGGCAACGAACGGCGGCGCCGGAGGGCGGAGGCGACGGCGCGGCTGCTCTTCGAGGCGCCCTGGCTCGGCTATGCCGGAACGGCGGCGCTCGTAGAGGGGTTAAAAGAAGAGGAATACGAGGGCATTCGCGCCCAGCTGCTTTCGCGCTGGTGGAGCATGCTCGTGCGGGCGCGGGCCGCGAAGCGGCTGTCGCGCGGCGGACGCGAGCGGCTCGTCGCGAGCTCGTACGTTTTATTGCGGAGCAAAGTGCCGCCGGAAGAGATCATGCCGGCGACGGTACGTAACGTCTTGGGAGACGAGCTCCACGACTTGATCTATGCGGAACAAATAAACAGATAATGTCAACGAGATTATACGGGCGAGCAAATCGAGGTCTTACGCGGGCTGGAGGCCGTGCGCAAGCGCCCGGGCATGTACATCGGTAACACCGCGGAGCGCGGTCTCCATCAGCTCGTCTACGAGGCCGTCGACAACGCGGTGGACGAGGCGCTGGCGGGTTGCGCGCGCACGATTCGCGTCGTGCTGCATGCGGACGGGTCGTGTTCGGTCGAAGACGACGGCCGCGGCATCCCGATCGACATGCACGCGGAGGAAAAACTCCCCGCGGTCGAGGTCGTCATGACGATCCTGCACGCGGGCGGGAAGTTCGGCAAGGGCGGCTATAAGGTCTCGGGCGGCTTGCACGGCGTCGGCATCTCGGTCGTCAACGCGCTCTCCGAGTGGATGGTGACGCAGGTCAAGCGCGACGGATTCTTGTGGCGCATGAAGTTCGAGCGTGGCCTGACGGTGCAGAAGCTCAAGAAGGTCGGCAAGACCGAGGGAACCGGAACGCTTCAATGGTTCAAGCCCGACCCGGAAGTTTTCGAAGTCTCCGAGTTCCATTGGGACATCCTGCAGAAGCGCCTGCGCGAGCTGGCCTTCTTGAACCGCGGACTGGCCATCACGCTGCGCGACGAGCGTGGCGAGCCGCAGAACGGCGCCCCCGCGGTGCGCGAGCGAACCTACACGTTCGACGGCGGCATCGTTTCGTTCGTCGAGTGGCTGAACGAGAAGAAGGACCCGCTGCATCCGATCATCTCGACCCACGCCGAGCGCGACGGCGTCGACGTCGAGGTCGCGATGCAGTACACCGGCACGTACGCGGACCAGATCTTCTCGTATGCCAACAACATCAGGACGATCGAGGGCGGCATGCACCTGCAGGGCTTCCGCAGGCCGTCACCACCGCGGTCAACTCCTACGCGCGCAAGCGCGGCATGCTCAAGGAGTCCGAGAACTCGCTCTCGACCGACGACATCATGGAGGGCCTCACCGCGGTCGTCTCGGTGAAGCTGACCGACCCCCAGTTCGAGGGCCAGACGAAGACCAAGCTCGGCAACGCCAAGGTGCGCAGCATCGTCGCGGGCCTCGTCAACGAGCGCCTTGAGTTCTTCCTCGAAGAGAACCCCAAGTACGCGCGCGCGATCGTCGAGAAATGCATGCAGGCCGCAGCGCGCGCGCGAAGCGGCGAAGAAAGCGCGCGATCTCTCGCGCCGCAAGAACGCGCTCGAGGGATCGGGCCTCCCGGGTAAGCTCGTCGACTGCAAGAACGGCAATCCGGGTGATTGCGAACTCTTCTTGGTCGAGGGCGACTCGGCCGGCGGCACGGCCAAGGGCGGACGCGACCCCAACAACCAAGCGATCCTGCCGCTGCGCGGCAAGATCCTCAACGTCGAGAAGGCGCGCCTGGACAAGGTGCTCGCCAACGAAGAGATCCGGACGATGATCACGGCGCTCGGCACCGGCTTCGGCGACGAATTCAACGTGGCGAAGCTCCGCTACCACAAAATCATCATCATGACCGACGCCGACGTCGACGGCTCGCACATCCGCACGCTGCTGCTGACGTTCTTCTACCGGCAGATGAAGCCGCTGGTCGAGGAGGGCCACGTCTACATCGCGCAGCCGCCGCTCTACGGAATCCGCAAGGGCAAGAAGCAGTGGTGGGCGTTCACCGAAGGCGAGCTGAAGTCGATCGTCGGCGACGACGGCAAAGACTTCACGATCCAGCAGTACAAGGGCCTGGGCGAGATGGACGCGGAGCAACTCGCCGAGACGACGATGGACGTCGGCAACCGCCGCCTCAAGCAGATCACCGTCGAGGACGCAGTGGAGGCCGAGCAGATCTTCACCGACCTCATGGGCGACAAAGTCGAACCGCGCAAGCAATACATCTACGACTACGCCAAGAGCGTCAAAAACCTCGACCTGTAGGTAGTGGGCCAGTCGTCCCCGACGATCGCGCGATGGCTCCCCCTCGCGCTTATTCTGCTGCTGGCAGCCGGCCTGCGCTTTTACGACCTCTCCGGGGTTCCGACCGAACTCAGCGCCGACGAGCTGGAGTTCTATAACTCGGCCGCCAGTTTTGCAACGACGGGCCACGACGTCGACGGACAGCGCCACCTGTTCTTTTTCAGCGCAAACCCGGGCCGCAATCCCCCGATCTACTCGATCTCGGAGTACCCGCTCGCGGTCCTATTGGGGCCGAGCCCATTCTCGCTGCGGCTCGCGGCGGTCATCTACGGCCTGCTGACGGTCTGGCTGCTCTTTCTCCTCGTACGCCAAATGACGCAGCGCGACGACGTTGCCGCGCTCGCCGCGCTATTTGCGGCGGTCGCACCGATCCTCGTGCATTTTTCGCGAATTGCGTGGCAACCGGCGTGCGAGCTGCCCTTTTTGCTCGGCGGTCTTTACGGTTTGTCGCGCGGGCTGGCGATCGGCGAATCGGGCGCGGTCTCTGCCCCGTTGCGCGTGCGCTGGCTGATCGTGGGCGCGGTCCTCCTCGGGTTGACGGCGTACACGTACATGGCCTCGTGGTTCTACGCGCTGGTGCTCGGCGGCGCGCTGACCGGCCTCTCGGCGATCTTCGCGCCGTCGCCGCGCCATCGCAGAGCGGCGGTACTCGCGTACGCGCTCGTGCTCATCGTCGCCGCCCCAGCGCTCTACGAAATCTTCATCGACCCGGAGACCGCTGGTCGTACCGCACGCATCGCAACGTTTCGTTTCGGCATGACGCTTCCCGCGTTGCGAACCTTTGCGATGAATTACCTCGCGCACTTCAAATGGTCGTATCTCGCGGTCGACGGCGATCCGATTCCCGGGGTGACCTGGCGCTATCTCAACGGAATGGGCGCCTTTTATTGGTGGATCGTGGCGCTCGCGGTCGTTGGCGCAGTGGGGTCGTTCACGAAGATTCGGTCGATCGTCTGGCGTTGTTGGCTTTGGGTCTGGCTGCTCGCCTACCCATTTGGCGGTGCGTTGACCGACGAGGGTGCACCCAGCGCGCCGCGCACGCTGGGTGGCGCGCCGGTGTTTTGCGTTTTTGCCGCAATCGGCGCGGTCGTGCTGCTGGACTGGACGCGCAGCCTGCGCCGCCGGCAAGCGCGCGTTGTCGCGACGGCCGCGCTGACGCTCGCGCTGGCATTGGTCGTCGGCGTCTCGACGGTGCGGTTTGCGGTCTTTTACTTCACGCAGTACGTCCACCGGTCGTCGAACGCGTGGGATTCCGGAACCGCTGCGACCTTCGCTTTCATTCGCGCGCATCTCGCCGGCCACCCGACGGTCTGCTTTTCGCTTCGCCCGGCGTGGTACGCGCTGAACGTCTACACCCGCTACTACCTGAGCGGCGAGCACGTCGTCATAGTGCCGAGCGTCGACGCGAAGGTCTGCAAGCAATCCGGGTCGATGATCGTGACCGACACGGACCATCCGCCGGCCAATCCGCGCATTGCGCGGATCGCAAGGATCGTCGACGTCGACGGCAACGGTTTCGCCGACGTCGGCGTCGTTAAGGGATCCGCTGGTTTAGAACATCCTTAGTCCGGCGGGGCGCGCCGCGCGCTAGGAGGTATAGAGCTACGTGCGCACTCGCCTCGCGATCGGCCTCCTGGCCGCGGCAATCGTTCTGGGGTTCGCGGCGGCGAACGGCCGCGAGCTGCTGCGCGTCGCGATCCAAGAAGGCGCCAGGTTAGGAACCGGTTACACCGTACAGATCGGCGACTTCCACGTCGCGCGCGACGGCGCGACGTTTTCCGGCCTGCGCGTGAATCGCGGTGCACAACCGATCCTCAGCGTCGCGAACGCGGCGATCCGTTACTCGCTGCGCGACCTTCTGCCCGGCAGCGCACACCGTTTCGGGATCTCGGCCATCGACGTCACGGGCGCGCGGCTGACGCTGACGCGGTTTCGCGACGGCAGCTTCGACATTGGCTTCCCCAGCGGCGCGGCATTGCCCGGACCGGCGCACGTCAACGCGGTGCCGTTGCGACTGCACATGATGCTGCGCGACGCGCAGATCGAGCTGCGCGAGCCGTCGGCGTACGATGCGAGTGCCAAGGACATCTTCATCGGCGGCATCAACGCGGACGCCGACGTGGACACCGCCGCCGTGACGCACTACGGCGTCAGCGGCGCGTTCGAGCGCAGCTCGCCCGAGCCGTTCACGATCGCCGGCACCGTCGACGCGATACGCGGCTACGCGGTCCATCACGCGCATGCGGCGCGCTTCCCGCTGCGCGGCCTGGCGAACTACTTCGCCGATACGCCGCAGGTGCGCATCCTGCAGGCGACGGCGGAGAACTTCGACGCGCGTCTTTACGCGCTCGGCGTCGTGCCCAACGTCTCGCCGTCCTATCACGTCAGCCTCAACGTTGACGTGCGCGACGGACGTCTCGCGCTGGCTGCGTTGTCCGCACCGGTCGAGCGATTTCGCGCGCGCGTCGAGCTGGTCGACAACGCCTTTTACGTGGACCGTGCCGACGCGATGCTGGCCGGCATTCCGCTGCGCATCGTCGGGGGCGCCTACGACTTCACGGGCGCGCTGACCGGCGGCGCGCAGCTGCGACTCGGGATCGATGGGACGGGCAATCTTTCGGGGCTGCGCCGCGCGTTTGCGTTTGCGCGCGATCAGGCGATTTCGGGGAACGCGCATTTAGGCGTGCTCGTGCACGGGCCGATCGGCGACCCGGTGATCGTCGCGCGCGTGACCGCCCCACACGCGTACTATCGCGCGATGCCGTTCGACGCGCTCGTGGCGGGCGTTGTCTATCACTCGAACGTCGTCGCCCTCGCGCCGTTGCGCGCGCGTTATGGCGGCATCGATCTCGGCGTCCGCGGCACGATGCTGATCGGCGATCACGTGCTGTCGCGCTTCGCGATCCACGTCGGCGCGGTCGGCGAGCCGGCTGCCGTACCTCGACGAGATGCTGGGCGACGAGCCGATCGCGATCGACGCGTGGGCGGTCGGGCACGACCTGCTCTTCAGCGTCGCGGGAAGCGCCGCGTCGGAGCGCGGCGTACAGCGCGTCGCGGCGCTGTTCCAGCTCAATCCGAACGGAACGGCGACGGTCGAACCGTTCTGGCTGCACACGGAACGCGGCGACTTCGACGGCGCCTACGCGCTCGATCGGCCGCACGATACCAGCGCCTTCTGGCTCGCGTCCAGCGGCCTGCGCATGCGCGCGCCGCGATACGCCGCGTTCCCGGGTCTGTCGCTGCCCGCCATGCCTCCGATTGATGGAAGCTCGGTCGGCATGACGCTCGCGGGCGGCGGCTCGGGCAGCCACATCGTGCTGGCCGGACGCGTCGCCGGAAGCGACACGACGATCTCGGGCGTGCGCTTCGATCGAATCGCCGCGGTATTCGGCGGCACGATGGCGAGCACCGCGATCAACTCGTTGCGCGCGTCGGGTCCGTGGGGCGACTTCTCCGGCGACGGCCTGTTCTCGGCGCAGCGCTTCGTCGCGTACGGCGCGTATCGCGGAACGTTCGAGGGGCTGCAGCCGTACCTCGGAAGCGCGATGCCGGCGCACGGCGGTCTGCAAGGCACGGTCGCGGTCGCGATCGAGCCGCGGCGCATTATCGTGCAGGGCACGGATCTGGCGATGCAACACGCTACGCTGCGCGGGGTGCCGCTCTCGCGCGCGAGCCTGACGCTTGCGGTCGAGGGAAATCGTCTGCGCATCTATTCCGCCGATGCCGCCGCGGCGGGCGGCGACGTCGTCGCGGCGGGTGAGTTCTCGCTCGCCGCGCGGACGAAGGCCGGCGCGCTCTCGCTCGTCGCGAACCGGCTGCGTGCGGCGCAGCTTCATGGGATCGGATTGCCGCTCGGCGCGGGCACGCTCTCGGCCACCGGCGATCTCGCGGCCGGCGCGTCGCTGCCGCGTTTCGACGGCGGCGTAGCGATAAACGATGGACGCGTCGCGAACTTCTCGATCGCCGGTAACGGCAGCGTCCACCTCGCCGGGGACGCGGTGTCGCTGCGGCGCGTCGTCGGCGCGTTCGGCGGCGCGAGCGCGCAAGTCGACGGAAGCATCGGAGCGTTGAGCTCGGGCGTGCCCGCCTACGACCTCGACGCGAACGTTCCGGCCGCGCGAGTGGCGCCGGCGCTCCGTCAGTTCGGCATTCCGAACTACATGACCGACGGCACCTTCAACGCGCAGCTGCACATCGCCGGCGCGAGCGCGCGCCCGAGCATCACCGGCCACGTCGGCGTGCCCGCGGGCGAAGTCAACGGTCTGCCGTTCATCGACGGTAGTGTGCTGCTCGCGGCCGATCCTAGCGGCGTGAGCGTGCGGCAAGGCTCGGTCCTGATCGGCACCACGGAGGCTGGCTTTGCGGCGGCAGCCCGTCCCGGCGAGAACGCAATCGACCTGCGCGCGCCGCACGCGACGCTCTCCGACTTCGACAACTTCTTCGACACCGGCGACACGCTGGCGGGCCGCGGCAGCGTCGCACTCGCGGCGGCCTCGCGCGGCGGGCGCGTCACCTCGAGCGGCGACCTCGACGTGCGCGGCTTTCGCTATCGCAATCTCCCCATCGGCGACACGAGAGCCGTCTGGTCGAGCGCGCGCAACACGATCACCGGCGCGCTGGCCGTCGGCGGTCGCGAGGGCATGCTGCGGGCGCGCGGCTCGATCGCGCTGAGTCCGCAGGCGGATGTGCAATCGACGCTGCTGCACTCGCGTTTCGATCTGCACGGCGATGTCGGCGATCTCGATCTGGCGCTGTGGATGCCTGCGCTCGGAATGCAGAGCGTCCCCGTCACCGGACGCGTCTCAGGTGACGCGACCATCCGCGGACGCTTCCCGCTGCTCGACGTCCGCACGAATGCGGCGCTCCACGACGGCACGCTCGGGCCGCTCACGCTCGACAGCGCGAACGTCTCGCTTCACGCCGCGGGACGTCGCATCGTCATCGATCGGGCGCAGCTGACGACGCCCGAGATTACCGCCTCGGCGGTGGGCGCTCTCGGCCTCGGACGCAACGATCCGCTCGACCTCCGGGTGCACGCGGCGACGGATCATTTCGCCAAGCTGGTATACGACGTCGCACGCGTCCGCGTACCGATCAGCGGCTCGTTCGAATCGACGCTGAACATCGCGGGCACGTACCACGCGCCCACGTTTCTGGCGGGCTTCGACGCGACCGGCGTGCGCGCGTACGGAATTTCCATCGCTTCGATGTTCGGCGAATTCCGGCTGCAGCGGCGTGCGCTCGTGCTCTCGAACGCGGGCGCGACGCTCGGCAGCGGCGAGGTGACGCTGGCCGGATCGCTGCCGCTCTCGCTCGCGCCGCTGCGCCTTCCCGCGGATGAGCCGATGAACTTCGATCTCGACGTCGTGGGCCTCGATCCCGCGCTCTTCGACGAGACTCTCGGCAACGAGACGAAGATGAGCGGCCTCATCGACGGTCACATCGGCCTCTCGGGGACGGTGCGCCAGCCGTCCATCGTCGGCCGGCTGACGCTCGCACGCGGGTCGTATTCGAGCGCGCTCGAACGCGTCCCGATCACGCAGCTCGCGGCCGCGATTGCGTTCGACCGCGGCTCCGCATCGGTCGAGCGGCTGAGCGCGCGGCTCGGCAGCGGCACGGCGCAGTTCTCCGGCCGCGTCGCGTTCCCCAACGGATTCTCCGGCGGAAGCGAGACGCTGCACTTCGCCGGCATCGCACGCGGCGCGCAGCTCGACCTTCCCGCGTACGGCAGCGGCACGCTCGACGCGCGGCTCGCGCTCGATAAGAAGCCCACGACGGCGGCGCTCCTATCCGGCAACGTCGACGCTCAGCAACGCGACGCTGCCGTTCGCGACGTTCGTCAAGGCGGCGCAGGGCGCGGCCTCGCCGAGTCTGCCGCCGCTGCCTCTGGCCTTCGACCTGCACGCCGCGGCCGGAAAGAACGTGCGCGTTCGGGGCAGCGGCTACGGCGCCGGTCTGGACCTCGGCGCCGCCGGCTCCGTGACGCTGGGCGGCACGCTGGCCGCGCCCACGCTCTCGGGGAGCTTTGCCTCCACCGGCGGCACCCTGACCTACTTCGACCGCGCGTTTCGGGTGCAGCAGGGCGAGGTACGCTTCGACGCGGCCGACGGCGTGCTGCCGACTCTGCACGCGGTCGCGAGCAGCACGGTCGTGAACCCGGATCCGGATCGCGCCCGCAATCCCTACGGCAGCGCCGAGATCACGGTCAAGGTGGACGGGCCGATCGCCGGGCTGAAGGTGGAGCTCACGTCGAATCCGCCCGGCTACACCCGGGACCAGATCCTGGGTCTGATCGCGCCGTTCGGCGGCTTCCTCAATGGAATCGCGTTCAGCCGCCAGTCGATGCTGGCACGCCAGCAGCCGAACGGCATCACGCCGCTCGGGGCGCTGTCGCCGATTCCGATCGTCGATCTGGCGCAGCGGAACTCGATCACCGTGGGGCAGGAAGCCTTCAATATACTGAACGCCCAGTTCGCGGCGAGCCTACTCGGGCCGGTGGAGACCACGCTCGGCCAGGGCCTCGGACTCTCGAGCGTCAACCTCTCGCTCGGCTATTACGGCAACGTCGGGGTCACGGCCACGCGGCTGCTCGGCAAGGCGGTCAGCGCCGTCTATGCGATCACATTCGGGCTACCCCAGGTGCAGTCGTTCGGTCTCCAGGTGCAACCCAACCCGATCACCAGCGCCACGCTGAACTTCTTCTATCAGAGCGGACCCACGAAGTTGTTGCAGCTTCCGAGCGCGCCGGTAGCGTATAATGCGGGCTATACGGTGGCTCAGCCGCTGATCGGCAACAGCGGCTTCAGCCTTACCGTTCAACGCTATTTCTGGTAAATGGGTATTCGATTAAGCAAACGTTCAGGCTTGTGACACGAGCAAGGACCCCGGGTCAGCCGGGCGGAACAGGGCGTGCCGGGTCGCGCGCGATACGCTTGCGCGCTGCGGCCCGTGGCTTACGGGCCCTTTGCGAACCCTCTTGGAAAATCGAGGACGGCTTTTTCGAATGACCTTTGACCCCGGGTGGCGCTTGGGCGCGTTGAAATGGTGCGTCGGCGTCGTACTCCCGCTAATCGCGGTGGTCGGACTTAGCATCGCCCCGGCATCGTCCGCGACAGGGCCCAAGATCGTGTCGGTCGATGTCACCGGCAACCTCCACGTCCCCACCTCGACGATTATGTCGGTGATCGCGGTGCGGCCCGGACAGCCCTACAATCCTAAGGTTGTTCAGGAGGACCTGGCGCGCATCAACGCGCTCGGCTACTTCGCGGACATCGCGCCGCCTCTCGTGCGCCAGCGTCCGGGCGGGATCGCCATTACGTTCCGCGTCGTCGAAAACCCCGTGCTGACGAAGATTCTCTTTGCCGGCAACGCGAAGGTCCCGAGCGACACGTTGCTGGCGCTGATGGACCTGTCCGTCGGCCAAGTTTTCAACACGAACACGTTCCGGCAAGACATCCTCAAGATCAACAACTACTACGAGCGCATCGGGTACGGCGGCCAGGTCCCGACCCACGTGAAGGACGTCCACATCGATCCGCAGAGCGGCGTTTTGACGCTCACGATCCAGGAAGGGCTCGTCGTCAACCACATCATCATCGGCGGCGATCCGCTGCTCCCGCCGCCGGCGATCCTTCCGCAACTCACGCTGAAGGTCGGCAGCGTCTACTCCGACGCAGTGCGCGACGCCGACTACAAGGTGCTGCAGAAGTTCTACGAGGACAAGCTCCACCTCGAGCTCGGGAACTTCGAGGGCGGCATCGTGCCGTCGTCGATCGACCTGAAAGCCGGCACCGCCGATGTCAAATACAACATCTACGTGGCCCGCATCGCCGTCGTGGAAGTGACGGGCAACACGCGGACGAAGGACGTCGTGATCCGCCGCGAGCTGCGCGAGAAGCCCGGCATGGTGCTCAACACCGACGCGATCAAGCGCGACTACGAGCGCCTCAACGCACTCAACTTCTTCTCCAAGGTCGAGCCCGACGTCAAGCCGGGACCGGACCCGAAGAAGCCCCAGGACGTGACGCTCGTGTGGCACGTTACCGAGCAGCGCACCGCGCAGGCCTCGCTGGGCTTCGGGTATTCGGGCGGTCTGACCGGACTGGGCCTGTACGGAACGGTCGGCTTCTCGGATAACAACCTGCACGGGACGGGCAACTCGGCCGGCATCCAGTTCGAGGAGGGCGCTCGCACGGGCGTCGCTCAGATCACCGCGTCGGTGCCGTACCTGAGCAACACGCCGCAGGGCCAAAAGTACACCGCCGGAGGGTCGATCTTCACGAATCACTCGACGTACTACTATCCGATCTACAGCATCGCCGGCATCGGGCAGTCGGTCGCCCAGCACGCGTCCATTCCGATTCCCGTCACACTTTACCCGAGCTCGAACGCGTCGCAGATATCCAACACCTACGCCACCAATACATCGAGCGCGACGGGCGCCTCGGGCAACGTCGGGCGTCGCCTCAGCGACTACACGATCCTGTCGTTCGCCGTCAGCGGGCAGAAGATCCGCTACAACACGACGGTCCCGTCGCCGTACTACTTCCAAGGCAATCAGCCGAACGTCTTCGTGGGACCGACGCCCGGACCGCTTCAATCGTCGGCCCAGAATTTCGGCGGATCGTTCGGCATCTCGGCCTCGTCCATCGCGAACGTCAACACCGGCAGTCCCTACAACCTGATCACGACCGGTCTCAACCTGCAGACGATCACGTTGGACGATCCCTTCAATCCGCGCAACGGCGTGAAGGCGTTGCTGAGCGCGACTTTCTCCGAGCCGGCCTTCGGTTCGAACTTCTCGTTCACGCAGAGCACGCTGGACCTCGCGAAGTTCTTCCCGGTCCTCAAGGACGCGACGCTCGGCGTGCACGGTGCGGCGTATAACTCGACGGGCGTCATCCCCCCGAGCTCGCTGTTCACCTTCTCGGACCAGCAGATGCGCGGATATAACACCGTGTTCTACGCGACCAATGCCTATCTGGGGCAGATCGAGCTGCGCCAGCCGCTCGCGCTGGATCGGCGGATAACGCTCGCGCTGTTCGTCGACGAGCTCGATTACCACATACGCGGGGCCTACCCGCTGCTCGATCCGTACACCAACCGCGTCACCGGATATCCGGCCGACTGGGCGCTCTACGGAGACGCCGGCTTCGGCATCCGCTTCGACGTGCCGCAGCTCGGCCTGCGCACGGTGCGCATCGACTTCGCCAAGGGCGTCAACGGCACGCACACCAGCTTTGGAATAGGCCAGAGCTTCTAGACTTTAGAATCCCCACAAGACTTGGATATGGAGCCCATACGAATCAGATGAAATTTCGGTCCGCGATTTTCGCAGCCGCGGCGTTGCTGCTCGGCATCACAATGGCGCCGGGTGCCATCGCGGCCGACGTCACCGACGTCGGCTACGTCGATCAGTCCGAGCTCGCCAGCCTGCCGGTCTTCATAAACGCTAACAGCGCGCTTGCTGGGGATAAGGCGCGGCTCGACGCGCAGTTCAACGGGCAGGTCAAGCGGGCGCGGAGCGACGCCCAGCGGCAGCAGATAGCCATGCAGTTCCAACAGCAGTACAACGATCGGCAGCGAGAGATCGTCGGCCCGCTGTTTCAGCGCGCGCAGCTGGCGATCGCGGCCGTGGCCGCCACGCGCAATCTCTCGGTCGTGGTGGACAAGCGCGTCATCATCTATGGCGGCCAGGACATCACAAAGGACGTCGAGGCCGTGTTCTCGAGCCCGCAGGCGATCGTGCCCCCGTCGGCAACGCCGCCGCCGTCCGCGATCGGGTACGTCGATCAGACCGCGCTCGACGGAATTCCGAAGGTCCAGAACGCCAACAATGCGATGAATCAGTTCGAGTCGACCCAGCGGCAGATCTATTCCGCGAAGATGGCGCAGGCGCGCAGCGACAGCGACAAGCGCCAGATCCTCCAGGATTACAACAAGACCGTTTCGGACAAGCAGGATCAGCTGCTCAAGCCGCTGGTCGATCAGACGAAATCGGCGACGGCGGACGTCGCGCGCAAGAAGTCGTTGATCTTGGTGCTCGATCGTGCCGACGTCATCTATGGGGGGACGGACATCACGGCGGATGTCCAAAATGCGCTCGGCAAGTAGCGCGCTCGCGCTGCTCGGTGCATTGGCGATCGCGTGTCTCGCAGGCTGCGCGCCGAACGTGCACTCGGCTTCGGTTCGTGGCACCGGTTACGTACGGATCGACGACGCCGTGAAGCATCATCCGCTGTATTCGCAGCTCTCGCAGCTCGACGAGGCGATCGCGGCCATCGACCTGCGCTACTCGGGTCCCCAGGTGCCTCTCGGCGCACGGCAGATGGCGGCACAGACGGCCGAGCTCAACCGCGAGCTTCGGGCCGCCCAGATACGCGCCAACATGGTTCTCGCGCAGAAGCAGCGCGACTACGAGCACCGCGAGTCGCAAGCGGTTGCGGCGGCGCTGTCGGCGGCGGGCGTTCACGGCCAAGGGGCGCTCGCGGCCTCACAGATGAGCAATCAATCCGCGCTGCAGGCGCAGCAGGCCGCGCAGGCTGCCAACTCCGACTACATGGCCTACCAGCAAAACGTCGTCGCCCAAGACAACGCGGCAAGCTCTTCCATCGCGCGTCAGCTGCAAACGCAGGCGGAGCAGAAATATCGCGCCAAGGCGGAGCAGCTGCAGCAGAACGAGACCGATCTCTCGCTGCGGCTGACTCAGCAAGACGCGACGGCGCGCCTCGCGATCAAGATGCGGCTCTCCAACCTCGCCATGGATCCCGATGCCCGCAAGCAGGCCGAATCGCAGCTCGGCGCGATCAATGCGAAGGAGGCCGGCGAGGTCGCCGCGCAGCGCAACGCCGATGCGGCGACGCTCCGAGCCTATCGGGCGCAACTCGATCGGGAGGCGGGCTCGACCATCCGTTCGCAGGTGGGCGCGATCCAAAGCCAGACGTCGGCCAAGCTCGAGGAGCACCGCAACGAGGTGACGACGCAGCTGCGCAGCCTCGGGCCCGCGACCGCGCCGCAGAACCTCTCGCCCAGCGTGCAGGCGCAGATCGCGAAGATTCACCGCCAGTTCGTCGGCCAGTTCCAGGCGGATGCGAGTAAGACGGTCGCGCAATACAACGAAACGAAGAGCGACCTGGACCGGCAGTTCGCCGCGATGCACGGCGCCGACGTCGGCGCGACGGGAGCGGCGGGCAAGGAGCTGACTTCGCTGCGAAAGCGGCGCGCCGACCTCTATGCACAGATCGTCGGTCAGGTGCAGCGGGATGCCGCGCGGATCGCGCAGGAGCGGGGCTTCAGCATCGTCTTCGTCAATCCCAACGTCGCCGCGGGCGGCTATGACCTCACCAGCCAAGTCATCAAGGACGTCGAAAGCCAACACGAGTGAACACACAAAATAGAATCGCACTCTTCTCGCTCGCCGCGATGCTGGCCGGCTGCGCGCCGCACAGCTCGATCGGGCTCGTCGACGTGCAGCGCGTCGTTTCGAACTGGCCGGAGTATCAGGGCTACCAGACCCAGATGTATTCCGAGGAGCGGTCGATCTCGACGCGCCGGGAGAGCAACTCGCGCAAGCAGCGCGACGCGTACGACCTGCAACGCAAGTACGCTAAGGTTACGGATCGGCTATCGGCGCAACTGCGCGACGTGGCGGGCAGGGTCGCGTCGCAGCGCCAGCTCAAGCTGGTCTTGACGCGCGAGGGCATCGGATACGGCGGCGTCGACATCACGCCCGACGTCGAGAAGGCGCTCAACATCACGGAAAAGGCCTCGCCGACGCCGGGAACGTAGCCCGTAGCGGATGCTCGGAACGCTGCGGGACCTGGCCGCTCGGATCGGCGGACGCGTCGTCGGTGACGGCGGCGTCGACATCGGCGGCCTTGCAACCGTGGACGACGCGACGCCGGGCGCGCTAACCTTCGCGACGACGGAATCGTACTTTACCGCTGCTCTCTCCGGAGCGGCGACGGCGGTACTCGTCGATCCGACGCTCGCGCGCGACGACGCGGCGAAGCCGCTGATCGTCGTGGAGAACGTGCGGCTCGCGCTGGCGCATCTGCTCGCGATGGTCGCGCCCGAGCCGCCGCGCGGCCCGTTCCGGCACAAGAGCGCGGTGATCGAATCCGACGCCGGCATCGCCGCCGACGTCTACGTCGGCGCCGGAGCGTACATCGGAAACCGCGTCACGATCGGCGCCGGCAGCGTCGTCGGTGCGGGCGCATACGTCGGCGACGGCGTGACGATCGGAGCGGCCGTTCGCATCCACCCGCACGTCAAACTGCTCGCCGGCTGTACCGTCGGCGATCGCGTCGTGCTGCACGCCGGCAGCGTCATAGGCAGCGATGGTTTCGGCTGGGCCTTCGTCGACGGCCGTGCCGACCGGATTCCCCAGGTCGGCAACGTCGTGCTCGAAGACGACGTAGAGATCGGTGCCAACTCCTGCATCGATCGCGCCCAGATCGGCAGCACGCGCGTGGGCGCCGGCACGAAGATCGACAACCTCGTTCAGGTCGGGCACAACTGCCGAATCGGAAAGCACTGCGTGATCGCCGCCTTGAGCGGTCTCGCCGGGTCGACCGTGATCGGCGACTACGTGAGAGTTGGGGGACAGGTCGGCTTCCGCGGGCACATCACGGTCGGCTCGGGTGTGACGATCGCGGGGGGCTCGGGATCTGGGGCAACGTCGCCGACGGCGCGACGATTTCCGGCAATCCCGCGAAGGATCATCACGAGGAACTGCGGCGACAGGTCATGATTCGTAAGCTGCCAAAGCTGTTCGATCGTGTCGAGGCTCTCGAGCGCTCGCGCTCGCGCAAACCGAATAACGCCGCGTGATGCAGGCGACGCTCCGCGACGCGCTGCACTTCGAAGGCGTCGGCCTCCACACGGGCGAGCACGCCTCGGTCGACGTCCATCCGGCCGGTCCCGAGCCGGACTCAGCTTCGCGATCGGGTCGACGCGCGTGCCGGCGACGGTAGAAAACGTGCGCGACACGTCGCGCGCCACGGTGCTGGGTCGCGACGGTGCGACCGTGTCGACGACGGAACATCTGCTCTCCGCGTTCTTCGCGATGGGCGTGACCAACGCCGACATCCACGTGAACGGCCCCGAGATTCCCGCACTCGACGGCAGCTCGGCCGACTTCGTCACCGCGATCCTTTCGTGTGGGCTGCAGGCGCAGTCCGTGCCGCGGCGGGTGCTCGAGCTCGCCGACCCGATCTCCGTCACGGCGGCCGACCGGATGATGATCGCAGTTCCGGCGGAGCGATTCCGCGTACGCTTCGTGGCAGACTTCGCGCCGCCGATCGGAACGCAGTATTACTTCGGCGAGATCGAGCCGGACCGGTATCGCGAGGAGATCGCCGGCGCGCGCACGTTCGCGTACCTGCACGAGATCGAGGCGCTATGGGCCCGCGGCCTGGGGCGCGGCGGCAGCTTAGACAACGCGCTGGTCTTCGCGCCCGAGGGCCCGATGCAGCCGCTGCGTTGGCCCGACGAAGCCGTGCGGCACAAGGTGCTCGACCTGATCGGCGACCTGGCGCTTTTGGGAGCGTGGCCGCAATGCGAGATCGTCGCGATCAAGAGCGGCCACGAGCTCCACGCATCACTGACGCGAGCCCTGCGTGGGCGCTTGCGCGTACCGTCCGCATAGGAGAACGACATTGGCCGAGTTGGACATTCGCGCGATCTTCGAGATCTTGCCGCACCGCTATCCCATGCTGCTCGTCGACCGCATCCTCGAATTCGAGCATATGGTACGCGTCCGCGGCTACAAGAACATCACGTACAACGAACAGATCTTCGCCGGCCACTTTCCCGGCAACCCGGTGTTGCCCGGGGTCTACATGATCGAAGCCCTCGCGCAGCTGGGCGGCGCGATGATCCTCGAGCCCGGCGAGTTCTCGCGCAAGACGCCGTACCTGGCCGGCATCGACAAGGCGAAGTTCCGGCGGCCGGTCATCCCGGGCGACCGCCTCGACATGGAGGTGAGGATGCTGCGTCACAAGCGCAACATCGGCTGGGTCAGCGGTCAAGCGGAGGTGGACGGGCAGTTCGCGTGTTCGGCCGAGCTGATGTTCTCGATCGTCTCCGATCCAAGGATGTTCGGCGCCGATGCGGCCGTGCTGCACGACTGAACTAAAAGCCCAGCATGCTGCATCCCACCGCCATCGTCCATCCCGCAGCGGAGCTGGGGAAAGGCACCGAGATCGGACCCTACTGCATCGTCGGCGAGCACGTTTCGATCGGCGCGCACACGGTTCTTCAGGCGCACGTCGTCGTCAACGGCTGGACGCAGATCGGCGAGGATTGTCTGCTCTATCCGTTCTGCACCGTCGGCGCGGCCTCGCAAGATCGCAAGTACGCCGGCGAGCGCGCGTACACGCGCATCGGCAATCGCACCATCCTGCGCGAGTACGTCAGCATCCAGCGCGCCACCGGACAAGGCGAACTGACCGCCGTCGGCGACGACTGCCTCTTGCTCGCGTACGTGCACATCGCGCACAACTGCGTGCTCGGCAACGGCGTCACCATGAGCAACCTGGCGCAGCTGGCCGGCCACGTCAACGTCGCCGACTACGTGACGATCGGCGGACACACGGGCGTCCATCAGTTCACGCGCATCGGCCGCCACGCCATGGTCGGCGGGATGAGCAAGTGCACCAAAGACGTGCCGCCCTTCTTCCTCGTGGAGGGCAACCCGTGCCAGCCCTACGGCCTCAACAGCGTGGGCCTGCGGCGTGCGGCGTTCACCGTCGAGGAACGCGCTGAGATCAAGAAATTCTACAAGCTCCTCTATAACCCGAAGCTCAACGTGTCGCAGGCGATCGACGCCATGAAGGCCGAGGTCGCGACGAATCCCGGCCGCGAGGTCATCGCCTTTCTCGAAGCGCCTTCAGAGCGAGGCGTGCTGAAGTGAGAACCGCTCGTCGTCGCACATCGTGTGCTCCTCCTGCTGCGGCGCTCGCGCGGACGAGCAAGCTCGGAACGAAGTGCGCATCCTGCGCTGGTCCGCGCTCGTCGCAGCTTCCGCTTAACAAGACCCCCGCGCGGCTGCGCGCTTAGGCCGCTGCTTCGGTGCGATACTTTTTCTCGACTGGGGAGCCGTCGGGAGAGGCCGCGGCGCTGACCATCGCGGAAGCGATTCGTGCGATCGACCCGCAGGCGGAGTTCGAAGGCATCGGCAGCGAGCGCATGCGGGCCGCCGGGTTTCGCTTGTGGCGCAGTCACGCCGGCTGGGCCAGCATGGGTCCGCTGGCCGCCATCCCGCGCATCCCGAAGCTGCTGCTTGCCATGCTCCGCACGGCTTGGCATCTGCGCGCGTCGAAGCCGGACCTGATCGTGCTGGTGGACTTCGGCGTGTTCAACTTGCGCCTGGCGTCGACGCTACGGCGCTTCGGCTATGCGGGGCCGATCCTCGATCTCTTCCCGCCGGGAACGTGGCTGGATAACGTGGAGAAGGCGCGCAAGGTCAGCGCGCTGACGGTGCCGATGACGGCGTTTGCGCATCAGGACGAATTTCATCGAAGCATCGGATGCCGCATCGTGTATTTCGGCCACCCGCTCGCAAGCCGCTATACGATGCGCCCGTTGCGGCCGCCGCCGCCGCGCGACGGGGGAACGGTGGCGCTGCTGCCGGGAAGTCGCGCCGGCGAGCTGCGCCGCCACCTGCCGGTTCTCGCCGCGGCGTATCGCGTGCTTCAGCGGCGGCGCCCGCACTTACGCGGCGTCGTCGCGGCGGCCGATGCGCGCGCGCAGTCGCAGATCGCCGGCGAGCTGGCGCGCGAACGATTGCGGGGACTCGAGATCGTGCGCGGCGTTCCCGCGGCGCTCGCCGAGGCGGACGGCGCGTGGGTCGCCTCCGGAACCGCGGTGTTGGAGACCGCGCTCTTGGGCGTGCCCTGCGTGGGAATCTACGTCATTCCCAAGATCCTGATTCGATACGGCCATCGCATGGTCCGGCATCGCTTCATCACGCTGCCCAACCTGGTGCTCGGGCGCGAGATCGTTCCCGAGCTGCTGCAGGAACAAGCGACGCCCGACGCGCTCGCCGGCGCGCTGGAATCGCTGATGGAGAATCCCGGCGAGCAGTACGCGCAGTTCGTTGCGATGCGCGCGGCGCTGGGGCCGAGCGACGCGCTCGAGCGGTGCGCGCGGTATGCCGTCGAGCTAGCTCGCGATGGCGCGCGGAACGAGGTTCCGTAGCATGGTCCGCATCTATCACACTTCGGATCTGCACGACCATCGGGGCATCGCGCCCCGGCTCAAGGCGATGCGCCGCGCGGAGCCGGGGCTGCTGTTCGATTGCGGCGACTCGCTGCGCGGCAGCCAGACGATGTACTACCGCAACGAGCCGATCGTCGCGGAGATGGACTCGGCGGGTTACGACGCGCAAGCCATAGGCAATCGCGAGTTTCACTACCTCTTCGGGCTGCTGCGCGCGCGCGCGGAGCGCATGCGCCATCCGCTGGTGTGCAGCAACCTCGTCGACGTGAAGGGCCGCGCGCTGCCGTTCCTGCCGGCGCTGCGATTCGAGCTGCCGGCGAACGGAGACGCGGCGACGAGCGTCCACGTGCTCGGTCTGCTGGTGATGCAATACGACACCAACAGCATCTGGGAGAACGTGTTCGGCTGGCGCTTCATCGATCCGGTCGGCGTTGTCGAAGAGTACGCGAGTTCGCTTGGCGAGCGCGACCTGCTCGTCGTGTTGTCGCATATCGGGCTCTCGCGCGATCGCGGGCTGGCCCAGCGGGTGCCGCGCATCGACGTCGTGCTCGGGGGGCACAGCCACGACACGCTGGAGATCCCCGAGCGCGTCGGCGGCGTACCGATCGTGCACGCAGGCCCGTACGGCCGCTTCGTCTCGCGCAGCGAGTTCGCGTACGACTCAGAGCGCGGCCGCTTGGCGCTGACGGACTTCGCGCTCGTCCCGCTGCTCGCGGGGCCGTGATGCGCGTGCTCTTCGTGACGAACGGCCATGGCGAGGCGGCGATCGCCGAGCGCATCGCAGCCGAGGTCGAGCTGCTCGCAGCCGACGCGCGGATCGATCATCTCGCGCTCGTCGGCAACACACCGTCGCAGCGGCTGCGCGACGTCGGCCCGCGCGCGAGCATGCCGAGCGGCGGGCTGATCGCGATGTTCAACTTGCGCAACATCGCGCGCGACCTGCGCGCGGGACTCTTGGGGCTAACGTTGGCGCAGCGGCACTTTCTGCGTCGCTCGCGGGACGCGTACGACGTGGCCGTCGCAGTCGGTGACGCCTACGCGCTCGCGATGGCTCTGACGCTTGAAAAACCGACGGTATTCGTGGGCAGCGCGAAGAGCGTGGCGGTCGCTCCCTACGGGCGCGTCGAGAAACGAATACTGCGGCGCGCGCATGCCTGTTTCGTTCGCGACGAGGCGACCGCGCAGAGCGTGCGCGCGAACGTGCCGGGCGTCGAGGTCGCGAACGCGATCGTCGATCTCTTCGCTACGGCGGACGATTCCGCGGCACAGCGCGCCGTGCAAGGCTTTACACCCGCGATCGCGCTGTTTCCAGGCAGCCGCGAGAACGCGTACGACGACGCCGCGTTTCTACTCGACGTGACGCGCCGGCTCGCCGCGTTTTTTCCGGCGCTCGGCGCGGCGCTCTCGGTCGCGCGGGGGCTCGACGCGCAACGCTTCGCCGACGAAGCCGCGCGCCGCGGCTGGCAGGTGTGCAAGACCGCGGACGACGCGATTCCGTTCACGCTCGTCTCGGACGGGCGCGAGCTGATCCGGGCGTGGCGCGGTGAGCTGGGGCCGCTGCTGCGCCGCGTCGCGCTCGTCATGGGACAGGCGGGAACGGCCAACGAGGCGGCCGCGGCGGCCGGAGTTCCGATCGTCGCGTTCGAGCGCGACGCCGACCGCAAGGCCAGCTGGTACCGGCGCCGTCAACGTGGTCTGCTGGGCGACGCGCTGGCGGTGTTCCCCAGCTGCGGCAACGAGCCGGTCGCGGGCGTGCGCGGCATCCTCGACGATCCAGCGCGCCGCGAGCACATGAGCGCCGTGGGCCGCTCGCGCATGGGTGAAGCGGGCGGCACGTGGAGGATCGCGGAGCGCATCGTCGCGCTCGCGCGAGCCGCGTGATGCGGCGCCTCATGCCGGCGGCGCTCGGCCTCGTCTACTCGCTCGTGCCGCTCTTTCCGAGCTTCATCGCGCTGACGTTCGTTGCGTTTCCCGGCCTCGTCCTGATTCCGCGCTCGGCGGCGATCGGCGTATTCGGCCTCTGCGGCGTGCTGGCGGTCTATGCGTTCGCGATGCTCGTCCGCTATCGCGCAGCGGGATCGCAGCCGCTCTTGCTGCCGCTGCTCTCGGTCTTCGGCGCGGGTCTACTCGCGGGAGCCTTCGGCTTCGATCCGCGCGCCGGGTTGCTGTTTACATTCATCGGCCTGCTCGGCATCGTGTGGCACTGTGCGATCGTTCGCTTCTACGACGACCGCGGCGCCGCGACGATACTGTTGGGCGCCTACATCGCGTCCGGCGCGGCCGCCGCGATCGCGGCGATCGCTATGCTCGCGCTGCGCGCGCCGGTTGCGCAGTACGCGATCCAGCACGGCCGCGCCACGGGTACGTTCGTTTTGCCGGGCGAACTCGCGGGCTACTTCGTCGTCTTCGTTCCCACCGCGTACGCCGTGGCGCGCGTCGGCTCGACCGCGTTGCTGCGCGCCGCAGCTTGGGTCGCGGCCGCGATCGGCGCGGCGGCGCTGGCTTTGAGCTATTCGCGCGCGGGCTGGATGGGATTCGCGGCCACCGTCGCGTTCGTCGTCGCGACGCGCACGAAGGCCGGCGCGCGCGGAGCGGCGCTCGTCGTGGTCGCGGGCGCCATCGTGGTACTGCTGCTGTTCAACGCGCATCACGACCCGAGCGAAGACTACACCCGGCTGTCGATCTGGCAAGCCGCGACGCAGATCATCGATCGCTTTCCGCTGACGGGAGTGGGGCCGTTCAACTTCTCGCGGCTCTACGGCGTGGTGCGCGCCCCCGACGCCGACTCGACCGCCTTTCACGCGCACAGCCTGTATTTGACGTTCTTCGCGGAGTTCGGCATCGTCGGCGTGGCGAGCGTCGCGTGGCTGATGTGGCGCTTCGCGCTCGAGCTGCGTCGCCGCTTGACGCACGCATCGCAAGCGAGGGCGTTCTTAGCGCTGAGCGTCACGGCGGGACTGGTCGGCGTCGCCGTGCAAGGCCTTATCGATACTGTGAGTGTGGTGATCTTTGGTTTGTGGATGCCGACGCTCGGCCTCGCGCTCGCCGCGGCCGGCGACGGCGCGCCCCCGGACGGCGACCGCTAGTGCGGATCCCGGCCGCCGCCGCGGCGTGGCTCGTCGCGGCGGCCGGCTGCAACCCGCAGCCGCCTAAAGCGACCGCGTCGCCGCCCACCCCGGCACTACACGCCCACGCCACGGCCACACCCCTCGTGCTGGACATCCGCGGCCAGGGCGCGGTCAATCGTCCCGTGCACCTCATTCAGCAAGTCCACAACCGCGTGGACTACGATCTGCTTGCAAGCTCGTACGAGAGCAAGGGGCCGCAGGGGCTCGCGCGCGCCGTCTTTTCGGACGCTCGCGTGACCTTTCGAGACCGGCACGGATCGGAGGTAACGGCGCGCGCTCCGCACGCCGTCGTCGATCAGGGAGCCAACACTGTGACGCTCCTCGACGGCGTGAACGCGCGGTCGTCTTCCGGTATGACGCTGCAATGCACGCAGCTGGTCTACGATCGAACCACCGGGATGCTGCACGGCAACGGCGCCGTCGTCGTCACGGACCCGAAGGGCTTTCGCGCGACCGGATCGAGCTTCGATTCCGATATCTCTCTGACACATATGCGAATGCGATGAACCAACAACCCTCGATCAAGCTGCGCGGACTCGTCAAGCGCTACGGCGAGCGAACCGTCGTCAACGGCGTCACTGCCGAGGTCGAGACCGGCGAGGTCGTCGGCCTGCTCGGGCCTAACGGCGCGGGCAAGACGACGACCTTCTACATGGTCGTCGGTCTAGTCAAGCCCGACGGGGGAACGGTCTCGCTGAGCAAGGGCGACGGCGAGATCGATCTGACGGGCGCGCCGATGTACGCGCGAGCCCGTAACGGCATAGGCTACCTCGCGCAAGAGAACTCGATCTTTCGCAAGCTCTCGGTCGGCGACAACATCCGGCTGATCTGGGAGCAGAACGGCGTCTCGCGCGACGAGCGCGAGCGGCGTCTGCCGGGGCTGCTCGAGGAGTTCGGCCTGCGCGCGTTCATCGACGCTCGCGGCGACAGTCTCTCCGGCGGCGAACGGCGCCGCGTCGAGATCGCGCGCGCCCTCGCGATACAGCCCGCGTTCCTGCTGCTCGACGAGCCGTTCACGGGCATCGATCCGATCGCGGTCGCCGACATCCAGGCCATGATCCGGCAGCTGCGCGACCGCGGCCTCGGCATCCTCATCACCGACCATCAGGTGCGCGAGACGCTGGCGATCGTCGACCGTGCCTACATCCTCAACAACGGCCGGATCGAGGTCTCCGGAACGGCGCAGGAAGTCCTCGACTCGCCGATCGCCCGCCAATTTTACCTGGGCGAAGGCTTTCGCCTATAGTCATGTGGCCGCAGTGCAGGGCTACGACGTTCTGCTGAGGAGCGTCTCGATTTTTGAGCAACACAGGATGTGTTCTTCAAAACTTTGTTTTCTCAAAAATCGAGCCGAGCGAGCGGAGCACAGGACGTGCGTAGCGAGCGTCTCCGAAGCGGAATGTCGTAGCCCTGCACTGTGGCCGCCAGCGGTGGCGAACGCATGAGATTCACGATTCTCGATCGCTACGTGTTGACGGAGCTCGCCGGCCCGTTCGTCTTCGGTTTGTCGGCGTTCACGCTCATCTTCGCGGCGACCGAGCTTCTAAATATCGGAAAACTGGTGAGCAACGAACACGCGCCGCTGTGGGCGGCGCTCCTGGTGTTCGCGTGGTCGCTGCCCGGGGATATCGTGCTGGTGATCCCGATGGCGCTCCTGCTCGGCACGCTGCTCTCGGTTCAGCGGCTCTCCGGCGAGAGCGAGCTCACGGCGATGAAAGCGGCCGGCATCACGTTTGCGCGCATCGTCACGCCGCTGCTCGCCGTCGGCATCGTGTTGTCCTTCGTCACCCTCTACCTTCAGGAGGGCCTGGTTCCGTACGCCAACGATCAGCTCACCGAGATCGAGAACAACGCGATCAATCACGTGAGCGCGTTCAGCCGGGATCTGACGGTATCGGCGCCGCTTCCCGGTGGTGGACGACAGGTGACGATCGCCACGGCCTACGAGCCACATTCGCGCGCGCTGCTGCACGTCACGCTGATTCAGTACGATAATCACAACGATCCCCGGCAGGTCGCCTTTGCCGACCGCGCCGAGTTCACGGCTAACAAGTGGACGCTGCAGAACTCCAGCGTCTATCGGTTCAATCCCGACGGCACGACGCTGGCGGAGCCGAAAATCGCGCAGCAGGAGGTGCAAATCGGGGAGAATCCGAGCGACCTCGTGAAACGGCTGACCAATGGCGATCCTGAGAACATGAGCCGGTCGGAGATCGCCGACGTCGTACGCTCCGGCCAACTGACGCAGAACGAGTATCGTAAGTACGTGACGACTTATCAGGAGAAGCTGGCCAGGCCGTTCGCGTGCTTCGTGTTCATCCTGATTGCGATTCCGCTGGGCCTGCGCACGATCCGAACGAGCGGGAGCACGAGCCTGGGATTCGGGCTGTCGCTGCTGATCGTGTTCGTGTACTACGTCGTGATGACGATGTGTTCGTTTGCGGCTCAGGCGTTCTTGGCGTTCGCGTCGCTGTGGGCGTGGATGCCGAACATCCTGTTCACGGCGATCGGTCTGGTTCGGCTGCGGCGGGCGGCGCACGCATGAATTTCGTGGAGGTGATTCGCGGCGTCGGCAACGTCGTGTTCGTCATGGCGCTGGCCGGCATCGTCGCGTACGTCGGCGACCGAGTCGGGCATCAGGTCGGGCGCAGGCGGCTCAGCCTGTACGGCATCCGGCCTCGCTACACGTCGACGATCATCGCCATCGCGACAGGAATGATCATCGCGCTCGTCGTGACGCTGGTCGCGATCTTCGCCTCGGAGCAGGTCAAGACGGCGTTCTTCAAGCTCGCCTCGATCAACGCGCAGATCTCCGAGCTGCAGTCGCGGCAGCGCGACCTCGAGGCCAAGGTCAACAGCGGACGGCTCGTCTTCCCGGTTGACACGCTGATGGTGCCGTTCTACCGCGTCATCCAACAGTCGGCGTCGCAGACGCAACGGCTCTCGACGATCCGCGCCTACTACTTCTTTGCAGTGAAGTACGTGAACGCAACGTATCCCCGCCTCGGCCTGCGGCCCTACACGATCCCGCCGGATGCGGACCGGAAGCTGCAGGGACTGGCCGGTGATCTGACGACCGCCGCCAGCCTTTCGCAGGCCAACGTGATGCTGACGGTGACATCGGATCAGAATCTGTTCGAGAACGACCAGATTCACTTCGCGATCAACGTGACGCCGGATATCCGGTACTTCGAGAAGGGTCAGGTCATCGCGCAACTCGTGGTCCCCGGCAAGAGCGGCGCGAGCATCAACATCGCGCTCATTCAGCTGCAGAGTTACGTCTCGGCCACGGCGCGCCGGCTGCACCTCGTTCCGTTTTTGGCCGACAACGTGCAGCCGGTGCAGCTGATTCCGGCTGTCGCCCAAATGCAGCAGCAGATCGCCAAGGCGGGAACCTACCTGCTCACCGCCTATGCGGCAGAGGACTTCTATCCGCACCTCGGCGGCGTTCCGATCGTCATCGTCTTGACGCAGCAGCCGTGACGGGCGAGGCGGTCATCGGGATCGACCCCGGCCGCAGCAAGGCGGGCTACGCGCTCCTCGACGACGCGGGCGCGGTCGTCGCCGCCGGGATCGAAGCGCTCGAGCGTCTCGACGGCTGCGTCGGCGAGCTGCTGGCGCGCCACCGGGTCGGGGCCATCGCCCTGGGCCGGGGCACGAACGCGAGCCGGGTCCGGGCCGCCCTGATGCATTTCAGCCTGCCGATCCACTTGGTGGACGAGCACGAGACGAGCCGCCTGGCTCGCGGCCTGTACTTTGCCGAGAACCCCCCGCGCGGCTGGCGCCGGCTTGTCCCGCTCGGTCTGCAGCTGCCCCCGCGGCCCATCGACGACTACGCCGCCATCCTCATCGCGCGCCGCTTCCTCGCCAGGGAAGACGAGGCTCGACCTTTAAGCTAAGGAGCCCCTGCGTAGAGCGTCTGCAAATGACGGGAGGATCGGTGCTTCGAGTCGGCGGCATGATGGCAAGCGCGGCGCTCGCCGTCGTGTTGTGTTTAACTGCGGCGCGCGCCGAGCTCATCTCGTTGTCACCCTCGACGCCGGATCTCGGCTCGCAGCTCATGCTGCGCGTCTTCGGCGAGACGTCTGACTCGCGGGCGGCTTTCTCCGCCGAGAGCGGTAATCGCGTCAGCGAGTCGCCGCTGCGCGATCTGGCCCTACAACTTTCGCCGCCGGAACAGCCGCCAAGCTTCGCGACAGAGTTGGCCGCCACATCGCTTTTGCGCAGCTCTGCCGGGAGCATCCCGATGACGGGCAGCGGACTCTCCGACCTCGCGGGCGCATTCGATTCTGGGCTTGTGAGTGACGTGCGCTTCGCGCCGCCGGCCCAGTCTCGCGAGGACGTGGTCCGGCTCGCACCGCTCACCGCGGCGTATCAGCCGGTGCCGCCGTTACCCAGCATCTCGCCGGGGCCGGGAACGCTCGCGTTCGACAGCTCCTCGGCCGCCGCCGTGCAGCCGGCCGCATTCGCTCCGGCCGCGGCGCAAGTCGGCAACGTGCAGTTCCTGGGCCACGCCGAGGGCAGCTCGATTGAAACGCCGGGCCTCGCGCTGCACGATAACTCGAGCACCGCCGGCGCCAACTTCCTCGTGCGCGCGGGCAAGCGCGACCTCAACTTCGATGTCACGACGCAATACGAGCACCTGATCCGCAACGACAGCAACTCGTTTACCGCCGCGCCGAATGCCACGTCGCAGTGGCAGCTTCCCAACGCGGACGCTCCGCTGGCGATCCCGAGCTACAGCGACTTGAATCGCGTGTCGCTCGGCGCCGGCGTCAACGTGCCCGTGTTCCGCGGACTGACGTTGAACCTCAACTACGGCATCGAGCACCTGTACGGCGGATACGGACTACCCGGCCTCATGAACCTCGACACGATGAATAACTCTTACGGCGGCAAGCTGACGTTCGACATCCCCGATGCGTCGAAGACGCTCTCCATCTCCGCATATCAAGACCGCTTCAGCGATAGCGTCCTGCCGCTCAACGGATCGACGCAGACGCACGAAGACGTAAACTTCACCGTAAAGTTCTAATCTCTCATTGTCATGCTGACCCTTCGGCATGCTCAGGGGAAGCATGACCGAGCCACGCGCCTTGGCTGGATTATCGGCGTCGTAGTAGCGGCGTTTCTTTTATCTTTAGCGATAGTGCAGCTTGCATCGGACTCGCTGAGCGCAAGCGCAGCAGCGCCGGGGACCTTTCCAACTCGCGTTCCCTCGGATTTCGGACGGCTCGTATACAGATGGCTGGATCGCGTCGCGCCGGCGCCATACGTCGAGGCGACGCTTGCGCAAGACGCGCTCGGGCGCGGCGACACGGATGCGGCGGAGCAGTACGCGCTCCGCCTCCCCGGATCACCGGTGCGGGACGAGCTGTTGGCGCGCGCCGCGCTGGCGCGCGGCGAGAGGCAGCTCGCACTCGAGTATTTTCTCGCCGCCCCCGACGCCGCCGCGGTGAACGCGGCAGCCGACGATGCGCTGGCGTCGCGCGATCCGGCCGGGGCGTATCGCCTCGAGGAGTTGCTCGAGAACCGGCTCGCGATGCTGCGCACGCATCCCGACTCGGTCGCCGAGACGTATTGGCGCATGGGCCGGTACGCGAATCAGCTGGCGTTCGTACAAGTCTCCGGCAGCGCGGCGCAAAACGCGTGGCTGCGGCGCGGCCTGAACGCGTTGGAGGCGGCGGTGGCGCTGTCACCGCTTTCGGAGCGTTACGCGATCGAAGCCGCGAACCAAGCCGATCTCCTCGGCGATCGAGCACGCGCGTCGCAGCTCTTTGGGCAGGCACTCGCGATCGATCCGGCGAGCGCCGACGCCGTGGCGGGGCTGGGCGTAATCGCGTTCCAGAACGGCGATCGCGCATCCGCGGCGCGCTACCTCGAGCGCGCCCGTGCGCTCGATCCGCAATCGCTGATGGTGCGGGCTCTGGAACGCGACCTGCGGTGAGGGTTGCGCTCGACGCGCAACTCACGGTCGGCACGGCGACCGGAATTGGGGAGTACGCCCGCGGGCTTGTCGACGCGCTGCGGCGCAGGGGCCTGGACGTCGCCGAGCTGCGCGAGCCTCGGCTCGATCCATGGCGGTTCGACCGGCGCGTCCTGTGGGATCAAGTCCTCTTGCCGCTTCGCGCGCGCTCCAGTGGCGCGTCGTTGCTGCATTGCGCATCGGGCACGATGCCGGCCGCGAGCGGAATCCCGATCGTGGTGACGGTGCACGACGTCGCGTGGCTGGCGGATCAGGTGCACGCGCGCCCATACGCGCGCTACTACTTCGGAAAACTCGCCCCGCAGCGATACCACCGGGCGCGGCGCATCGTCGTTGACTCGAACTTTTCGCGCGACGCGCTGCTGCAGCTCGTGCGCGGCCTCGATCCGCGGCGCGTGCACGTGGTCTATCCTGGCGTCGCGGCGGATTTCTGCGAGCTCGCACGCGGCGCGGGCGACGCTAGCACTATTCTCGCGGTTGGCACGATCGAGCGTCGCAAGAACCTCGAGGTCCTCGTCCGAACACTGGCGCGCCTGCCCGACGCGCGACTTATGGCGGTGGGGCCGCACACGCCTTACGCGGCTGAGTGTGCAGTGCTAGCGCAGAGCTTGGGCGTGGCGAATCGCGTCGAGATGCCGGGCTACGTCACGCGCGGCCGGCTCCTCGCGCTCTACCGTGAGTGCGCGGTGGTTGCGGTGCCATCGCGCTACGAGGGCTTTGGCTACGCGGCGGCGCAGGCGCTTTGCGCGGGCGCGCCTTGCGTCGTTTCGGACCGAAGTTCGCTGGCGGAGATTACGGCAGGCGACGCGCCGATCGCCCCAGCAGAGGACGTGAACGCATGGGTCGCGGCGCTGGAAACAGCGTTGCGCGGCGACGACGACTTCCACGCGACAAAAGCGCGGCCGGACGCGATCGCGCGCTTCTCGTGGGACTCGGCCGCGGCGCGCATGGAAGCGCTGTACGAAGAAGCGATCTCCAACTAGCAGCGAAACCCCGCGTGACGGTTATCTCAGTAAATCGGTGAGCTGGGGGCGCCGGGAGCGACGCTCCCGTCGTCCGGCGCGAAGATCAGCTTGAGGGGCAGGCTCGAGCCGGCTTCCGGCATCGTGACGATGGCGACGCGCACGAAGCCATGCGCCGGCACCACGTATTGGCGTACTTTGTAGCGCGAGTACGGTGGAACCTGATGCGACTGCACCAGCACGCCGTCGATCAGGTACGTGCCGGTGGAGCGGCCGCCGCGCGGATTCTCGTAGATCGCTACCGACTGCGGCGATGAGAGCGGGTTCTCGATGTTCACCACAAACGATTGCAGCACGCCGTAGTCGCCCGAGAGCGCCTGGCCCTGCATGTGGTTCGGCAGCGGCAGCTGGCCGATCGGCAGCTCGAGATAATCCTCGTTGACCCGCCACTGCGTCGCGAAGTGAAACTCCGCAATCGGATAGATCCCGCGGGCATGGATGTGACCGTACTGCAGCAGCGCGGTACTCGCGATGACGTCGTTCGGACTGCCGCTCGCGTCCTGCGCGAACAGTGTCAGGTGGACGTTGCTGCCGGAGAGCACGCGCAGCTGCAGCAGGTTGCAGACGATGCTCCCCGCGGGCAGATCCTGTGAGACGATGTTGAGCGACGTGTTGGCGCCGATCGTCAACAGGCGGCCCTGATTCTGCACGACGTTGACGAGAAAACGCCGCGTAGCCTGGTGGCCGACGTCCATCTCGTTCGATGACGGGCCGCTGCGGCCGCTGATGAACTGCACGATCGAGGGCTCGCGCGAGAGATTCTCCGCGCGCAGCACGATGCGGCGGTCGGGCTGGCCGCGCGGATTATAGTGAAAGTATAGAAAGCGCGACGGCTGCTGCGATTGCAGGTCGGCGGTGAAGAGCGTGCCGTCCTCCGTCAGCCGTTCGGGATAGTCGCTGACCATCAGTGAGTTGGGCGAGATGCGCGGCACTGCGACGTTCTGCGCATCGACGTGCGTCGAGCCGTCGACCTCGATGTCGTTGTTGCCCTGGATCAGCACCGGAACGTCGAACGCCGCCACGTCGTCCTGCTCGAGATTGCCGCGGAACGGCACGTCATCGGATGACACGATGACCTGTGCGTCGGGACGGCGCTGCGCCGCGTCGCGGACGGCCTGCGCGGCCTCCTCGCGCACGAACTGCGCCGATGCCGGATCGCCGGTGAGCTGTACGGTCACGTGCCCGGCGATCGAGCCGGCGTAGAACGCGACGCGCACCGGTACGTCGCTACTGATGTTGCGCGCGTCGCTGACGTGCACGGTAGTCGTGCCCGGTGCCTTGCCGACGATCACCACCCGCTGCGACGCCTGATCCACCTCCACGGATGCGACCGACGGGTCGCGTACGACCGCCGCGATCGGGCTGATCGCGGAGCCGACCGTCACGTTCACCGCGCTGCCGACGCCGACCGTCGCGCTGGCCGGCGCGATCGACAGCGGCGGCGGCGTGGCCGTCGGCGAGCCGCCCGGAGCCGGCGGAGCGACCGATGGTACCGCGGAGGGTGGGATGGAAGCTCGCGCTGACGCCGACGGCGTCGGCGAAGCTTGCGGGGACGGTGAGGGGCTGGGAAGCGGAGCGGCGGCGAGCAGTCCCGCGCAGACCGCTATCGGGAGTGCGGAGCGAAAAGGCGCCGCGCTAGGCAATTTGCGCGGCTTCGGCGTGGCTAACCGCCGAGGCCAGCAGCGTCTTGTAACCGACGCTTGGGAAGAGCACCGTGACGAGGTCGCGTTCCGCGCGCTCGACGGTCCCCATTCCGAACTTGGGATGCGACACGACGTCGGCGATCCTGAAGCCGCCCGTCGTCACCTGCGCGCCGCGCCCCGCGCGGAGCGCGCGCAGGCAGTTGTCGCACGCACCGCAGTTGTGCTTATCGAAATCTTCGCCGAAATAGTTGAGGATGAAACGGCGCCGGCACGACGTCGACTCCGCGTACTGCAGCATCATCGCGAGTTTGCTCTGATCGTACGACTTCTTCGTGTCGTAGTTCGCGAGGTTGAGCATGAGCCCGCGGTGCTTGCGCACGGCTTCGGTCAGTCCGTAGGCCGACTTGCCGATGTGCTCGATGTAGCCGGACTTCTTGAGCAGCGCGAGGATGACTTTCAGCTTCGTCAGCGGCAGCTGCAGGATCTTGCGCAGATCCACCATCGAAACGCCGTCGGCCTGTTCGCCGAACACCTCGATCGTGCCGAAGACGCGCTGCACTTCCTCGACGTCGGGATACTTGCCGGTGAGGAAATAATTCTGCACGCGCGTGTCGCTCATGCGGTAGATCAGGATGCAGCGCGACGGCAGCCCGTCGCGGCCCGCGCGGCCCGCCTCTTGCGTGTACGCCTCGAGCGATCCGGGCAGATCGTAGTGCACGACGAACCGGATGTTCGGCTTGTCGATGCCGAGGCCGAAGGCGTTGGTGGCGACGACCGCGCGGATCGTCTCGTCCATGAACAGGTTGTGGACCGATGTCCGGTTCTCTTTGTGCAGCTTCGAATGATAGACGGCGGCCGGAATGCCCAGCTCGTGCGTGAGATACTCCTGCACCTCGAGCGCGTTCTTGATCGTCGCCGTGTAGATGATGCCGGTCCCCTCGAGCGCGTCGGGACCCGTGAACAGCCGGGTCAGAATCTTGAGCTTGTCGGCCTCCTTATCGGCCTTGCGCGCTTCGTAGATCAGGTTCGGGCGGTCGAATCCTCGCACGATCGGCTTCACCTGCTCGATGCCGAGCTGGTGCAGGATATCTTCGCGGACCGACGGCGTCGCCGTCGCCGTGAGCGCGAGCACGGTCGGGTGGCCCAGCTTCGCGATGACGCCGCCGAGTGCGAGATAGGCCGGCCGGAAGTCGTGGCCCCATTGGCTGATGCAGTGCGCCTCGTCGACGACGAAGAGCGGAACGCAAATGGATTGCAGCAAGGCGAGAAACGTTTCGTCCTCGAGCTTCTCGGGCGTCGTGTAGACGATGCGCAGCGTGCCGGAGCGGATGCGCTCGCGGGCGCGCAGTTCTTGATCCTCGGAGAGCGTGGAGTTGAGCGCGACGACGTCGGTGATTCCGCGCTCGCGCAGCATGTCGAGCTGATCCTTCATCAACGCGATCAGCGGGCTGACGACGACGGTGGTGCCTTCGAGCAGGAGCGCAGGGAGCTGGTAGGTGAGGCTCTTGCCCGCGCCGGTGGCGAGGATCGCGAGCGTGTCCTGGCCTCGCAGGACGCGGGAAATGACCTCCTCCTGGCCGGGATAGAATCCGACGAAGCCGAATTTTTCACGAAGCTGGTCGTGCAGATCCGCGGGCACCATTATCTTATTCCGATCCCAAAATTAGCCAAGCACCGTTGCTTGGGAAGCAACTCTCATAACCGCTCTCCTGACGGGTCCGTTGCAAGCATACCCTCCGGCAGGCACCGCGAAACGACCTGCTAAACTTCAGCGCCGTGTCCCTCTACCGCACCTGGCGCCCCCGCACGTTCGCCGACCTCGTCGGCCAAGACGCCGTCGTTCGCACGCTTACGGCGGCGATCGAAAGCGGAAAGCTGGCCCATGCTTATCTCTTTTCGGGGCCGCGCGGCTCGGGGAAGACCTCGGCCGCGAAGATTCTCGCACGCTGCATCAATTGCGTCAATGGCCCGACGGCTATCCCGGACAATTCGTGCGAGAATTGTCGGGCCATGCTGGATGGGACAGCGCTGGACGTGCTCGAGATCGACGCCGCGAGCAACCGCGGAATCGATGAAATCCGGGCGCTGCGCGAGGCGGTGAAATTCGCGCCGGCGACGATGCGCATGAAAGTCTACATCATCGACGAGGCGCACATGCTCACCAAAGAGGGCGCCAACGCTTTCCTCAAGACCCTCGAAGAGCCGCCGCCCCACGCGCTGTTCATCTTGGCGACGACCGAGCCGGAGAAGCTGCCGGTCACGATCCTGTCGCGCTGCCAGCGCTATCGCGTTCCGCCGCATCGCGGTCCCGGTCATGATCGAGCAGCTGCGCGAAGTTGCGCGCGGCGAGAACATTGCGGTCGATGAGGCGGCGCTGGCCGCGATCGCCTATCGGGCCGACGGCGGCCTGCGCGACGCGCTGACGATGCTCGAGCAGTTGGCGGCTTTCTCAGGCGGCGCCGAGGCCGGCGTCGAGACCCTGGAGCTCGCGTTCGGCTCCAGCGGACGCGAATTTGCGCAGAGCCTCGTGGAGGCCGTGGTTGCGCGGGATGCGACGCGCGCGCTCGCGATCGTCGAGGAGGCGAGCGATGCCGGCTCGGACCTCGCGGTGCTGACCCGCTCGCTGATCACGGCGTTTCGCAACCTGCTCGTGGCGCGGATCGATCCCGCGTTGCTGGCACGCGACCTCGCGCCCGACGACGCGGAGCGGGTCGCCGTCCAGGCGGCAGCCGTGTCGCAGGCCATGCTGGTCCGCGCGCTGCGCAGCTTCAGTGACGCACTCGCGCTCGCGCGCAGCGGCGGCAACGCGCGCCTCGAGCTCGAGACGGCACTGCTGCGGTTCATCTTCACGCCTGAGGACCCGACGCTGGACGCGCTAGCGACGCGTGTCGCCGCGCTCGAGGAACGGCGCGCGGCACCCCCGGGCGCCCCGCCCGCGCCGCCGGCGCCCGTGCCGGCGGCGGCAAAGCGCGCGACCGCGAAGAGCGGCGAGCGAGCCCGCGAAGCGCAACGATCCGCCCGAGCTCTCGCTGCAGCGCGTGCGGGCGGCCTGGCAGAGCATCCGCGGCAAGGTCGAGGGTGAGCGTCAGTCGCTGCGCGCGCCGCTGTCGCGCGCCGCGATCGAGGGGATCGAGCACAACGCGCTGGTGCTCAAGCTGCCCGACGCGTGGAGCGCGGACGCGCTGCGCGACCACGCGAAGATCATCGAGGCGGCCATCGCCGACGTGCTCGGCGTGCCGCTGCAAATTCGGTTGCGCGTTGACGGCAACGCCGCGCGCGCCAAGGGATCGACGGCAACGGACGATGCCGACGCACTCTTCGACTATGCTAACGAAAGAATTCAATAGATGAATCAGGCGCACTTACTAGCGCAGATGAAAAAGATGCAGGCCGAGATGACCAAGGCTCAAGAGGAGCTCAAGAACACGGTCGTGAGCGGCAGCGCGGCGGGCGGCGCGGTGACCGTCGAGGCGACGTGCGATCAGCGCATCAAGAGCGTGCGTATCGGCAAAGATGCCGTGGATCCCGAAGATATCGAGACGCTGGAAGATCTCGTGACGGTCGCGGTCAACGACGCGCTGACTAAGGCGAGCGACACGGCGCAGAAGCGCATGGGCTCGGTCACGGGCGGGATGCGCATCCCCGGGCTGATGTGACGACGGTCGCCGGCCCCGTCGCCAGGCTGATCAACGAGCTGAGCAAGTTGCCCACGATCGGCCCCAAGACGGCGGCGCGTTTGGTCTTTCATCTCTTGAACCGGCCGCGCAACGAGGCGCAGAGCCTCGCCGAGGCGATCCTGTCTGTGAAAGACAACGTGCTGTTCTGCTCGATCTGTTATTCGCTTGCGGAGAGCGATCCGTGCGAGTTTTGCACGGACGACCGCCGCGACGCCACGACGATCTGCGTCGTGGCGGAAGCGAAAGACGTCTATGCGATCGAGCGCACCGGCGCGTTCAAGGGACGCTATCACGTGCTGGGCGGCCTGATCTCGCCGATGGACGGCATCGGCCCAGCGCAGCTGCACCTCAAAGAGTTGGTCGAACGCATCGGTCGCGAAGAGCCGCGTGAGATCATCATTGCGACGAATCCCAACGCCGAAGGCGAGGCGACGGCGCTCTATCTTTCGCGCTTGTTGCAACCGCTTGGCGTTATGGTGACGCGACTTGCGTACGGGCTGCCAATCGGCGGCGACCTGGATTATGCGGACGAAGTGACGATCGCAAAAGCACTCGAAGGACGCCGTACCATATAGCATCGTCATGCTGAGCGGGGGCGAGGCGATTGGCGCTGCCGGTTGGCAGTACCGAATGGTCTAATCCAAATTAACTAGCAAGCAATCGTGTCGGCTGGGCTAATCTCAAACCCTCACCGGGTGTGGGCCGAGGCGCCGTCTTCACGGCGCCTCACTATTTCGTTGCCAACCCGCACCGAACCGGGGCGCACGACGTCGCAATAGATCCCCATCCACGTGTTGCGCTCCTGCGCGAGGTAACGGAGAATCTGCGGATCGCTCGCGGCGCCACGCGGATGATACGTCACGGCGACGCAACGCTCGATCGGGCACCGCACGCGCAGCCGCACACTTCCGGCGTCGAGCTCATTGCCCACCAGCGCAGACTCTTCTTCATCGAAACCGTCGGCGGCGCGAACGAAGATGTTCGGGCGAAAGCGCTGCCACTCCACCGCATAACCGACGTGCGCGCTCAACGAGTCCAGCCAACGGTCGACGATTATCGATATCGGCGCGTCGTCGAAAAAGTGCGTCCCTGACTGGAACTCCACGTCGACGCCGCGCGCGGCAGCGGCGGCGCGCGCCGCCCCGGCCGTCGCGACGAGATGGAGCCGGTCGTGTTCCTTGCCGCGATACAGCTTTCCGATGCGCTCCGAGCCGGAGCGCACCAAGAGCGAGCCCGCGCGATCGCCGGGGATGCCCGACTCGCCGATCTCGACGCTCTCCAGCACCTCGCCGGCCAGACTCTTGATGGGGTAACGCCGCAGCCCCTCGATCGTTCCGATCACCATGGATACGCGCAGCTTTCTCGGGGGTGTCGCAATCGCCTTGCCAGAAGCGCCGGGCGATGGAGGTCCGCCCACTCGATCTCGGCGACATATTCGACCGTACGATCAAGCTATACGCGCAACACTTTGGCGCGTTCGTTGGCATCGCGCTAGTCGCGATCGTGCCTCTGGCGGTCGTGCAGTACTTCGAGCTGCAGTTCGAGGGACCGCAGCTGGATGCGTTGCTTTCGGTCTGGCAACACCCCGAACGGCTCGGAACCCAACGCGTCCCGACGCTGTTCGATTCACCAGGCTCCATCGCGCTGGTAGCCATCTCGGTACTGCTCGGATACGTGCTGACGACCTTCGCTGTATGCTCGATCGGCGTAGCGACGTCAGCGGTGTACCGGAACGAACCCGTCTCCGTCGGCGGCGCGTACCGGACGGTACTCGCGCGCTGGCCCGCGATCCTGGGCATGCTCGGCATCGTTTTGGGCGTGCTGATCGTCTGCTATGTGGTGCTGGTCTTCATCGTCTCGATTCCACTGATCGTGGGCGCGATGGTCACTTCGGCAATCGTCTTCATCGCTCCGATCGTCGCGCTGGCCGCACTCGTCGCGATCCTCTTCGCGCTCGCGCTGCTGCTCGTCTCGGGCGTGTCCGCGTTCTTCGCGATCGTCGTCGAGGGGCGTAGTGTGCCCACTGCGATTGAGCTCGCGGTCTCGCGGATCTTCACGCGGCAGCAGTTCGGTCGTGCGCTGCTGAGTGCGATCGCGGCAGGCGCGGTGATGACCGTTCCGGCGGGGCTCGTGGACTCGGTGGCGTTTCTCGGCCTAGGGCGCTGGCCCGCCGGGTACGTCGCGCTGGACTCGATGGTCCGCTGCGTGACGCTGCCGTTCTCGGCGCTGATCCTGGCGGTATATTACTTCGACGTGCGCGTGCGGCGCGAGGGATTCGATCTAGAGGTCGGGATCTTCGGTGACGTGGACGACGCCGGCTACGCGCCGACAGCCTATCTGTCGGGTCACGAGCGTGCGCTGATCAAGCGTTTCCTGGAGCGCCGCGACACGCTGACGCCGCTACGCCGAGCGGCAATCGCGGCGCAGCTCGCGCAGCCCGTGCGCGAGCGCGTTCCGGAAGAGCTGCGCGGTCTAGACGACGAGTCGCTGCTTGAGCGCCTCTAGCTGCGAAGATCCCCACTCTTGCAAATGCCATCTCACCTTGACAATCGCGCCGACTGGGGCGCCAGGGTAGCACCGCTGCTTTGCCGGGGCGCCTTCTCAGGCGGCAGGTTCGAGCTTACCAAGCGAGTACTAGCACGTCTAGAAATGCGCCGCCATTTCCCCACCCCGGCGGTTTACAAACCCCAACAAACTAAGTGAATAACGTGTGAACGTAAGATGAGTATCAATATCCAACAGCCCGCATACCCACCTCCGAACGGTTCTCCGGCGTATCGTGACCTGTCACAAATCACGAGTTTTATCATTCACCATGAGGACGGTCCTTGGGATGAGACTCCGATGCAAGTTGACGCGCAGCATCGGGCGCAGGGGTGGTGCATGATCGGCTATACGTGGGTCATCGGCAAAGACGGCACGATTTACCAAGGCCGCCCGATGAACATGGTTCCCGCTGCAGCCGAGGACATGAATACCGTTAGCGTTGACGTGTCCTTAACCGGAGATTTCCAACCGGGGACGGCGGGCTATTGTGGCTCGCCGACACCCGCGCAGCTTCAGTCCCTCAAAGAGTTATGCCTATGGGCGCATCAGCAGATACCGAGCATCGCTCAGACCATCGGACATCGGAACGTGGCGACGATCATGAGCGACCCGTCAGTGGCAACTGCCTGCCCTGGCGACACCCTATATGCGCTCATTCCGGAAATCAGAGACTACGTCGCTCAAAATTTGAAGAAATAACTATACCGCTGACGCGACGGGACTGTTGAAACCGGCTCCAATCCGGATGATAGTTGGTCGGGGCTTATTTTACTTCCGTAACCGCCCTATCAAGTCTCTCGTAAAGCGCAGAGCGTCGTCCTTCGTGCGCTCGTAGAGCGCCGCGGCTTGGCCTTTGGTCATCGTGTGGCCGTGCTCGTGCAGAAACGTCACGCCTTCGCCAACTACGATCGTGCCCGCGTAAGCGATCGCGCCCTTGATCGCGATGCCTGCTACCGGGACGAAGCCAACCAGCTCGCGCGCGATCATGCGCCAGCCGAAGCCGCCGCCGATCACCGGCAGCAGCTGCCACGTGCGCTGCACGTCCGGATCGCGGCCGTAGACCGCCTCGATGTGCAGCATCAGCATCACCTGAATCCCGGTGATCGCCACCATATCGCCGGCCGACGCGAATGCGCCGAGCACCAGCCCGATCACCGGCACGTGATCCACCACCGCGCTCGCGAGCGCTACCTTCAGCGCGTTGTTCGCCGCGTCGCGCGTCAGCTTCGCCGCCACCGTGTCGCGCAGCATCGGCAGATTCCGCCCCACCGCGACCTCCACGCCGCTCGCGCACTCCACCAGGTGCGGGAAGAACCGCCCGCGCAGATGCTCGCGCGCGATCGCCGGCACTACGTACTCGCTCCACTCGCCGCCCTTCGGCGGACCGGGCGGTCCCGATGTTGGCGCAATCGGATCCACCGTGAGCGCCAGAATGGGAACGCGCAGCACGCTCAGCGTGTTCAAGTCCGCGGCCGCCAGATCGCCGCGCCGCCCGAGGAAAATTATCGCCCGCACCTCTCGCGGATTCGTCACCAGCGGCGCCTCGGGATGGATCGTCTCCAGACACGCCGCCGCCGACAGCGGAATCGTGTCGTCGTCGTGCCCGCGCAGCAGCAGCGCACGCAGCTCCGACATCAGTGCCGGATCGCCGCACAGCAGAAACCGGAACGGCTTGCGAACGTGCGCGCCGATCGCGCGCACGTCGATGCCCTTACGAAGGATCGAGAAGACCTTGCGAGCGTTGCCGGCCACCGCCATCGATCGCGCCTACAATCCGAGCTTGTTCAGGTCGACCGCGAGCGTGCCGTCGGCTTTGCGCAGCTCTTTGGCCGGATCGTCCGTGTAATCCAAGTAGACGAGACCCATGAAGATCTCGAGCGGCCACGCGTGCATCTTGTGATCGTTCGCGACGTCGATCACCGTCTTGTCGGAATCCTTGGCCTGCGCGATCACGTCCTCGGGCGTGCTCTTGATGTCCGCCGCGATGATCGTCGCCGCGGCCACGTCGCCCGGCGTCAGCCCGTCGCGCAGCATCGTCCGATAGCTCACGCCGTTGCTGCCGAAGCGCTGCTGCAGCGCGTATCGCAGCGTCGAGTAGAGCTCCGGTGAGGTGCCGAGGCCGAGCAGCGTGATGCGCGTCGAGAGCTGCCGCGAGCGCGCCAGGTTGAACAGCTGCGATCCCTGCGACGCCTCCGTGGCGGCCGCGTTGAAATCGTCGACCGACTTCTTCATCATCGGCGCCAGGTCTTGATACTCGCTCAGGCTGATGTCGCCGTTGAAGTTCACCGACGCGTGGTCGAGCGCTTTGAGGAACTCGTCGAGGTCGCCCAGCGACTGGTCGAGCGTCGTCATCGCCGCACGCGCGGCGTCCACCGAGCGCAGCATCTCGCCGTCGGCGAGCGACAACTCGTTGATCATCTGCGGATATGCGGGCAGTATCGCGAGCGACTCCGTCGGAACGGGTTTCATCGCAAACGGCGCGAGCATCTCCTCGTAGATGTCGGCGCTCTGCTTGAGCAGCCCGGCCTCCTTATTCTTTTCGAGCGAACCGACGCCGCCGATCGGGCTCGAGTCGCCGCCGGCGTCCTGCAACGCGCTGTTGACCGAGCGCGTCATCGAGTTGAGGTTTTTGACGACCGCCTCCACGCGGGAGCCGCGCTTGACGTTGATGCGGCTCAGATCGGGAACTTCGTATTGCAGCGTCTCCAGCCGGCTCTGCACCGACTTGAGCTGATCCTTGCCCTCCGTCTCACGCGCCGAAATCTCGCCGGCGGTCTGCACGTGCGCCGCCTGCGCCGCCGTGACCGCGCTCTGCAGCTTCGGCAGGTTCGGCTGGCTCAGCGTGACGCGCTGTACTTCCATCTGGCGCAGCGCCGTGATGCGCGCGTTGGCCGCCGCCTTAGTCTCGGAGTTGCCGAGCTGTGCCGCCTCCGCCAGCGTCTGCTCGCTCTTGCTCGGAAGGCCCAGCGCGAGCTCGGACTGACCGAGATCGAGCAGCGCCTCGGAGCTCTGCGGATCCCGCTTGAGGATCTCGTCGAGGCGCAGGCGAGCGAAGTCGTAGCGGGCGCGTTCCTCGTCGCTCGACGCTTGCACGAGCTGCTGCGAAGCGGTAACAGCCGAGGGATTGAGCTCCGGATAGCCCATGAGATGTGCGACCCGCGCATCCGGATCGGGGTGGTCCTCGAGGTACTTGCTCACGGCGTCGTTATGCTCGTCTTCAAGCACTCCGAGGTGCGCCATCATCGTGACCATGGATTCGGGATCGTAGCCCGCGCGCGACATCAATTGCAGGCCGTAGCGGTCGGCCTGGATCTCGTCCTCGCGCGAGACTTTGGCTATGAGCCCCGCCTCGGCGAGGCTGCCGAACTCGTAGATGATGGGCGAGAAGATTGAGGCGATCCCGAAGAGGATGTTGAGGATCTCGGCCTTGGAGTAGCTCGTCAGAAGGTGACGGCGCTCGATGTGACCCGTCTCGTGGCCGATGACGCTCGCCAGCTCGTCGTCAGACTGAGCGAAGTCGATCAGGCCCTCGTTGATGTAGACGAACCCGCCCATCGTCGCGAACGAGTTCACCTGCGTGTCTTTGATGATCTTGACCGAGTAGGGGACGTCCTTGCGCGCGACCTGATTCCAAAGGTTGCCGGCGACGCCTTGCACGTAGGCGTTGAGCAGCGGATCGGTCTCGATCACGCTGCTGGCGACGATCTGCTGATCCTCGGACTGGCCTATGGCAATCTCGGATTGCGTCGACATAGCCGAGACGCGCGGCGGATTCATCGCCGTCAGCAGTGACACGATCACGAGGAGCGGAATGGTGCGACGCAGCATATCGTTTAGTTCCCTCTAGCAAACGGACGAGCCCGCTCGGAGTCTACGCCCGATCACTGTGTATTATATGTGGAAAAGGCTGAAGAAGTTGCGAGTCCTTTGTGGATACCGAGCGGGATTAATCCAATTCTTCTCGCACTGCGCGGCATGACGCTCTTGCGGGGCAGGCGGGACGGCATCGAAGTCTCGCTCTCAGAACGCGACTTCGCGCAAGCCTGTGACGAACTGCAAGCCCGCCTCGCCGAGCAGCCCAGCTTCTACCGCGGCTCGTCCGCGGTCGCCAACTTCGGCGATGCCTGCCCGTCCGATGCGGTGCTCGCCCGCCTTCGCGGCGTACTGGACGCCGCCGGGATCACGCTGCGCGCCCTCTCCGGCAGCGCCGACGGTCTCGAAGGCCTCGCCCGCGAGCGAGGGCTCGACTACGAGCCGGCTGCGGCGCCGCCGGCGCCTCCGGTGCAGCCGGCCGCTTCGGCACAGACGGCCGCCCCATCGGAACCCGAGGTGCGGCTCTCCGACGCGGCGACCTCGCTCGTGGCCGACTTCGCCGGCGCGCGCGGCGACATCGCGCAGCGCCGCAGGCGCGGCGACCCCAGCGTCCCGCGTCTGCGCACCGAGTCCCGCAGCGCGCGTCCGCCCACGCTCCACGTCGTCGACGCCGTGCCGGGCACGCTCTATCATCCCGGCACGCTGCGCGGCGGACAGGTGCTGCATCACACCGGAAACATCGTCGTCGTCGGCGATGTGAACCCCGGCGCCGAGCTCGTCGCGACGGGCGACATCGTCGTGTTCGGGCGCCTGCGCGGCGTCGCGCACGCCGGCGCGAGCGGCGACGAGACCGCGCGGATTTACGCCCTGGATTTAGCGGCGACGCAGCTGCGCATCGCCACGTTCATCGCGGCCGAACAGGAGAACAAGCCGCGCCGCTCCGCGGTGCCCGAAGCGGCGCTCGCACGCGACGGGGGCATCGTCGTGCTGCCGCTCGATAAGCTCGGCGAGCCTGAGACTGCCGGAGCCGCGCCCGCATGAGCGCGCGCAAGATCGTCCTCACGTCCGGCAAGGGCGGCGTCGGCAAGACGACCACGACGGCCAACCTCGGCGCGACGCTCGCCAAGCGCGGACATCGCGTGATCTTGATCGACGCGGACATCGGCCTGCGTAACCTCGACCTCGTGCTCGGACTGGAAAAGCGCATCGTCTTCGACCTCGTCGAGGTCGCCGAGGGCCGCTGTCAGCTGCGTCAGGCGCTGATCAAGGACAAGCGCTTCGAGTCGCTCTCGATTTTGCCGGCCGCGCAGACGCGCGAGAAAGACGCGATCACGCCGGAACAGTTTTCGGCGATCGTCGATCGCGCGGCGGAGCAGGCCGACTACGTGCTGATCGACTCGCCGGCGGGGATCGAGACCGGATTTCGCAACGCCGTCGCGGGCGCGGCCGAAGCGATCGTGGTGACGACGCCGGAGGTCAGCTCGATCCGCGACGCCGACCGTGTCGTGGGAAAGATCGCAGGCGCGGCAAGCCGATCCGGCTGATCGTCAACCGGCTGCGCCCGGAGATGGTGCGCAGCGGCGACATGTTGTCGGTGGACGACGTGTGCGACATGCTCGCGATCGAGCTGCTCGGAATCGTGCCCGACGACGAAGAGATCATCGACACGACCAACCGCGGCGAACCGGTCGTGCTCAGCGACACGAACCGGCTGCGCGGCATCTATGACAAGATCGCGAGGCGCCTCGAGGGCGAGCTCGTGCCATTCACGAGCTTCGACGGTCAAGGCTTCTTCGGACGTCTCATCGGCGCACTGAAAGTGGGGTAACGAAGGTGCATCAAGTCGAGTCGATTCAGTCCGCGCCGGAGCCGAGCGCCGCTCCCGCCAAGCTGGGCCGCGCGATCGTGCTGACGTCGGGCAAGGGCGGCGTAGGCAAGACCACGACGACCGCCAATCTCGGCACCGCGCTCGCGCGCCGCGGATCGCGCGTCGTGATGATCGACGCGGACGTCGGCCTGCGCAACCTCGATATCGTCCTCGGCCTCGAGAGCCGCGTCACGCACCATCTGCTCGACGTGCTCGAGGAGCAGGTAACGCTGGACGACGCGCTGGTCGGCGACAAGCACAGCGAGAATCTCTTCCTGCTCGCCGCTGCGCAGTCGCGCGAGAAAGACGACGTGGAGACGAGTAAGATGCAGGCGCTGGTCGCGGCGCTGCGCGAGCGCTTCGACTACGTTTTGATCGATTGCCCGGCCGGCATCGAGCTCGGCTTCAAGAACGCGGTCGCGGGCGCCGACGAGGCGATCGTGGTTTGCACGCCCGAGGTCTCGGCGGTGCGCGACGTCGACCGCGTCGTGGGACTGCTCGGAAATCGCTTTCGCCCGCAGCTCGTGATCAATCGCCTGCGCCCGCAACTCGTGAAGAAAGGCAAGATGCTTTCGGTCGAAGACGTCAACGCGATCCTGCGCCTGCCGCTGCTCGGCGTGATCGCCGACGAGCCCGAGATCATCGTCACGACCAACCGCGGCGAGCCGCTCGCGCTGCGCAAAGAGAACGCCACGGGAGCGGCCTATCACGCGATCGCGGCCCGGCTCGCGGGCGACGACGTCCCGGCGCCGATGCCGCCGGCCGCGAAGCCGACGCTGCTCGAGCGCATCGGATCGCTCGTTGGAAGGAAGCGCTCATGATCGAGTTTCTCAAGCGGCTCTTCGGCCGGCACGGTTCGAGCGAAACCGCCAAGGAACGGCTGCGTCTCGTTTTAATGACCGATCACCTCGAGCTCGCACCGGAAATGATCGAGCAGATGAAGCGCGATCTCGTCGATGTGATCTCGCGCCACGTCGAGGTCGATCGCGAGCACATCGAAGTGAACTTCGAACGGCAAGACCGCACGCTGGCGCTGCTCGCGAACATTCCGATCGTCTCCGTCAATCGGCCCAACGGCAAAATCGAAACCGCGCAGCCGCCCGAGCAGCCGAAACCGGCAGCGTCGAAGAAGGCCGCCGCGCGCAACGGCGAGACGCCGCCCACCCGCAAGCGCCGCCGCCGCAAGAAGAGCCAAACCCAGGCGTCGACGGCACCTGCCTAATCCTTCGGCATGGCGGTCCTAGCATTAGGTAACGACGCAAGGCGCTACTTTCGCAACTTCAACTGGCTGCTCGCCGCGGGCGGCCTGCTGATCGCGCTCGTCGGTCTCGTCTGTATCCGCTCGGCCGGGCTGCACTCGCCCGGCAACGCGGGCGAGTTTTCGAAACAGGTCCTGTATCTCGTGCTCGGCCTGGGGATCATGATCGGCGTTTCGTTCGTCGACTATCGCGCGTGGCAGCGCTGGGCGCCCGCGCTGTACGCGATCAACCTGCTACTGCTGCTGTTTATCTTGCGCGGCGGACATTCGGCGATGGGAGCGCAGCGCTGGATCTCGCTCGGCCCACTCGGCACGTTTCAGCCGTCCGAGCCGGCGAAGCTGGTCATCGCGATCGCGCTGGCGGCCGTGCTGTGCCGCGGCACCTACGAGAATCTGCAGGATCTCTGGAAGCCGCTGCTGACCGTCGCGATTCCCGCGCTCGCTGATCCTCAAACAGCCCGATCTGGGCACGTCGCTCGTGCTGCTCGCGATCCTCACGGTCGAACTCTTCTTCGCGCTGCCCAAGCTCGGCGATTTCGGCATCTACGTGGCTGCGATGCTCGTCGTCGCCGCGGGCGCCATCGGCACGAACGCCGTGCTCAAGCCGTTCCAGCGCGCGCGGCTCTTCGTCTTTCTCAATCCGAAGGCCGATCCGCAGGGGACTGGCTACAACCTCGATCAGTCGAAGATCGCCGTCGGCAACGGCGAGTGGTTCGGCCGCGGGCTCTACCACGGGACGCAGACGCAGCTCAACTTCGTCCCCGAGCACTCGCGCGATTTCATCTTCACCGTGCTCGCGGAGGAGTGGGGCTTCGCGGGCGCCGCGCTGCTGCTGACGCTCTACGCCGCGGTGCTGTACGGCGGTATCCGCACGATGCTGGCCGCGCGCGACCGCTTCGGCTTCCTGCTCTCCGCCGGTCTGGTCGGCATGCTGTTCTTCCACGTGCTCATCAACGTCGGCATGACGATTGGCATCATGCCGATCACGGGAATCCCGCTGCCGTTCATGTCCTACGGCGGATCGGCGATGCTGACCGACTTCGCCGCGATCGGCATCCTGCTCAACATCTACTCGCAGCGCGATCGCGGCATGCTTAGGGAACGCGTAGCGTCGCCACGATACCGGCGCGGTCGTCGTAGAGCGTTTCGGCCGCATACTCCGCGACCACGTCGCGGTGGACCGGCACGTGATAGAGCAGCGTGACGTGGTCGCCGGCGCGGCGCGAGCCCACGATGCGGTCGAGAACCGCGCGCACGACCTCGTGATCGAACGGATTGAACAGGAAGACGACGAGGTCGCCCTTCGGGAAGCGGAAGCGCCGGGCGTCGCCGCGGCGGATCCGCACGTCGCGGCAGCGCACCGCGAGCCCGCGCGCGACTGCGACGTTCTCGCACGCGACCGCGTGCAGCGCGAGCGAGAGCTCGATGCCGGCCACCTGCTTGAACGGATGCTCCGACGCGAGCAGCACGGCGCGCCCCATGCCGCAGCCCACGTCCACGAAGCTGGCCGCGCTCACGCGCGCCTCGGGTACGGCAGCAAGCAGCTCCTCGAACGCCTCGACCGGCACGGGTTCGTAGTGGGTCGCATGGGCGTATGCGTCGCCGAACGCCGGTTCGAGCTGGCTGAGCGACAGCAGCGCGTGGGTCGTCACGCCATGGACCCTGTCGAAGCGCCTTCCGGAGGAACGCCCTGCGCCGGCCACACTGCGCTCTACGCAGCGCGCCGCAACCGGCCTGCCGCCGGGAGGGTCGGTACGTGGGAGACTCCGAACAAGTGTCTCTAGGCATGCCGGCAGGCTCCGTCGCGGGGACGAAGGGCCGCGGGCAAAGCCTTTTTTGCAAAGATTTTTTAGAAAGAGCCGGCCGGGGCGGCGCCAGCGCCGCGAGAGGCGGGCTCTACAACTTGAGGACAATTTGGCGAGCGAGATACTCATCTCGAGCGACCCCTGGGAGAACCGGGTCGCGATACTCGAAGACGGCGACTCGCCGAACTCTACTTCGAGCGCGAAGAAAAAGTCATCGGCTCGATCTACAAAGGAAAAGTACAGAACGTGCTCCCGGGCATGGGGGCGGCTTCGTCGACATCGGGCTCGGCCGCAACGCGTTCCTCTACGTCGACGACATCAACAAACGCCGCTCAACATCGGCGACGTCGAAATCACGCCGGGCCACAGCGGCTTGACGATCAGCGAGAAGGTCAAGCGCGGCGACGACGTGCTCGTCCAGATCGTCAAGGAACCGCGCGGCCTCAAAGGCGCGCGCATCTCGACGAACATCTCACTGCCCGGCCGCTACCTGATCCTGATGCCGACCGGCAAGTACTCGGGCGTGTCGCGCAAGATCGATTCGGCCGAAGAACGCGACCGGCTCAAGAGCATCATGAAGAGGATCCGCCCCGAGGGCATGGCGACGGTCGTTCGCACCGCCGCGGCGGGCGTGAGCGAGGCCGAGCTGATCGCGGATCTCGGAGTATTGATCCGCATGTGGCACGGCATCCTCGAGACTTACAAGCGCGCGCCGTCAGCGTCGCTGCTGCACAAGGACATGAACCTCGTCTACAAGGCCGCGCGCGACTTCATCACGCCGGACGTCGAGCGCGTGCTGATCGACGACGAGGAAGAGTACCGCAAGGTGCGCGACTTTCTGCGGCTGCTAGGGCCACAATACGTCGAGCGGATCCAACACTATAATCCGGGCGCTCGCTGTTCAACGACTACAAGATCGACGAAGAGCTGCAGAAGCTCATGAAGCCGAAGATCAATCTGCCGTCGGGCGGCTCGATCGTCATCGAATCGACCGAAGCACTGACCGTCATCGACGTCAACTGCGGCAAGTTCACCGGCGGGCGAACCTCGAGGACACGATCGTCAAGACGAACATCGAGGCGGCCGCAGAGATCGCGCGCCAAGTTCGCCTGCGCGACATCGGCGGCATCATCGTCGTGCGACTTCATCGACATGGCGTCGAATGCGTCGCGCAACAAAGTCGTCAAGACGCTCGAAGACAGCCTGCGCAAGGACCGCACGCGCACGACGATCCAATCGTTCTCCGCCCTCGGCTTGCTCGAGTTCACGCGCAAACGCGTCGGCAAAGATCTTGCCGGGCAGCTACGCGGCGCGTGTCCGACCTGTGCGGGCATGGGCAGCGTGATGTCGCCGGAGTCGGTCGCGATCGAGACGTTCCGCCAGGTGCGCGCCCACACGAACAACGGCGCCGCGGGCGACGTGCGTCGTTCATGTCGCGCCGACCGTCGCCACGCAGATCGAGTTCTGGTACGAATGGAATGCGAGGAGCTCGCGCGCGCGATCGGCCGCCCCGTGACGTGCGCGTCGATCCGACGATTCATCCGGAGAAGGCGCGGATCGACGTCGTCGCCGGCTTCGATAAGCAGCGCACGCACGTCGTGCGCGTCGGCGACGAGCACGAGGTCGAGCTGTTACCCGGCCGTTGCCGAACGCGACGTCGGCCGCGGCCGTCGTCGAAGGCCGCATCGTCGAGGTCGAAAACGCGCGCCAACAACGCGGGCAACCGTCAAGATTCGCATCCTCGACGTCGACGACGAAAAGGATTACGTCCTCGCCGAGCTCGTCACGGCAGGCGAGAAGCCGCGGCGCCGCCGCGCCCGCCGGGCGAAGCCGACCGCGGCGGAGGAGGCTCGTCAGCTGCGCGAGCTCGCCGAGGACGCGGCGCGGCAATCCGCGTCGCGGCCGCCGATCGGGATCTCCGCGATCACCGAAGAGGAAGAGGCGCAAGACAAAGCCATCCGTGCGGAGCGCAAGGGCGAGGCGCAGCCGGACGCGATCATCATCGCCGAGGGTGCAGTGCAGCACGCCGCGCCCGGAGAGGGTGACGGCCGGCGCAAACGCCGCCGCCGGCGCCGGGCGCGGGCGCGGACGCGGCGGACGCGAGGGACCCGAGGAGACGGTGTTCACGCCGCCGCCGGCCCCTGCCGCGGAGGCCGTTGCCACTGCCGACGGCGGAGGCCACCGCCGGCGCGCGGCGCCGGCGCGGCCGGCGCGGCCGGCGGCGGTGTGCGCCGGCGCGGCGATGCCGGATCGTCACATCTTCGAAGTCTCGTCGGATGGCGCGGCTCACGCTACCGGCGTGACCGCGGCTCGCGAACCGTCGCGCGCCATTGCGCGCGTCGCGGCGGCCCGCCGTGCGGTCGAACCACCGCCGCCGAGCCTCTCGGTGTCGCCGAGGCGCCGAAGCGCACGAAGCCGCGCGCCGGCGCAAGTCGGCCGCACAGGCAGCGTCGCCGGAGATCTCGATGGAACGGCGAGCGCGCTCGCGCTGCCCGGCCACCGAAGCCAAGCCGAAGCGCACGCGTACGTCGCGCAAGAAGGCAGATTCGGACGAGCCGAAAGCCGCGAAGCCCGCCGCTAAGCGCAAGCGCTCGGCGACGGGCTCCCGCAAGAAGACCGCGGTCTTAGACGCCGTTTTCCTGGTTGAGGTGGGCGAGTTTGTCGTCTAGGTACTGGATCGCGCGCGTGAGCTGTTCGTCGTGGGTCGGCTGGCCGAACTGCGGATGCTTGTTCTCCGACACGACGATGTCCGGCGTGATGCCGAGATGGTTGATGTCGCGGTTGCGCGGCGTCAGATAACGCGCCGTCGTCACTTTGATCGCGCTGCCGTCTTGCAGCGGATAGATCGTCTGCACGACGCCTTTACCGAACGTCTTCGTGCCGATGATCACTCCGACGCTGCTGTCCTGGATCGCTCCCGACGTGATCTCCGACGCGGAGGCCGTATAGCCGTTCACCAGCACCGCTAGCGGCAGCGGGGTGATCGCGGTGTCGTCGGCATCCAGCGTGCGTGATGTTCGACGCACGCGACTCGACCGAAACGATCGGTCCGCTCGGGATGAACTTGGAGCTCACCTCGACGGCGGCTTCCAGATAACCGCCGCCGTTGTCGCGTAGGTCGAGGATCAGCGCGCGAGCGCCCTCGGCCTGAAGGCGGGTGAGCGCGGTGGTCAGCTCGTTTCCGGTCTCCCGGCCGAATACCGTCAGCGCGATGTACCCGATTTTGCCGGGCAAAAGCTTCTCGTAGACGCTGAGCTGATGGATCTTCGCGCGGGTGATCGTGATCGGCGCTGGCAGCGCGGAGCTGTCGCGCTGGATCGTCAGCATGACCCGGGTGCCTTCCTTGCCGCGAAGCTTGCCGCTCGCGGTGTTGAGGGCCATGTTCTTCGTCGAGGCGCCGTCGATCGTGGTGATCAAGTCGTCCTGCTGCACGCCGGCCTTGTCGGCGGGGCCGTCGGGAATGACGTTCTCGACGGCGATGTATTTCGTCTTGTCGTCGACCTGGATGACGATGCCGGTGCCGCCGAAGTCGCCGCCGTCGAGACCCTGATTGAGGCCCGCGAACTCCTTCGGCGTCATGAACACCGTGTAGCGGTCGTTGACGGAGCGCATCATGCCGTCGATGGCGACGTAGCTGAGCTCGTGCGCGCTAAACTTGCTCTTCGATTCGGTGGCCGCGGTTTCGATCTCGCGGTCGATCTCGCGCACGTTTCCCATCGGGTTCGCGCTGTCGTGCATGGCCGGAAGCGCGATGTGCTTGATGCCGGCGGTGCGCATCGCCGCCAGGAGCGCCGTATGGACGGAGCCGAGCACGGCGTCCGGATCGACCTTCTTGTAGAAGTTGTCGGTCAGGTACGTGTAGCTGGTCGAAACCTCGCCCGCATCAGTCGTCGAGAGACGGACCGCGGGAGCGGCGGAGGCGGCAGGCAGCGCGATGAGCGCGGCGGTGAGCCCGCCCGCCAACAGGGGCCAAAGAAAGCGTTTCATGATCTCCAAATCAACGTAAGAGCTGGCGTAAACGTGCCTTGGCAGAAGCAAGTTGCTTGTCGGCCGGGGTGTCGATGATCGACGGGTTGGGGTCCTGTTCGACCACGATGTCCGGCTCGATGCCGTGGTGCTGGATGTCGCGGCCGGCGGGCGTAACGTAGCGGGCCGTCGTTATCTTGAGCGCCCCCTGGTCCGGCAGCGGGTAGATGCTCTGCACGACGCCCTTGCCGAACGTGCGAGCGCCGACCAGCGTCGCCAGGTGGTAATCCTGCAGCGCGCCCGAGGTGATCTCCGAAGCGCTGGCCGTGTACTTGTTCACGAGGATGACGAGCGGATGCAGGCCCTCGATCGCGTCGCCGAGCGCGCTGTCGCTCGTGCGCTGACCGTCGCGGCGGATCGTCGAGACGATCGGTCCCTGCGGAATGAATAGGCTCGAAATCTCGACCGCGGCATCCAACAGCCCGCCGCCGTTGTCGCGCAGATCGAGGATGTAGGCGCGAGCACCCGCAGCCTTGCCGGCTAGCAGCGCCTTGCGGACCTCGTCGCCGGAGGTCGTTCCGAAGTCTGAGAGACGAACGTAATCGATGTTGCCTTCCATCTTCGCGCGCACGGTGGGCACGTGAATGATCTCGCGAACGATGGTGTACGTTCGTTCCTGCGAGGGCTTGAAGTAGGGATGCGCGCGCAGCCGCACCGTAGTGCCGGCCACGCCGCGAATCATCTCCTCCACGCGATCGATCGGGAGTCCGCGCACCGGCTTTTCGTCGACGCTGTCGACGACGTCGCCGGGCTTCATGCCGGCGGTGGCCGCCGGCATCGCTTCGATCGGTTGCACGACGATGCGGCCATCTTTGAGCTGATAGATGTACACGCCGATGCCGCCGAAGTTGCCGCCGGAGAGCGACTCGTTCAGGCCGCGAATCTCACGCGGCGACAGATAGACCGTGTAGGGATCGTGAACCGAGCTCATGATGCCGCGCAGCGCGGCGTCGGTGAGATCGTCGCGGCCGTTTGGCCCGACGTCCGCCGCATAGTGGTCTTGCGCGTACGCCAGCACATCGGCGGCGTGCGCGCCGTCAATGCTCGTGACGCCGCTCGCGGAGGCGCCGGGCAGCACGGCGTTCTCGACCTTTTTTGCGCTGAGAAAATGCCGCAGGGCGTCGACCTCGCCGGCGATCGGCGTGCCGGGCGCGATCGACTTGTAATACGAAGTCTCCAATCGGCGCAGCGCGACGTCCGCCATGATGGCGTTGGGGGCATCGTGCGAGGCGAAGAGATCCCGCAGGTCGCCCGTGGTCGCGACCTGGAGCACCGATTGCCCGGCCAGCACCCCCGTGCGGTACCCGATGAAGATGGCGCCGCCGGCCGCGAGCGCGACGACGAGCAGTGCCGCCAGAACAGAGACGAATTGGAAGCGACATGTCCTCTTTATTCAATACCCTTCCTTCGACTGAGCCCGTCGTGAGCTACGCCGAGCTTGTCGAGGCGGAGTCGAAGGGGGCCGGAGTTTCCTTTTTCTAAGTGTACTGGCTAAGTCTTAATGAAGACGGGGCGCCGGGTCAACAGGCTTGCCCGCAATTCTGATCTCAAAATGAAGGTGGGGGCCGGTGGATTGCCCGGTCGAGCCCACGGCTCCGATGGCCTGGCCGCGCTGGACGGCCTGCCCGGTCGAGACGTAGATCGCAGAAAGGTGGCCGTAGCCGGTCGAGTACCCCCCGCCGTGATCGATCAGGATGTAGTTGCCGTAGCCCCCGTACCACTGCGCCATGATGACGCTGCCCGACGCGGCCGCCGTGACGGTGGTTCCGCTCGGCGCGGCGATATCGAGTCCCTGGTGGAACTCGGGCGCGCCGCCGAACGGATTGGAACGCCAGCCGAACGGCGAGGTGATCGTGCCGGTCACTGGCCATGAGAACGATCCGGCAGAGCCTTCGCTCTCGACGCCGGCGATGCCGGCGGCCTTGCGCTCGGCCTCCATCTCGCGCTCGCGCTCGAGGATCAGTCCCTCGAGCTGGGCCTCCTCGGCGGCCGAGAGGCTCTCCATCTCGGCCACCTCCGACGCGACGCTATGGCGCCGAATCGAGGTGAGCTCGACCAAATTGCCGCGCTCTTGCGCGAGCGAGTTGAGCTGGCTGCGCGCCTCTTCTTGTGCCTGCTCCTGCTGCTGCAGCTCGAGCCGCGTCCGCTCGAGATCGGCCTCGATTGCGGCGACGCGAGCCGCGACGGCCTTACGCGCACGCACGGCGCGCTGATTGGCGGCGATCAACAGACGCAGGTCTTCCCAACGCTCGACGAACTCGCTGAACGAACGCGACGCGATCAACGCATTGAGATAGCTCATATCGCCGTACTCGTAGATGTCGACGAGCCGGCGCTTGAGCATCGCGTCGTGCAGCTGCAGAGAGCGCTTCGCGGCGTCGAGCTGGAGCGTGTTCCAGTCGATCCGCCGCTGCGTCGAGTTCTGTTGCGCTTCGAGCGAGCCGATGTGGTCGTTGACCTGGCCGATTGCCGCGTTCGTTTCGCTAAGCTGATGCTGCAAGTCTTGATAGCGCACCGTCACCGTGTCCAGCTCGACCCGTTTTGTGTGGAGCCGAGCCTGCAGCTGCTGCGCCTTGGCGCGCTCCGCCTGGATGCGTTGCTCCAGTCCGGGCGACCGCGCCTGCGCGAACGAAGGCACGAACGCGAGAATCGCGACGAGCGCGGCGAGCCTCATCAAGTGCGTAGGTGGCGTCCGACGGAGATCCAGGACGCTACGATGCCGATCGCCGCACCGACTAGAATCAGCTCGCCGGCGAGCAGACGCGGATCCATAGGCACGGGCCGAAGCTGCGCCCACGGAAGCGCCTCGAGCAGCCGCGGCCACAGCGTGGCACGCCCGATCGCCAGCAATCCGACGGCGATCGCCGCGCCGATGAGGCCGTCGACGATCCCCTCGCAGATGAACGGCAGGCGGATGTAGGTGTTCGTGGCGCCGACCAGCTGCATGATCGCGATCTCACGCCGCCGGGCGAAGACCGTCAGACGGATCGTGTTGGCGATGATGATGCCGGCGACGGCGAAGAAGACGGCGATCACACCCATGCCGACGCGCCGCAGCACGGCGCCGAGCTGTAGTAGGCGCGCGACGATCTTTTGACCGTACACGACATTATCGACGCCGCTGAGCCGCCGCACGCCGGCCGCAACCTCCGGCACTTCGTCGGGCACGCGCGTCTTGATGCGGAATTTATCCGGCAGCGGATTCTCCGTAAGCAGGGCGGTGTCGATCGTGCCCTTCGTACGCTCGCGCAGCTCGGCTAACCCTTGGCGCTTCGGGACGAACTGCGCGGACGCGATGCGCGGGTCGGCCGCGAGATACCGTCCGATCGCCGCGACCTGTTTGGGCGTCGCGTCGGGGCGCAGGTACGCGGAGATCTCGATCTGATCGAGGAGCTGCGCGCCGGCGCCGGCGAGCGCGGCGCGAATGAAGAGAAACATGCCGAGCAAGACGATCGTGATGGCGACCGTTCCGATCGCCGTCATCTGCATCCCGGTGTTGCGCCTGAAGTTGCGCGACACCTCACCCAGAAAGAACTTGACTTTCCCCGAGTCCAAGATAGTAGTAGCCCCGTTCCTCGTCAGTGGTGATACGGCCGTCTTCGAGCCGAACGACGCGGCGCCGCATGCGATCGACGACGGCCTGATTGTGCGTCGCTACGACGACCGTCGTGCCCTTGAGGTTGATGCGCTGCAACAGCGCGGTGATCTCGCTGGTATTCGTGGGATCCAAATTTCCGGTTGGCTCGTCGCACAGCAGAATCTTCGGATTGTTCACGAGCGCGCGCGCGATCGCGGTGCGCTGCTGCTCGCCGCCGGAAAGCTCGCTCGGATACATGCGGCTCTTGTGCGACAGGCCGACGAGATCCAAGACGCGCGGGACCTGGCGCATAACGTCGCGCGTGTGTGCGCCGGTGACCTGCATCGCGAAAGCGACGTTCTCCCACACGGTCTTGTCGGTGAGGAGCTTGAAGTCTTGGAACACGACGCCTAGGTGGCGGCGCAGCGCGGGCACGCGAGCGCGGCGCACGCGATCGACGCGGATGCCGTCGACGGTGATTTCACCGGTCGTCGCCTTCGCCTCGCGGTAGAGCAGGCGCAACAGACTGGATTTTCCGGTTCCGGAATGGCCGACGAGGAAGACGAAATCACCCTTGGCGATCTCGAGATTCACGTTGTCGAGAGCGCGAACGCCGTTGGGATAGACAAGCGAAACGCCGCGCAGGGAGATCATCGCTGGGAGAGGGGTTTTCTGAAAGCTCCGGGCTATACCTTCGGCATGGACTTCGATTTAACCGACGAGCAAAAGGCCATCCAAAGCCTGGCGCGCGAGTTCGCGCGTGAAGAGGTCGCCCCGCGAGCCGAGGAGATGGATCGCGAAGAGCGTTTCCCCTACGACCTCGTCGCGAAGATGGCCGAGCTCGGGTTCATGGGCCTCCCGTTTCCCGAGGAATACGGCGGGGCCGGCGCAGACACGGTGAGCTACGCGCTCGCGGTGATGGAGATAGCACGCGCCGACGCCTCGACCGCGATCACGATGGCCGCGCACGTGTCGCTGGGCGCCACGCCGTTCTATCTGTTCGGCACGCAGGAGCAGAAGCAGAAGTATCTCGTGCCGCTGGCGCGCGGCGAGAAGCTGTGGGGCTTCGGTCTCACCGAGCCCAACGCCGGCAGCGACGCGGGCAACGTGCAGACCAAGGCGGAGCTGCGCGACGGCAAGTGGGTGATCAACGGGACGAAGGCCTTCATTACCAACTCCGGCACCGATATCAGCGGCGGGACCACCATCACGGCCGTCACGGGAAGACGCGCCGACGGATCGCGCGAGATCTCGAATCTCATCGTCCCGCAGGAGACGCCTGGTTTCACCCGCAGCCGGAAATATCGCAAGATGGGCTGGCGCGCCTCGGACACGCGCGAGTTGTCGTTCGTCGACGCCGCCGTTCCGGAGGAGAATCTGCTCGGGCCGCGCGGCGAGGGCTACCGGCAGTTCCTCTCGATCCTCGACGGCGGACGGATCTCCGTCGCCGCGCTCTCGATCGGCCTCGCCTTGGGTGCGTACGACCAGGCGCTGGCCTACGCGAAAGAGCGCCATGCGTTCGGCAAGCCGATCAGCAAGTTCCAGGCCATCTCGTTCAAGCTCGTCGACATGCTGACGCAAATCGAGCACGCGAAGCTCATGATGTTGCGCGCGGCTTGGGAGAAAGATCAGGGGCGCGACTACGTGCAGGCCGCAAGCTTCGCCAAGCTCTTTGCCGGCGAACTGTCGCACCGCGTCGTGAACGAGGCGCTGCAGATTCACGGCGGCTATGGCTTCATGGACGAGTATCCGATCTCGCGCATGTACCGCGACCAAAAGATCAACGAGATCGGCGAAGGCACGAACGAGGTGCAGCGGCTCGTCTTGGCGCGGCTGATGGGGCTGTGAGTATCGGCCAGTGAACGCCGAGCAGCTCTTCGCGGGCGCGTCCGTCGTCGTCTCTTTGCTGGCCATCGGCCTGTCGGCGTTCCTGCTCACTCGGCAGAATAAGCAGCTCGAGCACGAGCGTAACGCCCTCGCGATCCTCGACGCGATCGCGCGGCTCACCGATCCCGCGATCGTCGGCGCGTTCACGCAGCTCGAGGGCATCGCCGATCGCTATCCCGACGACGAGAGCGTGCGCAGCGGCTTCCCCGGCTCCGCCGACGATCACTCGCTTGTGCTCGTCGCGCAGTACGTCGAGACGGTCGCGTGCCTGGCGCGGCGGCGAGTCCTCGACGCGTCGCTGCTCGTCGATGCAGTTGGGTTCATGCTGCGCAGCCGCTGGAACACGATTCGCCCGTTCGTCGAGCGCCTGCGGCGCGTGCGCGAGCAACGAGTATCTGTTCGAGAACTTCGAGTGGCTCGCGATGTACAGCACGTGGTGGAAGGACACGCCGCGTCCTCCCCACGATTCGAACTACGACCCCAAACAGTTCGGCAACGTCGAATTCAAGGTCTAGCATTGAATAATGAAAGGATGAATAAGATGCGCATCCCTCTCGCGGCCGCAGTGCTCGCGGTCGCGCTCGCCGTTCCGGCTTGGGCCGCCCTTTCGATCGGCGGTAAGGCGCCCGACTTCACGCTGCCCGCGACGATCGGAGGCAGTACGTTTACGTTCAGCCTTGCCGACGCCCTGAAGAAGGGTCCCGTCGTGCTGTACTTCTATCCGGCGGCGTTTACGAAAGGCTGCACGATCGAGGCGCACGATTTCGCCGACGCGATCGATCAATACAAGGCGCTCGGCGCGACCGTCATCGGCGTCTCGCACGACGACGTGGCGACGCTGCAGAAATTCTCCACCAGCGAGTGCCGCAGCAAATTTGCCGTTGCCGCGGATACGAATCAAAAGGTCATGAAGGCGTACGACGCGATCCTAACGCAGCATCCGGAGTACGCGAATCGCACGTCGTATGTGATCGCACCGGACGGTACGATCGTGTATACGTACACGAACCTCGATCCGTCGCTGCACGTGCAGAACACGCTGAATGCACTGAAGACCTGGAAGGCGGATCACGGCTCGGGCACGACGCCGTGAGGCCGCCGAGGATTTACGCGAGGCTAGACCGCGTCGTCCTTGGCGAAGAGCTGTTGCGAGCGCGGGAGGCGCTTAGGGGTGCGCTCGCCGGAATCCAGCGCGGTGACGTCGCGCGGGACGACGTCGATCGGTGGGATCTCGCTCATTTCGCTGCCGCCCAGCGAGGCTTCGTCCTTCAGCTTGCGGCCTTGCGGCAGAAGCTTGCTCTCGTACGAGCCAACCACACCGTTGAATGCGTTGACCGAGCGCTCGAGGTGCTTGCGCATCTCCAGCAGATGGTCCGCAAACTTGCACGCGCGCTCGTAGAAGACGCGGCCGATGGCGGCGATGCGTTTCGCGTTCTCCTCCTGTCGTAACGCCTGCCAGCCCATGGCGAAGCTGCGCAGCAGGCTGATCAGCGTCAGCGGCCCGGTGACCAGCACGCCCTTGTCGAGTGCGTACTCGATCAGCGATGGATCCTCGCTGCAAGCCGAGCTCAGGAAGACTTCGCCGGCGACGAACATCACGACGTAGTCGGCCGAGCCTTCAGCGGTCTGATAGCCGCGCCGCGCGAGCGAATCCACGTGGTCGCGCAGCGCGCGCGCGTGGCGCTTCACGAGCGCCTTGCGCGTCTCGTCATCGCAGGCCTCGAACGCCGCCTGCATCGAGTCCGTGGGCGCCTTCGCGTCGACGAACACCACGCGCTCTCCGGGTAAATTGACGGTCATGTCGGGGCGCACGCGCGCCTCTTCCAACGCGACGGTCTGCTGCTCCGCGAAGTCACAATACGCGAGCATTCCCGCCTTCTCGACGACATTGCGCAGCTGCATCTCGCCCCACTTGCCGCGCGCTGCCGGGTTGCGCAGCGCCGTGACCAGCGTCGACGTCTGCGTTGTCAGCTTGACGGTCGCGCTCTCGAGCTTGTCGGTGCGGCCCAAGAGCTCGCCGAGGAGGCGGTCGAACTCGCCGAGCTTCTGCGCAACGGGCGACACGAGCTCGCCGACGCGCTCGCTCGCGCGCGTCGCCGTAGTCTCGCGGAGATCGTTCTTCGCGCGCTCGAGCAGCGATTCGATCGCCTTTTCGGACGCGCGCTCGGCATGCTGCAGCGAGACGCGCAGCGCGGCGTTTTCCCCGCGAACCGCCAGCCACGCGATCGCCGCGCCGATCCCGCCGCCGATAAGAAAGATGAGGAGCGCTTCGACGACGATCACTTGCTCGCCGAGATACCTCGTGAGAAACGTCGTCAAGCGCTGCCAGGCGTCCTCGCAGGCGTCCTTGACGTATGAGGCTCGATGGTCGTCGCAGAAGCCGTGGCCCGCGTCGTCGTAGATCCGCACGTCGTTGGGTACCTTCAGTGCGGCCGCGAACTTCCGCACGTCGTCCGCGGGGATGCTCTTGTCAGTAGCGCCGTAGCTGCCGCACAGCGGCATGCGAATGGCAGCGGGATCGACACCCTCGACGGCTCCATAGAAGGGACACACCGCGGCGAAGCGGTCGGCGTCGTCGATCGCGGCCAAGAGCGTGATGTGTCCGCCCATGCAGAATCCCATGATCCCGACCTTCGTCCCCGCGAATTTTTGCGCCAGCCAGTCCGCGGCGGCGCGAATGTCGCCATCGTATTGCGCGCGATCGAGCCGCTTCGCGAATGGACGGAAAACGCTCGAGTCCGTCGATCCGTCGCCGCTCGGCGCGCCGAAGCGCGCGTAGAGGTCGGGAGCGATCGCTGCGAATCCCGCCTTGGCCAGTCGTTCCACGACCTCGCGAATAGATGTGTCGACGCCCCATATATGCATGATGACGACGACCGCGGGCGTGTGCGGGCCCGCATTGGCGGGCCACGCCGCGTACGCGCGAACGTCGGTATCGGGCCGTGACAGGCCGACCCACTGCGCGGAAATGGAAGTATCGGCCAGCGCCAAGTTTGGTCCGCTCAGGGTGGCCGCCGCAGAGATTCCGACGAAGAAGCGCCGGTTCAGCCTCGCGGAGTCCGTCTGCGTCGGGTCGATCTCCGGCGCCGTCACCCTACCGAGCTTTGACACCGGTGGTTCCGGTCCTCGGGATATGCCGATGCGGTTTGCACATGATTCCCCGCCATACTTTCGGTGGATTCACAGAGCTCGTGGGATAATCGTCTATCGATGGGCACGAGAAAGAGACTCTCCCAGTTCTTTCAATCGGCTCTAACGATGAAGAATCGTGAACTCCGTTCGCCCATTTCGAGCAACATCCGCATTGCCGGCCACTTCCAGCTGAACTTCCTCGGATCTCCCGGTTCGAGTTTCGCACTTGACGGCCACGAACGACAACGAGGCGACCAGAGCCGCCGCGATTATTTAGCTTAAGTAAAGATGTGCTCAAGCGACATGCCTGCATTCAAGCATGCGGTTGGCCATGCCGCTGCTCAGTCGGACTCGAGTCCTAGGCCTGGAAGATGCTCTTCAGGAAGCTCGATCGCCCGAAGGGGACGCCTGCAGCTCTGGAAGGACGCGAGCCGAAGTGAGAAAAGGAGACTTTAGTCAATGAATCGCAGGGGTTTCCTCGCCGCATCGACCGTGATCGCGGCCTCGGGCGCGGCGCCGGCGCAGAGCGTTCCCGGCGGGACCCATCTGGTCGAGCGCCGCGCCGACTTCGACGCGGCGGCCTTCGTGGCGGCGGTCGCGCGGCCGGCGCAGATCCGGCAGCTCTACGAGGCCGTGGCTTTTCGGCCGGCGGTGCTCAACAACGTCAAAAACTCTCTCAATGGATTGCAGTTCGGCTTCGGTTACGCGGTCGGTAAAATCGCCATCGCGCTCGCGGCGCACGGTCCCTCGGCAGTCTACGGATACGCCGACGAGTTTTGGACCAAGTATCGTCTCGGCGAATTCTTCAAGCTCGCCGACGCGACCGGCGCGCCGATCGCCTCGAACGCGTTCCTGCGCAAGCGCGCGGCGATCGATGCGGCCGCCGATCCTGACGACTCCGCCGGCATGTATCAAGACACGTCGATCGAGATGCTGCAGCATCGCGGTCTCGTCGTGCTCATTTGTCACACCGCGGTCGAGGAACAGGCGCGCGCGCTCGTCAAGGGCGGCTACGCGCCGGCGGGCGCGAGCGCAAGCGACGTGGCCGACGACCTCCTGACGCATCTGATCCCGGGTGCCGTCGTCGTTCCCGCGATGGTTGCGACGATCGCCGTGCTTCAGGCGAAGTATCAGTACACCTACCTATCGCCGGAGCTGTGATGATCGCCAGAGTTGCATTCGCCTGCCTAGCAATAGCGCTCGCCTTCGCGGGATGTTCGTCGCCAAAGTCCGCGCCCGCGCCGTACGATCCGCGCGACCTGCCGCCGGGACCGGTCGGCCGATCGATCTCGTACGGCTACTCGCTGATCGTGGAAACGCACAGGCTCATGCGCGGGTATGTACGCGCCGATCTCACCTGCGCCGAATGCCACCTCGCGGCGGGAATGTTGCCGCGCGGCGGCAGCTTCGTCGGGACGTACGCGCGGTTTCCGCAGTGGAACCGGCGCGCGCATCGCGTGATCGCGCTGCAAGATCGGATTGCGGAGTGCTTCCTCTACAGCATGAACGGCAAGGCGCCCGCCTACAACAGCAAGGAGATGATCGCGATCGTCAGCTACATCGCGTGGCTCTCGCGCGGTACGCCGATCGGCGCGAAACCCGCCGTCTCCGACTCGTACATCGTGCCGCTGCCCAGCGCCTCGCCCGACGTGGCGCACGGCAAGGCGCTCTACCGCCAGCGCTGTGAAGAGTGCCATCAGGCCGACGGCGGAGGATTGGGATCGGTCTATCCGCCGTTGTGGGGCTCACGCTCGTTCAACCAAGGGGCCGGCATGGCCCACATCGATCGGATGACCGGGTTCGTGCGCTACAACATGCCGCAAAACTCACCCGGCTCGCTCACGCTCGAACAGGCCTACGACGTCGCTGCGTTCGTGCTGAGCCATCCGCGCCCACGCTTTCACCGCAACGCGCTCGTCACCGTGCCCTCCCTCCCGGCAAAGTATTTTTAGGCGTAGGCCCCCGGCGCGCCAAAAGATAAGATGAAACCCGCTTTGGATTCCACGATGGTTAGCGTGACGCTGCCCGAGATGGGCGAGTCGGTCACCCAGGGCTCGATCGTCGAGTGGCGCAGAAAAGTCGGCGAGTACGTCGCCGAAGGCGATCCGCTCGTCGAGGTGACGACCGATAAGGTCGACGTCGAGGTGCCCGCCACCGCATCGGGCCAGATCACGCAAATTCTCGCTCGCGAAGGCGATACGGTCGCCGTCGGCACGCCGCTGGCCGAGATCGACACGTCGAAGACCGAGGGCCCCGACTAGCGCGCGGCAGTCCACCGGCAACGGCGCGCCGAGCGCCGGCGGCGCCGCCCAACGGCCCGCACCGCGCGCCGGAGCTTCCCGCGCGAACCGAGGCGATCGCCGATCAGCCCGCGCGCCGCATCGCGCGCCGCCTCGACGTGGATCTCTCTCGCGTGCGCGGCTCGGGACCCGATGGATTGATCTTGCGCTCCGACGTGCTCGCGCAGGCGGACGGCGCGCGTCGCGCCGCGGCGGCAGCGCTTCCCGCGTCACTCCAGCCTCCGCCGCCTGCCGGCGCGAAGCTGACGCCGCTGCGCGGCCCGGCGGCGGCGCTGAGCGGCTACATGGAGCAGAGCCTGACGATTCCGACGGCGACGAGCTTCCGCAGCGTGCCGGTCGACGTGCTCGACGCGCGGCGCAAAGAACTCAACGCCGCGCTAAAGGCGGCGGGCCGCAACGGAGAAGATTTCGTTCACGCACCTCATCGCGTACGCGCTCGTGCGCGCGGCGCAAGAAGATGCCGGTCATCACGTACTCGTTCCGCCGCGACGAAGCCGGCGCGCCGTGCGCGTCGAAGCCGGCATCAATCTCGGTCTCGCCGTCGATTCGCGAGCGCAAAGACGGTTCGCGATTGCTGGTCGTGCCCGTGATTCGCGATGCCGCGCGCTCGACTTCGCAGCGTTCCGCGCACATTACGAAGAGCTCGTCGACCAGAGCGCGCGAGAACAAACTCGGCGCCGACGATCTCCAAGGCGCGACGTTCACGCTGACCAATCCGGGCGGCATCGGCACGGTCGCATCGGTGCCGCGCTTGATGGCGGGACAAGGCGCGATCATCGCCGCCGGCGCGATCGGCTATCCGCCGGGCTTCTCCAGCGCCAACGAACAGTCGCTCCGGCTGCTCGGCGTCGCGAAGATCATGACTCACGAGCACCTACGATCATCGCGTGATCCAAGGCGCCCAGTCCGGCGAATTCCTGCGCCGCGTCGACGAGCTGCTGCAGGGCAAGGACGGATTCTACGAGGCGATCTTCGCATCGCTCGGCTTGCCGGCCGCCGCCGTAGCCGCCAGGTGGCGCGTCGCGTCCGGTCGGCGCCGGCCGGCGGCGCAGCCGTCGGACGAGATGCTGCGCGCGGTCGCGGCCGGCATGGCGATCGTCTCGGCCTATCGCCGGCACGGACATCTCGCCGCGAATCTCGATCCGCTCGGAACGCAGCCGCCCGGCGACCCGTCGCTCGAACCGCAGACCTACGGGCTGACGCCGGCGCTGCAGAGCGCGATTCCGGCGTGCGTGCTGCGCATCAAAGTGCCGGGCAACACGCTGGCCGAGATCTTGCCGAGGCTGCGCGAACGTACAGCTCGACGATCGCGTACGAAATCGAGCACATCTCGAACGCCGAGCAGCGCGAGTGGCTGCGCGACTACATCGAATCGGGCCGCAGCAACGCGAGCTTTCGCCGCAGCGGCAGTCGAGTTTCTGCAGCGCCTGACCAAGGTCGAGACGTTCGAACGCTACGTGCGCAAGAAGTTCCTCGGCCAGAAGACGTTCTCGAGCGAAGGGCTCGACGTGATGGTCCCGATGCTCGAGGAGATGCTCGACATGCTTGCCGACGACGGCGTCGGCCAACGCCGTGCTCGGCATGGCGCACCGCGGCCGCCTCAACGTCATCGCGCACGTCGTGAACCTGTCCGTACGAAGAGGTCCTGACCGAGTTCGAAGCGGCGCAGTACCGCGGCGACTCGGGCGACGACGACGTGACCGGCGACGTCAAGTATCATCACGGCGCGACCGGCACGTTCACGACGCTCGAAGGGCAAGAAGATCGAGCGTCACGCTCGCGCACAATCCGAGCCATCTCGAAGCGGTCGACCGCGTCGTCGAAGGAGCGGCGCGCGCGCTGCAGACCGATCACGAGCACGGCGTGCCGACGTTCGACGCACAATCGCGCCGCGCCGATCCTCATCCACGGCGACGCAGCGTTCACCGCGCAAGGCATCGTCGCCGAAGTGCTCAACCTGCAGGCGCTTCCCGGCTACGCGACCGGCGGCACGATCCACCTCATCGCGAACAACCAGATCGGCTTCACGACCGATCCGACCGACGCGCGCTCGACGCGCTACGCCTCCGATCTGGCGAAGGGCTTCGACGTTCCGATCGTGCACGTCAACGCCGACGACGTCGAAGCGTGCATCGCGGCGGTGCACCTCGCGATCGATTTCCGCCGCGATTTCGGCCGCGACGTGCTCATCGACCTGATCGGCTATCGCCGCTTCGGCCACAACGAGCAGGACGAGCCGGCGTACACGCAGCCGCGAGATGTACGAGCGGATCAAGACGCATCCGACGGTGCGCGAGCTCTTCGCCGAACAAGCTGGTCGCGCAAGGCTCGTCACGCGCGGAGCAAGCTCGCGCGATGGACGACGAGGCGACGGCGCGCCTGCAGGAGGCGCGCCGCGCGGTCAAGGGCGCGCTGGCCTCGCACATCACAGGGCGCAAGATTTCGGGAAGCAACACGTTCGACGGGACCGTGCTCGCCGCACGTCGAGCGCGGCGAAGCTGCTCGCGTGGAGCGACGCGCTCGTCGCCGTGCCGCAGGGCTTCAGCTCAATCGCAAGCTGCGCAGTCAGTTCGAGCGCCGCCGCGCGACGATCGCGAGAATCGGGCATCGTCGATTGGGGCACGGCCGAAGCGCTGGCGTTCGCGTCGCTGCTCACGAGCGGGACGCCGATCCGCCTGACCGGGCAAGACACCGAGCGCGGCACGTTCAGCCATCGCCACGCGGTGTTCCACGATCCCGTCGCACACGCGAGTTTGGATTCCGCTTGCAGCACCTCGCCGACGCGCAGGCGTCGTTCGAGATCCGCAACAGCCCGCTCTCGGAATACGCGTGCCTCGGATTCGAGTACGGCTACTCGGCGCAGCGCCGGACGCGCTCGTGCTGTGGGAAGCGCAGTTCGGCGATTTCTTCAACGGCGCGCAGATCATCATCGATCAGTTCATCGCCGCCGGACAGGCGAAGTGGGGCCAGACCTCGCGCCTGACGCTGCTGCTGCCGCACGGCTACGAAGGCGGCGGTCCCGAACACTCGAGCGCGCGACTCGAGCGTTTTCTGCAGCTCTCGCCGAAGGCAACCTGCGCGTCGCGTCGCCGTCGACCGCGGGCAACTACTTCCACCTGTTGCGGATGCAGGCGCGCTCGCCCGATCGCGGTGCCGCTGGTCGTCTTGACGCCGAAGTCGCTGCTGCGCTCGGAGAGCGCGGCGGGCACGCTCGACGAGATGGCCGACGGCACTTCGCGCCGGTCATCGACGATCCGCGCGCGACTCGATCGCAACGCCGATCGAGCGGCTGATGCTGTGCAGCGGCAAGATCTATTACGATCTCATCGCGACACGCCGCCTACGGAGCAATGCGGAAGACCGCGATCGTGCGCATCGAGCTGCTCTCGCCGCTGCCGGTCGTCGAGATCAATCGCGGTGATCGCGGCTATCCGAACCTGAAGAAGCTCGTGTGGGTGCAGGAAGAGCCGAAGAACATGGGCGCGCGCGCGTACGTGCGGCGCCGCCTCCTCGAAGGAAAGCGCGACGGCTTCGACATCGAGTACATCGGGCGCGGCTATCGCGCCAGCCCCAGCGAAGGCTATGCGGGCGAGCACGCCGTCGAACAAGAGCGCATCGTCACCACCGCCCTCTCCGAGTGATTCTCTAAGGCACGTTCCGCGGCTCGAACATCTCGCTCAAGAGCTCCTCGATGCTGTCCGCGTCCGTGAACAGACGCCGCGTGTGGGGACCGATGAAGCCCTCGCGCACCATGTGGTCGAAGAGCGAGAGCAATGCGTCGTAGTAGCCGCGATAGTTCAGCAATCCGATCGGTTTGTCGTGGATGCGCAGCTGGCGCCAGCTGAGCACCTCGCAGAACTCGTCCATCGTGCCGAAGCCGCCGGGCAGCGCGATGAACGCGTCGCTGGCGTCGTCCATGAATCGCCTTGCGCTCGTGCATCGTCTTGACGACGTGCAGTTCGGTGAGTCCCGCGTGAGCGATCTCGGTGCGCGCCAGCGCCTGGGGTATGACGCCGATCACCTCGCCGCCGCACGCGAGGGCGGTGTCCGCGACGATGCCCATCAGGCCGACGCTGCCGCCGCCGTAGACGATGCCGTAACCGGCGGCGACGATCTTTTCGGTCGACTCACGCGCCATCGCGCGTACGACGGCACCGTCGCCCGTGCGCGAGCCGCAAAAGACACAAATTCGCTTCATCGTCTGCGCGGTTTCTCGAGGCGCTTGAGGCGGCCTGCCGATGAGGCTCTCGTTTTGGGTGGCGATCGAGTTTGCTCGTCCTCGCCGCGCTGGCGGTCGTCCGCGCGAAGCTCTGGACGTACGGCTCGGATACGGGCACGTTTGCGCAGATCGTCGCCGACGCGTTCAACGGCATGCGCAACGGCGTCGAGGCCGGCTCCCACTTCCGCTACCATTGGTCGCCGTCGCTCGGGCTGCTCGTGGCCGCTCGTAGCGACTGACGCGCAGCGCGCTGCCGCTGCAGATCGTGCAGGCCGCGGCGACCGTTTCGTGCGCGCCGCTGGTCGCCGCATGGCGCGCCCGTACCCGGCGCGAAGCTGGCGGAGCGCTGGGCTCTGTGACGCTGCTCTATCCGCCGCTGCTGGCGCTGGGCTTCGACGAGTTTCACGAGCTCGGGCTTTTCAGCCGCTCGTGCTGGGATGTTCGTCGCGGCCGATCGCGCGTGGCTCTGGTTCGCGCTCTGTGCGGCATCTCGCGATCGGCTTGCGGGAGGATGCCGCGCTGACGCTGATTTTCTTCGGCCGTTTTGCCGCGATCGCGCTGCGCCGCCGACCGCGCGGCGCGGCTGCTCGACGGTCTCCCGCGCGGCCCGCGGAGCTCGATCGCGGGCACGCTCGCGTCGGCCGCGCTGCGCGCTGGTCGTCTACTTCGTCTGGATCGTGCCGCGCTTGGGCGGCTGGGTGCCGAGTCACTTTTACTCCTATCCGTTTGCAGACGGGCCGTTCGCGCTCGTCATCGCCCCGCTGACGCACCCGCTCGAATTCGTGCGCGCTATCTTCACGCTCGGCAGGCTCACCTACGTGCTCGAATCGCTCGTGCCGCTCGCGTTCTTACCGTTGCTCTCGCGCTGGGTGCTGCTGGCGCTACCCGGCGGCGCGATCGTGCTGCTGGCGAACTCGGGCTACGTCTGGCGCATGGGCGACCACTACGCCGCGCTGTGGATCCCGTGGCTGCTCGTCGCCGCCGTGATGGGCGCCGTCGCCGTCGCGCGGCGCAGCGAGCGGCGCGCGCGCAACTGGACCGTTGCGGCGGGTGTTCTTTGCGCGGTGTTCCTGATCGCGTTCGATCCGCTCCATCCGCTGCACTACCTGCATCCGTACTATCACGATCTCGCCGACGCGCGCCGCGCGATCGGCTGCGTGCCGAAGGATGCATGCCTCGCGACCTACGACGAGTGGTTCTCGGCCGTGGCGGCACAGCGCCCGCGCGCGACGATCGACCGCGCGTCGGGAGTGCAGTATCTCGTCTACGCGACCGATTTCCCGGACACCGCCAATCAACGGCGACTGCTGCCCGCGATCGAATCCGACGTCGCCGCGGGTCGCTACCGCGTCGTCTGCCGGTACGGCAACGTCGCCGCGTACGAGGCGGCCGCATCGCCGTGATTCCTGGACCGAGCCGCTGGACGACGCTGCGCAGCCTGCTGCCGGTCCCGTTCGAACGCTTCCCCACCTTCCTGCGCGACGTCAGCGCGCGATACGGCAACGTCGTCGCCTTTGCGCTGCCGTGGCGATCCTATCTGTTCGTCAACGAACCGGCGCTCATCAAGGAAATCCTCGTGACGCAGCAGCACGCGTTTTCAAAATCGTTGGGGACGCGCGTCCTGCGCCTGCTGCTCGGCGAGGGGCTGCTGACGAGCGAGGATCCGCTCCACCGTCAGATGCGGCGCATCGTCCAGCCCGCCTTTCATCGCGAGCGCATCGCCGAGTACGCGCGCGCAATGGAACGCGACGCGCGGGAGTTCGCCGACGGGCTGAGCGACGGCCAGATGTTCGACGCGCACGCCGCCATGACGGCCCTCACCCTGCGCATCGCCACCGAAACGCTTTTCGGCAGCGACGAGAGCGATGCGGCGCGCGTCGTCGGCGACGCGCTGCGTCTGATGATGGGCCAGTTTCCCGTACATGCTGACGCCGCTGGGCTCGCTCCGCTCGCGACTGCCCTTCAAGAAGACGCGCCAATTTTGGCGGGCCCGCGCGACGCTCGACGCGATAATCTTCGACCTCATCGCGCGACGGCGCCGCGACGGCAGCGCGCGCGACGACGCGCTGTCGCTGCTCCTCGCCGCGCGCGACGCGGAGACCGGCTATCGTCCGACGGACTCGCAATTGCGCGACGAAATCATGACCCTTTTCATCGCCGGCCACGAGACGACGGCCAACGCGCTCACGTGGGCGCTGGTCTTGCTCGCACAAAACGCCGAGGTTGACGAGCGCCTCGCAGCTGCGGCGCGTGCGGGGGATAGCCCTTACGTTGCGCGGACCGTCAAGGAAGTGCTACGGCTCTACCCGCCGGCCTGGATCATCGGCCGCGAAACTTTGCAGGACGTCACGTTGAACGGCGGCGTCGCGATCCCAGAGCGGACGACGGTCTTCTTCGCGCCCCTAATGCTACACCGGCGGCCCGATTTTTTCGCGGATCCCGAGCGCTTCGACCCGGATCGCTGGCTGGGCTTCGAGCCGCCGCCGTTTGCCTACGTGCCGTTCGGCGGCGGCGCGCGGCGCTGCATCGGCGCGGACTTCGCGCTGTCGGAGATCGCGATCGTGCTGACGGCGCTCGTCTCGCGTTTCCGCTTCACGCTCGCGCCGGGCGCGACGACGCGCACGGCACCGCTCGTCACTCTGCGCCCGGCCGGCCCGGTCTGGATGAGCGCCGCTAAGCGCGCTTAGGGCACGACGACACGGCGGTTGGTTCGCCGGCGCGATTCTGAAACGTCTGCACCCAGCAGTTTCCGGTGAGCGAGCAGTAACAGAGCGCGATCCCGAGATGCTTGAGCGACGGCCTCAGGTAGTGCACCAAGACATCGCCGTCGACCTCGAAGATCGTGTGCTGGCTGTTCGCGGGGATGACCATGCCCGTCGTGGGCGTACTCGTCGAGATGCGCAACTTCGCTCCGGAACGGAGGGCGGCGCGCGCGTGTGCCGTGATCTGCGGGTCGCGCCGCGTGATCTCTGCCAGAATTTCTTCCAGCGACGGCTCGGTCTTGCCGTCCCACGTGAGGTTCACCGAGCGGACGATCGCGGGCCCCAAACCGTCGTTGCGAACGTACAGCTGAACCTGCCAAGGCGCGTAGTTCAGGTCGAAGCTGACGTACGGCCAGACCGTCGCGCTGAACTGCCGCGCGATGACGCGGGTCTGATAAACGGTGGCGACGGCGGCGACGGTGCTGATTAGCAGCGCGCAGAGCGCGATGACGAAGTCCAGCCGCAGCCGCGCGTTCATCAGGCCAGCACGAGCTGCTCGTCGCCGATGCCCGCGCTTGCGCGACCGCTTCGTGGATCATCTGCTCCTGGATCTCGGGCGACCGCCCAGCGCGCTTGCGCCGCGGGCGACAGCTGATCGACGGGATCGAAGTACACGAACGCCTTGCCGGGCTTGACGCTGGGCGCCGCGTAGACGGCGATGCCGTTCTCGCGGTCGTAGTACTCGTACGAGTGCACGTCGCGCTTGCCGCCGCCGCCCGGCGCGTCGCAGACGAACGTCGGCGTGTTGAAGCCGGCCGTGCTGCCGCGCACGAACTTCTCGGTGTCGACCGCGGTGTCGATCGTCGTCCGCAGCTCCTCGACGCCCTTCACCATGTCGTGCATGTAGACGTAGTACGGATGCACGTTGACGTGGCCGAGGCGCTTGACCAGCAGCTGCATGCGCTCGCGCGTGTCGTTGACGCCGCGAATCAGCACGGACTGGTTGCGCATGAAGATGCCGCGTTCGAAGAGCAGGCGCATCGCCTTCTCGCGTGATCCACGTGATCTCTTCGGGCGCGTTGAAGTGCGTGTGGAGCACGACTTCCTTGCCGAGCGTGCGGCCGCGGTCGACGATCGCGGTGAGCGCGTCGAGCCACTCCGTGTGCGTGATGAGCTTCATCGGCATGATCGCCGGGCCTTTGGTCGCGAAGCGCATGCGGCGCACGTGCGGGATGTCGAGCAGCGCGTTGCCGATCAGCTCGATGTTCTTCGGCGGAAGCTGATACGCGTCGCCGCCGGAGATGACGATGTCTTCGAGCTCGGGGCGCTCCGCGATGTACTCGAACGCGTCGTTCCACTGTTTGGGCGTCTTCGCCAGCGGGACTCTTGTCGACGTTCGTCGGTGTCGGGGCCGATCGCGTAGCTGCGCGTGCAGAAGCGGCAGTAGACTGGGCAGACGTTCAGCGGCAGAAAGAGCGCCTTGTCGACGTAGCGGTGGACCAGCCCGGGCACCGGCGAGTCCTCCTGCTCGTGCAGCGAGTCGAGCGTCAGCCGCGGATGATCCGGCAGCAGCGTCGAGGCGAGCGGGATGAACTGGCGCCGGATCGGGTCGTTGACCGGATCGTTCCAGTCGATCAGCGCGATCGCGTACGGCGAGACGCGCACCGCCATCGGCGCCGCGCGGAAGCCCGCCTCGGCGTCGCGATAGAACTCGGGCGAGCAGACGCTCGCGGATCGTCTCGAGCAGCTCCTCCGCCGTCTTGACCGAGTTCTTCTGCTGCCAGAGATGATCGAGGAACGTCGCCTCGTCCACGTCCGCGTACGCGGGAGTATGGCGCCAGAACTCGCCCTGCTTGAGGTTCTTGTAATCGAACTGCTCCGGCGGAACAGGCGGTTTGATGTGATGGATTTCCGCTTCGATGGTCATAAAGCTTTTCTCTCTGTCACCCTTCAGGCTCAGGGTGACACTGGTATTTTTCGTTGAAATAGGCGCGCAGCTCGCGGATGGTCGCGCAGCGTCTGCAGCGCGGTGTCGGCGTGGCCTTTGGTGTACCCATTGCCGATGATCATGGTGAGGTCGAGCGCGACGCCCTCGGCGCCGAGCGCCGCCGCCGTGAACGACGTCGACATCGAAAAGAAGTAGACCGTGCCGCCGTCCTTGGCGCACAGGATCGACGCGAGCTCGGTGCCGGGAACGTTCACGCAGTTGACGACGACGTCCGCGAGATCGGGCGCAATCGCTTCGACCGCGGAGCTCGTCTCGAGCGCTTGGCGCGCATCCGCGACCACCAACTCGTCGATCAAACCGGCGCTGCGCAACAGCCGAGCCGAAGCGGTCGACGCGTCCGGTACGAGTCCGATCACCCGGCCACGTGCGCCGACGCGCGCCTTGGCCTGCGCGCATGAAAGCAGGCCGCTCTTGCCGTCGGCGCCGATGACGACGACGGTCTGACCGGGCTCGCAGAGACGCCGCACCTGTGCGGGCGCGCCCGCGACGTCGAGCACCGCCAGCGCGACGCCTTCGTCGATGTCGCTCGGCAGCCGCGCCCACAGCCCGCTCTCGAATAGGATCGCCTTGCCGCGCACCCACACGCGCCCCGTGGCGACGTCGACGCGGTCGACGGCCTCGAGCTGCAGCGGCGTGAGCGTCAGCGAAACGAGCGACGCGATGCGATCGCCGGTCGCGACGTCCACTTTGTCGCGCAGCGCCTCGCCGATCTCGAGCACGCGTCCGACGAACATCCCGCCGCTGCCGGTCACCGGATTGTGCTGCTTGCCGCGCTCGGCGACGATCTCCAGGATGCGCTCGCCGATGCGGCGGGCGTCGAAGTCGCAGCTCTCACAGAGCTGACGGAACGACGCCGAGTCGATGTTGAGCGAGTCGACCTCGCAGAGAATCTCGTTCTCGGCCGCGACCGGCGTGTTGTCGATCCGCCACGCGTCTTGCGGCATGGCGCCGGCCGGCTCGAGCACGCGATGCGTCCCCAGGCGGTGCGGCCGGGTCTTCGCGGGCGCCTTCATTCCCATTGCACCGTCACGCCGCCGCGGTCGAAGGGCACGCCGAGGACGATCGTCGTGCGCGTGCGCGCCATTCCCGGCGTCGCCTTGAGTCGCGCGAGCAAGTCGTCGAGGTGCTGCGTGGAACGCGTCACTACTTTGCACAGAAACGACTCTTCGCCCGCGACCGAGTGCACCTCGGAGATCTCGGGCATCTCGCTCAAGCGTCGAGTGAAGTCGTCGTAGTTGCAGTCGGGCGACGTGTAGCAACTGACGAACGCGATCAGGTGCAGGCCGAGGCGGTTGGCGTCGAGCTGCGCGCTGTAGGCGCGGATGTAGCCGCGCTGCTCCAGCCGCTTCACGCGGTCGTGAACCGCCGGCGCCTTCAGACCGACCAGCTGCCCGAGCTCCGTAAAGGTAGAACGCGCGTTGCGTTGCAACGCGTCCAAGATTCGGAGATCGAGGTCGTCGAGCTCTTCGGTCAACATCGCCATATTCGCCATGAGAGGAAGTTTACCGAACATTTTTCGGTTCGTTAACAATAGCACCCAGAATCCGTTCGGCGCAAGCCGCGCGGTATGGGCCGCGGCTTTGGTCGCCGCCGTGGCTGCCATCTGGGGGTGCTCGCGCCCGAACGGCGCGGGCGGCGCGGCCGTGCGCTTCGACCTGGCGGCCGATCCGCGCAACCTCAACCCGCTCTTTCTCAACCCGGACGCGGCCTCGGTGGAGCAGCAGCTCGCCCGCTTGGCTTTCGAGCCGTTCGTGGATTTGGACGCGCGCGGCCGGCCGCAGCCCGAGCTGCTGCAGGCGATTCCGAGCCGCGCGAACGGCGGCCTCTCGGCGGACGGACGCACGATCCGGTACCGGCTGCGCCGCGGCGTGCTGTGGAGCGACGGGCGGCCGGTCACGGCGGCCGACGTGCTCTTCACGCTGCGCGCGATACTGGATCCGCGCAATCCAGTGCGTTCGCACGAGGGCTACGATCTGATCGATCGCGCGTATGCGCCCGATGCGCAAACCGTCGTGTTCCATCTCAAGCGCGCATGGGCGCCGGCCGTGATGACGTACTTCTCGTACGGATTCTCGCCGCAGTTCGTGTTGCCCGAACACGTCTTAGCGTCGCAGGCGCCGCTGAGCCGGGCCGCCTTCGACGCCGCGCCGGTCGTCGGAGATGGCCCGTACACGTTCGTGTCGTGGAGTCGCGGCGAGGGGCTGCGTTACGCCGCGAACCCGCGGTATTGGCGCGGCAAGCCCGCGGTGGCGGCGTTGACGATCCGAACGATTCCCGATCCGTCGACCAATCTGCTGCTGCTGCGAGCGGGCGACCTGGATTGGAATCTCCTCGCGCCGGCGCAGCTCGCCGTCGTACGCGGCGAAACGCGCATCGCGTTCGTCACGGTGCCCACCGCCGTCGTCGCCGGCCTGGCGTTCAACACGGCGCACGCGCCGCTGAACGATGTCCGCGTGCGGCGCGCCATCGCCATGTCGATCGATCGCGACGCGATCTCGCGCAAGATCACGCTCGGGATCTATCCGGTGACGAACATGATCCAACCGCAATTTTCGTGGGCGTTCGATCCGTCGTTGCGCGAGCCGGCCTACGATCCGGCGAGCGCGGACCGTCTGCTCGATGCGGCGGGATGGCGCCGCGGTCCGGACGGCGCTCGCCGGCGCGACGGACAAGCTTTGCGCCTCGTCTACGTACAGTTTCCGGAGACGGCGACGGGCGTTCGCGTCGCGGCTGCGACGCAGGCCGATCTGCGGCAGCGCGGGATCGACGTCGTGATCAAAGCTGTGAGCAACGCACAGCTGTTTCTGCCTAACACCGGAGTCCTGGCGCGCGGCACATTCGATCTCGCGTACGTGCCCTGGACGATGGGAGCCGATCCCGACGATTCGTCGGTGCTCGGCTGCGGCGCGCCGTCGAACTACATGCGCTGGTGCGATGCCGCGGTCGAGCGGCTCGAGAGCGCGGCGCTGAGGAGCGTGGACCCCGGAGCGCGCAAGCGCCTGTACTCACAGATCGGACGGATCGTGGCGCAACAGGTCCCGATCCTGTATCTCTTCAACGCGGACTACGTCTATGCGTATCGAAAACGATTGCTCGGCTTCGCTCCCAACGCTTTTCTGCCCACCTGGAACGCCTATCAATGGAGGATACGTGAGGCTCGCTAAGTCATGATCGGTCAGGCCGTCTCGTTCGTCTTGCATAACAGCTTCATCGTGCTGTTCGCGATCGCCGTGGTGACGACGATCGTTAGGCTGCGCAGATTCCGCGTGGAACATCGGCCCGTGAGCTCGGCGTACGTCTTTTGGGGCGAGCTGCTCTTCTATAACGTCGGGATCGGATTCGTTCTCGTGGGCATCTTTCACGCGTACTTTCCGCAGATCGCGGCGCCGTCGATCGGCTGGTCTCCGAGTCCGTTCGAGTATGAGTTGGGCTGGATCGAGATCGCACTCGGGCTCGTCGCAATCATGGCGCTCTGGCGCGGTTACGAATTTGGGTTGGCGGCGTCGATCGTCTTCGCGATATTTTCGCTCGCCGCTGCGGCGGGACACATTCAACAGATTGAGTGCTGCCACAACTACGCGCCCGGCAACGCCGGCTTAACGCTGTGGTTCGGCGACATTTTCGTGCCGGGGCTCATCGTCGTGTTGGCGGCGCTGTGTCGCGGGGAACGCGCGTAAGGCCAGCGAACGCTTGCTTTAAGATGAGCGCCATCCCCAAGAGAGCGGCATCGTGATCGAATTCTTCTTACGCCGACCGCTCTTCGCCGGGGTGTTGAGCTTCGTTGTCTTGCTCGCCGGACTGATAACCATCCCCACGCTGCCGATCTCGCAGTATCCGCAGATCTCGCCGCCGACCGTGACCGTCACCTCGCAATACCCCGGCGCATCCGCCGACATGGTGACGCGCTCGGTCACCACGCCGCTCGAGATCAACGTCAACGGTGCCGACGGCCTGCAATACATGCAGTCGTATTCGAGTGCCAACGGAACGAGCCAGATCGTCTGCACGTTTGCGCTCGGAACCGACCCCACCACCGATCAGACCAACGTGCAGCACGGCGTCGATCTGACGCTGTCGCAGCTCCCCACCGCCGTTCAGAACCAGGGCGTCACCGTTCAGAAGAGCTCGGGCAACATCACAATTGCGGTTGCGATGCTGTCGACCAGCTCCGCCGTTTCCGACGTCGCCGTCAGTAACTACGCCGACCTGAACGTCGTCGAGGAGCTCAAGCGCGTCCCGGGCGTCGGGCAGGTGGCCGTTCTCGGCGACCGCACCTACGGCATGCGCATCTGGGTCGATCCGCATAAGCTCCAAGCCAACAACGTCTCGCTCGACACGCTGATCGGTGCGATTCGCCAGAACAACGCCGATGTCGCTCCCGGCGCCATCGGGCAGCCGCCCACGACCGGTTCGCAACCCTTCCAGATTCCGATTCAAATCAACGGGCGGCTGCAGAGCGTGGAAGAGTTTAAGAAGATCGTCGTCGCGGTGCAGCCTAACGGCGGTTTTCTGCGAGTCGGCGACCTGGCCCAGGTGCAGCTCGGCGCGCAGAACTACGTGACCTCGGCGCGCTACAACGGCCAAACGGCCGTCGTCCTTGCGATCCAGGGCCAGCCGACGGCCAATTCGCTGCAGATCTCGCAGAACGTTCGCGCGACGATGGCGCGCATCGCCCAGCACATGCCGGCCGGCATTTCCTATACGATCGCCTTCGACACGTCCGACTTCGTGCGGGCCTCGATCAAAGAGGTCGTCGTCACGCTGCTCATCGCGATCCTGCTGGTCGTCCTGGTCATCTTCATCTTCCTGCAGAACTGGCATAGCACGCTGATCCCCTCGATGACGATCCCGGTCTCGCTGATCGGCACGTTCGCGGCGATGAAGCTGCTCGGATTCTCGATCAATACGCTCACGCTCTTCGGTCTAACGCTTGCAACGGGCCTCGTGGTCGACGACGCCATCGTCGTGCTCGAGAACATCGTGCGCCACATCGTGGACGACAAGACCAACCCGTTCCAGGCCACGGCGCGCGCCATGCGCGAGATCGGCGGCGCCGTCGTCGCGACGTCGCTAGTGCTGATGTCGGTCTTCATTCCGGTCGCGTTCCTGCCCGGCACCACGGGACTGCTGTTTCAGCAGTTCGCGCTGACGATGGCGGCCTCGATCGGCATCTCGCTCTTCACCGCGATGACGCTGGCGCCGGTCCTGACCTACAAGCTCGTGCACGGCGCGGAGCCGACGACCAACCGGTTCATGCTGTGGTTCAATTTGCGGCTACACGCGCTGACGACGTGGTATCAAGGCCTCGTGCCGCGGTTGATCCGGCGCCAGCGAATGATGATCGCCATCTTCTTGGGCGGCCTCCTTTTGCTCGGCGTGATGTTCAAGATCACTCCGCAGGGCTTCTTGCCCAACGAGGATCAGAGTCTTCTCTACGTCCTCGTCACGCTGCCGATCCAATCGTCTATGGACCAGACGACCGCGGCGGTCAAGAAGCTCGAGGGCATCATGCGCTCGATGCCGCAGGTCGAGGCGGTCACGTCGGGCATCGGCTTCGGCTTCGCCAACAACGGAGCGAATCAGGCGACGATGTTCGTGCAGTTGAAGCCGCTCTCGGAACGGCACGGCGTGCAGAACGCAGCGCTCGCGCTGCAATACGATCTGTATCAGAAGTTTTCGGCGATACCCGGCGTCAAGGCGCTTCCCGCGAACCCGCCGGCGATCCCCGGCCTGGGCTCGACGGGCGGCTTCGCGATCGAGATCGAGGACATCAACAACCTCGGACTGCCCACGCTCAACAAGGTCGGGAACACGGTCCTCGCTCAGGCGCAGGCCGATCCGAAGCTGTCTCAGGTTCGGATTCCGACCACGCTCGTCGGCACGTACCTCGTCACCAAGTTCGATCGATCCAAGGCGCTCGCGTTTGGCGTGTCGCCGCAAGCGTTCTTCGATACCATCAACGCGACGACGGGATCGACGTTCGTCAACTTCTTCGACTACGGCACGCGCTCGTATCAGGTGATCGTCCAGTCCACCGCCAAACAGCGCACGGCCCCCGCCGATCTCTCGCGCATCTACGTGCAAAACGCCGCCGGCGCGATGATGCCGGCGAGCCAGTTCCTCAAGACGTCGGTCGCGCAAGACAACGTCGCGATCATGCGCTTCAACGAGTACAACGCGTACGAGATCGACGGCAATCCTGGAACCAACGCGAGCTCCGGCGACGCCCTGAACGCGATCCAGCGGCTCGTCACCCAGAACCTGCCCAAGGGCATGGGCTACGAGTGGACCGGCATCGCGCGGCAGCAGGTGCAGAGCGGCCCGCAGACGATCGCGGTCTTCGCCATGGGCCTGCTGTTCGTGTTCCTCGTGCTCGTGGCGCAGTACGAGAGCTTGGCGACGCCCTTCGTCATCATGCTGGCGGTGCCGCTCGCGCTGCTCGGCGCCATCGGCGCCATCTACGTCCGCCGCATCGTCGAGCTGATCACGATCGTCGTCCACTCGAAGCTGGCCGGGCACCTGGTGCCGATTCCGACGACGTCGTCGGACATCTACGCGCAGATCGGCTACGTCATGCTGATCGGCCTCGCCGCGAAGAACGCGATCCTCATCGTCGAGTTCGCGAACCAGCTTCGCGAGCAGGGGATGGAGGCCGTGGAGGCCGTCGCGCACGCAGCCGCGACGCGCCTGCGGCCGATCCTGATGACGTCGATCGCCTTCATGCTCGGCATCATCCCGCTCGCCTTCGCCCACGGCGACGGCGCGCAGTCGCGCATCTCGCTCGGCACGGCGGTGCTGGGCGGAATGCTCGTGTCGACCATCATGAACCTGGCGATCGTACCGGTACTGTACATCGTCGTGGTCGAGATCACCGAACGCGGGCGGCGCAAGCGCGAACCGACGCTGCCGGAGGACCTGCCGCCTCCGCCGATGCCGAAGCCGCCGTCTGACGGAAGGCCCCGCTTCTAGCCTATCCTGAATCCCCGGCATGGCGCGAGACAACGCAAAGAGGGGACGAGACCATGACTGGAATCGCTAAGCGCCTCAGCTTTACATTTACAGGCTAATGGACGACGAATTCACCGTTATACGCCCGTCTGTGATCTGGCGACGCCGCTTGGTCATCGCCGTGCTAATCATTGCTTTTCTTACCGTGGTTTGGGGCGTCGAAGCAGTCTACCATGGTTGGCGAATCAATTCCGGTCGAAGTGCTTGGTTCATGGTAACAACGCCAGTCAGGCGGGGACACCCATATGCTGTACCAGAACGCGTTTTTGGCGACGGCTATGCTTCTGAGCATGACTGTGACAAACGGCTAAACCAGCTGCCTCCGGCGCCTCGCGGCGGTCCACTAGTATCATGCCGACGGCTGCTGGTTAGCGATGCCGCAAAGATGCGCAGGTACTGAAGTCGCGCATTGCCGCCGGAAGCCGGCTAGGATAAACGCCTCAGGAGCTACAGCGCCTTGACGGCCGCGGCGAGCGCGTCCACGGACGCCTTGGCGTCGCCGAACAGCATCGAGGTGTTCGGCATTTCATAGAGCGGGTTTTCGATGCCGGCAAAGCCGGAGCGCATCGAGCGCTTGAGAACGACGACGTTGCTTGCCTTGTCCACGTCGAGGATCGGCATCCCGTAGATCGGCGAGCTCGCGACGTTGCGGGCCGCGGGGTTCGTCACGTCGTTGGCGCCGATCACGAGCGCGACGTCGGCCGTTGGAAACTCCCGGTTCGCGTCCTCCATGTCGAGCAGCTGATTGTACGGAACGTTGGCTTCGGCCAATAACACGTTCATGTGTCCCGGCATGCGTCCGGCGACGGGGTGGATCGCGTAGAGCACCTTCACGCCGCGCTTTTCGAGCTGATCCGCGAGCGCCTTCACACTGTGCTGCGCCTGCGCGACGGCCATGCCGTATCCCGGGACGAACATCACCTTGGACGCGTACGCGAGCATGACGGCGACGTCGTCGGCGCTCGTGGCACGAATCTGCTGCGGTCCGCCCGATGCCGCCACGACCGTGCCGCCCGCGGCTCCGAACGCCCCGAACAGCACGTTGGTCAGCGGGCGGTTCATCGCGCGGCTCATCGCGACAGTTAGGATCGTGCCGCTCGCGCCCACGAGCGCGCCGCAGATGATCAGCAGCGTCGAGTTGATCTCGAAGCCCGTGATCGCGACCGCCACGCCGGTGAACGAGTTCAGCAGCGATATGACGACCGGCATGTCGGCGCCGCCGATCGGCAGCACGAACAGCACGCCGAGCAGCAGCGCGGCGAGGATCAAGGCGACGAACGCCCACGCGGGCAATGTCCCGAGCGTCGCCACGAACCAGACCGCCAAGCCCAGTATCGCCAGCAAGACGATGGCGTTGACGACCTGCTGTCCGGGATAGGTGAGCGGCCGGCCCGTCATGACCTCTTGCAGCTTTAAGAACGCGATGATCGACCCGGCAAAGCTGATGCAGCCAATGATCGCGGAGAGCACCAGCGAGACGGCGACGACGTCGTCGAGCGTGTTGCCCGGAGTTGCGACGAAAAATTGCACGGTCGAAATCAGCGCCGCCGCGCCGCCGCCCGCGCCGTTGTACAGCGCGACCATCTGCGGCATCGCCGTCATCTTGACTTTGACGGCGGCGTAGATGCCGACAACGCCGCCGATCGCGATGCCGAGCGCGACGGCGGGCCAGCCGACGCTGCCGGTCCGCACGAGGATGCCGACCAGCGCGATCAGCATGCCGATCATCGCGAAGCGGTTGCCGCGGCGCGCGGTAGCGGGCGAGTTGAGCTCGTGCAGACCGTAGATGAAGAGCGCGATCGCGACCAGATCGGCCAGATCGATCGCTACGCTCACTTGCCGTCCTCCCGGCGGCGGAACATCTGCAGCATGCGTTCGGTGACGGCGAAGCCGCCGAACACGTTGATTGCGCCGAGCGTGACCGCCGCGACCGCCAGCACAGTCAGCACCGGACCGTGAGCGACGCCGTAGAGCTCCGCGGTGATGATGATGGCGCCGGCCAAGACGATGCCGTGGATCGCGTTGGTCGCCGACATCAGCGGCGTGTGCAGCGTCGTGGGCACCTTCGAGATCACCTCGAAGCCCACGAAGATGGCGAGAACGAGGACGGTTAGCGGCGCGATCAAATGCGTGAGTTCGGTCACGTGGTCGCGCCTCCGATCAACAGGTTGCCGTCGCGCGCGATGACCGCGCCCTTGGCCACCTCGTCGTTCATGTCGATGTTGAGTGCGCCGTCGGCGATCCACGGCGACAGCAGCGCGTACACGTTGCGCGAGTACAGGCGGCTGGCGTCGGCCGGCATCGTGGCCGCCAGGTTCGTCGTACCGATGATCGTCACGCCGTTTGGCGAGGTGACTATCTCGTCGGCCTTGGTGAGCGCGCAGTTTCCGCCGGCTTCGGCGGCGAGATCTACTATGACGCTGCCGGGCTTCATCGCGGCGACGGCCTGCTCCGTGATGAGCACCGGTGCCTTGCGCCCGGGGACGAGCGCCGTCGTGATCACCGCGTCGTTGGCGCCTATCTGCTCGACCATCCACGCGCGCTGGCGCTCTTGCTGCTCGGGGGTCAGCTCCTTTGCGTAGCCTCCGGCTCCCTCGGCGTCGGCGCCGAGATCGAACTCGAGAAAGGTCGCGCCGAGCGAGTGAATCTGTTCTTTGACGGCGGCGCGTACGTCATATGCGCTGACCACCGCCCCGAGCCTGCGCGCCGTCGCGATCGCCTGCAGTCCGGCGACGCCGGCGCCGAGCACGAGCACCTTCGCCGGCGGAACCGTTCCGGCGGCAGTCGTCAACATCGGAAAGAATTTCGGCAGCGCGGCCGCGGCCAGCAGCACGGCCTTGTAGCCAGCGATGTTGCTCTGCGACGATAGCGCGTCCATCGACTGCGCGCGCGTGATGCGGGGAATCATCTCCATCGCGAGCGCGGTCAGGCGGCGCTCCGCCAGATTCCGGGCGTATTCCGGATCTCCCAATGGGTTGAAGAAGCCGACGACGACGCTCTCCGGACGCAACGCGTCCAGGACGGCATCCGACGGGCGGCCGACCGAGACGAGCACGTCGGCTTCGCGCGCCAGCGACTCCGCGTCGTCGGCGAACGCAGCGCCCGCGGCCGCGTACAGGTCGTCGGGAAACGCCGCCGCCTGGCCGGCACCGCGCTGCACGCGGACGCTTACGCCGGACTTGACGAGGCGCGCGACCGTTTCGGGCACGAGCGCCACCCGGCGCTCCTTTACGGCGCTCTCGCGTGGAACCGCGACGATCATAGGCCGTGCCTTACGATTTGCAAGCTGCGCCGCCCTTCGTGAGGCCGCTACTCGATGGCGACGGCGTTGGTCAACCGGCCGATCTTCTCGATGTCGACGTCGAGCACGTCGCCGTTGCGCAGAAACTCGCGCGGCGTGCGCGCGAAGCCGACGCCCTCGGGCGTTCCGGTAGCGATCACGTCGCCCGGAAGGAGCGTGAGCCCTCGTGAGAGCTCCGCGATCAGGCGTCTGAGCGGGAAGATCATCTTCGAGGTGTTGCTGTGCTGCTTTCGCGTTCCGTTCACGAACATGCTTAGCTCGAGCGATTGCGGGTCGCCTATCTCTTCGGGCGTGACGATCCAGGGCCCGATCGGACAGGTTTCGTCCAGACTCTTTCCCTTGAACCACTGACCGTGCCGTCGCTGCAGGTCGCGCGCCGTCACGTCGTTGAGCGCGGTGTATCCGAAGACCACGCGCAGCGCATCTTCTTCGGAGACATCCTTGCAGCGAACGCCGATGACCACGGCGAGCTCGGCCTCGAAGTCGTACTCGCTCGACACGCGCGCCTCGAGGTGAAGCGTTACGCCCGGCGGCGCGACCGCGGTCGAAGCCTTGGTGAAAAACGTGGGAGCCTCGGGAAGCTTTAGCTCGCGACCGAGTGCGAGCGCGCCTTCGCGGGCGTGTTCCAGGTAGTTGCGCCCAACGCAGAAGACGTTGCGCGGCGGGCGGACCGGGACGTCGAGCACGGCGCCGGCGAGCGGAACGAGTTCCTCGGGCGTGTGCCATGCGATGCGTTCGTGCGGCGCGAGCGCGATGTATTCGCGCAGCGTGTGCGTCCCGATCGTGCGGATCATCTCGCCCTCAAGTACGCCCGGCCGCGCCGTACCATCGGCCGAACGGTACGTCAGGAACCTCAAGCTCTACGGGTTGTACGGCGGCAGCGTGGCGGTCTTCGGGCTCGGCGACGGCTGGATGCCGCGGATCTGGTTCAGCGAGGGCAGCTTCGAGTTTTGTTCTTGCGCCTTTTTCTGAGCCGCCTCGAATTCTTTCTGTTGTTCGAGCGCCTGTTTGTGCGCGAGATCGATCATCTTGGTCGCAGCGCCCGGATCGTTCGCCCAGCTGCCGCCCGCGGAGATTATTGCGACGTGTCGCGCGACCATGTGCGTCTTGGGATCGTAGTCGTAGATCACGCGATAAAGACCGACCTGGGCGGTGCCGTCCGGGTGGCGAATCCACATCTGCTCGGCGTTGCCGATCGTCTGCAGGTTGAACGATCGTACCTTGCTTTGCTTAGTCGATGTGACGCGCACGACCTGACCCTTCTTGTTGACCTCAACGACGACTTCCGTGTGCAGCGGGATCGGCGGCAGTTGAATCGGCGGCGGCGTTTTCACCGCGTGCGGCGCGGCGCTCGGCTTCGGGGTCGTCGCGGCGAGCGCCGGTGCGGCGGTCGCCGTCAAGCATGCGGCGAGCACCGCTGCGCCGGCGAAGCGGAGCAACTTAATTCCGCGAGAGGACGGCAAACGGATGGCCGCAGGATCCGCAGGCCACGACGACCTGCAGATGCGCCTTCTCGCGCACAGCGCGTGCGTCGCTCTGGCCTTCCTCGAAACCGCAGAAACGGCACCGCGTCGACGTCGGTCGCTCCCCTGCCGCGTATTCGTCCACGGTACTGCGCTTTACGCGGGCCTCGCACGCGAACCTGCCGAAGCAGCGCGCGAGATGACTCGTCTCTTTGCGGTCGTTCTTGTGGCGGTCGCCGTCGGCATCGCACCCGTTCGCGCCGAGCGGCCGATCGTCGATCTCCACCGTTTGGACGCGTACTTCGAACTGTTCGCCGCGGACTCGAGCGTGCCGTGGAAGCCGACTACGGTCCGCTTGGATACCTACTCGAGCGCGCCGGTCGCGTTCACGGTCTATAGCGTCGATCCCGCCGACGTGCTCACGGCCGGGTCGAATTGGCGCTCGCGTGCGATCTCCACCGCGGGGCGTCGTCCGTTGCTTTCATTTAATTTCACTCCGCCCGGCGGCTATCAGTTCGAGTCGAGTGAGGTGACCGTGCCGCTCGGGCAGCGCGAGGGATTCTTCGTGGTCGAGGCCCGCCGCGGCGACGTCGGGGAGCAGGTGTGGATCAATCGGTCGCGCATCGGCATCGTCTCGAAGGAGACGCCGAGCGGCCTGCTCGTGTACGGCGCGGATCTCGGAACCGGAATGCCGATGGCGCGCATGCGCGTATCGTTCGTCGTGAACCGTTCGTTCGCCACGATCGAGACCAACGCGGACGGCAGCGTGACGTGGAATCGCTGGCCGCGCCCCGTTTTCGCCCTCGCGCAGTGGGGAAGCAGTTACGCATTCTTGAGCCTGTTGCCGCAGGCGCCGCTTGCCGAGACGATCGTCGGCGTTCGGACCGATTCGGCGGTGGTACACGCGGGCGACGTCGTGCGCGTGGTCGGATTTGCGCGCACGCGTTCGCGCGGCATCCTGAAGGCGAGCACCGGGAGCGCGCTCGTCACGCTGCGCGACGGCGCCGCGACGATCGCAGAACGAAGCGTGCCGCTCGACGACGCCGGCGCGTTCACGACGGCGTTCGAGGTCCCGCAACAGGCACGGGCGGGCGATTATACCGTCTTGGCACAGGCTGGGCGCGGCGTGGGCGGCGCGACCGTGCACGTCGACGCCAACGCCGGAGGCCTGACGCTGCGCGCCGCGTCCGCCTGCGGGGCGACGTGCGATCCGCGCCAAGACGTTCCGCTGCTGGTGCACGCCTCGAGTGGGAACGTGGACGTGCGCGTCACCGTCGTGCGATCGCCGCACGTCTATCTCGGTTACGCCGGCGACGACGCGCCGTGGGCAGCGGCGCGCTGGCTCGACGACGTCGTTCGCACCGATCCCAGCGGGAACGCGACAGTGGCGATACCGGCACCCAGCGACGACCTCGCCTCGACGTACGGCGTGCACCTCGAGGCCGGCGGCGCCACCGCGGACACGCGGGTCGTCGTTCCGACGGCGGCGGCCGCGATACGGCTGCATCTCGATCGCTCGGAACAGGGTCTCGGAATGCCGGTGAGCTTCGACGTGTACGGGCAGTCCCTAGACGGCAAGCCGCTCGCAGGGGCCGACGTGACCGTCCGCATGGCGCACGGCGCCGCAGCGGCGCAGCAGCAGCTGCGGCTCGACGGTGACGGCCACGCGCGCGGGAGTTTTTCTTCGCCCGACCTCGGCACGAATCTCATCCTCGCCTGGGTGGACAGGGGAGGACGCGCGACTGACGCCGCGCAGGTGCAGATCGATCCGCTCGCGCCGGCGGCGGCGAGCGACGGAACGAGCGCGAACGTTCGAGTCGCACTCGATCGGCCAACCTATCGCGCCGGCGACGTGGTGACGGTGGACGCGTTTGCGCCCGGCGCGCAAGGCGACGCGCTGATCACGTTCGAGAGCGCGCTCGGCGTGCAGACCCACGTGTTGCGCACGTCCGGCGGCCGTGCGATCGCACATCTGCGAGCGACGGATGCCGCGGGCGAGCTGCGCATCGGCGCGGCGTTCGTGCGCGACGGCGCTATCGAATGGACCGCCGTCCCGCTCGCGCTCGCCGCACCAGGCCGGCCGCAATCCTCGCGCGTCTCGCTCGCGAACGCCGATTTCGCGCCGGGCGAAGCGACGAAGATCGCGCTGGACGGCGCGACGGCGGAGCGCGGCACGGTCGTCGTGCGCATCAGCCGCGGCGCACCCTCCGGAAGCGCGGTCTTTTCGTCGGCCCCGGAGCTGCTCGCGATCGGCGTCACCACGACACAGAACAGCGCGCCGGAGGCCCTGACGTGGCACCCGTGGGTAAACTCGACCGGCGATCACGCGCAGGTGCTGAGTTTCATTCGGCGGTCGCAGCCTCCGGCGGAAGCGTCGCTCGCGCAGGCCGACACGGAGGCGGTGGGCTGGAGCGTGGCCCGCTTCGGCGGTGGCGGAATCGGCGTCGCGCTGCCCGCCAGCAGTGGGCGATACACGCTCTCGGTGCTGGACATCGGCGACGACGGCAGCGTAAGCGAGGCGTCGTCCATCGTCGTCGTCCGCTGACTATTCGGGATTCGCCATGGCGTTGATGCTGCTCGACACCTACGGCCTGGTCTACCGGGCGTTCTTCGCGCTGCCGCCGCTGAACACGACGCGCAGGCATGCCGATCAGCGCGGTCTACGGCTTCACGATGATGCTCAATAAATTGATCGTCGACGAGAAGCCGACGCACATCATCGCCGCTTTCGACAAGGGCACGCCCGTCGAGCGCGTGTCGCTCTTCGCCGAATACAAGGCGCAACGCCGCGTGATGCCCGACGAGCTGCGCGGCCAGTTCGGACTCGTGCGCCGCGTGCTGGAGACGTTTGCCATTCCGATCGTCGAGATCGAAGGGCAGGAGGCCGACGACGTCATCGCGACGCTCGCGCGGCAGGCCGAGGAGGGCGGCGAGCAGACGCTGGTCGTCACGGGCGATCTCGACCTGTTGCAGATCGTCGACGAACGCACGACCGTGTTGACGACGCGGCGCGGCATCACGGAGCTCGGGCGCTACGATATTCCAGCCGTGCGGGAGCGCTTCGGGCTAGAGCCGGCGCAGCTGCCCGACTTCCGCGGGCTCAAAGGCGATCCATCGGACAACCTGCCCGGCATCCCGGGCGTCGGTGAAAAAACCGCGAGTCGCCTGTTGCAGGCCGCGGGCTCGCTCGACGCGCTGGTCGCGGATCCGGCGCTGGCGGGTAGCCCGAAGCTGGAGAAGCTCATTGAACAGTACGGCCAGCAGGCGTGTCTGTGCCGCGCGGTATCGACCGTACGCCGGGATCTGCCGCTAACGGTCGATTGGGAGAGCAGCCGTTACTCGCCGCCGCCCGAAGGCGAGCTCTATCGGCTCTATAGCGAGCTCGAGTTCAAGACGCTGCTCGCGAAGCTGTCGCCCCCAGCGGATCTGCCGCTTTTCGATGGCGGCGTTCGCCTGGAGGGAAATTACCGCAGCTACGTCCCATCGGTCGATCCGCCCGAGTTCGCGCGGCTCGCCGACGAGCTGAGCGCGCTCGCGGATTCGCAGCGCGTGGTGTTCGCGCTTGCGGGCGAGGCGTTCGGCGTTTGCGCCAAGGCCGGCGAGGCCGTGAGCTTCGGCCGCAGCGCGTTTGCGCACGCGCCCGTACTCAAGGCGCTCGAGCGGATCTTCGCATCTGACGCGCGCGTCGGCGCGTACGACGCTAAGCGCATGCTGCACGCTCTGCGCGAGAACGGCATCGACGGCGCGCACTTCTCGGACGACGCGATGATCGCCGCACACCTGCTCGACCCCTCGCGCGGGTTCGCGCAGATCGACGACGCTGCGAAGCGATTCCTCGGCGTCGATCTCCCCGACGATGCCGCCGCGCGCGCCGATGCCGCCTTCGCGCTCGTCGAGAAGGGGCGCGCCGAGCTGGTGGCGCGCGATCAGCTAGGCCTCTACGAAGACGTCGAGGTGCCGCTCGCGCCCGTGCTCGCGAAGATGGAATCCGCCGGCGTCACCATCGACGCGAGCGAGCTCGAGGTCGTCGGCGCGGAGGTCGAGGCGGCCGCCGCGCGTCTGCAAAAACAAATCTATGATTTCGCGGGCGAAGAGTTCAACATTGGCTCGCCGCAGCAGCTCGGCAACGTGCTCTTCGGCAAGCTGCAAATTCCCGGCAGCAAGAAGACTAAGACCGGGTGGGCGACCGGCGTCGAGGTGCTGCAAGGCCTGGCGCGCGACTACCCGATCTGCGCGCTCGTTCTCGAGTGGCGCGAAGTCACGAAGCTCAAGAACACGTACGTTGACGTGATCCCGCGTCTAGTCGATCCGCGCGACCGGCGCTTGCGGACCGAGTTCAATCAGACGGCCACCGCGACCGGCCGGCTCTCGTCGACGAATCCCAACTTGCAGAACATCCCGGTTCGCGGCGAGCTCGGCCGCCGGATTCGCCGCGCGTTCGTCGCCCGTGACGACGATTACGTCCTGCTCGCTGCGGACTACAGTCAGATCGAGCTCCGCCTGATGGCCGAGCTCTCCGGCGATGCGGCTATGCGCGCGGCCTTCCGCGAGTCGGCCGACATCCACGATTACACGGCTCGGCAGATCTTTAACGTACCGCCGGATCGCCCGGTCGACGGCAACCAGCGCCGGATGGCCAAGAGCGTCAACTTCGGGCTCTTCTACGGCATGTCCGACTTCGGTCTCGCGCAGCGTCTCGAGATCAGCCGCGCGGAGGCCAAGGAGATGACCGCGGCGTACTTCGCGCGCTTTCCCGAGGTGCGCGCGTACATCGAGCAGACGATCGACGAGGGCCGTCGCCTCGGCTACGTGTCGACGATCCTCGGCCGCCGCCGCTACATGCCGGGATTGATCTCCGGCAACTACATGCTGCGCGCGGCGGCGGAGCGCGAGGCGACCAACGCGCCGCTCCAAGGGAGCGCCGCAGACCTGATGAAGCTCGCGATGGTGCGCATCGACCGGGCACTGGAAGAGGCGGGCCTCGACGCCGCGATGTTGCTGCAGATCCACGACGAGCTGATCTTCGAGGTGCGCAAACGCGATCTGCGGCGCGTCTCGGCTCTCGTGCGCGATCACATGGAGAACGTCGTCGCGTTGTCGGTACCGCTCGAGGTCACGCTCAAGTCGGGGAGCAACTGGTACGACGTGGAGCCGATCGGCGACGAGGCGTTCGAGCGTGTATAACTTCGCCTTCGTTTTGGCCGCGACGCTGCCGGCCGTCGTCGTCCACGCCCCGCACGCAGACCTCACGCTCGAGGTCGCGCGCACTGAATCGCAGCGCGAGTACGGGCTGATGAATCGCACGCAGCTCGCGCCGCACAACGGCATGATCTTCGTCTTCGGAGGCGACGGTCCGGTGGCGTTCTGGATGAAGAACACGCGCATTCCGCTCGACATGGTGTTCGTCGCCGGCGACGGCACCGTACGTCGCGTCTTCGCCAACGTCGCCGTCGTGTCGCCGGCGCTTCCGGACGCGGACATCCCGCGCGAGGCCGGCGTCGCGAAGTACGTCGTCGAGCTGCCCGCCGGCGAGGCGGCGAAGGACGGAATCGCGGCGGGCGTGCGGCTCAACCTCGAGAGCGTGCCCTCTCCTAGATAATGCCGGAGCTGCCCGAGGTTGAAACGATCGTCCGCGGACTGGCCGGAACGATCGTCGGAAAGCGCATCGAGCGCGCGGAGGTGCGCCTCGCGAAGATGGCCGTCGCGCCGTCCGGCACGGCGTTCGGCCGGGCCGTCGCCGGCGATAGAATCACCGCCGTACGGCGGCGCGGGAAGTACGCCGTCATCGAGCTGGGCTCGGGCCGTCGCCTCGTCACGAGCCTACGCATGACCGGGCGGCTCGTGGTCGCGCCGGCCTCCGCGCCGGAGTACCCCGGAACGCATCTGATCCTGCACTTGAACCGCGGACGGCAGTTGCGATTTTCGGACGTCCGAACCTTCGGTCGAATGCGCCTCGTTGGTGAGGCGGAAGCGTGGGACCGGGAGCTCGGCGTCGAGCCGCTCTCGTCAGACTTTACACAGCAGGCCTTTGCGGGTATGCTGGCGGGGCGGACGACGCCGATCAAGGTATTGCTCCTCGATCAGCGGCGCACCGCAGGCATCGGTAACATCTATGCGTGCGAGGCGCTCTGGGAAGCCCGGGTACGTCCCAGCCGGCCCGCCCGGGCATTGACGAAACCGGCAATCCACCGCTTACGTCAGGCCATCGTCGAGGTTTTGCGACGCGCGATCACGATGCGCGGAACGAGCGTCGACGATTACGTGGACGCCGGTGGGCGGCAGGGAAGTTTTCAGAACGACCTTAGCGTCTACGGCAGACTCGGGCTCGAATGTCCGCGGTGTGGTACCGGCAGGATCGTTCGAACGGTGCTGGCACAGCGCGGAACCTGGTGGTGTCGCCGGTGCCAAAAATAAAAAATAATTTACGAAAGTGGGAAACTCAACATCTCTACAACTGAAGTCGCTCCGATCAACTACGAAGAAGATCAACTAGCGTTCGAGCAGCGCCTCTACGAAGAATCACTGCGGGTCCTCGACGAGGGCCAAGTACTCACCGGCACGATCGTCCAAAAAGACAAAGACGAAGTGCTCGTCGACGTCGGCGGAAAGTCGGAGGGCGTCCTGCCTTTCCGCGAGCTCTCGCTCGCCGTCGATCCCAAGCTCCTGAAAGTCGGTGACACGCTCGAGGTGATGGTCCATCGCATCGACGAGATGGATGGCACCCTCTTCTTATCGGAGCGCCGCGCGCGTGCGCTCAAGACCTGGGAAAAGGTCATCGAAGCCCACGACCGCGACGAAGTCATCGAGGCGACGGTCACGCAAGTCGTCAAGGGCGGCGTGCTCGTCGATCTCGGCATGCGCGGCTTCGTGCCCGCGTCGCAGATCCGGCGTCAACCGGTCGGCAATCTCGACGAGCTCGTCGGCCAGCATCTGCGTCTGAAGGTGATCGATCTCGACCACAAGCGCCATCGCGTCGTGTTGTCGCAGCGCCTCGTTCTCGAGGAAGAGCTCCAGGCGAAGAAACAGGAGCTGCTCGATACGCTCGAGGTGGGTCAGATTCGCGAGGGCGTCGTCGTGCGGCTCGCCGACTTCGGCGCGTTCGTCGACCTGGGCGGCATCGACGGCCTGATCCATAACAGCGAGCTGTCGTACGCGCGGATCAAGCATCCTTCGGAGGTCGTCAAGATCGGCGACGTCGTTCAGGTCGAGATCATGAAGTTCGATCCGGACGCGAAGAAGGTGAGTCTTTCGCTCAAGCACGCGCTTCCCGATCCGTGGGATCAGTACGCCGACCGGCTGTACGAAACCAATAAACTCGCCGCGCAGATCGTTAAGGTGACGCCGAATTATCTGCTCGTCGAAGTGATTCCGGGGATCTTGGCGATGGTACCCAAGGGCGAGTTCGACGCGTCCGCTTCGTTCGCGGCCGGACAAGAGGTCGAGGTCACGTTGTTGACGATCAACCACGCGACGCGCCGCATCACGGCGTCGATCCAGCACGTCGCCGACGTACCGCCCGAAGAGATCGAGCAGTACGCGGTCGAGGAAGAGATCGAAGAAGTCCCACCCACGCTCAACGCGATCTCGGAGCCGCCGCCGGAAGGGTCCTAAAGGTCGGCGCCGTGCGCGTTGGTCTAACCGGCGGCATCGGGGCGGGAAAGAGTCAGGTTGCGGCGTTCTTCGCCGAACTCGGTGCCTTCGTGGTCGACACCGACGCCATCGCGCGTGAGGTCGTGGCGCCGCACAGCGACGGGTTGCTGCGGATCGCGCACGTCTGGCCGCAAGTGGTGCGCAACGGCGCGCTCGACCGGGCGGCGCTCGCCGAGATCGTGTTCAACGATCCAGCGGCGCGCGAACGTCTCAACGCCCTGCTCCATCCGCACATTCGGCGCCGCGCGATGGAGCACGAAAACCGAGCCAAACCTGGGCAGCCGATCGTCCACGTCGTACCGCTGCTCTTCGAGACCGGATACGACCGTCTCGTCGACAAGTCGGTTTTGGTCGTCGCTCCTCTCGAGCAGCGCATAACGCGCGTCGTCGCGCGCGATCGTATCGACGAGGCGCGCGTCCGAGCGCGCATCGCCACGCAGATCGCGCCGGAGGAGGCGCATCCTCGCGCCGACTTCGTGATTGAGAATGACGGCAATCTCGAGCGGCTCCAGGAGCGCACGCGTGAGGTCTTTTCGGCCCTCTCTTAAGAAACTTTCATCTTGGCCGGCGGAAAGCGGCGGCTCCGAGGCCCGGCGAGTGAAATTCTCAGGGAATCCTGAGTTTACCGAGCGCTTGTATGGGAAAGAGTAATTGTATCCATAACCAAGGAGAGGATCAGACATGGCACAAGAGTCAGGGCAAGCCGGAGGCATGAGCGTTCGCGAGGCGGGCCGCCGCGGCGGCGAGCGCGTGAAGGCGAAGTACGGCTCGGAATTCTACGAAGAGATCGGCCGTAAGGGCGGCGAGGCCACGAAGAGCAAGTACGGCCCGTCGTTCTACGAAGTCATTGGACAGAAAGGCGGACAACGTCCCAAGCGTAAAGCGGCAGCCTCGTAGGCGGCCCTAGTCCAGACCGATGGCTGAAAAGCATGAGCGCGCGCCCAAGCGCGAGATGTCCGTGCGCGAGGCCGGCAAAAAGGGCGGCGACACCGTTCGCGACCGTTACGGGTCGACGTTCTACGAAGACATTGGACGCAAGGGCGGAAAGGCGACGCGCGATCGTCACGGCGTCGAGTTTTATGAGTCCATCGGTCAAAAAGGCGGGAAGGTAGTCAAGGAAAAGTACGGCTCCGACTTCTACGAGGAGATCGGGCACAAGGGCGGTCAGAAGGTCAAGAAACTGATCGCGGAAGCGAAGAAGAAACTGAGCGACGAGAACGGTTGACTCAGGCGCTCAGCGCTGAATGTCGACTCCGCCGCTCAGCTTGCCGAGGTGGATGGTGTTATCGTCGAAGTTGACGGTAATACCATCGATCCTCATAGTTTGGTCGCCCGAGTGAACGTAGCTCGGATGTTGTATGCGCAGTAGCTTGGCGTCATTGGTCCAGGTGACGAGATCCGTATCGAACGAACGGCGCTGCGGGTCGTCGATGCGTTCGATGTGGACCTTTCCCACCGCAGTGAAGTCCAGCGACTCGATGTTCAGCCGGATGTGAGCGGCGGAGATGCGTAGATACGGCTTCCCCTTGCGAAAGACGATTCCGTTACGCACGCCGTCCACAGTACCGCTCATCCCGTCCGGTGAGAGGTGCGCGCGGTCGTAGTCGAAGCTCCACGACTTCGTGCTGATGTGATTGTTCATTACGTGTCCGCCGTGCAGGTCGATCGGGGCCTGCCCGGGCGGCAGCGGCGGAGTGCCGCGCCCGGCCAGCGCGATCTCCACGATCACCCAGACCAGAAATAACGCGCCCGCCAAGAAGGCGAGGCGCCGTATCAGCCTCTTCCTACCACTCATCGGCGCCCACATCCGACTCCGCCGCCGGCAGCGGCAATACGTGCAGTAACGGCAGCGCGTACAGCGCGACCAACATCGCGGCAATCAGGGTCGGACCGATACGGGAAAAGAGCGTCGGAACGCGCGGGCCGACGCGCCCGCTGACGATGGTTCGCCGCGCCAGCCCCGCACGTTCCATCCACGTTCCGTTCGGTGCGATGATTCCACTGACTCCCGTCGCGGCGGCACGCACGACGTAGGCGCCGCTTTCGATGGCTCGCAGCTGAGCGATTTGGGCGTGCATGTACGGCCCCGACGTTTCTCCGAACCACGCGTCGTCGGTGCTGACGACCAGGAGCTGCGCGCCGTCGCGCACCTGCGCGTAGGCGAGGTCGGCAAAGGCAGATTCCCAACAGATCAGCGGGGCGATCGGAAGCGCGGCGGTCGGATAGACGCCGTTAATGCGCCCGGGCGTGAGCCCGCCGTTGAGGTTGCCGATGTACGGCAGCCACGAGAGGAAGGCTCGCCCCGGAAACCATTCCGCAAACGCCACGAGCTGACGCTTGTGGTACACCGAGTACGTGCCGTTGGGCGCAAAGATGTAGAGCGCGTTGTAGACGGCGGAACCCGCGATGTCGAGGCTTCCCGCGACGATCGTTGCGCGCGTCTGGCGCGCGAGGGTTTCGAACCGCGACAGAAGGGTGGGGTCGCCCTGGAGATCAATCGGGATCACCGTCTCCGGCCACACGACGAGCCGCGGGCGCGTCTTGGCCGCGACGCGCGTCATCGCCGAGTAGCGGCGTACCGCAAGCCCGAGAGAGCTCCACTTGAACGACTGCGCGATGTTGCCTTGAATCGCCGCGACTCTAATCGTCGCGGGCGCGAGGCTGCGCGCCGGCCACGCCGCCCAGGCAGCGGCGGTCGCAACGATCACCGCCGCGACGGCGATCCCGAACGGACGCCATGCCTGCCGGCGCAACGCATCCGCGCCGTATGCGCCGAGCACGCACAGGGCGAACGTGATTCCGTACGTGCCGGCATACGCCGCGATAGCGCGCAGCGGCGAGTCCGCCTGCGTGTAACCGAGCTGGTCGAACGGCACCGCGAGTGCGCCGATCGAGCGCAGCCACTCGCAGATCGTGAATGCCGCCGCCGCTCCCAACGGAGCGATCGCCGGATGCATGTGTCCGTAGGCGAAGGCAGCCAAGATTCCGGCCAGTGCGAAAAACGGCGCCTCGATCAGCGCGGGCCCGAACGCGAGAAAGGGGCCGAAGACGCCGATATAGTGACCGACCGTGTGTCCGACCCATGCGAAAGCGAGCGCGAAAAAGATCAGTCCGGCGAACCAACCGAGAAACGCGGCGCGCTTCCAAGAGGCGCCCTGCCATACCCAGAACAGCGCGCCGGTCCCAAACGGGACGAGCCACGCCGCGCCGAATTTCGGGAATGCCGCCGCCAGCGCCAGCGCTGCGCACGCCGCGATTCCCGCGTCGCGCGCGGCGGTCGAGGAGAGCAGGGTGCGGAGATCGAGTTTTGGTCGTACCGTCGTGTCCGTGACGGCGTTCATCGTTGCAGCACGCGGTGGTTTATGGCACGTCGCAGGCAGGATGACCGCAAGCGCAGCTCTCCGACTCCAAGCTGTCTTCGGTTGCATTTCGGCAGAAGCCGGAGCAGTAAACCTCCGCGTCCTCGACCGGTCCGAATAACGAACAATTGCACGGTTCGTAAGCGCATTCGAGCGGCGCTTCGGTCATCTTCGGAGAATTACGGACAGGGCGACGGCGAGGCTGGGTTGTTGGCGAATTCGATGGTCGTGATCTGCGCGGCCGGATCGGGCGGGATGTATCCCCGCGCGTAGTACGTGTTGTCGAAAGGCTCGGTCATGCAGAGCTGCGGGGAGACGAATTGCGGATCGACTGGTCCGCCGACTCCCAGCGAGTCGTAGAACTGCCACTGACCCGACCCGTTCGCCTGCGTTACGAAGGCGTTGAACGTCCAGAGGTTCGCTTTCGGCGGAGTCGGAGTGGGGCTCGGCCCGGGGCTGCTAAAGATCCTCTTTTGCGCGAGGATCGAGAAGTTCTGAGCCGGTCCCATTGGCATTGAGATTGTAGGAAAAATTCTGCGGGGTCGTGTGAAGCACGAGCCAAGCCGGAGGGATGTGCGGATTGCCGGTACTCCTGCGAAATTGGACCAGCTGGGCGAACGACGTGACGGCATTACCGCGGGCTACCATGGCATACGAGTATCCGTCCCAGTTCGTCTGTATCGTGTCGGTTGAAGGCGTCCGGCCATCGCCGCTCGTGTTCAGCACGATCAAGTACTGGTAGTTGCCGAAAATAAACGGCGACGCAACGTTGAAGTATACCGCCAGGTAACCCGGCGGGGCTCCGCCGGCACCGAGTCCGGGCGGATTGGGCGTCACCTGGCGACCGCAAGCCACCGCAAGTAACGCGGTCAAGACCAACAGTGCGAAGGCGAATCTACGTGGAGGAAGCACGATCAATCATTTCCTTTAGACGGCGCGACCGCCTTGTCCCGACACAAATGGCCTGCTTGCTCGCTTCATTGCGCTGCACGATCAGAAGTTGAAGGTAGTGGGCACCACCGGTTGCGGCGCGCCGAGCTGGAAGACCGCCGTCTGCGTCGGGAAGGCGAGCAGGTTGAGGCCCACGTTGACGGCCTGCTGCGATTCGTTGTAGAGCACCATCAGCTGATAACAATTGCCGATCGTGCGCGTGTAGTAGATGATCTTGTCGGAGAAGAATTCGCCGAGCCCGAGCGACGGCCGCCAGTTGATGTTGGTGACGAATTGCAGCGAGGCGTCGCGCCCAAACGGCGTGGAAAGCTGCAAGTTCGTCGTTTCAAAGCCCATGCCGGGGCCGGGGATGAACGAACCGCTGAGCAGGACGACGGAGCGGGGCGACGGCTTCGCGGTGAGCTGATAGCTCAGCGGCTGCGCCATTCCGTCGAAGTTGGTGGCCCAGCCCACCGAGAACGCATAGATGTCGTCGTTGAAGAGGCGCAGCATGTCTTGCGCGTTTTTCGTGTTCTGAGTGGGCTGCTGGTCGAGGTATTGGAACGGGACGAGTGCGGGGCCGTTGTAGTTCGCCTCGTTATAGGTCAGCGTATTGACCATGTGCGAGTTGATCGGCGTCGTCAGGCTCAAGTCTTGCTCGATCGCCGCCTTGAGGTCACCAGTGCCGTACGCGTACTGGTCGACCGTTACCGTGCCTTCGAAATCGCTTCCCAAGACTTTTGCATCCAACGGCCCCGCGACGAGGTTGGCATCGCCGCGCCAGGTCGCGAGGCTCTTCGGCTCGCCCTCGCCTGACGGCTCGCTATACTCGCCGACGGTGAGCTGCGCAGAGAGTGGAATGACGAAATGCTGGAAGAAATCGCTGGGCCGAACTTGGAATTCGGGAATCTTGTTGATGCCCGTGGCCTCCTGAGAATAGGTCTTGTCGAACTCCATCTGATAGTCGGCGCCGGCCGTCGTGTACTGCATCAGGTAGTCGAATTCGGATTGGTTGCTGAATGAGGAAATGCCGCCGAAGCTCGCGCTGCTGTCGCTGATGTTGTATGTGGTAGTCTGATTGAGATTTTGGTTGAACTGGCGAGTGTCGGTGATCGTAAAGCTGTTGCTGCTGCCCTGTCCGCCGACGGAGCTGTGGGAAAAGCTGTAGTTCTGCGAGGTCTGCGCGGTCTGGTGCACGATGGACTCGCTGATGGACTCGTTGGGCGGGATGCTGATCAGTGGCCCGTAATTGGATTGATAGCTGAATTGGAAGTTTCCGCGGAGGTGTTGTGAGAAATTCTCCTGCTCGGTGAGCGCCAAATTGGTCTGCCGGCCGCCGCCGGTCTGGTTATTGATCGTGTAGACGTTGACGCTGACGCTGCGGCGGCCTCTCTTGCTGGAGTAAAAGCCGACGTATCCTAGGCCGAGACCGAGCTTCGTGAAATAATTGACGATATAGTATCCGTAGTAGTATTGATCTTTGCCGAACGGTATCTGGATCTTGATCCACGCGCCCTCGTACGAATCGTAGCCGACCTCGGGGAACCAGCGCGCACGGGCGCGTTGGTTTTCGACGCTGCGCAGCGGAATGATCAGCAGCGGCAGATAAAAGACCGCCGCCAGGCCGAGCCACAGCACTGCCTTGTGGATGACGATCTTGTCGCCCGGATAGACCTCCATGTCCTTTCCGGTGATGTGATATCCGCTGCGCGGATTCTCGCAGGTCGTCACGTACGGGTTGAGTCCGTGAGCGGTCCCGTCCGGCTCCGTGTGCAGATCGCTGGCCTGGAAGTGTACCAAGCCGCGCTGCACGCCCTCGTCGCTCGCGCCCTTGCCGTTGGTCAGCTTAGCCGTCTGCGCAACCGTGTCGAAAACGATGACGTCGCCGGTGAGCACCGAGTTGTGTTCGTGATTGATGAGGAACGGATGGCCCGTGATCGTGATCGTCCGATTCCCGTCGTAGTGCGCTTTGTCGCCGACGATCTCTTCGTCGCCATAGTAGACGTGAACGTTGCCGATGGCGTCGCTGGGCTGCCCGCGTTCGCGGTTGCCGCTCCACGTATCGGAGATGACCCCGACGAAACCGGGCGCGAGCGTTGGCACGCCGGTAGGCTCGGGAGTCGGTTGCCGGCGTTGCCTGGCCGGCCGGCGGTATCGGCGGGGGCGTCTCGCCGCCGCGGACGAGGAAGATCGGTTCGGTGGATGCCGTCGGATTGGGCGTGCCGCTCGGGATCGGCGGCGGCGTGACGGCCGGCGTCTGGCCCGGCCGCGCGCGCGGCGAGGCGTTGAGCGTGTAGGTGCCGTTGCCGACGCCGCCGGGGATATTGGGCGCACCGGGCGTCTGGGCCGGTGCCGGCGTGGGGCTGCTCGCGGGCGTGGCCGTCGCCTGGGCGACCGCCTCGGCGCCAGTAGTAGAATCTTCTGCGTAGCGCTGCGCGCAGCTCTGTCCGTTGAGCAGCGAAAGCGCCAGTTGTTCCTGCCGGTCCTCGCCCGCCGCCGGCGCGCCTGCCGGTACGACCCAGGCAAAAAACGCGGCGAGGGCGGCGATCGCGGCTATCCCGCGATTGCGCGCCGCCAGTGCGTCAGCGCTCTTCGAGCAGTAATAAAAGCGCACCGGCTGTCCCCATGATAACGTTCGGCAACCACGCAGCGAGATACGGATTGAGCGCTCCATTGCGGCCGAACGCCGCAGCCGCGGATACCATCAAATAGTAGACGAAAAACGCGATGATCGAGAGCGCGATGCCGAGCGTCTTGCCGCGCTTTCCGAAGCGTAGGGCGAGCGGCAGCGCGACGATGACGCCGATGATACACGAGAACGGCCACGCGAGCTTATCCGCGAGATTGATCTGGAGGTTGCCCATCGCGGTTCCGCCGATGCCCTGAGCCTGCAGCGCGCTGACCTGCGAGCGCAACGACTTGCTGCTCATCGTCCAGGGATCGTTATTGACCTGGCTGACGAACTGCGACGCCGTCTCGCCCAGCGGCAGGCCGATGCTGACGCTGTTGACGCGCTGCTGGTTGGTCAGGAACCCGTCGTTGTTGAAGCGGGTATCGATGACGTCGTGCAGCACGAGCGTGCTGCGCTCCACCGTGGCGGTCTTCGCCTGAAGCGTTTCGTTCCACACTCCGTATTTCGCCGGCTTGAAGATCTGCACGTCCATCATGGTCTTATTGTCCGGCGCGACTTGCGTCACGTAGAACGTGTTGCCCGTATCGGGATCCTTGCGGAAGAACTGCGGCTCCACGGGCAGCGCGTCCGTATGGTAGATGATTTGATAAAAAGTGCGCGTGGAAAGGTCGACGGAGCGCGGAGCGATCCACTCGTTGATGCCATAGGCTAGCGCAAACATCGCGAGGCCGAACACGAACGGCGACAGAACGATGCGCATCACCGGGATTCCAGCCGTGCGCATCGCCGTTACCTCGTTGTCGCCCATCACGCGGCCGATGGCCAACAGCGCGGCGAACAGGCACGCGAACGGAAACGCCATCGGCGTGGCCTGCGGTATGCGAAAGACGACGAACCGCAGCACCAGAAAGAACGGCGCGTGCTGGTTGATGATGTAATCGGCCGCGAGAAAGAAGATGTTCAGCGCCCAAAACAGCAAGAATGCGCCGAGCGCGAACATGAAAGGACCGAACATCTCCCGCAGCAGGTAACCGTCGAGAATGGGTATGCGAGGCGACCACGCGCCGACGCGACGAAGCGGCTGTCGATGCGTCAGCGTTGCCATCGCTTAGATTCCTGAACCCGGATTACGGCGGTTCCTAGTAGCTACGGTACGCGTTGATCACGCGCACGACGTACGCGCGCGTTTCGGCATATGGGGGCACGCCGTGATAGCGATCGACGGCCCCGGGGCCGGCGTTGTAGGCGGCTACCGCGAGCGTGACGTTGTTGTGATAATGATGAAGCAGCGAGCGGAGATAGCCGGTGCCGCACTGCACGTTCTCGTACGGATCGAACGGATTCCCGATGCCGCAGCCGGCCGCCGTGCCGGGCATGAGCTGCATCAGCCCTTGGGCTCCCGCGACGCTCACCGCGGAGGGATTGCCTGCCGACTCGGCCATCAGGACGGCCCGTATCAGGCCGGCGGGGACCCCGTCGGTCTGCGCGGCGCCGTTGACAAGCGAGTTGAGGCTGGCGGGGTCGAGCGAGTGGGAGGCGTACGGCAGGTAGCCGCCGCCGCTGCACGCGTACAGCAGGCTGAGGAGGCTGCATAGGCCGAGCAGTCGACTCATCGCACCAGCGCCTTTCTTCTCATCCGGGAGGCAGGCCTGGCAGGCAGGCCGCTGTCGGACTCCGCAATTTCTCGATGGAATTCCGGTCCGGGCACCGCTAGAGTCATAGTTATGTCGAGAAAAAATCCTAACGCCGACCTCATTCACGATGTCTGCCGGTACGTCGAAGATCATAGCGATGAAGCCTTGACGCTGGCTGAGCTTGCCGCGCGCGCATCGATGAGCCGCTTTCATTTCGTCCGCACCTTCAAAGACGTCGTGGGCGTGACGCCCAAGCAATACCTCGCCACCGTTCGCCTGCGCAAGCTCAAGGACGGCCTGGGCAAGGCCGGATCCATCGATCGCGCGGCACACGACGCCGGTTACGGCTCCGCCAGCCGCGTCTACGAGCGCGCCGCCTCGAGCTTGGGCATGACGCCGGCGCAGTATCGCCGCCGCGGCGACGGCGTCTCGATATCGTTTGCGTCGATTCTGACGCCGATCGGCCTGATGATGATCGGCGCGACGGATCGCGGCATCTGCTTCGTCGGATTCGGCGACACAGCGGAAGAATTGCTCGCACGCCTGCGCGAGGAGTATCGAAATGCGCGCATCGAGCCGATGCGGGAACCCTACCACGCCGACTTCCGCGCTTGGGTGGACGCGATCTCGCGTCACCTTGCCGGGGAAACGCTACGCCCGGATCTGCCGCTCGACATCCACGCGACGGCCTTTCAGATGCGCGTCTGGAAGTATCTGCAGATGATTCCCTCCGGCGATGTCGCCTCATATGGAGAAGTCGCGAGCGCGATCGGAGTGCGAGGCGGTGCGCGCGCAGTAGCGCGAGCCTGCGCGCAGAATCCCGCCGCGGTGCTCATCCCGTGCCACCGCGTCATACGCGGCTCCGGCGAACTCGGCGGCTATCGCTGGGGCATCGCGCGCAAGCGCGGCCTGATCGACGGCGAACGCGCCGCGAAGGCGCACAACGCGTGACCGCGTACGACGTCGTCGTAATCGGAACGGGGAGTTCCGGCAACGCGGTAGCCACGAGTTGCGCGCGCGCCGGCCGGCGCGTCGCGATCGTCGACGAGCTTCCCTACGGCGGCACGTGCGCGCTGCGCGGCTGCGACCCGAAGAAGGTGCTCGTCGGAGCCGCGGAGCTGGTCGACTGGTGCGACCGCATGGACGGCAGCGGCGTCTCCGGCGAGGCTCGGATCGACTGGCCCGAGCTGATGCGCTTCAAGCGCTCGTTCACCGATCCGGTTCCGCATCAGCGCGAAGAGAGCTACCGCGGGCTCGGAATCGAGATGCATCACGGCGAGGCGCGTTTCATCGATCCCGTGACCCTGAGCGTAGGCGGTCGGCGTCTCGAGGCAAATCGCATCGTGCTGGCGACCGGCGCGCGGCCTGCGTCTCTCGAGGTTGCCGGAGAAGAGCACCTGATCACGAGCACGGAGTTTCTCGACCTCGACCAGATCCCGCCGCGCGTTGCATTCGTCGGCGGCGGATACATCGCGTTCGAGTTTGCGCACGTTGCCGCGCGGGCCGGCGCGGCGCCCGTCATTCTCCAGCGGGGACCGCGCGTGCTCACCGGCTTCGACGCCGGATTGGTCGACGAGCTCGTCGGGGTCAGCCGCGCGGTCGGGATCGACGTGCGCGTGGATTGCGCCGTGCGCGCCGTGGAGAAGCGTGCGGACGAGTTCGTCGTGACCGGCAGCGTCAGAGGAGCGGAGTTCGCCGTGGAGTGCGATCTCGTCGTTCACGCCGCCGGCCGCGTCGCCGATCTCGACGACCTGGACCTCAAGACCGGAAACGTCGAGCGAACCGACAAGGGCGTCGCCGTCAACGAATTTTTGCAGAGCCGTAGCAACGCAGCCGTCTATGCCGTCGGTGATTGCGCCGACGGCGGCGGACTGCCGCTTACGCCCACCGCCGCGGCCGAGGGCGAAGTCGCGGCACGCAACCTTCTGGAGGGCAATCGCCACAGCGTCGATTTCGCCGGCCTCGCCAGCATCGTGTATACGATTCCAGCGCTCGGCTCGACCGGGCTTACGGAGGCGGCCGCACGAGAGCGCGGGCTGCGCTGCTCCGTCCGTGCGGAGGATACGACGCAATGGTACTCGTCGCGGCGTCTGCGTGCGCGGCGCTCGGCGTTTCGCCTCGTGGTCGAGGACGAGAGCGGACGTATCCTCGGAGCCCACGTGCTCGGCCCGCACGCCGAGGAGCTGCTCAACGTATTCTCGCTCGCCATTCGCGCGCAGATTCCGGCCGCAACGCTGGAAGGGGCGTTGTTCGGCTATCCGACGGCGTCGTCGGACATCGCCGAGATGCTGCAAAACTGAAAAGCAGGCAAGCGGCCGTCGGGGTCATCTCCTTCGTGCGCGAGACCCTCGGCGAGTTCCAGCGCCATAAGGGCCAGTGGCTCGCGGCGGCGATTTCGTACTTCACGATCTTCGCCATCGCCCCGCTGGTCATCATCATCGCGGAGATTGCGGGCCTCGTCTTGGGCCGCCATCAGGCGGTCCTCAACGAGCTCTACGGCTACCTCGCCGGCACCGCCGGCCCGTCGGCGGCGCAGGGAATCCAATCGATTGTTTCAGCGACCTTCGCGCAACGACGGCCCGGCATCATCGCGCAGATCGTCGGATGGAGCGTCTTCCTGTTTGCTGCCGTCGGGTTGTTCACGTCGATTCAGGAGGCGCTCAACGCCGTCTGGGACGTGGCTGCGCAGAAGCGCGGCCTGCTCGAGACCGCCAAGGACCGGCTGCTCTCGTTTGGGATGGTGCTATGCGTCGCGTTCGTGCTGCTCGTTTCGCTGGGCCTAAACGCGATCCTGACGACCGCGGGCGCCGCGCTGACCCACGTCGCGCCGGCCTTCCCGACCGTGCTCAAAGCGGCCGACTTCGTGGTCTCGTTCGGCCTGATCGCCGCGGTCTTCGCGCTGCTCTTCGAGTATCTGCCGGAGTGCCGGATCGCCTGGCGCGACGTTTGGCTCGGCGCCGCGGCCTCCGCGCTGCTCTTCGTCGTCGGGCAATTTCTGCTGGGCTGGTATCTCGGCCGGGCCGGCATCTCGTCGAGCTACGGGGCCTTCGCGGGTCTCATCGCCTTCATGTTGTGGACGTACTATTCGGCGCAGATCTTGCTGTTCGGCGCCGAGCTCACTCACGTCTACGCGCGGCGCTTCGGCTCGCTGCGCGGCACGCCGACCCCCGAAGAGTAGGGGCCGCCAGGCCCAAACCGGGCCTCCGTAATCTTGCCTTAACCCTGATCTGGGGCGTATAGTGGTGGGAAGTAGTGCTTAGTGGTGCCTTTCGGAGGGATTTGTGCACGCGGAGTTCCCGCGTTTCGCGGGTTCGGAGCAACACGCTCTCGACCACAAGGGGCGTCTCATCGTACCGGCCCGCTTCCGCGAGCGGCTCGGTTCTGCGTTCGTCCTAACCATCGCCCCTCCGGATCCATGTCTAGCGCTCTATCCCAGCGTCACGTGGGTCGAGATCTGCGCCCGGCTCGAGTCCGTCTCTCAGAAGGACGACGCCTATCGTCGCTTTCTGCGTTACTTGTTCTCCCACACCGAAGAGGTGACGTGCGATGCGCAAGGGCGGATGGTCGTGCCGTCGCTGCTGCGCGCGTATGCCGGTATCGAGCGTTACGTCGTTTCCGTCGGGTTGCTGACGCGCGTCGAAATTTGGGCGAAGGACCGCTACGCCTTCGAGACACCGCCGGAGGGCGACGTCCCGCGCTTCATGGCCGAGTTCGGATTCTAGGGCGTTAGCGATGTGGTGCCGATGTGATGCACGTCTCGGTGCTTGTGGAGCCGGCCCTGGAGTACTTGGCGATCCGGCCGGATGGGATCTACGTCGATGCGACGTTCGGCGCGGGCGGTCATTCCCGGGCAATTCTGCAACGGCTTCGCAGCGGACGTTTGATTGCACTCGATGCCGACCCGAATGCTGCTGCGCGAGCCGCGGAGATTACCGACCCGCGCTTCACCTTCATACATGCCAATTTCCGGCACCTCGACCGCGAGCTCGATCGAGCCGGCATCGGCTCGATCGACGGGTTTCTGTTCGATTTGGGAGTCTCGTCGATGCAACTTGACGATCCGGAACGCGGATTCTCGCTCTCTAAATCCGCGCCGCTGGACATGCGCATGGATCCCGCGGTGGGACCGAGCGCATATGAAATCCTAGCGACCGCTAGCGAGAGCGACCTCGCCGACATCTTCTTCGCCTACGGCGAAGAGCGCTCCGCGCGGCGCATCGCGCGCGCAATCGTGGCGCGGCGCGCGACCGGCGAACTGCCGAACACGGCGGCCGAGTTCGCCGGGCTGGTCGCGGGCGTCGTGCGCCGGCGCGGCCGCCGCGAGCGAATCCATCCCGCCACGCGCGTGTTTCAGGCGCTGCGCATCGCCGCCAACGACGAACTCGACGCCCTGCGCGACGGCCTGAGGGGCGCGATCGGCCGTTTGCGCTCGGCGGGACGCGTCGTCGCGATCAGCTTTCACTCGCTCGAGGACCGCATCGTCAAGACGACGCTGCGCGACGACGATCGGCTCGAGGTGCTCACGAAGCGACCGGTCTTGCCCGCCAGCGAAGAGATCGCGCACAACCGGCGCTCCCGCAGCGCGAAGCTGCGCGCCGCGCAACGGAAGGCGAGCTGATGGTCCAACCGCAGCGGCACGGTCGATCGATACGCATAGGCAATCCTCGCGTCGTCCGTGCAGCGACGCAGCGGCGCAAGGCGCGTAAGGCGCGGGCTCGTTACTTCGACATCACGCGCACGCTCTCGGTGCTCGTTGCGGTGATGGTGCTGCTCATGAGCTACGTCGTGCTGACGTCGAGCCTGACGGGCCTGAGCTACGCGGTCGCCAAGGCGCAAGCCAGTCGCGAAGCCCTTCAGGAGGAGACGATGCGGCTCGACGATCGCATCGCGGCGCTGCGCTCCGACGATCGCCTCTCGCAGCTCGCGGCGCGCCTCGGAATGACGGAGCCCGCACGGCTGGCGGTCGTGCGAATCGCGACGCCGCGCGTCGCCCATGCCAAACCGCCCTTCCCAGTGCTCTCATCGCTCGCCGGACTCTTCGCTCCGGCCGTGGCCGGCCAGCAGTAGCGGCCCCGCCTTAGATGCATCAGCGGACCTTTGCGCGCGTCGCTCCGATGCGCGCGAGGCTCTTCTTTTACGCATGTATGATCGTGGCGCTCTTTCTGGCCTTCCGGCTGTGCATCGTTCAGGCTTTGGACGGGCCGCTCTACGCGCGTGAGGCGCTGGCGCAGCGCTCCGACACGGTCGAGGTGTTCGCGCGCCGCGGCAGCATCCTGGACCGCAACGGCAACGTCCTCGTGCGCTCGATGCCGTCGGAGAGCGTGTACGCCATACCGAGGGAGATTCTCGATCCGGATGTCGGCGCGGCGAAGCTGCGCGCGATCTTCGGTAAGCTCGATCCCACGGTGGTCGCCGCCCTTCACGATCGCCACCTTTGGTTCGTATGGATCGCTCGCAAAGTATCCCACGACGTGGCCCAGCGCGTTCGCGCGCTCGGTTTGGCGGGCATCGCGCTCAAGGAAGAGGACACCGGACTGCGGGTCGACACGAGCGGTTCGCTGGCCTCTACGGTGCTGGGCTTCGTCGGTACCGACGAAAACGGTCTGGACGGGGTGGAGTACGCCTTCGACGGCGTGCTGCGCGGCCGCTCGGGCCGCGTCACCTTGGAAGCCGACGAGTTCGGCCGTCCCATTCCGTTCGGACGCGAGCGAGTCGTAACGCCGGCGCAGGCCGGCTCGACCGTACAGCTGACGCTCGATCCGTATCTGCAGTACGTCGCGGAGGCGGCGCTCCGCAAGCAGGTGCAAACGTTTCATGCGCTCGACGGCACCGCGATCGTCATGGATCCGTGGACGGGCGAGATTCTGGCCCTGGCCAATCTGCCGGACTTCGATCCGAACCGCTTTTGGAAGTACGACGGCGCGTCGCGCCGCGACCGCGCGGTGATGGACGCATACGAACCGGGCTCGACGTACAAGCTCATTACGGCCGCGGCGGCGCTGGATTCGCGCAAGGTCTCGTGGATCAGCCGCTTCCCCGCACGCGACACGATCGAAGTAGGCGGGCGCACGATCCACAACGCGGAGGACGGCTTCATGGCCGGCACCGGCGGAAGCGAGACGCTGGAACAGATCGTCGAGTATTCGCACAACGTCGGCGCGGCAGAAGTCGGGCTCTCCATCGGAGCGAAGACCTTTTACGCGATGGAACGCAAGGCCGGTTTCGGAGAGCCGAGCGGCGTCGGTCTGCCCGGAGAGAATCCCGGCATCGTACCGGCTCCCGCCCAGTGGAGCGGCTCGTCGCTCGCGACGATGTCGTTCGGGCAGGGCGTCTCGGTCACGCCGCTGGCGATGGCCCGCTATTACGGCGCGATCGCAAACGGCGGGATGCTCATGGAACCGCATATCGTGCGCGCGGTCTACGACCAGGACGGCAAGCTCCTCCGGCGCGTCGCGCCGAGGGCCGTGCGGCGCATCTTCTCGCAACGCACCGCGCGGGAGCTGCGGACGATCCTGCGGGCGGTCGTCTTGCATGGTACGGGCGACCCGACGGCACAGATTCCCGGATATGCGACGGCGGGCAAGACCGGAACGGCGGAGATGGTGGTGGACGGAGCTTACCGCGCGGGGTACTACGCGGCGTCATTCATCGGCATGGCTCCCTACCCGCGGGCTCGGTACGTCATCTACGTGAAAGTGGAGCGTCCGATCGGCTCGTACTACGGCAGCGTCGTCGCGGCGCCGGCCTTCGCCGCGATCGCGCGCGCCGCGATGTTGCACGCGGGAGTCCTGCCGAGCGCAGACGTTGCGCGAAATGGCCGGTGAGCGTGCGGTCGCGTTGGCGACGCTGCTCGAGCGCCTGCCGGACGCGCAGATAAACGGCGCTCGCGATATCGACGTCACCGGCATCGAGACCGCGTCGCACGCGGTTCGTCCGGGCGCGCTGTTCGTAGCGCTGCGCGGGATGCGGACGGACGGCCATCGCTACGTGCCCCAGGCGATCGCCGCCGGCGCTCGTGCCGTCGTCGTCGAAAACCCTGCCGAGATGCCGTTCGGCGCGACCGTCGTGCGCGTGCCGGACACGCGTCGCGCGCTATCGGCACTGTCGGCGGCCTTCTTCGGCGATCCGTCGCTCGAGCTCGACGTCGTCGGCGTCACGGGCACCAACGGCAAGACGACGACGTCGCGCATGATCGGCGCGATCTTGAACGAGGCGGGGATTGCGTGCGGCGTAATCGGCACGGTCGGTGCCGAGTTCGGCGATCGCACGTGGCGACTCGCGAACACGACGCCGCTGCCGCCCGAGCTTCACGCGCTGCTCGCCGACATGCGCGACGGGGGCGCCCGAGCGGTCGCGATGGAAGTGAGCTCGCACGCGCTCGCGCTCGATCGTGTGGACGACGTGCGTTTTCGCGTCGGCGTGCTCACCAACGTGACGCGCGATCATCTGGACTTTCATCAGACGCCGGAGGCCTACGCGGCGGCGAAGCGGCGCTTGTTCGAACTCGCGCCGGTTAGCGTTCTCAACGTGGACGATGCCCTCGGTGCGCAGTGGGCCGGGGAACTCGCGGGCGAGGGACGGCACGTCATCACATATGGGTCGACGCGCGGGGCGGCGCTCGTGGCCGAAGAGATCATCGTTGCCGCCGACGGAAGCCGTTTTACCGTCGACGCCAGGGTTTTCGAGCTGCGCCTCCCGGGACGGTTCAACGTTTGGAACGCGCTGGCGGCGCTCGCGGCGGCGCGGCACCTCGGCGTCGACGACGCGATCGCGGCGCGCGCCCTCGCGTCGCTGGAGCGCGTGGCGGGGCGCATGGAGCACCTGCGCGGCGACGGCATCGACGTCGTCGTCGACTACGCACACACGCCCGACGCGCTGACGAACGCGCTCGCGTCGCTGCGCGAGACGGCGCGCGGGCGGCTCGCCGTCGTGTTCGGCTGCGGCGGCGACCGCGACAAGGGAAAGCGCTCCGAGATGGGCGCCGTCGCGGCGGGCATGGCCGATCGACTGTACGTAACGAACGACAATCCGCGCAGCGAGGATCCGCGCGTGATCGCGGACGCAATCGTCGCCGGCATCGGCCGGCGCGAGCACGTCGTGGAGCTGGATCGCCGCCGCGCGATCGAGCGCGCCATCGGCGAAGCGCGATCCGGCGACGTCGTCCTGATCGCGGGGAAGGGTCACGAAACGTATCAGATCATCGGCGAGCGCGTCCTGCCGTTCGACGACGCGGCCGTAGCGCGCGCGACGCTCGCGACGCGCCGGGTTCCGCGATGAAGATACCGCTCGACGCGGCGTTGCGCGCCATCGGCGCGGCGCCGAGCGGCGGCGAGCCGGCGCCAAGTGCGCTGCGCGTCAGCACCGACACGCGAACGCTCGAGCCCGGCGACACATTCGTTGCGTTGCGCGGGGAGCGTTACGACGGACACGATTTCGTCGCCGACGCCGAGCGGCGCGGCGCCGCGATGCTGGTGCTGGAGCGGCCGGTGCAGACGGACCGAACGCCGGCGATGCTGGTGCCCGACTCTCTGCAGGCGTACATGGCGCTGGCCGGGTGCGCGCGAGAGCTTTTCCGCGGACGAGTCATCGCGATAACCGGCAGCACCGGGAAGACGACGACCAAGGCGTTTCTCGCAGAGTTGCTCGCGGCGCGCTACGGAGAGCGCGTGCTCGCCGCTCCCGGCAACGAGAACAACGAGATCGGGGTCAGTAAGCTTCTGCTTAGCGCGAGCAACGAGACGCACGACGTGCTCGTGATCGAAATGGGCGCGCGCAAGTACGGCGACGTGGCCGCGCTCGTCGCGATCGCGCGGCCTCACGTCGGCGTTCTCACGAACGTCGGCGAGGCGCATCTCGAGATCATGGGGTCGCGCGAACGGCTAGCCGAGACGAAATGGGGCTTGTTCGGTGCGGGCGCGCGCGCCGTCCTCAACGCGGACGATGCGGTGTCGCGCGCGCGCGCCGCGACGCTGCACGGGGAGCCGCATTGGTTCGTCGCGGCGCCCGACGCTCGTTCCCTCGAACGCCATGCACAACTAAGCAATCTGACCGCTATGATCGGGGGCCGCCGTTTGCTGGCGCGCGCCGACGGTCGCACGCAAGAGGTCGTCGTCGAGCTGGCCGTGGCCGGCGGGTACAACCACGCCAACGCGGCCGCCGCCGTTGCCGGCGCTCTCGAACTCGGCGTGCCGCTCGTCGATTTGACGCCGTCTCTGGCGGATCTGCGACCGCCCACGGGACGCTACGACAGCATTCCGATCGGCGGCGGAATCCGGTTGATCTACGACGCATACAACGCCAACGCGAGCAGCATGATCGCGGCGCTGGACGCCTTCGGTGCGGAGAACGCGACGCGCCGCATCGCAGTCCTCGCGTCGATGGCCGAACTGGGCGACGAATCGCCCGTCTTGCACGAACGGGTCGGAGCGCACGCTGCCGGAAGGGTCGACGTGCTCGTCGTGCAGGGTGATTTTGCGGCCGAGCTCGCGCGCGGCGCGGAGCGCGCGGGCCTCGGATCCGCGCAGATCGTCCGGGTCGACGCCAATCCGCAGGCCGCGCGCTGGCTGCGCGAGCACGCGCGCCGCGGCGACGTGGTACTGCTCAAAGGCTCGCGCAAGTACAAGCTCGAGGAGATCGTCGAGGAGCTCCGAGCGTGAGCCTCGCGGTGCAGAACCTGGCAGTAACGCAGCCGCAGGTGCCGGCGGGGATCGTCGCAATCCCCGTGCGCACGCCGCTGGTGCGTCCCGGCGACGATCTGATCGCGACGGTCGGCGAGGCCGTGCGCGGCATCGCTCGACCCGGCGACGTTGTCGCCGTCTCCGAGAGCGCCGTCGCGATCGCGCAGGGGGAGTTCGTCGTCGCCGAACTCGTTCGTCCATCCCGGCTCGCCTACGCGCTGTCGAGGCGCGCCGGCGCGCTCGCCACGATGAGCCAGCCGGAGTCGGTGCAGCTGGTCATCGATCGTGTCGGCGTTGGGAAGGTGATCTACGCGACGCTCCTGCAGGTGATTGGGCGCGCATTCGGACGGCGCGGCGCGTTCTACGAGGTACTCGGCGAAGCGGTCGCCGCCTTCGACGGTTACACCGGCACGATGCCGCCGTACGAGCGCGCGATCGTGTTTTCGCCCAGCGATCCGCAGGCGACGGCGCGCGCGTTTCGCGAGCGCAGCGGCATCGAGTGCGCCGTCGTCGACGCAAACGATCTCGGCAAGGCGAAGGTGCTTGGAGCTTCCGACGGCGTGTGTGCGAGCGCCGTCGAGGCGGCACTGATGCACAATCCGCACGGAAACAGCGACGAGCAGACGCCGGTGGTCGTGCTGAAGTGGCGCGGGCACGGGCAGGATCCGCTATGCTGCTAGGGCTGTTGTTTTGGGCGCTGTTCGGCTTGGCGGTCGCCGGCGCGGCCGGATTGCTGTTGCTCGTCCTGCTCGGACGGCTGCACGTGCTGCAGCACGCCTACGAGGACGCGCCGCAGACGCATCGCGGCAAGACCGGAACGCCCACGATGGGCGGCCTGGTCTTCATTGTGGCGCTGGCCGCGGCGCTTGCCGTGGCGCGCGGTGCGCTGCTCGCCGATCTCGTCGCGCTCGTCGTTCTCTGCGCCGCGGTCGGCGCGGTCGACGACATCGTGAAGGTGCGTGGCGGAGCGAATCGCGGTCTGCCGGCGCGCACGAAACTCTTGGCGACGGCATTGGCCGCGACGATTTTCCTGCGCGTGATCGACGCGCAGCCGTCGTTCCCTTCGGACGTGCTCTTCCACGCCGGCGCGTTCTCGATTGCGGTGCCGCACTGGCTCTGGTTCGTGCTCGGCGTTCTCGCCGTGACGGGGACCGTTCACGCGGTCAACTTGACCGACGGCCTCGACGGTCTCGCCGCCGGAACGATGATCCCGCCGCTGGCGCTATTCGGGCTCGTCGCCGTGGCCTCGGGCGTGCCGGCGGGCGCGATCGCGGCGAGCACCGGCGTGGGAGCGTGCGCGGCCTTCTTGATCTTCAATCGGCATCCGGCGCGGCTCTTCATGGGCGACACCGGTTCGCTCGCGCTCGGCGCCCTGCTCTCGGGCGTTGCGATTCTGAGCGGCGAGATGCTGCTGCTGCTCGTCGCAGGCGCGGTCTTCGTCGCCGAAGCGGCCTCGGTGATCATTCAGGTGGCGTACTTCAAGGCCACGCGCGGCAAGCGCATCTTCCGCATGAGCCCGCTGCACCATCACTTCGAGTTGGTTGGCTGGCCCGAAACGAAGGTGACCGCGCGTTTCTGGCTTGCATCGTTGCTCTGTTCGTTGGTAGGATGGTCCATCGTGCGATGAAGGATGGGTTTCGATTCGGCACGGACGAGACGATCCTCGTCATCGGGCTTGGGAAAAGCGGATTGGCGTGCATCGAGGTGCTGCGCGAGCTCGGCGTCACGATTTTTGCAACCGACGAGAAACCCCGCGAGCAGCTCGCCGGAGCGATTGCGACGGCGCAGTCGTTCGGCGCGAGCTTCGTCGAATCGGCCGACGTCGGCGGCGTCCTCGGCGGGCTGAGTTGTGCGGTGCTCTCGCCCGGCGTTCCGCCGACCTCACCGGTTGCGCGGCGCATGTATCATGCGAACGTCCCCGTCCTGGGAGAGATCGAGCTCGCCTACCGGCTCTGCAAGGCGCCGATCATCGCGGTCACCGGAACCAAGGGGAAGTCCACCACGACCGCGCTGATCGGCCATTTGCTGCGCGGCTGCGGCCTGTCGGTTCGCGTCGGCGGCAACATCGGCAACCCGCTCATCAAGGAAGTGCGCGGCGCGACCGCCGACTCGTGGGTCGTAGCGGAGGTCTCCTCGTTCCAGCTCGAGACGATTCGCGCGTTCAAGCCTCGCGTAGCGGTGTTGCTCAACGTGTCGCCGGATCATCTCGACCGCTATCACTCGATGGAGGAGTATGCGGAAGCCAAGTATCGGATCTGCGCCAATCAGTCGCTGACGGACTGGTTCGTGGGCAATCTCGACGATCCGATGGTGAACGTGCTGCACTGGAAGCGCGGAGAGACCCGCGTGCAGGCCAGGCAGCTCTGGTTCAGCCTGCGTGGCGGCGACGAGGCGACGATGTACCTGCGCGACGGAGCTTTGACATACGCGCCCGTCGCCGGCGATCCGCGACCGATCTCGATCATGCCCGACGTCGAGGTTCCGCTCGCCGGCGAGCATAACCGCGAGAACGCCATGGCCGCGCTGTTGGCGGCGCTCGCGGTCGGCTGCAGTCCTGCAGCGTTGCGAAAGGCGATGGCCACGTTCGTGCCGATGCCGCACCGCCTCGAGACGGTCGCCGAGATCGACGGCGTTCGCTACGTCGACGACTCGAAGGCGACCAACCCGGCGGCGGTGGTCGCGGCGCTGCGCACCTATGACCGGCCGGTCATCTTGATCGCCGGCGGACGCTCCAAGGGCGGCGACCTCGCGGCGCTGGGATCGGAGATTCGCGGTCGCGTCAAGACGCTGATCGTCATCGGCGAATCCGCCGCGGCGATTCGCGCGGCCGCCGGCGGCGTTGCCGCCGTGGAAGCCTTCTCTATGGAAGAGGCGGTGCAGCACGCGCGGCGCCTGGCAGGCGACGGTGACGTCGTACTGCTCTCGCCGGGCTGCGCGTCGTTCGATATGTTCGCGTCGGCCGACGATCGCGGCGAGCAGTTTGCAACCGCGGTCGCGGCGCTGCGGGAGCCGGCCGGTGCATAGCTCGGCAACGCTGCGGACGCGCGACGCGTCGAGCTCCCGTCTGCCGTCGTACGCTCCGGCGCCGCTGGACACGGTGCTGTTCACTGCCGTCGCCGCGCTCGTCGGCATCGGGCTGGTCATGGTGTTTTCGGCGTCCAGCGCCACGGCGTACGCCGAACACGGAGACATCGCGTACTATCTCAAGCGCCAACTCGTTTGGCTCGCCGTCGGCTTGGCCGGGGCCTATGCGCTCTACCGGACCGAGTATCAGCGCCTCAAGGCGCTCGCGCCCTATCTTTTGCTCGCAGCCATACTCGGGCTCGCGCTGGTCTTCGTGCCCCACGTCGGGCTCGGCGTCAACGGCGGTCGCCGCTGGATCGGCGCCGCCGGCATCAGCGTCGAGCCGTCGGAGTTCGCCAAGCTCGCGCTCGTGATCTATCTCGTCCGCCGTCTTGTCCGCGCGCGGCGAACGCATCACGTCGCTGGTGCGCGGGGTCGTGCCGCTCTGCGTTCCGGTGGCGATCATGGCCGTGCTCGTGCTCAAAGAGCCGGACATGGGAACTGCGAGCCTGCTGCTCTTCACCGCGTTCGCCCTGTTCTTCGCTGCCGGCGCGCGGGTCGTGCACCTGGCGGCCGTCGCGCTCGCGACGGTGCCGTTCGCGGCCCTCACGGTTTTGGCGAGCCCGTATCGGCGTGCGCGCATCTTCGCCTTCGTAGATCCCTGGAAGGACCCGCTGAATACGGGCTTTCACATCGTGCAGTCGCTGCTCGCGCTCGGAAGCGGCGGTCTCTTCGGCGTCGGCCTGGGCGCCTCGCGCGCGAAGTTCTTTTACCTCCCGGAGCAGTACACCGACTTCATCTTCTCCGTGCTCGGTGAGGAGCTCGGTCTGATCGGGACGCTCGCCGTCATCGCGCTGTTTATCACGCTGGCCTACCGCGCCATTCGGATCGCGCTGGCGGCGCCCGATCGTTTCGGATTCTTTCTCGCCCTCGGATGCGCCGCCATGATTACGATCCAGGCATTCGTCAACATCGGCGTCGTGTCGTCGTCGTGGCCCGTCACCGGCGTTCCGCTTCCGTTCATTTCCTTCGGAGGCAGCTCGCTCGTCGTCAACCTGCTCGCCGTCGCAATCATCGCCAACGTCGGACGCCACAGAAGAATCAGCGGCCGCGCGTGACCGTCGTCTTTGCGGGCGGCGGCACGGGAGGACACCTCTACCCCGCCATCGCGATAGCCGACGCGCTGCGGCAGCGCTCCGCGAATGTGGCGTTCATCGGCTCCGCCGACCGCCTCGAGACGACGATCGTGCCGAAAGCCGGATATCCGCTCTACACGATCGCCGCGCACTCGCTGCCGCGCGGTCTGACGCTGCGTATCTTCCGCGCGATCGCCGCGAACCTGAAGGGGACGCTGCAGAGCCTCGCATTGCTGCGAGCGCGGCGCCCCGACTTGGTCGTCGCGACGGGCGGTTACGTCAGCTTCCCGGTCGCCCTCGCGGCGCGCATCGCGCGGCTCGCGCGTCTCTCGCGCGCTCGCATCGTCCTGCTTGAGCCCAACGCGTCGCCCGGCTTGACGAATCGGCTGCTGGCGCCGATCGTGGACGAGGTTTGGCGCAGCGTTCCGATACGAGCCTCGCTCCAGAGGCTTCCACCGCGTGACGAGGCGGCGGCGCGGCTCGGACTCGACGCGTCGCGCAAGACGCTCGTGGCGCTCGGCGGCAGCCAGGGCGCGCGAGCCATCAACGATGCGCTGCTGCGCGCCGTGGCGCAGGACCGATTTCCCGCCGGTTGGCAGCTGCTGCACCTGACCGGTGAGAGCGATTACGAGCGCGTCGCAGCGGCGTACCGCGCGCAGACGGATGCGCGCGCCGTCGCGCGTTCGTATCTGGACGACATGGCCGACGCGTACGCGGTCGCCGATCTGCTACTGACACGGGCCGGTGCATCGACGCTGGGCGAGCTGAGCGCCCTCGGGAAGCCGGCGATCGTCGTCCCCTATCCCTTCGCGGCGGAGGCGCACCAAGCGGCCAACGCGGCGCGGCTCGCGGCAGCGGGCGCCGTCGTCGTACTCGCCGATCGGGAGCTCCCGGACGGCCTGCCGGCGCTGCTCGCGCAAACGACGGAACCGCAGAGGCTCGCGGCCTTGAGCGAAAACGCGCGGCGGATGCAGGGGAGCGATCCTCTCGTCGCGATTCTCGCCCGGATCGACAGCTTGGTACCTCGAAAGGACGAGCGGTGACGGGCTATCACCTCATCGGCGTCGGCGGCATCGGCATGAGCGCGATCGCGCGCATCCTGCTCGCGCGCGGCGAGGCCGTCTCCGGCTCGGACGTCGCGCCGTCGCCGCTGATCGAGCAGCTGCGCCGCGAGGGGGTGTACGTCGCGATCGGCCACGACGCGCGCAACGTGGACGGCGCCCATACCGTCGTCGTGAGTTCCGCGATCGACCGGCGCAATCCGGAATACGTGGCCGCGTCGCGACGCGGCATTTCGCTGTTGCACCGCGGCGAGATGCTCGCGCGGCTGCTCCGCGGCCGCCGCGGCATCGCGGTCTGCGGGACGCACGGCAAGACGACGACGACGGCGATGATCCACGCGGTTTTGCGCTACGGCGGCGTCGACGCCGGGCTCGCGCTCGGCGGCATCGACGCTTCGCTCGACACGAACGCGCACGACGGAAGCTCGGCCTGGTTCGTGACGGAGGCCGACGAGTCCGACGGCTCGTTCGCGCTGCTGGATCCCGCGATCGCGATCGTCACGAACATCGAGAACGACCACCTCACCAGCGACGACGAGCTTCCCGGGCTCGTGCGCGCGTTCGGCGAGTTTCTCGGCAAGCTGCCCGACGACGGGCTCGCCATCGTCGGCAGCGACAACCCGCTGGCGGCCTCGCTTACGTCGCACGATCTGCGCGCGAAGGTCGTTACCTACGGCCTCGACTCTCAGGCCGTCCGCGCCGGCACCGTCGCGTTCGAGAATTTCGGCTCGCGATTCGACGCGTACGCCGGTGACGAAAAGCTCGGCAGCGTCGCGCTGTGCGTGCCGGGGGCCATGAACGTTGAGAATGCGCTTGCCGCCGTGGCGGTCGGTCATGAGCTGGGCGTGCCGTTCGCCGCCGTCGCTCGTGCGCTGCGAGCCTTTCGCGGCGTGCGCCGCCGCTTCGAGGTGCTGGCACGCGACGCCCGGATGACGCTCGTCGACGACTACGCGCACCATCCGACGGCGGTGCGTGCGACGATCGCGGCGGCGCGCCGCTACCATCCCGGCGAGCTCATCGTCGCCTTCCAGCCGCACCGCTACACGCGCACGGCGTTTCTCGCCGGCGAGTTCGCCGAGGCGCTGAGCAGCGCGGACAAGATCTACCTCGCCCCGGTGTACGCCGCGTCGGAGCCGGCGATTCCGGGCGTGAGCGAACGCTCGATCGGAGAGACGCTCGCGCGGGGCGGCGGTCGCGTGACCTACGTAGCGTGCGTCGAGGATCTGGAAGAACGAATTTTCGACGAGGCCCCGCCCGGCGCAATGGTGCTGATGCTCGGCGCCGGCGACATCACCGACGTGGCCGCCCGTCTCGCACAGCGTCTGCGCGCTCCGGCGCCGCGCGGCGCCGCGGCAGCCAACGCATGAGCACAACGACCGCGCGCGCGACGGCCACGTTGCTGCGCCCCGACGATCGCGAGGCGCTGCGCGCCATCTTCGCCGAGCGCGTGCGGTTCGACGAGCCGCTGGCGCCGTACACGTCGTGGAAGATCGGCGGCCCGGCGGACGCCTTCGTCACGGCTGGGAATGAGACCGAGCTCGCGCAGCTGCTGCAGTTCTGCTTGCAGCGCCGCATGCCGTTTTGGATCTTGGGCGCCGGGAGCAACGTGCTCGTCGGCGACGGCGGCGTGCGCGGCATGGTGGTTCGGCTTGCCGGCGACTTCGCCGCCGTGCACGTTCGAAGCAACGACGGCGAGGTCGTGCTAGAGGCCGGCGGCTCGGCGGACATGGCGCTCGTGACGGCCAAGGCGGCGTCGGCGGGCGCCGCGGGGGTCGATTCGCTGGCCGGGATTCCGGGGACCGTCGGCGGTTCGCTGCGGATGAACGCCGGCACCGACCGCGAGATCGGCGAGTTCGTTCGAACGGTCTGGGTGCAGTCGCCGAGCCGGCCCGAGCCGCACGAGGTCGGCGTGCGTTACCTCTATCGCCGCTCGACGCTCGAGCGCGACGTGATCGTGTCGCGCGTGACGCTGGCATTCGCTCGTCGCCGCGTCCGCGACGTGCGCGAGGATATGCAGACGCGCTTGATCCGGAGAAAGAAGACGCAGCCGATCGCACTGCCCAACGCCGGCTCCTGCTTTCGCAATCCGGACGGCGACAAGGCCGCCCGGCTCATCGAGTCGGTGGGGGCCAAGGGGTGGCGCGAGGGCGGCGCGGAAGTCTCGCCGCTGCACGCCAACTTCATCAACAACGTCGGCGGAGCAACGGCAAAAGACGTCGCTACCCTGCTCGCACGCGTCCGGCGCGCGGTGTGCGATCGGCACGGCGTCGATCTGCAACTCGAGGTGCATTTAGTCGGGGTCTTTATTGATGCAACGTAACGTTACGGTCGCCGTCGTGATGGGCGGCAGCAGCGCCGAGCGCGAGATCTCGATCCGTTCGGGGTCGGAGGTTCTGCGCGCGCTGACCTCGCTCGGTTACAACGCTCGATCGCTGGACTACGACGAGCACTTCGTGGACGCGTTACGCGAGCTCAAACCCGACGTCGTCTTCATCGCTCTGCACGGACCCGGCGGAGAGGACGGGCACGTTCAAGCGTTGCTCGAGTACCTGTCGATCCCGTATACGGGCAGCGGGTTGGAAGCCGCCGCGCTCTCGATGGACAAACACCTCACGAAGAAACTGCTGGCCGCGGAGGGTCTGCCCACGCCGGTCTGGGATCTCTACGATCTCACCGGTGGAACGCTGCCGCTGCTTCCCGGATCGCTCGACCTGCCGCTGGTCATCAAGCCGCGCTTCGAGGGATCCTCCGCGGGCATCGCCATCGTGCACACGCACGAAGAGTGGACCAGCGCGATGCTCGACGCGTCGAAGTCTTACGCGCAGATCCTCGCGGAGGAATACGTGCAAGGCCGCGAGTTCACGTGCGCAGTGCTCGGTGAGGAGGCGCTGCCGATCGTGGAGATCGTCGCCAACCGCGACGGCTTCTACAGTTACGACGCCAAGTACGAACCGGGCGGGAGCACGCACATCGCCCCGGCGCAGATCGACGAGGGACTCGCCGCGCGGCTTCAGATGCTCGGACTGTCTGCGCACCGGCTGCTCGGGTTGCGCGACTATTCGCGCAGCGATTTCATCGTGACGCGCGATAACCGTCCGTATCTCTTGGAAGTGAACTCGCTGCCGGGCCTCACGCCGGTCAGCCTCGTTCCGGACGCCTGCGCCGCCGTCGGGATCGGATTCGAAGCGTTGATCGACCGTCTCGTCGGTTACGCACTCGCACGCGCAGAACTGCGCGACGCGGTGGCCTAAGGTTCCTTAGTTACTACTTGAACGCTTCCGCGTCGTCTGCGGCGAGCAAATCGAGCCGGGACGCGTGCGGCGGCAGCGTGCGCGCGATAGGATAGCGCTGCACGAACTCGGCGTCGTCGAGGCGTTCGCCGATCGTCATGCGCTCGAACGCTGCGTTAATCTCCGGATAGATGGCCGGGTCGCTATGCCCGCGGATCCACGCGGCAACCTCGGCATCCGAAGTTGCGCGCGCGATGACGTCGCGCAGGGCGGCCTCCCCGATGTCCAGCTTTAGGAGCAGCCGCGAGCTAAAGCCGGTAATTTGGTAGGCGCCGATGTTGCCGCCCGGCAGCGTCGCGCGAAGCTTATCGACCGTTCGAGCCAGCATGAAAAGATCGAGCTCCGCGTAGGGCTCGCGCGGATTCCGCGGCGGCCGCCGGGTCAAGTCAAGCGCATCCATCCTTGCATCTTTTGCCACCCAATGCGAATGCCTGCGCGGCTCTAGGGTAAAAGTCGCAGGGACGGACTTAAATGGCGCCGCCGGAAGTCGGACGGTTCGCTGCCGTCGAAAGAACCCAGCCAAGTACTTTGCCCCACTGTAATGGAGGAAATCGTTGCCTACCGTTGTCGATCGTGGTCTCGAAGGTGTCGTCGTCGGGTCCACTCAGCTCAGTAATGTCGAAGGGACGATCGGACGCCTAACCTATCGCGGTTACGACATTGACGACCTCGCGCCGAACGCGACGTTCGAGGAAGTCGTTCATCTCTTGCTCTACGGTCATCTGCCCAACCGGCACGAGCTCGAGGCCCTCGGGCGCGAGCTCGGCGCGCGCCGCGTGCTGCCGGAGCCGCTCATCAACGCGATGCAGAGCGTGCCGAAGACCGCGTGGCCGATGGACGTGCTGCGCACCATCGTCAGCGGCCTCGGGGTGTTCTCGCCGGTCAACGCGCACGGCGAGCACTTGTCGGACGTCCACACCGCGATCGACCTCATCGCCAAGATGCCGACGATCGTCGCGGGCTGGGATCGGATTCGCCGCAATCTCGATCCGGTAGCGCCGCGAACCGACTTGTCGCAAGCGGGCAACTTCCTCTACATGCGTACCGGCAAAGTTCCGCACGCGATCGAAGAGGACGCGCTCGACACGTACTTCGTTCTATTAGCGGACCATTCGTTCAATGCGTCGACGTTTGCGGCGCGCGTCGTCGCCTCGACTCGCGCGGACATCTACGCGTCGGTCACGGCGGCACTCGCGACGCTGCAGGGCGACTTGCACGGAGGCGCCGCGAGCGCGGCCTATCGGACCGTCACCGAGGTGAAGACGCCCGAGAACGCGGAGCCCTACGTCCGCGACATCCTCGATCGCGGACAGCGCATCATGGGAATGGGACACCGCGAATACAAAGTGCGCGATCCGCGCGCCCGTCATCTCGAGGCGATGGCGAAAGAACTCTCGCAACACGTCGGCGGCAGCCCGTGGTACGAGACCGCCCACGCGCTGGAAGAGGCGAGCCGCAAGGTGCTCCAGGAACGCAAGCCCGGCAACACCATCTACGCGAACGTCGACTTCTACACGGCGCCGGTTCTGGCCGACCTCGGAATCCCGGGAGACGAATTCACCTGTCTCTTCGCGTGTGGGCGCATCGCCGGATGGACGGCGCACGTGCTCGAGCAGCTTGCCGACAATCGTCTGATTCGCCCGCAAGCGACGTACGATGGTCCGCCCGCCGGGCCGTACGTGCCGATCGATAAGCGCACCACGAACGGCGTGCGGACGTAATATCGCCGATGATGGTCGTGCCGGCGATCGACCTGCGGGCCGGTAAGTGCGTGCGCATGAAGCAGGGCGACCCCACGACGGAGATCGCGTACGGCGAGGACCCGGTCGAGCGAGCGAAGGAGTTCGTGAGCTCCGGCGCGCGGCGGCTGCACGTGATCGATCTCGATGGGGCGTTCGGATCCGGCGAAAACCTCTCCGCGGTGCGGCGCATCTGCGAGGCGGTGGACGTGCCCGTGCAGACCGGAGGCGGTCTTCGCGCCGTCAAACACGCGGAAGAGGCGTTCGAGGCGGGCGCCGCCGAGATCATCCTCGGCACATTGCTCGTTGAGGACGAGCGGCTAGCGCGTCACATCATCAGCCGCTTTCCCGGGAAGGTGATCGCCGGTATCGATGCACGCGGCACGCAGGTAGCGACGCACGGCTGGCAAGAGCGCACGCCGGTCGACCGCGACGCGCTCGTTAAGCGCGTCGCACAGTGGGGCGTTTCGCGGATCATCTTCACGGAGATCCGCCGCGACGGCATGGGCGAGGGCTATGACATCGACGCGCTCAACGCGGTCGCGAACGCCGCGGAGGTCAAGGTGACCGCGAGCGGCGGCGCGCGCAACATCGACGACCTGAAGCTGCTGAAGCAATCCGTCCCGGTGACGGTGGACTCATGCATCGTCGGCAGCGCGCTCTACAACGGCACGATCGAGCTTCAAGAAGCGATAGCCGCCGTCGCCTGACTTTTTACTCGACGTATTCGCGCGGTAATTCGGACGGTAAACGCGTGACGATCTCGTAGTTGATCGTATCGGCCCACGTCGCCCAATCGTCCGAGCTCACCGATGCGTCGCCGTCGCGGCCGATCAGCGTAACGGCGGAGCCGACGCGCGCCTTGGGCGCGCGCGTGAGATCGATTTGCGTCATGTTCATCGCGACACGCCCCACGATCGGACAGATAGCGCCATCCACCACGAACGCGCCGCGGTTGGAGAGCGCTCGCGGGACGCCGTTGGCGTAGCCGGCGGGGACGACGCCGACGCGCATGTCGTGCGGCGCGTGAAAGCTGCCCCCGTAGCCGATCGAGGCGCCCGCCGGAACGGTGCGCAACACGACGATCTGGGAACGATACGAGAGCACCGGGCGAAGGTCCGGCGCGTTGGCGCCCAGCGCCTCGCGCGTCTGCGGCGACGGCATCAATCCGTACAGCGCGATGCCGAAGCGCGCCATGTCTAGCCGCGTCTGCGGCCAGAGCATCGCGGCGGCCGACGCTGCGATGTGGCGCAACGGATGCAGCGAACGCTGCTCGAGCAGCGGCGCGACCGCGGAGAGCGCGTGCTCGAACGCGCCGAGTTGGTGCATCGTGTACGGAGAGTCCAGCTCTTCGGCCGATGCGAGATGCGAGAAGATTCCGGCGATCTCGAGCTCCGGCAGCCGCAGAAACTCCTCGACCGCGTCGACCAGTTCGTGCGGCTCGAAGCCAAGACGGTTGAGATCCGTGTTGATCTTCACGTGGATGGCTGCGGAGCGTTGACGCGTGCGCGCCGCGGTGCACAGGCGCCGCGTAAACTCCTTGGTGCTCCAAACCGAGAGCTCGACGTTAGCGGCGAGCGCTTCCTCGACCGCTTCGGGCGGCACCGGGCCCAACACGAGCACCGGCCCCGCGATTCCGCCGCTGCGCAGCGCTATCGCCTCCTCGAGGGTGTAGACGCACAATCGCGTCGCGAAGGGCTCTACGGCGCGCGACGTCGCCACGAGCCCGTGACCGTAGGCGTTACCCTTGACCACGAAGGCCGTCCGCCGCGCCCCCACCAGGTCGCGCAGTAGCCCGGCGTTGTGGCGCAGCGCGCCCAGGGAGATCTCTAAACCGCCGATCACGCTGGCGGACTTCTGCCGGGCGCGGGGCTTTGCCCGTTTTTGGCGGGTTGCCCGTAAAAAGCTCGAGTTGCCCGGAAAACTAGTCGGACTCTCGCTCACCCAAGAGGGTTATGCTCAGATTCGTTCCCTCGGGCTGGTCTAGGTCGTCCTCGAAGAGTTCCAGGTACTGTCGCAGCTTTTGAGCGTCACGCTTCGTTGGAGGTCTCGAGCCACTAAAGCTCACCTCAGCCCTGACGCCCGAGGGCAAGCTAAAGGTAAAGGTCACGCGGTTTGACCCCGCAGCACCCGGCCTAGCAGGAGGCTCCCGATCCTCGCGATGTTCGATCTGCTCGACAATCCCCTCGTCGGGTTCAAACCCTTCATCGGGCTCAGGATAACTCATTTGGTCAAGTTTGGCAAAGGCCATGGTTTCGCGGTAGGACGTTACCACACGCTTTGCGCCGTCAGGCGAGAATTTCCGATCCCGGACTAAATAGAAGTCCAGCGCATCGTCAGATGCTTCAGGGCGGCCCTCGAAAAGCTCCTTAAATAAAGGCGGGCTCAACCCGGCTTCGTGGGCCGCCTTGTCATACTCCGGTTGCCCCGGCCTCTGCAGGATAAGGCTAATTGCACGGTCGGTTACCCGAAACGCCTTGCCGTCCTGCCGAAGCAGCCCGTACTGCCGCAAGGCAGCAACTTTGCTTCTAACGGGGCCACTGACCACGCGACTCCCCAGCGCCGACGCTAGAACGTCAAGTTCCGCGGGGGTACGCTTTTCTTTGGTCCAGATCATCCGAGCAAACTGAATCGCCGCGGGCAGCGAGTACGCTGGGTAATTCGGACTCCTCTCGCGCCATGTTTTAACTCCTTTCTTCGAGTTATCTTACGGCAAAGGCCGCAAATCGTCAATTATTTATTGACTTCTCGGTCGGCTGGAGTTATCCTAGGAATATCAAAGAGCGGGCCGCCGTAAGAGGGCAGTCCGCTCATAGAAAGGGGGTTGATCGAATCCGATGACAGCCATCGGCACAACAGCCACCTAGTGGCCACTGCCCGGGAGAGTCCCCTGGCTCTCTCGGGCCCCTCAAAACCAGGGACCTAGATACCGCCCGAGTGGTTCTAGCACCCGGGCGGCCGTGAACAGGAGGGTTGAGCTCCATGTCCACCCTACAGAATACGCCGAACCCCGGCGGTCCGGCAACCCCGAAGCGTCCCACGTACCGCCAGGATTGGCCGGTTTACAATCTCGCTCAGACCCGCGAGAAAGAGGCCGTTACCGCTTTGCTGCGCGACCTCTGCAGCGCGATCGAGAGCCCTGTCCAACGCCGCGGGAGGCCGAGAGTCCCGCTTGCGGATGCCGTCTTTGCCGCCTGCATGAAGGTCTACGGTGGGGCGAGCGGGCGGCGCTCGATGACCGACATGCGGGAGTTCGCGGCCCAAGGGCTGATCGACCGGGCCCCTCATTACAACCGGATTTTTGAGCATCTTGAGAATCCAGCACTAACGGCGATCCTGCAAGCGATGATCGAGGAGTCAGCCCGTCCACTTCGGAGCGTTGAATCAGAGTTTGCCGTCGATAGCTCCGGCTTCTCTAGCTCCGTTTACAAGCGATGGTTTGACGCCAAGTACGGGCGCGAGAGAACCCAAGGCGGCTATGTGAAGGCTCACGTTATGGTGGGTGTAACCACGAATATCGTAGCTAGTGTCGAGGTCACACCGGCCGAGATTAGCGACTACGAGATTTTTGCGCCGCTTGTTCGATCGACGGCCGCACGTTTCGACATTACGAGAATTTCGGCCGATAAAGCTTACAGCGGACGCGCTAATCTCGCGCTTGTCGATTCGGTCGGGGCGGTGCCGTTCATACCGTTCCGATCGAACGCTCGTGCTAAGGAGCCGTCCCTCTGGAAACGTATGTACGACTATTTTCGCGAAAATCGGGAAGAGTTTTATCGCCACTATCACAAGCGATCCAACGTGGAGACCGCCTTCCACATGATCAAGTCCAAGTTCGGAGCATTCGTCCGATCGAAGTCCCCGGTCGCGCAGATCAACGAGGTTCTGTGTAAAGTGTTATGCCACAACCTGTGCTGCCTGATTGGGGCCTTCTATGAGCGCGGAATAGCGCTTGAGTTTTGGGGTAGCGGAACCGTCTCGCTCGGGAAGCCTCGACCGCAGGTTTGGGTTAGAAACCTGCCGCCGCGCGAGCCGTGGGTCGGAGGTGGTCGGAAAGCGCGTCTTAAAGCCAAGAGAGCTGCGGCGACTCCTTCTTAAGAAATTCCGCGCCGCGCGGAATTTCTTAAGAACAGGGAATCCGGGATCCGCCCGCTTTTTGAAGAAATGACTAGCATGACCAAACTCGCCACCAAGGATATCGTCGTAGATCCTACGATCCAAATCAGACGCAGCAACCATGAGCCCACGATCAGGCGCTATGAGGAGTCCTTTGATAGGCTCCCTCCGGTGGTCGTCTTTAGGACCAAAGAGGGACTGTTGTTGGCCGACGGTTTCCATCGTATGGCTGCGGCTCAGCGACTCGGCCTTAAGGAAATCAAGGCGGAAGTCCGAACCGGCTCTCGGGAGGCGGCTCTAGAATACGCCGTCGTCGCCAATACGAAGAACGCCGACCCGCTCTCGCCGGAAGAGCGCGACGAGGGTGTCCGGCGGCTCCGCCAGTTGCACCCCGAGTGGGCGAATCAAAAAATCGCCGACGTTATGAGTCTTTCAGAGGATACGGTCCGCCGCGTCTTTGCTGCGGACAAGGTCCGCAGGGCCGTCATGGTAAGCAGAAATTCCGCGGCCGCGGAATCGTTGAAACCGACGCATTTTACCGAGATCGCTGCAGCCCCGTCCGCCGCTTGGGAGCAACTCGTCGGCGCAGCCAGCAAGCGCGGATGGTCGAGAGATACTACGCGGCTCGCCGTCAAGAACCTCAAAGACAACCGCCTTCCCCCGGAACACAAGACGAAACTCCTATCCGGCAGAGCGGATCCAGTCGTTGTGACGCCCGATGGGGACTTAGCCGTACCGGCGAATGCGATCAGCCGTCAAATCCGAGACATGGCAGCGAATGATGCCGTGCTCGCCCTCGAACGAGCACTGGAGCACCTAGCCAAGCTCCGGCTGTTTAGCGTACGCGCCATCGTCCGGACAGCCGGGAATGAGCGTCTCGACCGCCTTCAAAAGGAACTACCGAAGGACATCGAGTTTCTGGAAGAGCTTCTCGGCACCGTGAAGAAGGAGAGGCGCCCGCACCTCGTTTCCTAGAGAGGTGCCGAAAGCGGAAGAACGTTATGCCGAAGCAACACACGCCGATTGACAAGCTGGTCGAATCGGCAGTCGAGGAGCTATCGAACGCGAGTTATTTTACTAAAACCGAGGTTCGTAGCAAGGTTCTCAAACATAAGAAGCTGGCCCCGCTGCTGGCCGATATTTCCAAACGCTACCCAGGATGGAAGTTTGATCACGCGATCTCAGAACATATCGACGCGACCATCGACGTTGACGTGAGGCGCACAGACGCGCATGGCATAAGGCTATATGAATGCTATGCAGTCGGCAATCGTGATCGGCGGTACATGCGGCTGCGTTCCATGAAAGCGAACCAGCTACGTGCAACAATCCAAGAAACGCGAGTCCAGGCTCGCAAGCTGGATGTGAAAGTCAAGGTCTACCAATATTATCTCGACCTATTGGAAAAGATCGGACCAAACGCGCGCGTCGATGACGTGTACGACAGGGCCCTTGCAAAAGTGATGGCGATAAAAGCCGCAGAGGGCTAAGAGGGCCTAGTCCGCTGTCAGATCGGCGCCTTTTCTGTGGATATCAACGCCAGCTACGCGCATGGTCGCTTCAACCATTTCGCGCCGGCGTTCTTCCGTAATCGCGACTGATCCGGACTTTTCCATTATCTGAAGGGACTTGGCGACATATTCCTCAGCATTCTTGCGAACGTTGGCGATGTCCATACGTGAGTTTTCTCCTAGCCGGTTGCAGTGGTTATCGTGTAGTTCTTTTCGACAATGTAGTCGGCAACATCTTGTAACCAATACTTCTGAGGAAGTCTTCGCGCAAACTCCTTGTACACAGGGTCGGACTCCAAAGCGATGACAAGGATCGAAGCAATGTCATCTGGCCGAATGGTCGTCCCCTCTGCAAAGAGTTTCTTGAGGGCCTCAAGCGCGGCGTCATAATGGTGTTTCCAGTGAGCTTCATTCGCCTTATTATAGTACTTCGTTGGAAACTCTTGGGCTTCCAAGCGCTGCACGGACACCAAGGTAAGTCCCATTGCTATAGCTTTCTAACAGCCCACCAACCGTACCCCACGGTTGCCACGGATAACGCAATGAAGCCCCAGACCGCAACTTGCGCGAGGCACTTTGAAGGTACTTGCCAGTAGATTAATGCAAGAGCCGCCAGTAGAAGCGAGGCTGAAAACGGCAGCATTCCGAGGCGAGCGGTCTTCCTAAAGCCCTCAATGTAAGCACTACCTTCCCGGACATTTTGGTCAAGTAGGGCTGCCTGGGCGAAAAGAAATCCGCAGAAGATAAGCAACAACCCTGCCAGGGCAACGCCACCACCTATGACCGCCGTCATGGCGTCTTTCAGGTCTGGAGTGCCCACCGCATCCATTAGGCGGTAACTTGCCTTGGTCCGCCGCTCCGTCCTTCAGCCTCGCCCGCTTGACTCACCAAGCACTCGGCGCAAAAAGGGAGCACTCCCCTATTTTCCGGGCAACTCGAGCTTTTTACGGGCAACCCGCCAAAAACGGGCAAAGCCCGGGCGCGGGGTTGCACTCCTCCTTTGAGTCTGCTAATATGGCACGGCTGGCGCTCTCGCGCCGAGAGTGCTAAACCCCTTGTCTCAAATAGGAACCCATCAAGCTGTGGAGGTCTGGAAGTGAATCTGAAGCCACTGTTCGATAACGTCGTTGTCGAGCACGTAGAGCAGGACGACAAGACGGTCGGCGGCGTGTTTTTGCCCGATACCGCCAAGGAAAAGCCCCAAGAGGGCGTGATCCGCGCCGTCGGCAGCGGCCGCGTGACCGACAAAGGCACGAAGGTTGACATGCACGTCAAGGTCGGAGACCGCGTGCTCTATCGCAAGTACTCCGGTAGCGAAGTCAAGATCGACGGCACCGAGTACCTCATCATCCCCGAAAAAGACATTCTCGCCATCGTCACCAAAGTGCCGGCCGGCGTTTAAGGAGTTCAAAAGTTTACCATGGCTGCAAAGCAACTCGTATTCGATGAAAGCGCGCGTCGCGCGCTCGAGCGCGGTGCGAACATCCTCGCCGACGCCGTGAAGGTGACGCTCGGACCGAAGGGCCGCAACGTCGTGCTCGACAAAAAATTCGGCTCGCCGACGATCACCAACGACGGCGTAACGATCGCCAAGGAAATCGAGCTGCCCGACGTGTTCGAGAACATGGGGGCGCAGCTCGTCAAGGAAGTCGCCTCCAAGACCAACGACATCGCCGGCGACGGTACGACGACGGCTACGGTTCTCGCGCAGGCGATCATCCGCGAAGGCCTGCGCAACGTGACCGCCGGCAGCAACCCGCTGCTGATCAAGCACGGCATCGATAAGGCCGTTGAGATTACGGTCAAAGAGATGGAGTCGTTCAAGAAGGACGTCGACACCAAGGAGAAGATCGCCCAGGTGGCGTCGATCTCGGCCAACGACCCGGAGATCGGTCAGTACATCGCCGAGGCGATGGAGAAGGTCGGAAAGGATGGCGTCATCACGGTCGAGGAGTCCAGGACGCTCAAGACCGAGGTCGAGACCAAGGACGGCATGCAGTTCGACAAGGGCTATATCTCGCCGTACATGGTCACGGACTCCGAGCGCATGGAAGCCGTGCTCGAAAATCCGTACATTCTCGTAACCGAGCGCAAGATCTCGGCGATCGCCGACATCCTGCCGCTGCTCGAGAAGGTCGTCCAGGTCCAGAAGCCGCTCCTCATCATCGCCGAAGACGTCGAGGGCGAGGCGCTCGCGACGCTCGTCGTCAACAAATTGCGCGGAACGTTCACCTCGGTAGCCGTGAAGGCTCCGGGCTTCGGCGACCGCCGCAAGGAGATGCTCAAGGACATCGCGACGCTCACCGGGCGCCACGGTAATCTCCGAAGAGCTCGGTTTGAAACTCGACAAGGTTACGCCCGATCAGCTCGGCCAGGCCAAACGCGTGACGGTTACCAAGGAAGAGACGACGATCGTCGACGGTAACGGCAAGCAGGATGCGATCAAAGGCCGCATCGAGATGATCAAAAAGCAAATCGAGGAGACCGATTCCGACTTCGACCGCGAGAAGCTGCAGGAGAGGCTCGCCAAACTCTCAGGCGGCGTTGCCGTCATCCAAGTCGGCGCGGCCACCGAAACCGAGCTCAAAGAGAAAAAGCACCGCATCGAGGACGCGCTGTCCGCGACGCGTGCAGCCGTTCAGGAAGGCATGATTCCGGGCGGCGGAGCCTCGCTGATCCACGCGATCAAGGCGATCGACAAGTACGAGCCCCCCAAGAGCAATGGGCACGCGCCGACGTGGGCCGACGAAAAAATCGGCATCGGCATCGTGCGTAAGGCGCTCGAAGAACCGGCCCGTCAAATCGCCGATAATGCCGGATTCGAAGGTTCCGTGCAGGTCAATGCGGTTCGCTCGAAGAGCGCGCCATTCGGGTTCGACGCGATGAGCGGTGAGGTCGTCGACATGTTCAAAGCCGGCATCGTCGAGCCTCTCAAAGTGACCCGCGCGGCGCTGCAGAATGCCGCGTCGATCGGATCGATGATCCTCACGACAGAAACCCTGATCGCCGACAAGCCCGAGCCCAAGAAGGAGCCGGCGATGCCCGGCGGCGGCGGCATGGGCGGCTACGACATGATGTAGTCTACGACTTCCTCAGCGGCAAGCTCGCGTAGCGAGCGCAGTCCTGAGCGAGCTTAGCGAGTCGAAGGGGCGCGTCGCGGGACGCGCCCTTTGCTTATGCCCGTTGGCGCGCCCGATACTTCCAGATTCGACCCTGTGCCGTCGAACGCCGAAATGCTAGACTACTCGTGTGGATGCGAGTTGGGTAGCGGCCATCGCGTCGGGCGCGTCGGCGCTCGTCGTGGGCGTCGCCGCCATCGCAGCCCTCCTGCAGATTCGACACATGAGCAACGCGAACAACATCGCGATTTATCTGCGGCTCGTCGAACGCCTAGATTCGCCGAAATCCAGGGCCGCCTTCGCGGTGCTGCCCCCATTCGCGGAGCGACTGAAAACCGATTCGGCGCTGCGTTCCCGGATGGAACAGCCCGCGCCGGTGCCGGAGTTTGACGAGATCGAATCCCTCGTACGCTTCCTCGACACCCTGACGATGCTGATACTGGCCGGGCGCGTGAAAGAGGAACTGATACTGGCCGAGTACGCGGACGACATCGTCCGTCTTTGGAATCTGCTTGTCGAGCCCATTGCCCTTCGGCGTCGAGGCGAAGGCGAGCGTTTAGGTGCAGCGTTCGAGCATCTCGCAATGCGCGCGAGAGACTATGTGGCTTCCGGCGCGATAGATCGTTTCTACGCTCGACTATTACGCGATCCGCGCCTGCGCGAGGAGCCCTAGGTTCCGGGCTCGGTCAGCGTCGTGGTCGTGTCCGTCGCCTCCGGTGCCACGAGCGGCTTGTCGTAGAGCGTTTCGCCCGGCTCGCGAACGTCGTCGAAGGCGATGACCGCCTTGCGGACGACGCGGCGGTGTTCCATGTAGAGCGTCGTGGCCGCGCTCTCGCGCGCGATGAACGGCGCGCCGTCGACGACCGCGAAGTCGATCGTCCACGGCACGTCCACCAGCGGGCGAATCGTGAAGTTTCCCGAGATCACCGCCTTGCGCGGCAAGTAGTCGTTCGCGCCGACCCAGAGGTCGCGCAGGCGATTGTCTTTCGACCGGCGCAGCGGCGTGAGCGCTGAGATGGTAGGTCGGCACCCCGTCGATCGCGGGCGTGTCGATCAGCGCGACGCGATAGTCAGGGCTCTGTGCCGAAACGATCGCGATCACCGGCAGCGGCGGCGCCGCCTCCGAGCTAGCTTTGCTTTGCGATCTGTAACGCAACCCGAACGTATACGTCGGCTCGCAGGAGCGGCACCCCGAGCAAATCCGGGCTAGAAGCTGGTCGCCCCACTGGAATTTTGATGAAGGCGCCGTAAAAGCCGGCGGCAACGCTCCAATTGATTCCATGCGGAACCGGCGGCGGCTGGGCCAGCTCCTCGTCGCTGATTGCGAACACGCGGATCGCGTCGCTATCGGGATCGCAGCTCGCGCGATAGTGGTCGACGGCGACGCGCGCGCCGTCGAGTCCGCTGATGGCGATCGTGTAGTCGATGCGCACCGGATACGTCGCGCTCGTAACGGCCGAGCGGGTGCGCATCCAAATCGTGTACGCGTCGGCTACGTCGAGCGCCGCAACGATCGGCATGTCAGCCCGCGGAGGTCCTCCAGAGCTTCGGGCAGAGCAGCGTGTTGGTCGGCTCGCCCGCGAGCGAGTCCACCATGTCTTGCGTCACGTCGAAGCGGATGCTGTTCGGCCATCCGCCCCACGGCATTGGAAACGGGACGTTGATGCGGACGTAGTGGTATTGGCGCGTTGGTGTGCGGAGGCGCAGGGCAAGCTGTTGCGAGCCCGGCGCGGCTGCCGGATCCGAATAGAGCCACGTGTAGTACCCGTCCTGGTCGTTTTCCACGACGATCTGTGCGGGCAGCGGCGCAGGAACCGGCTTGTTGCACGCCGTTTGGCTCTTGTCGAAGAGCACCCACGTGGGTTGAACGTAGAGGAACGATTGGGGCGCCTCGCCCGAGAGCAACATCGGCTTCCCGGGCGACGGCGGGGGAGCGTCGCTGAGCTTCTCCGTGATGCTTCGATCGAGGCCGGCAATCAAGAACAGATAGTCCGTCGCGGAGCAACGGTACTGCGGTGCATCCACCGCGAGCCTGTGGATCCCGAACGGGCCGTCGAGTTCGACGACCGCCTTGTCGTCGTCATCGCGCTCGACGCGGTACGTCCGGTCCACCTCGGTTCGCCCGATGCGGTCCGTCAGCCGGACGCGCACCGCCACGGTCGCGTTGGACGACGCTCGAGCGATCGCGCCGCAAAAGCCGATTTGAAGGACGACATGAGCGAGAGCCGGCATCGCGGCGTCGTTCTTTCAGCACGCTTCGCAGGCCTCCGGCCTACAACCCATAATCCCATAGCATGCCCGCGCGCAACGTCAACGATTTCACCATCCGCGTGGCAACGGTCAACGGCTCGGGAAGCCAGTCCTCGAACCTCGTCCTGACCAACGCCATCGCGCGGCTCGGCATTCCCGTGGCCCCCAAGAACGTCTTTCCCTCGAACATCGAGGGCTTGCCGACTTGGTTCGACGTGCGCGTCTCGGCGCTCGGCTATCAGTGCCGCGCGCGCGACTTCGACGTGCTCGTCGCGCTCAACGCGGCGACGTGGCAGCAAGACGTCGCCGGCGTCAAGTCCGGGGGCGCGGTCGTGCACGAGGAGAGCTTTCCGTGCAAGGGCGACACGCTGCGCGAGGATCTCAGCTATTATGCCGTGCCGTTCTCGGCGCTCGCCAAAGAGCACTTCGCGGACAAGGGCAACCTTCGCAAGTACTTGATGAACATGATCTACGTCGGCGTGGTCGCGCAGCTACTCGAGATTCCCGCGTCTACGGTAGAAGAAAGCCTGCGCGCGCAGTTCCGCAGCAAGGCGACGGCCGTGGAGCTCAACATGTCGGCGGTCAACCTCGGGTTCGAGTACGCGCGGCAACACTTCGAGAAGCACGATCCTTGGCGTCTGGTGCCGATGGATGGAAAGACCACGGGCCTGATGTTCATGGAAGGCAATCGTGCCGCGGCGCTCGGATGCCTGATGGGCGGCTGCACCGTCGCCGCCTGGTATCCGATCACGCCCTCGTCGTCGCTGTGCGAGTATTTCATTCAATACTGCGACCGCTATCGCGTCGATGCGGAGAGCGGCGAGCATAACTTCGCGATCGTCCAGGCCGAAGACGAGCTGGCCGCGGCCGGGATCGTTTTCGGCGCCGGCTGGGGCGGCGCGCGCGCGATGACCTCGACCTCCGGGCCGGGCATATCGCTGATGGCGGAATACGCGGGCTTCGGATATTTTGCGGAGGTGCCGGGAGTGATCTTCGACGTGCAGCGCGCCGGCCCGTCGACCGGATTGCCGACGCGGACCATGCAGGGAGACGTCTCCTTCGCCTACACGCTCTCGCACGGCGACACCAAGCACATCGTGCTGTTGCCGGCGACGGTCGCCGAGGCGTACCAGTTCGCGATGGAGGCGTTCGATCTCGCCGAGCGGTTTCAGACGCCCGTCTTCGTTCTCAGCGACTTGGATCTCGGTATGAACTCGTGGCTGACGCCCCCGCTACGTTATCCTGAGAAGCCGTTCGACCGCGGCAAAGTGCTGGGCGCCGAGGATCTCTCCTCAATGAAGGCGTGGGGACGCTACCGCGACGTGGACAAGGACGGGATCGCCTATCGCACGCTGCCCGGCACGAAACATCCCGGCGCCGGCTTCTTCACCCGTGGCACCGGACACGACGAGGAGGCGCGCTACTCCGAGATGCCCGAAGTCTGGCAGCGCAATCTCGATCGCCTCAACCGCAAGCACGACACGGCGAGAACCGTCGTTCCGGGGCCGATCGTCGAGGAGAAAAAGGGTCGCAAGGTCGCGATCCTGGCCTACGGTACTACGCACCACGCCGTCGTCGAGGCGCGCGACTTCCTGCTCGACGCCGGTATCGAGCTCGACTACCTGCGAGTCCGTGCTCTGCCGCTCTCGCCGGAGGTCGCGACGTTCGTGCAGCGCCACGATCGCGTCTACGTCGTCGAGCAGAACCGCGACGGGCAGCTCTACGGCATCTTGCGCACTGAACTTCCCACCCATTTGATCGGCCGCCTGGAGTCGATTCGGCATTACAACGGCGTGCCGATCGACGCCCATGCGATCATCGGTCCGCTGCTGGCGGAACAGCGCCGGCCGGCGGTCGTAGCGGAATAAAATATGACGGCAAACTTGAACATCGTCGGCCTCACGCGCGAAGTCTACAAGGGGCTTCCGACCACGCTGTGCGCGGGCTGCGGCCACAACTCGATCACCAATCACCTGATCAAGGCGCTCTACGAGTACGGGGTCGAGCCGCACAAGCTCGCGAAGATGAGCGGCATCGGGTGCTCGTCCAAAACTCCCGCCTATTTCGTGGAGCAGGCTCACGGCTTCAACGGCCTGCACGGACGCATGCCGTCGGCTGCGACCGGGGCCAAGCTCGCCAACCGCGAGCTGCTCGTGCTCGGCATCAGCGGCGACGGCGACACGGCCAGCATCGGACTCGGGCAGTACTGCCACATGATCCGGCGCAACCTCGATTGCACGTATATCGTCGAAAACAACGGCTGTTACGGCCTGACGAAGGGACAGTTCTCGGCGACCGCCGACGTCGGTTCGACGCAGAAGGGCGGCAAGGCCAACGAATACGCGACGATCGACATCTGCGGCCTGGCCATCGAGCTCGGCGCCACCTTCGTCGCGCGGTCGTTCTCGGGCGACGGTAAACAGCTCGTCCCGCTGCTGCAGGCCGCGTTCTCGCACCGCGGCACGGCGATCCTCGACGTCATCAGCCCGTGCGTCACGTTCAACGACCACGAGGGCTCGACGAAGAGCTACGCCTACGTGAAGGATCACGACGTCGTGCTGCACACCGCCGACTACATAGCCGGCGGCCGCGAGATCAACGTCGATTACGAGCCCGGTACCGTCCGCGACGTCGAGCTCGAAGACGGTTCGCACGTGCTGCTGCGCAAGCTCGACGTGGATTACGATCCCACCGACGGCATCGCGGCCTTGAAGACGATTCACGAGACGCGTTACCGCGGCGAGTTCGTCACCGGTTTGCTGTTCGTGGACACCGAGGAGCGCGACCTGTGTGAGCGCGAGCACCTCACCGGCAAGCCGCTCGCGCAGCTCGACGAGGACGCGCTCCGGATCGATCGTGAGGAGTGGGAGCGCATGATGGAGGCGGCCGCGGCGAAATGAAGGCCCGCGCGGCCGCGCTGCTCGTCGTGCTGTTCGCCGCGCAGGCGACGGTGGCGATGGCCGTCGTGGTGCACGGGCGGGTATGGCAGGCGACCTACGTCGCGGCCTATCAGCCCACGTTTGGCCCCTCGCGCGTGCCCTACTCGGGCACGCTGAAACTCAAGTTCGACCACGGCATCGTCAGCGGCACCTATACGTCGGAATCCGTTCGTCCCGATCCACTATACGGGCGTACGATCGCCGTTAGCGGCGGCGTGAGCAAGGGCCAGGTAACACTCGACCTGAATGCGATGGGCGGATTCACGGTACGCGGCACGCTTTCGGCCAACGGCGAGATCTCGGGCACGGCGACGATCCGCGGATCGTTCTACAGCTTCCTCGCCAAAGTCAAATCGTCGCCTTAAAACTTCAACTTTGTCATCGCGATCGCCTCATTACTCGGCGACTGGCGCGTAGCGGCGGTATTTCGGTGAAGCCGTGATGACGCAGCTAGATGGGCTCATCGCGGCGTTGCGCGCGGCTTCGTCGGTGTTCGTTTTGACCGGGTCGGGCATCTCGGCGGAAAGCGGGTTGCCGACGTTCCGCGGCGTGGGTGGGCTCTGGCGCACCCACCGCGTCGAAGAGCTCGCGTCGCCGGAGGGCTTCGCTCGCGACCCACAGCTGGTGTGGACGTGGTACAACGAGCGCAAATCTGCGCACGGGCGCGCGCAGCCCAACCCAGGGCACTTCGCGCTGGCTCAGCTCGAAGACGCAGTCATCGACTTCACGCTCGCGACGCAAAACGTCGACTCGCTGCACCTGCGGGCCGGCTCGCGCAACATGTTCGAGCTGCACGGAAACCTGCGCGAGGTGCGCTGCACGCGGTGCGAGGCGCGCCGCCCGCTGCCGGATGAGGGCTTACCGCTGAGTGAGATCGAGCACGCCTGCGGCGGACTCTTTCGGCCCGACATCGTGTGGTTCGGCGAGCCTCTGCCGCAGGCGGCATGGCGAGCGTCGGAGGAGGCGGCCGCGCGCGCCGGCGTCATCCTGGTCGTGGGGACGAGCGCGGTCGTCCATCCGGCCGCCGCCCTCGCGACCCGCTACAATCGGCGCGCCTTCGCCGCCGAGATCAATCCGCAAGCCACGGCGATCAGCGAGCGCGTCAACTGCGTGCTGCGCGGGACGGCTGCGGAGGTGTTGCCGCGAATCGTGGCCGAGTTCACGCGGTAGCCATGCGGATCCCGATAGTCGCCTGTCTGTCGGTCGCCGCGCTGACCTTCGACCTCGCTAACTGCCGGTTTCCGTAGTGACTTCCCGAGTTGTCGCCGATCGCCGCGCGAAGAGCCAATAGACCGGCAAGCCCGAGATCAGTATCGCGAGTCCGATCGTCGTCTCGGGTGAGGTGATCATGACGTCGCCGACGACTCCCCACGCGACGGCGAGAAAGACGAGGGTCGTTACAGGGTGTCCGGGCATTCGGATGCTGGGTACGCGTGCCGCGGGATCGCGGGCATCGCGATTGCGAAAAATGATGAGCGCGACGGCGGATAAGCCGAAAAAGATGTAGTCGATACAGGTCACGTAGTTCAATATCCGCTCGTACGGAAGGAACGAGACGATCAGCGCGATCGCACCCTGGGTGACGACCGCGATGACCGGCGCGTGAGTTCGCCGGTTGACCCGCGCCAGCTGCTTGAAGAACATGCCGTCCGCGGCCATCTGAAAGTAGACGCGCGGGGACGTGAGAATTTGGTTGCTCAAGAATCCTAATGTCGATAGCGCGATGACGGTCGCCATTACTCGGAGACCTATCGGACCGAACGCGAGCCGCGCAATGTCGGAGGCCGGCGTGCTCGTACCGGCGAGCGCATCGACTCCGAGCGTACGCAGACAGACCGCGTTCACGGAGAGATACAGGACGACGACGACGACGACGCCGGCGATCATGCCGCGCGGCAGGGTCACGTGCGGTTCTCTGAGCTCCGCCGTCATGAAACTCGACGTCTGCCACCCGCTGTAGGCGAATAGCACCGGAACCAGGGCGAGGCCGATAGCCGCAAAGGCTCCGCCGGCCAATGCGCCGGATGGACTTGGAACGGCCGCGGCGTGCGGCGCGACGAGCCCGACGACGACGAAACCGCCAATCGCCAGGATCTTGAGGACCATGAAGAGATTCTGCGTAGAGGCTCCGGTTCGAACACCCAACGCGTTGATCGCCGTAAAGACCACGATCGCGGTCCCCGCGACGAGGCCGGTCGAGAGCTGCCATCCGGTGAGTGGCGCGAAGTATTTTGCGAACGTGACGGCCGCAGCCGCGGCACCGCCGCTCTGCGAGACGAGCAGCAGCGTCCATCCATACATGAAGGCCAACGAGGGGTGAAAAGCGTCCTTCATGTATGCGTACACCCCGCCATCGTGTGGTCGTCGCGCGGCGAGTTCGGCGAAAACGCCTGCGCCGAGCAGCACGACCAGACCGCCGAGCACCCAGACCAGCATCACGAGCAGCCCGCTGTGCACATAGCGTGCGACGACCGACGGGTTCATGAAGATGCCCGAACCGACGATGCCGCCCATCACGATCAGGGCGGCGTCGCGGGTACCGAGGCGGCGTAGCAGTTTAGGCGAACCTTGCGGGAATGTTTGCACTAGCGACGTTCTTCCTCAGCGTTCTCGCTTCTACCGTGGCGCAGGCCCCGCCCCCGCCTCCGCCTGCCGCCGTCGGCGCTCAATCGCCGCTCGAGGACGGCGCTTGCCTCGACTCGGCGCGGGCGGTTCCGCAGGTTCTCCAGCCGCCGCTGTCGCGCGCGATGCAGATCGTGCGCATCGATGAGGTGGTCTCGACGGCAACGATGATGCCCGGAGCAATCGTCGGCTTCCTCTACACGACGCAGAACGGAACGACCTGGCTCGGCGAGCGAAGCGCCGAATACACGTCGCCCGCGAGCGCGACGGCGATCAACACGGTGCTCGCCGCCACGCACCTCGCGACGAAGAACATCACGAGCTTTCCGCCGCAGAGCCGCTACGGCGTAGCGACGAAATACCAGCAGTTCTTCGCGGTGCGCATTCCGCCGGACGCCTTTGCGCCGCTGCGGGTCACGCTGGCGCCTTGCGTCATGTGGCCGCCCGGGCGCGCGCTGCCCGACCCGAGCTTATGACCGCTCGGACCCTTTGCGGCCCAAAGGCATCCGTGCAGCCGAATAGGGGGTTGTAGCCTCGGTGGAATTCATCGTCCGCGCTCGCCTGGGGACGTTCGCCCCCAACGCCGACGTCTTCATCGCCGAGGATCAGCGCAGCGTCATCGTCGTGGTCGAGGTCGCCGGCGCGGACGCCGAGAGTCTGAGCGTCGTGTTCGACGAACGCTGTCTCGTCATCACGGGGCGGCGTCTGCAAGCGGCGCGTTGGCGGCGCGGGTCGTTCGTTCAGAAGGAGATCGCACGGGGCGATTTCGTCAAGCGAATTCCATTGCCGGTCGCGATCGAATACGATCGCGTCGCGGCCAGCTACGAGGACGGACTGCTCGTCGTCGTCGCGCCGATTGCGGCGACGGCGTACATGCCGACCTCCCGCACGGAGCTGCATCTCGTCGTCAAGAGGACCCATTCCTAACCGTATGGCCGAAACGCCCACAGCCGAAAAGCCGAAACAAAACGTCGTACCCGCCAACCTAATCGGCATTCTGCCGCTGCAGGAGGCCGTGCTGTTCCCGCACACGGTCATTCCGCTCGCGGTCGTCAAGAAGCCGGGCATCGCGTTGGTCGAGGAGGCACTGCGCGAGGGCAAGCCGATCGGCCTCACGGTGCTGAAGGATCGCGAGATCGAAGAGCCGGGCCCCGACGACGTGCATCGCATCGGCACGATCGGCGTGATCCAGAAGATGCTCAAGGTTCCGGACGGCACGCTGCGCTGCATCGTCGCCGGCCAGCAAGTCTTCAGGATCGAGCAGTTCACGCAAGCGTCGCCCTACATGGTCGCGGCGTATACGGAATTGCCCGACACGACCGTCGAGAACGAAGAACTCGTCGCGATGCAGCGTAACCTCGCCGGCCTCTTCCAGAAGCTGCTCTCGTACCTGCCGCAGGCGCCGCGCGAGATGGAGATGGAGGTCGCGAATATCACCGACCCGGTGGTGCTCACGTACTTCGTCGCGTCGACGATGCGGCTCGAGACCGCCGATCGCCAGGCGCTGCTCGAGGAGCGCGATACCGCCAAGCGCATGCGCAAGCTGACGCTTCTGCTGACCAAGGAGCTCGAGGTCGTCGAGCTCGGCCACAAGATTCAGAGCGACATCCAGCGCGAGATGGAGAAAAATCAGCGCGAGTTCTACCTGCGCCAGCAGCTGCGCGCGATTCAAGAAGAGCTCGGCGAGGTCGATCCGCAGCAGGCCGAGACCAACGAGCTGCGCTCGAAGATCGACGCCGCGGCGATGCCGCCCGACGTGAAGAAGGCCGCCGATCGCGAGCTCGACCGGCTCTCGAAGGTGCCGCAGGCGAGTCCGGAATACAGCGTGATCCGCACGTACCTCGACTGGCTCGTGACGCTGCCGTGGAACGTCGAGACTGCCGACCACATCGACATCAAGGCGGCGCGCACGATCCTCGACGAGGATCATTACGATCTCGACAAGATCAAGGACCGGATCATCGAGTATCTCGCGGTCGGAAAACTGAAGAAGAAACTCACCGGACCGATCCTGTGCTTCGTCGGTCCGCCCGGCGTGGGCAAGACGTCGCTGGGCCAATCCATCGCGCGCGCGATGGGGCGCAAGTTCGTGCGCCTTTCGGTGGGCGGCGTTCACGACGAGGCCGAGATCCGCGGACATCGCCGCACGTACATCGGCGCGATGCCGGGCACGATCGTCCGCGCGATCCGCGACGCGGGGACGCGCAATCCGGTCATGATGATCGACGAGATCGACAAGGTCGGCGCGGACTTCCGCGGCGACCCGCAGTCGGCGCTGCTCGAGGTGCTCGATCCGGAGCAGAACAACAACTTCCGCGATCACTATCTCGACCTGCCGTTCGATCTGTCGGCGGTGCTCTTCATCTGCACGGCCAACAACCTCGATACGATCTCGCCGCCGCTGCGCGACCGCATGGAGATCATCACGCTCTCGGGATATACCGAGCTCGAGAAGCTGCAGATCGCCAAGCGCTATCTCGTGAAAAAGCAGCGACTGCATAACGGGCTGCGCGAGACGCAGGCGCAGATCAGCGACGCGGCAATTCGCGTTATCATTAACGACTACACGCGCGAGGCGGGCGTGCGCAATCTCGAGCGCGAGATCGGCACGGTCTTCCGCAAGATCGCGCGGAAAATCGCCGAAAATCCGCGCTACAAGGCGCGCGTCAAGCCGGAGAGTCTCGCCGAGTCTCTCGGCAAGCCGCGCTTCTTCAACGAGGTGCGCAAGCGCGTTGCGTCCGTGGGCGTCGCCACGGGCATGGTCTGGACGCCGGTGGGCGGCGACATCCTGTTTCTCGAGACGCAGTCCATGCCCGGAACGGGCAAACTCGTGCTGACCGGACAGCTCGGCGATGTGATGAAGGAGAGCGCGCAGGCCGCCGTTTCATTCCTGCGTTCGCGCTCGCGCGAGCTCGGTCTGCCCGAAGATTACTTCTCGAAGCACGACATTCACATCCACGTCCCGGCGGGCGCGACGCCGAAGGACGGTCCGTCGGCCGGCATCGCACTGGCGACTTCCATCACCTCGATGTTGACCGGCGTCAAGGTCGATCCGAACCTCGCGATGACGGGCGAGATCACGCTGACGGGGCAAGTGCTGCCGATCGGCGGGCTGAAAGAGAAAGTGCTCGGCGCCAAGCGCGCGGGGATCACGAAGATTCTGATTCCGCGCCGCAACGAGATGGATCTCGATGATATTCCAAAGGAAGTGCGCGACAGCATGACGTTCGTGCCGGTCGACGAGCTCTCCGAGGTGCTCCATCACGCGCTGGGCAAGCGTCTCATCTCGCCCGTGCCGCTCGGCGATCAGAAGGTCAGCAACGTGGTTCCCCTGCGCCCTTCGACGACGTTGACCCGCGCCGGCCATGCCAAGCGCCGCAACGGCGTCGTCAAGCGACGCGCGCTTCGCAAGCCGCTCAAACGCTAAGGACGCGCTTACTCTACGATGATTCCGGTGCCCTCGCGGACTCCGCCGACAACGGCCGCGAGGGCGCCGCTAATTTCGAGGTCACGCGCCAGTTGATTGACGCGATCGGGCGCGATGCTGATCAATAACCCGCCCGAAGTCTGCGCATCCGAGAGGCCGATGCGCGCCGCGTTTGGCACGGAGGGTCCAAATGTCGTGAACCCGGCGTGCGTCTCGGCGTTGTGGCGTGTGCCGCCCGGCACCATTCCCGCTTCGATGAGATCGAGCACATGCGACATGAACGGTACGGCGGCCGCGTTAAAGACGAGCTGCACGTTCGACGCGCGCGCCAGGTTATCGGCGTGGCCGAGCAGGCCGAAGCCGGTCACGTCGGTAGCCGCGTGTGCCTCCGCCGCCAGCATCGCGTCCGACGCGCGGTCGTTGAGTGTCGTCATCCAGTCCACGGCTTCGCGTAGATCGTCGTCGGCGATCGCGCCGCGCTTACGGGCCGTGGTTAATATCCCCGTGCCGAGCGGCTTGGTGAGCACGAGCACGTCGCCGGGCAGCGCGCCGGCGTTGGTCACGATACGCCGCGGGTCCACGACGCCGCTCACGGCCATGCCGTACTTCGGCTCGGCGTCCTTGATCGTGTGGCCGCCGACGACCGCGACGCCGGCGTCGCGCGCGACGGTCGCGCCGCCTTCGAGGATGCGCGAAAGGATCGCGAGATCGAGATCCTCGGGAAATGCGACGATGTTCAGGGCCGTCAGCGGACGGCCGCCCATCGCGTAGACGTCCGAGAGCGCGTTAGTCGCTGCAATGCGGCCGAAGTCGTACGGGTCGTCGACGATCGGCGTGAAAAAGTCAACCGTCTGCACGAGCGCGAGATCCTCGCGCACGAGATATACTCCGGCGTCGTCACTGCCGCCGTAACCGACCAGCACGCGGTCGTTGGTCGCCGGCGACACGCGTTCCATCACGCTGCGCAGTTCCGCCGCGCCCAGTTTTGCGGCGCAGCCGGCGCAGGATGAGAGCTCGGTAAGGCGGATGCTTGCGGCGTCCATAGAAGCAGTATTCGATGCCGCGGCAACTGCTGTTCCTTCCCGGCCCGGTCATGCTCGCGCAACCGGTCGTCGAAGCCCTGGCCTGCCCGCTCATCGACCATCGCGGGCCCGAGTTTGCGGCGCTGCTCGGTCGCATCACGAGCGCCCTGCAACCGATCTTCGGCACGCAAGGCGACGTGGTGCTGCTCGGCAGCTCGGGAACCGGCGCCCTGGAGACCGCCGTCGCAAACGTCTTAGGGCCGGGCGACGGCGTGTTGTCGTGCGCCGTCGGCGTCTTCGGCAAGCGTTTCGCGACGATCGCGGAGCGTTACGGCTGTTCCGTCGAGCCGCTGGACACCGCAGCCGGCGCGGCGCTCGATCCGCGAGCGCTCGAGGCGCGTCTAGCGGCCGATACGAAGCGACAGATCGCGGCCGTGTTACTCACGCACAACGAGACGTCGACCGGCGTCGCGAACGACATGGCCGCGCTCGCGCCGATCCTGCGGGCGCACGGCGCGCTGACGCTAGTGGATTCGATCAGCGGGCTCGGCGCGTCGGAGCTGCGGATGGACGAATGGGGCTACGACGTCGTGGTCGCCGCCTCGCAGAAGGCCTTCGCCGCGCCGCCGGGCGTTGCGATGGTGGCGGCCAGCGAGCGCGCGTGGAAACGCATCGCACACGCAACGTCGCCGCGGTTCTACTTCGACTTGCGCCACGCGCGCGAGTCGGCGCGGCACGGCCAGACGCCGTGGACGCCTCCGATATCGATCCTGTACGCGCTCGACGTGGCGCTCGAGCGCTATCACGCCGGCGGCATTGAGGCCGCGTGGGCGCGCTTCGCGCGCTATGCCGCGGCCGTTCGCGCCGCCCTCGAGCGGCTCGGCTTTACTCTCGTTTCGGCGCCGGACGCCCATTCGCCGACGGTCGTCGCGGCCTATCCGCCGGAAGGCGTGGAAGTCTCCGCGTTGCTGAAGCGGCTGCGCGAACACCATCGCGTCATTCTCTCCGGCGGCCAGGGCGAGCTCGCCGGAAAGATCCTCCGCTTCGGTACGATGGGCGACGTGCACGACGTCGATCTGCTAGGCGCGATCGGCGCCATCGAGCTCGCGCTGCTGCACCTCGGCCACGACGTGACGCCCGGAGCCGCGACGGGGGCGGCAATCGAGGCGCTGGCGGGGCGAGTTACAAGTGGTGTCGCCTGAAATACGGCTCGACGAATGGGCGCGCGAACCACGGAATCGTCGATAGTATAGCGTCGTCGATGGGCGCGTCGTAGGTCACTAGATACGGCGCCAGACGCGAATCGTGCAGTCCGGCGCGGATGTCCGGAGAGAGCGGAAAGAACAGCGCGACGAAGAGCACGAGCCATAGCAAGATCGCGCCCTTGGCGAAACCGATGAACCCCCCGCCGATTGCGTTGCCGATTCCCAGCACCGGCAGCTTCGCGATCGCGCCGAGCAGGCGGGCAACGATCAGCAGAAGGACGTACGTCAACAGTCCCGTGCCGAACATGCCGATGACGTGCGCGGATCCGGGGCCGAGGCGCGTGATCGCCTGGATTTGCGAGTCCAGAAAACCGTTATAGAACCATGGCGTGACCAACGCCGCCGTCACCGCGACCGCGCCGCCCAGCTCGGAGACGAATCCGCGCGAGTATCCCTTGTACGTTGCGATGCCGAGCACAATGGCGATCACGATATCGGGCCAGGCGACGCCGGCGATCACGTTCGAATCGTCGCTCCCAACCGTTCGCCGAGTGTGGCGAGGATTGCCGCGATAGCCGCATCGGCTTCCTCGTCGGTGATCGTCGCGTCGAAGCGCTGCAGCGTGACGCGGACGGCGAGGCTCTTGTGCCCGTGGGCGACCTGCGGTCCGCGGTACTCGTCGAAGGCACCCACGCCGGTGCACAGCGGGCCCGCCGCCTCGGCGACGGCTAGTTCGACCTCGCGCGCGCTCAAGTCGTCGCGCACCACCAGCGCTATGTCGCGGTACGTTGAGGGAAATCGGGACGGCACGCGATAGCGTGGTACGGCGTACTCGGGCAGCGCCGCGACGTCGATGATGCAGATGTACGCGTTGCCGGATAGTCCGAATTGCCGGCTCAAACGCGGATCCACGCATCCGAGCTCACCCACTCGGCCACCGTCAATCGACAAAGCTGCGCGCTTGCCCGGATGAAACTCCGCGCCGCCGCCGGGATCGGCGTCCGCGGCCCTCCCCGTTATCTTTCGCAGCAACGCCTCGCAGTCGCCGCGCAGGCGCAGGAACGATTCGTCACGCCACGGGCGCGCAGAGTCGACGACCGCCGCGAAGCCGAATCCGAGAGTGGTCCGTTCGGCGACGCCGTCGCCGTCCGCGCGAAAGACGTCACCGAGCTCGAAAATGCGGACCGCCGGGGTGTCGGCGAGATATTCGAGCATACCCGGAATCAGCGAGCCGCGGAGAAATCGCTGCCCTTCCGATAGCGGATTGCGGACCTCCACCGCCGCGCCGTTCCATGCCGAGCCGCGGAGCGAGTGCGTGACGACCTCGCGGTACCCCAGCGCAGCGAGCGCGTGCGCGACGCGTCGCTCGCGATCGAACGCCGCGCTGGAGATCGCGTGCGGCGGCACCGACGGTTCGACGGTCTCGATCCGATCGTATCCTTCGATGCGTGCGGCTTCTTCGATCAGGTCGGCGGCGATCGTGAGATCCCGGCGCCACGCCGGCGGCGTCACCGCGAGCGCGCTCGATTCGGCCGGCTGGACGGCGCAGCCCAGCGCCTCGAGGTGCCGAGTAATGCGATCGGGCGGAATCGCGAGCCCTAGGAGGCGTTGCACGTCGCGGAGCGCGAGACGAATCGGCGCCGGCGTCACAATCTCGGCTCCAAATGCGTGTGGCGGATATGCGGTCGCGCCGACCTCGGTCAAGAGCTGCGCGGCGCGCGCGGCGCCGAAGTCGGTCAGCGCCGGAGCCAGCGACTTCTCGTGACGCGTCGACGCCTCGGTACGGAGGCCGAGCGCGCCGCTCATTCGGCGCACTCGCGGGCCGCTGAAGTTCGCGGCTTCGACGACGATTGCGACCGTCGACGCCGTCACCTCGCTGGACGCGCCGCCCATCAGGCCCGCGAGGCCGAGCGGCGCGGCATCGTCGGCGATGACGAGCGACGACGGCGTGAGCGAGCGCTCGACGCCGTCGAGCGTCACGAGCTTCTCGCCGTCGCGTGCGCTGCGCACCGTGAGCCTGCCGTTCGCAATGCACGCGGCATCGTAAAAGTGCAACGGCTGTCCCGTTTCCAGCATCACGTAGTTCGAGACGTCCACGACGTTGTTGATCGGACGCTGACCCGCCAGGGCGAGCCGGATGCGCATCCAGGTCGGCGCCGGCCGCACGCGCACGCTATCGAAGCGCTGCGCGACGAAGCGGTGACAATCGGTGGACTGCAGGACGACGCGCGGCGCCTCGCCCGGCGGCTCGGATGCGTCGTACGAATCGTGCAATGGCGGCAGCCGCAACGCAACGCCGTAGGATGCGGCCAGCTCCCGCGCGAGTCCGACGATCGACGTCGCATCGGGGCGGTTCGCCGTGATCTCGACGTCGAGCACGTCGCAGTTCAATCCAAAGAACTCTACGGCGTCCGCGCCGGGCGGAGTCCCTGTATCGAGCTGCAGGATGCCGTCTTCGAACCACTCCGCCGGCAGCGCGAGTTCGTCGGCCGAGATCATCATCCCGTGCGAGACGACGCCGCGCATCGTGCGCCGTTCGATGCGCAGCGCGGGAAGTTGTGCGCCGACGGTGGCCACGGCGATGGTTTGGCCAACCGCAACGTTGGTGGCCGCGGTCACGATCGTCAATGGCTCCGCGGCGCCGACGTCGACGAGCGCGACCTGGAGCCGGTCGGCGTTGGGGTGCTTTTCGAGCTCCGCGATGCGCCCGGTTACGACGCCGGTGATCGCGGGGCGCTTCTCGATGTCGGCGACAGGAAAGCCGAGCATAGCGAGACGGCCGGCGATCGCCTCCGTGTCGGCCGGAATTGCCGCATACTCCCGCAGCCAGCTTATCGGTACGCGCACGCGTCCTGTCCCGTCAACTCAGTTGCGCGAGAAAATCGGGGTCGCTGTTGATGAAGCGCCGGATGTCGTCGACGCCGTAGCGCGCCAGGCCGAGCCGCTCGACGCCGAAGCCGAAGGCCCAACCGGAATATACGTCGGGATCGTAACCGACCTCACGCAGCACATTGGGGTGCACCATTCCGGATCCGCCCAGCTCTATCCACCCTGAGCCGCCGCAGAGGCTGCAGCGGCCGCCCGATGGATCGCCATGGCACTTCGGACAGGTCGTATCGACTTCGGCGCTCGGCTCGGTGAACGGAAAGTACGACGGGCGAAAGCGAACGCGTTGATCGGGACCAAACAGCTCGCGGCACAACCCGGTCAGCATGCCCTTGAGGTGGCCGAAATGGATGTCATCCGCAACGAGCAGCCCTTCGACTTGATGAAACTGAAAGAGATGCCGCGCGTCGACGGCGTCGCGGCGGAAGCATTTTCCCGGCGCCACGATTGCGATCGGAGGGCGGTGCTGTTGCATCGTGCGAATCTGCATCGGCGACGTGTGCGGCCGCAACAGGACGCTATCGGTCAGCCAAAACGAGTCGAAGCTCTCGCGCGCCGGGTGATCGCTCGGGATGTTCAGCGCGTCGAAGTTGTAGTAATCGGGCTCGGCCTCGGGGCCGACCACCACCGCGAAGCCGTGGCGCATGAAGTAGTCGCAGCTCTCCTCGATGATTCGGCGCACCGGATGAATCGATCCGACCTCGGGCGCGATCGCGGGGAAGGTCACGTCGATCGAGGCGGCGAGCTCCGCGCCGACCGCGCTCGATTCCAGGGCCGCCTGCGCGGCCTGCAATCGGCTTTCCATCGCGGCGACCGCGTCGTTGATCGCTTTTCCCGCAGCGGGCCGTTCCGCCGGGGGAAGCATGCCGATCGTGCGGCGCACTTTGGTAACCTCGCCGTTTCTGCCGAGATAGGCGATGCGCACGTTCCCCAGCGCCTGCACGCCGGCGGCAGCATTCGCATCGGCCGCGAAGCGCTGTTGAAGATCCGCGAGTAGTCGCGTCAAATCGGTCATTTTTCCATAAAACAAAACGCCCGGAGTCTCACTTCTACCGGGCGCTTCCAAAATCGGTTACTTTGTAGCTTAGTGTGCGAACGACCCTTTTAATCTAGGTTGTCGCGGGCGCCGCGTTCAGCCTTCGGTAAGCCAGGTAGGCGTCGATCGAACCCGTTTGGGCGAAAAGCCTCCAGAAGAGATAGGACGTTGCCATAGCGTTTGCTGTCTCCTTCTGAGCCGTCGGCTCCGGGGCGGCCCTGTCGCGGAATGCGCTGAGTATACCATGCGACTTTTAGCACCGGTAGTCTTGACTTTTTGGCTCCGCACCACTCTCTTGACAAGGCCGCGCAGCGCTCCCTTGATGCGACAAAACGCGTCCGGCTTCATAGAGCGCGATCGATCCGGCCACCGCCGCGCTGAGGCTCTCGCTGGGCCCCTGCATGGGGATGGCGAGCACTTGCCCGCACAACGTCGCCCAGGGCCCCAGCCCGTGACGCTCGTTGCCCACGACGATGGCCAGCGGCGGCACCAGTTGCTCGCCCTTCAGGCAGGCGCCACCGGCGGCGAGCCCGACCATGCGCAGACCGCCCGCCGCGGTGGCTGCCAGATCGGACGACGCCGCGATCGAGATGGGCACGCGAAAAATGGCCCCCATCGAGCCCCGGACTACCTTCGGGTGGTACGGGTCGACGCCGAGGTGCCCGAACACCACGCCGCTGCAGCCGAACGCGTCGGCCGAGCGCAGCAGCGTGCCCGCGTTTGCGGGGTCGTTTATGTCGGCGAGCACCAAGAGCAGCGTCGCGTCGCGCACGAGCTCCGCGGCAGGCCGCAGCCGCATCGGCGCGACGGCCACTACGCCGTTCGGCGTCCGCAGGTCCGAGATGTGCGCGGCGCTGCGCTCGTCGACGATAAAGACGCCGGCGCCCTGCGCCTCGAGCTCGCGGATCGGCGGGGTCGAGTCGTACGCGGGCGCGGTGCAGTAGAGTTCGTCGATCGGGAAACGGCTCGCGAGCGCCTCCTCCAAGAGCGTGACGCCTTCGAACGCGAATCGCCCCTGGGCGCGCCGTCCTTTAGGCGAGCGGAGCGCGCGCACGCCGGCGAGGCGATCGGCATGGACGCCGAGGCGTACGGCCACGTTCAGCGCGCTCGCGTCGACTTCGACACCGCGGCCCGCGTGAAGATCATCACCAGACCGGCGAAGATGGCCGCCAGCGCGACGGCGATTCGGTCGTTGAAGTGGTGCGGCACGAGCCAGCGCAGCAACGCGTATGCCAGGGCGGCGAACACGACGAGAAAAAAGGCAAGCCAGACGATTTCCGCGGTGATGGATGACTTCGCCATGTCGGTCCTTACGAGGCTCCGTCCCGCCGTTCCGCCAAAGGCCCGCCGATGGAAGAAGTGCCTCGCCTGATCGGCTCGCGCCGCTGTTTTGAGGGACGCGTCTTCGGTGTTCGCGTCGACGAGCTGAGGTTCGCCGATGGAAGCGAGCACCGCGTCGACGTAGTCGAGCACGGCGCCTCCGTCGCGATCGTCGCGACGCCCGCGCCGGACACGATCGTTTTAGTCCGGCAGTACCGGCACCCTGCGAACGCGGCTCTTTGGGAGATTCCCGCCGGTACGTCCGACGCCAGCGAAAGCCCGTCGGACGGGGCGCGGCGCGAGTTGCGCGAGGAGACGGGCTACATCGCCGGACGCATGCGGCCGATCGGATCCGTCTGGACGACGCCCGGCTTCTGCTCGGAGATCATGCACTTCTTTCACGCGGACCAGCTCACCGCCGGCGCGGCGGCGACCGAGGAAGACGAGCGAATCGAAGTCCGCACGTGCACGCGCGAGGCGGCATGGCGCCTGGTCGCTGATGGAACGGTCGATGCAAAAACCTTGCTGGCCCTGTTTTGGCTGCAGGGCGGCGAAGGTGAATTTGGAAGGGAATTCGGTCGATAGATACTGTACGAGAGATTTCTGCATCGTCGCCGTTGCTACCGACGCGGCTGGAATCGATCTTGGAGGTACGTGGTGGAAATACCGAGCGACATTGACGCTGTGCTGAAGCGATTGTTGGAGCGCAACCGTACCCGCGCAGAACCGTCCGTGTTGGCCCCCGAGGACGAAGCTTACCTGAGCTCTTTGATCGACGCGGTTCGCGGCGGCCGTCGCGCGGTCTTGATCGTGGAAGATGTCGACGAGCGCCTACGCTACATGTTCAGTAACGCGACGCGCGCCGAAGCTGTAACGATGCTGGGCAAGGTCGTCGAGGCCACGGGGCGCCGGCTGGCCGACGGGGACGACTAGGCTCTCTAAGCTCCGAGGCTCAATCCGGCGATCTTGCCGTCGGCGGTTACCTCGAAGTCGAAGTGAAATTGCGCGCTTGGATAGCGCACCAGGAACTCATAGAGAGTATCGCCGTTCGGCTCGACGGTGCTGGAGATCGGGACGATCGACTGAACCGGCCCTAGCGCCGCGAAGTCTTCGCGCGCCACGAGATCGTCGCTCAGATAGGCGCTGAACGTCGGCGTGAGTTCCGAGCGATCGAGATGGCGGCTCGCGAGACGCTCGAGCCAATCTTTGGCTCGCGTCACGATCGTATTGTCTAGATTGGCCGTCTCCGGAGGAACCAAGAGACTCAAGATTCGAGCGCCCAGCTCTTCGGGAATCGTGACGGACCGTCCATGCAGCGAGTCCACGTTGGAGAGTACGATCACGCCGACTTGCTGCTCCGGCAGGAGGGCGTTCATCGCTCGAAAGCCCGATATCTCACCGTTCGTCCAGACAAACTCCTTCCCGCCGCGCCGGTCGATGACCCAGGCCATGCCGTAGTGCGTCGGACCGGCGCTCGCGCTCGGCGTGAACATCGTTCGAACCGAGTCCACGCGCAGCAGGACCGGCATCTCGATGTCCCACTTGGCGAGATCGTAGATCGTGGAAACGATGCCGGAGTCGCCGTCCAGCCATGCCGGATCCCACGTCGGCGCGACCGCGAAGCCCCTCCCGTTGCGGGTGTAACCGGTGGCGTGGGCGCCGATGCCGCTATCGCCCGCGAGGAACGTGTGATTCATCACGAGCGGCAAGAAGATGTGCTGCTCGAGATAGTCGGAGAGCGGGACGCCGCTGACGCGCTGCACGATCAGACCGGCGACGAGATAGTTGATCGGATTGTTCTCGTAGACGGCACCCGGAGGAGCGGTCGGTTTGATTCCGTCGACCATCGCGAGCAGATCGTTGATCTTGATCGTGTGCGTCATGTCCGACGTGACCTTCGGTATCGCCGCATAGCTGGGCAGCCCGGAGGTCTGCGTCAGCAGCTGGGCGATCGTGACGTCGCTGCCCAGATGAAACTCGGGGACGTACTTGCTGACGCGATCGTCGAGGCTTAACTTGCCATCCTGGGCAAGCAAAAGGATCGCCGCGGCCGTAAACTCCATCGTCAGCCCGCCGGCGTAGAACTCGGTATCGGGCGCCATTGCGGCATGCGGCTGGACCGTCGCGAACCCGAATCCGCGCGCATAGACGAGCCGGCCATCCTCGACGACGCCGATGGCGATCCCCGGCGTGCGCCCCGCATGAATTTCATTTTTGGCCATCCGGTCGATCTGATCGGCGACCGACGGCGTCAACGAGAGTCCGGGCTGCGAGCGGGCCGGCAGCGGGAACGCGCACGCGAGGAACCCGACGAATAGAGCCGTCGCAAAGACGGAACCCCAACGTCTCATAACGCGACCATTATATACTAGGGCGCGCCTGCCTGTCGCGGACGCGCCTCGCCTGAGGAGCGCGCCTTCTACGACGAAATTATCGTTCTGCGGCTTGACGCGCCAGGTTCAGGAGCATCCCGAACGCCTTTTCGTCCGAGATCGCCAGATCCGCGAGGGCCTTGCGGTTGAGACTGACGCCGGACTTTTTCAGACCGTTCATGAAGACCGAATACGAGAGGCCTTCGCGGCGCACCGCGGCGTTGATGCGGCTTATCCACAGCGAACGGAAGTCGCGCTTGCGCACGCGCCGGTCGCGGAACGCGTAGGCCAGCGACTTCAGCAGCGACTCGTTGGCGACGCGATAATTGCGGCGGCGAGACGCGCGGAAGCCCTTGACCAGCTTCATGACCTTGCGGCGGTGCTTGAGACCGTTTACGCCGCGTTTGATGCGTGCCATGTCGAGCCTCCGTTATACCAGGTAGGGGATCGTCGGCGCGATACGCTTCAGATCGCCCTTGGCGACGGGCTGATCCTTGCGAAACTTGCGCTTGCGCTTGCGGGACTTCTTACTGAGGATGTGGCCGCAGCCGTCGAACTGGTGACGGTGCGTCACCTTGCCGGTCGCGCTGACCTTCACGCGCTTCGCGGTTCCCCGGTGTGTACGAATCTTAGGCACTGGTTCGCTCCTTCGCTGGTGTCTCGTGCACGATCGGCTTCTGCTCCCGTTCGCGCGGTGTCGAAAACTTCGGCGGACCCGTCGGCGTCATTCGGGGCGCCATGATCATGAACATATTTTTGCCCTCGAGCCGCGCCTCTCGCTCGACCGTTGCGAGCGGCGCCAAGTCCTCGGCCATGCGGTCGAGCAGCCTGCGCCCGAACGACGTGTACGTGATCTCGCGGCCGCGGAACATGATCGTCACCTTGATCTTGCTCCCGTCGAGCAACAGCCGTTCCGCCATCCGTGCCTTGGTCTCGTAGTCGTGCGTCTCGATCTTCGGCCGCAGCTTCACTTCCTTTAACTCGAAGTGCCGCTGTTTCTTGCGAGCGTCCTTGTCCTTCTTCGACTGCTCGTACTTGAGCCGTCCGTAGTCCGCGATCTTACATACGGGCGGCTGCGCGTTCGGCGAGATTTCGATCAAATCGAGGCCGGCAGTTCGCGCGCGCGCTAACGCATCTTCGGTCGGGAGTATCCCGAGTTGGTGTCCGTTTTCGTCGATCACCCGGACCGCACGAATCCGAATTTGATCGTTGACGCGCAGGGGTCGTGCTATGAGCTCATCTCCAAATAAAAAAGGCGCTGCCGGAGCAACCCCACCACGGAACCAGCCGAGAGTCCCTTAAAGTGAAGACCGGATCGCCCGCAGGCATCCGGTGAGCGGAACGACCCGCTGCTTCGGCCCGCCAACCATATCACGCGCGTCCGGGGGAATGTCAAGAGCGGGCGCCGACCTCCCCGACGGCGTCTGCGAATCGTTCAAGGAAATAGGCGATGGCCTCGTCGTCGATGACCAGCGGCGGGGCGATGCGCAGCACGAACTCGCGGCAGTCCTTGGCCGCGACGCCGCGCTCCAGCAAGGCCTCGGAGAGGCGTTTGGCGGGGACCGTCGTGGCCACGCCGACGAGCAGGCCGCGGCCCCTGACCTCGGTTATGCAGGGTGAAGAGATGGTGCGCAGTCCCTGCATCAGCCGGGCGCCGGCGTAGCGCGAGCGCGCGGGAAGATTTTCGGAGACGACGACGTCGAGCGCCGCTTGCGCGACCGCCGAGGCGAGCGGGTTGCCGCCGAACGTGCTGCCGTGCGAGCCGGGTTCGAAGAGACGCATCAAATCGTCATTCGCGAGGATCGCCGACACCGGATAGAATCCGCCGCCTAGCGCCTTGCCCACGACGAGCACGTCGGGCCGAACGGCGTCGTAGTCGCACGCGAAGAGATCGCCAGTGCGGCCCAGCCCGGTCTGGATCTCGTCGGCGATGAAGAGGACGTCGTGTTCGCGGCACACTGCCCTCGCGCGTTTGATGTAGCCCTCGGGCGGCACGTTGATGCCGCCTTCGCCCTGAATCGGCTCGATCAAGATCGCGCACGTGTTCGGCGTAATTGCTCGTTCGAGAGCATCGGCATCGCCGAACGGAACGGCGACGAATCCGGGAACGAACGGGCCGAAGCCCTCACGATACTCCGCCGTCGTGCTCGCGCTGACCGCCGCGAGCGTCCGGCCGTGGAAGTTGTTGGAGAAGACGATGATCTCCGCGCGATCGGCCGGCACGCGCTTCGCATCGTACGCCCAGCGCCGCGCCAGTTTGATCGCGGTCTCGACCGCCTCGACGCCGGTGTTCATCGGAAGCGCCTTGTCGTATCCGGTCAGCCGCGTCAGCGTCTGGAGGAAGCCCGGCATGCGATCGTTGCGCATCGCGCGCGACGTGAGAGTTACTTTCTGCGCCTGCTCGACGAGCGCGGCGTAGATCTGCGGATGACAGTGTCCCTGGTTGACGGCCGAATACGCGCTGACGCAGTCGAGATAGCGCCTGCCGTCAACGTCCCACAACCAAACACCCTGCGCGCGTTCCACGACGAGGTCGAGCGGGGCGTAGTTGTGCGCGCCGTAGCGCTCTTCGTCGGAGACCAGTTCGCGCGCGCGCTCCGAAAGGAGATACACGCCGGTGCTGTTAAGGACTTTTTCTTGACTACCTGCTTTCCGCTGCTCGAACGCCTTTTGGCACGTGACCACCCCGGCATCGCGCCCAACGGGCGGACCATCGCTTACGTCCACGGCGCGCGTACGCCCCAAGCGGTCGTTTTGCTGCACGGTCTGAGCACCACGCCGGCGCAGTTCGAACGCGTGGCGCGCGATCTCTTCGAACGCGGACACAACGTGGTCGTGCCGCGGCTGCCCAAGCACGGTCAGGTGAATCCGATGTCGACGGCGCTCGCGCGCCTGCGAGCCGAGCAGCTCTACGACGCCGCGATCCGATACGTCGCCATAGCGCAGGAGCTCGGCGAACGCGTAACGTTCGCCGGCTTCTCCCTCGGCGGTCTGATGGCGGCATGGATCGGGCAGCACTATGCGATCGACCGCTGCGCGCCGATTGCGCCGTTTCTCGGCGTCGCGGTGATCCCGAACCGCTTCATGGGCGCGGTCGCGGAGAGCCTGCTGCGCCTACCCAACCGTTTTCATTGGTGGAATCCGATCCTACGCGAAAAAGGACCGGCGAACGGCTACCCGCGGTATGCGACGCACGCGATCGGACACATGTACCGCATCGCCCGGACTCTGCTCGACGAGACACGTACCGTTACACCGCTCGCGGGACGCTTCACGATCGTGACCAACACCGCGGAGATCGCCGTGAACAACTACGCGATCCGCCGCCTCTACAAGAGCTGGCGGCGCCAGCGTCCCGGCGCGGTCGAGCTCGTGCGCATCATAGGCCTCCCGCTCTCGCACGACATCGTATCGCCGCTGCGCCCCTGGCGGCTAGCGGACCGCGTGCATCCGCACCTGATAGACGCGATCGATCCGCGGGAACTCCTCGTCCGCTAAATATACCGTCGCAAGCGCGGCCAGTACGCGGCCAGCGGCGTCGTGATCCCTTCGCAGACCGAGATGTCGAACCCGTTTTCGAACGGCCTCCCCCACGGATTGCTGAAGCGTGCGGCGACGCGGCGATCGCGAAAGAGATGCTCGTCGCAGTCGCCGTGGACGTCGATGACGACGTTACCGACGAAGCCGCGCGTTCCCCAGAGCCAGTACTGATTGTGGCCCGAGAGCGCCGGCGGCAGCCCGTACTGCGGTCCGAAGAAGTCGATCGCTGCCGCCTCGCCGTAGTTGCTGGCAAAAACCGCCGCTTGCGCGCGCTGCGCGCGCGGCAGCGAGCGATAGACGCGCGCGACGGCTGCGGCGAGCTGCGGCCATCCGTGCATGTCACCCCAGTCGGGCGGCAGTCTTCCGAGATCGGTTCGTTCCGCTCGCGCCAGGTTCACTTCGCGCGCAAACGCGCTTTGCGCGATGGTGTCATACGCAGCCATCGTGCGTTCCGGCAGGACGGGCATGAGCAGTGGGACCAGCGCGATGCCGGCGGTAAGCGCGTAGACGGCCAGCAGCGGTCGCCAAACCGCGGCGCGTCGCGTCCATGCCTCAATCGCCACCGCACCCGCGGCAATCGGAATTGGATAAACATCACCGGCGTAGTAGTGCTTGCCGTGCAGCGCGATCATCTGCGCGATAAACAGGAGATAGGCCAGGCCGAGGAAGCGCGCGTCGCTGCGGCGCAGCAGTGCAGCGACGCCTACGATCCACACCGGCGCGAGCAGCGGATGCGTGATCAGCACCTGCGTCGCGACGTATTGCAGCGGCGTGAGCAGTTCGTCCTTATACTCGCCGGCGTGCAGCAGTAGCGTCCACATTGGGTAATCGTGCGCGGCCTGCCACGCAAAATTCGGCGCAGCCATGGCGCTGGCGACGAGCATCCCGGCGAGGAACCACGGCGTGAACAGCGCTCGCCGCTGCGGCAAGAGCAGCAAACCGGCGACGATACCGACGGCGAAAAAGGCGATGGTGTACTTGCTCTCGAGTCCGACTCCGAGCAGAGCGCCGACGACCAGCCACCAGCGCGGGTCGGCGCCCTTGACGATTCGCAAGACGAGGAGTGCCACGAGCGGCCAGACGAACAGGCCGACGGTATCCGTCGTGAGCTTCGTGCCGAAGTCCATCAGCACGGGGGTCATTGCCGCCACTAAGGCCGCGAAGAATTCCGCGAACGCGCCGCCGCCCAGCTCGGCGACGAGCAGGCACGTCGTATAGACCGATGCGGCGGCAAAGAGCGCGGGGATCGCGCGAAGCAAGACGAGCGAGTGGCCGAAGAGCTGCGAGGCCGCCGCCAGGAGCGGCACGACCGGCGGCTGGTCGACGTATCCCCACGCCGGATGTAAGCCGCAGATTATGAAGTACAGTTCGTCGCGGAAGAAGCCGTAATGCGGGTTCCCGGCGAGGTGCACGATCAGCGTCGCGAGCGCGGCCGCAGGGGGGATGCTCGCGGAGAAGTACTCGGGCGCATAGCCTAACTGATAGGACATTCGGTCGCCGCTGGCAATCCCGGCGGATCATGTCACCCCGTTGAGAAGAATGGGGCACATGGCCAATCAATCGATGAAACGCTGCAGCTGGGCACGCTCGGAGCCGATGATCACCTACCACGATGAAGAGTGGGGCGTGCCGCTCCACGACGACCGGATGCTGTTTGAGTTGCTCTGTCTCGAGGGCGCGCAGGCGGGGCTGAGCTGGGAGACCGTGCTGCGCAAGCGCGACCGCTATCGCAGCCTCTTCAAGGACTTCGACCCCGCGGCCGTCGCGCGCATCACGCCGGCGCGCATCGAGAAGATCCTCGCGGACCCGGGCATCATTCGCAACCGGGCAAAGATCGAATCGGTCGTTGCAAACGCGAAGGCGCTGCTGGAGGTGCGAAAAGAGTTTGGCTCGTTCGACGCCTACGTCTGGAGCTTCGTCGACGGCAAGCGCACCGCGAGGCGGCGCAGTCCGTCGAAGATTCCGTCATCGACGCCGGAGTCTGAGGCGATGAGCCGAGACCTGCGTGCGCGCGGTTTCCGCTTTGTCGGCCCTACGATCTGCTACGCATTCATGCAAGCCGCCGGCATGGTGAACGACCACCTTGCAAGCTGCTTTCGATCGCATCCTTGAGGACTATCGCAGCGGGGGCTCGGTAGGCCACCGGAGATTAGTTCTCGGCTGCCACCACGCCGAGCGGAGTCGCGAAATTGCCCGTGAAAGTCGCAATCGGCGGACCGCCGGCCGGGTACTTATAAACCTCGCCGTCGTTGTTGCCCGCGTCTCCGCAATAGACGAGGGCCCCGACGATCCAGCTCTGCGCGCAATCGGCGGCACCCTTGAGCGTTACCGTGCTCTTTAACTGCGCCTTCGTTCCCTTGACCGTGTATCGATAGATCTCGTTCGGGTACTGATCGAGGACGGTAAGGTAATGGCCGTCCCACTGCACGGAGCCGGGGAACCCAACGCTGTTGCTCGTTGTGATCGTTTTAAATTTCGTGCTGCCCTTCGGGAGCTCGACGAGCGCGAAGCCCGAGCGGTCGCCGGTAAAGCCGTCGGCGAAGAGGTCGCCGTTGGGGTCGTAGCCGTCGAAGAACTCTTCGTCCAACGGCGTGGGGTAAATCTTGCCCGAGGCGCGCGCATCATTGTAGATCACGACGTAGCCGCCGCCCTTCCCCGATGCATACAAGATCCCGACCGCAAGGTCGCCGTTGCTATTCATGGCGCAGCTGGATGGGAAAGAGTAGGGGACGGACAGCGTCTTGATCGGCTTCTTGGGGACCTGGTACTCCGTGATCTGGTTCTGGCCCGCGACGATCCAGATGATCTTATCCCCATAGCCGTAGAGCACGTTCGTGCAGCCTTGGCCGCCGACGTTGTAGATCGAGCCGATCTGCGCGACGCTCTTCGGATAGTCGAAAATGCTCGCATACGTACCGTAGTCGTTGATGACGTACTCGAAGTTCTTCGGCTTCCCATGCAGATCGGGAAGAATGGCGGCATAACGGGGTAACGGGCTGAGATTCACGCGCGCCGCCGTTACCGGCCTTCCGTTCACGAAGAGCGTCCTACCGACGTATGTGGCATTGATTGCAGCGGTTGAGGGCGTGCCCGGCGAGGCCCCGCCGCATGCCGCGCATATCGCGAGTGCAACCAAAGCACCGGCGTATTTCACCAGACCGGTCGTGTTCATTCCGTTAGGTCCTTCCCTCAAAACAGCAAGCCCCCGCCTTTTGCCACGATGGCCGTAGATGCCTGGCGCCGACTGCTCACCCCCCTCTTAAGGGTGGACGGCGGTCGCTCGCTCTTGCAGGCAACGAAGAAGCCATTTCGAAGCCCGCGCGTCATCACTGCGTTTAAGAACGAGGTAAGGATGCCGACTTTCAACAATCGCGTGCTTGTGCTAGCCGCGGGAGCCCTTTTGGCAACTGCGGCGTGTGGCGGAAACACCCAAGTCCCCTACACGTCGCAAGTCGCGGCGCCGGGCGCGAGTTCCATCGTTCCAAACGATAAGACCTCGATTCTGAAAAGGCTTACGAAGGACGTGGAGATCGGCTCGACGGTCGATCGCAAGAACGGCGACATGGGGCCCCGCGCAATCTCAACGGTCCGATCGACCTTCGGGCTGCTCAAAACAGGGCAGCTGCTCGTCTGCAACTTCGACGACGCCGCAGGCACCGCTGGAAAGGGTACCACCATCGAATTGTTCGATCCGCACCCGCGCTCCAAGCCGGTGGAATTTGCGCAAAGCGCCAACATCGAGGGTTGCGACGGCGACGCAGTCAGTGGGACAACTAATAACGTCTACGGCGCGGGACAGGTCAGTGGTCGCGTAGCGCAGTTCGATCCAACCGGAAAGTTGAAGAAGAAATTCGGCCCTCCCTTCGAGGCTCCGTTCGACGACGTCGATGCATTCTGCGGTCTGCCTTACTTGCCCGAAGACATCTACATTTCGGATGCCAAGACCGGCTCGATCGTCAAGGTGACGTTCGTCCCCGTTAGTCGCACTGGGCGAGAGACAGTGACCCAAGTGATAACTGGTTTCGGCGTCAATAATGGCGCCGGTTGGAGCGTCTTGGGGCCATCCGGAATGCAATACGATAACCATAGAATTAGAAACGGTCATCTTTGCAACGACACGCTGTACATGGTGGATGGGGTCGATAACACGGTCGTCGCCGTTTCGAATGCCAGCAATCTCACTCGAGAAGGACGAGATCGTCGTGCATCCCGGTGGCAAGAAATTCACGTGCGCTCACCCAACGTACACGTGCGCGAGGCTCGTCTACAGTGGTTCCCCACTCGATGCGCCCGTTGCCGCTGCTCTTCTACCGAACGGGAACCTCATCATTGCGAACACCAAAGGCGGCGGCGACGAGTTGGTGGAGTTGACGCCGACCGGAAAGATACTCGACACGAAAAGAATCGACACGAGCAAGACCGCTCACGTCTTCGGGCTCGTCGCGACCGGAACGAGCGATGGCGATACGGCCCTGTTCTATACCGATAACAAAACGAACACTCTGCATGAACTCGAACAATAGAGGGCAGGTTATTTCGTTGCCGCCACCACGCCAAGCGGCGTGTCAAAATTGCCCGTAAGGGTTGCAACGATCGAACCGCCGGCTGGGTACTTGAAAACCTCGCCGTCGTTGTTGAACGAATCTGCGCAATAGACGAGGCCCCGAACGATCCAGCTCTGCGCGCAGTCGACGGCCCCCTTGAGCGTTATCGTGCCCTTCAACTTGGCGTTCGTACCGCTGACCGCGTACTGATAGATCGCGTCCACGTCCTGATCGAGGACGGTGAGGTACTTGCCGTCCCACTGTACCGAACCAGGGAAGCGCACGGTGTTGCTCGTCGTGATCGTTTGAAACTGAGTGCCGCCTTTTGGGAGCTCGGCCAGCACGAGCCTATTGAACTTGTTAAAGCCGTCGATGAAGAGATTACCGTTATTGTCGTAGCCGTCGAAATACTCTTGGGTCAACGGCGTGGTGTAAAGGGTGCCCGAGCCGCTCGCGTTCTTGAAGATCACGACGTCACCCGCATCATTGCCAGACAGGATCCCGACGGCAAGGTCGCCGCTAGTATTCATGGCGCAGCTTGATGGCGCGCTACCGGTGGGCGCGTCGAGCGTCTTGAGCGGCTTCTGGGGGACCCGGTATTCCGTGATCTGATCAACGTTCGCGACGATCCAGAAGGTCTGTTTCCCATAGCCGGAGGGGACGTTCGTACAGCCTTGGCCGCCGACGTTATTGATCGTACCGATCTGCTTATCGCTCTTCGGATAGTCGAAAATGTCGGCGTAGGTACCGTAGTTGTCGATGACGTACTCGAATTTCTGCGCCCTCGCACGCCGGTCAGGAAGAATAGCGCCGTAACGGGGCACCGGTCTTGGATTCATGCGCGCCGCGGTCACCAGCCTTCCGTTTATCGAGAGGGTCCTGCCGACGTACGTAACCTTGAGGGCAGCGGTTGACGGCGCGACCGCGCCGCACGCGGAGCATATCGCGAGTGCAACCAATGCACCGGCGTATTTCACTAAACCACTGGCGTTCACTGCGTTACTCCTTTTGAGCGGACACGATCGCGTTACTCCCTTGGCGACGCGGCTCGTCGGTGCCTTTTCCGAATGAGCCCGTTAGATATACTTCTTGAGGTGTGGCCAAAGCTTAGCCAGCGGCGTACGGATTCCGGTGCAGAGCATGATCGGAATGTTCTGCTCGTACGAGATCACCCACGGCGGATCCGAACGGGCTGCGAGCCGCGCGCTGCGAAACAGTCCGGGAAAGCCGTCGCGTCCGCAGTCGCCGTTCACGTCGATCACGACGTTGCCGGTATATCCGCGCGGCCCCCACAGCCAGTAGTTATTGTGCCCGGAGAGCGCCGGGGGTAGCCCGTACGCTGGTCCGAAAAAGTCGATGGCGGCGGCCTCGCCGTAGTTGCTCGCGACGATCGCCGCTTGCGCGCGTTGCTCGGGAGGCAGCGCCTCGTAGATTCGCGCTACCGTAGCCGCGAGTTCCGGCCAGCCGTGCATGTCCGCCCAGTCCTCAGGCAGCGCCGAGGTCCGGAAACGCTCGGTCTGCATCGTCGACCGCTGCACGTGCAGCACGCCGGCGACGAATTCGCTGTAGCGCAGCATTGCCGTTTCGGAAAGTACCGGTAGCGAGAACGGCATGAAGAAGAGGCCGGCTGCGACCGCCGCCGCGACGAGCGCCCCCTCCAGCCAAACGCGGCGGCGCGTCGCCGCCTCGATCGCGACTCCGCCGGCGGCGATGAGAATCGGATACACGTCACCGGAGTAATAGTGCTTCGCGTGGAGGGCAATCATCAGGATCGTCAAGACGACGTACGCGTAGCCCAGAAAGCGCGCCGTGCGATTCCACAGCAGCCAAACGAGCCCGACGATCCAGATCGGCGACAGAAAGAGATTCGTCAGCAGGAGCTGCTGGAAGAAATAAAGCCCGGGACTCGCGACGAGGTTCTTGCCGTTCTGTCCGTTGCGCAAGAGCTCCCACATCGGGAAACCGTGCACTGCCTGCCAGCTGAAGTTCGGAAGCGCGATGGCCGCGCGCCAGCGCGACACCTGCGAAGAACCAGCGCGAGCCGAGCACTCGGCGCTGCGGCGTCAGCGCGAGTCCGGCGATCAGCGCGAAAGCGAAAAATAGGACGCTATATTTGCTTTCGAGACTGACGCCGATCGCCGCGCCCGCGCCGAGCCACAGGCGTGGATCGCTGCCTTTGACGATGCGCAACGCGTACAGCGCAGCCAGCGGCCACAGCCACAGGCCTGGCCATGTCCGGCCCGACCTTCATCCCAAAGCTCATCAGCACGTTCGCGAAGAACACTGCGATCGCGGCGAGGATCTGCGCGAACGCGCCTCCGCCCAGCTCGATGACGAGCAGGCACGTCACGTAGACCCCGGCGGCGGCGAATAGGGCCGGGACGGCGCGCAATGCAAAGAGCGAGTGGCCGAAGAGCTGCGAGCCCGCCGCCAGCAGCGGCGCCACCGGCGGCTGATCGACGTACCCGAAGGCCGGGTGGAAACCGCAGACGATGAAGTAGAGCTCGTCTCGGAAGAAGCCGTAGTGCGGATTTCCCGCCAAGTGAAGCGCGAGCGTGACGAGCGCCGCCGCGATCGGGATACGGTTAGGTCGGGTCAAACGCGCCCGTGAGGATCATGTTTTCCGAAATCTCGCGCGCGCGGCGGTAGCGGGCGCGCGCATCCGCGGGTGCGCTGGCCGGAAGCTCGGAAAGAATTCGTTCGAGCTCCTCGTGGAACATCGTGGAGAGCGACGCCGGCGTGTAGTCGCCGGGATAGCGCAGACGCTGCGCGATCATCAATCGATAGATTCGATCGGTCGCAAGATCCTCCATGTATCCGTCCAAGAGGCTCGCGCCGCTGCCCTCGAGCACGCCGTTGCGATAGCGGATCACCGTGCGCACCGCCGCGCGCGTACCGCCAAGCGTCGTCGTTCCGATGCCCGCGGGCGACGGCCGCAGATCGGGTTGCAACGTCTCGAGCGTCGGACGTCTGTCGACCTGGTTCGGATACGGGAACTGCGCCACGGCGATCGCGTTCTGATCGGGATGACCCGTCCAGGCGCCGTCCATCAGGCACGTCGCCTCGTTCTTCTTGTCACGCTCCAGGACGGCCAGCGCCCGCGCGTTGAGAGCGCGATCTTCGCGGCTGGGATAGAGCGCGGTCATGCCGCCGATCGCGAGCGCGCCGTGCTTGTGGGTCAGTTCCGGCAACAGCGTGCGGACGCGCTGAAAGAAGGGAACGTCGATCGGGATCGTGTTGCGGTCGGGCAGCAGCCATCCGGGATCGGCGAGATTGTAGTGAATCAGGCTCGCCATGTAATCCCAGCGGCCGAGGTTGAGGCCCACGATGTAGTCGCGTAAATTCTACAGAAACTCTTCGATCTCGTACGCGATCGGATGCGACTCGACCAGCGCCATCGCCTTGATCGCGTCACGCGGCCAGCGCTTTGCGGCGATCAGCTCGTCGAAGACCTCGCTCCACCACAGCGCTTCCTCGGCGGATTCCGACTTGGGGATGTAGACGCTCAAGCTGTGGCGCAGCCGCTCGTAGTCGAGCCGAAAAACGATCAGCGCGAGATCGAACAGCGATGCGCTCGTGAGCTCGTGCTCTAGAACCCCGCCCTGCGAGAGATGCAGGCCGCGCACTCGGTTCCAAACGACCGTATCGCTCGGGGCGATGGCAACCGCACCGCCGCGCTTGGCGTCCTCATAGGTCAGCTCGCCGTAGAGCGCGGCGACGATGTTGCGATGGCCGAGCATCAAGTGCTCCCACGTGTTGGCCATCGAGTCTTCCAGGTCGAGCATGACGCCCGGCGCGCCCGAGTTCAGCATCTTCACGCAGAGCTCCGCGTCGTCGGCCGGCCCCGTCATCTGGTTGCGCTGGTCCGCGCACCACGCCGGGAGGCCGACGCGCCCATTCAGACCGCTGTGCCTTCGAAGGGGCCGGATAGTTCGGCAGCTGGCCGGCGTGCGCGCGCTCGAGCCGCTCGCGGCGTGCGCGCACGAGCCGTTGCTGCTCGCGCGCGAAGCGCCGGTGCAGCGGCCAGTAGAACTCCGCGAATCCCGGCGGCAGGTCGCGCTTGATGGCAAAACCCGCCGGAGCGACGTTCAGAGGCTCCTCGGCTAGGCGGGCACGGGGGCGTGGTCGTCGTAAAACTGCTCGGCTTCGGTCGATCCGCGAAGCGCAGTCGTGGAGGCTCGGCCCTCGCCGATGACGTTTGTCACTTCGTCGAAGTAGCCGGTGCCGACCTCACGTTGGTGCCGCGTCGCGGTATAGCCGTGCGGCTCGCTCGCGAACTCCTGCGCCTGAAACTCGGCGTAGGCGCTCATGCCGCGCACTTTGAAGTCGTGCGCCAGCGCGAAGAACGAATGGTTGAGCGCGTGGAAACCCGCGAGCGTCACGAATTGGAACTTATAACCCATTTCGGCGAGACGCGTCTGGAACGAGGCGATCGCTGCGGCATCGAGCTTCTTCTGCCAGTTGAACGAAGGCGAGCAGTTGTACGCCAGAAGTTTCCCGGGATGGCGCGCGTGGATTGCGTCGGAAAATCGCCGGGCCTCGTCGAGGTTCGGCTCCGCGGTCTCCATCCACAGCAGGTCGGCATAGGGCGCGTACGCGAGCCCTCGGGCGATGCATGCCTCGATGCCGCACTTCGTGACGAAGAAGCCTTCGGGGGTGCGCTCGCCGGTGATGAACTGCCGGTCGACGGGATCGACGTCGCTCGTCACGAGCTTCGCCGCGTTGGCGTCCGTGCGCGCAACGAGGATCGTCGGCACGTCGCACACGTCGGCGGCTAACCGCGCCGCGACGAGGTGTCGCACCGCCTGCTGCGTCGGGATCAGCACCTTGCCGCCGAGGTGGCCGCACTTCTTCTCGGAGCTGAGCTGGTCTTCGAAGTGCACGCCGGCGGCCCCGGCGCGAATCATCGCCTTCATCAGCTCGAAAACGTTGAGAGGCGCCGCCGAAGCCGGCCTCGGCGTCGGCGACGATCGGGAGATACCAGTGCGCGCCGCCCTGCCCTTCCAGCGACTCGACCTGATCGAGCCGCGCGAGCGCGTTGTTCAGCCGCTCGACGAGTGCCGGGACGCTGTTGACCGGGTAGAGGCTCTGATCGGGATACATTTCGCCGGCGGCGTTGCCGTCGGCGGCGACCTGCCAGCCGCTGCAGTAGAGCGCGCGCAGGCCGGCTCGCGCGGCCTGAACCGCCTGCCCTCCCGAGAGCGTCCCGAGCGCCGTGACGGGTTCGTCCCCCTGGAGGTCACGCCACAGGCGCGCAGCGCCCAGCGCGGCCAGCGTGTGCTCCGCGACGACGCTGCCTTGCAGCCGAAGGACGGCTTCGGGGCTATAGCGCCGGGTGATGCCGCTCCAGCGGCGGTCGCTCTTCCAGCGTCGCCGTAGTGTGGCGGCGCGTCCGTTCCCGTTCAGCATTGCGCTCCTCCCGATCCGGATTGGACCTCTCTGGATTGGCCCTTGGCTCCGATTGGACCGTATCATTCCGACCGTTGGACCGGTATACCCCATATTGCGGAAGTTGAATCGAGCTGTCAAGGCTCGACCTCGAAGAGCTCGTGGTAGTCGTCGAGCTTGGCGAGATCGCGCGCGCCCGGCAGGAAGCCGACGTCGTGCGGATTGACGAGGACGAAGACTCGGCGATTTTTGGCCCAGGGCCGATAGCGGCCCGTGCGCAGCGGGTTGTCGGAGACGATGATGCGGCCCGGCAGCGATAGGTCGGCGTACGCGCCGTATGCGAGCGAGGTCGCGTCGAGCGAGCCAGCCGGTTACGATCGCGGCGCCCGGAGGGACGTATGGGCGTACCGCGTCGATCACCCAGCGCCCGCCTTCGCGTGGGGCGTGCCGAAAGAACGCGCGATGACGGTCGAACGCCATGCCCGCGCCGATCAAGAAAAACACCGCGAGCGCCGCAAACACGAACGCGTCGAGCGTGTGACGCGGTTTCGGCGCGAGCGCACCTAGCAGCGGGACGGCGACCCACGACGCGAGGAGCCGGTAGCGGCCGACGTCGCCCTCGTTGGGATAGACGACGGAGAAGATCAGTGCCGCCGTCGCGGCCAGCGCGAGCACCAGCGTCGTGCGCCAATCCCTGCGCCACGCCACGACGAAGCCCGCAAAGATCAGGATCGTCGCGATCAGGCCGTACTCCGTGTGCAGGCCGGTGACGAACGCCCAAACGACGTCCTTGAGGTGCAGCGGATTGAACGAGGCAAAGAAATAGGAGACCGTCTGCGTTTCGCTGCCGGTCAGCTCGACGACGAGGCCGTGCGGCGTGCGCGGGTCGTTATAGTTCCAGAAGATTCCGCCGCCGGCGCCGGCGAGCGTCGCCGTGGGATCCAACCCATGCGCCACGACGAATGCCGAACGCAGCGGGAGATATGCATACAGCAGCAGAGCGCCGACCACAGCCGCGACGGCGCCCCCGAGGAGGCGAAGCGACGGGCGTCGTCGCGCGATCAGGGCTCCGACTACGAACGCCGGCAGAATCCACAGCGCGTTGGGATGCGCCGCCATGCCGAGGCCCGCGAGCGCGAACGCCGCGACGAACCAGCCGTCGCGGCCGCCCTGCATCCAGCGCACGAAGGAGTAGATCGCGAGCGCGGCGCACGCGACGGCGAGGTCTTGTGCCTCGGCGCGCGAGGCGTGCCACCAGACGTTGCGCGTGAAGGCGAACCAGAGCGTCGCCGCGAGCGCGACGAGCCGGCCCGCGCCAAACTCCAGCGCGACGCCGTATGCCGCTAGGCACGCGACCGCGATCGCCACGCCGCTCAGCACGTTCAGGCGCCACGCGATCGAACCGGACGCGAAGGCGTGCGACCACACATACCCGAGCAGCACATAGAACGGGAATCCGGTCGGATGCGAGATTCCGAGAATATACGGAACGCCTTGCAGCTCCGCTGTGTCCCAGGATGCCGGTTCCGGCGACGCGCTCGCGGCGTAGACGATCGCCGGGACGGCGAACGCCAGCGCGGCGAACGCCGCCCGCTTCACCCGGCGGCTTTGCGCTCAAACGATCGGTACATGGACTTCTTCAGAGCTTCCTAAGCTAGGCAGAGGTAACGACGGGCGAGTGGATAGGTCCGGACGCAGCTCCTCGTAACCTTCGAGCGCCCGATCCATCAGCTGCAGCGCGAAGTCGAGTTGTGGGTCTTTACCGTCTCGATACTCGTGCGGCGCGATGTCGACGTCGTAGTCCGGCTCCGATCCGTGATTCTCGACACGCCAACCGACGTCCACGAACCAGAACGAGAACTCCGGCTGAGTGGTGAGCGTGCCGTCGACGAGATGGTGGTACGGATCGATGCCGATGACGCCGCCCCACGTGCGCTTGCCCACGAGCGGCCCCAGTTTGTACAGCTTGAAGCAGTGGCTGAAGATGTCGCCGTCGGAACCGGCGAACTGGTTGGTCAGCGCGACCATCGGTCCGCCGACGGACTCCGGCGGATAGGGGATCGGCGAGCCGTAGCGTGGCGTGTCGTAACCCACGCGCTTGCGCGTGAGCTTCTGCAGTAGGAGCGGCGACACGTGGCCTCCGCGATTGTAGCGAACGTCCACGATGAGTCCCTTACGGTCGAACTCGCTCAGATAGCCGCGGTGGAACTCGGCGAACCCCCACGGTCCCATGTCGGGGATGTGCACGTAACCGACGCGCTCGCCGGTACGCTCGTGAACCATCCGGCGATTCGCGTCGACCCACGCGCGGTAGCGCAGTGCGGCCTCGTTTTCCAGCGCCTTGACCAAGACCGTGCGCTCCTCGTCCTTCTTCCCGCGCAGCGTCACCGAGATCTGTCGGCCCGCGGCGTTCACGAGCAGACGATCGGGTGTCGTGTCGCGCGATAGCCGCTTACCGCCGATCGCGACGATCCAGTCGCCCTCGTGCACGTCCGCGCCCGGCTCGGCCAGCGGCGAATCGCCGTCGCGATTCCAGGAATCGCCCCGGTAGATGCGCTCGATGTGGTAGGCCTCGCGCGCCTCGTCCCAGCCCAGGTCGGCTCCGAGAAAACCGCGTTGATACTGACGCGGCTCGCGGTAGTCGCCGCCCCACTCGTAGGCGTGAGACGTGCCGAGCTCGCCCTGCATCTCCCAGATGAGATCGGAGAGCTCGCCGCGCGTGCGCACGCGCGGCAGAATCGCCGCGTAGCGGTCGAAGACGCGGTCCCAGTCGATGTCGCTCATGTCCTCGACCCAGAACTGCTCGGGCTGCAGGCGCCACGCTTCGCGATACATTTGGAACCATTCGTCGCGCGGCACGATCTCGACGCTGGCGCGGTCGAGCTCGAGCCAGCCGCTGCGCCGTCCCGGTTCCGGCGGCGGCTTCTGCTCGTCGCCCTCCTCGGGCAGCTCGCTCTGCGCGTCGATCGCGCGCAGGCGGTCGTGCGAGCGATAGATCAGCGTGCGGTCGTCGCGGCCGAGCTCGATCTCGTCGCACTCGGTCGCGATGGTCGCCAGACGCTGTTGATCGACGTCGTACGCGAGCAGGCTGCCGTGATCGTCGTGATCGAGTTCCTCCCGGCGCGCCGGCTTGATTCCCTTCACGGGAAACCGCGTGAAGAGCACCCGGTCGCGCGTCGCGACGATGTCACGATAGTCACCCTCGTCGACGGGGAAAGCCAGCACGCGGCCCGTGATGCCGTCGAAATCGATCTCGACGTCGACCGCCTTCTCCGGTTTGCCGTTCGGCCGGTCCCGCTCGCGCTCGCGCTCACGCTCGCGCTCGTGATCGTGGTGAACCGGCTTGGGCTTGGGAACGAACGGCGACGGCACGTCGCTGCGCAACGTAGCGACGAACGGGCGGCTGGCCTGCGGAAAGCTCAGGTCGAACTGCAGCGCGTCGTACACGGGATTGAAGTCGCGCGTGGAAATGAAGTACAGATACTTTCCCGCGGGGTCCCACGCCGGCGCTTGATCCGTGCGCAGCGGCGCCGTCACGTCGTGAATCTTTCCCGAGCGGACCTTGACGACGCGGATGATCGACGACCCGTGCGCCGGCCACCAGACGTAGGCGACGAAACGGCCGTCCGGCGAGAACGCCAGATCCTCGATGCGGTGCGGCGGACACGTGTCGAGCACGCGCACCTTTCCGTCGTCCGCGTCGAGCGCGCAGAGCTCGTGGCGGTGGTTGGCGAACGCGATCGTGTCGTTGCAGGGCGAGCAGACCAGGTCGGTCACGCGGCCGATGTCGCCGCTCGTGATCAACCGCGGCTCGCTCGGCGTGTCGGCGCCGCAGATCGCGATCTGCTCGTAGCCGTTGACGTCGGTAACGAACACGAGACGCTTTCCGTCGTGGAACCACTGGGTCAAACGCGCGCGGGCGCGCTCCGCCGTCCCATGCCGGACGACCGCGCCTTCGAAGAGCGGCATCGTGAACTGCTGCCCGCGCGCGACGAACGCGAGCCGCGTGCCGTCCGGATGCGGGGTAAACGATTCGAGCGACTCCGCGGCGCTCTCGAATCGCCGCGCCGCCTGCGGCGCCGGCGAATTCGTCGCGACCGCGATGCGGCGCGACGTGTCGCTTGCGATGTCGTATAACGCGATCTCCGCGCCTGCGGAGTAGACGATGCGCTCGCCGTCGGTCGAAGGAAAACGAGCGTAATACTCGCTCTCGTTCGTGTGGCGACGGATGTCGCTTCCGTCCAGGCGGCACGAATACAAGTTGCCGATGCCCTCGTGGTCGGCCAAGAAGAAGATGCGATCGCCGATCCACATGGGCCAGCACGGGTTCCCGTCCGGCAGCGGCAGACGCGCGAACTCGCCCGTGCCGGCCGCGTCGACCCAGATCTCGCCGGCCGTGCCGCCGCGGTAGCGTTTCCAGCGCGCGGGATCGGTTGCGTTGCGTCCGATCGCGAGGCGCCCTGCGGGGCCGAACGACAGCGCGCGAGCGTGACCGAGGTTGAGCTCCCGCGGCGCACCGCCGTCTTTGGAGATCGCGAACGGCCGCGTCTCGCCTTCGTACCACGCCGTCGGGTTGGCGACGAAGTAGATCTCATTGCCGTCGTCGCTCCAACCGGTCGGCCACGCCAGCGTCGCGCCGAGGAATGTTAGACGGCGCGGCTCGCCGCCGCGCGCCGGCATCACGTAGAGCTCAGGGCTTCCCTCATTGGTCGAGACGAACGCGATCGATTCGCCGTCGGGCGAGAGCCGCGGAAAGGAGCACGTTCCGAAACTGACCGTCAGCCGGACGGCATCGCCGCCGGTAGCGGACACGCTCCAGAGATCGTCCTCGCAAACGTAGACGAGACGGTCGTGGGCTATCGAAGGATAGCGGTAGTAGCCCTGGTCCATAGCGGGGGAAGCTTGGCGACCGGATGTGCCGCTCCCCTTATTCGTGCGGCATGGACCCGCCGGCCGCGTACAAGAGGCGACCGAGCGTCGCGTTAATCTCCGCGGCGTTTTCGATCTGCGTGAAGAGCGGCACCAGGTGCGGCGTGACCGAGCGGCGCTGGAAGGGCAGGACCGGACCTTGCCACGCGAACTCGGTGGCCGGCTCGCCCGCCAGGCTACGGAAGAACAGCTCGGCGCCGAGCGCATTGGCCCAGCCGAACTCGGGACGCGTGTAACGCCAGTAGCCGTCGGGATAGAAGCTCTCGTGAATCAGCCCGCTCTCCCCGTCCGTCTCCGCGAGCGTGGTGATCGCCGTAGCGACTTCGAGCGACGACGTGGCGGTCAGCGCGCGCCCGATGATTCCGAGCGGCCAGACGTAGCCGTAGGGCGTGTGCGGGCTCCCGAGCCCCTCCGCGTAACGCCCGGAGAAGAAGAACGGGTTGTCCATGCTGAGCGTGAAGTCGCGCGTCGGCAAATACGTCCTGTCGAACGATGAACACCAGTCGATGTAGGGTAGGGCGGTCAGGTTCGGGATGTTCGCGTCGTCCATCAGATTGTATCGTCCGTAGCCGTCGGTCTCATAAGCGTACATCCACGCCCGCCGCTGGGAGTCGTAAAAGCGCCCGTAGCGCTGCACGGCGGTCTGCACGCGCGTACCCAGCTCTTGCGCGTCGCGCGCGAGCGAGTCGTCGCCGTAACCGTCGGTCGCCAGCTGCACGATGTCGCGCAGCGCCACCACCGCCATCGCGTTTTGGGGCACGTTGAACCGATACTGTACGGCGTCGTCGGAGGGACGAAAGGCACCCCAGATCAAATCGGTTGCCCAGCTGTACCGGTCGACGGTGTACGTGCGTTCGGGATACCGGTACCGGCTGCAGCTCCAATGACGCTCCTCGCACGCATACGTCGTCACGATGGTGCGCAGCGCGCGATGCAGGTCCGGCGTGAACACGGTCCTGTCGCCGGTCGAGCGCCAATACACCGACGCGAGTACGGCCGGCCATGCGAGCGAATCGATCTCCCACTTGCGCTCCCAGACGCGATAGTTCGCGTCGAACGCGTTGGCGTAGGGGTTGGTGAGGATGTTGCGCGCGTTACGCTCGATCACTCCCGCGAAGCGGGTTCGCAGGATCGGGTACGACGTCTGAAAGCGGATGTACGGAATCGTTTGTGCCGACGAGTCTCGCAGCCACATCACCGGGATGTCGCCGGTCTGCACGTACGTCGTCGTGTCGTCTTCGAGAAAGAAGTCGTGCATCAACGTGTGAAAGAGCTGCTCCGTCTCGATGTTGCGCACGCGTTTTCCCGTGAGCGGCACGACGAGAGTTTGGCTCGCAGCCGGCGCCGGCAGTTCGAGCGCGATCGACACGGCGATCGCGCAGATGACCGCGAGGCGCGCAATGGACGACCGCACTATGGGGACACGCCCTTCGCGCTTGGAGCAGGTTCACCCTCATCGCGAGCCGCAACATATTCCCCTTGAGACGTCAGCCAAACGACGCCGAACTGCTGCGCGAATTCGAGGCGGGTAAGCCGCGCGCTCTGGCGCGCGCCATCTCGCGCGCGGAGGCGGGACGCGGCGGCAATCTCGTGCGCGCGCTGTATCCAAAGGCCGGCCGCGCGATGACCATCGGACTCACTGGACCGCCGGGCGTGGGCAAATCGACGCTCGCCTCCGGTTTGGTGCGCAAGGCGCGCGGATTACATCGCAGCGTCGGGGTCGTCTCGGTGGATCCCAGCTCGCCGTTTTCGCACGGCGCGCTGCTCGGCGATAGAATCCGCCTGACCGAACACTTTACCGACGAGTCGGTCTTCATTCGTTCGATGGCAAGCCGAGGACATTTGGGCGGCCTCGCAGGAGCGACGGCCGACGCGGTGCTGCTGATGGATGCGTTCGGTTTCGACGTCGTACTGATCGAGACGGTGGGCGTCGGGCAGAGCGAGGTCGCGATCGCGGAGCTCGCACAGACGACGCTCGTCGCGCTGCAGCCGGGCAGTGGCGACTCGATTCAGGTGCTCAAGGCGGGAATCATGGAGATCGCAGACGTTTTCGTCGTCAACAAGTCGGACCACCCGATGGCCAATCAGTTGCGACGCGAAATTCGTTCGATGATGGAGATGCTGCAGTGGACCGGATGGGTTCCCGAGCTCGTGACGACCCAGGCGCTCAGCGGCGACGGCATCGACGAGCTGTGGAGCGCCATCGAGCGTCACATCGCCTATCTCAACGAAACCGGCGAAATCGACAGCCGGCGACGGGACGCGTTCATCCACCAGGTGCGGCAGCTTGCGCTGGGACGTTTGGAGCGCCGTCTCGACGAGGCGTTACGCAAAGAGCCTCACGACGACGTGGACCCGTACGAAGCCGCCGATCGCATCCTGTCATCCTTTTAGGGAGAAAGTGCCGCGCGCGTCGAAAGGCTGGGGCCCTATGTCCTTGGATAACCTCAAAGTGACGATCGAGCCTTCGGGCGAGTCCGCAGCGCAGGACGGCGCAGAATTCGACGAACAGCGCCGCCGCTGGGAGCATGCGTCGGCTAAGGGACGGCCGCGGCGGGGTCCGGGTTCCGGCGCGACCGATCGGACGATCTCGGACGTTCCCTTGAAGAAGGTCTACGAGCCGCGCGACCTCGCCGGTCTCGAGCTGGCGCGTGATTTGGCGTGGCCCGGCGAGTATCCGTATACGCGCGGGATCCATCCCAACGGATATCGCGATCGGTTGTGGACGATGCGGCAGTTCGCCGGCTTCGGCACCGCAGCGCAGACGAACGAGCGCTATCACTTTCTGCTCGAGCACGGGCAGCACGGACTCTCGGTCGCGTTTGACATGCCCACGCTGATGGGATACGACTCCGATGCGCCGCAATCGCGCGGAGAGGTGGGTAAGTGCGGCGTCGCGATCGACTCGCTCGCCGACATGGAGCTGCTCTTCGACGGCATCGACATGGGCGACATCACGACCTCGATGACGATCAACGGGCCGGCCTGCATCGCGCTCGCTCAGTACATCGCCGCGGCCGAGAAGAAGGGCATCCCACGAGCGAAGCTCGGCGGCACGATCCAGGCGGACATCCTCAAGGAGTACATCGCGCAGAAGGAGTGGATCTTTCCGCCGCGGCCGCACATGCGGATCATCGTCGACATGATCGACTTCTGTACGCGCGAGATGCCGAAGTGGAACACGATATCCATCTCCGGCTATCATATTCGAGAGGCCGGATCCACGGCGGCGCAAGAGCTCGCGTTCACGCTCGCAGACGGCTTCGCGTACGTCGAGGCGTGCGTGGCGGCCGGAATGGACGTCGATTCGTTCGCGCCGCGCCTGTCGTTCTTCTTCAACTCGCACATCGACTTCTTCGAAGAGATCGCCAAGTTCCGTGCGGCGCGCAGAATCTACGCGCGGCACATGCGCGACAAGTACGGCGCGCGCGATCCGCGCTCGTGGCAGCTCCGCTTCCACACGCAGACGGCCGGCTGCAGCGCGACGGCACAGCAGCCGGAGAACAACATCGTTCGCGTTGCATTCGAGGCGATGGCCGCGGTGCTCGGCGGCACGCAGTCGCTGCACACGAACTCGATGGACGAAGTGTTGGCGCTGCCGAGCGAGAAGTCGGTCGAGATCGCACTGCGCACGCAGCAGGTCTTGGCGTATGAGACCAACGTGACGAACGTGGTGGATCCGCTCGGCGGCTCGTATTACATCGAGTCCCTCACCGACGAGATGGAACGCGAGGCCGAATCGTATTTCGCTCAGATCGCGGAGTACGGCGGCGTGATCGAAGCGATCGAGGCCGGTTTCTTCCAGCGCGAGATCGCGGAAGCGAGTTATCGCTATCAGCGCTCGATCGAGACGAAAGATCGGGTCATCGTGGGCGTGAACGCGTTCGTCAAGGATGAATCCGCGCCCATCGGTCTTCTGAAGATCACGGAAGAAACCGAGCGCGAACAGGCCGGCGCGGTCCGCGGAGTTCGCGAACGGCGCGACGCTTCGCTCGTCCCGATCGCGCTGGAGCGGCTGCAGGCGGCGTGCGCGAATCCGAACGACAATCTGATGCCGCATCTGATCGACTGCGTCAACGCATACTGCACCGAGGGTGAGATCGTCGAGGCGATGGCGCAGGTCTACGGGCGCTATACCGAGGCGGCGGTGCTCTGATGCCGCGCGATTTTCGCAGGCGAACTAAACTCGAACTCTATCGCGTGCGCCGGACGCTCGCCGCGGTGAAGCAGAAGCTCGAGGAGGCGCTGCTCCTGAGCCGGCACAAAAACGAAGGACAAGATGAACGATCGACCGCTTCGCGTCGTCATCGCTAAGGCCGGGCTCGACGGGCACGACCGCGGCGCCAAGGTCATCGCACGAGCGTTGCGCGACGCCGGGATGGAGGTCGTCTACACGGGGCTCTTTCAGACGCCGGAGCAGATCGTTCAGACCGCCATTCAGGAAGACGCCGACGGCATCGGGCTCTCGATCCTGTCGGGCGCGCACATGACCCTCTTCCCGCTCGTCGTCGAGCAGCTGCGCGCGCAGGACGCCGGCGACATCGTCTTTTTCGGGGGCGGCACGATCCCGGCCGAGGACGCGCAGCGTCTGCGCGAGCTCGGCGTGCGCGAGATATTCACGCCCGGCGCGCCGCTGCAGGACATCATCGATTTCGTCCGGCGCGAGTGCGGCAAGCGTAGAGCCCTGGTCGGCTAAGGCACAAAGGGTTCTCACCGTGTCGAAGGTTCGAACGCGCGTCGCGCCGTCGCCGACGGGCGATCCTCACGTGGGCACCGCCTACGTAGCCCTCGTCAACTACTGCTTCGCCAAGAAGCACGGCGGTCAGTTCGTCTTGCGCATCGAAGACACCGATCAGGCGCGCAGCACGGCCGAGAGCGAGCGGACGATCCTGGAGACGCTGCGCTGGTGCGGGCTTTCGTGGGACGAGGGTCCGGACGTCGGCGGTCCGCACGGGCCGTATCGTCAGAGCGAGCGCTCCGCCATCTATCGCGAATACGCTGCGAAGCTGCTCGCACAAGGGCACGCGTTCAAGTGCTTCTGCACGCCCGAGCGACTCGAGGAGATGCGCGTTGCGCAGCGGGCCGCCGGCCAGCCGTCGCGCTACGACGGGCTGTGCCTCACCTATTCGCCGGAGGAGATCGCGCGCCGCGAGGCCGCCGGTGAGCCGTACGTCCTGCGGCTCCGGGTGCCGAACGAAGGGGCGTGCGTCGTCGAGGATCTGCGCCGCGGCCCGGTCGAGTTCGAGTATAAGAGCGTCGACATGCAGGTCCTCATGAAGTCCGACGGTCTGCCGACGTACCACCTGGCCAACGTCGTGGACGATCATCTCATGGAAATCACGCACGTCTTCCGCGGCGAAGAGTGGCTGTCGAGCGCGCCCAAGCATCTGTTGCTCTACGCGTACTTTGGTTGGGAGCCGCCCAAGCTGATGCATCTCCCGCTGCTGCGCAATCCCGACAAGAGCAAGCTGAGCAAACGCAAGAACCCGACCGGAATCCTGTTCTTCCGCGCCATGGGCTATCTGCCGGAGGCGCTCGTCAATTTCTTGGCCCTCCTGGCGAATGCGGTCCGCGAGGGCGAAGATGAGATGATGGACCTTCCGACCATCGTGCAACGCTTCGAGATCGAGCACGTCCCGACCGGCGGCCCGGTCTTCGACCTGGCGAAGCTCGGCTGGCTCAACGGCCGCTACATCCGCGAGGGCCTCGATCCGCAGACGTTCGTGCGCCGCGTCGCGGACTGGGCGGCGTCGCCGGAGCGGCTGACGCGCCTCGCGCAGCTCGCGGCGCCGCGGATCGAAAAGTTCAGCGACCTCGGGCCGTTGCTCGCGTTTCTCTTCTCCGGAAGGCTGTCGCTGCGCGCGGAAGATCTGCGCCGTGCCAAGCTCGACGATCCCGAGATGCGGCGGGCGTTCGCGCTGGCGCTCTCCGAACTCGACGCCCTGCCTCTGTGGGACGCCTTCGGCATCGAGAGCGTCATCAAGCGCGTCGCCGAGGCGCTCGGAAGGAAGACGCGCGACGTCGCGCGTCCGTTTTACGTCGCGATCACCGGGAGCCCAACGTCGATTCCGCTCTTCGACTCGATGGAGCTGCTCGGACGCGATCTCGTACGCGAGCGGCTGCGCGCGGCACTGCAGCTCCTCGAGCTCCCGGCATGATTCGAGCGATCGTCCTCGCAGCCGGCGAGGGCAGGCGCATGAAGAGCGGCCGCACGAAGGTGCTGCACGAAATTGGCGGCCGCCCGATGCTGTGGTACGTGCTCGACGCGCTGCGCGCCGCGGGAATCGACGAGATCGTCGTCGTCGTCAACGACGAGCTCGCGGCACGGATCGACGAGTTCGGCGTCCCGGGCGTGTTGCAATCGGAACGGCTCGGCACCGGCCACGCCGTGCGGGTCGCGCTCGAGGGGCTCGAGCCGCGCGACGGAGCGCGCATCGTCGTGGCATGCGGCGATATGCCGCTCGTTCCGGCCGAGCTCTTCGCGGCGATGGCCGGATCGCTGGACGCCGACGCGAGCGCCATGGCGCTGGTCACAGCGAAGATGCCGCTCCCGTCGAATTTCGGCCGCGTCGTGCGCCGGCGGGACGCGGTCGAGCGAATCGTCGAGGTGAGCGACGCGACGCCTGCCGAGCTCGGGATCGACGAGATGAACGCGGGGATCTACGCGTTCCGCGAAGACGAGCTGCGCGACGTTCTGACGCGCCTGCGCGCCGACAACGCTCAAGGAGAGTACTACCTCACCGATGCCGTGGCGTCGTTCGTCGGCGCCGGTAAGGCCGTGCGCGTCGTGCCGGCACGCGATCATCTCGACGTGCTCGGGATCAACGATCGCACCGAGCTGGCGCGAGCGCGCAAAGAGATGAACGCGCGGCTGTGCGCGCGCCACATGCGCGACGGCGTCACGATCGTCGATCCCGACGCAACCTACCTAGAACCCGAGCTGGAGATCGGCGTCGATACCGTGATCTACCCGAACACGACCATAGCGCGGCTCTCTCGGGTGGGCCGCGACTGCGCGATCGGGCCGAACAGTCGCCTGTCCAACGCGCAGCTCGGCGATCGCGTCACGGTGCGCGAGAGCGTCGTCACGGACACCGCGATCGGCGACGGCGTCGCGATCGGGCCGTTTGCGCACCTTCGCGGCGAGACGTTGCTCGCCGACGGCGCGCACGTCGGCAACTTCGTCGAGATCAAGAAATCGAAGTTGGCGCGCGGCGTCAAGGTCAGTCACCTCTCATATATCGGCGACGCGACGGTCGGCGAGGATACCAACATCGGCGCCGGCACGATCACGTGCAACTTCGACGGCGAACAGAAGAACGAGACCGTGGTGGGACGGGACGTCTTGATCGGCTCGAACACTTCGCTCGTCGCGCCCGTCACCGTCGGCGACGGCGCGCTGACCGGCGCCGGCTCGGTGGTGACCAAGGACGTTCCCGCCGGCGAACGCGTCGCGGGTAATCCGGCGCGACCGCTCCCGAAGAAGTCGAAGTAAAGTGCCTAACGCGCTAACGCCGGCCCGTGGGCTGATGCGGCGCGTCGCATGCGGGCTCGTCCTCGCGGCGGTGCTTGTGCCGGTGTGGCTCGGTGCCGCGATCGCGGCAGTGGATCGTCCGAACGGACTGGACCGGCGTGTCGACGCCCTCACGCAGGCGCAGCTGATGTCGGAGCCAGCGCGGGCGCTCGTCGACCCGGACCGCCAGGCGGCTGCCACTCGGCGCGTGCACTGGACGCTGCTCGGATGGGTCCTCACGTCGCTGTTCGAAGCGGCGGCGCTCTTCTACTTATGGAGCTCCGGCAACGCGGCCGCACTGCGCGAGACGCTCCGGCGCCGGATCCGCTCGGAGGGGGGAGTGCGCTTTCTCTTCGGGGCCGCGCTCGCGCTCGTCGCCCGCGCGGCGGCGCTGCTGCCCGCGTTCTATCTATATCGGGTCGATCGCGTCTTGCAGCTCACGACCGATCTCACGCGGGTGTGGGCGCTGTTCTGGATCTATCACACGCTGATCGGCATGGTCGTTGCGGGCCTCATCGCGGCCGTCGTCCTATGGCTGGCGGAGCGTACGCATCAGTGGTACGCGTATACGATCCTGGCGGTTCTCGCGGCCAGTGTCGGCTGGGCGTATGCGAACCCCTATATCGAATCTCCGCGCTCGCTGCTTCCACTTACCGGTGCGGTCGCCGCACCGGTGCGCGCGATGCTCGCGAAGGCGGGACTCGCGAGCGCTCCCGTATTCCTTAGCGCAGATAACCTGGCTCTGGGCGATGCCACCGTGCTCGGCGCCGGTGCCTCGCGTCGCGTGATCCTCAGCCCGGGGTTCGTAGCCGGTGCGAGACCGCCGGAGATCGAGTACCGGGTTGCCTACGAGCTCGGCCGCATCGCCGGCGGCGCGCCGCTCTCGATCGCGCTGATCGAGGGCGGCGTGATCATCGTCTTCGCGGCGATCGCCATCGTGATCGCCGACCGCGTGCGCTTCCGGCGCGACGACGATCCGCTCTCGCGTCTCGCGATCGTCGGCGCGTTGTTCGCGTTGGTCTATCTCGCCGCGGTCCCCGTCCGCAACGCCGCGCTGCGCTCGTACGTCTTCGACGCGGACCGCTATGCGGTCGCCATGACGGGAGACCCGGGCGCGGCGGTACGGTCGCTCGTGCGCGCGAGCGATCAGCGCATGGAAGAGGTCTGCCCCGAGAGTGCCGCGACGCTGTTTCTCTACACGACGCCGGGAGCCGGCGCGCGCGTCGCGGCGATCAATCGGGTTCCGGACGGCTGTAGCCGTTGACGAGGCGCATCGCCGCTTCGTCGTCGCCGCCGATCCAGAGGTCGACGCCGTCGGCGGCCGCCGCGACGATGTTGGGAATCGCGCGACGCTCGGCCTCGCCGAACGGTCCGAGCACGTGATCGATGCTGTCGAACTCGGGCCGCCCGACGCCCACCCGAATCCGCGGAAAGTCCTCGCCGATCGTCGCGATTACCGAGCGCAACCCGTTGTGCCCACCGTGCCCGCCGCTGCGGCGCATGCGCAGCTTTCCGAAGGGCAGGTCCATGTCGTCACTGACGACGAGAACGCCTTGCGGCGGCACGCGATACCAGGATGAGATCAGCCGGACCGGCGTTCCGGAGAGATTCATGAACGTCGTGGGCTTGACGAAGACGATGCCGCGGCTCGAGTCGACCGCCTGCATCGCGGAGTCCTTGCGCTTCCACTTCGCGATGCCGTAGCGCCGCGCCACCTCGTCGACGACCATGAAGCCGAGATTGTGACGCGTCGCCGCGTACTCCGTTCCCGGATTACCGAGCCCGACGACGAGCCTGCGATCCAGGCTACTCGGTCTCGGGCGGCGCCGGCTCGGCGCCGATGACCTCCGGCTCGGTGACCTCGGCCGCAACCGGAGCCGCCGCCTCGGCCTCCTCCAGCTCGCGCGCGGTGCGCGACGGCTCGATCGAAACGATGATCGTCTCGGCCGGCATGAGCAGCTTGAACCCGGCCGGAAGCGGCACATCGCCCGCGGTGACGTGCTCGTGCACGCCGAGCTCCGTCACGTCGACCTCGAGATGCTCCGGTATGAGATTCGCAGGGCCCTCGACTTCGAGCTCGTGCACGATGACGTCCATGACGGCGCCGAGGTTGCGGACGCCCTCGGCGACGCCCACGGTTACGACCGGCAGACGCGTGTCGATCGTCTCGTCGGCCGAAACGCGCTGGAGGTCGGCGTGAAGGATGCGGCGCGAGACGGGATGCAGCTGGATCTGGCGCACGAGCGCCGTCTGGCGCTTGCGCCCTCCGTCGGTCAGCGTGATGATCGCGTTGCGCCCGCCGTGATGCAGCAGCTCTTCGAACGCGTGAGCATCGACGGCGACGTGTTCCGGCACGTTGCCGTGGCCGTACACCACCGCCGGGATCTTTCCCGCCGCGCGCAGCCCGTGCGCGCCGGTCGTGCCCAGCCGCTCGCGCGGCTGAATCGAGAGCTGTAAGTCTTTCTTGGGCATCGCGACCTTTCTTAAACCGCGGCGACCGCTTCGGGGGCCGCGCCGAGAACGCCGTTGGAGGCCTCGTCGCCGGCAAAGAGCTCGGAGACGGACCGGTTCGTGGTGATGCGGTTGATCGCGTCGGCGAACACTTGCGCGATCGACAACTGGATGAATTTTGGATGGTCGGGCGCGTTTTCGAACGGGATCGTGTTCGTGAAAAGGACCTTCTCGATCTCGCTCTGTTCCAGAACCTCGACCGCCTCGCCGGCGAAGATGCCGTGCGACGCCACCGTGTAGACGCGCGTCGCGCCGCGGGCCTTGATCGCCCCGGCGGCCTTCGCCAGCGTGCCGCCCGTCGAGATCATGTCGTCGACGACGACCGCGACCTTCCCCGCCACGTCGCCGACGATGTCGGTGACCTCGGCGATGTCCGGCTCCGGCCGCCGCTTGAAGACGATTGCCAGCGAGCTGTTCAGGCGCTTCGCGAAGAGCTCGGCCCGATGTACGCCGCCGGCGTCGGGCGAGACGATGACGATCTTGTCGTCGCAGAGGCCTTCCTTCTTGAGGTAGTTGCACAGGACCGGCATCGCCATCAGGTTGTCGACCGGAATGTCGAAGAAGCCTTGGATTTGGGCCGCGTGCAAGTCCATCGTGACGATGCGCCGGGCACCCGTAACCTTCAGCAGGTTGGCGATGACCTTGGCCGAGATCGGCTCGCGCCCTTTGGTCTTCTTGTCCTGCTTCGCGTAGCCGTAGTAGGGAATCACCGCCGTGATGCGCGCCGCGGAGGCGCGGCGCAGCGCGTCGATCATCAGGAGCAGCTCCATCACGGCGTCGTTGACGCCTTTCCCGTTGGGCGCTTTGCAGATAGACTGGAGCACGAACACTTCGGAGCCGCGGGCGTTCTCTTGGATCTCGACCCGCGTCTCCTCGTTGCGGAACTCGGAGACGAGCGCCTTGCCAACGTGCAGGCGCAGGCGCTTCGCGATCTCCTCGGCGAGCTGCGGATTCGAATTCCCACAGAACAGAAGCGGCGGCTGATTCACGGCCAAGGCTCGTTCGCTAACTGAATCGTTCGGCCCTCGGGGACTGTTCTAAAGAAGGCAGTGGCTGCGGAGTTTACCTTAGCTTCCCCCTTCGCGCTCGCCGGGGATCAACCCAAGGCGACGGAGGCATTGGCCCATGGGGTCCGGCGCGGAGACCGCGCTCAAACGTTGCTCGGGGTCACCGGAAGCGGCAAGACGATGGCGATGGCGCGGACGATCGAGCTGGTCCGCAAGCCGACGCTCGTCCTTTGCCACAACAAGACGCTCGCCGCTCAGCTGTGCGCCGAGTTTCGCGAGTTCTTTCCGAACAACGCCGTCGAGTATTTCGTCTCGTACTTCGACTACTACCAGCCCGAGGCGTACGTGCCGTCGACCGACACCTACATCGAGAAGGACAGCTCGGTCAACGACGAGATCGAGCGCCTGCGGCATTCGGCGACGCAGTCGCTGTTGACTCGGCGCGACACGCTGATCGTAGCCTCCGTGTCCTGCATCTTTGGTTTGGGCTCGCCATCGGACTACATGGAGATGTCGGCGCGCGTGCGCGTCGGGGAAGAGATGGACCGCGACGCCCTGCTGCGCAAGCTCGTCGACATGCAGTACCGCCGCAACGACCTCAACCTCGTGCGCGGCACGTTCCGCGTGCGCGGCGACACGCTGGAGTTCGTCGGAGTGGACGAGGAGCTGGTGCACCGGATCGAGTTCTTCGGCGACGAGCTCGAGAGGATCAACGTCGTCAACCTGCTGACCGGCGAGTACGTCGAGAGCAAAACCGAGCTGATGATCTTCCCGGCCAAGCACTTCATCACGCCGGAGGAGAAGCTGCGGCGCGCGATCGGCTCCATCGAGGCCGAACTAGAAGAGCGCCTCGCATACTTCCGGAGCCGCGGGAAGCTGCTGGAGGCGCAGCGCCTCGAGATGCGCACGCGTTACGACCTCGACATGCTGCGTGAGGTCGGGTACTGCAACGGCATCGAGAACTATTCGCGGCACCTGACCGGGCGCGAGCCGGGTTCGACGCCGTGGTGCCTGATCGACTTCTTCCCCAAGGACTGGCTGCTCTTCGTGGACGAGTCGCACGTGACGCTGCCGCAGGTGCGCGGCATGTACGCCGGCGACCGCTCGCGCAAGGAGACCCTGGTGGAGCACGGCTTCCGCCTGCCCAGCGCGCTCGACAACAGACCGCTGAAGTACGAGGAGTTCGACGACCACATCAACCAGGTGGTCTACGTCTCGGCGACGCCGCGCAGTTACGAGACAGGACGCAGCGCGCAGGTGGTCGAGATGATCATTCGGCCGACCGGCCTGGTCGATCCCGAGGTCGAGGTGCGGCCGACGCGCAACCAGGTAGACGATCTGATGGAGGAGATCGCGGTCCGCGCCGCGCGCAAGGAGCGCGTGCTCGTGACGACGCTCACGAAGAAGATGGCCGAGGACCTGACCGACTATCTGCTGGAAAACGGTCTCCGCGTGCGCTACCTGCACAGCGAGGTGGACACGCTCGAACGCGTCGCGATCCTGCGCGACCTGCGGGTCGGCGTCTTCGACGTCCTGGTCGGGATCAATCTGCTGCGCGAGGGGCTCGACCTGCCGGAGGTGTCGCTGGTCGGGATTCTCGACGCCGACAAGGAGAGCTACCTGCGCGACAACATCTCGCTGATTCAGACGATCGGGCGCGCCTCGCGCAACGTAGACGGCAAGGTGATCATGTACGCTGACGGCGTGACCGAATCGATGGCACGGGCGATCGGCGAGACGCGCCGCCGGCGCGAGATGCAGCTCGCGTACAACCGGGAGCACGGCATCGAGCCGAAGTCGGTGCGCAAGGAGATCCACGACATCCTGAGCATGGTGGGCGCGACCGAGGAGAACACCGCGAAGCTGCGGCTCGAGAAGCTGCCGCGCGACGCGGCCGTCAAGATGTCGCGCGACCTGGAGCGCAAGATGCGCGACGCGGCCGCCAACCTGGAGTTCGAAAAGGCGGCGGCGTTGCGTGACGAGCTGATCGAGCTGCGCAGGCAGATCGGCGGCAACGAGTCCATCCTCTTCGGAGGCAAGGCGCCGAAGATCTTCGATAAGGCACTGGCCGAGCTCGTCGGTGGCTAGCGCGTTCGGCGGCGTCCTTACGCGCTCGATCCTGAGCGTTCCCCAGCTCGTTGGCGAGCTGGCCGTAGTCGCCGCCGTCGTGGCGATCTTCGTCGCCCTGCACGCGTTTCTGCAGCGGCGCATGCGCAGCGACTTGCTGCGGCGCCACAACGACGTGGCGGGCTACTTGTTTTCGGCCGTCGGCGTGCTCTACGCCGTCGTGCTGGGGTTCGTCGTCGTCGTCGTGTGGCAGAAGTACGACGGATCCGTCGCTAACGTCGAGAACGAAGTCGATGCGGTCGGCAATCTCTATCACGTCGTGGATGCCTTCCCGCCCGGGTCGCGCGACCGGATCCGGGCGGGCCTGATCGACTATGTCGGCATCGTCCTCCACACAGAATGGCCGGCGATGGAGAGCGATCGGGACGTGCCGCAACTCGGCGCCGACCGGCTGGAGAGCGTCTCGTATGCCGTGGACACATTCTCTCCGGCAAACTTCAAGCAGCTCGCCGCGCAGCAGGCGGCCATCGCCGACGAACAGCGCGTGTTCGATGCGCGGCGTGGGCGCCTCGTTGCGACGGTCCCCGCGGTTCCCGCCGTGCTCTGGTTCGCACTCGTCGTCGGCGCGCTCGCGATGGTCGCGTTCTGTTACATCTTCGGCGTCGAGAACCGCCCCGCCCAGTTGGTCATGACCGCCATTTTGGTCGGACTGATCGGGATACTCTTCGTCGTAATCGAAGAGTTCTCGACGCCTTTCTCCGGCTCGGTACGCATCTCAGCGGACGGCTGGACGTATCTGCAGCAACGCCTGCCGCTCATCCCGTAGCGTGCGCCGCATCGATCTCGTCCTCTTCGATTTGGACGACACGCTGCACGACGACACCTACGCGTATCACAGCGCCGCGGAGGAGGTCGCGCGTGAAGTCGCGGCCGAGCACGGCATCGACGCGCTCGCGCTGAAGTTGGCGTACGTCGCGGAGGCCGAGGGCTTCTGGCATCGCCTGTCGCCGCTCGACCTCAACGTGAAGCTTGTCGGGCTGCGCCAGAGCATGTGGCAAGCGGCGCTCGACAGCGTCGGCGCCGGCGGCGATCCCGAGGTCGCTCGCCGCAGCGCCGAGCGATACAACGCCTACCGCGCGAAGTATTTCACGCTGTTCCCCGGCGCCGTCGAGCTGCTGCGCGCGTTGCGGGACCGCGGCGTCAAGCTCGGCATCGTCACTAACGGCCTCTCGGAGACGCATCGCGAAAAGATCGCGCTGTTGCAGATCGGTGAGTACTTCGATGCCATCTTTCTCTCCGACGAGGTCGGCATGGTGAAGCCCGACCCGCTGCTGTTCGCGCACGCGTGCCGGACGCTTGGCGGCGCTCCGGCCCACGGCGCGATGGTCGGCGATCGCTACGATCGCGACATCCAAGGTGCGCTCGAGGCGGGGCTCTATGCGATCTGGCTCAACGTCCGTGGCGAGGAGCTGCCGCCCGGCGCAGCCCCTCCCGATGCGACCTGCAGCTCGATTGCAGAGGTCGCCCGCATACTTCTCGCGCCGGCCGGGGTATCGTAGGAAAAGTGTCCCTAGATTCTATCGTCATTAAGGGCGCGCGCGAGCACAATCTAAAAAACGTCGATCTCGTGCTGCCGCGCAATCGGCTGATCGTGATCACCGGCCTGTCGGGCTCGGGGAAGTCGTCGCTCGCCTTCGACACGATCTACGCCGAGGGCCAACGCCGCTACGTCGAGTCGCTCTCCTCGTATGCGCGGCAGTTTCTCGGGCAGATGGAGAAGCCCGACGTCGACTACATCGAGGGCTTGTCGCCGGCCATCTCGATCGATCAGAAGTCCACGTCGCGCAATCCCCGTTCCACCGTCGGCACGGTCACCGAGGTCTACGATTACCTGCGACTGCTCTACGCGCGCGTCGGCACGCCGCATTGCTACCAGTGCGGGCGCGAGATCAGCTCGCAATCCTCGTCCCAGATCGTCGACTCGATCATGGAGCTGCCGGAGGGCACGCGCATCACGCTGCTCGCGCCGCTCGTCCGCGGACGCAAGGGCGAATACGCTAAGCTCTTCGAGGAGATCGCGAAGGAGGGCTTCTCGCGCGTTCGCGTGGACGGCGAGGTGAAGGACCTCCGAGAAAAGATCTCGCTCGACAAGAAGCGGAAGCACACGATCGAGGTGATCGTCGACAGGCTCGTCATGAAGCCGGAGATCCGCAAGCGCCTGGCGGATTCGGTCGAGACGACGCTGCGGCTCTCCACCGGCATCGTCACCGTGGCGACCGACAGCAAGGAACTGACTTACAGTGACGCGTTCGCGTGCGTCTACTGCGGGCTCTCGTTCGAGGAGCTCGCGCCGCGGCTCTTTTCCTTTAATTCGCCGTACGGCGCGTGCCCCGAGTGCAGCGGGCTGGGCGAGAAGATCGAGATCGATCCGTGGAAGGTGATCCCGGATCGCAGCAAGTCCATCTCCGAAGGCGCGATCGTGCCGTGGAGCCGCAGTTTGGGCAGCGGCCGCTACCCTTCGATGAATCCCTACTACATGCAGCAGCTCGAGCGCGTGCTGCGGCGCTGTCGCGCGAAGATGACGACGCCCGTAGAGCAGTTCTCCGACGAGGTGCTCGATCTGATCCTGTACGGAACCGATCGCGAGCAGACGTTCGCGTACACGTCGCGCGGCGGGAAGACCTGGGAGTACCGCGCGTCGTTCGAGGGCGTCGTCAACAACCTGCAGCGTCGCTACGGCGAAACGTCGAGCGAGTACGTCAAGGAAGAGATCGAGAAGTTCATGTCGGCCACGACGTGTCCGGCGTGCCACGGCGCTCGGCTCAAGCCGGAGGCGTTGGCCGTCACCGTCGGCGAGCGCAACGTCGACGACCTCACGCGCATGTCGATCGAACAGCTCGAGCTGTTCTTCCGGGAGCTGGCGCTGACGCCCCGGCAAGAGCAGATCGCGCATCAGATCGTCAAGGAGATCCGCGCGCGCCTGGGCTTTCTGACGAATGTCGGCCTCAACTATCTGACCCTCGGCCGGTCGGCCACGACGCTCGCCGGCGGCGAGTCGCAGCGCATTCGGCTCGCGACGCAGATCGGCAGCGCGCTGGTCGGCGTTCTGTACATCCTCGACGAGCCCTCGATCGGACTGCACCAGCGCGATAACGATCGGCTGCTCGCGACGCTCAAGACGCTGCGGGATCTCGGCAACACGCTGATCGTGATCGAGCACGACGAGGACACGATGCGTACGGCCGACGTCGTAGTCGACATCGGGCCGGGCGCCGGAGCGGAGGGCGGCGAGATCCTCACCTCGGGCACGCTCGCGGACGTGATCGACAACCCGACGTCGGAGACCGGCGCGTATCTCTCCGGGCGCAAGTTCATCCCGATCCCGCGCCGCCGGCGCGAGCCGCGCGGCTGGCTCGACGTGCAAAACGCGCGCGCGAACAACCTGCGCGGAATCGGCGTGCGCTTCCCCGTCGGCGTGTTCGCGGCGGTCACGGGGGTGAGCGGCAGCGGGAAGTCGACGCTCGTGAACGAGGTACTGGTGCGGGCGCTCAATCAGCATCTGCACCGTCAACCCCCCGGCGGCACGTACGGGACGGTGAAGGGCGCGGGCCAGCTCGACAAGCTCGTCGTGATCGATCAGTCGCCGATCGGGCGGACGCCGCGCAGCAATCCGGCCACCTATACCGGAACTTTCGATCACATCCGCGAGTTGTTCTCGCTCGTCCCGGAATCGCGCATGCGCGGCTACACCCCGGGCCGGTTCTCATTCAACGTCAAGGGCGGCCGGTGCGAGGCCTGTCAGGGCGACGGCATCATTAAGATCGAGATGCACTTTCTGCCGGACGTCTACGTACCTTGTGAGGTCTGCAAGAGCAAGCGCTACAACGCGCAGACCCTGGAGGTGAAGTACCGCGGCAAGACGATCGCCGACGTTCTGGAGATGCGCGTGGACGAGGCGAGCGATTTCTTCGCCAACATTCCGCGCGTGCACGGCAAGCTGCGCACGATCTGCGACGTCGGGCTCGGCTACATCAAGATGGGGCAGCCGGCAACGACGCTCTCGGGCGGCGAGGCCCAGCGCGTGAAGCTCGCCACCGAGCTGTCGCGCCGCTCGACCGGGCGCACGTTCTATGTGCTGGACGAACCGACGACTGGGCTGCACTTCGCCGACATCCACAAGCTGCTCGACGTGCTGCAGCGGCTCGTGAAGCTCGGCAACACCGTGCTCGTGATCGAGCACAACCTGGACGTGATCAAGACGGCAGATTATTTGATCGATCTCGGCCCCGAGGGCGGCGACCGCGGCGGCACGGTGATCGCGACCGGCACGCCGGAAGAAGTCGCGGCAAACGCGGCGTCTTATACCGGGCAGTACCTGGTTCCGGTGCTGCGCGATCAGCGCGCGGTCGGACATCACGTACCCGACGATGCGGAGCTCGCGCGCCTGGAGCAAGAGAATCTCCTGGTGCTCGACGACCTCGCGCGCGGCGGCCGGGTCGCAGTTGAGGCGTGAGCTCGGCGAGCCGGCGCGTCGAGACGCGCGCGCAGTCGCTGCGCGAGCAGGTCGAAGAGGCCAACTACCGCTACTACGTGCTCGATCAGCCCGAGATCACCGACGCGGAGTTCGACGCGCTGCTGCGCGAGCTGATCGAGCTCGAGATGAAGCATCCCGAACTTCAGGCGCCCGATTCTCCGACGCAGCGCGTCGGCGCCGCGGCCTCGGAGCGTTTCGCCGCCTACGAGCACGCGCGGCCGATGCTGAGCCTCGCCAACGCCACGACGTTCGAGGAGCTGCGCGCGTTCGACGAACGAGCCCGTAAGGTCGCGGGCGGCGCCGTCGAATACGTCTGCGAGCTGAAGATCGACGGCCTCGCCGTCGCGCTCGATTACCGCGACGGATCGCTGCTGCGCGGCGGGACGCGCGGCGACGGTCGCGTGGGCGAAGACGTAACCGCGAACCTGCGCACCGTCAGGACGATCCCGTTGCGGCTGCGTGAGGCGCCGCCCTGCGTTCTTAGAGGCGCGGGGGGAGGTGTATCTGCGCAAGAGCGATTTCGAGCGGCTCAATCGTGCCCGCGAGCGCGAGGGCCTGCCGGTGTTTGCGAATCCGCGCAACGCCGCATCCGGCGGCGTGCGCCAGCTGGATCCGGCACTGACGGCGCAGCGGCGCCTCTCGTTTTTTGCCTATCAGCTCGCCCTGCCCGAGGCGGCGACGCAGTGGGAGGCGCTGGACCGCATGCGCGAGCTGGGCTTTCCGGTCAATCCGAACGTCACGCGCGCGCCGCGGCTAGACGTGGTGCTCGCGTACTGCACGCAGTGGGAAGAGCGGCGCGATGAGCTCGACTATGAAATCGACGGCGTCGTGATCAAGGTGGACGACGCGGCGCTCGCGCGACGGCTCGGCGTCGCGTCGCGCGACCCGCGCTGGGCGATTGCGTTCAAGTTCAAGCCGCGCGAGGCGCGCACGAAGCTCGTCGACATCGTCGTGAGCGTGGGACGCACCGGAACGCTCAACCCCAACGCGGTGCTCGAGCCGGTGCAGATCGGCGGCGTGACCGTGAAGAGCGCCACGCTCCACAACGCGGACTACATCGCCAACAACGACATCCGCATCGGCGACGCGGTATTGGTCACGCGCGCCGGCGACGTGATCCCGCGCGTCGTCGGCCCGCTCGTGGCGCAGCGCACGGGCAAAGAGCGTCGCTTCAAGATGCCGCAACGCTGCCCGGTGTGCGGCTCCGACGTGGACCACCCTCCGGGCGAGGCGATGTCGCGCTGCACGAACGCCGCCTGTCCCGCACAGGTCTACGAGCGCGTGCGCCACTTCGCGTCGCGCGGAGCGATGGACATCGAGGGCCTCGGCGACGTCATGGCCCAGCAGCTCACCGAGCGTGGCCTGGTGCGCGACATCTCGGACATCTATCACCTCGACGAAGCGTCGCTCGCAGGCGTTCCGCGCACCGGAAAAAAGAGCATCGAGAGCCTCCTGCGCAACGTCGCCGCGTCCAAGCGGCGCGGGCTCGCGCGCCTGCTCTACGGCTTGGGAATTCGTTTCGTCGGATCGCAGACCGCGCAGATCCTCGCGGACGATTTGGGAACGATCGACGCGATCGCGAACGCGGACGGAGAGCAGCTGCAACAGAGCGAGGGCATCGGTCCGGAGGTCGCCGGGAGCGTGGAGCTGTTCTTCAAACAGCCCGCCAATCGCGCGATGATCGAGCGGCTGAAGGCGGCCGGCGTGCAGACCAGCGCGCCGAAGCGCGCCCGAGCCGCTCCCGGTCCGCTGGCGGGCAAGACGTTCGTCTTGACGGGAACGCTGCCGCAGCTCACTCGCGACGATGCGACCGAGCTGATCGTCGCCGCGGGCGGCAAAGTCACCGGCTCCGTCAGCAAGAAGACCGACTACGTCGTGGCGGGCGACGAGCCCGGCAGTAAGCTCGTCAAGGCCGAGGAGCTCGGCATCGCGATCCTCGACGAAGCCGATCTGCGTAAGTTGCTGAAAAAATGAACGCCGCCGTGCGCGTCGTGCCTGCCGACGTGCTGACGCCGATCGGCGCGTACCGCGCGCTCGCGCAGCCGCAGGCTTCGTGTCTGCTCGAGAGCGTGGAGAGCGGCGGCCGGATCTCGCGCTACTCCTTCATCGGCCTCGATTATCGCACCACGCAACATTTCGATTCGGCTCCCGACCTGTACGAGCGCGTCCGCGCCTTCATCGCGCAGCATCGAGCGACCGGCGAGCACGCGGGCCTCGGCGGCGCGCTGCTCGCGTTTGCCTACGACGCAGCGCGCAACGACGCGCGTCTCGCGCGTCGCGAGCCGTCGCGTCCCGAGATGCCCGCGGCATACGTCGCGATTCCGGCGACGTGGTTGATCTTCGATCACTTCACCGACCGCCTCACGCTGTGGTGCAGCGGCGACGATGCGCGCGCGTGCGAACAACGCATCGGCGAGTACGTGGAACGGCTGCTCGCCGCGCGTCCGGCGTTGCCGCAGCCGCTGCGCGCGAGCGGCGCGATGAGCGCGTCGCTCGAGCGCGAGCGATTCCTGGAGCTCGTGGCGGAGGCCAAGCGGCGCATCTTCGAGGGCGACGTGTATCAGCTGCAGCTCGGTATCCGCTTCGGCGCCGACCTGAAGGGCAACGCGCTCGATCTCTACCGTGCGCTGCGCCGCGAGAACCCGTCGCCTTATATGTTTTACGTCGACACGCCGTTCGGTCAGATGCTCGGGGCGTCGCCGGAGTTTCTCGTACGCCTGGAGGGCCGCAAGGCCCGCATCCGGCCGCTGGCGGGCACGCGCTGGCGCGGCCGCGACGACGACGAGGACGCGCGCCTGGCGGCAGAGCTGCTGGCCAACGAGAAGGAACGCGCCGAGCACGTGATGCTCGTCGATCTCGGGCGCAACGATCTAGGCTCGGTGTGCGAGTACGGCAGCGTGCACGTCGACGAGCTGCTGCAGATCGAGCGCTACAGCCACGTGATGCACATCGTTTCGAACGTCGTCGGGCGGCTGCGTGAGGGCTGCGATGCGCTCGACCTCTTTCGGGCCGGATTCCCGGCGGGCACGGTCACCGGCACGCCGAAGATCCGCGCGATGCAACTGATCGACGAATTGGAGCCCGTGACGCGCGGATTCTATGCCGGGAGCATCGGGCGCTGGTCGTTCGGCGGCGACTTCGATTCGTGCATCACGTTGCGCAGCGTGCACGTTCAGGACGGCCGCGCGTGGTGGCAGGCGTCCGCCGGGATCGTCGCCGATTCCGATCCGAGCGCGGAGTACCGCGAGGTGTTCGACAAGACGCGCATCGCGCGCGCGGTGCTGAGCATCTCGTGACCGCACCGATTCGCCGCGTGCTGTTCGTGGACAACTTCGACAGCTTTTCGTACAACGTCGTACACCTGCTCGCGGAGTGCGGTGCGGAGCCGGACGTGCGGCTCAACGACGATGCGCGCCTGAGTCCGGATGCGCTCGACCGCTACGATGCGCTGATCGTCGGTCCCGGACCGGGACGGCCCGAACACGCGCCGCAGATGCTCTCCGTGGTGAGCTCGGCGATCGATCGCGGGATGCCCGTGCTCGGAATCTGTCTCGGCCTTCAGGCGATCGGCGAGGTGCTGGGAGCTGCCGTCGTCCACGCGCCGCGGCTGATGCACGGGAAGACGTCGCGCATCGCGCACGACGGCACGGGCATCTTCGCGGGCATGCCTATCCCGCTGGTCGCGACGCGCTACCATTCGCTGTGCCTGGATGCGGCGACGATTCCCGGCGAGCTGCGCGTCACAGCGCGCAGCGAGGACGGCGTCGTGCAGGGCGTCGCGCACCGCGAGCGGCCGGTCTTCGGCGTGCAGTTCCATCCCGAGTCGGTGTTGAGCGAACACGGCGCCACGCTTGTCAAAAATTTTCTCTCTCTCCCCATGTCATCGTGAGCTCGTTCGCTCCTTTACTGCGGCGCGTCGTCGCGCGCGAGGATCTCTCCGAAGATGAAGCGGCCGCGTTCATCGGCGAGATCATGGACGGGGGATACACTCCGGTCCAGGCCGCGGCGCTGCTGACGGCGCTCGCCTCCAAGGGCGAGACGCCGGCGGAGATCGCGGGCGCGGCGCGCGCGATGCGCGAGCGCAGCCTGCACGTCGAACACGACCTGCCGATGGTCGTGGACGTCGTCGGTACGGGCGGCGATCACGCCAACACGATCAACATCTCGACGATGGCGGCGCTCGTCGTGGCGGCGTCGGGAACGCCGGTCGCCAAGCACGGCAACCGCGCGGCCTCCAGCGCGTGCGGCAGTGCCGATCTACTGGAAGCTGCCGGTCTTCCGCTGGAGATCGCGCCCGAACGCGCCGCGGCGATGCTGCGGGCGTGCGGCTTCACGTTCATGTTCGCGCCGAACTATCATCCCGCGATGCGCAACGCCGCGCCGGTGCGGCGCGAGCTCGGCGTCCGCACGATCTTCAACCTGCTCGGGCCGCTGACGAACCCGGCGCGCGCGACCCACCAGGTCGTCGGCGTCGCGCACGAATCGCTCGTGCCGAGCATCGGCCGCGCGCTGCGCGCGCTGGGCGTACGCCGCGGCGCCGTGGTGCACGGACGCAGCGGCGTCGACGAGGTCGTCGGCGACGCGCCGACGCTCATCTATTCGTTCGACGAGAACGAAGAGCGGCTGTGGGAGCTCGACCCGTCGGACTTCGGCGTCGTTGCGCCGCTGGTCACTCCGCTCGGCGGTACCGTCGCGGCCTGCCGCGACGCGTTCGCGGAGATCTTGGGGGGCGCGCGGAGCTCCGCGTCGGACGTCGTGGCGCTCAACGCCGCGGTGGTGTTCTACGTGACGGGCGCGCACGCGCAGCTGCGCGACGCCTTCGAGCACGCGCGGAGCATCCTGCACGGCGGCGAAGCGTGGCGGACGTTCGAGCGCGCACGGGCGATGGCGCGTGGCTGAAGTCTGGACGAAGCTGTGCGGCTGCACGGGGTGGGGTGACGTTGCGATGGCGATCGACGCCGGCGCCGATGCGTTTGGAATGATCTTCGCGCAGTCACCGCGACGCATCGAATGGAACGCTGCCGCCGAGATCGCGCGGCGCCTCCCGGCTGGAATCGCTCCGGTCGCGGTCTTCGTCGATCCGTCGCAGGGCGAGGTCGACGCGGTGCACGCGCTCTTCCCCGGCGCGCTCCTGCAATTCTCCGGTGACGAACCTCCGGAGTTCGTCGCGCGCTACGGCGATCGCGCGCTCAAGGCGCTGCGCGTCGACGCGCCGTGGGACGACATCGCGCGCCGCGCGGCGCGCTTTGCGGACGCGACCCTGCTGCTCGATACGAGCCGCGACGGGCTGGCCGGCGGCACCGGCACGACGTTTGAGTGGGAGGGTGCCGCGCCGCTCGCCGCACTGCGCCGTGTCGTCATCGCGGGCGGGCTCACCCCCGAGAACGTCGCCGCGTGTTTGGCGGCCACGCACGCCTACGGCGTGGACGTGCGCAACGGCGTCGAGACGGGTGGACGCAAGGATCCGCAAAAGATGCGGGCGTTCGTGCGCGCGGCGCGGTGTTCGCGATGAATCCCGACGCGCGCGGCTATTTCGGGCGATTCGGCGGGCGCTTCGTCCCCGAGGTGTTGATCGCCGCCCTCGACGAGCTGGAAAGGGAGGCATCGGCGGCATTCGCCGATCCGGCCTTCTGGAACGAATACCACGCGGTGCTGCGCGATTTCGTAGGCCGGCCGTCGCCTATCTACCGGTGTGAGCGCTACGCTAGCGACGTTTCGGCCGTGCCGTTCGTGCTCAAGCGCGAAGACACGAATCATACGGGCGCGCACAAGATCAACAACACTGTCGGCCAGGCGCTGCTCGCGCGACGGATGGGCAAGCGCCGATTACTCGCTGAGACCGGCGCGGGGCAGCACGGCGTCGCGACGGCCACGGTCGGCGCGAAGTTCGGCTTGCCGGTGGACGTCTACATGGGCGCGCGCGACGTAGAGCGTCAGGCACTCAACGTGCACGTGATGCGATTGCTCGGCGCGCATGTGCACGCGGTGAGCAGCGGGACGCAGACGCTCAAAGACGCGACCAACGAGGCGTTCCGCGTGTGGGCGGAGCGAGTCGACGACACGTTCTACGTGATCGGCAGCGTCGTCGGCGCGCATCCCTACCCCTATCTCGTGCGCGAGCTGCAGAAGGTCATCGGCGTCGAGGCTCGCGGTCAGGTGCTCGAGCGCTACGGACGCATGCCGAGCGACGTGATCGCCTGCGTCGGCGGCGGCAGCAACGCGATCGGAATTTTCGCCGGTTTCTTGGATGACCCGGAGGTGAAGTTGTGGGGTGTCGAGGCCGGCGGCGAGGGTACGGCGAACCGGAAAGACCGCTGCCTCGCTCGGTGCCGGCAGCGTCGGCGTGTTGCACGGCTCGCGTTCGTATCTGCTGCAGAGCGACGATGGACAGGTGCTTCCGACGCATTCGGTGGGAGCGGGTCTCGACTATCCGGGCGTCGGTCCGGAGCACGCGTTTCTGAAGGAGAGCGGTCGCGCGCAGTACGTTAGCGTGACCGATGCGCAGGCCGTGGACGCTTTCCACGAGTTCGCGCGCAGCGAGGGCATCGTGCCAGCGCTGGAGAGCGCGCACGCGATCGCATTCGCGCGCCTGCTCGCGGCCGAGCGAAGTGCCCGCGATCTGATTCTGGTCAACCTCAGCGGCCGCGGCGATAAAGATCTCGCTCGATGAACGGAGTGCAGAGCGCCTTCGCGCGTGCGAAGCGCGAGCGTCGCGTGGCGTTCATTCCCTACATCATGGCGGGCGATCCGGACCTGGCGACGACCGAGATCCTGTTGGACGCGTTAAGCTCGGCCGGCGCCGACGTCATCGAGCTCGGCGTTCCGTACAGCGACCCGCTCGCGGACGGGCCGAGCATCGCGTCTGCGGGGGCACGCGCGCTTGCCGGCGGAACGCGGTCTGACCGACGTGCTGGCGCTCGTGGAGCGCTGTTCCGCGCGCTGCGCGCCGATGCTGATCTTCACCTATTTCAATCCGATCGACCGTTTCGGGATTCCGCGCTTCGCGCGCGAGGCCGCGGCCGCCGGCGCCGCGGGTGCCATCGTACCGGACATCGCGCTCGAGGAGTCCGGTGAGCTTCGCGATGCCCTGCGCGCGCAGTCGGTCGCGATGCCGCTGCTGGTGGCGCCCTCGACGCCGCGCGAGCGCGCGGCGCGCATCGCGGCAGCGTCGAGCGGATTCGTCTACGTCGTTTCGCGGCTGGGCGTGACCGGAGTGTCCGCCGCACCGAAGCTCGACGCGCTCAGAGCGCAGCTCGCGATGTTGCGCGAGCTCACGCAAAAGCCGCTCGCCGTCGGCTTCGGCCTGCACCGCGCAACGGACGTGCGCGATGTCGCGCAGCTCGCCGACGGCGTGGTGGTGGGCAGCGCACTCGTGGATGCGTACGCGGGTTCGCGCGGCGCGGAGGCCGCGCGGCGCGTCACGGAATTCGTCGCACCGCTGCTTGCGGCGGCGACGGCGTAGGGATCGCCTCGCCGAGCGCGGCGGCCACGTCGCCGGCGATCACGCCGACGCGCCGCTGCTCCGCCGCCCGGCGTCCGGCCAGGCCGTGCCAGTACGCCGCGGCGCGCGCCGCGTCGACCGGCGCGAGCCCCTGCGCAAGCAGCGTCGCGACGATGCCGGTGAGCACGTCGCCCGTGCCGGCCGTGGCGAGCGCGCTCGTTCCGGTCGGATTGATGCTCACGGTCGCGCCGTCGTAGATCAGCGTGTCGGAGCCCTTGAGCAGCGTCGTGACGCCGGTGCGGTCGACGAACTCACGAATGCGCTCGACGCGCGTGCCGGGTTGGATCGTGCCGCGCCCCGACAGGCGCGCGAACTCGCCGGCGTGCGGCGTGATCACGCTCGGCTTTCCGCGCAGCAGATCGAGGCGCTTGCTCAGATGGAAGAGCCCGCTCGCATCGACGATGAGCGGAAGGCGGTTCGCTTCGATGAAACGCGCGACGATGTCGCCGGTGCGCTCGTCGAGCCCGAGGCCCGGACCGATCGCGACCGCGCCGTTGTGTTTCGAGATGTCGAGCAGCTCTTCGACGACCGCCTCGGGGGCCGCGTCCTCGGAGAGTTCGACGACGACCTGCTCGACGAGATGCGCGCGCAGCACCGCCGCGACCGAGCGCGGTGTAGCGACCGTCACGTAGCCCGCGCCGGCGCGTGCCGCACCCATCGCGCAGAGGATCGCCGCGCCGGGGAACTGCGCCGATCCCGCGACGATCAACGGCGCGCCGGCGGCGCGCTTGTCGGTGTCGCTCGCGCGCGACGGTAGGAGCTGCAGAAACGCGTCGTCGTCGAGCGCCGCGAACGTCCGCTCCTGGGCCGCGAGCTCCGCGTCGTCGATGCCAATGCGCGCGCACCACAGATCGCCGACGTAGTCGCGCGCCGGTTCCAGGAGCAATCCGGGTTTGAGCGCAGCGAGCGTGACCGTGACGCTCGCGCGCACGGCGCCGTCCGTGACGGCGCCCGTCAGCGCGTCGGTTCCGCTCGGAATGTCGATGGCGAGCACGGGCATGCGGCGCCCGTCGAGCGCGCGCGCCAGGTGACGATACGCCTGCGGCAACGGCAGACGCGCGCCCGTCCCGAACAGTCCGTCCACACCGATCGCGCCGGCGAGCAGTGCCTCGGCTTCGGCCTGGTCGGCGGGCAATCCGCGCACGCGCACGCCCGCCTTTTTGGCGCGCAGCTCGGCCGCCGCGCGTGCCTTCGAGCGCTGCCCCGCCGGATCGGCGACGACCATGCAGTCGTTTTCGTACGTGAGCTCGGCGAGCGCCGAAAAGCGTCGCCGCCGTTGTTGCCCGGGCCTGCGAAAGCGACGATCTTCGCGCCCTTGCCGGTCATCGCGCGCAGACGCTCCGCGATACGCAGGCCCGCGTTGTGCATCAGGGCCTCGTCGCCTACGCGCGCCATCCCGGCGGCGTCGGCGGCGCGCATCTGCTCCGGAGTCAGAACGTAGATCACGATTCCAAGATGACCAGCGCGGCCGCGGTCGCCGGCGTGTGCGTGATGCTGAGATGAATCGCGCGCACTCCGCGCGCCGCCATCAGGCCTCCGGCGGCCTCGCGTAGCTCGATCGATCGGCTTCCCGCTGCGATGGTGCGCGACCCCGACCCAACGCCATGGAATGGCGTGTCCGAACGCCTTGCGCGTCGCTTCTTTCGCCGCGAAGAATCCAGCCAGCCGCTCGTGCCAGTTGCGCTTGCCCATTGCGTAGGTCATCTCGTGTTCCGTGTACACCTTGCGAGCGAACCATGCGAGCTCGGCTGCACCGAAGCGGTAGCGCGCGACGTCCGCCAAGTCGATGCCGATTCCGACGATCACCGCAACATCATTCGACGCTCCCACCTTGTCATCCTGAGCCTGAGCGCTCGCCAGGAAGGCTCCGTCGAAGGACGCGCATACCGTGCGTCCTGGGCGGAATCGAAGGAGGCGCGGCGAATCACCGATTACGAGATGGACAAGATACGGATCGTACCGATCAACTCTGTTGACGCTGCGTTCTTGGACCGTCTCGCTGCGTGTCTGGAGGAACGCTTTCTCGCCGCCGCGAGCGTCGAGCCTGCGCTGACCGTACCGCGCAGCTCGCTGAATGCGACGCGCGGCCAGCTGTTCGTGGCGACGCTTACGTCGAAGGTGCAGCGCGCGCACCCCGAGTCCGACGCGGTGCTGCTGGCGATCACGGACTTCGATCTCTACAAGACGTCGCATAGGTTCGTCTTCGGGGACGCGGACGAGGCGCAAAACATCACGGTCGTCTCGATCTACCGGTTGCGGTCGGAGTTCTACGGCGAACCGGGCGACGCGAATCTGCTCTTCCAGCGGACGCTCAAAGAGTGCGATTCACGAGCTGGGCCATGCCTTCGGTCTCAAGCACTGCTACAATGCGCGCTGTGCGATGTATTATTCGAACTCGATATTCGAGACCGACAACAAGATGCCGCACTTTTGCGACATCTGCGGCCGGCGCCTCGGCCGGGCACGCAACGAGCGCTAGCGCGTTCTAGCGGAGAACGCGCGCATCCGCAAGCGAAACGATGACGCGCGATCCGTCGCCGCGCCGGACGCGCAGGCCCCCACCATCTTCGAGCCCGCCGGCGATCGCGTCGAACGGCGGGCCCGCCGCGTCCGGGGCGATGCGATAAGGGCGCCCGGGCAATCCCGCGGCCCCCTCCCAGTCCGCCGCCACGCGCTGCGGCTCGTCGAGCTGCGCGAGCGTGCGCTGGTAGGCTTGAAGGATTACCCGCAGCAGCGCGTGGCGGTCGATCGTCGCGACGTCGTCGCAGAACGCGGGCGGCGGCGAGATGGCCGTTTCGGCCTCGCGCCAGCGATGCACGTTGATGCCGACGCCGCATGCGACGCGCGCCATGGCGCCCGCTACGCTCGATTGGCACAGCACTCCCGCGATCTTGCGGTCCCCGAGCAGCACGTCGTTGGGCCACTGTAGCATCGTCGCCACGCCGCACTCGCTCAGCCCGGCGCGCACGCAGAGTGCCACCCAAAACGGAACGATCCAGAGCCGTTCCGCGGCAATCGTGCGCGGCAGGATCGTGCTGAACAGCAGCGCGGTGCCCGCCGCCGCCTGCCACGTGCGCCCCTTGCGGCCCGCGCCGCGACTCTGATATTCCGCGACGATCGTGCGTCCCGCGTTGGCAGAATCTGCGAGCAGCTGCGCGGCGTCCGCGTTCGTGCTTTCGGTCTCTTCGACGTAATGAATCGACGCAAACGCCGTTCCCGCCAGCGCCTTCTCGACGTTCGCATAGGGCCCCGCGGCACAGAGGGGAGCGGGGTGAAAGGGCGTATTGCGCGGGTCTATGGCCATCGAACGTACCCTTATTCTTTGCAAGCCCGACGCGGTTTCCCGCGGACTGGTCGGCGAAATCACGGCGCGGATCGAGCGACGCGGTTACGTGATATCGGCGATGAAGTTACTGCAGCTGGACGGCGAACGGGCGCGGGAGCATTACGCAGAGCACCGCGGCAAGGCGTTTTTCGACGGTCTGGTCGACTTCATCACCAGCGGCCCCCTCGTCGCGATGGCGGTGGAAGGCAGTCGGCGCGATCGACGGATGCCGCCAGCTGATCGGCGCGACCGATCCGCTCGCCGCCGCGCCGGGCTCGATTCGCGGCGATCTCGCGCAAACCATCGGACGTAACCTCGTGCACGGCAGCGACGGCCCCGCGAGCGCGGAGCGCGAGCTGAAGATCTTCTTCGAAGACAAGGATTTCGTTTCGCGCCGTCACGATCTCGAGCGCTGGATCAAAGAGTAGCGTGTCGCTCGAGTCGTTGCGCGGCGGCGGCAATCCGCTGATTGAGGGCGTCCACGCGCGCGAGGTGCTAGATTCGCGCGGCAATCCGACGATCGCCGTGACCGTGGCGACGAGCTTCGGCGCCGTCGAGGAGGCGATGGTTCCTTCGGGCGCGTCGACCGGTGAGAACGAGGCGGTCGAGCTGCGCGACGGCGACGACCGCCGCTACGACGGCAAGGGCGTGCTCAAGGCGGTGCATGCGGTCAACGAGCTGCTCGGCCCCGCGATCGAAGGCCTCGACGCGACGGCGCAGCGCGAGATCGACGAGCGGTTGATCGAGCTCGACGGCACGCCCAACAAAGCGAACCTCGGCGCCAACGCGATGCTCGGTGTTTCGCTCGCGGTCGCGCGCGCGGCCGCGATGAGCCTGCTCGCTGCCGCTGTTCCGCTATCTCGGCGGCCCGTCGGCGGCGACGCTGCCGGTTCCGATGATGAACGTGATCAACGGCGGCAAGCACGCCGCGGGCGCGCTGCAGTTCCAGGAATGCATGATCGTGCCGGTCGGCGCGCCGAACGATGGCCGAAGCGGTGCGCTATGGCGCCGAGGTGTTTCACGCGTTGGGCAAGACTGTTGCACGATCGCGACCTGCCGACGCAGGTCGGCGACGAGGGCGGCTATGCGCCGCCGCTGCAGATTCGACCGACGAGGCGCTCGATCTGTTCGTGGAGGCGATCGAACGTGCCGGGTATCAAGCCCGGTGACGACGTCGCGATCGCGCTCGATCCGGCGTCGAGCGAGTTTTACCGCGACGGCAAGTACTATCCGCTCGCGCCGGACCGTGCGGCGAACTCGACGATATGATCGCGCTTACGAGGAGCTGTGCGAACGCTACCCGATCGTGTCGATCGAAGACGGTCTCGCCGAAGACGATTGGGACGGCTGGCAGCAACTCACCGCAGCGGCTCGGCAAGCGCGTGCAGCTCGTCGGCGACGACCTCTTCGTCACGAACGTGACCTTCCTCGCGCGCGGCATCGAACGAGGACGCAGCCAACGCGATCCTGATCAAGGTCAACCAGATCGGGACGCTGACCGAAACGCTCGACTGCATCGAGATGGCGCAGAAGGCCGGCTACGGTACGGTGATCTCGCATCGTTCGGGCGAGACCGAAGACACGACGATCGCCGACTTGGCCGTCGCGACCGGCGCGGGCCAGATCAAGACCGGCTCGCTCTCGCGCAGCGATCGCATGGCCAAATACAACCGGCTGATGGCGATCGAAGAGCAGCTCGGGCACGCGCGCCCGCTACCCCGGCGCCAAGCCTTTCACGCGCGGGGCCTGTAGCTCAGCGGTAGAGCGGCCGGCTCATAACTGGTTGCGCGTAGGTTCGAATCCTACCAGGCCCACCAGGAAACGCGGTTTGACTCGGCACAAAGGCACTCACTGCTTCAAGGGCGGCGCATGGTGTACGCGGTGTGTGCCCGTTCGGGGTGAGGCCGTAAATAAGTCGTCGGTGCTAGAAATGAAGAAGCGTAAGGACACCGATCACGACTTCGACGGCCACCAGCACCACGATGATCACCTCGAGAAACTCATCCCGGCGGCTGCGGGCCTGATCGCTGAAGAAGCGGTACATCTCGCCAACGCTGGCAAGCTTCGTATCGATTTGACGCTGCCAGTCCGCGAGACCTAGGCGCCTCGCCGCGGATCGGTAGATACGCGCGTAGTAGGCGTCGCCCACGACTTTCAACGCGTTGCTCGAACGGTCCGTCAACTCGAGCACGTCGACAATGAGGTAGCGCAGCGTTGCGGCCTGCTCTGCTTCGCGGCGCCCGCGCAACGAGCGCGGCGGGCCTGCGGGCTGCATCTTGTAGATAACATCTAGCTCCCGGTCCAGGAGGGCGTCGTAGGTGCGTAGCTCGAGCAGCTGAGAGTTGGCAAACTCTAGGATGTCTTCGATCGCGCGCGCGCTCTCTCGTTGATCGTAGACGAAGGCTGTGTCCCATTGCACGATAGTCAGATCGTCCTCGTGGTAGGAAAAGCGCATGCGTAAGGCTTCTTCGGTTTCGGTCGCAGACAACGATTTGCTTTCACCAAGTAACAAGCTCGCGAGCGTGCCGGAATGATCGTTCAAGAGGGTCTGAGCGTCCACGGCTTCCGCAAAACGTTCAATCTCAATGATCATGTAGTCTTCAGCCAAAGCGGGGTGGCGTTCGTCCAAAGCATATCCGTATTCATCGCAGATCCGCGCCACGGTAGATTCGGCGAAGCGCAAGATGCGCTCGTCACTGCGCGCCCGTTCCGTAAGCGTCGTTAAGCCCTTCCACGTGCCAGCGAAGAGGAAGGTAAATCGAAGCGAAACGACGCCGTAATCGTAAAGTTTCAGACGCGTCGAACAGCTCACACCATCGAAATTGACTCCTGGCAGATTCGCGACCAGTGGCGGAACCGGAAACTGTAGGTAGGGGGGAGCGTGCGGGCGCAACGCAAGTGTGGCTGGCGCGCGATTATCCCCAGCGAGCGCACTCACCTTAGCCAAATCGATCGTGTCGGCGACATCGAATAAGTAATACGCTTGCACGGCGGCGCTAGTAATTTCGAGCATCGCCACCGCCTTACGACTTTGGGTGGCGCCTCCCTTTACAGACCGGTACGTGGTGTGAATGGACAAGAAACGCGGATGCTGGTGCGAAAATATTCGTCTGCATCCACCACAACTAGATTGTGTGAGAGCGGCCGCCCGGGTTCCCTCCGGTGACTTCCAGGCCATAAACGGTGATCAGAGGGGAACAACCCAGCCGCCTGGGGGATAACGGTTGAATGCGATCCCACGCGCCTTCGACTGACGTCCTTCTGCTGAGGGCATTGCATGTGCTCTTCCTTGGGCTCGCCGTCTATCTTGCGATTGCCGCCTACTATGGTTTTGGCCACCGTGGCCTTCGGCTTTCGTAGGATGGGCGTGCCAAACTGGGTCGTTAATGCATCGCGTTTCGGCGATCGATTTTGCGATTGCCGACATCCACAAAACTGTGAACTCTTGTTGATCGAAAGGAAAACTAAATGTCTGATATGCTCAAGGTTGTAGAGGTACTCGCGGAGTCGAACAAGAGTTGGGAGGACGCCGCTCAAAATGCCGTCAAGCGCGCTGCGGAAACGCTGAAGGATATCAAATCGATCTACGTGCAGAATTTCGAAGCGGCGGTGTCGAAAGACCAGATCACCAAGTATCGCATCAACGCAAAGATCTCGTTCCTGCTGGAAAAGAAATAGCGTCGGACTCAAGAAGGCCGGTCATCATTTCCCGGCTGCTGTGATGACGGTTCAGCCATACGAGTGACCAACGAGGATCGCGGGGACTCTAAGTCTGCGCGAGGAGGCATCGAAGCGTCACCCACAATTGCGACCTTCAAATCTTAGCCCGCGCCGCATCGCGCTAGCCGACGTGGTCGTTAGCCTCAAAGCCGTGCGCAGAACGACTCGGAACGACTCGGAACGACTCGGAACGCGCTCGAATGCGGTGCAGGAAGCTTGTATTGCTCGAGCGGCATTGGAACGCGTTGGCCCGGATTATAAGAGGCACTGAAATCTGACTTGATGAATCTAAGCCGGCCTGCCGCTTTTGGAGCCCCCGACAAAATTAGAGCGATCGCGTCTACTCAAAAGGAGTAACGGAATGAATACCCCTGGTTTAGTGAAATACACCGGTGCTCTGCTCGCACTCGCGATATGCGCGGCGTGCGGCGGGAGCCTTCGGCAGGCTCAGGGTGACACGGCGTTCGCGCCGTCAGGCGCAGCCCTCAATGCCACATACGTCGGCAGGACGCTCTTCCTGAACGGAAGGCCGGTAACGGCGGCGCGAGTGAATCTCAGCCCGCTACCCCGTTACGCCACCGTTCTTCCCGACCGGCATGTGAGGCGGAAGAAATTTGAGTACATCATCAACGACTACGGTACGTATGCCAGTATCTTCGACTATCCGAAGAGCGTCGCGCAGATCGGCTCGATCTACAACGTCGGCGGCCAAGGCTGCACGAACGTCCTCTCCGGTTATGGGAAGGGGATCATCTGGATCGTCGCGGGCGCTAACCAGATCACGGAGTACCAGGTGCCCGAGAAGCCGCTCAAGACGCTGTCTGTCCCCTACTCTTTTCCGACCAGCTGCGCCATGAATAGCAACGGCGACCTCGCAGTCGGGATCTACGGTACATCGGGTGGCGGCTACGTCGTGATCTTCAAGAACGCGACTGGCACGGGTAAAGCTTACCCCACGCCGTTGGATGAAGAGTTCTTCGACGGCTACGACCCCAACGGCGATCTCTTCGCCGACGGCTTTACCGGCGACCGCTCCGGCTTCGCGCTCGTCGAGCTCCCCAAGGGCAGCACCAAATTCGAAACGATCACAACGAGCAATGGCATTCAGTTCCCCGGCTCCGTACAGTGGGACGGCACCTACGTCACCGTCTTCGATCAGCTCGCGGACGCGTTGTATCAGTATACGGTCAGCGGAACGAAAGCGACGTTGAAGCATACGGTAACGCTCGGGGACGCCGGCGACTGTGCGCAGACCTGGATCGTCAAGGGCCTCCTCTATTGCGGAGATGCGTTCAACAACGTCGGCGAGGTTTATAAGTACCCGGCCGGCGGTTCAGCGATTGCCACCTTCACGGGCAATTTCGACACCCCGCTCGGTGTGGTGGCAGCAGCGAAATAACCGCGTTTTCGTCTCTATTCAAATATATCGGCGCACGAGTCGCTCTACGCCGCCGTTCTGCGCTGCCGCTTGCAAAAGGAGTTACGGAATGAATACGACCGGTCTGATGAAATCCGCCGCTGCGTTGCTTGCACTCGCGATATGCGCGGCATGCGGCGGCTCCCTTCCCCTGAGCTTGTCGAAGGGTCAAGGCGACATGCCCGGCGCGCCCTCAACCGCTGCACTCAATGCACATTACGTCGGTAGGACGCTCTCGATCAACGGCAGGCTGGTAACGGCGGCGCGCGTCAATCTCAGCCGACTAGCACGTTACGCGCCCACTGTTCCTGACCTGCATTCAAGGGCGCCCTTTGAGTACGTTATCAGCCTCTACGGCACTTACGCCAGCATTTTTAGGTATCCGAAGAGCGTTGCGCAATGGGGCACGATCAACAACGTCGGCGGCCAAGGCTGCACGAACGTGCTTTACGGCTACGGGAAGAAGATCATCTGGATCGTCGCGGCCTATAACGGGATCACCGAGTACGAGGTGCCCAAGAAGCCGATCAAGACCCTATCTGTTCTCATCGGTCAGCCATCCAGCTGCGCGATGAATAGTGAAGGCGACCTTGCGGTCGGGATCATAAGTGGGACGGGTCAGGGCGACGTCGTCATCTTCAAGCATGCGAGTGGTCCGGGCCAGATTTACCCCACACCGTTGGGCCAAGAGTTCTTCGACGGCTACGACGCCAAAGGGAATCTCTTCGCCGACGGCTTTAGCACCAGCGGTTTCTTCGAGTTCGTCGAGCTCCCGAAGGGCAGCACGAAGTTCGAAACGATCACAACGAGCAACACCGTGCGGTTCCCCGGCTCCGTGCAGTGGGACGGCAAGTACCTCACGGTCCTCGATCAGAGCGTAAACGATATCTATCGGTACACGGTCAGCGGAACGAACGCGAAGTTGAGGAGCACGGTAGCGCTCAAGGGTGCCGCCGATTGCGCGCAGAGCTGGATCGTCGGGGCCCTCGTCTATTGCGGAGACGCGGGCAACAACGACGGCGAGGTTTTCAAGTACCCGGCCGGCGGTTCACCGATTGCGACTTTCACGGGCAATTTCGCGACTCCGCTCGGCATGGTGGCAGCAGAGAAATAATCTAGGCGGAGCAGCCGGCAAGGGATATCGCGAAAAAGAAGGCCGCGCAGCGAGACGTCATAGAAAACCCTCCGCGACTACCGATTAATAAGAGGTTCCCGATGATCATCGTTGCTCCCGTTACGACCGTGATCGCGCAGGCCGCCGCGACGAGCGCCCCAACCGCCGATGCCGATGCCGCCGTGACGGCACGAGCCAAGGATTGGCTGCATCAGATCCAAGCCGGCAAGGTCGATCGCACCCAGCTGACCGACAAGATGAACACGGCGCTGACCGACTCGATGCTCGCGAATGTTTCGGCCCAACTCGCGCCGCTCGGCGATCCAACGTCGTTCACCCTCAGCAGCAGGACCAGCAAAGGCGCGTACATCGTCTACGTTTTTACCGTCAAGTGGCCGGCGGTCACGCTGTCGGAGACGTTCGCGGTGGATCTGAGCGGCAAGATCGCGGGCCTCTACATCGGCCGACAGTAAGGCCTTGACACCCAGCCGCCAGGCCGGTAGGGTGTTGAAACCCGCGGCGCCATCGTCTATCGGTTAGGACATCGCCCTTTCAAGGCGGAAAGACGGGTTCGATTCCCGTTGGCGCTAAGAACAAAATCGCATATCTCACGAGGGAATCCGGCGCTTTTACCGGTCTAGAGAAGCCGACGTGTCACGAAATTGTCACGTCGGCTTTGTTTTTGTCACGCGACTAATCGCGCGAACGCTGCGGCGGCCGCCGCATCACGCTCCCGATAGACGGTCACGTAGCGATCGACGGTGACGCCGATGCAGCTATGACCGAGTCGCTGACTGACGACCTCGATCGGCACGCCGGCTTTTGCTAAGAGCGAGGCGTGCGTGTCGCGCAGGTCGTGCAAGCGAATCCGCGTGACCTTTGCCCGCTGCACGAGCCGCTTGAATGTCGCCCCGAAGGCCTCGGGGGAAACCGGCATGCCAGTGGGCATCGCGAAGACCAGGTCGTCCCGGTGGTAGCTTTCGCCCAGGTAGACCTGCTCTGCCGCCTGCCTGGCTTTGTGCGAGCGCAGGACGGCAACGAGCTCCGACGTGATCGCAATCGTGCGAACCGCTCCGTTCTTCGGCCGCTTGAACGTAAGCCCCGAGCGCGGCTGGGCGAGCGATTCACGGATCGTAACCGTGCCGCCGTCCAAGTCGAGATCGGGCCAGCGCGTCGCCAAGACTTCGCCGCGCCGGGCCCCGGTGTAGGCCGCAAAGACCACTGCCGGATAGAACCAGGGAAGCGACGAGACGGTGCCGCGCTTTTTTGCCAGGAAGGTGGGCGACTGCGCCGCTGCCAGCAGGTGGCGTAGCTCGTTCTCGTTGAGGACCGTGCTCTCGGGTTTGAAGGCCTTGGGAAGGTCGTCGGACGTGATCTTGCCGGCGACGTTGGTTTGGACGTAGTCAAGACTAACGGCCCAATTGAGCGTCGCCCGCAGCAGGTCATGCACGTGCCGGATCGTCCGACCGCTACGCCGCGTCGGCTTCTGCGCTTGCCACTTCTCGTACGCTTCGATGAGATGCGCCTTGCGCAGTGCGGTCACACGCATCTTGCCAAACGTCGGACGAAGATAGGTGGCGATGATACCCGTGTATCGATCGAGCGTCGTCGCTTCGAGGCGCTGTGCCTTGTGCGTCATGAACTTCTCGAAGAGGTCGGACATGGTCATGTCCGCATCTGCGGTGTACTCGCCCCGCGCGACGCTTTGGATGCGCTTGGCAAGAAATGACTCCGCTTCGTGTTTGGTCACGCCGCGGAGGATCTCTCGCTTTTGTTGACGCGCCTTTCCGTTTTGCGGGGGCACGTCATAGACGATCATGTACTTTTTGACCCCAAGGTGTTTTGGTTTTGCCATGGATTCTTTCCGCGGTCCAGGCGAGGCTATTATTCGACGTTTCCGCCCAGAAACTCTCGCAGGGCGGCCTTCGTGATGAGGATTTTCTGGCCGACACGGATGCTCTTGAGCGCGTGCCGCTTGATCGCATCGTAGACCGCGTTGCGTCCAATCGGCAGAAACGCGATGACGTCGTGTGGGGTTAGGATGTCCGGCAGGTCTGCAAAGCGTGCGCTTTGCGCGCCGGGCGGCATCGACCTGATCGATTGTGTGGTCATGTCTGGTCACCCACCTCTTGGGTTGCTGCCGAGAACGGAACGGTTCGATGGTCGGGCCGAATCTTATCGGTCTATCGTCATGGAGTCGCGCGCGCGTCGCTCTTTGCGAATGCTGTACTCAACGTCTCGTCGCATCTCGTTCGGCAGAGCTCGATACTGCTGCTCGATCGCCGCAGCAAGGTCGTCGAGCCGTGCGCCGCCCATCGCAGCGTCGCAATCGATGCGCGCGACGCCGGCACGCTCGAAGACGTTCAGTCGCTGCTCGATTCTCGGCACCTCGTCGCGAGCGGCACGTGCATTATTCCTTTCCCGCTCCAGGCCCAGCGACGCGGCGACGTAGCGCCGGTAGACACGCTCTTGACCGGCAAGCTGCTTTTCAAGCTGTGGCAGGTCACGCTGCTCGAATTCATGCGTTGCATCTGCCACCGTCTTTTCGTAGCGGGAGCGCTGCTCGCCGTGCAATCGTTCTTCCTCCCTTGTCGCGGCGCGGCGCGTCAGCGGATTCCACGACCGCTTCTCCCTGGCGAGCTGCGCCAGCCGAACGCGCTCGGCATCGGTGTAACGGGTGGCCTCGGCTGCACGCTCGTGAATTCGTCGCCGCTCGGCAACCAGCGCTTCGTCGAGTGTGGGTGGACGCGCGACATGCTCCAGGTGTTGGCGCTCGAGCCGAGCCCGCTGATAGAGCCCGTCTTCCTCCGCGCGTATGACGTTGAGGCGCAGACGTATCTCGGCCAGTGCCACCGGACGCGGGTCACGCTGCGCAACGTGCTCGCTTCGGTGGGGCGCGGGAGCAACGAGCGCATCGAGTACCCGCTGCGCTCCGAGATCGCCGGCACGAGCCCGTTCGCTGATGAACGATCGATAGTCGAGCGGCTTCTCCTCACGCGCTCGCCTGCGCTCTGACGCCAGCACGATCTTCGTCGCCTCCCAGCGCACCCGCGCGGCGTCATACTCTTTCGCGCGCCGGCGGCGCGTGACCGCGTCGACCGACCAGTACGCGAGCTGCCGGGCGATGGCACCGCGCGTGCCCAGCCGCGCCACTGCGCGCAAGAGCAGGCGCGCTTCGCGGCGCTTCTGGGCGTCGCGCTGCCGGTGCGCTCGCTCGCGCTCCCAAGCTGCATCCCGGCGCGCGCCCATCGCCTGCTGACGATCGGCGAAGAAACGGTTGCGATATGCTACGTAATCCGAGCGCATCCGGGCATGGTCGGCGATGCGTTCGGCGTCGCGCAGCGCCCACCGTGGGTCGCTGCGTGCCTCGCGTTCCGCGCGGTCGCCAAGGGCGCTGCGGCTGCGCTTGGGTGGCTGCTCCGGCGTATACGGGCATGGGCCGAAGCGCTGCTCCAGCGCGGCTTTCTTGCAGCGAGGATGGATCCGCGAGGCGCCGCAACCGTGCGCTTCGGGATCTCTACCCGCGGCAAACGCGAGGCCCTGCACGCGCTCACCGCGCCGGATCAGCTTGATGACGATGCCGTCGCGATCGAGGTGCTGGTTGAGATCCTCCCACGTCTTCGCCGCGTCAACGGCCGCCAGAATCGTTGGACGAACGGTATCGGGCCACGACGTCGAGCGCTCGAGGTTCGGTTGGGGCTCGCGCGACGGCGTGAACGGGCCAAAGCGACCTTCCAGCGCTCGCAGTGCGCAGCGCGCATCGATCCGTGACGCGGCGCAGCCCGGCGCCCTGCGATCGAACCCCTCGGCGAATGCCAAGCCCTGCGCGCGCTCGCCGCGCCGAACCAGCTTCACCACGACGCCGTGCGCACCCAGGCGCTGATGCAGGTCGTTCCAACCCCTGGCGCGATCGACCGCATCCAGCACGTAGGGCCGCGCACTCTCTTGCCACGGCAGCTCGCCACGCTCGTGCAGCCGACGGTACGCGCCGTCGCTCAGCCGGCGCTCCGGATCGGGTGGCGGCGCACAGAGATGCTCGACGTGCTGCACGATGTCGCGGTTGTGATGCCCGACCACGATCGCCCAGCCGCGCTCGGCCGCAATCTCGGCACAGACCCGCTCGCGCTTGATCCGCTCGTGCCACAGGTCGTTCGCCTTGCCATCTGGCCCGATACGATTGGCGATCACGTGCGCGTGAAAATCGTCGGTGTCCTTGTGCACCGCCAGCACGTACTGGCTCTTCTCCATGCCGATTGCTTTCAGCAGCCGTTCAGCGTCGCTGACAACCTGCTCACGCGTCGGCCGCTCACCCTTGGCATAGGCGATGATCAGGTGATAGACGGGATCCCAGCAGCGCTTGGACAGCGCCGCGACCGCCTCCATCTCGATCGCGGCCGTCTCCACCGACATGACGCCACGCAGGTGCACCCACTCGGCTTTCTCCGGTGCGCTGGCGTACGCTACGCCACCCTCGAACGAGTGACCAGCCGCAGCGAGGGCGCGCTGATGGGTGTGCTCGGTGATGTAGTCGACGCCGATCGCGAAGGTACGAGTACGGGCCCGCGCCGGCACCGCCTTCGTAATCATGGCACACCTCCGTAAAAGAAAAAGCCCCGCGCGAACTGCTGACGCTGCGGGACTCATAGTTTCACCCGCATTATAATGCGGGCGAAAGTCTGCTACACTCTGTCACCAAAATTGTACCACAAATGCAAGCCTATCGCTACCAATCGCAGCACTTTTCCGAGACGACCTCGCGCTTCGAACCTCTATCGGCGCTGCACGAAGTCGGAGCGATCGCATGATAGCAGCCGCGTCCAGGGCGAGCTGCGCTCGGCCTTAAGGCACACCCTGGACACGGCTGCTCCGGCCACTTGCGACCGCGACTCCGTGCACCGCCTGCCTATCGTTGCCGAAGCGCACTGTGCGCGACGATGACGATTACGCTCCTCCGTCCCCGCCTGCATCAAATTCGACACGCAACGTTAGCAGCGCCCGGAGGAAGCAGTCAGCGCTCACCGTAGGTTCTTTCCCGAGCGAAGCAGTAATCGCACGCAACGCGATCCACCGCATCGAGGCTGTCTGCGATCGCTCACTTTTCAAAACGCAAGCCGGTGGTTGTGCGGACAAGCGCACAACCGGAAAGAGCGCGTCGCGGCGCGCTACGCTCTGCCGACCGGGCACTCATCGAACCGAACCCTGTGCCATATGCCACCTAAGCCCAAGGATCGCGCGAGGCCGCTCGCACAGCCCGAAGGCATGGGCTGCGTTGTCCGCCTCCCGCAGACGACAAGCCACGGAGGCGACACTAGCCCGCGTTTGGCAGCGCGAACGCGATTCTTTCTAGCCAGTTCGTCGGGGCAGCTGACGACTTCTAAGCCTCCTTCGCTTCTGCCGGCAGGGGAGGCCCCCCCCCCCCTCGCCGTACTATCCACGGGTCGCGTCTGGCGCCCTCCGCCTCGGCGACGTGCGCATTTTCCTTGACACTTGGGAGGTTACGCGTGGAAATCTTATCGCTCTGGCGATCGCCCCTCGATAAGGTTGCGTTCTCTCACGCGCAGCTGCTTTGCGATCTCCAGCCGCACTGTTCGATCAGTTATGGCGAGAATTTCAGCGCGATGACGATCTACAACTATGGCTACTACGTCTCGACGCAGCCGACGTACGATGCGGCGCTCACGGCGATGCTGGGTGACATGGCCCGTGCAAACCCGATCGGTGGCAGAGCATTTATTCCTCAGCAACGCTTTGCGGTAGATGCCACGTCGAGCGGATTCGCCGTACCCGACCAATGCGTTATCGATGGATCTGGGGGCGGTGGCGCTCTGGAGAGCACTGGTGGTTCAGCGTTTTACCATTTTGTCATTACGCCGCGTGCAACGGGTAGCTCAACGTTCCTCAATTGCAACGCCAGCGCATACACGGACGGCGGCATTTACTTTCGCAGTCTAGCCTTCCAGTGGGCTGCCTCCACACAAGCGGGCGATACATGCATCTCCGCCGGAACCTGGAACACGAGGGCAATCAACTGCACGTTCACCAATTGCCCTTTCGTGTTCGACGCTAACGCCAACGCCTGCACGCTTGAGCAATGTACGATCGACTATGCCGTATCCGCCACAACGGGGCCTAACAACACCACGGCGGTACTCCTACGCGCCACGCAAGATGCCGTCATCGGGCCAGGTCAGTTCGCCCAAACGTCGCAAGCCAGCGGTGGTGCGACCGGCTGCACCTGCATCGCCGTTAAAAACGCTGAGCACCCGCTCATCTGCGACATGCAAATCCTCGGGTGGACGATCGGAGTCGATTTCTCACAGGGAGACAGCACGAGATGGGCACAGATCACAAACTGCGATGTCGAGTGCTGGCAGACTGCGCTCAATATTGCCCTCGCCGCCTCGGCCAGCCACACCACAGCCAGCATCAAAGTCATCGGCTGTACGCTGACCAAGACGAGCGATACGACGGATTTCGTGAATCCCATCGTGAACATCGCGACAAACGGGGCGGGCCAACTGCAGCTCAATGACATCTCACTGATCGATTGCACGGTATTCAGCATGGGGCTGCAGCCGCTGCTTGGCACCCAGCATGGCCTCGTTATCGCGGGTGGTTCGGGCATCAAAATCATCGGCGGCACATTCTCGAACAACGGCCCTGGCGGCGGTGCCGGAATCGCCATCATCGGAACGTGCCAAGACATCCAGATCATCGGGGCGAACCTTCAGCCTAGCTACCCGGCTGCACCAAACATTAACGCTCAGAAGTACGCGCTACTCGTTAGTAGTAGTCCGACCGGTGCGATGCTCGTATCGGGTTGCGACATGACGGGCTACGGCGGCTCGCCCGTGAGTGTGACGGCGCCGCAAACCAGTCTGTTCATCTACGACTGTCCCGGTTATAACGATCAGAACACCGCGCTGAGCGCCACGACCCACATGCTCGAGACAGGCGTGAGCGCAGCGACGTCGTCGAATCCATACTTCGGACCGTCGGTAATTATGTTTTCTGGAACGGCCGTCGTCACGCTGCACGCATTCGGAAGCGCGACTACGATCACATCGAGCTCCGGAATCGTCTTTCTACCAAGTCCATACGACAGCTTCTACTTCACTCCAACGCCACCCACAACGTTTACGTGGATCGGCAAATAACGTCAGGGGCACGGAAAATGCGCATTGACCACCTCGCTCGCTGCACGATCAACATTTGCGCGGCGATGACTGTTTTCTTAGGTTGTGCCGGATCACGGACAGCTGAGCTGCCAAGTGCGGGTGCCGATCAGACCAACACTAAATCGAGCCAGGCTTTTCGAGGGTGGATGGATCCGAGTGCTTCGGGTCACCGGCGTGGCCATCTCGCTGGCCCCGTCGCGACCGTAACGCAAGATGTCTGATTCATCCGAGCGGCGCGCCCGACGAAAGCTCCTCGCCGAAGCATACAGCCAGCTCCCATCCCGCGAGACTCTGCACGCTGCGGCTGAACTCGAGCGAGCAAGAATGCAGAGGGCAGTTCAAGACGAACAGTTCGCGCTGCAACGTGGCTCGCTCGCGGTCGCTGTCCTTTCGCAAGTGCCCCGTGATAACGAAGACAATAGGCCGCTTTTTGCGGAGGCTCGCAAGCTATTGCTCGAAGTTCTAAAGAGAAGCGCCGCGCAAGTTCAAGAGCACGACGAAGGCGATGAAGCGCTTGAAGAGGAGGAGGACGCGCCATGACGCGATTTCTCGGGTTCACTGACGTTGAGGCAAAGATCGCCAAACGTACCTCCGTAGCGCTCGACGTCATAGCGTGCCGACCGAAAAAGAGGCGCGCAACAGTCGCGCGAATTCACCAGACTCTGTGCGCAGGAATCATGGCGATTGCTGGCTGCGGAAGTCCGCCCTCGTCGACGCCCACCGCGGGGGGCGCCCCCATCCCATGGGCCGCAGAACGGATGAGCACAGTGAAGTCGCCGATGAGCACAGAAACTTCAAGCCAAGACTTGTTATACGTTTCGAGCGAGGATCGCGGCGTTGTTTACGTCTACTCCTATCCGCAAGGACAGCTGCTTGAGACCCTAACGAATCTCGAGGGTGCTGCCGGGGAATGCAGCGACTCCACCGGTAACGTGTTCATTACAACGGTTAGCCAAAGCGGGTCCGGGACAATCTACGAATACGCTCACGGGGGCACGACGCCGATTCAGACGCTAACCGACCCCGGGTCGCCGAATGGATGCTCCGTCGACCCAAAGAGTGGGGATCTGGCTGTGTCGAACCCTCGTGATGCAAGCAATCCGTACTACCCCTATCAAGGTGATTTGGCTATCTACACGCAAGCGCAAGGTCCGCCGAAGATGTACTACATCCACAACCCCGCCATTGGCGGTTTCGCGTTTTGCGGATACGACGATAAAGCGAATCTCTATTTAACCACAGGGGTTGAATCCAGCTCTGGCCCAGAGCTTGTCCGATTTGCGGGCGGCAAATTCCATTCTATCAGTCTTGGGGTGAAGCTATATGGCGACCTTTCAGGGCTCTCCATTCAGTGGGATGGACGGCATATGGCCGTATCCTCATCATTGGATCATGAACCAATGCTAATCTATCGGCTTCGGATGCTCGACACCAGCGCTAAGGTCGTCGGTACGACGCGGCTAAGCAGCAACAAGAACATCTACACGGGCCAAATCTGGATTCAAAATGGTACCGTTATCGGCGTCGGAGCCTACAAGCGCGGCTATCAGAACGCTTTTTTCTGGCCGTATCCGAGTGGCGGCCGGCACATAGGGGGCATAACGAAGGTCGGTGATATCAAGCAGATACTTTGGGGAGTTACGGTGTCAATCGTACCCCATCCTTAGAGCGCGTCCGTCTTCGTCGCGCTAGGCCAGAGCAGGGAGCATTGAAGTAAGGAGTGACCGCGTTATGACCGAATTCCTGTCGGTGTGGCGCTTCCCGCTGGACCGAGCGGGCCTTTCCTTAGCTGAGGGACTTTGCGGTCGTCAGCCACGCTGTTCAATCGACTATAACACCGATTTCAGCGCGATGACAATCTACAACTTCGGGGTCTACACTGGGCCCCCGCCGTTTAACGCGACGACCATCAGCGCGGCACTCACGAGTATGTTTGGGGTGATGGCGTCAGCGGTCCCAGCCGGCGGCCTCGCGTTCATTGAACAGTTTGCATATCCGATAAATGCTGACTCATTTGCTGCCCCCGATCAGTGCAACGTCGTGGGCTCGGGCACCGGGGGTGACTCTGGAACTGCTGCATCTTTTTATCATTTTACGATCGACTACAACGCGGGCTCGCTGTGCTTCAACTGCACTGGCGATTATACGACAGGCGGCAAATACTTCCGTGATTTAGCATTCTTCGGTTTGCACGCAAACAGCACAGCAGATACATGCATCTCCGCTGGAACGGCGAACTGCCGCGCTGTTAACTGCACGTTCACGAACATTCCGACGGCTTTCAATGCGCAGGGAACCGGTTGTGCGCTTGAACAATGCACCATCTATTATGACGGGATCTCGGGGACGACGGTGCCCGTCAAGGCAGTCATCATTGCGGGGACGCAATGCGAGGTGATCGGTCCTGGCGAGATCTTTCAACAACCTCAGGAGCCTAGTGGGCCTAGTGGACCGACGAACTGCACCGGAATCTCGATCGAAGCGGCTAGATACACGGTCATCGCCGACATTCACCTGTCCGATTGGAACATCGGAGTAGACTTCGCGCAAGCCATTGGGTCGCGGCAAACCGCCGTGCGAAGCTGCGAGATTCAGTGCTGGCAGTCCGCCCTAAACATCCAGCTTCCCGCGGACACGGTGGGTTCCACCTCCGGTATAAAAGTGACGGCTTCTCTCCTTGCTAAAACCGACGTGACTACAGACCCGACGGCTGTCGTCCTTATCGACCCTCAGCTGACCACCGGTAATACGAACTCTCAGCTTAACGACATCACGTTCCTTGACTGTACGGTATTCAATGCGGCGGCGAGTGCGACAGCAGCGCAGCACGGCCTGCAAATCGCTGGGGGTACTAACATTAAAGTCATCGGCGGCACCTATTCAAACAACAGCTCCATGGGAGGTGCTGGGATCGCAATTACAGGAGCGTGTGGTAATGTGGAGATAATCGGCGCCAATCTACAGCCGAGTTACCCTTGGGCTGGCACGACTATGGGCCCCGTTTTGAACTATCAGCAATACGGGCTGCTCGTCACGGCGCCCCCGGCAGGAGTTGTCTACGTCGCTGATTGCGACCTGACCGGATACGTGAACCCGACGAATCCGCCCCAGCAGGCAGTTAGCGTAACGATACCGCTTACCAGCGGGCTTTTCATCTACAACTGCCCCGGGTACAACGACCAGGGGGCCCTCCTCAACAAGAGCATGCCGCCGACGACCGCCACGAACAGCGCGGCTACCTGCGCGACTCCGTACTTTGGGCCCTCTGTCATTCTTTTTTTCAACGCAACGCCGGTAACTTTGCACGTCTTTGGACAAACGATTACGGAAAGCTTTGGGATTATCTTCTTGCCGAGTCCGTACGACGTTTTCTACTTCACGGGGACGCTGCCCACTGCGTTCTCGTGGATCGGAAAGTAAACCGCAAACGCTGATTGCAGCTCGGCGTTCTCTACCGCCGCGAGTCCTACGGCGACGCTGTTACGCGCCGTCAGAAAATATGGCTGGCGTGTAGCCTGTCTGGAAACCCGAACCGCCGAGATGGCGTTAGCAAATCGTAGATCTGCTAACAATTTGCTAACGGCAGAGGTTCGGGCTGGTGCTGGGTGGCCCCTACAGCTCTCGTTTTCGTGCTTAATCGACGCTAGCGGTGACTTGTCGTGACGGCCTTAGTGATTTTCAAGACCTCCGCATTCAACCGCTCCGCCGAGTCTACGCGCTCTTCTGACCGGCCACGCGAAGAGTTATGTTGTCACAGATTTGTCACGGAGCGGCCGAACCGCCGCGCTATTAGTCGGAATCGGCTGGAATGGTGAAGCGCCGAAATCCCGATAAGATAAGCGTTTTCGTCAATGCTCGGGATCAGCCGGGACCGCTGGTTAC
>CAVWMO010000013.1:0-46524 GCA_963756165.1 Vulcanimicrobiota bacterium | reverse complement strand
GTCCGACTCTGCGCAATCATCGGAAACCTTGATGAGCGGAAATCAAACCGCTATGAGAAGGGCGTCGCCTTGGCCGCCGCCGGAGCAGATCGCCGCGATGCCCAAGCCTCCGCCGCGTTTGCGCAGCTGGTTGACGACCGTCGCGACGAGGCGCGCGCCGGACGCGCCGATCGGATGACCCATCGCGACCGCGCCGCCGAACCGGTTGAATGAGTCTTCCTCGAGCTCGAGCCGGCGCGCGGACGTGATCGCGACGGCGGAAAACGCCTCGTTGATCTCCCAGACTGCGATGTCGGAGGCGCGGTAGCCCGTCCGATCGAGCAGTTTGTGCGCGGCCATCGCCGGAGTCAAGCTGATGTAGGGCGAGTCCCACGCGACGGTGTCGTGGTCGACGATCGTGGCCAGCGCCTCGTATCCGTGAGCGGCGGCATAATCTGCGTCGGCGAGGATCAGCGCCGCGGCGCCGTCGTTGACGCCGGGCGCGTTGCCGGCCGTCACCGTGCCGTTGCGCTCGAGGGGCCGCAGCTTCGCCATCGCCTCGACGCTCGCGTCCGGCCGCACCGCTTCGTCGCGATCCACCACGGCGTGCGGGTGATCGCCCGTGACGAACGGCGCGTAGGTCGCGTAGTCGAGCGTGAACTCTTGCGACGGCTCGTGCTCCCAGACGCGGCTCGGTGCGCCGATCGACACGGGGATGCGCGCCTTGCCCTGCCGCGGCAGCCGCTCGACGACGACCTTGTCCTTGGCCTTGTTCGCGACGCGCACGGGGACGATCTCGTCGGCGAAGTGACCGGCCGCGTGCGCCTCCGCGGCGCGGCGATGGCTCTGATAGGCGAAGCGATCCTGCTCCTCGCGCGTGAGCGCAAGCTCGTCCGCTACTTTGCTGCCCTGGGTCGCCATCGTCATCGGAAAATACTGGTCCCACAGGCCGTCGTAGATCATCGCATCCACGATAGTGCCGTCGCCGAAGCGATAGCCCCAGCGGGCATCGCGCAGCAGGTACGGCGCGTTGGACATCGACTCCATCCCGCCGGCAGCGACCACGGCGTTCGCGCCCGCGTTGATCGCGCGCATCGCGTTGACGACCGCGAGCATGCCCGACGCGCAGACCTTGTTGACCGTATCCGCCGTCACCGTCTTGGCGAGGCCCGACTTGAAGAGCACCTGGCGCGCCGGGTTCTGCCCGACGCCCGCCTGCAGCACCTCGCCGAAGGAGACGTGCTCGATCTCGGACGGATCGATCTTGGATCGCTCCACGGCCGCGGTCAGGGCGACCGCGCCCAGCGTCGTCGCGGAAAGCGGAGCGAGCGCTCCCCCGAGCTTGCCGAACGGCGTGCGCGCCATTCCGAGCACGACCGTCTTCGAATTCATTTCAGCCATAGGCCGCTCACAATTCGAGCCGCGCGTTTGGCTGACCTCGGCTTCGAACGACGCCGCGCGACATGATGCCTCGGAATCGCTCGTCGCCTCGCCGTCCGGGCTCGGCTCCTGCTGCCCCGCCGCCTCGCTCCCGCCCTCCATGGCTCCGCTCGGCGGTCGGGAGCTTCCTCGACATCACGTCGCACGGCGTTGTCCGAAGCCGGCGTCAGTGCCTCACGACGATGGGACAAGTCTCGCATTCGAATTGGACTGTGACGTGGGAGATGCCGAAGTGCGACTCCGCGCACGCCGTGATCTCATGCAGCACTTCGGTCGCCTCGCTGATGCGCCGATCGTCGAGCAGCACGTGCGCCGAGAGCGCGTGCGAGCCGCTGCCGATCGACCACACGTGCAGGTCGTGAACGCCGGTCACGCCGCCGATCCTCTCCAGGTGCGCGGTGAGCTTCGCCGAGCTCACGCCCTCCGGAACGCTCTCGAGGAGGACGCGCGTCGCGTCGCGCATCACGCGCGCGACGCCGACGACGATGATCGCGGCGACGAAGAGCGAGAGCAGCGGGTCGATCCACGCGAGGTGCGTCAGCGCGATCGCGATGCCGCCGAGAATGACGGCGATTGCGCCGAGCGCGTCGCCGAGCACGTGGAAAAGCGCGGCGCGTACGTTGAGATCGCGCCGTCCGCCGGGACGGAGCAGTACGCCGACGCCTGCGTTGACCGCGAGGCCCGCGGCGGCGACGTAGGTCATGAGGGCGGCGTGCGGCTCGACCGGAGCCGCGAAGCGCCGCGCGGCCGCGTAGACGATCGCGATCGTCGCGACCAGGAGCAGCGTTCCGTTGGCGAGCGCGCCGAGCACCTCGACGCGTCCGTAACCGAAGGTGCGGCGCGGGTCGGCGGGCCGCGCCGCGCCGATCGCGGCGAGCAGCGCGAGCGCCATGGCGAACGCGTCCATGCACACGTGTGCGGCGTCGCTGGTCAGCGCGAGGCTACGCGACGCGGCGCCGCCCCACAGCTCGAGCACCGCAACGAGCGCGGTCGCGACCAGCGCCAGCGTCAGGCGGCGTTGCGTCGCCATGCTAGCCGCGTGCCTTGAGCGCCAAGGCCGCGAGCATCGCGCCGAAGAGCGCGAACGTCTTGCTCTCGGCCTCGACCACTGCGTCCGCGTTCCACGCCTGCTGTTCCGTCCGACCACGCCTGCCGTTGCGGGATCAGGCGCGGCACGTGCGCGCAATAACGCTCGAAGGCTCCACCGAACTTCGAGCGCAGGAAGGCCTCTTCGTGCGGCACGATCGTCGCATACACGGCCGCCATCGCCGCCAACGACCCACCGATCAGCGCCAAGCGCGCCGCGCACGAGTTTCTGCCGGTGAACGCGAACCCGAATCCCGCAGCTGTGATGAAGTTTCCGATGTACAGCGGGTTGCGGACGTAGCCGTACGGACCGCCGGTCACGAGCTTCGGCGCCGTGACCGCGTCGTTACGCGTCGTCGTGCCGGAGTACCCGACCGCCCAGCAGCGGACGAGCTCGCCCGCGATCGCGAGCGGCAGGCCGAGCGCGACGCTGCGAGCGCTCGGGCGCCCGAGGATCGCCAGCACGGCGGCCGGGAAGCTCAACAGCAAACCGCGATTTTTGAAGACGAACTCTCGCGTCGTCATCCTTTTGCCGCCGCACGCGCAATGCGCTCCTGCGCCGCGGCATAGATATCGTGCAGCGAGCGCACCAGCGGGACGTGGGGCTCCCAGCCGGTGTTGGCGCGAAGCTTTCCAGGATCGCCGACGGAAAGCGGGAGATCGGCGCTGCGGTTACGCTCGGGATTCTCGCGCACCTCGACCGGCACGCGCGCGATAGCGATCAGCTCGCGAAGCACGTCGCGAATCGCGACGGCATGGCCGCTGCACACGTTGTAAACCTGGCCGGATTCGCCGTCGCGCGCGAGCGCGACGTAGGCTCGGACGACGTCGCGTACGTCCAAGAAGTCGCGGGCCGCGTTCAGATTCCCGACGAGCAGCTGCGGCGGACCGCCTGCCGCGATGCGGGCAAGCTGAGCCGCAAACGATGCGACGGCGAATCGCTCGTCCTGACCCGGTCCGATGTGATTGAACGCGCGCGTGATGACGACGTCGAGACCAAAACTGCTCGCTTCACTCAACAAGATCGCCTCGGCCGCGGCCTTGCTCGCACCGTAGGGATTGACAGGCCGCAGATCGAGCGTCTCGCGCGCCGGGTAATCGTTTAGCGCGCGGGCCCCGTAGACTTCTCCGGAGCTCGTGAACACGATGCGCGGCCGCGGGCCGGCGGCGTAGTCGCGCACGGCCTCGGCGAGACGGGCCGTACCCATGATGTTTGTATCGTAGGTTTCGATCGGCGTTTGAAGCGCATTCGGAACGGAGGTCTGCGCGGCCAAGTGAAAGATGACGTCGGGGCGGTGCGTCTCAAGCGCGTATCGCAGCGTTTGGACGTCGCCGAGATCGATGATCAGGTAGCGGCCGTCGAAATCGTTCGGACCGCAACACCCAAAGGCTTCCGCGCCGGCGTCCCGCAGCGCCGCGAGCAGGTACTGCCCGACGAAGCCGCGCGCGCCGGTTACGAGCGCTCGCACCGCTTGATGTCCGATTCGACCATCATGGCGACGAGTTGCTCGAAGCTCACCTCGGGCTCCCAGCCGAGCGCGCGTCGCGCTCTAGCGGCGTCGCCGATCAGCCGGTCGACCTCGGCGGGACGGACGAAGCGCGGGTCGATGACGACGTATGGCTCGTACGACCCGAGTCCGGCGACCTCGAAGGCGATGCGCACGAAGTCGCGGACGCTGTGCGTTCGTCCCGTGGCGATCACGTAGTCGTCGGCCGACTCTTGCTGCAGCATCAGGTACATCGCGCGCACGTAGTCGCCCGCGTATCCCCAGTCGCGGTGAGCGTCGAGATTCCCGAGCCGCAGTTCCTTCGCGAGCCCGAGCTTGATGCGTGCAACGCCGTCGGAGATCTTGCGCGTCACGAACTCCTTTCCGCGCCGCGGCGACTCATGGTTGAAGCAGATGCCGCTGCACGCGAAGAGGCCGTACGACTCGCGATAGTTGACGGTGATCCAGTGGCCGTAGACTTTCGCGACGCCGTACGGACTGCGCGGATAGAAGCCGGTCGATTCGTGCTGCGGGGACTCAGGGACATTGCCGAACATCTCCGAGCTGGACGCCTGATAGAAACGTATCGTCGGATCGACGTGGCGAATCGCCTCGAGCACGCGCGTGACCCCGAGCGCGGTGAACTCGCCCGTGAGCACCGGCTGGGTCCACGAAGCGGGGACGAACGATTGCGCCGCGAGGTTGTAGACTTCGTTCGGGCGCACGTCGGCCAGGATCGAAGTGACCGAACTCTGATCGAGCAGATCGCCCGAAACGATTTCGACGTCATCGACGATGTGCTCGATGCGCTCGTGCACCTCGGTGCTCGTGCGGCGCGTCATCCCCACCACGCGGTAGCCTTTTTCGAGCAGGAGCTCCGCGAGATAGGAGCCGTCCTGACCCGTGATTCCGGTGACGAGTGCGGTCTTGGCCACGCCGCGCACTACCCGAGTGCGACCGGCCGGCGCAAGCGTTCGGCGAGCGTGACCGCGATGAAGGCGGCGACTTCGCTCGGGAGCGTGCCCCGGCCGAAGCCCGCGTCGTACCCCAGCTCGCCAGCGAGGCGATTGGTGACGCGCGGGCCGCCGCAGATCAGGACCACGCGATCCCGCAGCCCCTCGGCTTCGAGCAGCTCGCCGAGCTGCGTGAAATTCTTGATGTCGCTGCCTTTCTGCGTGACGACCTGCGAGGCGAGTAGCGCATCGATGTGGTGCTCCTTCGTGTAGCGCACCAGCTCCTCGGGCGCCACCTGGCTGCCTAGGTTAAACGCCTCGAACATGCGATAGCGCTCGAGCCCGTAGTCGCCCTTGTAGCCTTTCATGTTGAGGATCGCGTCGATGCCGACGGTGTGCGCGTCGGTTCCGATGCACGCGCCGGCGACGCGGACCTTGCGCCCGATGCGCTCGGCGACGAGGGCGTCGATCTCTTCCATCGACATTGCGTGCGTGCGTGCGGACGGCGCGTGCACGCCGTCGACGTCTACGCCCTCGCGCGTGCTCGCGTACAGGACGAAGAACGAGAAGCCCGTCGCGATCGGGCGGCCGTCGACGACCTGCACGTCGGTGAATCCCATCTTGCCGGCGAGCTGGCGCGCCGCCTCGTCGGCGGCCTCGCTCCACTCCAGCGGAAGCGTAAAGGAGAGCTGGACCTTGCCGTCGTCCTGCGTGTCGCCGTAGGGCTTCACGATCCTACTCATCCTTCGACGCCGCCGGTGCTGAGCGGAATCGAAGCGCTGGAGGACAGGCTCCCCGCGAATTTCAAGGCTTCCTCGAAGGGATTGACGTAGTCGCCGGCGCGCGCGAAGACGCCATCGAACCCGCGCCCGCCGTCGGGCGAACGCGACACGTCGGCAAACGTCGCGGACTGGATCGCGGCCATCAGCCCGATCTCGGATACGCGCCGCAGCAGCGACTCGCACGCGGCGAGCACGCCGTGCGCGCGCCGCTCGATCGTTCCGCCCGGCCGCAGGACGATCTCGTCGCCGAGGTGACGCGCCGTGTTCATGATGTAGCGCGCGTTTTCGAGCGAGAGCGCCCGGTCCCCCAAGAACGGCGTGTGAATCGCCTCGGTCAGCATCCCGCAGAGGTGGATGCTCTGCCCCGTCATCACCGACGTGAGGTTGAACATCGCGTCGATCAGATGCCCCTTGAAGACGTCGCCGGTCATGTGCTTCGTCGGCGGCATGTATTTGAGCGCCGCGCGCGGGAAGATCTCGCGGGCGAGCTGCGCCTGCGCGACCTGATACAGGAAGCTGTCTTCCAAATCCGGATTGATCTCGTACGCATCGCCGAGGCCGATCTGATGATCCGGCAGCCCGGCGCGATGCGCGAACTCCTCGTTGATGAATTGCGACGCCAGCACGGCGGGCGCCTGATCCACCGCGTCGGCCGTCGTGAGGTAGTTGTCCTCGCCGGTGTTGATGATGATGCCCGAGTACGCGTTGAGCATTCGGCTGAAGTGCTGATCGACGAAAGTGCGCTTCATGTTGATGTCGCGGAAGAGGATGCCGTACATCGAGTCGTTCAGCAGCATGTCGAGCCGCTCGAGCGCCGCCATCACCGCGATCTCCGGCATGCACAGGCCGCTCGCGTAGTTGGTCAGCATCACGTAGCGGCCCAAACGCTCGCCGACCTCGTCGAGGGCGGCGCGCATGATTGCGAAATTCGCCTGGGTCGCGTAGGTCCCGCCGAAGCCCTCGGTCGTGGGTCCGAACGGCACGAAATCCAGCAGCGACTGCCCGGTCGAGCGGATGACGGCGATGACCTGAGCGCCGGCCTCCGCCGCGGCCACGCCCGCACTGCGATCCTCGTAGATGTTGCCGCTGGCAACGATGACGTAGAGCAGCGGAGGCGGGAGCTGCGGAAGGCGCGCGAGCCGCCGCGCGCGCTCGCCGCGCTGCTCCTCGATACGCCGCAGCGCCGCCTCGACGTGCGGGCGCAGGGCGCCGCGCGCCGCAGCCTCGGGAGTCTCCGCGAACTGCTCGAGCGTCCACCGCCGCAGGCCGAGCGCCTCGCCGAGCGCCGCGGGCTCGAGCCCGGTCTCGGCCAGGGCCTTTCCGAAAGCGACCGCGACGCCGCGCCGCCGCTCGTTCGGTTCGAGCGTCTCCACGATGGCGTTGGGGATGGGCACCTCGTCAGGGGTGACTCCGTCCACGCCGAGGAGCCGCAGCACCGCGCGCTCGACCGACACGGTCGAGTGCGCGGCGATGAATGTCTCCGCCGGCGCGACGATGGCCGACGCCAACTCGCGGCAGCGAGCCACGCGCTCCCGGTCGATCTTCAGTTCCACGGTGCAGTCTATCTTATCCGAAGGGCTAAGAAACCCCCAAATACGCGGCCAGCCCCTCCTGCCACGCCGGCATAGCGATGCCCAGGGCGGCGAGCTTGGCATTAGCGAGCGCCGAGAAGCGCGGACGGACGGCCGCGGCCTCCCACTCCTGCGCCGAGATCGGCTCGAGCGCGGCATGTATTCCGGCTAGCCGCGCCGCCTCGCGGGCGAAGTCGTACCAGCTCACCGGGCCGGCGTTGACGGCATGGTATAGGCCATAGGCGTCGGTCTGGACGAGGCGGCGCAGCGCGTCCGCGAGGTCGCCGGCAAAGGTCGGTGAGGCGTAGGAGTCGGCGACCACCCGCAGCGGTCGGCCGGCACCGCCTGCGAGCACGCGTTCGACGAGCCCAGGCCGGGCCGGCGACTCCGTCCGGCCGTATACGCCGCACGTGCGCACGACAAAGGCGCGGCCACCGAGCGACTCGACCAGATACTCGCCCGCGAGCTTGGACGTACCGTAGACCGAGAGCGGATGCGGCGCGTCGTCCTCGGAATACGGCGAGCTGGCCGCGCCGTCGAAGACGTAATCGGTGCTGATCGTCACGAACGCGGCGCCCGCATCGCGCGCGACGCGCGCGGCGGCGGCGATGGCGATGGCGTTGGTTTCGAATGCCATCGCGGGTTCGATCTCGCAGCGGTCCACGTCGTGAAACGCGGCGGCATTCAAAAGAACGTCGGGCCGCGCGCCCGCGACCGCGCGGGCCAGCGCGCCGCAGTCGCGCAGGTCGAGTTCGCCGTGCGAAGGTGCTACGATCTCGCAGTCGCTCCAGCGCCGTCGAATGGCCGTTCCGAGCCGCCCGGAACCGCCAATCAACAGCACGCGCTTCACACCGTCGACCGCCGGCCCGTCGTGTTACGCTGCGCGATCAGCGCGATCGCGACCGCCAGCGCGGCCGTGAGATTCCCGACGACCATGATCTCCACGACGGTCGCCAGCGTCGGATGGATCGTGACGATGGCGCCGAGCGTGCCGAACGTGCAGATGAAGAGCGGCACCGTGAACGCCAGGCGGTGGGTCGCGATGCCGTAGAACGTCAGCGCGTTGGTCAACGCGAGCAGGACCATGGCCAATCCGTATGTCACGAGCAGCGGCGACGCCGCGTCGAAGGCGCGTCCCACCAGCGCGTGGAGCACTTCGGTACCGAAGAAACGGAAGACGAACAACCCGCCGCACGCGACGACGGCGAACATCGATAGGCTGGCCACCAGCACCTCGCGGGTCTGCGCGCCGCGCGCATGACGGTCGGCCGCCTGCGGCAGCAACACGGTCGGGATGAATCCGACCAGATACAGCAGGATCTTTCCGCCCAGCGAGGCGGCCGCATAGAGCCCGGCCGCATGCGCGTCGAAGAAGTGCTTGACGAGGACGACGTCGGCCGACCCCATCAACGTGACCGCGATCGTCGCCGCGGCCGCGCCGGCGCCCGCGTTGAGGATCCGGCGCCAGTCGTATCGGACCCGATGCGCCTGCGCTCCGGCGTAGCGCCGGCGCATCCTCGATGCGAGATAGATCAGCGCCGCCAACGGTCCGAAGAAGAATCCCACGATGCCGCCGCCGAGCTTGAGCCCAACCGCGATGAGCAGGCCGATGCCGAGGACCTTGGCGATCCCTTCGACCGAGTTCGATATCGCGTATCCGAAAAAGTCTTGCGTTCCTTGCGCGACCGCGCGCAGCGCGCTCACGAACAACGAAGCGCCCGCGATGAGACCGACGAACGGAACGGACCACACCGGCACGTGAAGGAACCGCGCGAACGGGAGAGCGCCGACGGCCGCGATCACGAGATAGATCACGGCGAGCTTCGCGAACGCGGCCGCCACGCCGTCGGTTAGGCCGCGCAGATGTCCGTCGTCGTGCAGCGCGCGAAACTCGGCCGCGAGCTGCGCCACGACCGGAGCGACGAAGGCCGCAGGCAGCGCGAGGATCACCGCCGCGTTGAGCAGCGCGTAAAGACCGCCGTAAACGGTTACGCCGAGTTGACGGCTCGCGATCGCGTGCGCGACGAATCCGCAGACGTTGAGCACCATGCTCGCGGAAAAGACAAGCAAACTCTGCTTGAGCATCGCGCTCGCGCGAAGGCGCTCGAGTCCACGGCGCAGCACCAGCGTGCCCGGTGGACTCACGCTTCCGTTCATAGTACCCTCGTTCTCATGGAGATCGAGCATTTACCTCTCACCGGCGCCCTGGTACTCACGCCACGCGTCTTCGCGGACGAACGAGGCTATTTCAAGGAAACCTACTCGCTCGATCGCTATCGCCAATGCGGCGTCGAAGAAACGTTCGTGCAAGACAATCTTTCGCGGTCGCAGCGCAACGTCTTGCGAGGACTGCACGGCGACGAGCGAATGGCCAAATTGGTGGGGGTCGTGCGGGGCAGCATCTTCGACGTGATCGTGGACTACAGGGCCTCGAGTCCCACCCGCCGCCGCTGGCACGGCATGGTACTCGATGCGGCGCAAGGCAAGCAAATCTACGTTCCCAAAGGTTTTCTGCACGGGTTCCTCGCGCTCGAAGATGAAACGCTGGTCACATACAAGCAGAGCGCCGCGTACGATCCCGTTCGCGAGTTCTCGGTTGCGTGGAACGACCCGGACTTAGGAATCGAGTGGCCGCTCGGCGGCGCCCAGCCCATCCTCTCCGTCCGCGACGCCGCGAGCCCGCCGTCGCGCACGCTCGGGGGAGCGTAACAAACGGCGCCCGGCCGAGGTAAGAGCCGCCAGAGGAACAGAATCGAGGAGGGATGGCATTCCGTGATCAGAGTGACGAAGCTCTGGTGCAACGAGTGCGCTCCGGCGAAAGGGAGCTCTTCGGCGTGCTAGTGGATCGCTATAAACGCGGTATCGCGAACTTCATCGGCGCGACGGTGCGCAACTCTTCGGAGACGGCCGATCTTTCGCAGGAGACGTTTCTGCGCGCGTACGCTCATCTCGGTACGTTCAACCCTCAGCTCGGAAAGTTTTCGACCTGGATCTACCAAATTGCGCGAAACGTGATTCGAACCTATCTGTCAAAGTCGCTGCGCGCGCCGCAGCTCCAAGAGCTGTCGCCCGACCACGACATCGAGAGCTCGCTTCCCGATCTGTCGCGCGACACCGACCCCGCGGGCGGCGTGCTGCGCGAAGAAGCGGAGCGCGAGCTCCGTGCCGCACTCGCGGAGCTTCCCGAGCGCACGCGCACCGTGTTGGCGCTGCGTTATTTCGACAACATGGAATATCAGACGATCGCGAGCACGCTCGGGCTCTCGCTCGGCAACGTAAAGACGCTGATCCATCGCGGCAAGATAGCGCTCACGAAGAAGATGCGCGAACGCGAGTCCGCCGCGGTCGAAGCGTTGCAGTATCCGGTTGCGAAGGGAGGTACGAATGCGCTGCTCCTCGTGTGAGCCGCTGCTGGACGCGTACCTCGAAGCGAGTCTACCGCCGCGGCAGGGCGGCGCCGTGGCGCGGCACCTGCGCGCGTGCGGCCGCTGTCTGGCGCTGCTGCGCGAGCTGCGGATAATCGACGCGCTGCTGGAAACGGCCCGCCCGCCGGGCGGCGTCGGTGCCGACTTCACGGCTTCCGTCGTGACGGCCGCGCGGAGCGCGCCGCCGCATGCTCGCCGGCGCACTCCGTTCGGCTTCGTGCTGCTCGTGTATCTCGTCGTTGCGTGGACGCTCGTGCTCGTGGGCGTGCGTTCCCACGCGCTAAATCACTTGGCAGCGACGCTCGTCCTATCGGGGCAACACGGCTTCGCCGCGCTCGGCGCGGCCGTGCGCGCGCTGGCGCCGGCGACGCCGCTGGCCGCCGCCGCGATGACGGGCGTGCTGCTGCTCGATCTCCTGCTGCTCTGCGCCCTCGTCTACGGCTACCGCCGCGTGCGGCCCCTGATGGCAACCTACCTGACGCGAGGACCCCGATCGTGAAGTTTCGCTGGTCAATCGTCCTGGGTGCGGTGGCGGCGGCGCTGGCGCTCTGCGCGGTGCCGGCCGCGGCCGACCCGCAAGCCGCCTATCACGGCGGAACCTATTTCGGCTCGGTCGTGGTCGAGCCGGGACAGGTGGTGGACGGCGACCTCACCGTGATCTTCGGGGACGCGACGATCGCCGGCATCGTCGAAGGCGACTGCACGGCCATCGGCGGCAGCTGCGACACGCGTCCGGGCGGGGTCGTCACGGGACAAATCAACCAACTCGGCGGCGCCGTGGCGCAGGCGGTCGTTCCATGGGCCCCGAGCGAATCCGTCTACAATCCGTTCGTTCCCGACCACCGGCTCTTGTGGCGTCTCTCCTGGAATCTGCTCGCGCTGCTCATCTTCCTTATCTTTCCGCTGCGTACGCGCATGGTGCTGGACAGGCTCGAGCGCCATCCTGGGCTCTCGGTCACCGCCGGTCTCCTCGGCTGCATGGCGATCGTTCCGCTCGCAATTCTGCTGGCGATCACGATCCTGCTAATCCCGTTGATCCTTCTCGAGTTCGTCTTCGTTCTCGCGAGCGTGTTCCTCGGCACCGCCGCGCTCGCACTTTTGATCGGGCGCCGGCTGTGCGAGATGCTGAGTCCCGCGACGACGCCTTCGCCGCTGGTTGCGCTGCTGGTCGGCATCGCGCTCATCACCGCGGCCGAGCTCGTTCCGGTGGTCGGCACGCTCGTGCTCATTCTCGTCGGGCTCATCGGTCTGGGCGCGACGATACTCTCGTTTGCCGCCGACACGATCGCCGCCCCGGTCTCCCCCGGCGCTTCCGCCCCGCACGCCCCCCTCAGCGGACCCCCGATGACCGCCGGGTAATACTAACGAGATGACGACCATCTCGCGAGCCGCGAGGTTCGCCGAACGTACGGCGCACCTCCGGGCTTCCACGATTCGCGAGATGCTGAAGGTCACGCAGCAGCCCGACGTGATCTCGTTCGGCGGCGGTCTGCCGGCGCCCGAACTCTTTCCGACGGCCGCCATCGCCGAGGCGGCCCGGCAGGTGATGGAACAGTACGGAGCCGCGGCGTTGCAGTACAGCGTCACCGAGGGAATCCCCGAGATGCGGCGGTGGGTGGCCGAGCGCCTGACGCGGCGCCTCGGACGAGTCATCGACGCCGAGAGCGTCACGATCGTCAACGGCTCGCAGCAGGGGCTCGATCTCGTCGGCAAAGTGTTCCTCGATCCGGGCGACCACGTGGTGCTCGAGAATCCATCGTACCTCGGCGCGATTCAAGCGTTCGACGCCTATCAAACCCGCTATCTCACCGTCGACTCGGACGAGGACGGCCTGCTGCCCGAATCGCTCGAGCGCGTGCTCGAGCGCGCCGATCCGTTCCCGAAATTTCTATACCTGGTTCCGAACTTCCAAAACCCGACCGGGCGTACGCTCTCGGGACCGCGACGGCAGCGCGTGGTGCGCCTCTGCGCGGAGTTTGGGTTACCAATCGTCGAGGACGATCCTTACGGCGAACTCCGCTTCGAAGGCAGCGACCTGCCGGCGCTCCTCGCGCACGAAACCGCGGCGCCGATCATCTACTCCGGCACGGCCAGCAAGATCATGGCGCCCGGCATGCGGATTGCCTGGCTCGTTATTTCTGACGAGGAGATCCGCGAGAAGATCGTGTTGGCGAAACAGGGCGCCGACCTGCACAGCGGCACGTTCGCACAGTACGTCTTCTACCAGTACGCTCGAGACGAACACGCGTTTGACGCGCACGTCCGAAAGATCGCGTCAACGTACTCCACGCGGCGCGACGTCATGGCATCGGCGCTCACCGAGTTCATGCCGGAGGGCATTAGCTTCACGCATCCCAAGGGCGGAATGTTCTTGTGGGTAACGGTCCCTGGCGTCGATACCTCGGAGCTCCTGCACATCTCCGCACGCTCGAAAGTCGTCTTCGTTCCTGGAGTCAACTTCTATCCGGGTCGCGACGTGCACGACGGCATGCGCATGAACTTTTCCAACGCGTCGGAAAAGAATATCCGTGTCGGTGTCGAACGGCTTGCCCACGCTATTCGTGCCTACAAGGGTTAGCGTGACGTCGTAGGTTGCTGCAAGGAGTCCGCCACGTGGCATCAGGCTTGGTCATCGGCATCTTTCCCCAGTCCGACGCGCAGGCGCTCGAGAGCGCGCTTTCGGCGCAGCAGATCGACCTGAGCAAAGTCAAGGTCGTAAGCGGCGCCGCCGGCGACACCGAAGGCTCGGCGCTCGAGTTCGTAGACGTGGTCGCCGACATGGAATCGAACTCCCTGGCCGACGACATGACGCGAGGCCTGGGAATCATGGGCGACTCGGGCGGCACGAGCGTTCCGGGGATCGGCGGCCGCCGAGCGTCGCTCGGTTCTTTCTCGCACCCCGGCGCCAGCTCGCGTTACCTCGCCGGGTTCTCCATTCCCGGGGATGAAGTGGATAACTTCGATCAAGCCGTGGCGGACGGCCGGGCCGTCGTACTCTATCCCGATGCCGGAGCGGATGCGCAGGCGGTCGTAACGGCCTTTAGAGCCGCCGGACTACGCAACGTGCGGACATATTGAGGAGCCTCTAACGCCGCGCGCAAAGCGGCTCATCCTATCGAGCCTCGCGACGATCCTCGCGAGCTGTGCCCCTTCCGCCCACTACGACTACGGACGCCTGCCCTCCGGATATCACTGGAGAGCGGTGTATAGCCCAGCGACGAACGTCATCGTCTTCTACGGCCGGGTTCCGTTGACCAACGATACGGTCTACGTCGGCCCGGATAACCGGTTCTACATCTTCCACCATCCGGGGAGGATTAACGCGAACGATTTGCGGCTGCGCTGGATGCCGCACGACGCCTCGCAGCTATGAGCGCCGAGTAGAGCCCACGACGCGCGCCGGCACGCCCGCGACGACCGCGAAGGCGGGGACGTCGCGAGTCACGACCGCCCCCGCGCCGACCAGCGCGTGCTCCCCGATCGTCAGGTTCGCCAGGATCGTCGCGTTGCTGCCGATAGACGCCCCGCGGCACACTTTGGTCGGCAGGACGTTCCAGTCCGACTCCGTCTGCAACGAGCCACCCGGATTGGTCGCACGCGGATAGCGATCGTTGACGAACATCACGCCGTGGCCGATGAAGACCTCATCCTCGATCGTCACGCCCTCGCAGACGAACGCGTGCGAGGAGATCTTGCAGCGGCTGCCTACGAGCGCGTTCTTCTGTATCTCGACGAATGCCCCGATCTTCGTATCGTCGCCCACGCGGCAGCCGTAGAGATTGACCAGGCCCTCGTGAAAAATCCGCACGTCTTTGCCGAGGACGACGCTCGAATCAACGGGCACGAGTTAGAGAACCTCTTTTCCGTCAAACGACTTGAGACGCCGGAAGGCAACGATCGTCGCCTGCCTCCAAAATTCGAAGCCGAATGCCGCGCTCACGAACGGATGGTAGAGCCACTCGGAGCGGCGGTCACGGAGCAAACCGTACAACGAGGCCATGACCGGAAAGATGAAACTGACCGAATAGAACGGCCACAGGTATGCCCGCGAGCGCTGCGCCTGACCCGAGGTGCGCAGCCGTCCCCACATCGGCTGCCCCGCATCGGCCAGACGCGCGCGAAATCGCGGACCGAACTTGCGCAACGCGTCGGCGATTCCGCCCACGGTGTGATGCTCGAGCGCCGCGCCCGGCACGAACGCGATATCGCATCCGGACCCGATCAGCATCTCGACGGGCGCGACGTCGTCTTCGTCGGTACCGGCCGGCTTTCGGTAAGGGAGCCGAATCGCGAACGCCTGCGCGAGCGCGATGAGCGGCGTCGGTCCGGAGGCGAAATCGTACACGACGTAGTCGTCGGTGCGCCGTTTCACGCGGTACGTGCGCGCGTACGAGACGGGCGAGGCCGCGCCGCCGTAGGCGAAGTGATTGAACGGATCGCTAAAGGCGTTGAAGTAACGCGTCGTCGCGCCGTCTGCGGGGGTGTTCACGAGTGCCGGGAACGCCGCCGCGATGGCGGGATCCGCGAACGGGCGCGCGAGTCGCTCGAGAAAATGTTCGTCGTGCAGCACGTTGTCTGCGGCGAGGATCACCGCAACCTCTCCGGCGGCGCGTTCCATCAGCATGCCCACGCCAGGCTCGGCGCGGCGTATCGGATTGTGGACCACGGTCGCACCGAAGGACTGCGCGACGGCGACCGTGTCGTCGGTCGACCCGCCGTCGGCGACGAGCAGCTCGATCAGGTCGCTCGGATAGCGCTGCCGCCGTATGGATTCGAGCAAGACCGGGAGCCGGCTCGCCTCGTTGAGCGCCGGCACGATCATCGAGAAATGGACTTCCGTCACAAGGGACGCTCTGAAGAAGTCGCCGTCGCCGTGCCGAGTTCGACTCGCGCGCTCCCCTGCCGCGCCGAGCGCAGGGCGCCCTCGATGACGCGGACCACGCCGGCGCCGAAATGGCCGTCCGAGCGCGTCGGCGTCCCGTCTCGAATCGAGCGTGCGAAGTCCTCGACGAGCTTTCCCAGGGCCTCGCGATTATCCACGAGCGGAACGTTCAGGTCCCCGAGCCGATACGATACCATCTGTTGCTGCAGCGTCGAGCTCGTGGGGTCCAGCACGACGCCCTTGTCGTAGATGTAGATCTTTTCGTTCGGATCGACGTCGTCCCAGACCGCCATCTTCCGGCTGGCCGAGATCGTCGTGCGGCGAACCTTCACCGGCGACAACCAGCTGAGGTGAACGTGGGCGATGCATCCGCTCGGATACCACAGTGTGAGAAACGCGACGTCGGGCGTTTCGGCATGCACGCAGGCGGCGAGCTGCAGCGACACGGATTGCGGCTCTTCGCCCAGGACGTAGTTGATGATCGACACGTCGTGAGGGCCTAGGTCCCAGAGGACGTTGCTCTCCTGAAAGAGACCGAGATTCACGCGCACCGAATCGATGTAATAGATGTGGCCGAGCTCGCCGCTTTCGCGCAGCGCGCGAAGTTTCTCGACCGACCCCGTGTACAAGAAGGTGTGGTCGGTCATCAGCCGCACGCCACGGCGCTCCGCCCGCGCCTCGAGATCGCAGGCGGACTCGTAGCTCTCCGCCAGCGGTTTCTCGACGAGAACGTGCTTGCCCGCCTCGATCGCCCGCGCCGCGAGCGAATGATGCGTACGCGGCGGCGTCGCGATCGCTACGGCGTCGATGCTCGCGTCTTCCAGTGCGTCGTCGATCGTGGGATGCACGGCGACGTGCGGATAGAGGCGCGCCAGCCTTTCCAATCGCACGGGGTCGCTATCGACGATGCAGGCGACGCTCCAGGAGTCCGAGGCGTGAAAATTGCGGGCCAAGTTCGGCCCCCAGTAGCCCGCTCCCACGACGGCGGCACGGAGTTCGCGCGGCATGGCGGATGACCGGCGTCGCGCCTAGGCGTGCACGAGACGCCGGGCGTCGTCGATGGCGCCGACCACAAGATCGATCTGCTCCCCGGCGAGCTCGGGGAACATCGGAAGCGAAAGGATACGCTCCGCCGCGCGTTCCGTTCGGGGGAACGTTCCGCGCCCGAGTCGCAGGTCGGCGTACGCAGGCTGCAGATGAATCGGCACCGGATAATGAATGCCGGTCGCGATGCCGCGCTCGGTTAGAACGCTCTGCACGTGGGCTCGGTTCGCTACCTCGATGACGTAAAGATGGTACACGTGTCCTTCGTCGGTGAGTCGCGGTGGCGGCGCCACGCCGATGTCCGACAGCTTCGCGTCGTAGCGGCGTGCGTTGCGAAGCCGCGCCTCGTTCCAGCGATCCAAATGGCCGAGCTTCACGTCGAGCACCGCGGCCTGAATGGAATCGAGGCGACAGTTCCCGGCCTTCACGAGATGTTCGTACTTCTTGCGCTGACCGAAATCGCGCAGCAGCACGAGCCTGTCGGCGAGTTCGCCATCGTTCGTTACGATGGCACCGGCATCGCCGTACGCGCCCAAATTCTTACCGGGATAAAAGCTGAAACATCCGACGTCGCCGAAACTCCCGGCCGGCTTACGATCGTACGTTGCACCGTGCGCCTGGCACGCGTCTTCGATTACGCGCAGCGCGTGCCGCCGAGCGAAGGTCAGGATCGGTTCCATCGGCGCGATCTGTCCGTATAGGTGCACCGGCATCACCGCCTTCGTGCGCGGCGTCAGGGCCTCCGGCAGCAGCGTCGCGTCGATGAGGTAGTTTTCGTCGCAGTCGACGAACACCGGTTTCGCGCCGGTCGCCGAAACGGCGATGGCCGACGCGATGTACGTGTTCGCCGGTACGATCACTTCATCGCCCGGTCCGATATCGAGCGCTTGCAGGGCGAGCTGCAACGCGGCGGTTCCCGATTCGACGCCGACGCAATGCGCCGCGCCGCAGTAGCGCGCGAAGTTCTCTTCGAAGCGGGCGACGTCGGGCCCCAAAATGAAACTGGCGTCCTCCATGACGCGCTGCACGCGCGGAACGATCTCGTCGCGCAATGCCGCGAACTGAGCGCGCAGATCGACGAAGGGTATTTGAGCAGCCACTGTCACGGCCCGCGTTTCGTCGGCGCTCGCGGGGCCGCCTTCAACAGCCACGCTATGCAAACGATGCCGCAAAGTTCGGCGAGCAGCTGCAAGAGGGAGGTCACCTGTACGATAATTATCGGAGCCGCCGACGGGGCGCCGACGAGCCAGCCGTTCGCGGCCATGTCAACGCGAACGTGGGGCAACGCGTGCCACGCGCGCAGCGCCATCCAGGCGGCGTCGTAGCGCTCGTTGAGGCGCAGCAGCGGCGCGGCGCGAGTGTCGTTCACTACGTAGAGCCAGGGTAGGATCGCGCGAAACGGAGCCGGCGAGATCGCCGCGCTCGGCCCGTGCGGCGCGAGATCGGGGCGGGATTGGGTTACCGCGACGAGCTCGCACAGACCGTCGCATTCCACCGTCTCGCCGCTCGGAGCAACGTTAAGCCACGTAAACTCACCGCGGCTCGTGAAAAGGGGCCGCCCGTCCGCATCTTTCAGGCGCCCGTTGACGTACGCGAGGATCCACGGGCCGCCGGTGACGCGGAACGGAACGCGCGAGCGCGTGTAGATCCCGCCGAGACCCTGCGCGATCTCGGGCGAGCTCGTAAATCCCAGGCGCGCGTCGATCCACGCGGTCGCCGGATCGAGCGAATCGGTTGCGGCCGAAAACGGGCGAACGGTCGGATACGCCGAGCCCGCATCGGCAAAGAAAACGTCGCACGCGTCCAAGGCGCTCGGCAGCGCCGCGACACGACTGCTCGTGCACGTCGTCACCAACGGCACCGGATTTTCGATCCGGCGGATCGACGCGATCTCGCTCGCGACCGTCGCCGGCGGCGGCGACGCCGTGAGTACGATGCGCTCGGCCGCGCGCGAGATCAGCCAGGGGCGCGAAACGATCTCTGCCGTACCCAGTGCGCGCAGCGCCGCGACGTCGCCGCGCTGCTCGTATCGCGCGAACGCCATGTCGACCGGATACGTCGGAAGATATTCGTTGAGCGCGACGACGCCGCCCGGATATCCGCGGGCGTCCGGATCGGCTCCGTCACCGCCATCGTCGCGCAGGCCGAGCGGCTGAAACGCGGGCGTGAAGGCGACGCGACTCAACGGCGCGGCGGCGACCTGCGGATGCGGATACGCCCCCGCGCCGATCCACAGGTCGCTGGGCGGCGCAGCGATCCACGTCCCCGCGAGCGCGATGCCTACGCCCAGCGCGACATATCCCGCGAGGCGTAGCGCACGCGACGCCGCGCTCACCGGCACCAAAACCACGGCGGCGAGCACCCCGCTCAAATCGTACAGCTCTCGGAATACCCCGCTCTCCGGTACGTTGCGGACGATCCAGGCGTAGGGCACGGCCAGCGGTCCTTGCGTGCCCGCGATGACCAGAAACAACGCGACGCTTGCGGCCGCGGCCGCGATCACCGCACGAGACCTGTGCGCGATGACAAGGCCGGCGAGCGCGAGCGCAACGATCGACCAGACGGCAATCGTCGCGGCGAGTCCCAACCGGTCGGCGTAACCCGGAAAGTAACCCCCCAGCGCGAAGAGCGCACCGGGCGGTACCGACTGATAGGTTTGCCACTGCAGACTATATGGCGTTCGCAGGATCGTATCGCGCTCCGCGATCAGGCCGACGATCGTCGGAAGCGCGACGACCACGCCCGCGAGCGGAGGCAGCCACTTTTTCGTTCGCAACGCGAAGATTGCCAGCGCCAACATCGCGACGATGAAGAACTGCAGCTGTGCCTCGATCAGCACGAGCCAGAGCGCCAGCCGCACCGGCGAAGCCGCTTGCCCGCGCAGCATCTCGCCCACGAGGCCGATGATCCCGGCATATGCCAGCACCATCACGAGATGTCCCGCGACGACCTCGTTATAGACCCACGGGTTGAACAACGCGAATATGCCGAGTCCGGCGGCTGCGGCGGCACGCGCGCCTAGCCGCTGCGCGAGACGGACCGCGTTTCGCGCGCAGAGCCAACCCGTGCACAGCGCAAACAGTACGAGCGCGGCCAGGGGACCGAAGAGCCACAAAGCGAGGCCGATCGGCAACGCGATCGCGTACATCGTCGGGTGCGCGTTGAGCATGCCGAACCCGTTGGGGAGCCAGCCGCCGATCATCTCGTTCACGAACGGCGGAACCGCGCTTACCCCCACCGGCCAGTTCCAGTCATGCCGCAGCGTCGGGATCCCCTTGACGCTCACGAACGCGGCGAAGGCAGCTCCTGCCGCGATCGCTACGAACCTCAAGGAAAGCTCTTCTTTACGCTGCAGCGGCGGATTGCCGGAGGATCGCTGCGCCGATGAGATAGAGGCACACGCACACGGCGAGCGCTTCGGCGATCGGGCTGAACGCCAGCGCCGCTCCGGCCACTAAGAGCGCCGCCACCGCGAGCGCGAAGCGCGGCCATCGGATGCTCGACACGCCGCCCGTCACCTCGTTCATACCGTCATCGAGCCGCCACTTCATCCAGGCTCCGAGCGCTGCGAAGAGCAGTGCGAGGTAGGCCGTCGTCGTGAAGCGTTCCGCGTACGTCTCCGGCACGAGGCTCGCCAGAATCAGCCCAGCGATGGTGGTCGCGACGGCGTACTGAGCGGTCCGCATGAAGATGGGAGGACTCTGCGGCGCGCGCAGCGCGCTCGATACCTTCGCGTACCCTCGGCGCAGCGCGGCCCCGGCCGGCGTAGGGGCGATCAACGATGCGGCGATCGCGATGGTCGCGACCAGGACGGCCGCATAGGCGAGCCGCGCGAAGCCTTCGCCATCGTTCGACGACAGCAGCGCGCGGGCTGCGAGCACAACGACGGCGGCGACGACCGCGTACCGCGTGGCCACAGCGAGCCGGTCACCGCGCGAGAGCTTCGCGTTGACCGCCGCGATGGCGCCGCCGCGTACGATCGCCGCCGCGGCGACGAGCCCGAAGCAGGCCGCTACCGCGAGCACCTCGCTGCCGGGCTGCGATGCGAACGCCGCGCCGAGCAACAGCAGCGCTCCGACGCCGCTTGTAAAGGTAAAGGCTGCCGGAAAGACCGGGCCTTGCGCGCGACTAAGATCGCTCGCTGGTGCGGCCGGAAGAAACCACTTTATCGCGAGGATCAGCGCGGCAGCGAGCGCGGCGATATACGAAATAGTTGCGAATCGCTCGGCGTCGGCCCCCGAGACGAACGAGACGATCAAAATTGCGACCACGGCGGTCGCGGACGCATACGCGAGCGCTCGGCCCAACGCCCACACGCACGCGTTCAACGGTCAGATACGCGAACCGGCCACAGCGACGGCGCGCATGCGAGCACGACCAGAACGATCAACGCGACGATGGAAAGTGCCGCCGCGATCGTGTAATAGCGCTGTTCGACGAAGACGAGCGAGATGTCTCCGCCATCGGGAAGGCTCGGAACGAGCCAACCGTTGACCACGCCGTCGACGACGACGTGCGGTAGCGGCTCGCTGCCGTTCAGCGTCGCCTGCCACTCCGGATGGAACGCTTCACCGAACACGAGCAGGAACGGGTTCGACGTCTTGTTCGCCGTAACGTCGAGCTGCGTCGTCGATCGCCGATGCCATTGCAGGCCGACCGGGTTAGAGCGCGGCAGATCGACGGGCTCGATGCTCAGCAGCGTGATCTTGACCTGCTTGTCGCCGCTCGCGACGACGTGCCGTCCCGCGGCCAGCGCCATCGGCTGCGTTCCGACCCGTCTTCCGTCAACGAGGAGAGGCAGGCTCACGAGCGACTGCGGCCGGCGCAAGGCCCTTTCTGGAATAGCGTGCATGGTGTAATAGATCGACGAGAACTTCGGGTGCGCTCCGCGCGCGAGGAACCAGATGCCGGCGACGCGCAGCGAAGCGTCGTCCCAACCGTTGGGAAACGCGTGCATGAAGTTGATGTCGAACAGGCCGCTTTGGGGAATGGGATAGACCCGATAGACGTAGCGGCCGCGATCCGAAAGGGCGACGGCCAGCCACACGGCGTGGCCGCCCATCTTTTCGATCGTTCCGGTCAGCTCCGGATCGCCGCTGAGCGCGTCGGGCGGATCCGCGACGCGGAACGCGCTGAACGCGGAGTCGGTGACGCGCCGTGCGGAGGCGCCGAACGCGCGAACGGCGCTAAAGGAAAGATCCGGAGCCACGGCCGCGGAGATCACTCCGGCACCGAGATCCTGAGGCTCTGCGGTGCCGGAGTGAAAGCGGAAGGCGACGTCGTTCCATCCAGGATGCAGCGGCAGCGTGAACGCCGCCGCCACGGCGGTCGACCCCGAGAGGCTCGTAGGGCTGTCGTACGCCTGAGGAGCTGCCGCGTTTCCTGCAAGAGCGATGGTTTGTTGGGCGCTGCCGTCGACAGAAACGGTCATGTCGCCCGACACTTGCAGCCGGCTGAGCCGCATCGCGACGCGGGAATCCACGTTCTGCGAGCCCGGCACAAAGACTCGCACGTGGGCCTCGCGCGCGAAAAGCAACCACGACATCGGATCGCCGCGCTGCCAGTCGTACACGCTAGGATCCTCGCGGTACCACTCCGGCGGCATCATCAGCGCCGTCGTGCCGAGCACGCCGGCGCTAAAGACATACGGCAGCGTTCCCGACAGATTTGCGGGGAATGCTCCTCGATAGGTGCCGCCCGGCGCGAGGTGCGTGCGTGCCTGGCCGTCGGGCCCGAACGGAGCAACGGCGCCGGCCACGACCCGATACTTGCCCGAGGTGGGCAGCGTCACGGTCGTCTTGCGCCCGTAGACGAGGCTCGTCGTCGCGCTATTGTGCGGCAACGCTCGTCCCAGTGCCGCGATGCGATCCTGCCACGCGCGCAGATCGTCGACGTTTACGAGCGCCACGACCAGGTTTGGGTCGGGATACTCATCGGTGACGGAGTGACCTCCGGCGGGCATGTCGATCTGCCCGTACTCGGTCCAGGCGCCGTTCGCAGTCAGGGGCGAAAAATAGCTCCCGTCGATGCCGAGGTTCTGCGGGGGTGCCGCTGCAAACAACAGGGACCGCTCCATCGCGAAGATCTCGTAGACGCCGGCCAACCGAACCGTAAACGGCGTCGTCCAGCCGACGTCGGCCGGCGGCGGCTGAATTTGGATGCCGCCGTGCAGCAGCGCCTCGTTCACGGCGAGGTCTCGGACCTGCGCGGTGGAGGCGGGAAGTATCGGCGAGAGTTCGGTGAGCGAGGAAGAAAACTCGTCGGCCGAACGGCTCGGGGGGTCGAACTCGGCGTTCCCTCTCGCCATCGCATCCACGTCTCCCAGGTAACCGTTAGAAAATTTCGGGAGCGTGCTCACGATCGGGTGGGTCACGCCATAGACGAGCGGCAGCGCGCCGCCGAGGTGATAGACCCGCAGAGGTCCATCGGAACGCGCCGGTGTCGCCCCGATCACGCGGTGCAGCAGATCGTGAGTCAACGTGGTCGTATTGAAACGCCACTCTCCCGGTGAGCTGAAGTCGATCGCCGGGATGAAATCGTCGCGCTGCAGGATCGTGTCGACACCCAATACGCGCAGCATATCCGCCGCGAACGGCAGGCCTTCGCGGGCCGCGCGATAGCCGCGCCTCACCCAGACGTCCGTACCCTCCGAAGGTTCTCCGCCGAGCAGCCCGTAGATCATCGGTCGATCGACGAACGAATCCTCGATGTAAAACTGCGGCGAACCCCAATCGAACTGCTCGAGATACTGCGTGGGGAAGAGCGCGACTCGATGACTCGCGTCGTCGCCGACCAACGACTTCTCTCGATACTCCCACGGGGGGATGACGGGTCCGGCATAGTTCATCTTACTGATCAGCACCGGAACGAACGCGGCGATCGGGATCACGATCGCGGCCGTCGCCGCAGCCGGCGCGAGCCAATCCCACCGCGCCGCTCGTGCCGCGCTGGAGAAACGCTCGCTCAGCCACGCGAGGATCGCCGACACGGAGATCGCGTAGAGTGCGCTGAGCCCGAACTCCACTCCCGCGACCCACTTGTATGAGAAGCGGAACATCTGGAATCCGGGAAAGTAGCGATAGAAGACGTTGTAGATCGGCTCCGTCACCGCGTCGCCGAGAGCGTCGTGGTAATAGCCGACGACCAGCGGCACCGACACGATGGTGACGATGAGGAAGAAGAGAGTCGCCGGCCGCTGGTTCCGCCTGAAAGCGATGCCGCCGATCGCGACGATCGGAACGAACCATAGGAGCGCGCCGAAGATGCCGGCCGCGTACGACGCGGCCCACGGGAAGTACGCCCGGCCTGCGAAGGAAACGAACGTCGCCCAGTGACCGAGACCGCGCAGGACGTTGTCGAAGGACGTCGTGGCGTTGTGCATTGACGGCGATTCGCTGAGTACGCCGTTGAGGTAGACGGTGCGAAAGTAATCGCCGAACGGCACGACCCAGTAGAGATTGATCGCGACGGTGGCCACCGACGTGACGACGAGGAACGGCCACGCACGTCTCGCTGCCTTCACGGGCGCCGGATCGAAAGCGATCGTGATCGCCACGAAGATCGCGAGAATGATCACGTTGATCGCGACCAGGGGCGGGTTCATCCCACCCCCGAAAAGCACGAGCAACGCGATGAAGAGGGCGGCGCGCCAGAGATTCATCTCGCCGCGGAGTGCGCGCGCAGTGACCCCCACCATCGCCGGAAGCGTCGCGTAGGTGAGCAGCCACACGATCTGCGCCTGCGAATTGAGTGCGACGTACATGTTGAAGAGGTACGCGCAGGAACCGGCGACGCGCGCGACCTCGTCCAGCCACGGCGTCACCTGGCGCAGGCAATAGTGCATCGAGAAGAGGCACGCAAGGTAGACCGTAAAGACGATCGCATGCTGCGCGTAGTCCTGCGGAATACGTAGCGCCTGCGCGACTCCGTAGGCCCATCCGTACGGCGACTCGTACGGATACCAGTAGCCGGTATGCGAGCCGAGATGCAGCGCGGGATTCCACGCGTGGAGCAGCTGCCACAGGAACTTCAGCGGATCGATGTGCAGCGCCGCCTGACCGTCGTTGAGCTGCACGCCGCTCCCATAGCCGAACGTGACGACCAAGGCGAGCGCGACGAAGAGCACCGGGACGACGGCCTTGCGGAGGACGTCTCGAATAGCCCAGGGCTCCCCGAGCGCCCCGACGTCCGCCGGGGCCCGTACCGTCTGTTCTTTCATCGGCTCCCCGACCGACTTGTCACGAATACGCCTTTCCGTAAAGCCTGAACGGCCCTTCCAAGCTTAACTCTTGTTTAACCGGCGACGCTTCGAACAGCCGGTCGATCCTGTCGCTCACGTCGTCGAACTCGACGTCGCGCAATATGCAACGATAGTCGAGACGCCGTACGCATTCGAAACGGTGCGAGCCTTCATCGTGGCAGGCCGGACAGAGCGACGGGCGCAACGCAATCGTTGGGCCGACGGGGGCTCCTCGTACTTCGCTGGTCATTCCGAAGAGCGCCAGAGTCTTCACGCCGAGTCCTGACGCGAGATGGCTGAAGCCCGCGTCGTTGCCGACGAAGACCTCGCACTCCGCCAACCGCAGCGCGGCCTGCGCTAACGGTTCGCGGACGATGCTGATTCCCTCGAGGCCACGAAAATCTTGCTCGGCGCGCGTTGCCTCCTTGCCTTCGTGAGGGCCTAGGAAGAAGCGCACCCGCCGTCCACGCTCGGCCTGGCGGCGCGCCAAGGCGACGAAACGCTCGTAGGGCCAGCGCTTCGACTCGTTTCCCTTATAGGCCATCGAGCCCGGATGCATGCCCAGCGTGCCTGCCTGCGGGTCGGCGCGCCAGCTCGGGGGCACCCAGTATTCGAGATCCGCGGGCGAGTCCGTCAGACCCAACGCGCGAGCCATCCGCAGGTTCTCCGCGATGCGATGGCCGCCGCGCAGCGGGATCAGTGTCGTACGCGCCGTTCGCGCGATGGCGCTGGATGCGCCGCCGTAGCGATGAATGCACAATCGCTTGGCGCCGGCGGTGCGGGCAACGAAGGCGTATTGCCAACGCGTCGCGGGAAACGGCAGAACGCACAGATCGTAGCGCCGGCGGCGCAGACGAAGAATGTGACCGACGCATCTCGGCCGGGCTCGGCCGCAGCGGCAGCTCCGTTACGTCGCGCGCGACACCGAGCGCGCGCACGTACTCGGTGACCGGAAGTTGCCACGTCAGCACGTCGGTATTCCACGCGTCCGCATTGAGGCCGCGCAACAACGGGCTCGCGGCCAGCGCATCCCCGAGCCCTGGTAACAGGAGCACTAACGCCGAGCGGGACAAGCTAAGAACTTAGTCTCTGATGGCGACGGGAACGACGATCTCGTGCGAGCTGGCGGCGAAATCGACTTGTGCCGGCGGACGTTCGAGTCGATCGTAGTAACGCAAGATCCGCATTCTGTAGAAGATCGCTAACGTGTCGACGAAAACGTTCCACACGGCGGCCAACCGAACCCGGCTGCTGACCCGCTGAAAGTTCAGGGTGACGGGCGCCTGGACGATGCGATATCCGAAGTGATGAATGTTGGCGAGAAGCTCGAGGTCGAAAGCGAACCGCTTAACGAGAATCCGCGGGAGAACCTTATCCAGCACTTGGCGCTTGAAAAGTTTGATGCCCGTCTGCGTGTCGCGTACGGGCAATCCGAAGAGCGTCCGGACCAGGAGGTAATAGAAAAAGCTGTACACGCGCCGCGTTGGCGGATAGTTGACGTTCGATTCCGGATGGAACTTCGACCCGATGACGCAATCGGCTTTGCGATCGTTCATAATCGCGAAGAAGTCGGCGAGCTGCTCCGGATGCAGATCCATGTCGGCGTCCAAAAACGCCACGTAGTCACCCCGCGAATAGGCCGCGCCACAGGTCAGCGCGTTGCCTTTGCCCTCGTTGCGCGTGCAGCGAACGACGCGCACGTGATCCGGCCATGCGCGCAACGCGTTGCTGGCGGCAGCGTGCGTTCCGTCGCGGCTGCCGTCGTCCACGACGACGATCTCGAAGTCGACGCCGAGATCGCGCATGGTCTCCACGGTCTCGCAAACGTTTTCGGCAATCGAACTAGCCTCGTTGTAAGCAGGCATGATTATCGAGAGCATGGGCCTGGAACGTTGGCTCTCCGCGGAGGACCAGCCTGCCCTAAAAAAATTGATTGTAGTCAATAATCCGCGCCTCTGACTTGCTCTACGCGATGGGTGCTTCGCGGTTCTCCGGCGGGCTGACGAGGTTGCGTTCGAACTTCGCCACGATCGTGCGCCACGCCAAGTCGAGTTCCTCGACACCGAGCATGCGCGCGACGGCCACGAACACGGTGCCCCCGATCGCGATCTGCCCGAACAGGAACCAAGCCCGTGAGGCAAATGAGGCTTCGGGCGTTACGCCGAGTGCGCCAATCCAACCGAGCGCAGCGAGCATTGCAAGCGAGCTCACGACGACTTTGCCGGTTGAAGCAAGCAACGAGCCCCAGTCGATGCCGGCGACGAGCCGCGCGGTCACCATCAGCAGCAACACCGCCTGTACCGTTTGGCTCGTCGAGTTTGCGAGCAACAGGCCGCGAGCGCCCAGGCCGGGCAGCCACACGAGCGAGAGCAGCACGTTTAGGACGACCGTCCCCACGGAGATCGTGACGGGCCACACCGTTTCGCGACACGCGAAGCAGCAGCGCGTGAGGACGACGTTCGCCGCGAGAGCGATGAGTCCGACCGCGGCGTAAGGGAGCAGCCCGGCCGTTAGATCGGTCGCACTCGCCTCGAACGTGCCCCGCTCGAAGAGCGCCTGCACCATCGGGTGCGCGAGCATCACGAGCGCGCAGGCGGACGGAATCGTAATGAAGTTGACCAGGCGCAGGCCCGTCACGACGCTGCGCGCGACTCCGCGCCTGTTCTCGCGCGCGAACTGCGCTGCCAACAACGGGAAGATGACGGTGGCAATGGCAGCCGCGAAAATCTGCTGGGGAAACATCACGAGCTTCGTCGCGTAGTTCATCCCGGCGATGTATCCGGGCGCGAGCGTCGAGGCAAAGAAGCGATCGAAGAACAGGGCCAGCTGACCCGCCGCGGAGCCCACGATGATCGGGCCGAGCAAAAGCCAGATCTTACGCAGCCCGGGATGGCGCAGGTCGATGATCGGCCGGTACTTTCCGATCGACAAAAACGACGGAAGCTGCACGAGCATCTGCGCGGTCAAGCCGAGAACCGTCCCCAGCACGAGCGCGAAGATGCCCATGCCGCGTGGCTCGAGCAAAACGACGCACGCGATCGTCACGATGTTAACGGCGACGCCGACGAGCGCGGCCGACCGGAACCGGTGATAGGCGTTGAGCATCGCCGACAGAACGCCGCTCAGACTTACGGCAACGATGCTGGGCATCAGCCAGCGCGTCATGTGGATCGCGACGCCCATCTGCGGCGGTTTGAATCCGTGCGCGATCAGCGGCACGTACCACTTCGCGGTGAAGAAGCCAATGACGGCGCACGTAGTCAACACGATCGCGAGGATGTTGAGCGTCGTACTCGCGAGACGCCAAGCCTCATCTTCTTCGTGATGCGCTAAATACTCCGAAAACGTGGGAACGAGCGCGCTGACGAGCGCACCGTTGAATACGCCGAAGAGGATCGTCGGAATCGTCGCGGCCGCGAGGAACGTATCCATTTCCCAGCGCGTGCCGTAGTATCGCGCATTGACGACCTCGCGCATGAAGCCCAGGAGCGTGGACGCGAAGGTCGCGCCCATGATGAAGAACGTCGACGACGCGATCGAGATGCGATTGTGGCGCGGCCGGTGGGGATGGGGTACGACCCGCAGATGACGCGGTGACGACTTAATGCGCCCCGTCCCTCCGCAACACGGCCGGGATGGTCCGCAGGATGATCAGCAGATCCCCGAGCGGCGTCCAACTGTCGACGTAGCGATTGTCGAGCTCCATCCAGTGCTCGAACGAGACGTCGCAGCGACCGTTGATCTGCCACAGGCAGGTCACGCCCTGCGGCACGGTGAGCCGCCGCAGCGCGATCGCGTCGTAGTGCTCTACTTCGCTCGGGAGCGCGGGCCGCGGGCCCACGAGCGACATGTCACCGAGCACGACGTTGACGAGATTCGGCAGCTCGTCGACGCTCGCGCGGCGCAGGAAGCGGCCGAGCGGATGCAGCCGCGGATCGTTGCGGATCTTGAAGACCGGTCCATCCAGCTCGTTGAGGTGCATCACGCTCTGACGCATCGCGTGCGCGCCGTTGACCATCGTGCGCAGCTTGTACATCTTGAAGCGCCGCCCGTGCATACCGACGCGCTCCTGAGTGAAGAACGGCGTGCCTCGCGTCGCGGCGGCGATCGCCAGAGCCGCGAGGGCCACGATCGGCGCCGTTACGAGCAGCAGCAGGGCGCCCAACACGACGTCGGTCGCCCGCTTCAGCGCCGACCAGGAGTGCGGGACCCGGCGCTGCATCGGGGCCCTAACCGCTATTTGCATCGCATCACACCAAAAGCGCTCGTTTGACGGTTCGCCCGACGTAATCGAGACCCTCGATATCGCCCAAGGCGCGGCCCGGCTCCGGCCCGGCGTGCACGAACGGGACGTACTCGCGAGTGTGGTCGGAACCGGGGGCCGTCGGGTCGCAGCCGTGATCGGCCGTCAGGATCAGCTCGTCCGCCGGCCGCAAGCCCGAGATCAGCCCGGGCAGCATCGCGTCGAGCTCCTCTAGAGCGCGCGCGTATCCGCGCACGTCGCGACGATGCCCGTATTTCGAGTCGAAATCGTTGAGATTCGTGAAGATGAAACCGCTCTCGACGCGCTCCAGCAGCTCGTAGGTCTTCTCGACCGCGTCGCGATTATCGGTTACCCGGACGCTCGACGAGATGGAACGTCCGCAATAGATGTCACCGATCTTTCCTACCGCGTGCACCTCCACATTACCGCCTCTTAGTTCGTCGAGCAGATTTGCAGGCGGCTCGATTGCATAGTCGCGTCGATTCGGCGTCCGCCGGAAAGCACCCGGTTCGCCCACGAAAGGTCTGGCGATGACCCGGTTGACCGAGTGCGGCGGGCGCAGCATCTCCCGGGCCTCACGACTCCACTCATAGAGGCGCGCGAGCGGCACGACATCCTCATGCGCGGCGATCTGAAAGACGGAATCGGCCGATGTATAGAGGATGGGGCGGCCGGTCGCCAGGTGAAGTCCCCCCAGCTCCTCGATGATCTCGGTTCCGGACGCGGGCCTGTTTCCGAGCGGCTGTTTTCCCGTGATGGCGGTGAACGCGTCGATCACTTCGGAGGGAAAGCCTTCGGGATACGTCGGGAATGGGACCGCGGTTAGGATCCCCATCATCTCCCAGTGACCGGTGATTGTGTCCTTGCCGCGGCTACGCTCGCGCAAGCGCGCGACGCGCGCCGCAGGCCGGCGGTTTGGCGGGACGCCGACGATCGCGGTCAGCAGCCCGAGCCCCAGCGACTCGAAGTTTGGCAGCCTCAGGCCGCCCATGCGGCTCGCCACGTTGCCGATCGTGTCTGCGCCGGGTGCATCGCCGTACTCACCTGCGTCGGGGAGCGCGCCGACGCCGCCCGAATCGATCACGATCGCCACGACGCGCTTCATACGTTATGGGACCTCTGACTAATCCGCTGCACCGATCGCAGCGAGCAGTTTCGCCGCAGATCGAGGCGCGCCCGAGGAAGCATAGTCGCGTCCGGAGTTTATCCTGAGCGCAGTCGAAGGGTGACCGAGGGCGCAACAAAGATATGTGACGAAACTGCCGCTGCCCGGAGGGTTTGGCCGCAAAGCCGTCATCTGCTTCGTCGTCGGCTCGGTTACAGACCACTTCGGGTATGCTCCCTCGCCGTCTCCTTGCATCTGGCGGCTTTGCGGTCCAAACGATCGGTACACTGGATTAGTCAGAGGCCCCCAGGCTTCTGGGTCGTGATTCGCACGCCTGCTCGCGTAGGAGTGGCGCCCCGGAGTCGAAAAGCGTTTCGACCGTGCCACGAATTGCATTATCGGCGCTGCTCACGACGCTGATGCTCGTCCTCGCGTGCCGCGCGGCCCGTCCTGCCGTTCCGGCACCCAGCGCCACCGCGACGCCGGAGCCGCCGCGAACGATCCTCTACCTCACCGCGAAGCGCATCGACTTCTATTACGACCGGTTCCTCGTCGAGGCCGACGGCAACGTGCGGCTGCGCACGAGCGACGGTTTCTACGTGACCGGCGACGCCTTTTCGATGGACCTCAAGCTCAACCGGTTCCTCGTGGCCGGGCACGTCACGCTCCACGACTCAACGGGACAAGTCAGCGGGGCGGCGATCTCGGACTTCCTCGACTTCCGCCGCATCTATTTCGTCCCGGTGACGACGGAGCCGGATCGCTGGACGTTCCTCAACGGCGACCTCGTGCATCCCGCCAAGGGACGAGTCATGCCCGGCGACGTTTTCGAATTTCCGCTCGTCGGCGGCACCCCGAGCATTACGGGAACGGGCGCGGTGATCGGCACGAAGACATACATTCGCTTCGTCAACTCACACACGTACGTCGCAGGCGTGCCGATTCCGTTGGGATCGGACGTCGTCAACTTCTCGTCGAGCCAGTACTTCGCGCAGAACTCGCTCTCCGGTGCGACCGTCGACCTCACCTGGAACCTAGCGGGCAATACGAACTCGCTGACGGCCCTGCACCTGCGCTACGACCCTACCTACCATACTTATCTCTCCGTCGAGCAGCATTTCGTCGGCGATCACGAGTACGCGATCTTCTCGGTAAACCCGGCGACGCGTGCCGAGAAGTGGTGGAACGCGCTGCTCTACGAAAAGCTCGGAAGCCGCTTCCAGATCTCCAGCTTCACGCAGCTCTACACGCAGCAAGACTGGCTGCGCGAGCCCGCGGCCGCCCAGCAGACGACGTATCTGAGCGCGACCTATGCGATGCCGCATTCGTACTTCCAGGCGACGTCGCAGCTGACGAACTATAACATCCTGGGCCCGGGATCGCTGGAGCCGAATTCGAAGCGCCTCGGCGGCAACCTGTCGCATCCCACTCAGCTCGAAGTGACCGCGACGAGCTTCCAAAACAAGATCGGCGACCTGCCGCTCTACGAGCAAATCTACGAAGGATACGGCTTCAACCACGATTCGGTCGGCGGCCAGCAATACCTCAATGGTTTTCCCGGAAGCGGCGTGCCGCCGGTTCCGACCCCCGGACTACAGTCCTACGGCGCGCCGTGCCCGGACCAGCATGGCGTCAAGAACCCGCCGGTCTATTTTTGCCCCGTCTATACGACGATCTATAACACCGAGCTCGGCTTGAACTTATACACGCCGGCACTCAAGCTGAATAATCCGCCAAGCCCGTATCAGGTCTACTACTTCAACGGGAGCTTCAACAAGCAGTACCAGTGGAACTCGCTGCCGCATTGGATCAGCAACACGTCCGAGAACTTTACGATCAGCCGGCAGTTCACTCGAGCGTTGCACACGTACGTCGGCTATCAGATTCAAAATATCGGAGACCACTACATCAACGGCGGCTATCTGCCGTGCGAGCCCATCGGCTCGTTCTACTGCCCGCTGAGCTTCACGTCGTTCCGCGGCGTCTCGACGTTGCGCACGACCAGCCTCGGCCTCAGCGTCGTGCCGACTCCGGAGTTCAATTTCTCGATGTTGGTGCGCCACCACGTCGACTTCCCGATCCCCGTGCCGGGCGTGTTCGCATTACCGCCGAACAACATCCTCGGTCAGCCGCTCTACTCGTGGTTCCTCGGCCAGCCGCCCTACGACGCGAGCTTCGACGTGCGCTTCAAAGTGCTTCCGCACGCACTCGTCGACGTCTCGAAGACGCTCTACTGGTACGGCAACCCGTACCGCACGCAGTTTTGGCAGCCCAGCACCGTAGTGCAGGTTCTGCCGATATGAAGCGCGGCGCCGCGTCGCTGGCCGCCGTCGTACTCGCGCTCGGGCTGCTCGCCGCGAGCTCGCCGATCGTCGTGAGCGGACAGCTCTTGGCTTATCAAGGCGGTTACGTGTTCTTCACGACGGGCGACGGCTTTCGCGTCGCGCACGACGTCGCGATCCACGACGCGAAGACCGGCGGCCCTACGGCGCTCGCTCCCGCGCCGCGGATCTGGGCGCGTGCGACGTTCGACGCGACGGGTACGGTGACCGAGCTGGATCTTTCGCGCGACCCGCTGCCGCCGCAAGGCAGCTTCGCGGACGTCGCGCGCTTCGCGGTCGCGATGTCGACGCCGGCGCCGAATCCGGATCTGCTCGCTTACCAGCCGACGCCCGGGCCGGATCAGACTCCGGCGCCCACGCAGCATTTCACCGGACAGCCGGTGCTGGTGACGTTCATCGTGCAGGTGCCGCCGATCACGCCGTTCACGTCGGCGGTTTACATCACCACCGATCAGAGCGGATGGAACGCGCAGGCGATCCCGATGGATCGCATCGATGCGCTGCACTATCAGATCACGCGCCGATATCCATCGGGAACGATCTTCCGCTACCTTTACGATCGCGGATCGTTCCAGTCCGCGGAGATCGCGCCCAACGGGCTGCAGCGCTCGCCGCGCGACCTGGTCGTGCCGGATGCGGACGTGCGCGTGGTCCACGACACCGTCTCGGCCTGGCAAGACGAAGTCAACGGCGGCGTCAATCAGGTACAACCGCAGATCATGCCGACGCCGTACAACCCCGCGCCGTTCCCGAACCTTCCGCCCGGCATGCCGTCGCCGCGGCCGCCGCCGGGTAGGCCCCCGCGCTAGTCACGACACTAGCGTACGGTTAGCGGAATCGCGCGCGTCACCACGTCGCCGCGCGTGTTGCGCGCGATCACCTGCAACGTGAAGCTGCCGCGAACGAACCACGGCAGCGGAGCGACGGTGTACGCCAGCGCAAACTTTCCGACCCCGAGCTTCGACAGCGACATGGCGTAGCCGCCGATGCGCGCCTCGACGCTCGCCACGTTCGAGCTGGTGATCACACTACCCGAGACGCGGTCGCCGGGGTGAACCGTCGTCTCGCTGATCGCGACCGCGAGAATCTGCGGCGGCGCGTCGCGCGAGAGCCGAGCCACGGGTTTCGCGAGACGCGGCGCCGCGCCCGCGGTCGGCTGCCCGGAGGGGGCGGGCGTGGGCGTGACCACCGGCGCCGTCGCAGCCGCAGTCGGCCTGGCGCTGGGCGCCAAGGACGGTTGTACCACCGGCGTCGGCTTCGCCGAGGTGCCCTGTGGCGATGGCGTCGGATTCGTCGCGTGGGTGCCGCGGCTGCAGCTCGCCAGCGCGATCAACGCCGTGGCGATACGTACGGCCGAGCCGACTCTGCGCATGCGGCTACGCTTCTCGCCCTTCGCCGGCATTCCGCCGCAGCAGGCGTCCTTCGCCTCCGCGCCTTTGGCGCGGAGTTCATCCTGAGCGAGCGGAGCGCGTCGAAGCTAAGATGACAGCCGCCTATGTTGAACCTTCGGGCGGAATGGCCGAGCCCGCGCGTCCCGTCCTGAGCCTCGTCGTTCCTCTCTATAACGAGCAGGGCAACGTCGCGCCTCTGCTCCAACGCATCGCCGGCGTGACGGAGCGCCTGCGCGACGCCTTCGATTTCGAGATCGTCCTGGTCAACGACGGCAGCACCGACGGCACGCTGGCGGCGATCCGCGACGAGATGCGCCGGCGCCGGCACATCGTGCTGGTGAACCTGTCGCGAAACTTCGGGCACCAGCTCGCCGCGACCGCGGGCATCGAGATCGCGCGAGGCGACGCCGTCGTGCTGATGGACGGAGACCTGCAAGATCCGCCCGAGCTCGTGGACGCATTCGTTCGCAAGTGGCGCGAGGGGTACGACGTCGTGTATGCGGTCCGGCGCTCGCGCCGAGGCGAGAGCGCCTTCAAGGTCGCTACCGCGCGCGCGTTCTACCGCATCATCAAGCGGATGACCAAGGTAGCGATCCCGCTCGATACGGGCGACTTCCGCTTGATGAGCCGGCGCGTCGTCGAGGCGCTGCGCCGCTCCCCCGAACGGCATCGCTTTCTTGCGCGGGATGGTGAGCTGGGTCGGATTCAATCAAATCGCGATCGAGTACGATCGCGACGTGCGGCACACGGGCAAGACCAAGTATCCGCTGCCGAAGATGATCCGCTTCGCCATGGACGGCATCACGTCGTTTTCGGACATTCCGCTGCGCTTCGCGTCATATTTCGGCTTCACCGTGAGTGCCATCGCGTTCGTCTACGCACTGATCGTCATCGCGTTCAAGCTCTTCAGCCTCAAGCCGCCGGGATACACGCCCGGCTGGGCCTCGACGATCGTGGCCGTGCTCTTCCTCGGCGGCGTGCAGCTTATGAGCCTCGGCATCTTGGGCGAGTATCTCGGGCGCGTCTACGACGAAGTGAAGGGACGGCCGCTCTACCTGATCAGCGACATCGAACGCTCCTAGGGGAGTTCTTCTATGTAGGATAGGGAGTTCCTATGTATCGTCCCGTTGTCGACCAGTTCGTCACGCCCGCTGCGCTCGATCCGCTTTCGGCCGTCCTGTTCGTCGCAGCGTTCGTCGCCGCCGCGCTGCTGACGGCGCGGCGCGCGGCGTACGGATTGGCGGCGCTGATTTTGGCGACGCCGTTTGCATTCGCGCACGACCTTTTGGGAACGAGCGTCACTCTGCCGAAGGTCGTTCTGCTCGGTGTCCTGGTCGGATTAACGACGTACGCGGGCGTCGCGGCCGCCCTGCGCGAGCGCCCGGCGCCGCTACTGCTCGGCGCGCTCGCTCTTTACTTCGCGGCGAGCGCGCTGACGCTCGCCGGCGCGGCGCACCGTGGGCCGGCGATTCGCGAGACGTTCAAGGTCGTCGAATATGCCGCAGTCTTCGTCGCGGCGTACTGCTGCTACCGAGTGGATCCCGACGACGCGCCGCTCGTCGGCGCGAGCGCGATCGCGGCGATCGTCGTGGCGGCGACGGCGCTCGCACAAGAGATCGTCGGCGCACCGTCCGGCCTGTACATCGGGGCGGCGATCGTCCCGCGCATCGCCGGCGTGCTCGAGGGCCCCAATCAACTCTCCGCGTACTGCGAGATCGCAGTGGCGGCGCTCGGCGCGTGGGCGCTCGTGCGGCCGAGCACCGCGCTGCGCGTAGCGCTCTTCGCGATTGTCTGCGCCGACGTGTTGAGCTTCTCGCGCGCCGGACTGTTTGGACTCGCGATCGTGGCGGCGTTGCTGGCGCTCGTCGCGGGAAAGACGGCCTGGCGCGCGCTGCGGCCGGCGCTGTACGGGTTCTTTACCGGATTGCTCGGCGCGGCATGGTGGGCCATCTACGCGCACACTCCGGCCGTGTTGCGCGTCTCTTTGCAGCCGAGCATGTACGCGGGAGGCGTGGGAAATCGCAGCGAGCTGTGGGCCGCCGCGCTGCGCATGTGGCGCGACCGCCCGGTGTTCGGCGTCGGCGCCGGAAACTTCGAGCTCGAGCTGCCGCGTTACGGCATTTTCGGCGTGCGCACGCACGCCAACAGCTGGTATCTGCAAGCGCTGGCGGAGGGCGGCATCGTGCTGCTCACGGCGACCGTCGCCCTCGTCGCCGCGATTCTGGCCGCGCTCGGCGGCAAAGACCTGCTCGCGCGCCTGCGCGGCGGATCGCCCTGGGTGCTCGCCGCGCTCGCCGCTACCGTCGCGCTCGCACTGCATCAGGTCGTCGACCTGCTGGTCTTCTACCCGAAGGTCGGCGGCGCGTGGTGGCTGCTCGTCGGAATCGCGGCGGCCGCGCGCAGCGCGCGCGTGTGAACGCCGCTTCGCAGCCGCTTCTCGTCGTCACCGAATGGGGCGCTCGCGGCGCGTTTCCGCTCGGCGCTCTTCTTCTGACCCTCGCTGCCGCCGGTTTCTTCTACCGGCGCGCGCTCGCGCGCCCTGCATCGCTCTCCGCCCCTACGGTGGCGGCGATCGTCGCCGTTGCGCTGGCGGCCGCGTGGTGCGCGCCGCTCCTGTTCTCGAGCGACGTCTACGCCTACGCCGCGTACGGCGAACTCGCGCGGCTGGGGCTGAATCCGTACGCTCACGCTCCGCCCTGGCTAAACGATCCGCTGCTGCGAGATGCCGCGTGGCAGTGGCGTCCTTTGACGTTCCCGATCTGCGTCTACGGCCCGGCGTTCGTGGCGTTGGCTCGCGCGGTCGTCGACGCCCTGGCGCCGATGGGTACGCTCGCGCAGCTCAACGGCCTGCGCGTGGCCGCGTCGGCGGCACTTCTCCTGATCGTGCCGCTCGCGTACGCGGCGTACGGCGACGATCGCGCGGCGAAGCTGCGCGCCGCGGCGACGATCGCGTTGAACCCGCCCGCGATTTGGTGTGCGGTCGAGGGGCACAACGACGCGATCGCGCTCGCGATCGTGGTCGCCGGTTTCGCGGTGGCGCGGCGGGGGTTCTTCGGCACCGGAGCGGTGATCGTCGCGTTTTCCGGGCTCGTCAAGGCACCCGCGGCGCTGGCGGCGGTTGCGTTCGCCGCGGTGCAGCGACACGCGCGACTCGGGGCCGCGATGGGCGTCGCGCTCGTCGCCGCCTTCTCGCTTCCGTTGATGTTCGGCGTCGGCACGCGCCTCGCACCGCACGGACAGTACGCGCCGCAAGCGTCGCTCGCGGCGATCGTCGCGCCGTGGAGCCCGGTCGCGGCGATTGCGCTGGCCGGCGCGGTCGGCATCGCACTCGCGGTTGCCGCAGTAAGACGCCTGCGCTGCGGCGACAACGCGGGCTGGATCTGGCTCGGGGTCGGCGCGTGGGCGCTCGTTCCGAATCCGTACCCATGGTACGGGATCTGGCTGGTGGCGCTCGCGGCGATGGCGCCGCGCTCGCGCGCCGCGACCGTGGCGATCCTGCTGTCGTTCACTTCGCTGCTGCGCTACGTTCCCGACGCGATCGCCGTCCCCGGTCCGGTGGGGACCGTCGCGCTTGGTATCGCGGCGTCCGTTCCGATGTTGCTGCTGCTCCCGGGCTGGTATAATGAGCGACTCACATGACCGCGTTGCTCAAAGAGACCGGCACCAGCGCCGGCCACCTGCTCGCCGCGCTGGAAGGCAGCCGCACGTGGCAGAGCACGCTCGAACGCATCCGCGCCTTGCGCGCGCTGCCCGGAGGTAAACCGGGCGCCTACGCGTTGCACGAAACGATCGGGGCCGCGCGACCGGCGCTGCTGGGTGCGCTCGCGGGCGAATTGGGCGGCACGTTGCTGGCCGTCGTCGCGACCCCCGATGCGGCGGAGCGCGGCTTCGCCGATCTGCTCTATTACTTGGGCGAGCAGGGCGATCGCGTGGCGCTGCTGCGTTCGCGCGACGAGGCGGTCGGAGCGATCGAAAGCCCGTCGGAACGCAGCGCGCGCATGACGCTGCTCGCCGATCTCGCGGGTGGGCGGCCGCGGGTAGTCTTAGCGCCGATCGCCGCGGTGCGTCAGCCGCTGATGGGGCGCGCGCGATTCGAACGGTCGGCGTTCGTACTCCGAACGGGTGACGAAGCGGGCTGGGAGCGGCTCCAAGAGCGGCTCTTCGCGCTCGGATACGAGCGCCGCGACGTCGTCAGCGCCGTCGGTGAATACGCGGTGCGCGGCGGGATCGTCGACTGCTTTGCGGCGACCGCGAACGCCCCCGTGCGAATCGAATTCGTCGGCGACGCCATCGAGTCGATGCGCGAGTTCGCGATCGAGTCGCAGCGCAGCAGTGCGACCATCGACCGCGTCGACGTCGCGCCGTGGTCCGACGAGCTCGACGGCACGGCCACGATCTTCGACTATCTGCCGCCGGATGCAACCGTCGTTCTCGAGGAGCCGGCGACGATCGCGGCGACGGCGCGCGCACTCGACGACGAGCGCGCACGGGAGCGGCACACGTTGCTGGCGGACGAAGAGGCCGCCGAGACGTTGCTCGCGCACCCTTCCGCACCGCCGGCGTCGCTGTACGACATCGGAGCGTCGGTCGGGCGACACGCCACCCTCGTGCTGCCGGGCGCGATCGAGCTCGCCGGCGATGCGAACGAGTGGGTACCGCCCGTCCTCGATTCGTTCGTGCTCGAGTGCCGGCCGGTGGAGCATTTCAACCGCCAGGTCGCGCTCTTCTCGCAGGCTTTGCGTGACTGGATCTCGACCGGCGAGACCGTCTTCATCGTCAGCGCGGCCGTCTCGCGTACCATCGATCTGCTGCGTGCGGCCGGCATCGAGCCCGGCAGCGCCGAGCGCGGGGCCGTATACGTCGATCACGGATCGATCGAGTCGGGCTTCCGGCTGCCGGCCGTCCACCTGCGCGTGCTCGGCGATCGCGAGATCTTCGGCGCGCCGCCCAAACGCGTCAAGATGCGCGCGCTCAAGGAGGGCGTGCCGGTCACGCTCGCCGACCTGCGCGTCGGCGATTACGTCGTGCACGCCGTTCACGGCGTCGGCCAGTATTTGGGCTTGCGCCCCGAGACGATCCTCGGCGCGACGCAGGATTACCTCGACCTGCGCTACGCGGGCAGCGACCGGATGCTGGTGCCCGTCACGCAGATGCATCAGGTGGCGAAGTATTCGGCCGCCGAAGGGCAGGCACCGCGCCTCTCCAAGATGGGCGGCGCCGACTGGGCGCGCACCAAGGCGCGCGTCTCCGAGTCGTTGGCGAAGGTCGCAGACCAGCTCGTCGCACTGTACGCGGAGCGCGAGCTGTCGCGCGGCTTCTCCTTCGGGACGGACACGACGTGGCAAAGCGAGATGGAGGAGGCGTTCCCGTACGAGCCGACGCCGGATCAGCAGAAAGCCATCGACGCGACGAAGGGAGACATGGAGCGCGCGCGGCCGATGGATCGTCTGATCTGCGGCGACGTCGGCTACGGGAAGACCGAGGTCGCGATGCGGGCGGCATTCAAGGCCATCGCCGACAAGAAACAGGTCGCAGTGCTCGTGCCGACGACGCTGTTGGCCGACCAGCACTTTCGCACGTTCGGCGCCCGATTCGGCGCGTTTCCCGTGCGCGTGGAAGAGCTCTCGCGCTTCACGCCCAAGGCCGACCAGAAGCGCATCTTGCGCGACCTCGCGGAGGGCAAGGTCGACGTGATCATTGGCACGCATCGGCTGCTGCAGAAGGACGTGGCGTTCGCCGACCTCGGCCTCATCGTGATCGACGAGGAGCAGCGCTTCGGCGTCATGCACAAGGAGCGTCTCAAGGAATATCGCGCCAGCGTCGACGTCTTGACGCTTTCAGCGACACCGATCCCGCGCACGCTGCACATGTCGCTGATGGGAGTTCGCGATCTCTCGCTCATCCAAACCGCGCCGAAGAACCGCATGTCGATCAAGACGATGGTCGTCCCGGCCAACGACGCCGTCGTGCAGCGCGCAATCGGCGCCGAGCTCGACCGCGGCGGCCAGATCTACTACTTGCACAACAGGATCGAGTCGATCTACGCGGTTCGCAACGCGCTCGAGCAGCTCGTCCCGCAGGCCCGCATCGCCGTCGGCCACGGCCAGATGCGCGAGACCGAGCTCGAACCGGTCATGCAGCGCTTCATCGACGGGGAGCTCGACGTTCTGGTCGCGACTACGATCATCGAAAACGGCATCGACATTCCCAACGTCAACACGATGATCGTCAACGACGCCGACAGGTTCGGCCTCGCGCAGCTGTATCAGCTGCGCGGTCGCGTTGGACGATCGAATCATCAGGCGTATTGCTATCTGCTATACCAGGGGCATAAGGCGCTCACGGAAGAGGCCAAGGCGCGGCTCGAAGCGATTCGGGAGTTCGCGCATCTCGGCTCCGGACTGCAGATCGCCATGCGCGATCTCGAGATTCGCGGGGCCGGGAACCTGCTGGGATCGGCGCAGTCGGGTTTCATCGCGTCGGTCGGATTCGAGACGTACTGCGAGCTGCTCGCCGAGGCGATCGCGGAACGCCGCGGTGCACCCGCATCGCTCGAAGAACGCCAGGAGGCCGTGATCGACGTCAAGATCAGCGCCTTCATTCCCAACGAGTACATCTCGCAGGTTTCACAGAAAATCGCCGTCTATCAGCAGTTGGCGAAGGCCCGAACCGAGGCGGAAGTCGCGGAGGTAGAGGCGGGCGTCCGCGATCGTTTCGGAGCGTTCCCCGAACCGCTGCGCAATCTCGTCGAGCTGACGAAGCTCCGCGCCGTGGCTCTGCAGAAGCGCGTCACGCGGGTCGTCGTCGACGACCATCGCCTGACCTTCGGCGTCGGATCCGGGTTCGAGCTCGATCCCTCGGCGCTTCCCAAGTTCGCCGCGCTTACGAAGAATCGGTTTCGTTTCGGCGACGGACGCATCGTCGTGGATCTCCCGCCCTCGCGCACCGGCCGCAAGGGCCCCTCGACGAGTTGGATGCCCCTTTTGCGGCAGCTGCTCGAGGCGATCTAGGGAGCCTGACTCGCCGGCCCGCATTGGAGGACTTCTCCGATGCCGCGAGCGAAACAGGGCGCCGTAACGCGGGGCCATCGGCCCCGCTTCCTACGCACTCAACTTTCCTACGGAGCTATGATGTCGAAAGCCCAACGCATCACCATGGGCCTCGCCGCCCTTCTAATGGGCACGTCCGTTGCGGCGTGCTCCAGCGGCGGCACGGTCGCGACGGTGAACGGCCAACCGATTAGCCGAGACCAATTCAACAGCCGCCTCGAGACGAGCCCGATGTCGCGCGGCGTGCTGCAGCAGATGGTGCAGGAGATGCTGATCGAGCAGTACGCCAAAAATAACAACATCACCGTCACCGACGCCGAGATCGCCGACCGCGAGAATCAGATCAAGGCGGCCTTCCCGGGCACCTCATGGGACGAGATGCTGAAGTCGCGCAATCTCACCGAGGCGGACGTGCGCGCCGCGTTGCGCGAGCAGCTGATTCTCGATAAGGCGCTCCAAAAAGATATCAGGGTCTCGCCGGCCGAGCTCAAGGCGGCCTTCGCGCGGGATCACGCGTCCTACGATACGCCGCCGACGGTGACGGCGCGTCACATTCTCGTTCCCAACCTCGCCCTGGCCAACGAGATCGAAAAGGATCTCAAGGCCGGACAGAGCTTCGCGGCGCTCGCGCAAAAGTATTCGACCGATCCCGGAAGCAAGGACAAGGGCGGCGATCTCGGCAGTTTCCGCAAAGGGCAAATGGTGCCGGCGTTCGACAAGTACGCCTTCTCGGCGCCGATCGGCGTGATCAGTCCGCCGATTAAATCGCCGTTCGGCTACCATATCATCCAGGTCGAGAGTCGCACGCCCGGCAAGAAGGCGACGCTCGCCGACGCGACTCCGAAGATGATTGTCGCTCTGCGTCAGCAGAAGGAAGCTCCGCTGATGCAGCCCTTCCTGCAAAGCCTTCAGCAGCACGCGGTCATCGTCACGAACGATCCGCAGTTTGCCGGACTCTTCCCGTCCCCGCTCCCGACGGCGGCGGTCACGGCCTCCGCGCGCAGCGGCATCGCCCGCACCGAGCAGTACGAAGTAAAGTTGCCGCGTGGCGGCTAGCGGGGGCGTCTCGTCGACGCCCCCCGAAACGGCGCTGGAATGCTGATTCGCATCGCCGGTCTGGGTCCGGGTGACCCGCGACTGCTGACGATCGGGACCCTTGACGGGCTGCAGGCAATCGGCAGAGCCGTCGTGCTGCTCGCACCGCCGGATCTCACGTCCTATCTCGAGCACAACGGCGTCGTCATCGTCCGCGGCATGGTGGACGATCCGGCGCTGCTCGTGCGCGGCAGCTCTGACGAGATCGCGCGCTTCGCGGAGCGCCTCGACGACCCGGCGTTCGGCGAAGGCCCCCTCGGGCTCGGCGTGCTCGGCAATCCGCTGTCGGACTTTCCTGGGCTCCCGGCGCTGCTGCGCGCGCTCGAGACGCGCGGCGCCGCGACGGAGATCCTTCCCGGAGTGCCCCGGGCCACGCTCTCCGCCTCGATCGCGATGCCGCTCGTACCGCTCCCGCCCCAGTCGTCCCACTACTCCTGGGACGACCTCGTGGAGATCATGGCGCGCCTGCGCCTGGGCTGCCCGTGGGATCGCGAGCAGACGCACCGCACGCTGGTTCCGTACCTCATCGAGGAGACGTTTGAAGTCGTCGAGGCGATCGAACTTTCGCATCTCGAGGGCCTGTGCGAAGAGCTCGGCGACCTGCTGCTGCAGGTGCTTTTTCACGCCCAGATCGCCACCGAGGTCGGGAAGTTCAGCATCGCCGACGTCGTCGACGCGCTCTCCAACAAGATGGTCCGCCGCCATCCGCACGTCTTCGGCGACGCCGTGATCGAAGACGTGGACGCCCAGTGGCGCAACTGGGAGCGCCTCAAGGCGCTCGAAAAGACGGGGCAAGGACGCAAGAGCCGGCTCGACGGGATCCCGAACACCTCGGCGCGCTGCAGCGCGGCCAGCGCATGCAGGAGAAGGCGGCGCGCGTCGGTTTCGATTGGCCGAACGTGTACGGCGTGCTCGACAAACTCTCCGAGGAGCTGCGCGAGCTCGCCGAGGCGCGTCGCCAACCGCAGGACGATTCGCGCGTGCGCGAAGAGCTCGGCGACGTGTTCTTCACGCTGGTCAACCTGTCGCGAGCGCTGGGGATCGACGCCGAAACCGCGCTGCGCGAAGCCAACGAGAAATTCTATCGGCGATTCGCATTCATGGAAGAGCGCGCCCGCGCCGAAGGCAAGGGCCTCGCCGATCTGTCGCTCGGCGAACTGGAGGAGCTATGGCAGAAGGCGAAGGCCTGACCGCGAGTCTGCGCGTGCGTATGGGTCTGCACGACGCGCACTACGGCGGCGCGCTCGTGGACGGCGCCCGCATCCTCGCGCTCTTCGGCGACGTCGCGACCGAGTTGCTGATACGCCTCGACGGCGACGAGGGACTCTTTGCGGCATACGACAGGGTCGAGTTTCTCGCGCCCGTTTACGCCGGCGACTTCATCGAGGCTCAGGGGCGCGTCGTCAAGATCGGCAAGACCTCGCGGCGCATGGAGTTCGAGGCGCGCAAGGTGATCGCCGCACGGCCGGAGCTCGGCGACAGCGCCGCCGACGCGCTCGACGCGCCGGTCGTCGTGTGCCGAGCCGCCGGGACGTGCGTCACGCCGAAGGCGAAGAAGCGCCGCTGACTCAGACGGTGCGGCGGATCACGAGGATCGTCGCGTCGTCGCGCATCTCGGCTCCCGAATACTTCTTCACCGCATCGAATAAGGCGTCGGCGAGCGCCTGCGCTCCCAGCTCGCGGTGCTCCAAGAAATTCTCGCGCAGACGCTCGACGGTGTAGAGCTCGCCACGGCTGTTGCTCGCCTCGGTGAGACCGTCGGTATAGATGACGGCTCTGTCGCCCGGCTGCAACGTCCGCTCCTCGATGCGGTACGTAACTCCGTCGTTGACTCCGAGCACGATGCCGTGCGTTTCCATGACCTCGACGTCCGTCGCGCCGGCCCGCAGAACGAGCGCGGGCTCGTGGCCGGCGTTGACGATCCGCAGCCGGCCCGTGATCGCATCCACGGCGCCCAGCACGAGCGTGATGAAGTGATCGGTGTTGCGCAGGTCCGAGGTAACCACGCTGTTGGTGTGCTCGAGGATCGATTCGAGGCGCTCGGAACCCAGCGCCTGTACGAGACCGCGCACCAGATAGCGCAGCATGAGCGCGTTGAGCGCCGCGGCCAGCGATTTGCCCGAAGCGTCGCCCAGCCCGAACAAGAGCTGCTCCCGGGACGGAAAGACGTCGATGTAGTCGCCGCCGACGAGCCGCGCCGGCTCGGCGTGCACGCCGATGTCGAGGCCGGCGATCTCAGGAACCGTGACGCTCAGCAGCGCGCTCTGGATGCGCTCCGCCGCGAGATCGAAGTCCCTCTGGGCGCTTTGTCCGCCCGATAACGCGCCGACCGCGCGGGATAGTGAGCCCCACATTGGTCGGCCCTAGTTGCACGAACGGCCCCGAAGGCCTCCCGGCGCCTCTACACGAGGCGCTCGTGCGTCTTGCGTTTCCAGACGAACTCGTAGTAGCAGAATTGCAGCGCGAGCACGACGCAATACGCGATCGGATACCCGAGCCAAACGCCGTCGAGGCCGACGCGGTGCATCAGAATATACGCTGCCGGCACCTCGACGGCCCAGATCGCAAAGATGCCGTTGATCGTCGGCCAGAGCACGGTGCCGCTCCCGCGCATCACGCCGCTGAGAACCGCCGATTCCCGAACAGCAGATAGCTCCACAGTGTGATCATCAGGAGCTCGTGCGCGATCTTGAGCGTGTTTGGGTCCGTGATGAACCAGCCCAGGATCTGCCAGGCGAATACGTAGGAGAGGCCGATGATGATTCCGCCGATGAGGTAGTTTAGGCCGACGGCAGAGCGAATGACGCTCCCGAGCTTGTCTTCGCGGCGAGCGCCGATGCACTGCGCGCCGAAGATCGACGCCGCGATGCCGATCGAGATCGCCGGAAACTGCACGTAGCCGACGACCTGGTTGACCGCGCCGTACGCGGCGGTCGCGCTCGACCCGAAGCGGTTTACGAACGAAATTACTGCGATCTCCGCCAGCGACACCATCATCACTTGGATGCCGGTCGGCACGCCGATCCGCAAGACCGAACGCAGGATGCCCCAGTCGATCCGCATGTCTTGCAGCGTCTCGCGATCGAACTTCAGCGGGTGATCTCGACGCGCGAGATAGTAGAGAAGCCACGCAAACGCCGCCGAGTTGGCGATTCCCCCTGCCACCGCGGCGCTGACGACGCCGAGCTTCGGCAGGCCGAAGACGCCGACGATGAAGAGCGGCGTCACGACGATCGCGAGCAGAGCCGAAACGATAAGCGCGTAGAAGGGCGTCGTGGAATCGCCGGTGCCGCGCAAGATCGTCGCGTAGACGAAATAGACGAAGAAGATCGGCATCGTCAGGAAGAGCACGCGCGCGTACGCGTCCGATTGCGCGATGATGTCGGGCGGCGTGCGCAGCCACGCCAGGATGGCCGACGAGCCGAAGAAGCCGACGATCGCGACGATGATTCCCGAATAGAGTCCGGCGCCGATCACCGTTCCCGCGATCTTCTTCAGCTTATGGTGATCGCCGGCGCCGAAGGCCTGGCCGATCAGAACGCTGGCGCCGCTCGAGACGCCGAACACGAACGAGAACAGTAGAAAAACGATCGGAAAAACGGCCGAGATCGCGCCCAGAGCCTGCGTGGAGATGAGACGACCGATCCAGATGCTCGCCATCGTCTGCGAGGCCGATTGCAAGACGTTGCTGAGCATCAAGGGCACGAGAAAGACGAGGAGGATCTGCCACATCGGCTTGCCCTCCTCGACACGTTGACCCCGCGACGTTGTACCGCGCGCGCCTGCGCCATTACATCGGATCCTTTACTCCTGCGCTAGTACTTCATAGATGCGTTTACGCGTCTCGTTGAGCAACTCACAAACACGCCCGATTGTTTCGGGTTTCGACGTTGAATCCAGTTGCGCAATCGACTGCATGAGCCGGCCCGCGGCCTCGCGCAGGCCGTCCGCCTCGACGTCGGACGCATCCTCGTCTTCTTCCTCGTCGAAGAGGCGTCCGAGCTCCTTGGCATGCTCATCGAGCAGGCGCCGTCCATTGTCGGAGATCTCGTAGGTACGCCGTTCGCCTTCGTCGCGCCCGACCATGAGGCCGGCCGCCTCAAGCGCAGCGAGAATCGGGTAGACCGAACCGGCTCCCGCACCCAACCCTTCTCGCGAAAGGCGCGCATCAACTCATAGCCGTGGCGCGGCATCTCCGCCAGGAGCTTGAGCATCGCGAACTTGAGCAGGCCGCGCTTCAGCCGCCGGGTGCCGCCGATGCCGCTGACCGAACATCCCGCCCCATCTGCCCGAGCGCGGATCACCCCAAAAACCGATATCCATGATTTCCCTCCACATTTACATCGCGATCCTAACGATATATCGCAATACTGTCAATGCCGTAAACGTC
>CAVWMO010000012.1:0-263200 GCA_963756165.1 Vulcanimicrobiota bacterium | reverse complement strand
GAGTAGAAATCCGAAGTACGTGGCATGGAGCATCCCTCCGTGGGTTAAGTTGCGCGCGTAAGGGTGACGTTATTCGTCGTGGACCCCGCCGCGACCCAATAGCGCCTTCGGGTCGGAACAAGAGGGCATGCGCAATGATCTTCGCAACGGCCGCAAATGTAATCCCCTTGCTTGTCTCCGCTGCACCCGCAGCCCCAAAAGGGCTCGCTCATACGGCGATTATACACCCCCGACTTTTTTGGCGCACGGTGCGTTCGCTACTTGAGCTCATCCGACGCGCTCGTAGAATGGATTCTTGCCCAATGCGTGATCCGTTGTGTCGACAATGTCCACGATCTCCGGTGCGACTCCACGCACCATGACCTCGAACCCTTGCCGTAGAGTCACTTGAGAGGCCGCGCATCCCTGGCATCCACCACTCATGGCGATGAAGAGGTTGCCATCCTGGACGTCGACGATCGAAATCTGTCCGCCGTGGCCAGCGATGGAACGGTTGACTTCCCTGTCCAGCAGTGCTTGAACGACCGCGCGAATCTCAGCGTCGGGTCGCCTCCCCGTGTTTGCGTGGTGCGGAGACTCGAGGATGGCCGGCACGCCGGTCAGCAGTTGCGTTCGGATGGCCGTTCCGATTGTCGCTGTCAGTCCCGACCACGAGGCACTCGGTCCCTCCCGACCGTCACAACGTTCTCGGTCACGACTATGCGCAACGCCAGGAAGCGCGAACAGACGCTCGACAAGAGGCGAGCCACCAGCTCGTTCCTTGTTCTCGAAGAAGAACGCGCCACCGGGATGCACGCTTCGGCTCACCGTGAACTTCACGTGTTTGGGTCGGCGAGCAAGGTTTCGGCGCGGATCGTGATCGTCGGGTCGACAGGCAGGTCGACATCTTCGACGACCCCAGCGTTGCTGCGCCCGCCAAACGCCCGCAGATGCTCGAAGGAGTCAATCCCGGTGCTGTGGCCGTCGTTCCAACTGATCGTTATCGCATAGTTGCCCACGGAGGTGATCGTCCGCGGGCTTACGTCCGGTCGCACGTTCTTTCGATCCAAGAGAAGACGCTCCGCTCATCTCTTCCACGCAGAGAGCGCAACGGCACGCCAGCCGGATATCACGCACGTCAAAGTCGCTATGGTGTCCGTCCTCCCAGAGCACGGACAGCGTGCGAGCATCGCGCCGGCGGAAACCGATTGCGGTCGTGCGAGAGCCCAACGGCTGGACGGCGCGTTCCACCCATTCTGGCTCACCGTCACTGGTTTCCCAAGTCCACGTGAACGGCGGGAACGCCGTCGGTGAACGTCCCTCGAGTCGACCGCGAGGTCGGCGGCGATAGTGAAGTAGGCCCGGGCCGGGAGCGAGCTCGGCTTCTCAAGCACGATCGGACGCCCGGCGTCCCCACCGGTGCGATCTCGGCGTCGAGAGGAATCGTCCCCAGGAACGGAACACCGAGCTGTCGGCTCATCCGCTCGCCGCCGCCACGGCCGAAGACGTCCCTGCTCGTACTGCAGTGACGAAAATAAAGGTGCTCATGTTCTCGATGATGCCGAGGATGGGCACGTGCACCGTTTGGAACATCCGCAACCCGCGCCGCGCGATCTTGAGGCTGACCTCTTGCGGTGTCGTCACGATAACCGCGCCGGACAAGGGAAAGCTCTGCGCGAGCGTCAGCTGGGTGTCCCCTGTCCCCGGCGGGAGGTCGAGAATCAAGTAATCCAGCTCGCCCCACTCTACCGAATCGATAAACATGCGCAGATACTTGCTCACCATCGGTCCGCGTAAGATGGCCGGGCTGTCGTCTCCGACGAGCAGACCCATCGATATCACCTTCAGACCGTGGCGATCCGAAGCAACGATCTTGCCCTCCGGGGTCGTCGTGGGCGGCCTACCAGTGGAGAGCCCCAGCATCACGGGAATGCTCGGCCCAAGGACGTCCGCATCTACAAGACCGATCTGGCCGCCGATTTGTTGGAGCGCGAGCGCGAGATTCACGCTGACGGTGGATTTCCCGACTCCGCCCTTGCCACTGGCCACTGCCACAATGCGCTTGATTCCAGGCAGCGTTCCGGACCCGCAGGCTGGGGCGGGGCACTTGGCGTGTGTTCGTGCTGCGGGCCGGCGGTCTGCATGCCTCTGGTTCCTTTCCTTCCTATGCCCCGCTGAGGCGGTCACTTGCCCCCTGAGGCGGTCACTCTTCTATTGTAATGTAGTCGCGTCGCTCAAGCGCCGGGCCCGCGCGGGATAGTGTTCCAGGGAATGGAGTATGAGCTGGTCGCTGTCCGGGGTAGGTAGAAGAAGGCGCAGCGTAAGAACGTCGCAGACTAGCGCACTCGTGACCTTGACGGTGCAGGAGAGGCTGCTGTCGGCGCGACCGTGAAGAGGTAAGAGGGCACGATGACCTTTCGCACGTTTATAAAGCACGTCGAGGCCGAGCTTGCCCTTAGTTGTCCCGGGGCAGAAGTGAGAACTATCACGGGCCGCCACTGCTGGAGACGGGCACCTTATGAGGCCGTGATTACGCTAAGCGGGCCGGCATTGAAGGCCTGCCGTCGGGGCTTCGTGTCACGCTGAAAGAGTTCGGCGCGAAGGACCGTTACATACCCCTTTCGCTTGGCGAGCGGGACCCATCAGGAAAAATATCCGAAGCTATCGCGCGCCACCTACACGGACCACGGGACGTGAGTTAACCATTCATGAAAGTTGTCTCAGATTTGTCGCACCTCTTGGCTCGATAAATAGTGTCTCGTGTAAGAGAAAAAGCCAGAGAGCCTGCGGCGTGGCAGCCATGCGCGATGCGATCGAACATTTCTCAGGGAGTTCGGTGGATCGTCCGAGGGCTAGAAGAGACGGCGCCATTTATCGGCTCAAGGCTGCGCGGGCGCGGTGGTGGGTGAAAGACGATGCATGATGGCTGACCCTAAGAGTTATCGCCCGGGCGAAACGTGGGTAATGGACTTGCCCTTCGGAGGTGCTTTGGGGGAGGGCGTGTTTCCGCGCGCTTTTTTGGCTGGCCCCGACACCCTGGGAGAACCCCATTGGAAAGAACTAGCGACGGCGCCAACAATTGTCCCTGAGCGAGACGGGAACACCTACCACCTAAAAGGTTTAATTCCACCCGGGACGGATCCTGGCATGTATATACTCAGGCGCGTTGACATCTTACAGAGCGTGACGGGAATGAACGACGCGAAGAAGATAAAGTCTATCTATGCTGATGGGCTTGACCAGTTCGCTATTATCGTTGAGAAGCCGCCTACTTCAAGGTCGCGCGATATTCCGCCGATTCTGAGGAGCGAGTAGTGCTGTTCGCTAAGGGGTCTCCCGTCAGTAGACGTCCGAAGGGTTCGCTCAATCATGGCACGACGGTTCTTGGCGGTAATGGCGGATGCGGTGCCGTTAACGTGGCCTGCGCCGCAAAGTAAGGACACCAGCGTCTAGACACTCGATCATCGCTTGTCGAGAGTGTTATCGCCCGGAGTTGCTTTGCGGCACGCCGCTCGGCGTCTTTATATCGGACCCTTCCGAAGTCGTGCAATTCGTTGCGCCCAAGACCGCGAAAGGCCCACCCGGCTGGGTGGTGCCGGGCACGATGCCGCAGCAGTTCTCATTGGTTAAACCCCGTGGGCACAGAAGCAACCCAAAGCTTGAGTTTTCCCCAGCCTCAACGCGCGCGCGTATCATGGATGTCAAGCGGGTCATTCAAGCTACCGATGAGTGCAATAAGTGTTCACTATTGCCCGCCGGGAACAGGTGACAAGTGTTCCGCCTCGAGTTTTCCCAGTCCTGACCCGCGCGCGCGTATCATTGGCCGGCACCGAAATCGCTTGGAAGCGATCCGCTTCGCATGGCCCGGCCCCCTCATTTATATGGTCTATAAGGTCACGCGGGCTCTACTCTGAACAGCCCCTGCCTAGGTGAGTCCCGATAAGGGACTACCTACGACAGCCCAGCGGCCCGTTCGATGCTGTCGATCAACCGCGGGGGCCTGGCTGCATCGTTTTGGGTCCGACGCCCGTCGCTACGAGAGCCGCTGTTTCGTGACAGCAGATCGCCGATCAGACTGGACTAGATTCATCAGCCTCTGGACTGCTCCTTGCCTTGTCGCAATGGTACGTGAAGCGTCCATCTTGCGTTGCGCCATGTCGACGTTGCGCAACGTGTCGACCTCGCGCATGTTCTCGCTGCGCTCGTCCATCATCTGATCGAAGACCTCCGACTGCATCTGGAGCTGCTCCTGGTTCTGGATCTCGGACGCGTACATGCCCAGCTGGAAGCTTTCGTCTTGGGTGTTGAGCGCGTTCATCGCGGCGTTTCCGGCGTTGCCGGCTACGCCGGAGCCGACCGCGCCGCCGATCGCGTTGCCGAGAAGTCCGGAGCCGACGCCCTCGAGGATCGGAAGCAGAAAGGCCATGTCATCGCTCCTGTCGTGTTAGTTCGAGTCGTCGGCGAACTGCGTGTAATCGGTGGACTGCGGCCGGTAGCCGCCCTGCGGCAATCCAGGCAGCGTCGGCGCGGTCAGCGGAAGGCTCTGCGCCTGTGATGACAGCGAGCCGATCGATGAAATAAGCCCATTCAGCTCGGCGATCGCCGCGCTCTCCGGCGAATCACCGGTATCGCCGGAGACGGTTCCGGCTCCGGGCTGGCAGGCGCCGCGCACGGTACCGCTGAGCGGTACGAACGGCTTCGCTGCGACGCTGCCTTCTATCGGGGGCAAGGATGACATGTGATAGCTCCTATTCTACGAGGCTGTCTCGTCGGTATCGTCGTTAAAGAACTGTTGGTAATCCGTTGCCTGGCGCTGGTAGGAGTGAGCGCGCGGCAAACTTGCGATGGCGGGCGGCGGCAGCGGCATGAGCTGCGCCTGTGCGCGCAACGATCCGACCGACGCGATCGTGGTGCCGGATTCCGCGAGCGCCGAAGCTTCCGGCGAGTCGCCGGTATCGACGTGCGGCTGTGAGCCGCCGCTCAGGATCCGGTAATGGCGCATCACGGAGTCCGCATATGAAAGGTCGCTGCCGTCGGCCCAGCGCGTCTTTGTCCCGGTCGCGGTGGGCGAGCCCGCGTTGTACGCGGAGAGCGCCTCGCGGACGTTGCCGCCGTACTGTTTGAGCAAACCGGAGAGCATCCCGGCGGCGTAATCGGCGTTCTTCGCCGGGTCCATCGCCGCGGGCGTCGAGGCGAACGCGTGCCAGCGGTCGTCAATCTGGAACAGCCCGCGGCCGTGCCCGCCGTCGCCGACGATGTTGGCCCCCGAGTTGCTGCCCGGACCGCCGGTCTCTTGGGCCGCAACCGCCGCCAGGAGTTTGGGATCGACGTCGTGCCGGCGCGCCGCGGCGGCGATCTGAGGCGCGTACGCGGCGCCCGCGGCGGCCAGGCGAGACGCAATCGGATCGACGTTCATGGCCGAGCTCTATCCCTCCGCACGTCGCGTTTGACAAGGAATGAAGGCGGGTCTTAGAATGGGCAGGGTCCGTGGCGCCCCGCCCTCGTGGCGGGGTTTCATACTGCGGCGGCATGGGTTTATGGATCGATCGCACAGGGTGGATATCAGCGGGCTCCTCGCAGGCAGCCGTCAGGTCATGGCGGTGGCGGATGAGGTGCCGATCGAACCGTTCGAAGGGAACGTCTTCCCCGAGCCGGCCGCCGTACGCCTCGAGTTGCGCCAGGCGGATCACATGCTCGCGGTCGAGGGCAGCATCGATGCGCGGGTGCGGGGTCAGTGCGGCGCTTGCTTGGAAGACGTGGAAATGCAGGTCCACGTCGATGTGGACGAGCGGCTGGATCCGGCACGGGGGAGGGAGTCCGACCCGTTTGGCGAGAGCAACGTTTTGACGGGGGATCGCCTCGACGTGGCCGACCTGACCCAACAGAGCGTCCTGAGCGTACTGCCCATGGGGTTGCGCTGCAGGCAAGACTGCAAAGGCCTCTGCGCCGTGTGCGGAGTGAATCGCAACGGCGACGATTGTACCTGCGAAGGCGGGGACGAGCTTTGAAACGGAGAGAGACGTGGCTAACTTAAAATGGAAGACGCCCCGCAGCAAGACGCGCAGTCGCCGCGCCGCTAACTGGAAGTTGGGCACGGTCACGACGGTGCGGTGCCCGCAGTGCCATCAACCCAAGCGGCCGCACTTTGCATGCCCGAACTGCGGCACGTACAAGGGCAGGCAGGTCGTTAAAGTTCGAGACGAGTCGGCCGGCTAACGCCACGTGTCGTTGCATGGCGTGAAGATCGTCGGGGTCGGCCACTACGCGCCGGCCCGCGTCGTAACGAATCACGACCTCGAGAGCTGGCTGGACACGTCCGACGAATGGATCACCACGCGCACGGGAATGAAGCGGCGCCACTGGGCCACGGAAGAAGAAGCGACGAGTGACTTGGCGACCGCCGCGGCATCGGCGGCGCTCGTGCACGCCGGCCTGAGCGCGCAGGAAATCGACTGCGTCATCGTCGCCACCGTAACCCCGGACTACGACTTTCCGGCCACGGCCTGTCAAGTCGCGTCGCGGCTCGGCGTGCTCGACAAGCCGGCGTTCGACATCGCGATCGCCTGCAGTGGATTCATCTACGGCCTGACGGTGGCCTCTGGGCTGATACGCTCGGGTGTCTTTCGCCGCGTGATGCTCATCGGCGCCGAGTCGCTATCGAAGATTCTCGACAAAAACGATCGCTCGACCGCGATCCTGTTCGGCGACGGCGCCGGCGCGGTGATCTTGGAACGCTCCACGGCGGACTCGTTCCTCGCGGCGGAACTGGGCGCCGACGGCAGCCGTCCCGAGCTGCTCTACGCTCAGGGCAGCGGCGCGCGTCACCCGCTCGACCATGCGGCGCTGGACGCGAAACTGCACCTGATCCACATGCAGGGTCGCGAGACTTTCAAGCTCGCCGTAACGAAGATGGTCGAATCCACCGACTCGGTGCTCGGGAAGGCGAACCTCGCCAAGGCCGACATCACGTTCCTGATTCCGCATCAAGCCAACAAACGGATCATCGACGCGACGGCGCGCTACTTGGAGGTGCCCGAGGAAAAAGTCGTCGTCAACATCGCTGAGTACGGCAACACGTCTGCGGCCTCGATCCCGATGGCGCTGTCCGAAACGGTACGCGCGGGCATGCTGAAGCCCGACGACGTGATCATCTTCGTCGCGTTCGGCGGCGGGCTCTCGTGGGGCGCGGTCGCATGGCGATGGGCGGCCTGATGCGAATTGGCGTCGTCTTCCCCGGGCAGGGCTCGCAGGGCGTCGGAATGGGCGCCGACGTCGCCGCGCATTCGAGCGAAGCGCGCGCGACCTTCGAGTATGCGTCCCAGGTGCTCGGCTACGATCTGCTCGCGCTGCAGGAGGATGGGCCGGAAGAGAAGCTGCGCGAGACGGAGTACAGCCAGCCGGCGATCTTCGCGACCAATATCGCGCTCTACCGGGCCGTCGGCGAGAGCCTGTGCCCCGTCGTTACCGCCGGACACTCGTTCGCCGAGCTGTGCAGCCTCGTCATCGCCGACTCGCTCGACTTCGACGACGCGCTGCGCATCGTGAGCGAACGCGGCAAGGCCATGCAGGAAGCGGCGCAGCGCATGCAGGGCGGAATGTCGGCGGTGCTCGGTCTCGACGCGAGACGCGTGCGCGCGGCGCTGCAAGAGAGCGGACTGCGCCGCGTGTCGTTGGCCAACTTCAATTCGCCCACGCAGATCGTTATCAGCGGCGAGCTGGAGCAGATCGCGACGGCCGGCGCCGCGATGCTCGCGGCGGGCGCCAAGCGCGTCGTGCCGCTCAACGTCTCCGGCGCGTGGCACAGCCCGCTCATGGAATCGGCGGTCGAGCGGCTTGCCGCCGCGGTGGAGGCCGCGCGCTTCCGGCTTCCACGCTTCGACGTGATATCCAACGTGGACGGCGCGGCCCTATCGCGACATCGCGACGATCAAGGAAAACTTGATTCGGTCGGTCGTCGACGAGGTGCGTTGGCACGACACCGCGGAGCGCTTACTGTCCTACCGGCTCGATGCGGTTGCGGAGTTTGGCGCGAGCGGCGTTCTGAGCGCGTTGATGAAGCGCATAGCGGAAGCACCGCCGGCGACGGTCTTGAGCGATTACGCGAGCATCGAGCGGTTCCGCGCGACGATCGCGGGAACGGCGTCGGCGAGCGTATGATGCTGACCGGAAAAACCGCGCTCATCACGGGCGCGAGCCGCGGAATCGGGCGCGCGATCGCGGTCGAGTTCGCGCGTCAGGGCGCAGACGTAGCGCTGATCGGCCGCGACGTGGCCGCGCTTGAAGAAGCGGCCGCCGCGAGCGCCGCGTCGCGCGTCGGCGCGACTGCGGAGGTATTTCCGGGAGACGTGACCGATCGCGCCGCGATGGACGCGATCGTCGCGCGCGTCGTCGAGCGGTTCGGCACGCTCGACTGCGCGGTGTCCAACGCCGGTCAGAGCATCGACTCCCTGCTGCTGCGCTTGAAACCCGAGACGATCGATCTGATGCTCGACGTAAACCTCAAGGCCGCGTTTCATTTGTGCAGTGCCGTCGCGAGGCCGATGATGAAGCAGCGTTCGGGGTCGATCGTGCTGATGTCGAGCATCGTCGGGCTCAGCGGCAATGCCGGACAGGCGGCGTATGCGGCCTCGAAAGCGGCCCTCCTCGGCCTGTGTAAATCGCTGGCAAAGGAGTTGGGTTCGAGGAATATAAGAGTCAACGCCGTCGCGCCGGGCTACATCGAAACCGCCATGACCGAAAAGATGCCCGACGCCGCTAAGGAGTTTTTAGTCAAGCAAGCCGCTCTCGGCCGCGCCGGGAAGCCGGAAGACGTCAGCGGGGCCGTCGCGTTCCTCTGCTCCGATGCCGCCGGCTACATCACCGGGCAGACTCTCGTGGTCGACGGCGGCATCTTGATGTAACCCCAGGTCAAAAAGGAGATAAGGATGGCCACCACCTTCGATAAAGTCAAGAAGATCATCGTCGAGCAGCTTGGCGTCGACGAGTCGGAAGTCACGCCCGAAGCGTCGATCACCGACGATCTCGGCGCCGATTCGCTCGACCAGGTCGAGCTGGTGATGGCGTTCGAGACCGAGTTCAACATCGATATTCCAGACGAGGAAGCCGAGAAGATCAAGACGGTCGGCGATGCCGTGAAACGCATCGACGAGACGACGGCAAGCTCGTCGACCTCGTAGACGGCTGCAGTTGTTCGATCAATTAAGTGATCGCTTAGGCGCGATTTTCGATCGCCTGCGCGGTCGCGGGCGGGTCAGCGAGAGTGAGGTCAGCGACGCGATGCGGGAGATTCGCGTCGCTTTGCTCGAGGCCGACGTTTCGCTCGCGGCGGCCAAGGGGTTCGTCGCGCGCGTCAAGGAACAGGCGATCGGCGCAAACGTCCTCGAGTCGCTGACGCCGGCGCAGACGATCCTCAAGATCGTGCACGATGAGCTCGTCGCGCTGCTCGGTCCGGCGAGCGGTTCTCCACAATCGCGCCTGCACTTCTCCGACGCGCCGCCGTCAACGATCATGCTCGTCGGGCTGCAGGGCTCGGGCAAGACGACGCAGGCCGGCAAGCTCGCGCTGCGCCTCAAGGAGCAGGGCCGTCGCAGCCTGCTCGTCGCGGCCGACGTCTATCGCCCCGCGGCCATCGACCAGCTCCGCACGCTCGCCAAGCAGATCGATCTCCCGATCTACGAGCGCGGATCGGCCGATCCCGTACGCATCGTTCGCGACGGAGTCGCCGAGGCGAAGCGGCTCGGCGTATCGACGGTGATCGTCGACACCGCGGGCCGGCTGCAGATCGACGAGGCGCTGATGGAGGAGCTCGAGCGTATCAAGGCCGTCGCGAATCCCTGTGAGATCCTGCTGGTGGCCGACGCAATGACCGGACAAGAGGCGACGAACGTGGCCAAGGGATTTCACGATCGGCTCGGCATCACGGGCGTCATTCTCACGAAGATGGACGGCGATACGCGCGGCGGCGCGGCGCTATCGATACACAGCGTCACGGGGGCGCCGATCAAGTTGATCGGCGTCGGCGAAAAACTCTCCGCGCTCGAGCCGTTCTATCCCGAACGCTTGGCTTCGCGAATCCTCGGCATGGGCGACGCACTGACGCTGATCGAGAAGACGCAGAGCCTGTATTCCGAGGACCAGGCCAAGAAGCTTCAAGAGAAGCTGCTCAAATCGAGCTTCACGCTCGACGACTTTCTCGACCAGATGCGGCAGGTGCGCAAGATCGGCTCCATAGGCGAGTTATTGAAGATGGTGCCCGGTCTGTCGAGGGTGCTGCCGAAGGACTTCGAGATACCCGAGCGCGAGTTTGTGAAGGTCGAGGCGATCATATCGTCTATGACGCGCGGCGAGCGACGGAATCCGAATCTTCTGGACGGATCTCGACGCAAACGAATTGCGCGCGGCTCGGGCAGCCAGGTTTCGGACGTGAACCGGCTCGTCAAAAAGTTCGAACAGGCCCGCGAAATGACCAAACAACTTGGCGGACGCAAGCGCGGCGGATTCATGCCGTTTCGTACGCCCTAACGACGAAGGCAAGGCAAAATATGGTACGCATTCGACTGCGCCGAATCGGCGCGAAAAAGCAGCCCACCTATCGTTTCGTGGTCTCCGACGCGCGCGCGCCGCGCGACGGGCGCTTCATCGAGATATTGGGACACTACAACCCGCGGACCGAACCGCGCACGGTCGTCGTCGACGAGACGAAGGCCCGCGAGTGGCTGGCCAAAGGCGCGCAGCCGTCGGACACCGTCCGCCGGCTCTTCGCGGAGAAGGGCATCATGCAACGCGGTCCGATCCCGACGACAAAGCGCGCCGCGAAGCACGCGGAGGGCGGCGGAGCGTGAGTTCGTTCGATGACGAGTTCGGCCTGTTCGGCGAGACCGTCGTCGACGAAGTAGAGCGCCAGCCAACGCGACGCGAGGACCCCTCGCCGCGCGAAGAGTCGCCGCCTCGGGCACCGTCGCCGCCTCGGGAACAGTCGCCGCCGCGTACGCCGCGCGCGCCGGAGCGCCGCCCGCGAAAGCCGCGCGCCGCGGCGAACGATCCGTGGGCAGGTCACCGCCGCGCGACGGAACTGCTCAAGTTTCTCGCTCGCAAGCTCGTGCAAAAGCCGGAGAGTGTCTCGGTCGAGCTCTTCATCGACGAACACGCGCAACCGGTAATCGAGCTGGTCGTCGATCCCGAGGATCTCGGGAAGGTGATCGGCCGCAGCGGGCGTGTAGCGCAAGCACTGCGCACCGTCGTGCGCGCATCGGCGGAAGGGCGCGTGGCCGTCGACATCCTCGATACCGACGAGGCGGCCGAGGGACTCGAGGATGACTCCGAGTGACCCTTCGACAGGCTCAGGACAAGCTATTTTAGTCGGGAGAATTGCCGGCGTTTTCGGCGTCCGCGGAGAGTTGAAATGCGACCCGACCAGCGCGGGTCGCATCGTTTTTGCGCCGGGCGCGGAGCTAGACTGCGCGAGGGGCGATGCCCGTGAGACGATTCGGCTCGCGGCCGTCCGTACGCACGGAGGGCGGCTGTTGATTCGCATCGCGGGCGCGGAGGACGCGACGAGCGCGCAAGGTTATGCTGGGGCGCTGTTGTATGCGGCGCGCGAGCGCATCCAGTTGCGCGAAGGCGAGTATCTCGACGACGACCTCGTCGGCTGCGCGGTTGTGGGGAAGGATGGCACCGCCTACGGCAGCGTCCAGCGCGTCGAGCATTACCCCGCGAGCGACATGCTGATCGTCGACGGGACCATGGTGCCCATGGTGCGTTCTATCGTCAGCGCCATCGAGCCGGCAAAACGGCGGATTGTCATCGACCCTCCGCTGGGGCTCTTCGAGGCTCCCTAGCTGTTGTCGGGATGCGCCGTCGCGTACGCCGCGACGGCGGCGTCCACGGCGCTCTTGATCGACGAACCCTTGCCGGCCTCGTGCTCGAGGGGCGCGCCGAAACACGTGTAGACGGCGAGATCGAAGGTCACGTTCTGCTTGCCATGGCTCGCAGCAGCGACTGCAAGCGTGCCGCTCGCGATCGTGTTGTTCCGGTCCGAGCCGCAGATTTGATCGGCGTAGCGCGCGACGTCGGCAGGCGCGACCGAGGCGGAGGACATCTGCGTCGTGAACGCGCGGTTGAGCGCGAAGTAAAGCTCGTGCGTCGCGTTCGTCAAATCCGCGGCGGCGACGTAGCCCGTGGAACCGACCGCCGTGACGATGACGCCCCGCGACGGCTTGGTGGTCGGACCGGGGGTGGGCGTGCGGCTGCTGCCGTGGCCATGCTTGAAGACCGAGTCGACGATGCTGGCGATGCCCCTCAGCGGCATTTGCGCGCCGTTGCTCGAGGTCGGCGCCGGCGTGTTCGTCGACTGCGTCTGAACGTTCTGCGTGCCGCGTCCAAGGAAGGCGAGTATCTGCGAGCGCGCCAGTAGTGACTGTGAGGCGACGTCGGCGACGCTCGACACCTGCGCGGTCTGCGAGAACAGGATGACCCCGCTCTCCACGCTGACGACCTGCTCGACGACGGCCGCGCTGTCGCCCACCGGCGTCACGTATCCGCTGATGTAAAAGTCGGCGTTCGCATCGTGCGCGTACTTCAGGAAGTCCGCGCGCTTGACGCCCTGCGGCACGGCGGGAACGGTGACGCCACCGGCGGCGACCATTTCTTGGCCGAGTATCTGCGCGATGGCGATGCCGATCTTCGGGTCGGCCCCCGTCTGGACGTCGAAGGGGTACACGATGACCGATGGATTCCGGCCCTCCAGCGAGGGAACGGGCGTCGGCGGCGGCGGCGGCGGGGTGGCGGCGGCCAGCGCGATCGCGGAACAGAGTAGCGCCGCGCCTACGAGGCGGCGCAAGGGTCCTTCAGGCATCAAGCGGCGATTGTTCGGGAGTGGAATGCAAAAATCCGGTCTCCCACGCGATGCTGTACTCGGCGCCGAATAAGAAGATCGAGCCGATGCAGTAGAACCAAAGCAGCAAGACGAGGGGCGCCGAGAGCGCCCCGTAGACGTAGGTGAAGTTGACGTGCGTGAGATACTGGGCGAACGCGATCTGGACGACCGGCCATGCGATCGCGACGACCGCGGCGCCGCGCAGCGCAAAACTCCAAGAGACGCTGGTGTTCGGCAGGAAGCGATACAAGACGACCGCGACGATGAATACCAGCGCTATCGAGATGAGGTAGGCGAGGACGTGCGTGATACGTCGCGGATCCTCGATTCCGCCGGCGTTAAACGCGATCGCCAGCACTACCGGTAATCCGATCGCGATCGCCAGCAAGACGCCCGTGACGGGCAGCATGACGACCGACAACAGCAGGTTGTGAACGAGCGGTCGTCCCTTGGGAACGTTGAGCGCGCGATCGAGCGCGTACGCCAGGCCCATGAAGAGGTTTTTCCCCGACCACACGAGGAACACGATGGCGATGATGCTCGAGACGCCGCGGCCGTAGATATACGTCTGGAGGTTGTCGACGATGTAATCGTGCAGCGTCGGAGCCAGCGTATCGAAGAAGAGCAGCGTCCGATGCTGCGCCTCGGGCAGCACGAGCGGGAGGGCGCCGAGCGCCAAGACCGTCAGCGGGAAGAGCGCGAAGAGCGCGTTAAACGCCACCGATTGGGCGTGGAAGGCGCACCCGTCGCGAGAGAAGCGCACACCGGCCTCGCGAAGCGCGGAGATGAGTCGCTGCATCCCAGGCGGTATATCGTGCCGACGTGCCGACATTCCCACCGCCGGCTCCGGTAAGCGTCGTTGTCGACGGTCATCCGCTCGCTGCGTACGTGCGCGCGTATGCGTTTGCGGGCCGGATCTACGCTCCCGTGAGCCCGCTGCTGACGCGCCTCGCCGATCGGGTGTGGTCGGAGGGGGAAACTCTCGTGGTCCAGCGCGGCGACGTGCGCGTCCGGGTCGTGCTCGCGCCGACGCTTCCGGGGCAGCTCGGGGGAGATTTCGTAGCGGTCGGGCCCGTCCTGCGCGCGCTCGGAGCGTCGGTTCACTACGACCCTGCCGCTCGTCGCCTGATCGTGCGCGTGCCGCCGCGCGCCACGGTGGTGTCGCCGACGCCGTTCAATCCGAACGCGCCGTCAGTGCGGCCGAGCGCCGTGTTCACGCCCACGGTCTCGCCGACGCCGCGTCCCGTCTGGACGGGCTCGCCGCTGCCGCGCCGGACGCCGTTGCCGGGGCCTCCGCCTCCCGTCCGCCGCCGGGCTTACGGGCGCTGACGATCGGCACGAACCAAACCGCGTATGCGAGTGGGTCACGGACGTTGTCGATCATTCGGTCGAAGTATGCCCTTGCGGCCTCCTCGCTGATCGCCGTCGTCTCGCCGATCGGCCCCGCGTAGCCGTCGCGCCACGCGCTGAGAATCGCGGCAAATGTCTCGCGTGGAACGCGCAGCGGATCCACGATCACGTAGTCGATCGCGATCTCACGGAGGCCTTGCCGCGCCAAGACTCCGTATGCGTCGCGCCCCGAGAACAGATCGGTACCCGTGGCCTCGCTCAGGCTTGCGGGCACCTCGTGCCAAAAATCGCGCGGATCGGGCACACCACGCTCGAATGCGAGCATCCCGTAATCTTCGGGGATAAGGTGCAGGTAGCCACACGGACGCGTGACGCGCACGAGCTCGGCGACGACGCGATCGGCCTGCGGAATCGAATGCAGCACGTGGCGGCACAGCGTCAGGTCGAAGGTGTCGCCGGCCGCTGCCAACTCGTACACGCTCTGATGCTCGAAGCGCAGCCGCGGAGAGAGCTCGGCATAGCGCGTTCGTGCGATCTGCAAATGCGCGTCGATGATGTCGACGCCGAGCACCCTCGCGGTGGGGAAGAGGCGCGCCACACGCGACGAGATCTCACCGGTGCCGCAGCCGGCGTCGAGGATGTGGGCACCTTCTGGAAGGGCGTAGCGGCGCACGAGCTCGACCTCTTGCGGCCAGATTGCGCGCGCTTGCGCGTCGAGGTTGCGCACCATCGACTCGTCGGCCATCTGCCGCGCCTGCGGGTTCAGATCCACGGGTGCTTCAGCGTTTCGCGACGGCCGCGAGATCGAGACCGCCGAGGCCGCGGTCGGATACGTTTCGCAATAGAGCCTCGACCGCGTCGACCACGGGAAGACGCTCGTGATGTGCCGCGGCTTGCATCAGGATGGCATCCTTATGTGCCATGTCGACGCTCCACACCGGCGCGTAATCTTCGCCGGCCATGCGTTTCCCGCGCCCCTTGACCTGCCCGCACGGATCGTAGAAGTCGAAGAGGGCGTAGATCTGTTCGCGCGACAGCCCTTGCTCCTCGCCGATGCGCAGCACGTCGTTGATCCCGCCGACGACGGTCAGAATCATCGCGTTGCCCATCAGCTTATAAATCGCCGCGGCGTCGGGACGTTCGCCGAGATAGCGAAGCTCGCTGCACATGGCTTCTAGCGCGCCGCGCACCCGCTCGACGAGCGCCGCGTCGCCCGAGACCATCATGACGCCGGTCGCCTGCAGCGCCATCGGCGGCCCCATGAAGACCGGCGCGTGCAGAAACGAATAGCCCGCTTCGCAGAGCCTGCGATTGCGCTCCGCGACGCCCTGCGGCGTGACCGTCGTGTGATCCACGATCGGGCTCTGGCTCGCGATGCCCGGCAAGGCGGCGTCGAGCACGGCGTCGACGCTGGTGTCGTCGTTCAAGCAGAGGTGCACGCGATTCGCTCCGGACGCTGCCTCCACCGGATTCGCAAACGCTCGCGCACCGTCGGCCTCGAGCGCCTCGGCTTTGTGGCGCGAACGGCTCCACGCGTGCACGGCGACGCCGCGGCGCAGCATCGCGCGAATCATCGCGGAACCGAGCATACCGGCTCCGTAGAAAGCTACGGTCTCCACGCGCGCGTTACGCGGACGGCGCGGCGCGGCGCCGCGTCGCGAGGTTCAGCGCCGCGACGATCACGCCGGCCGCAAACGCATAGCTCACCTGTACGGGGCTGGTGAGAAACTGCAAGCCGAGATAACCGTCGATCGAGTAGATTCCATTACCCGCGAACGCAACGGCGATCGCGGTGGCGATGTACGCCGTGTTCAGTTCCCATCCGCCGTTGGTGACGAAGAAGCCCTTGTGGATGTGAACCGACCCGATCGCGACCAGCATGACGATGACGATCAGCACCGGTCCCAGCGCTCCGCCGATGCCAAACAGCGTCAGGAATCCGCCGAGGGTTTCGCCGAGCGCGGCCATCGCCGCGAAGGCCTTGCCGGGGCGGTAGCCGAGGCCTTCGAAGAAATCGCCGGTTCCGGTGATGCCGCCGCCGCCGAACCAGCCGAAGAGCTTCTGCGTTCCGTGAGCCATGAAGCTCAACCCGAGGATCAGACGTACGATCAAGAATGCAATGCTCATGCTGGTAGGAACCCCTGCTCCCTCGCCTTGGTGGCGGGCTGTAGGATATCGCCGGCGGGAGGCTGTAACCACAGCCGACTATGCAGATAGACGGACGAACGTTTTTGGTGAGCGGCGGCAGCTCTGGTCTCGGGGCCGCCTGCGTCGCGGAGTTCGCTCGCAACGGGGGCAACGTCGTCATTTGCGACGTGAGTGAACGGGGTGCCGATCTCGCACGCGAGCTGGGCGAAAGAGTCTGTTTCGTGCGCACCGACGTCACCGACGGCGATCAGGTGCAGAAGGCGGTCGATGAGGCGGCGCAACGGTTCGGCGCCCTGCACGCCGCGATCAACTGCGCGGGCATCGCGACCGCGGAGCGCGTGATCGGCCGCAACGGTCCGCTGCCGCTCGACCACTTCACGAAGGTCATCGCCGTCAACCTCATCGGCACGTTCAACGTCATCCGTCTCGCGGCGGCGAAGATGCTCGAGAGGAGCGTCGAGCCCGGCGAGGATCGCGGGGTGATCGTGTGCACCGCATCGGTCGCGGCCTACGACGGACAGGTTGGGCAAGCCGCATACTCCGCCTCCAAGGGAGGCGTGGTCGGACTGACGCTTCCGATTGCGCGCGAGTTCGCGCAGCATCAGATCCGCGTCGCGAGCATCGCTCCGGGAATCTTCGACACGCCGATGCTGGCGGGGCTGCCGGAGGCGGCGCGAGAGTCGCTCGGCAAACAGGTACCGTTCCCGTCGCGGCTAGGAAAACCGGCCGAGTATGCGGCGCTCGCGCGGCACATCGTCGAGAATCAAATGCTCAACGGCGAGGTTATTCGGCTCGACGGCGCGATCCGGATGGCGCCGCGGTAGACTCAGGGACTCCAAGGTCGCATAGCCAAAAATTAGGCGTGAAGACCACGCTCGGTGCCGCGCTCGTCTTGCTCGGCATATTGATCGTCGCGCAACCGTCGCATGCCGCGCCGCGTCCGGCTCCCACCGCGACGCCGATCGCGCTACCGTCCCCAGATCGGCTGCTCTACGAGATTCGCCGCCAGTTCCGCTCGCATCGGCCTCCGCCGCCGTACGTCACGTACACCCTGGTTCGCAAGCAGACGCTCGACGACGGCTATCCGGATCTGGTCAACAGCTACACGTACCACATCTGGTGCCGCACGATCGATCGCGCGGCGCTGGGCCGGCGCGTCTATCGCGGCTCGGCGCGCGGGACGCTGGAGTTTCTGCGTCCGTCGTTCAACGAGCCCTGGGATCCCGGGCCGCCGACCGCCGATCTCTTCGAGCCGGCTCCGGTGCATCCGCACACGAATCCGCGGGAGTTCGTGCCGACGCCCGAGCCTACCGGCAGCCTGCCCCCGGTCATCGCGAGCGTCACGGTGCTGGGCGAGTTCGACTACCGGGTGACGCGCATCGCCGACGAAGGCGACCTGACCCACGTGAGCATCTTGCCGCGCCGCGATCCGGACCGCAATCGGCTGCGCGAGCTCTACGTCGATCGTAAGACGCTCGAGCTCAAGAAGGTCGTCGCGACCGACAAGCTCTACGAAGAAGACGAAGGCCACCACGTGTATCCGATGCTCTTCACGGTAACGCTGGGCTGGATGAACAACATGCCGATCGTCACCCAGATTCACGGCACGCCCACGTATCAGAGAGACGCCGACTATCTCGGGATAGACGCGACCGTCGACTACGATTTCACCAACATCGAGTTTCCGCAAGCGCTTCCGGCCTGGTATTTCGATCCGCGCTCCTACGCGGACAACTGGCGAACGCGCCGCTCTAAGAGCGGAAGGGCGCGTCGGCTTTCACGAGGCTTGGGAACTTCTCGCGCAGCGCCTTCAGCTTCGGCAGGTCGTTGAAGACGATGTAGGGATTCTGCGGGTTATGCACCGCGTAGTCCTGATGGTAGGCCTCGGCCGGATAGAAGCCGCGCAGCGGCGCCACGATCGTCACGATGCGCGAGCCGTAGACGTGCTGTCGTTCCAGATGCGCGATGTAGGCGAGCGCCTCGGCGCGTTGGTCGTTTGAGGCGTAGAAGATCTCGGAGCGATACTGCGTCCCCTCGTCCGGACCTTGACGATTGAGTTCGGTCGGATCGTGCGCGACGAGGAAATAGACGTCGAGCAGCTGCTTGAACGAGATCTTCGCGGGGTCGTACGTTATTTCGACCGACTCGGCGTGCCCGGTCGTGCCGGTGCTGACCGTCTCGTACTGCGCGGTGTCGGCGCCTCCGCCGGAGTAGCCGGCCACGACGCGATCGACGCCCCGCAGCGACTCGAAGACGAGCTGCATCCCCCAGAAGCAGCCGCCGGCGAGCACGACGCGCGCGGAGGGAGGCTGTGCCTGTGCGGCGGTGCCGGCGGACAGGCCCAAGAGCAGGGCGATTACGGCGATCAGCTTCATGCCCTATATAACGCGCCCGCGGGCGAATTGGATGAGGCCGTCATCGCAAATATTTGCCGAGCCAATCGAGCCACAGGCGGGTCAGCGCGGCGGTCTGGCGCGGATCGGCGGGTCCGTGCGTCGGCGCGGGAAAGACGGCGAATCGCACCGGAACGTGGTTGTCCGTCAACGCGTGGTAGAGCGCGTACGACTGCGTGATCGGCACGATGGGATCGAGCGTCGTGCCCCAGATCAGCGTCGGCGTCGTGATCTGCGCGTAGTACGTGATCGGAGAGTTGTCGCGATAGACGCGCTGTCCGTCGCCGGTGTACGGTGACGTCCCCAGCGGATAGCGGTCTTGCACGTTCGACGTCGAGAGGTTGTATTCGTCGAACTCGCTGTTGACCGCCGCTCCCGAGACGGCGGTGCGCCACGCGTGGTAATGGCCGATGAGCCACGACGTGAGCTCGCCGCCGTACGACCAGCCGGAGACGGCGACGCGCGTCGCGTCGACGCCCGCGAGGCGTTCGACCGCGGCTAAGCCGGCCATGATGTCCGCGCTCGGGCCGGCGACGGTGTTGCGGACGATCGCCGTCATGTATGCGTTGCCCAGGTTGTCGCTGCCGCGATAGTTCGGCTGCAGCACGACGCAGCCGCGTGACGCGATCATCTGCGCGAGCGGCCACTGCTCCCAGACGAAATCGCGCGTGCTCGAGAGCCCCGGCCCGCCGTGAATCAGGAGCACGACCGGATACCTTGCGGGGCCCAGCACAAATGAAGGCGGAAACGTCACGACGCCGTCTTCGGCGAAGCCGTCGGGGCCGGTCCAGTTCAGCTCCGTCATGCGTCCCAGCGCGATCCGTGAGAGAAAGTCGTTGAAGTGCGTGAGCCGCGCGCGGTACCGACGCGCCCGCGCGGAGGTAGTAGAGCTCGCGTGCGCTCGTCCCGCTCGTCGCGAGAAACGCGATCGAGCCGTCGCGCGCGACGTCCGCTGCGATCCCGGAATCGAACGTGCTGCTCGAATACGGATCGCAGACCACGTGCAGGAATCCGAGCGGAAACGGCCGCAGCGTTCCTGCAAGGTCGATCGTCCACGCGTTCATCTGCGTGCCGTCGGCCGCGCAGATCAGCAACCGGCGTCCGTCCGGGAAGCCAGAGCGAGCCCGCGACGTTGCGATCGAGGCGCTCGGAGAGCAAGACGTCGCGGCCGCTCGCCGCGAGTCGCAGCGTGTTCTCCGAGTTGAAGTCGCCGTTGAGCGGATACCAGTACGCGAGCGCCGAGCCATCCGGCGAATACGCCGGGCTCAATTCCAGCTCCGGATGGGCCGTCAGCTTACGCAGCGCGCCGCCGGCGACGTCCGCCTGCCAGAGCGTCGAGCGCTCGCTGTCGCCGCTAAACGTGTTCTCCACGCGCGTGAAGGTCACGCGGCGTCCGTCGCGCGTCCACGCGATCTGCGGCGAGAAGATGCCGCCCGGATCGGTCGGCGCGATCGTCCACGACCCCGACGTGATGCGCCGCGGCGCGCCGCCGGCCGCCGGAGACGATCCAGAGGTGGTCGGGAGGCGTCGGCGCGGCGGCCGTGTAGTCGTTGTCGCCGGCGAAGAAGTACGTGGCCGGCGCCTGATAGTCGGCCGCCACGTATGCGATGCTGCGCCCGTCGGGACTCCACGCCGCATCGATCACGTCGCCCCGGGCGTGCGTCAGGCGCCGCGCCGCGCCGCCGAGCGGACGAACGAATAGCTGACGATACCTCTTCCCCGGATGGGCGAGCCAGGTACGCGATCCGGGCGCCGTCGGGCGACCAGCGCGGAACCGCTACGTCGTGCCCGCGCACGAGCGTTCGGCTGCGGCCGTCCGCCGTGTCGATCGCGATGAGACTATTGACGTACGCCGCACGGCGCAGGTCCTGGTCGATCCTCACCGCCGCCACGCGGGATCCGTCGGGGGAGATCGCCGGCTCCTCGAGATCGACGATGCGCGCCATGTCGCTCAGCTGTAGTACCGGCAAGGCGGCCGCGGGCGCGGCGGTAGCGGCCAGCGCGAATGCTGCGAACAGCACACTTCGCATGCGACGCCGGGTTCGGCTCCGTTCCTGGAACCCGCCGCGGCGGTGTCGAAGTTAAGAGCGCAGTGCTAGAAGAGTTTCATCCGTTGCTGCGCGAGTGGTTCGCTGCGGCGTTTGACGCGCCGACCGAGCCGCAAACGCGCGGCTGGCCGGCCATTCGCGCCGGTGATGACGTCGTCATCTCCGCGCCCACGGGATCCGGCAAGACGCTGGCGGCCTTCACGCTGGCGCTCGACGACCTCGTTCGCCGCGCGCGCCGCCGGCACGCTCGAGGAGCATACGCTCGTCGTGTACGTCTCGCCGCTCAAAGCGCTGACCAACGACGTCCGCAAGAACCTCGAGAAGCCGCTCGCGCGAGCTGATCGGCGCTGCGCGCCAACGCGACCGTCGAGCTGGCGCCGATCCGGACGGCCGTGCGCACCGGCGACACCACGCCCGCGCAGCGGCAGCGCATGCTGCGCAAGCCGCCGCACGTGCTCGTGACGACGCCCGAATCGCTCTTCATCCTGCTCACCGCCGAGAACGCTCGCGCGAGCTCTTTTCTGGACGTGAAGTCGCGTCATCGTCGACGAGATCCACGCGATGGCGGGCAACAAGCGCGGGTCGCATCTGGCGCTGACGCTCGCGCGGTTGGACGACCTCGTCACGCGTGGCGGCGGCACGCGAGCCGCAGCGCATCGGCCTCTCCGCAACGGTGCGGCCGCTCGACGAGGTCGCGCGCTTCTTGAGCCCCACGGCGCGGGTCGTCAACGTCGGCCACCGCCGCGCGATGGAGCTCTCGGTCGAGGTGCCGTCCGACGAGCTCGGACCGGTCGCGAGCGGCGAGATGTGGGGCGAGATCTACGATCGCGTCGCGGAGCAGATTCGCAAGCACCGCACGACGCTGATCTTCGTCGGAACGCGGCGCATGAGCGAGCGCGTGGCGTTCGCGCTCAACGAGCGCCTCGGCGAGGGCTTCGTGATGCCGCATCACGGCAGCCTGGCCCGCGAGATGCGCTTCGACGTCGGAGCGCCGGCTGCGCAGCGGCGAGCTGCGCGCCGTCGTCGCGACCGCGTCGCTCGAACTGGGAATCGACATCGGGTCCGTCGATCTGGTCGTGCAGCTCGGCTCGCCGCGCGCGATCGCGGTGGCGCTGCAGCGCATCGGCCGCTCGGGCCACTGGATCGGCGCGCTGCCGAAGGGCATCTTCTACGTCACGACGCGCGACGAGCTCGTGGAATGCGCCGCGCTCGTGCGCGCGATACGAGCGGCGCACTCGACGCGCTCACGATACCGACCGCGCCGCTCGACATCCTCGCGCAGCAGATCGTCGCGGCCTGCGCGCAGCACGAGTGGGAGGCCGACGCGCTGTTCGAGACGATGCGAAGGGCGTATCCTTATCGCGAGCTGACTCGCCAAGATTTCGAGGCGGTCGTCTCGATGCTCGCGGACGGCGTCGCGACCGTCGCGCGGGCGCAGCGGCACGTTCCTGCACTACGACCGCGTCAACGGCCGGCTGCGCGCGCGGCGCGGTGCGCGGCTCGCGGCGCTCACGTGCGGCGGCGCGATCCCGGACACCGCCAACTACACGCGTGATCGTCGAGCCGGACGGACACGCGATCGGGACGCTCGACGAAGACTTTGCGATCGAGAGCATGGCCGGCGACATCTTCCTGCTCGGCACGAATTCGTGGCGGATTCGCCGCGTGGAGGCCGGGGTCGTGCGCGTGGAAGACGCGCACGGTGCGCCGCCGTCGATCCCGTTCTGGAACGGCGAGGGATTGGGGCGCACGATCGAGCTCTCCCGCGAGGTGTGCGAGGTGCGCGCTGCGATCGACGAGCGCGACGATGAGGCCGCGTGCGAGTGGCTCGCGAGCGAATGCAGCGTGGACCGTGCCGGCGCGGAGCAGGCGGTCGCATACGTGCGGGCCGGCAAGGCGATTTTAGGCGTCGTTCCGACGCAGCAGGCCATCGTGGCGGAACGCTTCTTCGACGAGGGCGGCGGGAATGCAGCTGATCCTGCACACGCCGTTCGGCGCTCGTATCAATCGCGCGTGGGGACTCGCGCTGCGCAAGCGCTTCTGCCGATCGTTCAACCTCGAGCTGCAGGCCGCGGCCACGGACAACGGCATCGTTCTGTCGCTCAGCGATCAGCACGCGTTTCCGCTCGATGCGGTGTTCGAGTTCGTCAAGTCGGCGAGCGCAGAATATACGCTGACGCAGGCGCTCCTGCCGGCGCCGATGTTCGCGGCGCGCTGGCGCTGGAACGCGGCGCGAGCGCTCGCCATCCTGCGCTTCAGCGGCGGCCGCAAGGTGCCGCCGCAGCTGCTGCGCATGCGTGCGGACGACCTGCTCGCCGCGGTATTTCCGGACCAGGCGGCCTGTCCCGAGAACCTGACCGGACCGATACGCATTCCGGATCACGTGCTGGTCCGCGAAACGATCGACAACTGTCTGCGCGAGGCGATGGACTTCGACGGGTTCCTGGCCGTGCTGCGGGAGATCGAGGCGGGACGCATGCGGACCGTCGCCGTCGACACGCCGGAGCCGTCGGTCTTTTGCCACGAGATCCTCAACGCGAATCCGTTCGCGTACCTCGACGATGCCCCGCTGGAAGAGCGGCGCGCCCGCGCGGTGCAGCTGCGCCGCACGATGCGCGACGACGTGGATGGCGCGGGCGTGCTCGATGCCGCGGCGATCGCCGACGTCGCCGCCGAGTCGTGGCCCGTCGTCCGCGATGCCGACGAGCTGCACGACGCGCTGTCGACGCTGATCGTGCTGCCGCCCGTCGCACAGTGGCAGGCGTGGTACGAGGAGCTGGCCGCCCAGCGCCGCGCGACCACGATCCGTGTCACCCTGAGCGGAGTCGAAGGGTGGACGTGCGCCGAGCGATTGGGGCTCGCCCTCGCCGCGTATCCGGGCGCGACCGTCGCGCCGCCCATCGCGGCGGTGAGCGGCGAGCCCGTTCCCGAGTCGCGCGACGAGGCGTTCGCCGAGGTGTTACGCGGTTGGCTCGAGTGCAGCGGGCCGGTAACGGTCGAGGCGATCGCCCAACGGCTCGCCGTCGACCCGCAAGTGGTCGAGACGGCGCTGATTCGCCTCGAGACGCAGGGGCAAGTGTTGCGCGGCCGATTCACGCAATCGGCGGGCGAGGAGTGGTGCAACCGGCGCGTGCTCGCACGGATTCACCGCCTGACGCTGGGGCGGCTGCGGCGCGAGATCGAGCCGGTAACGTCCGCGCAGTACGTTGCGTTTCTCCAGCGCTGGCAGCACGCGGCGCCGTCGTCGCGGCTGCACGGCATCGACGGCACGCTGCAAGTCATTCGGCAGCTCGAAGGCTACGAGATTCCCGCGGTGGCGTGGGAGGGGCAGGTGCTGCCGGCGCGCGTCGCCGGCTACCGTCCCGAATACCTGGATCGTCTCTGCTACGCGGGAGACGTCATGTGGGGAAGGCTCACGCCGCATCCGGCGCTCGACCCAAACCCTTCGACGCAGCGGACGCGCGTGCGGCCGACGCGCCTCGCGCCGATCGCGCTCTTCCTGCGTGCTAACGCGGAGGAGCTGATCGTGCGTCGCGAGCGCGATGTAGCGGCGCTGTCGCACGCGGCGCGCGAGGTACTGCAACGAATCGAGGAGCTGCACGCGCCGTTCTTCGCAGAGATCCTGCGCAGCACGAAGCGGCTCCCGAGCGAGGTGGAGGAGGCGCTGTGGCAGCTCGTCGCCGCGGGGCTCGTGACGGCGGACGGATTCGACGCGCTGCGCTCGCTCAGCGACGCGAAGCGCCGTCTGGGAGAGAAGGGACTGCGCGCGCGCCCCCGCTCGTCGAGCGGGCGATGGACGTTATTGCCGGCGGCGACGGAGCGCATCGATCGGGAATCGTTCGCGCGGCGCCTGCTCGCGCGTTGGGGAGTGGTCTTTCGCGACGTGATCGGGCGCGAGAGTCTCGCGCCGGCATGGCGCGAGCTGCTGATCGTGCTTCGGCGGATGGAGGCACGCGGCGAGATTCGCGGCGGACGCTTCGTGGCGGGATACGTCGGCGAGCAGTTCGCGCTGCCCGAGGCGATCGACGCACTGCGCGCCGTGCGCCGCACCGGGGTCGAGCCGGAAGCGCTCGCGATCGGCGCCTACGATCCGCTCAATCTCGCCGGAATCGTCTTGCCTACGGAGCCCGGCTCGCTTCGCTCGGTCTCGTAACTCAGCACTTCGTTCCGGTCTGTTTGCCCGAGTACAATTCGATTACGGCGCTAGCCGCGGCCGGCACGGATACACCCTTGAGGAGCGTCCCCACTCCTCCGATGACGCCGCCGTATTTGCCCTTCGTTGCGACGGAGTAGCACGGGCCGAAGTTAAACGGGAAGCCCGAGATCGTCGCCCGTCCGTACGCGGTGTAGGCCTTATCGGGTACGATGTGCTCGGATGTAATTCCGCCGCCGGCCTTAACATTGGATCCGAAGCTCGTGCTGCCCGATATCGCGAGCTGCAAGTAGAAGATGGCGGTGCCTTTGCCGAGCTGGGGCATATTATCGTAGTCTTTCGTGCTGCTGATCAGCTTGAGTTTCACCGATGGGTCGGCACCCGGGTACTTCACCGTCCCGCCAAAACCGCCGTAGGCGGGAACGCAGAACGAGCCGCCCTTCGTCGAGAGCGTGACGGCGAGTGAAGCGTAGTTCTTCGTCGTCTTCTGGCCCTTGCACGCCGGCGGCCGCGCGTCGGGCACGACCCTGGCGGGCGCTGCCGGCGCGGCCGGCGAGAGCGGCGCGCCCGCGCGCATCGAGCAGGCAGCCGAGAGTGACGCGAGTAACGCGCAGAACGCGATGCGCATGGACCGACGTACCAGCAGCATGAAAAAACCTCCAACCTAATGACCGGTATGAGCGGTCACTTCGCGTGGACCGCGCTCTTTCTTCTCGGCTGCTATCACGGGCTCAATCCTGGGATGGGATGGCTGTTTGCGGTGGCGCTCGGCTTGCAGGAGCGGCGCACGGCGGCCGTGCTGCAGGCGATCGTGCCGCTGGCGCTCGGGCATATCCTGTCGGTCGGCGCGATCGTTCTTCTGGCCGTCGTCGCGGCGGTCGAGCTCCCGCGTCCGATTCTGCACTGGACAGCGGCCGGCGTGCTCCTCGCGTTCGGCGCGTATCGCTTGGTCCGGATCCGTCATCCCCGCTGGGTAGGGATGCGCGTCGGTTTCTGGGGCCTGCTCCTGTGGGGATTTCTCATGTCAAGCGCGCACGGCGCCGGGCTGATGCTGGTGCCGTTCGTCACAGCGGCGCAGTCCGAAACCCCATTTGCCACGGGTGCGGCGATGCTGACCGTGCACACGCTGGGTTATCTCGCGACGATGACGGCCGTCGCGCTCGTGGTCTACGCGAAGGTCGGCGTGGGCTTCTTGCGCACCGCGTGGCTGAACGTGGACGTCATCTGGGCTATCGCGCTGATCGTCACGGGGATCGTTGCTGCGTTCGTGTAACTACCGGAGTTCGCCAAAGAGAGGTGTGCCATGCTGCTGAAGCCCGATCCCACCTTTTACGCCTCGGCCAAGGACGCGATGAAAGCGCCACCCGAAACGCTTGCGTACGTGGCGCTGCTGAGCGCGAGCGGTAACGGCAAACCAGACGCGCTCGGGGTCGTGGACGCCGATCCGTCTTCGGTCGGCTTCGCCCGTGAGATCGGCCGCGTCGAGCTGCCGCAGACCGGCGACGAACTCCACCATTTCGGTTGGAACGCCTGCAGCGCCGCACTCTGCCCGTTCGCGCCGCGGCCGCACGTCGAACGGCGGTACCTGATCGTGCCGGGACTGCGCTCCTCGCGCATTCACATCCTCGATACGAAGCCCGACCCGGCGCATCCGAGCGTCGCGCGCGTGATCGAGCCCGAGGAGATCATCAAACGCACGGGTTACACGCGGCCGCACACGGTGCACTGCGGCCCCGACGCAATCTACGTCAGCGCGCTGGGCAACGCAGACGGCGACGGGCCGGGTGGAATCTTCATGCTCGATTGCGATACGTTCGATGTCATCGGGCCGTGGGAGGCCGACCGCGGACCACAGTACCTCGCGTACGACTTCTGGTGGCACCTCACGCAGGACGCGATGATCACGAGCGAATGGGGCACGCCGAAGATGATCGAGGGGGGCCTCGATCCCGAACCTGTTGCTCGGAGGTAAGTACGGACACGAGCTGCACTTCTGGGATCTGCGTAACAGGCGGCATACGCAGAGCGTCGATCTCGGCGCCGACCAACAAATGGTGCTCGAGCTGCGACCGTCGCACGATCCGGCAAACGCCTGGGGATTTGCCGGCGTCGTCGTGTCGCTCAAGGATCTATCGAGCTCGATCTGGCTGTGGCACCGCAGCGACGGCGAGTGGAAGGTGGAGAAGGTCATCGAGATTCCGGCCGAGCCGGCCGATCCCGCGCAGCTGCCCGCGATGCTCAAGGGTTTCTCCGCCGTGCCGCCGCTGCTCAGCGACATCGACCTGTCGCTCGACGATCGTTATCTGTACGCGTCGTGCTGGGGCACCGGCGAGATGCGGCAGTACGACGTAAGCGATCCGTTTCACCCGAAGCTCGTCGGATCGGTGCACATCGGCGGTATCGTCCGCCGCGCGGCGCATCCCAAGGATCCCGCGCGGCCGCTCGCGGGCGGCCCGCAGATGGTCGAGATCAGCCGCGACGGCAAGCGCGTCTACTTCACCAACTCGCTGTATCGTGCGTGGGACGACCAATTCTACCCCGACGGCGTCGGCAGCTGGATGGTGAAGCTCGACGTGGCCCGCGACGGGGCCATCGCCTTCGATCCGAAATTCTTCGTCGAATTCGACGCCGACCACCGCGCACACCAAGTCCGCTTACAGGGCGGAGACGCGTCCTCCGACTCCTACTGCTACTCCTAGAGCGGCGGTCCTAGCGCGCCGTCAGCGTCTGCAGGCGTTGCTCGCCGGCGGACGCCTCGGCATCGAGCTCCTTGAACGTGGCGTACTCGGCGGTCGTCGGTCGCTGATAGGCTCCTTCGAGTGAGCCGAGCAGGTAGGCGAGCTGCTCGCGCACCTTCGTCTCGTGCAGCAGGTTGGCTTCGCTGGAGTTCATCTGAAGCATCACCAAGTTCGCGATCTGCGCATCGATTTGGAGACGCTGCGCCGGCTGCGCCTTGGCGCCCGCGCTCATCGCGGCGGCGATCGCCCTGTCTAAGCGATCCATCGTGCCCAGGATCTGCATCTCCAGCGCGAGGCGCGCTTGGAGGTCGCCGGGCGCCGGATGCAGACGCAAGTCGAGCCGCACTTCGAATGGCGCGCGCAACGCGGCGGACCCGTATTGCAGCACCGCCGTATACTTGCCGGGAACGATCGTCGGGCCGTCTCCCACGTCGGGGAAGTCGTCGTCTGGTCGCTGCGGAACCCAGGCACGTCGTATGCCGGCGCGTAGCGCAGATCCCAAAGAAAACGGTTCATTCCGGGCTCCACTGCCGTCAAGCGATCGACGTCACGCGCTCGCGATTGATTCGCATCGAGCTTTTCTTCTTGTTCGGGCGTCAGCTTCTGCTCGTGTTTGCTCTTGATATGCAGCGTGAAGCTTCGGACGGTTGCGCCGTTGCCGTCCAAAAACGTCAGCGTCAGTGGGGTGCGGCCGTTGTACGATTTCGGCAGATTGAAGAAGACCGCCGCGCCGTAGTCCGGATTGTCGCCGTAGTTGGGAATCGAAAAAAGCGGTCCGCCGTAGGCATTGCTCAGCCAGGCGGTTTCCGGCGCGAAGAGCTGCGTAGTGGCGACCGAGTAGGACGTTTGCTGTGCGAGCTGTTCAAGCAGCGCGAGATCGTCGAGGATCCAGAACGCGCGGCCATGCGTGGCGGCCACGAGCTCACCCTCGCGCGCGTCGATCGCCAGGTCGCGCACCTGCACGCCGGGCAGGTTGAGCGTGAGCGGCTGCCACTGTCCGCCGCCGTCTAGACTGACGTACACGGTGCTGCGGGTTCCGGCGAAGAGCAGCCGCGGCTCGCGCGGATCCTGTCTCACAGCGAACACGTATTGATTCGAGGCAAGCCGTTCGTGAGTGTGGTCCAGTGCGCGCCGTAGTCGGTAGTCTCGTACGCGTAGGGATGATAGTCGTCCCACATGTAGCGCGACGCGGTGAGGTACGCGGTCGACTTGCTCGTATGCGAGGGCTCGATCGAGCTGATCTGCGCCCACTGCGGCAGCTGCGGCGGCGTGACGGAGGTCCAATGCGCGCCGTGGTCGGTCGTGACGTGCACGAGACCGTCGGCGGAGCCCGCCCACAAAACGTCGGCGTCGAGGGGCGACACCGCTAGCGAAGAGATGTCGGGGAATGTCTCGGCGCCGGTCTGATCGAGGTCGACCGGTCCGCCCGAGGGGCCTTCGGTCGCGGGATCATTGCGCGTCAGATCGGGGCTCAGGATTTTCCAGGTCTGTCCGTGGTCCGTGCTCGAGAACACGACTTGCGCCGCGACGAGCAGCTCGCGCGGATTGGCCGGCGAGAAGAAGATCGGGTGAGTCCATCCGAAGCGGTACTTGGTCTCCGCGGCCGACACACCGGTCTTGTAGCGGGGCCAGGGGCTGACGTTCTTGGCGTCTCCGGTCACGCGATCGAGGCGCACGAACGAGCTCATATAACCGCTGCCGTACGTGACGTGCGGATCGCCGGGCTCCGGAGCGACGAACGTGCTCTCGCCCAGCGCGACGCTGTACCACTCTCCCGGTCCGATGCCGGGGCCGACGGCCGCGCTCGGCCCTTCGAAGGCGCCCTCGTCTTGCGCCGCGCCGAAGACATGGAACGGGAACTGGTCGTCGAGCGCGACGTGGTAGTATTGCCCGGTCGGCTGATTGTGCTCGTTGCTCCAAGTGTTGCCGCCATCCACCGAGACGGTCGCGCCGCCATCATTTCCAACGAGCAAGATCTTCGGGTTGCGCGGATTGATCCAGACGATGTGGTTGTCGCCGTGAGGTATCCGCAACAGCTTCCAGGTCTTACCGCCGTCACTCGTTTTGTAGACGCCGTCCACCTCGGCCGCGTATGCGACCTGCGGATTAGTCGGATCGACGGAGATGGCCATGTAGTAGAAACCGCGCTGGCGCAGCTTCATCTCAGAGTTGATGCGCCTCCACGACGCTCCGCCGTCGTTCGAACGGAAGACGCCGCCCTCGTGCGCCTGCACGATCGCGTAGACGATCTTCGGGTTACTCGCGGCGACGGAGACGCCGATCTTTCCTAAGACGCCGCTTGCGAAGCCGGGATTGCGGGAAATCTTCGTCCAGTGGGCGCCGCCGTCGGTCGTTTCGTAGAGCGCGCTGCCGGGCCCGCCGTCGTCGAGCTTCCACGGCATGCGCTGTGCCTGCCACGTCGCGGCGTAGAGCGTGTTCGGCCTGCGCGGATCCATCGCGAGGTCGACGGCGCCGGTGCGATCGTCCACGAAGAGCACCTTGCTCCAGCTGCGGCCGCCGTCGGTCGTCTTGAAGACGCCGCGCTCCGGATTGGGCTTGAAGACGTGGCCCATCGAGGCCGCGTAGGCGACGTTGGCGTTCCGCGGGTCGACGACGATCCGGGTGATCATATGGGTGTCGCGCAGACCCGCATACGACCAGGTCTTGCCGGCGTCGGTGGACTTGTAGACGCCGTCGCCGGTGTCGAAGTCGCTGCGGATGTCGGCCTCGCCCGTCCCGGCGTAGATGACGTTTGAGTTTGACGGGGCGACGGCGAGGGCGCCGATCGGATCGGCGACGCCCGGGATCTTGCCGTCGCTGATGTTCGTCCAGCTCAGTCCGTAGTTGACGCTCTTCCAAATTCCGCCTTGGACGCCGCCCATGTAGGAGAGATACGGCTGCGTGGGAACGCCAGCGACCGCCACGACGCGACCGCCGATGTATGGACCGATGCTGCGCCACATGAGCTTGCTCATGAGCTGCGCGGCGGGCGACGTTGCGGTGGCGGCCCCGGCGCCGAGCGGGGCGATGAAGAAAGTTGCGGCGATGACGTAAGGAAGAAGACGCTTCATTCCGCCGTTATCGCGCCAGTGTGTCCGAAAACCCTTGTCGGAATGCGGTTCAGCTAGGCGCCGGGATGACTTTTTGACATTAGTTTGATGCGCGTCGGTCGGTTTCGAAACGCGTTCTATCTCTGCGTGGTTTCGGTCGGATCTAGCTACATCCGCTCGTAGCGCCGCACGAGTCGCACTTTTCACACGCGCCGTTGCGGACCATCGTCAGCTGTCCGCACTCGGAGCACGCATTGCCCGTGTAGCCCTTGGCCTTCGATGCGTTGATTGCTTGCGTCCGCACGAGCGTCGCCGTCGCCGTTCCGTTGCCGGCGCGCGATGCCGGCGGGGGAGGCGGCTCAGTTACAGCGGCGGCGCTCGCGGTCGGTTGAGAGAGCGGCGCCTCTTGGCCGGGATGCAGGTGCGTGCTGACCGGATGAAGCTTCTCCGACACTCCGGCAGGCCGCACGCGCACGTCGCCTTCCTCCTCGGCGATGTAGTCCTCTTGCGCCTCCGGGCCCATCGCGTCCATCTGCATCGACGGCTCTACGTGCGCGAGGTCGTAACGGCCGAGATAGCTTACGGCGAGCTCGCGGAAGATGTAATCGAGGATCGATGTCGCCATCTTGATGTGGTCGTGTCCGATCACCGGACCATTGGGCTCGAAGCGCGTGAAGGTGAACGCTTCGACGAACTCCTCGAGCGGCACGCCGTGCTGCAAGCCGAGCGAGATCGCGATCGCGAAGTTGTTCATCAACGAGCGGAAAGCCGCGCCCTCCTTGTGCATGTCGATGAAGATTTCACCGAGTTGGCCGCCCTCGTACTCGCCCGTGCGCAGGTAAACCTTATGGCCCGAGATCGTCGCCTTCTGCGTGTATCCGCTGCGGCGCTGCGGCATCGGGCGGCGTTTGGCGATGTAGCGATAGACGATCTTCTCCGCGATCTGCAAGGGCTGCATGAAGGGCTGCGGTGTCGCCGCAGCAGCCGATTCCTCCTCGCCGGCGTCGCCGCCGAAGTCGTAGCTCGCGGCGAGGGGCTGCGACAGCTTCGAGCCGTCTCGGTAGAGTGCGACCGCCTTGATCATGCGCTCCCAGGAATAGCGGTACGCTTCCTTGACGTCGGCGATAGTCGCCGTTTGCGGAAGGTTGATCGTTTTCGAGATCGCGCCGCTGACCCACGGTTGCGCGGCCGCCATCATATCGACGTGTGCGAGCGGACGGATGTAGCGCGCGCCGTACTTGCCGCACGGCGTGGCGCAGTCGAAGACCGCGAGATGCTCGTCCTTGAGATCGGGCGCGCCCTCGACCGTCATACGGCCGCAGATGTGCGCAGAGGCCTCCTCGATCTGCCGTGGGCTGAAGCCGAGGCCGTCGCGCAGGATCGAGAAGTTCCAGTCGTTCAGCTGCTCCTCTGTTAGGCCGAGCTTTTCCTTACAGAACTCCTCGCCCAGGACGAACTTGTTGAACACGAACGGCAGTTCAAAGGCGGTGGGCAGCGCCGCCTCGACGCGCGCGAGTGCTTCGTCATCGAAACCTTTGACTTTCAGTGTAGCGCGATTGATATGCGGCGCCTCGTGGAGAGTTCCGGTGCCCTTAGCGTACGTCTCGATAGCGTCGATCTGCTCTTGTGAATACCCCAGCTTGTGCAACGCCGCATCAACTGAGTCGTTGACGATCTTAAAGTAACCGCCACCGGCAAGCTTCTTAAATTTCACGAGCGCGAAGTCGGGCTCGATGCCTGTCGTATCGCAGCCCATCACCAAAGCTATTGTGCCAGTCGGAGCAGTGACCGTGACCTGCGCATTGCGATAGCCGTTTACCTCGCCAATCGACAGCGCTTCGTCCCACATTTTGCGCGCCAGCGCCCATGTTTCTTGAGTGAATAAGGTCGGCGTATGAGTTACCGGCCTCACGGTAAGGCCTTCGTATTCGGAGGGATCGACGGCGTACGCGGCCCGGCGGTGATTTCGAATGACGCGTAGCATCGGCTCGCGATTCGCCTCGAAGCGCGCAAATGGACCTTGCTTCTGCGCCATTTCAGCTGACGTACGGTAAGACATGCCCGTGAGCAACGCATTTATTGCTCCGCACCAGCCGAAGCTCTCCTCGGAGTCGTACGGCAATCCCATGCGCATCAAAAGCGTTCCGAGATTTGCATAGCCGAGCCCGAGCGTACGATAGCCATGATTTTTCTCGGCGATGCGCCTCGATGGCATCTGCCCTAGCGTGACGGAGATTTCGAGCGTCGCAGTCCACACGCGAGCGGCTTCTGCGAAGCGCGCCGCGTCAAAGTTGCCGTCGTCATTGAGGAACTTGACGAGGTTGATGCTCGCGAGGTTGCAGTTATGCGCGATCATGCCTTCGGCGATTACGGATCGCGTTACGGGCTCCGTGATGTCGTAGACTGTCGTTACGCCGTCGGGGACGATGGACGCAACTTTCGGCGAGCGCGGATTCTTGCGGTGTCCATTAAATGGGCTGTTGAGAAGCTCGCGAGCCTTCGCGGCTTTGTCGACGGAGCAAGGGAAGCCGATGATCGACGTAAACTTGCGCGCCTGCTGGTTGTAGATGTGCAGCTGGCCCTGCGGATTCTTGCGTCCATCGGGATGGAACCATGAAATGCGCGACGTGATGCCCAGGTCGGACAGAAGCAGCTGAACGGAACGCAGGAGCCTCGGCGCCGACGACGCGAGCATAACCTCTTTTTCGGTAGCGCTTCGGTCGCTGCGAATGCACCCATCCGCGGAGAAGAGGCCTTGGAGGTACGCTACCTTCAGATCGTCGGGAACCGTGTGAATCGCACTCGGCACGTCCTTCTGGGTCGCGATCCCCTGTCTGAAGCCGTAGCTCTGCTCCAAATATTCCACCAGTGACGTCTGCGAGCTCGAGGTCTGCATCACACCCGAACGCTGAGTGTAAATTGAGCACGCACGCGACTCAAAACGCGATTGAGCGGAGTTCACCGCTTCAGCCTTGAGGTCGTTGAACTGTGCAGTCATGAACTCAGCAGTCTGCCGTTCGCGTGGTCCGAAAACGAGCGCGGCCACGTCCTTGTTGAAGACACCATCTCCAGTCAGCCATCCGAGCATCTGCCAGCGTTTCATGTCGATCGGGATCCGACTCGAAGACGACGGGGTTATCTGACTCTCTAATCGACACACGATCTAGCGCAGGCACGAGCTCGTCGAGGCGTTTCCAACAGCCGTCCGCGGTCAAGAACTTGTGATCCGCAGTTGCTCTGATCTCGCGGCCATCCTTGAGCGTCATGCGGAGGACGGGTTTCTCGCCAACCTTCGTGACAACAGCCGGCCGATGGGCGCAGAGCCGCCGATGATCGGCCTCTGAATGAAGGTCCGTCGTAACCAGGACCGACCGCCCTTGACCTTGCTGCTCGTAGAGCTGCTCTACCGTTCTCAAGCCATAGGGCGTGCTGATCCGCGTTTCGGGCGCAAAGCATGCGGTATCATCGATAAATACGTACTCTGAACACGGGTTCGTGGCATTGATGCGATCATCGTTGGCGCACGTGTGCCACTCCTGAATCGTATCGTCGAACTGCAGGCCTGGATCTGCGCATTGCCACGCGGCCAGCGCGATCTGCTCCCAAAGGTCGCGGGCCTTGATGCGCTTGACGACGTCGCCCGTCGTGCGCGCCGTGAGCAGCCAATCGTCGTCGCGCTCGATCGCGTGGAAAAAGGCATTGTCGAGGCGGACGGAATTATTGGAATTCTGTCCGGAGACCGTGAGGTACGCCTCGGAGTCCCACGACGTATCGTACTGCTCGACCTCCAAACGCGTGTAGCCCTGGCGCGCGTAGTCCAGCGCGTTCTGCGTCGCGCCCGATGGCACGCCGGCGGCGAGCGCATCGCGAATGGCGTGACGCAGCGAGGCGTTGAGCGCCGGATCGAGACGCGCGTGCTCCGGTACCCGCGTGTCGTGCGCGGCAGCGATCACGGCGTTGAGGTGCCGCTCGAAAATCCGCGCGCCGATGACGAGATCGGCGACTTTGCGCTCCTCTCTTACTTTCCAGTTAACGAACTCTTCGATGTCGGGATGGTCGGCGTTGAGCACGACCATCTTGGCGGCGCGCCGCGTCGTGCCGCCCGACTTGATGGCGCCGGCCGCGCGGTCGAACACCTTGAGAAACGACATCAGCCCGCTCGACGTTCCGCCGCCGGTGAGCTTCTCGCCGACCGCCCGAAGCTTCGAGAAATTTGCACCGCTGCCGGAACCGCCCTTAAATATGCGCGCCTCGCGAATGACGCCGTCGAAAATGCCGCCTTCGTTGACGAGATCGTCCTCAATTCCGAGAATATAACAGGCCGAAACCTGCGGGTGAGAGTAGGTGTCAGGCGACGCAATTGGTGTTCCATCCGCTGGATCGACGAACCAGTGTCCCTGCGCTGGACCCGATATGCCGTACGCCCAGTGCAGGCCGGTGTTGAACCATTGCGGAGAGTTGGGAGCGCCGATCTGGCGCGCGAGCATCGCGCACATCTCATCGTAGTAGATCTGCGCGTCGGCCTCGGTATCGAAGTAGCCGTACTTCCATCCCCAATAGGTCCAACAGCCGGCCATCCGGTTGAAGACTTGGCGCGCATCCCGCTCCGAACCGAACTGCTCGTCGCGCGACAGCGTCGCCACATCGGCGACTGAGCGCTGCAGCCAGTCGGGCACGCCCTCCTCGGCTACCCGGACCGTGGTCTTGGGAACGCCGGCCTTGCGGCAGTACTTCTGGGCAAGCACATCCACGGCGACCTGACTCCAGGTCGCCGGTACGAAGACGTCGCTTAGCCTCGAAGATGACCGATCCGTCGGGATTGACGATCTTGGAAGAGCGCGGTTCGAAGACGACTCCGGCGTAGGGTTCGCCCGGGCGCGAATAGGTGCGCGTAAACTTCATAGGGAGGCTCCTCAATTATATCGAACAAACGTTCGATTTTCAATGGCCGGCGGCAACGGGTCGGGGACACCTATAGTGCCGTCTGCACCACTTTACCACAAGATATTGTGGTCCCTCTTGGAATCCTTGTGGGGATTCTGTGAGTAGTCGCGGCCAAATCGGTGGATGGCGCGCATAAGGGTGGACGGCGTGTGGAAAGTCCCGAGGATACCGGGGATAAACGGCGCAAGCCAAGCGCAATGTTCGGCCCGGACCGCTTCGCCCCGCGACTCTACGACGTTCCCCACGAAGAGCTCGAGGCGGCCGGGATCCGCGGGCTGATCGTCGATCTCGACAACACCCTTTTGGGCTTTCGGGAGACGGAGCTGGCGGAGGAGCACCTCTCGTGGGTCTCCCGGGCGCACGAACGCGGCTTCCGCATCGTGATGTTGTCGAACAACTTTTCCGAGCGGGTCAGCCTTCTGGCGGCGCAACTGAACGTGGCGTGCATCCCCAACGCGCTCAAGCCGCTGCCCTTCGGATTCCTGCGCGCGAAGCAGTGTCTTGGCATGCGCAGGCGCGAGATCGCGGTCGTGGGCGATCAGCTCTTCACCGACGTCTTGGGCGGCAAGCTCTGCGGGCTCTATACGATCCTGACGGAACCGATCGAGCTCAAGGACTTTGCGGTCACGCGCGTCTTCCGGTTCTTCGAGCGGCTAATGCTGCGCGGCCGGCGCGGATGAAGCTTGCCCTGATCGGCGATCCCGTCGAGCACAGCGCGAGCCCGCAGCTGCACCGCGGCTTTCTCGATGAAGCGGAATTAGACGGAAGCTACGTCGCGATTCGCGTGCCGCAGGGCGGCGGCGTCGCGGCGATCCGGCGCCTGCGGGCCGACGGTTTCTTGGGATGCAACGTCACGTATCCGCTCAAGGAAGAGGCCGCGCACGCCTGCGACTCGCTGACCGACGAGGCGCAGCGCGCCGAGGCCGTCAATACGATCTTTTTCGGCTCCGAGGCGGTTGGAACGAACACCGACGGCATCGGCGCGCGCTCCGCCATCGAGACGCTGCTCGACGAACCGGTCGCGCTCAAACGGATCGGAATCCTCGGGTACGGCGCCACGGCGCGCGCCATCCTCGCCGAGTTGCACGACAACGACGCGTACACGTTCGTCTGGGGGCGCGACGCGCTCCGCCGCGACGCGGCCTGCCGGCGCTTCGAGGCGAAACCCTGGCCGAGCGCTAATCCGCCGGAAATCGTGCTCAGCACGCTTCCGCCGGATGCCGCGTTGCCGGAAAGCCTGGTCGCGCAGCTGCGCGCGGCAGATCTTGTGATCGACGCGAACTACGGGCCGCGGGCGAAGCTCAAAGAGCATCTGCGCCGCGACGTCGTTCCGGGCGACGCGATGCTGGAAGCGCAGGCGCGAGCGAGCTTCGACTTCTGGCTCGCGCATCTGGATCGCATCGGCAGCGGTTAAGCGGGGTCGCACTACGGAGAGGTGGCAGAGTGGTCGAATGCACTCGCTTGGAAAGCGAGCAGAGGTGATGAGCCTCTCGAGGGTTCAAATCCCTCCCTCTCCGCCACGTCACGCGTGCTGCATGTCACGTTGATCCGGCACGGACCGACGGATTGGAATGAGGCCGGCCGCTTCCAAGGTAACACCGATCTGCCACTGTCGGAGCGCGGCCGCGCGCAGGCGCGCGCGATCGCGAGAGCACTGCACGGCGACGGCGTCCGCGCAGTCTACTCGAGCGACCTGCGTCGCGCGCGTGAGACCGCACGCGCCGTTGCCGATGCGTACGGCGTTCCGCTCGTCGAAGACGCGCGGCTGCGCGAGTTCGATTTCGGGCGCTGGGAGGGGCTGACGTGGGACGAGATCCTCGCGCAAGATCCCGAGCTTGCGCGCGGCGCGCGCAGCGCCGCGCGGTACTACCGGCCGGACGGCGGCGAGTCGTTCGAGCTCGTCCGGCGACGCGTGCGAGCGTTTCTCGACGATGTGATCGCAAGGGGCGAAACGCCCGTCGCGGTCGTGACGCATGCGGGCGCGCTGCACGCTTTTTGCGCGGAGCTGCAGCTGGAAACGACGCGCTTCTCGCCCGGCGGGATCACGCGCGTCGCGATCGCCGACGGCCGGGCGCGGCTTTTGAGCCTCAACGATGTGGCGCATCTCGATGGAGCCTGTCCTGAGCGTGGTCGAAGGGCGGACTGAGCGCGGCGCGCTGGCTCTGGCGCTTGCGGCCGCGCTCGCGAGCGCCGCGCCCGGCGCGCAGACGCGCACCGCAATGGTCGGCCACTTCCTCGTGCCGCACGTGAGACCGAGTCCGGTTCCCAGCGACAAGATTGCGGTCGTGAGCAACGGCGGCTTCGAGTCCGGTAAGGTGGACGGCGGCTGGTTTCAGTGCGGCGACGTGCCCGCATACACCACGCGCGAGCATCCGCATTCCGGCACGTACGACGAATACTCCGGAACGGTGGACGGCGCGAGCGAACCGCGCGGCAACTCGGGCGTCTGTCAAGCGATCGCGATTCCGCCGGGCGGCGTGTTGACGGCGTACCTGTATCAGGTATCGGACGAAGCGAACATCAGCTTCGCGTATCAGGAGGCGGACCTGCTCGACGATCGCGGCAACGTGGTCGTGAATCTCTATAAAACCGTCAACTACAAGCCGGCCTGGATGCGCGCCACCTGGAACCTCGGAGCGTACGCCGGCCATATCTATTGGCTCTACTTCGGCGTGCACGCCGACGGTTACGCGAAGCTGGCCACGGAGCAGTTCGTGGACGACGTGACGTTGACAGGCAGCGCTTCGCCGAAGGGCGAATAAAGCAACATGCAATTCCCGGACCAGACGCCCGAGCCGGAACGCATCGAGCAGCGGGGCATACCGCGCACGCTGCTTTGGATCGGCTTCGGCGTCGGCGTCGCCGCCCTCGGCGCGGCGCTCGCCTACACGGCTATCCGCATCGCCTCGGCCGGCCGGCGCGAAGATCCGACGACCCAGCGCATCCAGGAATTGATCGACGAAGCCAACTCCCTGCTCAAGGCGCTCGACGAGCAGCGGCACAGCGCTTAATCACGCGCCCGCGCTGCGCGTCGGCGCGGAACTCGATCTTCTCTTCACGGATCTGCTGGGCAACGGGCAAGGTGTAGCTCGCGCAGGCGAAGTGGCCGTCTTTTGCTTCGGTCCGTTGCCCCACGAGCGTGCGCGCGTTCGCGTCACGGAGGTAAAGCGGCGCTACGCGGTCGCGGAGCTGATCGAGCGACTCTCCGATTCGCCGGACCGTGCGCAGCCGTTTTGCCGAGTGTTCGGGGAGTGCGGTGGATGTCAGGTCCAGCATTTGGCCTATGCCGCGCAGCTCGCGTGGAAACGCGACATCGTGCGCAATGCGCTCGCACGAATCGGCGGATTGAGCGCGGGCGTGGCGGATACGATCGGTATGACCGATCCGCGGGCCTATCGGAACAAGATGGCGCTCGTCGTGACCGGCGGTGAGAGGCCGGAGCTCGGCTTCTATCGTCAGCGTTCACACGACGTGGTGCCCATCGACACGTGTCCGGTCGTCGCGCCGCGTCTCGACGCCACGCTCGGCCGTATAGACCAGCTGCGCGGCGACGATCCGGTGAAGCGCATGCTCGCGGAGGCGCGCCACATCGTCGCACGCAGCGCCGGCGCCACGGACCAAGTGGCGCTGAGCGTCACGACCGCTTGCCAGTCCGGCGCCGTCGCGCGCGCCGCCGATGTCCTCATGCAAGAAGCGTCGTGGATCGTGGGCGTCACCAACTCATTCGATCTGAGCAGCGCCAACGCGATCGCGGGGCGCCGGCACCGCGTGGTGCGCGGCACGCCTGAGATCGAAGAGGAGATCGGAGGCGTCCGCTACCGCGTTTCGGCCGGTTCGTTCTTTCAGATCAACGCCGAGATGGTCGGAACGCATTTTCGATTTCCTGTCGCCGCGGCTCGGCGAACCGAGCGCGCTCGTCGATCTGTATTGCGGCGTCGGGACGTTCGCGCTGTTCTTCGCTAAGCGCGGCTGGAGCGTCATCGGCGTCGAGGAGAACGTGCGGGCCGTGGACGAGGCGGTCGCCAACGCGCGGCTCAACGGGCTGGACGCGCGTGCGTCCTTCATCGCAGGGCGAGTGGAGGAGGCGCTGGGAACGCAGCCGCTGCGGTCGGCGCTGCGCGGCGCCCGCGACGCTGTTCCTGGATCCGCCCCGCAAAGGCTGTGACGAGGCGATGCTCGCCGCGATCGCCCGAGCTCGCGCGCCTCGGCTCTGGTATCTCTCGTGCGATGCGGCGACCCTCGCACGGGATTTGAAGTTCCTGGCATCCAAGGGCTATCGCCTCGAAATCGTGCAACCATTCGACATGTTTCCGCAGACCGGCCACGTCGAGACGCTGGTCCTCTTGGAGTATTCCGATCTTGTCAGCCGATAGCATCGACATTCGTTACGTCGCCAAGCTCGCGCGGATCGCGCTGACCGACGACGAGATCGAGCGTTTCGGACGGCAGCTCGGCGACCTGCTGGAGCACGTCGACGCGCTCGCCGAGCTCGACGTCGTCGACGTCGCGCGACCGCGCAGGTCGTCGAGTCGCGCAACGTCATGCGGCGACGACACGCTGCAGCCGTGCCTCGACCGCGAGCGCGTCTTGAGCGAGGCGCCGCAGCGGCAGGGCGCGTTCTTCCGCGTTCCGCGGATCATCGCGGAGTAGGGCATGGTGCGAGCTGATCGAACGCAGCGCGCGCGGAGATCGCGCGCCGACGTGCGCGCAGGTAAAACTCGGCGCGGTCGAGGTCGCCGAGGCGACGTTCGCCGCGCGTGCGCGACGCCGACGGACGACTTCGGCGCTACCTGACGGTGCTCAGCGACCTGGCGCTGCGCGCAGCGCGCGCGAGCGTCGACGAGCGCGTACGCCGCCGGCGAAACGCTCCCGCTCGCGGGCGTGCCGATCGCCGTCAAAGACAACATGTGTCTCGACGGGACGCGCACGACGTGCCGGCAGCAAGATCCTCGAGCATTGGGTCGCGCCGTACACGGCGACGGCGGTCGCGCGCTTGCTCGACGCCGGCGCGGTGCCAATCGGCAAGACGAACTGCGACGAGTTCGCGATGGGCAGCTCGTGTGAGAACTCCGCGCTCGGCGTCACGCGCAATCCCTACGATCCGTCGCGCGTTCCCGGCGGTTCGTGCGGCGGCTCCGCCGCCGCGGTCGCGGCGTACGAGGCGGCCATCGGACTCGGCAGCGATACCGGCGGCTCGATTCGCGAGCCGGCCGCGTTCTGCAACCTCGTCGGATTCAAGCCGACGTACGGGCGCGTCTCGCGCTACGGCCTCATCGCGTTCGCTTCGAGCCTCGATCAGATCGGGCCGCTCGACGCGGACGGTCGAAGATGCGGCCCTCGCCTACGATGCGATGGCCGGCTACGATCCGATGGACGCGACCTCGATCGACCGTGCCGTCGAGACCGACGGCAGACGCGCTGCGTGCCGATTCCACGGCCTGCGGGTCGGCATCGTCAGCGAGTTCGATACGGCGCGCTCGGCGCCGAGATGCGACGCGGTCTACGAGAGGCCTATCGCGACCTCGAGCGCCTCGGCGCGGAACTCGTCGAGGTGGCGCTGCCGACGGCGGATTACGGCGTCGCGACGTACTATCTGATCGCGCCGGCCGAGTGCTCGTCGAACCTGGCGCGCTTCGACGGCGTGCGCTACGGTCTGCGCGTCGACGGCGCCGACGTGGGCGCAGATGTACGACAAGACGCGCGCCGCCGGCTTCGGCCCCGAGGTGAAGCGCCGCATCCTGATCGGGACCTACGCGCTCTCGAGCGGATACTACGACGCTTACTACGTGCGCGCGCAGAAGGCGCGCACGCTGATCGCCGGCGACTTCGAGCGCGCGTTCGGCGCGTGCGACCTGATCGCGTGCCCGGCCGCGAGCTCGCCCGGCCTTCGAATTCAACGCCAAGAGCGATCCGTACAGCATGTATCTGATGGACTACTACACGATTCCGATGTCGCTCGCCGGTCTGCCCTCGCTCTCGGTTCCGTGCGGCTGGACGACGCCCGCCGGGCGGAAGCGTCCCGATGCCGATCGGGCTGCAGCTCGCGGCGCCGCTGTTCGCCGAGCGGCTGTTGCTCGGCGCGGCGCACGCGTACGAGCAGGCGACGCAGCACGCGCAAGCGCGCAACCCGGTGATCTGGCGGTAGCGCGCATGAGCGGCGAGTACGAGGCGGTCATCGGCATCGAGTGTCACGTCGAGCTGAAGACGGAGACCAAGATGTTCTGCGGTTGCCGCAACGAGTTCGGCGGCGAGCCGAACACCAAGGTTTGTCCGGTGTGCCTGGGATTGCCCGGCGCGCTCCCGGTGCCCAACGCCAAGGCGATCGAGTCATGATCCTGCGCACCGGCGCTCGCGTTCGGTGCGCGAGATTCCGGCGTTTTCGAAGTTCGATCGCAAGAACTACTTCTATCCGGACATGCCCAAGAACTATCAGATCTCGCAGTACGACATGCCGTTCACGCGTCGGCGGCGCAGTCCGATATTGGCTCGAGGACGGCACGCAGACGGAGTGCCGTCTCACGCGCATCCATCTGGAAGAGGATACCGGCAAGTCGACGCACGCCGGCTCCGGCGACGGCCGCATCGCCGGCAGCGCGTACTCGCTCGTCGACTTCAATCGCGCCGGCGTGCCGCTGATGGAGTGCGTCTCGGAGCCGGAGATGCACAGCGCCGCGGAGGCGGTCGCGTATCTCGAGGTCGCTGCGCCGGACGCTTCTGGCCGCTCGGCGTCAGCGACGTCAAGATGGAAGAAGGCTCGCTGCGCTGCGATGCCAACGTCTCGGTTCGTCCGCCCGGCTCGACCGCGCTCGGCACGAAGACCGAGATCAAGAACATGAACTCGTTTCGTTCGGTCGAGCGCGCGATCGACGAGCGAGATCGAGCGGCAGATCGCGCTGCTGCGAGCCGGCGGGCGGATCGTGCAGGAGACGCGCGGCTGGGACGAGGTCGACGGCGTCACACATCCGATGCGCAGCAAGGAAGAGGCGCACGACTACCGCTACTTCCCCGATCCCGACCTCGTGCCGATCGGAGATCGCTCGCGGCGACGTCGAGCGCATCGCGACGAGTCTCCCCGCGCTGCCGTGGGAGCGCTTCGAGCGCTACACGAAGTCGTTCGGCATCGGACGCGAAGCCCGCCGACGCAGCTCATCGACAACCTTCCGCTAGCGGACGTACTTCGAGCGCGTCGTGGAACGCAGCGGCAACCCGCACCAGTCGGGAAACTTCGTGCTCGGCGACCTCTCGCGTCTCGCCAACGACACCGGCGTGCCCGTCGCCGAGTCGCGCGTCACGCCGGAGCACTTGGCCGAGCTGATCGCAGCTCGTGGAAGCAAGACGATCAACTCGAAGATCGCAAAGGAGCTCGTGGGGCGCATGTGGGACGGCGCCGGCTCGCCCGCGCAGATCGTCGAGCGCGAGGGTCTCGCGCAGACCACCGATCCGCGCGACGATCGAGCGCTTCGTCGACGAGGTGCTCGCGGCCAACCCGAGCGTCGTCGCCGACTATCGGGCTGGGAAGATCAACGTCGTGAGGCTTCCTCGTCGGCCAGGTGATGAAGGCGTCGCGGGGCAAGGCGGATCCCGCGCTCGTCAACGAGTTGGTGAGCGCAAAGCTCCGATCCTAAAGCCGGCACGATGAGTCTCGCAGACTCGCGCACCCTCGAGGCGACTCGACTTCGCCGGAGTGCGCGAGCGCGTCGTGGGCTTGACGCACACGGAACGCGGCAAGGCCGTCGCGTTGCAACTCGCGCCGCTGACCGATTTCGCCGAGGTGCGCCGCCAGCAGGTGCGTACGGAGGCGTTGCGATCGCTCCTGACCGGCGGAGACCTCCACGTGATGCGCGCCGTGGACACGTCGCCGTTGACGGCAGGCCGCGCACCTCGGTCGCGCCCTCGGGGGGAGCGACCTGCGCGCGATCGGCGACGCCCTCGCCGCCGCCGCCTCCGCCCATCGCGCCGTGCGGGCACACGGCGACCTCGCCGACATCGTTGCGCCGTACACGCCGCTGCCCAACCTGCAACGTTCAATTGTAGACGCGCTCGACGAGCGCGGCGCGGTGCTCGACCGGGCGTCGCACGCCCTGGGGCGCATCCGTCGCGGCCTGGCACAGGCGCAGGCCGACGCGCGCGATCGCGTCGGCGCGATCCTCAACTCCGCCAAAAACGCCAAGGCGATCCAGGATCGCATCGTGACGATTCGTGACGGGCGATTCGTGATTCCGATCAAAGCCGAGTTCGCCGGCACTCTGCCGGGCATCGTCCACGACACGAGCGCGAGCGGGCAGACGCTGTTCGTCGAGCCGCTCGCCGCGCTCGAGACGAACAACCGCATACGTACGCTGCAAATAGAGGAAGAGCGCGAGGTGCGACGCATCCTCGAAGCGCTCTCCACGGAGGTCAGGCGCAACGCGGACGCGATCGAGGCCAACGTCGAGATGCTCGCGGCGATCGATCTCTTGGCGGCGAAGGCCGAGCTTGCGCAGCGTACCAACGCGGTCGCGCCCGAGCTGAGCGACGAGGCCGTCCTGGCGATCGAGCGCGGGCGCCATCCGCTGCTCGACGAACGCGCGGTTCCGCAGTCGCTTGGCAGTGAACGACGCGACGCGTTTGCTCGTGATCAGCGGGCCGAACATGGGCGGCAAGACTGTCGCGCTGAAGATGGCCGGGCTCTTTGTGGTCATGGCCTACTGCGGCATGCAGCTCCCCGCGGCCACGGGCACGCGCATCGGGCGTTTCGAGCGGCTCGTCGCGGACATCGGCGACGAGCAGTCGCTCGTGGCCAACGCCTCGACGTTCTCGGCGCATCTGCAGCGAATGCGCGAAATTCTTAGCCGCGCGGACGGGCGAACGCTCGCGATCGTCGACGAGATCGGAGGCGGAACGGAGCCGAGTGCCGGCGCGGCGCTCGCGCGCGCGATGCTGGAGCGGCTGCTCGAGTGCGGTACACGCGCGCTCGTCTCGACGCACTCGATGGAGCTCAAGCTGTTTGCGCACTCGACGCCGGGAGTCGCAAACGCAAGCGTGCGTTTCGATCCGCACACGTTCGCGCCGACGTTCGAGCTCGATGTCGGAACGCCGGGGCAGTCGCTGGCGTTTCCGCTTGCGACGCGTCTCGGGATCGATCCGCAGGTCGTGGAGCGCGCCGCCGCGCTGCTCGAATCGCGCGAGCGCGACTACGAGTCCGCTCTGTCCGAACTCGCAGTGCGCAACACCGAGCTACGCGACGCGCGCGCCGGCCTGGAGGCGGAGCGCCGCACGGCGTCCAGCGAACTCGAAAGGTTACGCGGTGAGCGCGCCGACCTCGAGACGCAGCGCCGCGGCTTTGCGGGGAGAGCGGAAGAACGGCTGCAGCAGGGCTTGCGCGACTTCGTTCGCGAGCTTCAGCGGCGCGCGTCGGAGTCCGGCCACGACTCGGAGCGCACGCGCAAGGGCAAGGTGAGCTCGTCGCAAGCTGCGCTGCTGGCTCAGACGCTCGAAGCGATGCGTCGCGACCTCGGGATCGTCCCGGACGAGCGCAAAGGCTCGGACGATCGCGCCTTCGAACCCGGCGACCGCGTGCGCATTCTTTCGCTTAATCAAGAAGGCATCGTCGCGGAGGATTATGACGAAAGGTTGCTCGTTTCGGTCGGTTCAATGAAGATGCTCGTGGAGAGGAGCGACGTTCGCCACGAGGCCTCGAGCGGTGCGCGAGCCCGAAGCGCCGGCGCCGCGGGCGCGCGTTTGAGCGCCGCCGCCCGCACTTCGGAGGCGCTGGACGTACGCGGCAAGCGCTATGCCGAGGCGGAACCGCTCGTCGAGCGCTGGATCGACGACGCTCTGCTCGCCGGGAACTCGCCGCTGCGGCTCATTCACGGCAAGGGCACCGGCATGCTCGGACGCGGATTGCAGGAGTATCTGCGCGCGCATCCCGGCGTCAAGAGCCTGCGCTACGGCAACGAAGAAGAAGGATCGACGGGCGTCACGATGATCGAGCTGCGTACGTGAGCGACGCCGCCGACGCGCTGCTGGAGGGCTTCGAGCACGTCGAGACGAGCGCGGAGTTCCGCGATCGCTTGGCGATGGGACGGCCGCTGCGAGTCAAGCTCGGCATCGACCCCACGAGCGCCGACCTGCATATCGGCTTCATGGTTGTGCTGCATCAGCTCGCGCTGTTTGCGGAGGCCGGGCACCGAGTGACGCTGATCATCGGCGACTTCACGGCGCGCATCGGCGATCCGAGCGGACGGAATGTGACGCGACCGCAGCTCACGCGCGACGAGATCGAGGCCAACATGCAGACCTACCGGGAGCAGGCGGGCAAGGTGCTGGATCTCGAGCGCATCGAGCTGCGCTACAACTCCGAGTGGCTCGGCGGTCTTTCGCCGTCGGATTTCGTGAAGCTGCTCGCCAAGACGACGGTAGCGCAGATGCTCGAACGCAACGACTTTCGCGAGCGCTACGACGCGGGTATCGCGATCTCGCTGCACGAGCTGCTCTATCCGGTTGCGCAGGCGTACGATTCGGTCGCGATCGAGGCCGACGTGGAGCTCGGCGGCACCGACCAGCTCTTCAACCTGCTGCTCGGGCGCCAGTACCAGCGCGAGTTCGGTCAGCTCCCGCAGATCTGTGCGACGGTACCGCTGCTCGTTGGGCTGGACGGCGAGAAGAAGATGAGCAAGTCGCTCGGGAATTACGTCGGCGTCGCGGAGCCGCCGGCGGAGCAGTTCGGCAAGCTCATGAAGATTTCGGACGAGCTCATGCCGGTCTACGCGCGGCTTGCGGCATTTCGTTCGAAGTTCGAGAGCGCGAAGCTTGCGACGGACCTCGCCGCGGGCCGCGCGAATCCGATGGACGAGAAGAAGCGGCTCGCCGAAGAGATTGTAGCGCGCTATCACGGCGCGGCGGCTGCGGCAGGCGCGCGCGAGTACTTCGAGCGGACCGTGCAGCGGAAGGAGATCCCGACGGACTCGTTGCCGGAGATCGACCTGGGCGGGTGCAAGCGCGTCGCCGAGGTCGTCGTGAAGGCGGGCTTCGCCGAGAGCCGCCGCGCGGCGGAACGTCTGATCTCGGGCAACGCGGTGAAGATCGACGGTCAACCGGTGAGCGATTCGAACGCGGCCTGGACCGCGACCGGTCCGGCGGTCCTCTCGGTGGGCTCGCGGCGGTTCGCACGCGTCCTTCCGCGCCGCTAGACGCGCGCCACCAGCTCCTCGACCTCGCACGTCGTGAAGAAGTAGCGCTGCTTACAATACTCGCACGTCGCTTCGGTACCGTCGCGTTCGCGCGATAGGCGCAACAGCTCGTCCGCGCCGAGACCTAAGAGGACGGCCTCGACCTTCCCGCGGCTGCAGCGACACGCGAAGCGCAGGGCCATCGCGTGCTGCGCTTGCAGCTTCCAGTCTCCCGCAAGCTCGTGCAAGAGCGCGGCCGCGCCGCCGCCCTGCGCGATCACCTGTGTTGCGGGCGGCATACGGGCAGCGCGCCGTTCCAGTTCGACGAGCGCGCGTTCGTCGGTGCCCGGCAGCGCCCGCGCAAGAACTCCGCCGGAGGCGACGACGCCGCCCGGATTGGCCAGCACGCCGATCGCGACGACGCTGGGTATCTGCTCCGACTGCGCGAGATACACCGCGAGGTCTTCGGCGATCTCGCCCGAGCGAAGCGGAACGACGCCGACGTACGGCTGTCCGATGTCGCTCGACCGCGTAACCTGCAGTGAGCCCGCGCCGACCGCTCCCGCGACGTCGAACTTGCCGCGCGCGTCGATTGGTAGATCCACCCGCGGGTTTTGCGCGTATCCGCGCGCGCCTACCGTACCCTCGTCCAACAACCAGGCGTCGGCGGCGAGCGTCCCTAGCGGACCGTTCGCCGCGATCCGCAACGAGATGCGCTCGTTGCCTTTCAGCTGTGCGCCGAACAGCGCGGCTCCCGTCGCCAGGCGTCCGACGGCGGCGGTGGCCGTAGGCCAGAGGTCGTGGCGGGCGCGGATCTCGGCGACCAGATCGGTCGTGATCGCGGCAACGAGCGCGATTCCAGCCTCGGGCGCGGACGCGGCGAGCAGCGTGTCGGGCATGAGGGCCTCTGATTCGGAGGCCCGCGCTTTTCCTCCAAAGAAGCGAACGCGATGCGCGTCCTGGTGTTGCACGGCCCGAATCTCAACCTGCTCGGCGAACGGCAGCCCGAGATATATGGAACTCAGACGCTGGCCGAACTGAACGCCGCGATCGCGGACGATGCGAAAAAGCTCGGCCTCGAGGTTCGCTGCGAGCAGTATAACGCGGAGGGTCAGATCATCGACGCACTGCACGCCGCGCGTAACGCTTACGCAGGCGTCGTGATCAACCCGGGCGCGTTCGCGCACTACTCGTACGCGATCGCCGACGCGATCGCGGCGATCGGCATACCGGTCGTCGAAGTACATCTTTCGAACATCGCGGCACGCGAGCCGTTTCGCCGCACCAGCGTGACGGCGGCCGCGTGCCGCGGCACGGTCAGCGGGCTCGGGGCGCGCGGCTACGCCTTAGCGCTGCGCGCTCTGTCTGAAATCGCTTCGCCCTGAGCCGGCACCCGACGGGAGGCGGGCACTCAGGCTGCGTATATCCTCGAGGCGGAGGAGATCCGACTTGACGAAAACCGACGGGCTGTAGCGAAGCTTGGTTATCGCGCTAGTCTGGGGGACTAGAGATCGCTGGTTCGAATCCAGTCAGCCCGAAATTTCTTCATGATGCAAATCGCGGCACCGCGCGTCTACGGTGTTTCAATCGGCGACGTGAGCGCGAAATGAAAATCGGAACGCTGGAGATGAAGATCGCACGCGTCGAAGGCTTCCAAGTCCGGATTCGCACCTCGGACGGGCGCGACATCCGCTCCGATCGCGAGGGCATGCCGCCGTGGCCGTACGAGATTGGAGCGCGCGACCGCTGGTCAGTGGCGAAATGGAAGCAGGAGCGCTTCGTGAACCTCTATCCGGGCTTCGGGGTCGACGTGCTCGACGGCAACGGCGAGATCGTCGAGTTCGGGCAGACTCTGCTCGAGACCGTGCGCGACAGCTACGACTGACGCGCCGTCGAATTCACTCGTAGCCCAACTTACGCAACGAAATTTACGTCGTCCTTAGGCGAAACCATACCAAAGTTAATTTCTTTTGCGACGGCCCGTTCCTTGCGGCGAGGTTGCCGTCGCCGGCGTGGCCAAGAGACGGAGAAACCATGAGTTTACGACCAGCGCCTATCGCCGCACGCCAGTGCGCGTTTTTATTCGCGCTCGCGTCCGTTGCTGCCGCGCTCGGCGCGTGCGGCGGCGTGGGAGGTCAATCCCCGGTTGTGCCGCTCGCGCCCGCGGCGCGCGGCGAAACAAAAGGCGCCCTCCCGATCAAGCACGTCGTGATCGTGATCCAGGAGAACCGCAGCTTCGACGACCTGTTCGCGACGTTTCCGCATGCGGACGGCGCGACGGAAGGAAAAGCTGCGGCGATGCCGCCGGCGATCCGCCATAGTTGTCGGTCGCCGATCGTGAAGCCGACGAGCGTTCCGCTCAAGCAGGTGCCGCTCGCGGCCGGGCTCGACATCGATCACATATACAGCGGCTTCCGCAAGGAGTTCGACCGTGGAAGGATGGACGGCTTCGACCTGATCGGCTCGGGGGCCGACGGTAGCAGCGCTCCCGCCTGCTTGTACGCGTATCAATACGTGAACCCCGCCGACGTCGCGCCGTACTGGGACATCGCTCGGCAGTACGTCCTGGCGGATCACACGTTCCAAACGCAAGGGAGTTCGAGTTTCACCGCGCATCAGGATCTGATCGCCGGCGGCACGCAGATCGACCCCACGCAAGCGCTCATCGACAATCCAAGCTATTTCCCGTGGGGCTGCGATGCGAAGAAGACCGTGCGCACGTCCGTCATCCAGAAGTACAGTGGAAAGGTATATACCGACGGACCCTTCCCATGCCTTAACTACCAGACAATGCGCGATCTGCTCGACGCCAAGAGCGTCTCCTGGAAGTTCTACGCGCTGCCGGTCGTAAAACTCAGCGCCGGCCCGGGGATTTGGAGCGCCTTCGACGCGATCCGCGCGGTGCGCTACGGCCCGGAGTGGCGCACCAACGTCACGCGCACCAACCTTCGGTTCTTCACCGATGTCTCACGCCACCAGCTGCCCGACGTCTCGTGGATCACGCCCGATGCCGTGAACTCCGATCACCCCGCCGAGAAGAGCGACACGGGGCCGTCGTGGGTGGCAAAGATCGTGAACGCGATCGGCCAAAGCCGCTACTGGGACTCCACCGCGATCGTCATCGTTTGGGACGATTGGGGTGGGTTTTACGATAACGCGCTCCCGCCACACCCGCGCGACTGGCAGGGTGGCCCGGGCTTCCGCGTCGCGATGTTGATCGTGTCTCCCTACGTCAAACCGCACGTCGACCATGCCGTCTATCATTTCGGCAGCATCTTGCACTTCATCGAAGACGTCTGGAGCCTCGGCTCGCTCGGCAACGACGACACGTCGACCAGCATCGGCGGAGCCTTCGACTTCCGCATGCCTGCGCGAAAGTTTAAAGTGATCCCGTCGAAGTATTCGTTGGATTTCTTCCTGCATCAGGAGCCCTCGGGCCGACCGCCCGACACCGAATAGAACGGACCTATCGCAAAGACTGCAACGTTCACCTATGACTCGCCTGAGCAGGAGCTCGTTCGTCGCGAACAAAAGTAGCCGTGCACCGTGGAGCACAAACCCTTGAGTAAACTCGTTCGCGCGCCGGCGCTCGGCGCGGCGCTCGCACTCGCTGCGTGCGGCGGCGCGCGGCAGGCGCTGCCGTCGATGCAGAGCGCGACCGTCTTGCAGGATTTCAACGCCACGGGCGCCGGCAAAATCAAACACGTCGTGTACATCGTTCAGGAGAACCGCAGCTTCAACAATCTCTTTCAGGGCTATCCCGGAGCGGACACCGTCCCGGAGGGTACGCTCTCGAACGGATCAAGCGTCGAGCTCGTACCCGTGAGCCTCGCGACGATGTACGACATCGATCACTCGACGACGGCGATGTTTGCAGCGTGCGACGGAACGGGAAAGCTTCCCGGCACGAAGTGCCGCATGGACGGATTCGATAAGGAGATCACGGTCAACGTGCCGCCCAGTCTCAAGCATCCGCAGTTCGTCTATGTGCCGCACAGCGAGTCGCAGCCGTACTTCGACATGGCGCACGAGTGGGTCGTCGCTGATCGCATGTTCCAGTCGCATCTCGACGAGAGCTTCGTGAGCCATCAGTACATCATCGCGGCACAGGCGCAGTCGAGCGCCAATATCCCGAGCGGAGTATGGGGTTGCGAGGGCAGCACGTACGATAGCGTTCGTACCATTCGACACGATCGCCGGCTTGGACCCAGCCAGCCGCCGTGTTTCGACTATCAGACGCTTGGCGACGAGTTCGACAATGCGAAGCTCACCTGGAAGTTCTACACGAGCGCCTACGGCGGCGTTAGCAGCGGCGATGGTGGCTGGTGGTCGAGTTACCAGGCCGTGAAGCACATCTACTACGGTCCGGACTGGAAAAAGGACGTAATCTCGCCGGCGAAGACTTTCCTGCTGGACGTGCCGCATGGCAAGCTCGCGAACTTCACGTGGATCACGCCGATCTGCAGCAACTCGGATCATGTCAACTGCGGCGGCGGCTACGGCCCGTCGTGGGTCGCCGCGCTCGTCAACACGATCGGCGAGAGCAAGTTCTGGGACTCGACGGCCATCTTCGTGCAGTGGGACGACTGGGGCGGTCTCTACGACCCCGTCAAGCCCCCCTACAAGGGTTACGATGGCCTGGGCTTCCGCGTTCCGCTGCTCGTGATCTCGCCGTATGCGCGGCAAGACCACGTTTCGCACGTTCAGTACGAAACGACGAGCGTGCTGCGCTTCGCCGAAGACCTCTTCGGGCTGGATCGCCTCGCCGCCGCCGATCGGCGCGCAACGTCGCCCGCGAAGGACTGTTTTGACTTCTCACAACCTCCGCGCAAGTTCGTCCGCATCAAGGCGCCGAAATCCATAAGATTCTTCCTGCATCAGCGAGCCGACTACCGCGCCCCCGACTACGAGTAGCCCTCGAATGAAATAGGATGACCGCTATGGCTGTCCGATTTGCAGGCCCTCCACCTTCCCTTGCGAATCGACGGCGAAGAAGAAGTTCAGCTTTGTGCCGTTTCCGAACGTCAACAAGTAAATCGCGTAAGTTATGTTGCCGTGCTGACCGGCACTCGTCTGCACGAAGGTAGCCGGGGATCCTAGAGTTGAGATCGCCTGCGCGACGGTGCCGATCTTGGCGTCGGTAAGGGCAGTGTTGGCGGTCGTCGCGAGCTGGGACCGATCGATTTTGCCGGCCTGAAGTTGAGCGAACCAGTTCTTCGCGCGAGCAAGCATTGCGGGATCGGCCGTCGGCGCGGTGGTCGGCTCGGAAATTGGCTGCTGAGCATTGCCGGACCCGGGCATTGGGCCACCCGGCGGCGGGGGCAGGGGTGGCGCTGCGGCGAGCGTTGCCGCCAAGAGTGCGGCGCCGAAAAATGGCGCGAGTCTTCGGTTCATTCTACTAAATTACCACAGGATGGAATCCCGTCGCCCGTGCCGCGCGCGCATCGAAACCGAAATCGAGCTGGAGTTCCGCAACAAAGGCGACTAGCTAACCGTTCGACGCCGCTCGCAGGCGCTTCAAAAGGTCGCCGATGTAATCCGGCTCGCCGGCGTCTTGATGGCGTTGGTACTGTTTTGCGTCGAAGAGCCAATCCGGAAGGGAGTCGGGAAGACCGATCTCGTCGTTAGTCACGTCGAAGATGAAGGAGACCGGCGCGTCGTCCCACGTCCACACGGCGCGCGTCACGACCCAGAAGCCGAGCACGTTGCGGAAGCTCGCCGTCACGTCGGTCGGACTCAGCGGCGCGTTCGGAAAAGGACGGTATGTCCCGACGAAGTGCGCCTTCCACAGATCGTAGGTGTCCACGTCGATCCAGAGATCGCGCAGGTTGTGCCGCTGCGGGTCGGTTCGCGGGTCCAGCTGCAAATGATACACGCGGTGACCATCGACGTCTTCGATAGGTAGCGTACCGGAGCGCGTGAAGCGGAACGTATACGGCGACTGCGCGGTCGCGACGACCGTGGCGATCGTCTTGAGGCCCTCGAGGTCGGGCTGCATCATCACGCCGCCGGTCGGCGCGACGAGCACCGACGAGCGCATCCTCCACGCGAACGGCCCCAAGAACTCGCCCTCGATTATCGCGGGCGGCAGCTTGCCGCTCGGAATGGGATCGCTGACGTTCTCCATCCCGTCGGAGAGCCGCACGGCGTAGCGGTTCGTCTCGATGCTCGTCTTCTCGCCGGTGTAATATCCCATTGGCCGATCGCGAATGTTCCAGGTCGCGGTCCACACGGCGTACGGCGGCACCGGATACGACTGCAAGCGCCGGAACGCCCCGTCGAAAATCTTCTGCGGCGTCATCACCTCGGGCGCGGTATTTTGTGGTGCGGCCGGGGCGGTCGCGCCGAGGAGCGTAATCGCGAGGGTCAAAAGACCCCGTTTGATCATGGCGTTATTTACTCGTAACGATTCGTCGCGGTTACGCTCGCTCTCGCGAAAGGGCCTGCTCGAGGCGGCGGCCTCGTTCGGCGTGCTCGCCGCCATCGCGAACGTGCCCGCCGCCGCGGCCGAGCCCGGCGGCGTCATCGGGGCCTGGAGCCTGGTGAGCTTCAACGTCGACGAAGGCAAGGCCACGCAGGAGCCGCGCTTCGGGCCCGACCCGGTTGGCTACCTGATGTACACCGCACAGAACCGCATGGCGGCCGTCCTCGGCGGCACGCACCGTCCCGAGCTGCACTCGCCCGCCGGAACGAGCACGTCCGAATCGCAGCGCAGCGAATCGCTGCGCAACTTTCTTGCCTACGCCGGCCGCTACGAGATCCGCGGCGACCGCGTCTTCCACCACGTGGAGGTAAGCGTCTTCACCGATCTAGTCGGAGTCACGCTCGAAAGGCAGTTCAAGATCGCCGGCGACACGCTGACTATTCGCACGCTGCCGCCCGAGATCTGGGGCAGTTCGAACGTGCTCGTGTGGAAGCGCGCGTGACGGACTTACCCCGGGACTTTGCCGCGGCGATGACCGCCGTCGAACGGCGAGCGTACGACAGCTTATCGTACACGCATCGTAAAGAATATGTGCTCTGGATCGAAGACGCGAAAAGACTCGAGACGCGGTCGCGGCGAATCGAAAAGGCTCGCGCAATGCTCCGTCGGAAAGGACGCTCGACCTAAATGCTCTCGAAACTCGCCGTCGCGGCGTTGCTCTGCGGAGTCACGTTGGGCGCCGGTCCGCCCGGCGGCGAGCCCCCTGCCTCGGGCGCGGTGCCGCCCGCAGCGCCCCCGGCGCCCACTTCGGAGCCCGCTACTCCACCGGCCCCGGCGCCGACCAGCAAACAGACGGCGGACTTCACGAGCTTCTTCACGACGGTGCTCGCCGGACACATTCCGGGCGGAAACGTCTCTTCGCAAGTGCGGGCGGGTTTCACGCCGCAGCTACTCTCGCAGATCGACGGCGCGTTCGCGGGGCTCGGAAAGTTTCGGGAGCTGCAGTTCGTCAGCGCGGACGCGATGCAGCAGTATTTCCGGTATCATTACATGGCCGTCTTTGAAAAGGGGTCGCAAGGCATAATGTTCATCCTCGATTCGAACGGAACGATCGTCGGCTTTTTCCAGGACAAATCTTAAGATGATCTCGAAATTTGCCGCCGCGCTGCTCTGTGGGCTCATGATGAGCGCCGCAGCGCCGGTCTGCGCACAGCCGGCTCCGCCCGACGCGCAGTCGACTCCGCCGGAACTCAAGTCGGCACCGGCGCCCGACAGCGCGCAGACGGGCCGCTTCACCGCCTTCTTCAAGACGGTGCTCGCAGGCCACGTGCCAAGCGGCATCTCGTCGCAGATGCGGCAGGGCTTCACTCAGCAGCTATTGGCGCAGATCGACGGCGCATTCGCGGGGCTCGGGAAGTTCCGGCAGTTGCACTTTGTGCGCGCGGACTCGATGCAGCAGTATCGGCGCTACCATTACCGCGCCGACTTCGAGCAGGGTTCCCAGCCCATCATGTTCGTCATCGACTCCAATAATACGATCGTCGGCTTCTTCAACGACGAAGCCCCTCCGAATCCCCAATAGCCACTTGCGTCACCCTGAGCACCTCCCAGCGTCATCCTGAGCACCTCCCAGTGTCATCCTGAGCTTGTCGAAGGATGACTTAGCGACAACCCTAAAAGTACTCTCGGCCCCCAGGTCTACTTATTGAGAGGAGCGTTTGTGAGAGGATCCTTGAAGTTTCTTCCGTTGGTAGTGGCATTGGCGATCGCCGGCTGTAGCGGGGCCGGCCCATCGAGCACTCCAACGGGCGGTGCCCCGTCCCAAGTCGGACCTTCCGCGCACTTTGTGCCGGAATGGATAGCCAAGAACGAAGCCAGGCGCGGCTGCAAATTACTTGTCGGACGCGTGCAATGCCATGTGTTGATTGTGAACAGAGGCGCCAAGCCGCCGTGCTCGCCAACCGGCGGCTGCGGTTGGCGACCCATCGACATGCAGACTCGCTATAACCTTACCCCCTCGTTGGGCAAGGGGTCGGGAGTGATCGTCGCGCTCATCGAGTTGGGCGACTTGCCTAACGCTCAGACGGATCTCGGGACCTAGCGAACGGAGTTCGGATTGGGAACGGCGACGTTCTCTAAGTTCAATGAAGAGGGCCAGCAAGGCAACTATCCTGAGAGCTGCGAGGATTTCGGCTGGTGCGTCGAGACCGACCTCGATATCGAAATGGTCTCGGTCAGTTGTCCCTTATGTACGATCTACTTGATCGAAGGCGGCAACTGCGGCGGCGTGGTCTGCGGCTTGGAGAAGGCCGAAGCGACGGCCGCGAAGCTCGGCGCCACGATTCTCAGCAACAGCTGGGGATGCAGCAGCTTCAACTACGGGGAGAACTGCGGTGACCCGAACTTCCCGACCTACTTCGATACGTCGGGCGTCGCTTATATAGCCTCGTCCGGCGACAGCGGATATCCGGAGATCGAATGGCCGGCGGCGCTCGCGAACGTGCTCGCCGTCGGCGGGACGCAATTGGCAAAATCCGGGTCGACCTACAGCGAAAGCGTATGGGACGGCGCGGGAGCGGGCTGTGCGACCACCACGCCCAAGCCGTCGTGGCAGCACGATCCGGATTGCAGCGGCCGAACGATCTCGGACATCTCGGCCGAAGCAGGCTGTTCGCCCGGCGTCGCCGAGTACATTGGCCTCTACGGCGGCTGGACGAGCGTCTGCGGGACCAGCGTCGCGGCGCCGCTCACGGCCGGCATCGTCGGCCTCGTCGACAATCCGGGCAGTCTAACCGGCGGCAAAACGTTCTGGGATCTTTCGAGAACGCTACGCAAGCGGCGGCTGCACGAAATCACTACCGGCTCTGATGGCAATTGCGGCGATTACCTCTGCGAGGCCGGTCTACCAAAGTCCGGTGGCGGCTACAAAAAGTACAGCGGCCCGGCCGGATGGGGAACTCCCAACGGGATCAAGGCGTACTGATTTCGCCGATACGTAAACACGCAACGGAAGGGGGCGAGGCTTCGAGTACTCGCCCCTTCTCTCATACCGTGAACGCGGAGGGAGGCAGCACGACATTACCGTCGCGCCCTGTGGGAAGGCGGCACGTACCGGCGAGTTTGCCGGATGCCGCGTCTTAGCTCACCGCGATGTAATCGACCGTGCATCCGCGGAAACGCCACGGATTGATGGTGAAGTTTATTCCATAGAGACGCCCACCGTCGAACTGGGCGATGGCGCGATAAGGGAGCGGCGAACCTAACACGTAGAGGTTCGGCGGCTGCGCCATGACGTCGAACGACCCGCCGTTGCCCTCGATGCTCGCCTGCGTGCCCGCGCGCCACGTAACGCCGAACCGGCGATACTCCGAAGAAAGCACGCACTGGATCCCGTGGTCGCTCAACGAAAGCTCGCCCCGGCACGGAATGCCGCGGACCACGCTCGCGCGGGAGAGTGTGCACGTGTCGACGTTGCCATCCTTGAGTTGGACGTCCGCGTTCGCAGAGCAAGGAATGCCGCCGATCCATCCGTCTCGCGCCAACGTTACGAATCCATCGGGCCGGCCGTTAGTGAAGTCGACGTGCCCCGTCAGCGGGGCTCCATAAATGCTGGCCTCCTCTTGAAGGTCGAGCGACGAGATCTCGTTTCGCGCGTCGGCGGTTGGATGGGTCACGAGCGTCCCCGCGGGGAGCCGTATGCCCGCGATCACGGTCGGGGCGCGTAAGGTCTCTTGCCGCGATCGCAACCGCGCCGCGAACGCGACTTGACCACCGACGAGATAGAAATACGGAATGGCCGAGGCCACCCAAACCGTCACGGCCAGCGCGGCGACGATGCGCGCGGCTACGCTCGACCGTCGTCGCCACCAGAACCACACGGCGATGGCAGCCAAGATCGTGAGCGGCCAGAACGCGCGGACGAGTGCATAAATAGCCAGCATCGCCGTAGCGTTCGGCCACGAAATCGAGATCCAATCGGCGATGAGAGTTGCCGAGGCCGCAAACTTCACACGGGGGTATTCCAGCGACGCGTGTAACGCTCCGCCGATGAGCGACGGGAACGAGGAGCGGCGCTGGCGGGCCTACCTCCCGGCGGCGCAGATCGCAATCGGCGTAGGCGGTCTGCTCGGCGCGATCTTTCACGCGTTTCCCATCCATCAGGCGCGGCACGAAAGCTGGCCCGTGCTCGACGCCGTCGACATCGGCTGGCTCGCGTTGATCGCCGTGGCGGTACTGTTGCCCGGGATCAGCAAACTCACGTTGGGAGGAGTCTCGGTGGAGTTGCGCGAGGAGGCGCGCGAGAGCGCGCAAGAGCTGCAGAACGCGATCGAAGAGTACGCGAACCTCGTGCAAAACTGGTCGTCCTCGGCGGTGCTCTACATCGACCTGCTGGCGCGTGCGGCCGACGACGACGAACGCGCGACGCTGCTCGCGCATTATCTGCGCGATCGCATGGGCGAGGCCAAGAATTACCTGAGCGAGGAACCCGACGACGAGGTGCGCATCGCGTTGTGGATGTACGATCCGGAGAAGAAGACGCTCGAGTTCTTTTTTAGCAACGAGGGCGCGCCGACGAAACAGAGCTACGCGCTCGGCGAGGGGATGATCGGGGAGGCGTTCCTGGAGCGGCGCCCGTTCAATGAGGCCGACGTGCGTAATGTCCCGTCGTACCTCGACACTCGGAAGGGATCCGACCCGTCGTACCGCGCCGTGCTCTGCACGCCGATCTTCATAGGTGACGAGCCGATCGGCATGCTCACCGTCGACAAGCGCAGCGCCGAACTTTTCAGCGCCGCGGCGGAGGACATCGCCAAGGGGCTCGCGTCGCAGTGTGCGCTCGCGGTCGACCAGTTTCGCAAAGCTTAGGCCGCAGGGGTGGGGCCGCCGGAAGACGGTAGATATGGGGGGTGTTTGATGCGTCGGAGGGTGGGCGTCGGGAAGCTAATGTAGCTTAACCAGCGCTTATCCAGCTTATCAAAGTCGCCTGTGTCCCGCGATGTATGTCCGCCCGGCTTTTGTTAGCGTGAAAGCACGCACGTCACTTCAAACCTGGAGGGTCATCATGCGTCGATTAGCTTCGCACATCGTAGTTTTCACGGCGTCGTGCGCGCTCGCGGCTTGCGCAGGAGCGGGCTCCCCGGGCTCGGCTCTGACGCCGCAGGGCGCACAACTTGGAGACCCGGGGTCCGCCGCGCAGCTCGCGGATGCCGCATACCGCCAGAAGATAGCCGGTTTAGCGCGGTCGAGGATCAAGCACGTCTTCGTGCTCGTTCAAGAGAACCACACCTTCGATCAGATCTATGGCCTCTTTCCCGGCGTGAACGGCCAATACGTCGAGAACCTCGGCACGTATCTCGCCCAAGAAACGGACTGCCAATACGATCCGCAGACCTTCGGCTGTCAGCGCCCGTTCCTGATCTCGGCGAATCAGAACAGCCCGAACTACGTCCAGGACGCTCCGGACATCAGCGGCGGCAACAACGGCCGTTACGATCAAGAGGTATCGATCGACCGGGGCAAGATGGACGACTTCCTCGTCGACGACGAGGCCGGCCAGCCGCCGCTCGGGCCGACCCCGAGCCCGCAGCAGATCGAGCAGCACAACGAGAACATCGCGATCGAGGGCGTGTACGACTGCGATACGGTCCCCTATCTCTGGGATTACGCGAAGAACTTCGCGCTCTTCGATCACTATTTCCAGGCGAACACGGGCGATTCGACGCCCAGCAACATTCAGCTGTTCTCGGGTCAAATCGGACAAACGGAGGCCGCCGCTGGTGAGGGCACGCTCTCCGTACCGCTTCCGAGCGGGGGCGGCTACACCGACGGCGTGCCGATCTCGAACGACGATAACCCGCCGCCCGCGCAGCTGCGCTTCCCGGTGACATCGTATTCGGGAGACAGCAACACGTTCCAAAGTTACGCGACGATGCCGGTGTTGCTCAATCCGGAGATGGATCGCAAGGCTCAGAATGCAAAGGTCGTCGGCTACATCGGCCGCGACATTCGCAGGGAAGGAAAGAGCGGTCGCCAGTCGTTCGACTGGGCGTGGTACGAAGAAGGTCTATACACGGCCAACGCGGGCTTCTCGGCGCATCACACCGCGCCGCTCTACTTCGACTACATCAACAACCCGCAGTCGGCTTTCGCGAGCAAGAAGACGCTGCGCGACAACACGAAGAGCAACGGTTTCATATCGGATATCAAGAGCGGAAAACTCCCCGCATCCGGCGTCTTCTGGGTCAAGGGTGGAAACGAGAACACCTACGGGCTCGTGCCGGCCGACCCGGTCTTTACCGACAACTCGTCCGGAAAGAAGTACTACGTCGGCGACGACGACCACCCCGGCAGCGGCAGCTCCGATCATCAGGTCGCCGAGGCGTATCTCGCCGAGGTCATCAACGCCATCGCGAAGAGTAAATACTGGAAAGACTCGGTCATCGTCGTGACGTGGGACGACAGCGGAGGTTTCTACGACCACCTCGCACCGCCGGATTACGGGCAGACGTGCCCCCAGGATAGAACGGGACCGGAAGAGGGCTACCCGTGCGGCGACGGCGTCCGGCTTCCGGCGTTAGTGATTTCGGCGTTCGCTAAGACCGGCGTCGTCGCCCACGACTTCGCCGATCACGGCTCGGTCTCGAAGATGATCGAGGCGATCTTCGGCGTGCCGAAGTTCTCATCGCTGCCGGACGAAGCGAAGGGAGTCTCCGTTGGCCTATCGCCGGCCGACGGCAACTCCGCCACCTCGAACCTGTTCGATGCCCTCGACGAGCGCAAGCTCCGCGGCGGCGCGGAGAACCCGCCATCGCTCGCGGAGATTCACTCGCCGAGTTCCCCGCCGAACATGAGCTGCGCGACGCTGGGAATAACGCCGATACCGTCTCCGACGTCGCTTCCGCGCATGTACGAGACTGCCGGGTACTATTTGCACCAACAGCTCGTAGGATCGCGTCACGCCGTGATGCTTAGGCGTAACGACGACAACGATTAGAATTCTCGACGCGAAAACGAGCCCGGCGTATGGCGCCGGGCTCGTTTATTTTCCTTCCGGCTCCAGCGCGATGTGGAAATACAGGTTGAACTCTTGATTGCTGCTGCGGTCGACGAAATCTGCCAGTGCCTCGCCGATCACCTTATCCCACATGCTACGGCCCCAAGCATCTTTTGATTCCCACCTTGTAAGAACCATGATTCGCGTCTGCTTCTCGTTGGTAAAGCAGTCCGTACCCAGCCAGCCCGGCACGGCCGGCAAGTGTTTCAAGGTCTGCTTTACGCGCGCCACCATTTCGTCAAGTTGGTCCGGGGTGACGTCAAACGACCACGTTATCATTACCGGTGCGACGCTCATCGTCTTTTCACTTCATCCTTAGACTCCCATTGTCATCCTGAGCGAAAGCGAGGCGCAGCCGAGCGCAGTCGAAGGACGAAGGGTGACGAAGCCCCGACGTCGGACTCAAATGCCACCGCGCGAGCCGGCTCAATCTCGCGTACGGCTTTCGGAGTGCAATGGAACCGGCGCGGGGCGTCGAAACCTTATGCTCCTCCGTTCAGCTATTGGGAGGCGTTGCGCATGAGAAGCTTGGCTTGTTACGCAGTAGGCCTGAGCATCGTCGGTGCAATGATGGCCGCGTGCGGCGGATCGCCGGGAACACTTTCGCTGCCGGCCGTGACTCCTGCCCTCGCGCACCACCTGGCACGAGGACCCGGCGAGGTTCAGTACTTATCGACCTTCAACAGTCTCATCGAGTTTGACTATCCAAAGAGCGTGTCACCGATCGGGTCGATCAGCTTCAGCGGTGGGGGCGAGTGCACGAACGGAACGAGGACGTTCTGGACGGCGTCGATGAATGAAATCGCAGAGTTCAAGGCCGGCGGCAGTACGCCCATCAGGATGCTCAATGTAAATGCATCTGGGTGCGCAATAGATCCGGCGACCGGCGACCTCGCAGCGACGATCTTCGGCAAAGGCGCTATCGTCATCTTCCACAAGGCTCGCGGAAAGGGCAAGGTAGTCGAGTCGTTGAGTGAAACGTATTTCGACGGTTACGACAACAAGAGCAATCTATTCGTGGACGGCTTTAGCGCCAGCCAATTCATGCTCGCCGAACTCGAGAAGGGTAGCGGCACGTTCGAAGCCATCGTCACGAGCAACACGGTGGAGTTCCCTGGCTCCGTACAGTGGGACGGCAAGTACCTGACGGTCTTCGATCAGCTAGCGAACGCGATTTATCAATACACCGTCAGCGGCGCGAAAGCGAAATTGAAGAACACTGTTTTGCTTAGGGGGTCGGCCGATTGCGCACAGACTTGGATCGCACAGCCCTTCGTCTACTGCGCCGATGCGGGCAACGGCGATGTCGAAGTCTACAAGTATCCGGCCGGCGGTTCGCAGATCGCGACGCTTAGGGGTAATGTAGATACGCCGCTCGGCATCGTTTCCTTGCGCGTTCGTTAAGTCAAACGACGAAGTCCGTTGGCAAAGGTGACAGGCGACAAGTTCACGGGCTTCTCGGCGCAGGCGCTCAAGTTTCTTCGCGACTTGAAGAAGAACAACGACCGTGCGTGGTTCGCGCCGCGCAAAGAGATCTTCGAGCGCGAGTGCCTGGCGCCGCTGCGAGCCTTGACCGTCGACCTCGCGAGCGCGTTACGCAAAGCCAGGGTCCCGATCGACGCGGATCCCTCGCGCGTCGGATTCCGCATCTATCGTGACGTGCGTTTTTCCCGCGACAAGAGCCCATACAAAACCAATCTCGGAACCTATCTTCCGTACCGCGGAGTTCGCGGCGCGCCGGGCGGCCTCTACGTTCACATCACGCCGAAGGAATCGTTCGCAGTCGCGGGTTTCTACCAGCTCGACAAGGAGCCGCTGCAGCGCTGGCGCGAGGCGATGGCCTCGGATCCGAAGCGCTTTCAATACGTGATGCGCGCGTTGCAGCGCAACGGGCTCGGGCTGTCGGAGGAGCATGAGACACTCAAGCGCATGCCGCGTGGCTTCGAAGCGATAGCCGAGATCCCGATCGCGCGCTATTTTAAAACCGCCACGTTCATGGTGAGCGAGGAACTCGCCGACGCCGACGTCGCGAGCGCAGGCTTGATCGACAAAAGTATCGCGTTGGTGAAGAGAGCGAAACCGTTGCTCGTTTACGGCTGGGCCGTGCTGGCTAGAAAGGGCCCCGAGCCGGAACCCGGTTCGAGGCCCTCGGGTTTTTAGAACCGAAAGCCGTTAAGGCACCGGCGCCGGCGCGGTTGCGGTTCCCGAAATGAAGTTACTCAGGCCGATCGTTCCAAGGGTCGAACCGCCTGGATAGCTGAGGATATCGACCGAGTAGTTCGATCCCTGGGGAACGTAGAGGGTGTTCTCCCGATTGTTGATGGACGTGCGATCGGGCTCGCTCACCGATATCGTCCCCGACGGCGAGGTGTGTCCGGGCGGGTAAATGTCGATGAGGCCCGCCGCGAAATCGGAAATGACTAAGTTGCCGTGGTTATCGACCAGCGCACCCGCCGGACTCGTCAACCCCGTGAGGCCCAGATTCGTGCCGGATCCGGACATGTTCGCAAACTCGATGACCACCGCCGAGCTGCCCGTTCCCGCGGCGTACACGTTGTTGTTCGAATCTACGCCGACGCCATCGACGTCGAAGATCGCCGGATTAGTCAGCCGCGTGCTCGGAGAGGTCGCGCCGGGAGGGTACACGTCGACGCCGCCTCCGACATCGCCGGCGAGTACGTAGCCGTTCTTGGCGACGGCGACGTCGTCGGGGCCGTTAGATTCAGTCAGCGTGAGATAGGGGCTTGTCTGGCCTTGATGGTAGACCGTGACCGTGTTGCCGCTGAGGTTGGAGACGTACAGGTTGCCATGCTTGTCCGTGGCGATACCTTCGGGTTGATTGACGCCGCTTGTGATCTGCCCGATGAGCGACAATGAGGGCAGCTTAAAGACGTCGATCACGCCGTCGCCCTCGTCGGAAACGTAGAGCAGCTTCTTTTTATGGTGGTGCCGGTCAGGCGAGACCAACCAGCCGCGAATCGTGGAGATATGCGGCGGCACGCCGTTAGGGCCGAAGCCGCGCGCCGCGTTTTGAATCTGCCCGGGCAATGTCGAATTCGCTGTGCTCAATGCGCCGCCTGAAGCGCAGGCCGCAAAGAGAATCGCCGCCAGCGACAAACCGAGAAGCGAGGATATTCGCATCAGAAATCTCCTGGGGGAGAGAAATATAAGCAGCCTTAAGGCCGCTCTCTCTGCTTGGCTATCGGCCTCGCATTGTCATCCTTGGCGCGCCGTAGCCGCGCAGTCGAAGGGCCGTATCTTTTCCGAGCCCGCAATCGTCTTCTCAGCAGATCACCGAACCTCAGAGGAGACACAAAATGAGCGACCGTCCAACCAACGCGCCCCCGATCGTAAAAGCGAACGAGTGGGAGGCCGCACACCGAGCGCTGCTCGTGAAAGAGAAGGCCATGACGCGCGCGCGCGACGCGCTCGCCGCCGAGCGCCGCCGCATGCCGTGGGTGGCCGTGGACAAGAACTACTACTTCGAGGGCCCGAACGGGCGAGTGAGCCTGCTCGACCTCTTCGAGGGCCGCAAGCAGCTGATCGTCTACCGCGCGTTCTTCGAACCGGGCGTCTTCGGCTGGCCGGAGCACGCGTGCCGCGGCTGCTCGTTCGGGGCGGATCAGGTCGCGCACCTCGCGCACCTCAACGCCCGCGACACGACGCTCGCATACGCGTCACGCGGGTCCCAGGCCGACATCGCCCGCGTCAAGGCGCGCATGGGCTGGGAGATGCCGTGGTACACGATCACCGACGATTTCGACAAAGACTTCGGCGTCGACGAGTGGCACGGCACCAACGTGTTCTTCCGCGACGGCGACCGCGTGTACCGGACCTACTTCGTCAACAACCGCGGCGACGAGGCGATGGGCAGCACGTGGGCCTACCTCGACATCACGCCGCTCGGGCGCCAAGAGAACTGGGAAGACTCGCCCGCCGGGTACCCGCAAACCCCTCCCTACGAGTGGTGGAACTGGCACGACAACTACAGCGCCGCGCCGGTGGACCCGAAATGGAAGCGGATCAGCGACGCCGCAATCGACGTCATGCGGTCCGGTAAGCCGACATGATCCTCATCGCGCACGTGATGGGCCTCCCGCTCGAGGAGATGCTCGCACCCGCCAGCCAAATCGGAACCGGAATGACCGCGGGAATGCTGCTCACGATCGCCGCAACGCTCGCGCGCCTGCTGCGATGACTGCCCAAGACGAAACGCGCGCCTTGCTGCCCGCGATGGCGGAGGCGCGCGACCGGTTCATGGAGCTCGTCGACGAGATTCGCCCCGAGCTCCACCGGTACTGCGCCCGCATGACGGGTTCGGTTTTCGACGGCGAAGACATCGTCCAGGAATCTCTGGCAAAAGCCTATTACGCACTGGGCCAGATGCGGGAACCGCCCAACCTGCGCCCCTGGCTCTTCCGGATTGCACACAACACCGCTATGGATTTTCTCAGACGCTACGAACGCAAAAACGTGGAGCTTGTCCCCGACGTCCCCGATCGCGCCGAGCCCGAAGACGCCGGCGTCGATCCCGAGCTCGTGGAAGCGGCGCTGACGGTCTTCGTCGAGCTGCCGCCCGTCCAGCGCAGCGCGCTTATTTTGAAAGACGTCCTCGGCCAATCGCTCGAGGAGACGGCTACGACGATGGCAACGACGGTCGGCGCCGTCAAGGCCGCGCTCTCGCGCGGGCGCGCGAACATCGCGCGAACGTCCCGCGCCCCGCTTACACATCCTGCGCACCAAGGATCGGAGCACGAGCAGGCCACTCTGCGGCGCTACGTGGACCTCTTCAACGACCGCGACTGGGACGCGCTCCGCGCGCTGCTGGCGAAGGAGGCGCGGCTCGATGCGGTATCGTTCGTGCAGCGCCGAGTGGTCGAAGCGGGATACTTCGATCGTTACGCCGAGGTCCTCGAGACCGAGGACATTCGCGCGCAGGCAGGCTTTGTTGACGGCGTTCCGGCTATCGCGATGTTCCGTCCGGCAACCAGCACTGTCCCCGCGTACTTCGTCCTGCTCGAATCGGAAAACAACGAGATCTCTCAGATCCGCGACTTCCGCTACGTGCCGTACATCGCCACCGACGCACGGTTCGTCCCAACCTTGTCATCCTGAGCACGGCGCGAAGCGCCGTAGCCGAAGGGCGAAGGACGGAAACTGCGAATCTAGCGGCTTCAATGACGGACGCCAACAGCGCCTACAGCGTCAAAGAAAAGACCGTTCCCGGTGTCTCGGTCGTGCCATAGAAGCTCGGCTGCACATAGATCATCCCCGCATACGGAAATGCGCCATTTGACCCCCCGAGGAAACTGTAGAGGAGCGACGTTTTTCCGGACGTCGTCGTCTTGAAGATCGCTCCTTGATTTTGCGATCCGCCATAATAGGTCGTACCATAGAGCGTCCCCTTCAGGTAGGCCAGCGTGCACAATGGTCGGGCGCCGTCCTTTGGACTCCCCAGGAAGCTATGAAGAAGTGTCTCCGTGCCCGAAGTGGTGACCTTGAAAACGGTCCCATCGCCGAAGCTGCCGCCATAGAGCGTGGTGCCGTAGAGCGCGCCGTTCACGTAAATTAACGACGCCCACGGGTCCTGACCGTCGCCGTTACTGTAGCCCAAGAACTGCGTAGATCACGGTCTCGGTGCCCTTGGTCGTGATCTTGAAAACGGTCCCGGAAGCGGCTGCACCACCCCCGTAGGTAACGCCGTACAGCGTGCCTTTCACATCGGTCAAGCCGGCGTACGGCCCCGACCCGTCGTTCCCGCCCTTGAAGCTGTACAGAACGGATTCTTTCCCGGCCGGCGTCACCTTGAACACGGTTCCTACGTTGCTCGCGCCGCCTAGGAGTGTCGTACCGTACAGGGCGCCGTTCAGGTCGAGCAGGCCCCCGCGCGGAGCTTGACCGTCCGAGCCGCCCTTGAAGCTGTAAACGACGCTCTCTTTCCCGGACGTCGTGATCTTGAATACGGTTCCGCAGCCCGAGAACGAGCTGCCCGAGCACTTTCCCGAGCCGCCGATCGCGGTCGTCCCATACAGCGTGCCCTTGAGATCGATTAAGGGTGCCGTTGGGTTCTCTCCATCCGCTCCCTTTCCGAAACTGTGCAGGGTAGTTTGCTTGCCGGTTTTCGTGATCTTGAAGACCGTCCCGTGGTTATAGGTACCGCCTGAGAGCGTCGTACCGTAGAAGTCGCCGCCGACATAGAGAAGATCCGCCTGCGGATATCCGGTCAGGCTGAGGAGGACCTTCTCCTTGATGGCAAATGGCCAAGCTCTTTCGGCGTCGACCGAAGCCTGCTGCAACGCGGGTAAGCTGGACGAGGCGCCGGCGCATCCTGCGAGGAGCGTGGCGAGCGCGGCGAGCGATGCTCGGCCTGTGGCTGCGGGCGCTAGGCGCATTGCAATAACCCCTCCAAGGTGAAGGCTGAAGCCTGCAATGATCGTAGCAACCCCGTCGACCCCGTGGTATGTCGGAAACCCGCCTTATCTAAGCTTGCAGCGCGCCTGCGAGCAAGATCTCAGCCCGCTCTACCTCTTGCGGCGAGACGATCAGTGGCGGCGCGAAGCGCAGCGTGTTGTTCGCGGCGCTACCGATCAGCAGCCCGCAGTCTCGGGCGGCGCGAACGATCGCCTTCGCCTCGAACGGCGGCTGGACCGGCACCCCGATGAGCAGGCCGAGCCCGCGCGCCGGCCCCAAAACCTCGGGAGCCCGCGCCGCGAGTCGAGCCAAGGCGGCAAAGAGCTCGCGCGAGCGCTCGCGCACATGGGCATCGAGGTCCAGCTCGTCGCGAAGCCGCAGATGCGCGAGCGCGGCGGCGCACGGAATCGGCGAGCCGCCGAACGTCGAGCCGTGATCGCCGGGTGAAAATCCGCCGGCGCAACGCTCGTTCGCGAGCAACACCCCAATGGGCAGGCCGTTCGCAAGGCCCTTCGCGAGCGTGACCATGTCGGGCCGCACGCCGAAGCGCTCGAAGGCGAACAGCGAGCCGAGCCGCCCCATTCCGCACTGAATCTCGTCGAAGATGAGCAGCGCGCCGCGCTCGTCGCACAGCCTGCGAGCCGCTGCGAGAAACGCAGAATCTGCCACGTTGACGCCGCTCTCGCCCTGCACCGGCTCGACGATGAACGCCGCCACGCGTTCGTCGATCGCCGCCTCCAACGCACCGACGTCGTTGAACTCGACGAATGCAAACTCACCCGGCAGCGGCTCGAAGCCTTCGCGATACGCCGCGCTGGCGGTCGCGGCGAGCGATCCGAGGGTCCGGCCATGGAACGAGCCCGTGCACGCCAAGATCGTCCGCCGGCCACGCTCACCGCGCCGGTAGGCGAACTTGCGCGCGAGCTTGACCGCCGCCTCGTTCGCCTCGGCGCCGGAGTTGCAGAAGAAGACGCCCGCCATTCCGGAACGACGAACCAGCTCGCGCGCGAGCTCACCCGCCGGTTCGTGGTGGTAAAGGTTGCTCGCGTGCGTTAGCGTGCGCGCCTGTATAGCGATCGCGTCGGCGAGCACCGGATGCGCGTGCCCCAACGCGCTGACCGCGAGCCCGCCGATGAAATCGAGATAGCGCCGGCCCTGGTCGTCGATGAGCTCACAGCCTTCGCCGGCGACGATGGTCAGCGGCGCGCGCGCGTAGGTATCGAGCAATGTCACGTGCGATAGCTCGCGTTGATCCGCACGTAATCGCGCGAGAGGTCGCACCCCCATCCCGTCGCATCCGCTTCGCCCAGTCCGAGATTCAGCTCGACGGAAACGCTCGACGACTCCAGCTCCCGGTGCGCCTCGGCCTCGGAGAGCAGCTCTACGCCGCCGGAATCGACCCACGCCTTTTCGTTCACGGCGAGCCGCCAACGCAAAGGGTCGAGCCCCGCGCGCGCGGCGCCGGCGGCAGCGACGATCCGCCCCCAATTGGGATCCTCGCCGAACAGCGCCGTCTTCACCAGGTTGCTGTTGAGAATCGCGCGGGCGATCGCGCGCGCCTGCGCCGCGTCGTTGGCTCCGGTCACGCGCACCTCCAGCGTCTTCGTGCAGCCCTCGCCATCGGCGACCATCGCTCGCGCGAGATCGAGACAGACGGCCCGCAGCGCCGCTGCGAACTGCGGCGGGACCTGCGTGCCGTTCGACGATGCCGGCGCGAACGCGTACACCGCGTCGTTGGTCGACATGTCGCCGTCGACCGAGATCATGTTGAAGCTCTCGTCGCTGCTCGCGCGCAACAGCTGCCCGAACGCCGCGCCGGAAACCGGATAGTCCGTGGCGATGAACGCGAGCATGGTCGCCATATCGGGGGCGATCATTCCCGAGCCCTTGGCGATGCCGCCCACCACGTACTTGCGGTCGCGATGATAGAACGCGTACGCGGCCAGCTTCGGAACGCGATCGGTCGTCATGATGGCCTCCGCTGCGTCGGACGCCGCCTTGCCGCCCGATTCGAGGTGCGCGGTCGCGCGCTCCAGACCGCGCTGCACGCGATCGACCGGCAGCGCCACGCCGATCACCCCGGTGGACGCTACCACCACCTCCGTCGGCGCAATGTCGAGCAGCGCCGCCGCCTGCCGCGCCGTCGCTCGCGCGTCGCGCTCGCCGCGCTCGCCGGTGCACGCGTTGGCGCATCCGGAGTTACACACGAGCGCGCGCATAGACGGCGAATGCGCGAGATGTTCGGCGCTCACGATCAGCGGCGCCGCCTTGATCTCATTCGTCGTCACGACCGACGCGCAGTTCTGAGGAGCGTCGAACGCGATCAACGCGAGGTCGCGCTTGCGCGGCTTGATTCCCGCGTGCACGCCCGCGAGCCGCACGCCGGGCACCGCGCCGATCCCCCCGCGCAGCGGGATCAGCTCAAGCGAAGACTGTGCGAGCACCAAGTCCAGTCGCCTCCGGATATCCGCAGAGAAGGTTGCAATTCGCGATCGCCTGGCCGGCCGCGCCCTTGCCGAGGTTATCGATGGCGCAGATCGCACGCACCACGGCGCCGTCCGCATCGACGAGCAGCTCGGCGTCGTTCGTGCCGACCACCGCCGGAATACTCGGCGCCCGCCCCTCGAGCACGCGCACGAACGCCGCGTCACGATAGGCTCGATCGTAGGCGGCCTCGATCGCATTCGGGTCGACGGGCGCGTCGAAGATCGCATATGCGTCCACCAGGATGCCGCGCGCGAGCGGCACGACGTGCGGCGTGAACGTCACCGCCGCCGGCACGCCGCCCCCGCGCAGGTTCTGCTCGATCTCGGGCAGGTGACGATGACCCTTCAGCCCGTACGCGCGCACGTCGCCGCTGACCTCGGCGAAGAGCGACGAGACGCGCGGCGTGCGGCCGGCTCCAGTGATGCCGCTCTTCGCGTCGATCACGACGTGGCGGGGCGTCGCGACCTCGCCGAGCGGAAGAAGCGCCAACAGCGCGGCCGTGGGATAGCAGCCGGGATTGGCGACGAGCTTCGCACCCGCGATCGCATCGCGGTGCCACTCGGTCAAACCGTACACCGCCGATGCGTCCAGGCGATACTGCGCCGACAGGTCGATCGTGCGAATCCCGCGGGCGAGCAGCTCCGGTACGATGCCGCCGGCTTCACCATCCGATCCCGCGGTGATCACCACGTCGTCGGCCGACGCGCTCTCGAGCACGCTGCCGAACTCGTCGAAGCGGTACGCCGTGGTGCGCAGCGGCGCGAAGTGGTCGGCGAGCAGTTCGCCGGCGTGACTGTGGCTCTCGAGCGCGCCGATCTCGAAGGCGGGATGCGAATGCAGCAGCCGAATGCACTCCGCTGCGGCGTAGCCGCTCGCGCCCCACACGTGCACGCGCGTCACGAGCAATGCTCCAACCCCGCGAGCTCGCGCGCGAGCGAAGCGATCTGCTCGCGCACGTCGTCCGGCGCGGTCGACCCGCGCGTCCGCTTCGCCGCCACCGAACCCCGCGCGTCGAGGGCCGAATCCAGTGCGCGCCCCTCGGACTCGGCGCGCGTCACCTCCGTCCCGACGCGCGCGTGCGCCTCGCGCGGCGAGGTTCCGTCCAGGATGAGCCCGTCGGCGAGATCGGTCGCTACGGTGTATCCGTCGAGCGCGGCGGCCTCCATGCGTTCGCGCGCGAACGCCAGCGATTCCAGCACGCGCCCGAAAGCCGCGAGCACTGCCAGCGCGTCTTCGACGATCGCGATGGCGAGCGACTTCGTCACCTGCAGGTCGCGCTGGTACGACGGCGCGAGGCCGCATAGCGTCGCGAGCGCGCCGGAATAGAGCCCGACGAGCTTTGCCGCGTGCGACCGCACGAGCTCGAGCGGATCCGGGTTGCGCTTCTGCGGCATCAGGCTCGAACCGGTTGACGCCGCGTCGCCGAGCCGCACGTAACCGTACGCGGGCGCCGACCACGCGATCAGCTCCTCGGCGATGCGCGACGCGTCGACGACCGCACGAACGCATGCATGCGCGAGATCGAGCGCCGCGTCGCGGTTGCCGATCGAATGCAGCGCGTTGCGCGACGGCCCGGCGAATCCGAGGGCGCGCGCCGCCCGCTCGCGATCGAGCGGCAAGCCCGAACCCGCCAGCGCCGCGCTGCCGAGCGGACACGCCCGCCGCGCCCCGTCAGCCGCCTCCGCGAAGCGCCGCGCGGCGAGGACGAACGGCTCGCTCCAAGCCGCGAGCACGAACCCGAACAGCACCGGCTGCGCAGGCTGGCGATGCGTGCACGCGGCCACGACGCTCTTCGCGTCGAGCTCCGCCTGAGCCCGAGCCACGAATAAGGCCGCCACGCCGCGTGCCAGCCGCGTCGCGAGCAGCGCACGGTCGCGCGCGTAGAGCAGCAGCGTCGTCGCGACCTGATCGTTCCGGCTGCGACCGGCGTGCAGCCACTCGCCGTCCGGCCCGGCCAGCTCGCGGACGCGCGCGTCGATCGCGCCGTGCACGTCCTCGGCTCCGAGCGAGCGCGCGAACGTCGCAAACGTGCCGTCGGCGATCTCCGCCTCGACGGCACGCAACGAAGCGCGCAACGCTGCCGCGCGCTCGGGCGCGATGATGCCGCCGCCCTCGAGCGCCTCGACGTGCCCCAGCGAGCACGCGACGTCGAACGGCGCCAACACGAGATCTTCTTCGAGAGAAGAACCGAACGCGATCAGTTGCGGGTCGGCGGCGGCCGCGAATCGGCCGCCCCACTGCAGGGCCGTCACTGCGCGAGAAGCTGGCGCGGCGTGCTTCTGGGTGACGCGCGCGTACGCTTCGAGCGGCAGGCCGCCGAGCGCGATGAATCCACCGGCCGCCGCGTGGTCGAAGCTGTCGCGCGTACCGTAGGTCGCGATCTGCTCGCGGTAGAGCGCGAACGGCGAGCGCGTCCCGGTGACCGTGCACGCGCCGCGATGCAGGCGCATGCGCACGTCGCCGGTCATGCGCGAGGCGAAGGCACCGTTGAAGGCGTCGAGCGCGCCGCGCAGCGGCTGCGTCCACAGGCCATCGTAGACAAGCTCTGCGTAGCGCCGATCGGTCAGCGCCTTGAAGCGCAGCTCGTCGCGCGTCAGCACGAGCCGCTCGAGCGCGCGGTGCGCGGTTATCAGAATGGTCGCCGCGGGGCACTCGTAAACCTCGCGTGACTTGAAGCCCACGACGCGGTCCTCGATCAAGTCGATGCGCCCGACGCCGTGCCTGCCGCCCAACGCGTTGAGCTCGCCGACGAGACCCGCCGCACCGGCGCACGCCGAAACGGGAACGCCGGAGTCAAAACTCGCGACGATCTCCTCCGCGTCCGCCGGCTGCTCCGATGCCGCAGCGGTCCACGCGAACGCGTCCTCCGGCGGGGCATTCCACGGATCTTCCAGCACGCCGGCCTCGATGGAACGGCCCCACAGATTGGCGTCGATCGAGTACGGTTTTTCGGCCGTATGGCTGACCGGCACGCCGTGCTCGCGCGCAAACGCGATCGCGTCCGGTCGCGAGAGCGGCGACTCGCGCAGCGGCGCGCGGCACGTCAGGTTGGGGTCGAGCGCGCGCACGCCGAGCTCGATCCGCACCTGATCGTTGCCCTTGCCGGTGCAGCCGTGCGCGACGACGCTCGCGCCGTACGTGCGCGCGGTCTCGACGAGCAGGGCCGCGATGAGCGGACGCGAGAGCGCGGCGGAAAGCGGATACGTGTCTTGGTAGAGCGCGTTGGCGCGCAGCGCGGCGAACGCGTACTCCTCCGCGAAGCGTTCGCGAGCGTCGATCAGCACCGCGTCGTACGCTCCGAGCTCGATCGCCTTGGAGCGCACGGCCTCGAGCGCCGCGCGTGCGCCGGCTCCCGCGACGGCGTCGCTTTCGCCCAGATCGGCGGTCATCGCCACGACCTCGTGCCCTTCGAGAATCAGCTTCTTCAAGAGAACGGACGTATCGAGGCCGCCCGAGTAGGCGAGGACGACTCTGCTCATGCGGCGGCCTGGCCCCGCAGGTCGAGCAGGCGCTGTTTGACGACCGGCATATCCTGCGCCGCGCCGACGACGACCAGGATCGTGTCGTCGCCGCCGACCGTGCCCAGCACCTCCGGCCACGCCGCCTCGTCGATCGCGGATGCGAGCATCATCGCGCTGCCCGGCGGCGTGTGAATGACGATCAGGTTGGCGCTGCCGGCGATCGTCGTCGCCAGCTCGCTCATCATGCGATGCAGCCGGCTCGCATAGTTGGAGGCCGCGTTCGGAACGACGTATTTGAAGATCTCGCCCTGCTCCGAGGTGATCGGCACCTTCACGAGGTGGAGCTCCTTGATGTCGCGCGAGACCGTGGCCTGCGTCACGGCGAAGCCGCGCCGCGCGAGCAACGCGACGAGCTCCTCCTGCGAGTGAATCGGGCGCGTCGCGACGAGCGTCATGATGGCGCGTTGGCGTCGTTCTTTCATAGCGGGTATCCTTTGCGTTCGGTGAGGAGCGCGACGAGCAGCGCCCGTTGCGCGTGCATCCGGTTCTCGGCCTGCTGGAAGACGGCGCTCTGCGGCCCGTCGATGACGTCGCCGCTAACCTCTTCACCGCGATGCGCGGGAAGGCAATGCAGGAAGATCGCGTGCGGCGCCGCGTGGCGCATGAGCTCGGCCGTCACGGAGTAGGGCCGGAGCAGCGCGTCGTTGCGTTCGCGATACTGCTCCTCGCCCATCGACGTCCAGACGTCGGTATAGACCGCGTCCGCCGCGCGCACCGCACGCACGGGATTCGCGAACGCCCGTGCGCCGCCGCCGTTTCCGCCGGCGAGGCGCGCGAGATGCGCGAGGAACGTTTCCGACGGGCGGTGCGTCGCCGGACAGCCGAATTGCACCGTCGCGCCGAGCATCACCGCCGCCTCCGCGAACGATGCGGCGACGTTGTTACGCGCGTCGCCCAAATAGGCGACGCGGAGGCCGCGCACCTCGCCGAAATGCTCGGTGAGCGTCAGCATGTCGGCCAGCGCCTGGCACGGGTGCGCCTCGGCGGAGAGCCCGTTGATCACGGGCACGCTCGCCGATCGCGCGAAGCGCTCGAGCGGCGCGTGCTCGTGCGTGCGGACGACGATCGCATCGACGTAGCGCGAGAGCACGCGGGCCGCGTCCTCGGGCGTCTCGCGCGAACCGACCGCGAACTCCGCCCCCTGGGCGAAGAGCGTCTCGCCGCCGAGCTTCGCCACGGCGACCTCGAACGAGACCCGCGTCCGCAGGCTGGGCTTTTCGAAGAGCAGCGCGACCGTGCGTTCGCGCAGAGTGTCGCGCTGCTCGCGGCCGGGCGCGGCCTTGAGGAAGACGGCGAGCCGCAGGATCGCGAGCAGCTCCTCGAGCGCGAGGTCGCTCACGCGGAGAAAATTCCGGCCCGCGAGGCCGGAAAGTCGCGCGGGGGCTGGCGCTAGGGCGTACACTTCTGTATATTTATGCATATGCCGCATAATTATGCAAGTACGGTGGTCGTGAAGTATGGCGGAGGCGCGATGCCGGCCGCGGGGATGGGCGCGGCCGACCCGGTTCTCACCGAGATCGCGTCGCTGCGCGAGGCGGGCGCCGCGGTCGTGCTCGTGCACGGCGGGGGCCCCGAGATCGACGCAGCGCTAACGCAGCGCGGCATCGTGACGAAGCGGATCGACGGCATGCGCGTGACGGATGCGGTCACGCTGGAGGTGACGGAAGCCGTGCTGTGCGGCAGCGTCAACAAGCGACTCGTGCGCGACGCGCTCGCGCTCGGAATACCGGCGGTCGGGTTAAGCGGCCAGGATGGCAACCTGCTGGTCGCCGAGCGCACAGGCGGCCTGCGGGGCGAAGACCTCGGCTACGTCGGACGCATCGTTGCGACCGACGCGTCGCCGCTGCGCGCCTTGCTCGACGCCGGCTTCGTGCCGGTCGTCGCTCCGCTTGCTATATCGCGCGACGGCGCGCACGCGTACAACGTCAACGCGGATCTCGGCGGCCGCGGCGATCGCCTCGGCGCTGCAGGCCGACGCATTCGTCGCGATTACGAACGTGCCGCGCGTCTTCCAAGATCCCGACGACCCTGCCTCCGGCATGGACCGGCTGACTTCGGCCGAGGCGCTGGCATTCGCGGACAGCGCCGCGTGCCGCTCGAGCATGAAACCGAAGATCGAGAGCGCGGCCTCCGCAGTCCGCAACGGCGCGACGGCGGCCTACATCTGCTCGGCGAAACCCAACGCGATCTCAGCGGCAATCGCCGGCGACGCCACCGTTGTCACACTGAGCGGAGTCGAAGTGTGACCACGCGGTGACCTATGCTTTTGTTATCCCGAGCGATCGTTTAATACTGTCATCCTGAGCGTAGCGAGCGCAGCGAGCGAAGTCGAAGGACGAAGTTTGACGTGCGCTACAATATCGCGGGAACGCAGCGCTCATTCTCGACCTCGCACGCGGCGATTCCGGCGGGGTACGAGCCCGCTGCAAACGGCGATCCCGACACTTGGGTCAAGGCACCGGTGCTCCGATTGATCGTATATGCGGCCAACGCTATTGTACTACCGTGCGCGGGCCGCGCACCTTGAAGAAAGCTGGGCCCAGACGCTAAAAAGTTGCACCGATCCCGGCGATCTTGCCGTTCGCATCCAAGACAAACCGCCACGTCAGCGTTTCCCCGTTTGTGAAGGTGACGCGGTAGCTGTAGACGGTTTCGGCCGCAGCCTTGTTCACCCCAAGGAACTGGATCCTCGCGACCGCGCCGAGCGGCTTGAGCTGCGTCGCGGTCGCCGCGATGAGCTCCGGCGTTAAGGCGGCATTCGCCGCGTCGGTGTACTGAGACCGATCGACTTTGCCTTGAAAGAACGACACGAGCGCCTCGCGGAAGCGCTCCGTCACGGCGCGATCCTCTGGCTTGGGCGCGGGAGTGGGCCCCGCGAAGTTTGGAAACAAGGCGCCCGCGACGATGGCGCTCGCGCGATTCGTGCCGAAGTCGAACGCGTTGCTGAGCACGATCCATGCCAGCCGCCGCGCCGGGATCGTTACATTCTCAGATTCAAAGCCGGGCACGCCGCCGTGATGCTCGACGAGCTGCAGACCCTGCCAGCTTATCACGTTTACGCCCAGCCCTTGCCTGCCGAGATCGGACTGGACGACGTCCTCCTGCATCTGTGCGAACGTCGCCGGCGAGACTAGCTTGCCGTCGAGCAAGGCGATGTCGAAGCGCGCCAGATCGGCTCGCCGTCGAAACGATGTCGCCGCACGCGAACGTCCACGATGCATCGTAAGCGTCGGCGCGCCTTCCTCCGGCGCTCATGTATCCGACCGCAACGGGCGCGCTCGAGGGTGGATTACCCATCGTGGTTTGCGTCATGGCCGCGGGTTGGAAGATATGCTCGCGCTCGTACCGCGCCAGCGGCTCTCCGGACACGTGCTCGACGATGAGCCCAAGAATCACGTACCCCGTGTTACTGTAGCCGTACTTCGTTCCGGGCGCCGACGTCAAGGGATGCTGGGCGGCCATCGCGAGTATCGCCGCGGGCGTCGTCGGCTTGAGCCACGAGACCGGTGTTGAACGCATAGTCCCCGTAGTTCCACAACCCCGAGGTATGCTGCAGGAGCTGACGCACCGTGATCCGATCCGCATATGGGGCGCTGGGAAGGTACTTGCTCACGCTCGCGTCGAGGTCCACCCGGTTTGCCTGCACGAGCTGCATGATCGCGACCGCCGTGAACATCTTGGTGATCGATGCGATGGGAAACCTCGTGTCGAGCGTGGCGGCGCCGAAAGCACGATCGTAGACGATTCGCCCGTTCTGCGCGATCGCGACCTCCATCGCGGGCGTCTGAGTTGGCTTATTTCCGGCGAGCTTGGCGAGTTGTACGTTTAGTCGCGTTTGTACGGCCGCCGACTCCACCGGAAGCAGAGTCGCGGAGGCCGAAGGGTTAGGAGACCCAGCGGCAAGGAGCATGAGAAGAAGAGCGGCTGACCTCACGTTTCCACCAATTTGCCCTAGCGCTCAGAACCTGCCGTGATAGTCGTCGATGCTAAGGGGGAGGGCAACCAACACCTCGGTGACGGAACCGAGTCCGCCTATACAGCCTTACTTTATCGTGACCGTAACGGGCTTGGATGCGATGCCGTTCGCGACGACCACGAGCGAGCTCGCGCCGGTATCCATTTTCGCGGGGACGTTGAAATGCGTCGAAACGGGGAGCGAGCCCGTCGCGACGCCCATCGTGCTGTGGTTGTGGGTGCGCGCGTAGAAGACGTTGGCAGTCGTGTTATTGGTGATGCGAACTAAGGGGTAGTTTGTCGCATTTTGGTTTTCGTCCCCGTACGACATCGCCTGTCCGAAGCCGTTGAACTGCGTTCCGGTGATCTTATAGGTGTGACCGCGCGTCAGCGTCTTGGAAACCGACGCGATCGTCGGCAGCCAACCACTTTGCGGCTGGCCGGTCGGCGTGTAGAGGTCGACGCTCGAATAGGCCAATACCATGACCTGTCCGCTCGGCAACAGAAGCGGTGGGCCGGCATACGATATTCCGTTCACTTGGGTGAGCGCCGATCCGTTCCACTCGTAAACGGTCCCGCTGACGCCGAAAACCAAAACGTTGCCGCTCGGCTCGAGCGTCGCAAAACTATCGCCGGCATTGTCGTCGTTGGGAAAGTCCGGTCCGGCCGTCCACTTGCCCGAGGCGGTGTTATAGATCGCGGTGTGGCCGGGACCGTTATTGGTCGAGAACGATCCCGTGTAGAAGACGGTCCCATCGGGTCGGAGAATCGCGGGCCCGATCTCACCCGGCGGATAATAGCATTCGTTCGGCCCGTACAAAGACACCCGTACGGCGACGGCGAGTGCAGGTCCACGATCGTCGATCCGGCGCTCGTCCATTTGCCGGTCGCGGGATTGTAGATCTCCGAATTGGGTGCGTTCTTGACGTCGGCGGTAAGAATCGTGCCGTTGGGAAGAAGCGTCCATCCCTCTTCGGCATTGAAGTCGGATTTGCCGGAATCGCCGACTTTCTTCCACGCCAGCGTTTTCGGATCCAAGGTCGCGTCCCAGGTGTGCAGCTTATCTCCAACCAGCATTTTGCCGTTCGGCAACACGCTCGAGGGAGAGTCGCCGATATTCTTCCAGCGTGACGGGTGGCCGAGCGGCGTCCACGTATTCTTCACCAGATCGTAAACCGCGCCGAGATTGGTGAGCTGAAGATCGTAGCCGTTGCCGGGAGAGTTGTATTCGCCGCCGCTGATGGCGAGGCGTCCGTTGGCGAGCACGTCGGCGGCCATGTAGAGGGGTCCGTAACCGGTTTGAAGCGAGGCAACCTGGCTCCACGTGCCGTCGCTATAGTTGCCCTTCGCGTCCGGAACGTAGCGATACCAGCTGCTCCAAGTCTGAGCGCTTTGCGCGAGCACCGAACCGTCGGTCATCAACCACTCCATTGCCATTCCGACCGGCGGCTGATGTTCGATGCGGGAAAAGTGTCCGGGGTGGCTCTTTTCCATCGCCTGCAGCGACTGCTGAGAAACGCCGGGCAGCGATCCCCCGCCCGAACATGCCGCCGTCCCAACGGCGATGGCCGCGGCGACGAGCACCCATAGCGATCGAACATTAGCGCGATACACGCAAAACCTCCAAAGAATAGCGAGTCTGGGAAAGTCCCTAAGTTTGAGGCCGAGCGTCGGTTTCCCGTTGAGGAACGCCGACTCCGCGGCTAGCAAGACAAGCAGGTGTCTGCGCGAAGTTACGTCCGGCCTCAGCGTCGTATTCCCTCGCATGCGGCAACCACTTGCGAGAACCGTCGCGCTCCGCGGCGCCGCCGCGATCGGCGTTGCCTTTCTCGCCGCGTGCCAGGCGGCACGCGCTTGCACCACCCGGTTCAAACGGCACGTGGTCGCGAACGATAGGATCTGACGCGACCGCCGAAGGCGGTACGCTGGTTTACGTTTCCAACTCGTACGAGAACCGCGTTTACTTCTACAGCTATCCCAAGCTCAAACTCGCCGGGACGCTCGCGGGCTTCGATCAGCCCGAGGGCGAGTGCGTCAACGCGGCGGGTGACGTCTGGATCGCCGACAGCCTTGCATCGCAAATCGTCGAGTACGGCCATGGCTCGACGACGCCGAAGGCCACGCTCGCGGACACAGGCTACTTTCCCTACGCCTGCGCCGTCGATCCGCAAACCGGCGATCTCGCGGTCGTCAACGAAGCCGCCAATCCCGTACCCGGCAGCCTGAGCATTTACCGCAAAGCCCGCGGCACGCCCAAGGTCTACACCGATGATTCGCTCTCGATCCCGTTCTTCGATGCGTACGACGCCAAAGGCAACCTCTACGTGGACGGCATCCGCGGCTTTTACTATCCCTATTTTGCGCTGGCGAGGTTCCGGCACGAGACGTTCACCAACTCGAGCTGAATCACACCGTGATTTCTCCGGGCGCGCTTGCGGTCGTGGGCTCGCGGCTCGAGATCGGCGACGCGTGGCGCTACGCTCACTCCGTGTACCGCTTCGCGGTGACGGGGCTGAAGGGCCGGCTCGTCGGCAGAACCAGGCTGCTCGACACGGACGTCGTCCAGGCAATTCGCGATCCTCGGGAACTCGCTCATCGCCGCAAACATCGATCAGAAGCAAGGCTCGGGGATGGTCTTCAACTATCCCAAGGGCGGGTCGCCCAAACGCATCTTTGGCCGGCAGCAATTGCAGGTCGGCCCGATCGGGGTCGCCGTCAGCCGGTGAAGAAGAGGACGTTGACGCTCACCGCCGCTGCCATCGTTGCCGCGTGCAGCGGGAACGCGGTTCGTTCCGTCCCCGTCAATACAACGCAAGCCGTGCACCTCGACGATCGACGTCACTCCTGGATGGACCCGTCAGCCAAGAGTAAAACGCTGATCTACATCTCCGACGCGCAACCCGGTGCCGGCACGGTGTACGTGTTCAGCTATCCCGCATTGAAGCTCGTCGGCAGGCTGACCGACTTCGTCCAACCGCTGGGCGAATGCGCCGACGCAGCCGGCGACGTGTGGATCGTCGACTACTCGACGTCGCTCATCTCCGAGTACGCGCACGGCGCCACGAAACCGAAAGCCACGCTCGAGGATCTCAATCGCCGGCCCTACAGCTGCGCGGTGGACCCGAAGAGCGGCGATCTCGCGGTGGCGAATATCTTCGGGCCAAGCTACAATCCCGGCGGCCTCAGCATCTACCACGAGGCCCGCGGCCGCCCGCGCTTCTATGTGGGCAGGTCGCTCTACGAATGCTACTTCGATGCCTACGACGCGCAGGGAAACGTCTACGTCGACGGGCTGACGCAGCTGTACCACGGCGTCTTCGCGATCGCGAGATTCGATGGGAAGAGGTTTATCGGAGCTGACCCTGAACCGTTCGGTCGGATATCCCGGCGGGGTCGCCGTCGTCGGATCGAACGTGAACGTCGGCGACCAAACGTATAACGCCAACATCGTGTATCAGTTCGCCTTCACGGGCTCGAAGGGCAAGCTGGTCGGCTCGACACCGCTCACCGGTGCGTCCGACGTCCGGCAATACGCGATCGTCAAGGATTCGCTCGTCGCCGGCAACGGCTCGTATCCCTCAGCGTCGGGAATGGTCTTCAACTACCCCGCGGGCGGCCCGCCCACGAAGATTTTTGGCAAGGGAACATTCCAGACACCTCTCGGCACCGCCGTCAGCCTCGCGAAGTAGTCGGTCAAGCCGGACTCGACCCGACCGGCGAACGTCTTTAGAGCCGACGCGTCTAGGCTGAAGTAGCGACCTTCTCGAGGCGCTTGAGCGCGCGGCTCGCGCGCACGCCGGGGCTCTGATCGGTGACCGAAGGTGAGCCGCCGGTGGACTTGACCGAGGCGAGCGCCTTTTTTACCTCTTCGATCGACTTCTTATATTGCATCGTCACATGTCCGTGTCGGGCGGTCCCGAGTATTTGGCGTGGATGAAGTACTCCTTCGAGAGCGACGACGGAATCTTCTGGAACGTGATCGGCGGCTGCGAGTAGTTGAAGCAGTCGATGATGCTCTTGGCCCGGGTGTCGGTCGTGCCCAGGTAGCCCAGATTCCAGTTCTCCTCGATGTACCGCAAGATGCTCCCGAACTCGTAGTTCGTCGTGGAGATGTACCCGGCCCTGGCGTAGGGCGACACGATGATGGCCGGCACGCGGAGGCCCAGGCCGCCGTAATCGATCATCTTGGGCCGCACGTTGTCGTACAGCCCGCCCCAGTCGTCCCAGACGATGACGATCGCCGTGTGATCCCAGTACGTGCTTTGGCCGATCGCATTAACGAGGCTCGCCACCCACGACGGGCCGGTATCCGAGAGGGTGCCGGGATGGTCCGACTCGTCCTGATCCGGGATCACCCACGACACGTTCGCCAACGTCCCCTTCGAAATGTCGTTGAAGATCGCCGTCTGCGGCGTCTCGATGTTTTTCTTCCATTCCGGGCCGTTGCGCACGGGCCATATCACGTCGAAGGCGCTCAAGATGTTGCCATACTTCCTCCTTAAACGCGGGCTGGTAGTACGTCCAGGTGACGCCCTTTTTGTCCATCAGATCGCGCAGCGTGTGATACGGCAGCTTGAAGTCTTTCGTGCACGGGAGTGGACCCGGCGCCCCGGGCGAGTTCGACGTTATCTTTAGTGACCAAGTGCGTCTTCGTACCGGGCGCCGCGTCGCAGCCCCACCAGCAGTCACCGCAGGTGGGAAAGTCGATCATCGCCTTATTGTGCTCGACCACGGTCCCGCCTCGAATCAGGTCCTGATGCGCGTCGAAGCTGTCGCTGCCGTGAGTCGTGAACATGTGCTCCGCCAACGCGTACTGCTTGGCCATGTCCCAGTACGGCACGATCTGCGACGGCTCGGTGTATTGGTATGGGAAAGTGCACTCGGGAACGCTGCTGTTGTCCTCACCAAGTCGAAGCCGTCCATTTTACGGCCGTCACGCGCAGTCAGATATCCGTGGTAGCTGTGAACGAGATCTTTGGGGACGTTGAGCGGCACCTCCGCGAGCGGTATCGTTCCCGCTTTGATCGGCGGGCTGCAGTTGGGGTTCGCCGCAATCTTGCCGACCGTCGTCCCATCGCCACCGGGGTACGTGGCGAAGAAATCGTTGAAGGTCCGGTTCTCCTGAACGATGATCACGACGTGCTGAATTGGCGAGCTCGATGAGCTCGCATTGCGGCTCGATCCCTGCTGTGTAGCGGGGACCGTGTTTGAGCCGCTGCCGCCGCACGCGGTGATTACCATGCCGGCGAGCATCAAAATCGCGAAGGTCCGAAAACGCATGGCCGCCTCTTGAAGCCTAAGGGTGGAGGCGGCGCTCTTCTCGCTACTGCGTGCCGATCCTTTGATTAGCATTAGTCAACAAATAGATCTTGTCGGCATGACGAACGCCGAGTGCGCGCTGGTCGTAGATGATGCCGACGTATTGGCCGGCCTTGATCGCCGTCATTTGATACGTCGTCTTGCCGTTTGCCGAAAACACCTGATCGAACTTCGGCACGATCAAGAAGCTCAAGACCTGCTTCGTCTTCGGATCCTGAACCTTAATATTGTTGGACGAAACGTGAACCGTAATGCCGTAAAAAGTCGAGTTCTGGGCCGCCGCGACGCTAACCGGTGCGGAGAGGACAGGTGCGAGTGCCGCCGCCAAGGCGGCTGCGCGAAGGATGGACGTGTACATCATGCTACCCGGTGTACCCCGCTGGCGGGCGGTCTATGCCTTGCCGCCGCCGAAGGCGGCCCGAGTGGAAGCGACGCTCTTTGCCGACGGCGGATCTCGCGGAAATCCCGGTCCGGCGGCGAGCGCCGCAGTGCTGCTCGCGCCCGGCGGCGAGCTAGTCGAGGAGATTGGCGCATACCTGGGTATCGCGACCAACAACGTGGCCGAATGGACCGCGCTCTTGCTTGGTTTGGAGGCCGCGAGCAAGCGCGGAATTCGTCATCTGAACGTCCGCTTGGACTCGGAGCTCGTAGTGAAGCAGCTGCGAGGCGAGTACCGCGTCAAGCATGCCGGGCTGCAGCCGCTGCATCAACGAGCCATGCGACTGCTGCGAGGCTTCGAGAGCGTCGACATAGCACACGTGCCGCGCGAGCAAAACGTCCTGGCCGACCGCCTGGTTAACCGCGTGCTCGACCAGGAAGCCAACGCGCCGGCAAAGTAGGCCGCGGTGATGCGTCGTTTCCCCATCGGACTCTTCATCATCGCCTTGTCGGCGGTGATGCTCTTTTTGGGCTGGCGCATCTACGGGCCCGGCGAGATGGGGCGATTCGCGCCGGCGATTCACGCACAGCACGCGCCGAGCGAGCTCTTCGCGGGGATGACGATCAAGTACCCCAAGCCGCCGATCTATCAGGAAGCATATCGCATGTCCGATATCGAGGGCGTGTCGCGGTTCGAGTATGAAATACGCGGTTACAACGGGCACATCATCATGGTCAAGGCGCCGGCGGCGCGCGTGTACGACGTTAGCTTCTTTTTCGGGCTGTTGGGGCAGGATGGGATCTGGCAGCTGGTCGACAAGCCGCCGCTGCCCGATCCCGATGCGAACTACACCGTCTACGTCAAGCAGCTCGCCGACTATAAGCAGGGCGACCGCACCGTAACGTTCACGAATCCGCAATACTGGGCGACCAAGGCGGGCAGACAGTTCAACATCGATCTTTCGAAGGGCGTGCCCAAGGATCTCTTGCGCCTCGAGAGCTCGCAAGTGGCCGACGCCCGCTACGCGCAGATCGTCAAAGACTTCCGCGACTTTGGACCGGACGAGTTTCGCCGTAACGTGGCGGCGGCGCAGGCGCGGATCCGCGGGCTGCACGGCTAAGCGTGCGGACGCGATTCGCGCTGCCGGCCTCGGTATGCATCGCGTTGCTCGCGGTGCTGCTGTTCGTCGGCTACGAGGCGGCCGAGAGCCCCGGCAATCAGCTTTTTGGCAAGACGCTCGTGAGCGGGCCGAAGAACGCGCGCGTCGTCGCGCTGACGTTCGACGACGGCCCGAATCCCCCGTACACGGCGCAGATCCTCGACGTGCTGCGCGCCGAGCGCGTACACGCGACGTTCTTCGTCGTGGGGCGCGCCGTACAGGCGTATCCGGCGCTCGTGCGTCGCGAGGCGGCGGCGGGGAACGCCATCGGCAACCACACGTGGAATCACGGTCACCTCGTGCTGTACGATCAGGCGGGTCTGCGACGCACGTTGCAGCGCACCGATTCGGCAATCTTCGCTGCGACCGGACAACACACGCGGATCATGCGTCCGCCCTTCGGTTCGCGCGACTGGCTCGTGCTCGACGAGGTCCGCAAGCTCGGCTACACACCCGTGATGTGGTCGGTTCCGCTAGCGAACGACTGGGAGGATCCGCCGCCCCGGGTCATCGCGACGCGCGTGCTGCGCTACGCAGGCGACGGTGCAATCATCACGCTGCATGACGGCAATCGCGGTATCATTTGCCCGCACGTGCATGCGCGGCTTTGCGACCGAAGTTCCGATGTCGAAGCGACGCGCCTGATCGTGGAAACGCTCAAACGCCGCGGCTATCGCTTCCTGACGATCCCGGAACTGCTGCGGATGGGTTCGGGCCATCCGGGCAAGCAGGTAGCCCAGTTTCTATCACGCAAGTAGCTCACGACCCGAATCTTGTTTCGGGCAGATTTTCTTTCGTTAAAGGAGGTCGCGGTGAAGCTACTTCTCAACCGCGGCGCGCGCCCATATCTGCTGGGCATCGCCGCGGGAATTCTGTGCATCGCCGGCTGCTCGGGCGGCCGGCCGTTACCGATGGCTGGAACGGGTTCCGGCCTCGCTCCTTCGTCGCACGCGACGCTAGTTATCGGCATCGAGCCGGAAGGCGTCGTTCCGGACACGTGCAGCAACCCGAAGAAGTTCAAGGTTTGCGTGAAACCGGGTGGCCACTATGTACTCGGTCTCACGTTGACTTGCCGCACGACCAGCGGTACGGTGTCGTGCGGCAAGGTCCACTGGTCGACGAAGATGAGTCATTCCGGATTGAAGGGTACGTTCAAGCCGGATCCCGGCAATCCGACGAAGGAGACGATAAGCGCCTCCAAGACGATCAAACTTGGGCACTATCACCAAACGATTACGGCGAAATGTTCGCTCTCTTCAGGCTGCGTCTTTTCGCAAAAGGCACAAGTCTGGGTGATCTAAAGCCAGCGTCCCCTTCGTCTACGCGTAGACCCTCCCGCGTAGACGAATGAATCCATCCGGATGGTGGTTGCCGGGATCGTGATGGGTCCAGTGAACGACCGGCAGCCGCCCCGGATCGTGAACCATCTCTCCGCGGATCTCGATGGTGTCGCCCGCGCGCACGGGACAGCGCGGCGCGATGCTTACGTTGTCCACCACCTCGAGCCTGCCGGCGCTGCTCTGCACGTCGAAGGCCTCGTGCATGCAGTGCGTGCGCGAACCAAAGAAGAAGCGCGGCCGCGACGCGACCGTCGCGGTAAAATCGACCCAAGCCGGCGCGCTTCCGGCGTAGGCGGCAGCCAAATCCATCGCTGCTCCGTTCACGCCCACGGGGTGCAGCGGCAAGTGACGGGGTGGTGCAGGTGAGGACGATTCGTACCGCGCGCCTACGCCTGGAGCCGGTGACGGCGGCTAACGCCGGAGCGCTCTGGGACGTGCTCCAGGAACCGGAGCTGCGCGACTATCAGGACCTCCCCAACGTCAACCGCGCGCAGTTCGTGCGCACGGTGGGCAGTCGTCCGACCCGCTTCGGCCCGGGCTCAACCGGCCGCTTCGAATGGCTCGTGCATCCCGTCGAAGGGAGCGAGACGCTGGGATGGATCTCGCTGCGCATCTTGGAGTCCAGCCGCACGACGGCTGAGATCGGCTACAGCGTCGTGCGCGCGCATCGCGGAAAAGGCTTCGCGACCGAGGCGGTCGCGGCGCTCGTCGACGAGGGCTTCCGACGCACGCGCGTGCAGCGGATGCGCGCGTACTGCTTGCCCGAAAACCTGCCGTCGCGTGCGGTGCTGCGCAACAACGGCTTCGAAGACGAGGGAATGCTTCCGCACGGCGCGACCGTCGGCGGCAAACCGGTCGACGTGATCCTCCACTCCCTCGACCGCTCCCGTTGGTCCGCCCTGAGCGAAGCGAGCGCAGCGCCCTAGTTTGCGACGAAAACGCGTTGCCGAAAGGCGTCCGGGTCGGCGATCGTGGCGAGCATGGAGTGAGCGAGGTCGGCGCATTGCCGACAAGATTTTGCCCATCCCCCGCCGTAGCGTGAAGCTCGTATCTAGCTGGAATGGCGGCACTCCGAGCGCGGAAAGTACGGCGTCGGTTCCGGGAACGATCGTTTTGGCAACGCTCGTTTCGTCGAGCACGTCCCCCTGAATCGCGGTCACGCGATCTCCTAACAGAGGCGGCGCTTACGAAGTTCCGAAATCCTCGCACATGAACGAACTACCGACATGCATTCGCAGACTTCAGGGAATGACAGCCGCTGCCGTGCTCGCCGGATGTGCCGGGCTGAGCATGAGCACCCCGGGTGTAGAGGGCGCCCCGGAAGACGCGGCCGCGCGCGCCGCGGCAGCCGGCCCGCATGCGAATAACGTCGTGGTCATCATGATGGAAAATCGCGACTACGATCTTATCATCGGGAGCGCGCAGGCTCCCTACATCAATAAGGTCTTAGTGCCGCAAGCGGCGCTCATGACGAACAGCCACGCGATCGGCCATCCGAGTCAACCCAACTACCTCGCGCTCTTCTCGGGATCGACGCAGGGAGTCACCGACGATTCGTGTCCGCATACGTTCTCGACGGAAAACGTCGGGGCAGAGCTGCTTGCGTCCGGAAAACGCTTCGACGGCTATTCCGAGTCGATGCCGCACGACGGCTACACCGGCTGTTATGCAGGCGAGTACGCGCGTAAGCACAACCCCTGGGTGAACTTTACCAATGTCCCGGCGACGTCGAATCTCGTGTACCGCCGCTTTCCGAAATCGCCGCCGACGCTGGCCATCGTCGTGCCGAACCTCTGCAACGACATGCACGACTGCAGCACGAAAACCGGCGACAACTGGCTGAACAAGAACGTGCCGGCGATTCTCGACTACGACAAGGCTCATCGAGGTCTGCTCATCCTCACCTGGGACGAAGCCGATCCGGACAACAACGGCAAGAACCAGATCGCGACGCTGCTGATCGGCCCAACCGTGAAGCCGGGGTCATACAATCAGGACATCGATCACTATTCGGTGCTGCGCACGATCGAGACGATCACGGGCGTGACGTGCACCGCGAAGGCCTGCAAAGCCGCGGACCTCAAAGGTATGTGGCGTTAGCGCGAATCGGCAGGCCACTCGATAGTAACGCCGGCATCGTGATATCCGATGTATTGCCGCGGCAACGCTCCGCGCAGATATGCCAGTAGCGGCTCGCGCACTACGTTGACGACGATCCGCTCGGGCAATTGCTCGATCGGCACCCACTCGACCTCAACGATATGGTCTCCGCTGTCAGGTTGAGCACTCACGGTTTCACCCTGAGCACTCCAGTGTCACCCTGAGCACTCCCAGTGTCACCCTGAGCACTCCCAGTGTCACCCTGAGCACTCCCAGTGTCACCCTGAGCACTCCCAGTGTCACCCTGAGCACTCCCAGTGTCACCCTGAGCACTCCCAGTGTCACCCTGAGCGGAGTCGAAGGGTGACCTAGGCAGTACCAAAAAGGTCGCGTTCAAAATGTGAACGTCCCCATCGTAACTCTCGCTGACGTACGCGAGCCCGCCGTTTTCGACGTGTAGCCCCGTTTCCTCGAACAGCTCGCGCGCGACGGTCTGCTCGAGGAGCTCGCCGGGCTGTTGCCGCCCACCGGGGAGATTCCAGAGCGGTTGCTCGTGATTGGGGTAGCGGGAGGCGACGAGCAGCACGCGCCCGTCACGGACCGCGAGCCCGGTGGCGATGTGAATCACGCAAGGGTACGGCGCTCCTTCAACTCGGGCGTTTTGACGAGGGGCTCGCGATTTTCGATGACGCTCTGATCTCGCGCCTCGAATCGGCTACGAACCCCCAGGTGCGCGAGCTCGCTCCGGCCGCGATCTTCAACAAGGGTGTGACCCTGCTCAACCTCGGACGCTTTGCCGACGCACTCGGTGTCTTCGATGACAATCTCACGAAGCGCTTGGAGGCGTCTGGCCTGCCCCAAGTGCGTGAGCTCGCTGCGGCCGCAAAGTATAGCAAGGGCGTGGCGCTGCTGAATCTCGGGCGCCTCGATGAGGCCCTTGCGATCTTCGATGACGATCTGATCCAGCGTCTGGAGGCGGCTACCATTCCGCAAGTGCGCGAGCTCGCCGCGGGCGCGAAATACAATCGAGGTTTGACCCTGTTCAATCTGGGCCGTTACACGGAGGCGCTCGCCATCTTCGATGACGATCTGATCCAGCGTCTGGACGCGGCCACGAGCCCGCAGGTGAAGGTCCCCGCACTGTCCTCTCGATTACGTCGAGCGTCCGCTCCGCGGTTTTTCCCCACGCAAATGCCGCCGCGTGAATGGGGCCGCGCCGGCGCAGCTCGGCTGCGTACGACGCATCGCTCGTGACGCGGAGAATCGCTGAAGCGAGCGCGGCCGGATCGCTGGGCGGCACGTAGCAGGCCGCATCGCCACCCGCCTCGGGCAGCGATGCCGCGTTGGCTGCGATGACCGGCGCCCCGTAGCTCATCGCCTCGATGACCGGTAGCCCGAATCCCTCATGACGCGACGGTAAAACGAGCACCGCGCAAGCGCGGTACAGCGCCGCGAGCGTGTCGTCATCGACGTGCCCGAGCTCGACGGCACGAACGCCCGCCGGCATCGCCCAGTTGCCCAGCCACGTCGTAACCACAAGGCTCAGGTCGGAACGTTCGCGCGCGACGAGCGACATCGCTTCGAGCAGCGTGTCGAAACCCTTGCGCGCCTCGGGCGTTCCAACGTACAGCACGAACGGTTTCAGCGCCGCGACGTCGAGCTCCACCGGTACTCCGGCCGCGGCGGCGCAACGCCGAGCGCGTATCGGCGTCAGCCGTTCGGGCGCAATCTCCAGCTCGCGCGCGAGCTCAGTTTGCGCGAAGCGCGAGTCGGTGATCAAGGCGTGGCAGCGTTGGACCGCCGCGCGAAAGATCGCCTGCGTCTCGGGCGCGTAATCCGGCACGACAAAGTTCGACGCGTCGTGCAGCGTCGCGGTCGCCGGCAGCGTGAAGTTCGTCCAGCTACAGCCGTTGAACGGAAACCAGAGCGCGTCGAGGCCCGCGCGCGCATGAAGGCGCCGCGAGACGACGCGGTACGGTCGCGCGTCGACCTCGCGCAGATACCGCCCGCGCACCGTCAACGTGTGCCACTCCGGAACGATCAGCGTCACATCCACACGCTAGCGATCCCGCTCCCACCACGCGCGCAGGATCTCGCGCAGATACCGCCCGATGCCGCGGCGGTCGCCGGGAAGGTTCCACGCGTCGACGCCGAGGTGAATCATCGTCCGGCGAGCGATCGAAAGAGCTCGAGGTGTCGTCGCGCACTTTCGTCCCAGCTGAAGCACTGAGCACGCTGCAGCCCGTCGGCGCGAAGCCGCGCGCGCAGCTCCTCGTCGTCGACGACGCGGCGCAGCGCCGCGGCCCATGCGAGGGCGTCGTCCGGCGGCGCATAGAGCGCAGCCTCGCCGGCGATCTCCGGCAGCGCGCTCGCGCGCGAGGCGACCACGGGCGTTCCGCAGGCCATCGCCTCGAGCATCGGCATGCCGAACGTCTCGTGATATGACGCGAGCGCGAGCGCCAGAGCGCCGCGATAACACGCGCGCAAAGCGTGCTCGGCGCCGCCGGCGGTGGCGTCGGAGAAATTCCCGGCGTGAACGACCCCCGGAAGATCCGGGGCGCGCGGTCCGGCGACGGCCAGCGCCGGCGCAGCACCTGCCGGCCACGCCCGGCGGTACGCATCGTACAATAAGGTAAAGTTCTTGCGCGGCTCCGCGATCGGGTCGCCCACGAAGAGCAAAAAGGGTCGGTCTTTCAGCACGGCCGGCAGTTCCACCGGAGGCCCCGGCGAAAACTCCGCGTCCACGCCATGCTGTATCACCGCGATCCGCTCGAGCGGCACGTCGAGGAAGTCGTGCACGTCGCGGCGCCCGAACGACGATACCGCGATGACGCGCGCCGCGGTCCGCGCCGAGCGCAGAAAGGGTCCCTGCGCGTGGCGCCGCCGCTTCGGATCGGGATCCGGATAGCGAAAGGGGACGGCATCGTGGATCGTCGCGACGCTCGGCAGCGCGGAAGCAATGAACGTCCCGTTGGCGGGATGCCAGATCAGATCGCAATCGCGCCCGGGGCGCGAACGAACGGTGAAGGCGTCGCTGCCCAGCGCGCGCGAGTACGCCGCACCATAGCGGCGCCGGCGTGAAAACTCCGCGAGCAGCGTAAGCTCGACGTCGGCGCGACCGATCAGGCGGCGCAAGACCGCGCGCGCATAGCGTCCGATCCCGCGTGTGTCCTCGGCGACGACGCGGGCATCGACGGCGACGCGCAGTGGCATGGCGCCGACTTCGCGAAAGGGCAGCCAAAGGCTTTGCGTAACCGGCGTGCTAACGGAAAACTTGCTTCTCGCGTTGTGACGAACGGTGACCTTCGATAGATTCCAGCAGTGGCACGAGCTCTACGGCGTCGCCGCCGGCATCGCGGCGACGTTGATGGGCCTGATGTTCGTGGTCATTTCACTCGGTCAGCGCGCCTTGCGGACCGACGAGGGCTCCCGGGTAACCCGGGCGCTGTACACCCCGATCGTCGTCTTTTTCGTGACGATCATCGTCGTGTCGTTGTTCATGTTGATGCCTGATACGGGTCCCGTTGCGCTGAGCGTCCTCATCGGCGCGACCGCAGTCGTCGGCCTTGGGTATATGATCGCAAGCGGCGCGTACCGATTCTGGCGAGGCAGCAACCTCGGATCGGACGATTTTATCTGGTACGTGGTGATTCCATACGTCAGCTACGCCGCGCTCGCCGCGGCCGCGGTAATGATCTGGATGACCGCGCCATTCGCAGCGCACGTCGAAGCCGGCGCGATGCTGCTGCTCTTGCTGGCGGGCATTCGTAATGCTTGGGATCTCGTCGTGTACAGCATTCAGAGCGGCGCGCGCGACTAATGTCGATCGCCGCGCATCTGATCCTGGGTTCCCGAGAGGAGCCGTTCCTCGAGGCGATGCTGGAGTCGATCGCGTCCAGCATAAACCTGCTGATCGTCAACGACAACGCTCCGGACCCCTCGCCGCACGCCGCGACGCTTGCCGCGAGCCGCTTCGGGCGCGAGAGCCGGCTCGTCGTCGAGCGGACGGCGTTCTCGGGCTTCGCCGACGCGCGCAACGTGTGCTTGCGTTTACACGCGGAGCACGCGGCCGGCGATTGGGTCGCATTCGTCGACGCGGACGAGGTGCACGGGGAGGGGCTCGCGCGCGTCGCGCAACGGCTCGATCGCGTTCCGGCGGCATTCGATTTCGTCGACGGCTACACGTGGCATTTCTTCGCGTCGTTCGACTATTACACGTCGATTGAGCGGAGAATGGTGTTCTTCCGGTTCGCGCCGGACTTGCGCTGGGAGGGCCCGGTCCACGAGCAGCTGCGCGGCTTGAACGGAAGAAGGGTGGCCTTACCCTACGTCTACGCGCACTACGGGCACACGCTTCACCCGCGCCGGCACGCTGAGAAGGCGCGGCAGTATTCGGCGCTGGGCGCGCCCGGCAACGTCCTACGCGAAGACGAGCTCGACGGGTTCGACGTCGCGCGCTACTACGCGCCGGTCTACCCGCGCCTGTTGCGCTTCTCAGGCAGGCACCCGTCCCTGGGCCGGCGGACCGTCGAACGGCTGCGCCGCGACCTCCGGATCGAGCACGCGCTGACTCGGGAGCTCGCCTCCCGTCAGCCCTTCCGGCGCAAAATTCGCAACCTCGCCCGCAAGCTGAACTACGAACTGCGCTGGCGCTCGCGCGTCCTGGATCCGCTTGCCCGAGCCCTGGCCGGATAGTATTTTTATACTAAACCGTTATCCACAGCCCCTTGAACTCTCTGAGCCGAACGTTTCATGCCAAAAAAGGAAACTGACCATCGATTTATCATTCCATTCGAGCACGAATGCCGAAAAGGCGTTCGGCCAGCAGCCCGTATGCTCGGTTGTCAATATGTTAAAAAATTGGTACACTTGCACTGAGGGGGCGCTTAGAAGGCCCTCAAGGAGTCCATGATTTCAGGGATGCCGCGGCTCGGTCCGTCGATCGTCCGGCGGCCGCATCTAGAAGACTGGCTCGGACGCTTTAGAGGCGTCCCCGTTCGCTTTTTGATTGCTCCTCCCGGCTTCGGCAAAACCATGGCGCTCGTGGGGTATTTGCGGCATTCCGCGCCCAACGGGTTCTATTGCATCCTCGCCGCGAATTGCACGGCCGAGCAAATCTGGACCGCGATCGCCCACGCCCTAGAGGCCGAGGACGAGTTCGCCACGCATGAGGAGGTCGTCAAGGCGCTCGCGGCGCGCGCCCCGCTGGAGCTCGCGCTGGATTGCGAGCATCTGCCCGACGAGGGCGGCGTCGCGGCGCTGCTGCGCCTGATCGACGACCTCCCCGACGACGTCGGGCTCCTGATCGCGTGCCGGGCTCGCGGGCCGTTCCAGGTCGCGCGTCTGGTCTCGCAGGGAACGGCGACGCTGTGCGACGCCGAGCGGCTCGCCTTCGATGCGGCCGGAATCCGCCACGTCGCCGAGACGTGCGGCGTGCCGTTCACGCACCCCGACGTTTTACGGATGCTCGAGGCTACCGACGGGTGGCCGCACGGTAGTCAGCGGCGCGCTCCGCAAAGCGGCCGAAGACAGCCTGACGTTGTCGCAGGCGTTCGATAATTGGCGCACGCGCCACGGGCATCTCTTCAGCGAATTCGTCGCGGCGTCGCTGACGCTCGTCTCGGAGCGCGACTCAGATCTCGTGCTCAAGCTGATGAGCGGGTCGTACTTGGACGATCGCCAGCAGCTGCAGGCGCTCGAAGAGCAGGGTCTCTTCGTGATTCATACTGGGGACGGATATCGTCCGCTGCGCGCCCTTTCGCGCAGCCGCCTCTACGATCGTTACGGGCGGCGCGCGCAACCCGCGCACCCGATGCAGGTGCGGCTCTTCGGCTGGTTCCTGGCCGAGATCGACCGCCAACCGATCGAGTGGATCCGCCGCCGCGACCGTCAGATCTTCAAGTACGTCGCGCTGCAGCCGGGCGGCACGGTCTCGCGCGCCGAGCTTGGGCAGGTCTTCTGGCCGGGCGCCGAGCGGCATCTCGTCGCGCAGAGCCTCCGGACGGTCTGCTCCAACATCCGCAAGGCGATCGCCCACATCGTCGGATTCAAGCAGGTCGAGGCGTACTTCCGCGCGGGCGAAGACCTCTCGATCGACCTCGAAAACGTCATCGTCGACGTCAACCGCTTCGTGTCGCACGCCGACGATGCCGACGAGCAGTTCGAGCGCGGCGAACTGCGTGCCGCGTACGCCCACTATCGCAGCGCGGCGCGTGTCTATCGCGGCGACCTGCTGATCGGCGACGCGCACGAACCCTGGGTCGGTACCCTCGATGCCATCCTCAAGCAGCGGCACGTGACGGTGCTGGAAAGAATCGCCGAGATCGTCAGCACGATCGACGATCAGGCATCCTCCGAACCCGACCTGCGTCTCGCTTCGGGATCGTAGTCGCCGTGCGTAAGCTCTGGATCAACGCGGCCATCGTCCTGGCGGCGCTGACGGCGCTGGGCATTCATGCCGGCGTCGTGACGCGCAGCGGCTTCCTGATGGGCGACTTCCGCGCGTTCTATTGCGCGGCGCGCGTCGCGTCGCACGGCGCCGATCCGTATCGCACCGAACCGCTGCGCGCGTGCGAGACGGCGATCGGCCCGAAGGAGTTCTTCGCGAAGAACCCGGGCGTCACGATTCCCGCGCCGCTGCCCGGCTATGCGATCGCGCCGCTGATGCCGCTCGCGCTCCTGCCTTTCTGGGTCGCAGCGTCGCTCTGGGGAGCGCTGCTTTTGCTCGCGTGCGTCGTGAGCATCGTGGCCGTCGCAGATTCGCCGGTATGGAGTTGGGGGTCGGCCTGGGCATCTTCGCGCTCTCGCTGGTCATGCTCTCGCTGCCGCTCGGCGAGGTCGTGCCGCTGGCGGTCGCCGCGATCTGTCTCTCGGCGTACTCCGCCTGGCAGGGGCGGCTGCGCGCCGCCGCGCTGTTCGCTGCCGCAGCCATGATCGAGCCGCATCTCGGCCTTCCGGCGTGCATCGCCCTGGCCGTCTGGCGGCCCACGTCGCGCGTCGCATTGGTGCTCGTGCTGGGGACGCTCGCAATAATTTCGTTTGCGGCGCTCGGGATGGAAAGGAACATCGAATATTTTACCGCCGTGCTGCCGGCGCACGCGCTCTCCGAGCTCACGCGTGACACGCAGTACAGCCTGAGCGCGATCCTCGCCTCGGCGGGGGTGCCGGCCGCGGCGGCGCTGCGCGCCGGATCGCTCTGGTACGTCGCGATGCTCGTTGTGGGCGTGATCGTCGCGGGGCGCCTTGCCCAGCGGACGCGCAACGACGCGTTCGTCGTGGCGATACCGCCGGCGTTTGCAGTATTCGGCGGAAGCTTCATCCACGTGACGCAGATCGCGGTGGCGCTGCCGGCGGCGGCGCTGCTCGTCGCGTACGCGCCGCGCGAGCGGCGCACGCTCGCGGTCGTCGCGTTGCTCGCTGCTCGCCGTGCCGTGGGGCTGGTTCGATTCTCCCGCGCTGCTGCTCGCGCCGCTGTTCCCGATCGCATATTTGGCGTGGCGCTACTGGCCCGGTAACCTCGTCGCGACGCTGGTCGCCGCGATCGCCGCGGCGGCGCTGCTGTTCGGCGTGGACGCGCTGCAGGTCATGACGGCGCCGCACGCCGTCGCGCACGCCGTCGCGCCGGCGATCGACGCGCGGCTTCCCGAGGCCTCGTGGAGCGCGTTCACGCAGAAGAGCTCGACGGGCAGCCTGGCCGCCTGGCTGGTGCGGATCCCGACCTGGGCCGGCCTCGCGCTGCTGCTCGTTTGCGCGCTCCTCGCGGCCGGTGCGCCGCGGCTGCGCGCGAGCCACGCGATCGCGCTTGCGCTCGCCACCTTCGGCACGCTGCTGCCGATCGCTGCGCAGACCTACGGCGACCGCCACGGCGGCTGGCTGATGGTCGACTTTCGCGCTTATTACTGCGCGGCGCAGGCGCAGCGCCAGGGATTCAGTCCCTACTACGTGCAGCCGCTGCACGACTGCGAGCGCAGCACCGCGGCGCCGTACTATCGCCGCGCCGCCGAAGGTCACGGTTCCCGCGCCGTATCCGCCGTACGCGCTCGCGTTCTTCTATCCGCTGACGCTGTTTTCGTTCGCGACCGCCGCGACGATCTGGTGGACGCTGCTCGCGGCGGCGATAGCGGCCGCGGCCTACGCGCTGGCGCGCGTCGCGCGGCAGCCGATGGCTCGTCGCGTGGGCCGCGCTGGCGCTCTCGCTCGGCCTCACGTCGTTTGCGTCAGGCAACGTGATGCCGGTGGCGCTGGCGGCGATCGTCGTCGCCGCGCTGTGCGCCGCGCGCGGCCGCTTCGGTCTCGCTGCGGCGGCGATCGCGCTTGGCCGCGGTCGAGCCGCAGATCGCTCTCCCTGCGGCGCTCGGGCTCTTCATCGCCTATTCGTCGATGCGCTTGCCCTTGTGCGTTGCTGCGCTCGCGCTCGCGGCGTTATCGCTTTGGAGCGGCGGTCTCACGCAGAACATCGCGTACGTCACGGCCGTACTCCCGGCGCACGCGCTCGCGGAGGTCTCGCGCGACAACCAGTACAGCCTGTCCACGGTGCTGGCGGCGCTCGGCGTTGGCGACGCCTCGGCCGCGTTGGCCGGCAGCATCTCGTACGTCGCGCTGACGGCGGTGGGAGTGTTGGTCGCCCTACGCCTCGCGCAGCGCTACGATAACGCGGCCTTCGCGGCGCTGCGTGCCGCCGGCATTTACGCTCATCGGCGGGACGTTCGTGCATACCGAGGCGATCGCGGCGGCCGTCCCCGCGTGTCTGCTTACGTACTCATTCGCGCCGGAGCGGCGAGCGTGGCTTTTCGCAGCTCTGCTGTTGCTGGCGGTGCCGTGGATGATGGCCAGCTCGGCGGCGTTGTTCCTGGCTCCGGTCTTCCCGGTCGCGTTCATCGCGTACGCGCTGTATCGCGAGCGCACGATCGCGCTTGCGGCAGCGGTGGCATCGCTCGTACTGATCGCGGGACTCTTCGCGATAGCGCAGGTGCCCGTGCAAGCGCTACCTCACGCACACGTGTTTCCGCCGATCGACCCGAAGCTGGCTGAGGCGAGCTGGCGTCAATTCGTGCTCGGCAACGTGACGAACCGCCCAGCGATGTGGCTGCTGCGCCTGCCGACGTGGATCGGATTACTCGGCTTCGCGCTGACCGCGCTCGTGCTTGCGCGCAGGCCCGCGCTCGCATTGACGCCGGAGCCTGCATAATGGCGAACGTCTGGATCGTCGTGCCCGCCTACAGGGAGGCAACCACGATCGCTGCGGTGGTCGCGTCGTTGCGGGCCACTGGTTACGATCGCATTTGCGTGGTTAATGATGGCTCTCCAGACGACACGGCGGCGCTGGCGCTTGGAGCGGGCGCGCACGTGTTGAGCCACATCGTCAATCTCGGGCAAGGAGCTGCGCTGCAAACGGGAATCACCTATGCGCTCTCGCACAGGGCGCGGACTACTCTGCACGTTCGATGCGGACGGGCAGCACGCGGCTGAGTCGGTGACCGATCTTCTCCATGCGCTCGAGCGCAACGGCGCGGAAGTTGCGCTCGGCTCGCGCTTTCTGAAAAAGGAGTGCCACGTCCCTCCCTTGCGCCGTCTGCTCCTGCGAGGCGGCGCTCGCGTTCACGCATTTGCATGCGCGCGTTCCCGTGACCGACACGCACAACGGGCTACGCATTTTTACTCGTCGCGCGGCCGTGGCGATTCGAATCGAACAGGCGGGAATGGCCCACGCGTCGGAGATCTTGCAGGAGATAGGAGCGCTGCATCTGCGCTTCGTCGAGGTTCCCGTCGACGTTCGGTACACGGCCTACTCGAAGAAAAAGGGTCAGTCGGGCTTCGATTCGATCAAGATCCTGCTGGATCTACTCTACCGTTCGATCGCCCTCCGTTCGTAGCTCGGACGCCGACGCCGACGATGGCTCCTGCGCGCGCTCGATCGCGTTCTGACGCGCCAGCGCGATAAGAGCCTGCTCATGGCGCTTGAAGCGAAAGTAGAAGTTCGAGGCCACGAACAAGCCCGCGAGAATCGCGAAGTAGAACACGAGATCCGTACCGCGGCCGACGTGCAAGAAATTTGCGACGCGGGTAGAGAGCGCGGGAAAAATCGGCGAGCATGATGCCGGCCAGCGCGATGAGAACAACGGCGAGCGTTTCAAAGCCGGAAAGGCGTTTAGTGCCGACGTAAAGCGCGATAATCACGAGGGCAGCGATAATGACGGATACCATGGCCTAAGCTTCTTCCTCGAGCGACGTTAGCTCTGCGCCCTCGGATGGCGATCCTAGTGAATAGGCGATACGTTAATGCGGGAGGCAGCCGGGTCAAGCAGCATCAGGCCGAGGTCCGCGGCGCGTCCGACCAGAGCCGGGCGATAGCCGTACTCATTGTAGGCGGCGCGCTTCGTCGCTAATGTGTCGCGGAGCTGGCGAAGCGTCTGTGTGGCTTTCACGGTGTTCGTGTGAAGGCGGTACGAGACCAGCGGCTCGGGAACGGTTGCCAGCTTGCCGCGTTTCGCAAGCCGGAGGAAGAAATCATAATCCTCAGCGGTTGAAAACCGGGAAGTGAATCCCCCTGCCGCCAGGGCATCGTCGCGCCGAAACATCGCGGCCGGAGCGCCGAAGGGGTTGTAAAGAAGCATCATTCGGCGAAGCTGCCGGTCCGTGACGGGATATCTGCGTAGACCCATCACACGGCCGTGGGCATCGATGATCTGCAGGTATCCGCCGACGAACACATAGTCGCGGTTCGCCTCGAGAAAACTGACTTGTGTTTCAAATCGCCCCGGCAATGCGAGGTCGTCAGCGCCGATTAATGCGACGTAGCCGCCTCTGGACTCCGATAGACCGCGTTGGAGCGTAAAGCCGACGCCGCGATTCTCGTGCCGGAAGATCCGAATGCGGGGATCTTGGCGCGCGTAGTTCTCGATAATTTCGGGGGTCGCGTCGTCTGAACCATCATCGACGATAAGTAACTCGAGGTCGCTATACGACTGCGAGAGGACGCTCTCAATCGTGCTCCCTACATACGCTGCGCCATCGAACACGGGCAGCAGAACGCTTAGTGTAGGCGGCATTTGAGTGACCGTATCCTAGGGCTCGTTTGGCGTGGCTGCCCAGAGGCGACTTAGTGGTGCGCCGCCTGGCTGAGCATTACGGTGAGCGCCTTGAGCTCGGAGATGTCCCAGACCGTCAGCCGGGCGAGGATGTGCCACTGCACCTCCGCCACCAGCAACGCGAAGTTGAGCGCCAGATAAACCAGGGCCCCCAACTTGAACCGCTGGCCCATGTGCTTCGTCGGACGGACCAGACGCTCCATGATGCTGGCTTGTAGCCCTCATGAAACCAAAAGTCCCGGCAAGCTATGCGAATTCCGGCACCGCAAGGTCGCCCGTCCACCAACGGCGGGATCCGGAGTCGAGGTGCACGTGGTCGTCGTAGTAGCCGATCCCGCCCGAGACCTCGCGCGACCAGCAGGCATCGAAAAGGTCGCGCATGGAGACGCCGTCCACGTACATATCCACGGCTTTGGCGTACATGTGCTGGCTGTTGCGAGCGGCCCCCTCGGTCGCCGCATTCGTCTGCCAGGTCCGAAAGCCGCTCGTGATCACGAGGGGGCGGCGGATTCCGTGGAGCTCCAGCGTCTGCTGGACCTCCCACAGCGCCTCGATCTCGACGATGTCGAACCGCACGTAGCCCTGAGCGGCCGGAACCTGACGGTCGCGCATCAGCCAGCAGATCATGCGGTACCCGGGCTCATAAACTGTGCGCCCGTCCACGCAAAACGGTACCGCTACGTCGCTGCCGTCTCCGGCGCGGCGCAACCAGAGAACGCGTTCGACCGCGCCCGGCACGGCCGCGCGGACTGCCCTCGGCGACATGCCGGCGAGCGCGGCACCCGCCAGGGCGTAGAGAAAGCCGGGACGGTTCATGTGCCCGTCGCCGCGAGCTGTCGCAGCGGATCGGCGCACGCCGCGGGAGACGAAGCAACATATTGGTTCTGACCGCCACCGCTCACGATTCGAAATGCCGCACTTTGCGAAAGCCTAGAGGAGCGACCGCCGCTACCTACTGCGAATGCGAGAATGTGGTGAATACCGGGCGGAAGACCTGCCGTGGGAATCGTTCCTACGTACGATCCGTCAGCGGCGCTGTAACGAGTCGGGTAGGGCCGCCCGTCGCTGAGGAGCCAGACCGCAGTCTGGAAAGCCGAGGTGTCGCCCCTAATCAGCAACACGGTGCCTGCGTGCAGGTCTGGCATCGCGATGTCTGGCGCCAAGGTGCCGCGGCACGTGTCGCTTATGCCGATGCTCCCCGTGGTCGCCCGAGCGCGACCGACAGCGCGGAGTGCTGACGACGAAAAACGGCCATCTGATGCCGTTAAGAAAAATAGCCGCACGGGCTCTATCGTGTCATAACCGCCGCCGTGCAAGCGTTGAGCATAGGCGGCGACCGTATGTGCGCCTTCCGCGAGGCGCGCCGTGGGGATCACGGCGTAAAAGGCTCCGTAACCATTATTCACGTTGTGCGAAGCCTCGGCAAAGTGCGCCAAGTACTGATCCGCGAGCACCGGCACTGGTTGGCGTGAATCTACCACCACCGCTACGTTATTGGGAACGGTGCCGCTCTCGGGCAATATGGACAACCCTCCAATATCGAGCTGCGAGCCTGCAGCGAAAGAAAAACGGTAAGTGAGACCATCGACGTGGTAGCTGGCCGGCGTCACCGGCCAAAGTACTCCTGCGTTGCGGCGGGAGATCTCGGAACGTCGGGGATCGGTTGCGACGAACCCAGGCAGCTGGTGCCCGTAATAGCGTTGGTGCACATCGGCGAGGGCATATCCTGACGCTAGCGTGGCGTAGCCGAGCAGCACCACGGCGAGAACCGTGGTGACCACCTTTCGGTTTCGCACCCGCAGCGCGCGCGGAGCATACCAGACGAAGCAGAGGAACGCAGGAAAGATGAATGGATAGAACTGCCGGCCCTCCGCTCCAAACGCGTTGTTCGATAAGACGTACAGACCCAACATGACCGCGACGAAGCAGACGTAAGCGCTCAGAACAGGATCGGCCGAGGCGGTCCGCAAAGCAGACGCGGCGTGCCGTCGCGCGACGACGCCGCACAGCCGCACGGCCCGGCACGTTAGCCAAAAGACGACGAGCACAAGCACAGCAACACTGGTCAGAGCGATAATTGCTCTAAGCGCCGCTTCCACGGCCGGATTGACGATGACGATCGGTGTGTCAAACCATCCCACGACCTGCCAGAAAGTCTGGGCACAGCCTCCCGCCACAAAGCAATCAAAAACGGCCGTCATGACGGTTGCCGTGAAATAGTGGAACGTGGTGCCAATTCCGCCTACGGCGGCCTCACGCAGTGCGCTTACGCTTATCGTCGTTGGAACGGCTGCGCCCGTGCTGCGATCTACGACCCAATGCTGTACCGAAACCAGAATTGCAGTCGGTATCGTAAAGAAGGCTGCGCCGAAGAGCCAGCCGGGGACGCGAGCGGTCTGGCTCAGTCGGACCGCTAGGAGAAACGCACTGGGGAGAGCCGCGCTGAGAAAAAACTGATACTTGGTCACGGCCAGGAATCCGAGCGACAGACCAAGCGCCGCGATGTTGTAAAAACGCAGAGCGCCCTTGCGGAGCTGGGTCGCGAAGAACAGAATGCGGCCGACACTAGCGCAAACGCGAGGTTATCCGGCTGAATGTAAGACGAGACAAAAGATGTCAGCGGGAAAAGTCCGATGGCGGCGGTGAGAGCTACGCAGCCCACGCGGGTACGCCAAGATTGATCGCCGTACGATAATTGAAGTACAAGCCGATCATCACCAATACGACGCAAAGCAGCCGCGCCGCGAAAAAGATGGCAATGGTCGATCCGGTAAGTTGTAAACGGTGCGCATCCAAGACGCCTCGAGCGCATAAAATCCGAAAGGATAAAGCGGTACAATATAGCTTATTCGGCCGTCAAACGCGACGTTGCCGTGGCTTGACGCGGCGCCCCAGCGTCGATCACGGGCAAAATACGACCTGCTGCCATAGCCGGGAGGCACTCGCATGGAGGAATGCCACTCTATCCGCCGAAATCGGCGGCACGCATCAGATATTTGGTATAAGGGCTGACGATCCAATCGGGCGTGCCATCGTCGAGCGTGATCAATCGGCCGGCACTATAAATCGAAGCGGCATAATCGAAGTGCACCGGCTCGTCGGGTGCCTGGAACATGGGCACGAGAAAGACCCATATCGTGCTGAGTCCGCCGGCCAGCAGGATCACGATGGCCACGGCGATGTTGGCGCGTCGCGCGTCACTCATAGCGGAACAGCACGAAGCTGCGGTCTTCAAACGAGGGCTTCCATCCGGAACCTTTGCCGAGCGCCGCAGCGAGCCGGCTTCCGCGCGATGCGAGCACGGCGTCGACATCGTACAGACTTGAGGATCTGCCGCCACTGTGGCTCGACCCGCACGACTGACATGTACGAACGCCAGACGCTCAAGGGATACGGATCGGCACGGCCATCCATAAAGACGTGCATGCTTGGATACTGCAGCGCGGCGCTGCATGCGTAAAAGTCCTCGCAAAACAAGCGCTGTTGCTGCCCGCCGGCGGCGAGCGAGGCGATAGCGGCAGAGGGCGTCCGCGGAGGCTCCTCGAGGGTAACGCGCGCCAACATGGACCGGAGGCCACGATACGCGACGCCGATCGAGACGAGCGCAAAGCGCTCCATCTTGGCGATGCGCGCGCCCATACGTGAAATCCACGGAAACGCGGCGTCGACGCCGCGCGCCGCGAGCGGCGCCGCGGCGATCGCAAACAGCGGAATGTTGCGCACCGCGAGGAGCATTGCGACAAAGAGCGACGCGACCGGGATAGTCTCACGCCAATCGCGCCGTGCCGCGTGCAAGCTGCCCACAGCTGCGAGCAGCGCGATCAGGAGCCCTCCGAACAAGAACTCCGCGTCGCCCAAGCCGACAGGCTGCCACTCCTGGATGTAGTGACGAATCGGGCTCACCGACAGCGCCGCCGCGTATGCAGGCAGATGCCAGCCCAGCGGCGTGCAGAGCATGGCGGGCAGCGTCAACGCGAGAATCGCCATGTCGCGGCTCTTGACTGCGTTGCCCGGCCCTTCGATGAGCGCCGCGCCCGCGATCCGCAGTGCCAAAAATGCCGGCGCGAGTAGCACGCTCGCGTGTACGTTGGCCCAGATCACCACGACCGGAACTGCCGCATAGGCCCAGCGGTCGCGCCGGTCGAGGCAGACGAGAAACGCCGCGAAGCACCCCCACCCCAGCACCTGCGCGCGAATCCCGAACGACGCTACGATCGCGACGCCGGCGAAGAGTAACACCGCCGCGATCGCTTCCGGACAAGCCCGATCGCGCGAGCGGAAGTAGATCGAGACGAGGATCGCGATCGGTACGACCGCGATCGACATTGCCAGCGCCACGAGCAGGTGGTGTTGCATCGCGATCGCGACCACGAAGCTGATGAACCATTCCTGCGGAACGTAGGGCGCGCCGGACGCTGTGAACGTTTCGGTGCCGAGTGCGGTCGGCAGCCGATGCAAGGCGAACGCATAGTCACCGAGCCAGCGCTGCCAGTAGAGATCGCCGTTGTCCAGCGCGCGAAACGGATCAAGTGCGACGAACAGGCCGCCCCAGAAAACGAGCACGAGCCGAACCGCGCTCACCTCAGGAAGCCGAGTGGCAGCGCGATGCCTGTCGCCGCCGCGATGTATGGGGCAAACGCGATCGGGCCGCGCCCCCCGCGCGTGATCCGGTGCCCGATGACCGCGGCGACGCAGGCGACGGCGAGTGCGAACACGGCGAGCGGCGCGCCGAGCGCGGCGCCGACGATCGCGACCAGCTTCGCGTCGCCCCAGCCCATCCCGTGCCCGCGCGAAAAGAACGCGGCTGCGGCGAAGGGCACGAACACGATGATTGCCGACGCCACGAGCTCCCATTGCCGCTGCGCGAGCGCGAAGAGCACGATCGCCGCGAGTGGCGCGAGCGTGAACACGTCGGGAACCATCCCGCACATCGTGTCGCTGCACCAGCACGCCACGAGCGCGAAGATGACGATCGCAGCGATGCCGATCTGCAGCGGGGTGCCGCCGAAGGCGACCAGCGCTCCGCCGATCAGCGCGGCGGCCGCAACCAGGATGAGATTGGGCGGCGTACCCGGCGCGGGCCCGTCGGGCGCGGGTGAGACGCCGGCGCAGACGGCGCGGCTGAGCTGCGTTGCTACGAAGGCGATGCAGCCGAAAAACGCGGCCGCAAGCGCGATACCGATCATGGCTTTCCGGCGAAGTAGTTGGCGGCAACCGCTCCAAAGATGATGGTGACGATGGCGGGTATCATGAAGAACACCATCGGGAAAACCATCTTCACCGGGAGCTTCGCGGCCATTTCCTCGACCAGCATCAGGCGCTGATGCCGGGCGTCGTCGGCGAGGTCGTTGAGCATCTTGGCGATGTTGGCGCCCAGACGTTCGGCCTGGGTCATCACGCGCAGCGCGTTGCGCAGCGCGGGGTGATTCGTCCGCTCGCCCACGGCCTTGAGCGCATCGGCGCGGGCCCGGCCGAGCCGGATCTCCGAGAGGGCCTCGCGGATCTCGTCGCTGAGCGGCCCGGTGATGGCGTCGACCGCATAGCCGAGCGCGGAGTTGAGCGCTAAGCCCGCCGTAACCGTCGACGACACCATGTCCAGGAACTCCGGGAGAGCCTTCTGTATCGCGGCCTTGCGCTTCTCGCAGGCCTGATTGAGCACGAAAAACGGCGCGTAACCTCCCACGAAAGCCAGACCGAGCACCAGCGGCAGCGTCCAGCCCGAGCCGAGGTCGAAGAATTTCCACACGAGCAGGCTCACGAATGCGCCCGCCACCGCGCCACCGGCGACGCGCAGCAGAAACTTGGCAGGGGTCGTCGTGTACCAGCCCGCCTCTACGAGGCGATGGGCGAGCGCGATCCGCCGCTCGGTGTCGAACATGCGCTCGAGCACCGGCAGCGTCTTTTCGTCCCGCTTGAACGGGTCGCGCAGCTTGAGCTCCTCGAGCTGCTCCGAGAGCAGGCTCTTCGACGGCAGCAGCGAGAGCGCGAAGAAAAACGCCGCCATGCCGGCGAGCAGCGAGATGACGTAGCTGAACGCCGCGACCATCAGGCGTCGATCCTCAGCATCGCCTTGAGACAGAGTGCGGCGGCGACTTCCATGCCGAAAACGAGCAGAAGCACGATGTGGCCGATGAACGTGTATAAGAGCGCATCGCCCATCGTCGGCTGCGTCGTCACGATGAAGAGCCCGAGGCCGAGCGGAATCGCCATGAGCACCCAGGCGCTCATGCGCCCCTCGGCGGTGAGCGCCGAGCACTTGCGCTGAATTTGGCGCCGGTCCTTGATGGTGCCGGCGAGCTGATCGAGGATGCGCGCCAGATCGCCGCCGGTCTCCGACTGCACGCGGAACACGCGCGTCAGCATCAGCGTCTCGTGACTCGGCATGCGCGCCGCCAGGTCGTCCATCGCGTCATAGACGCTCGCGCCGATGTTCGTGAGGCCGATGACGCGTTTGAACTCGTGCCGCGCGGGATCGGGCAGCTCGTCGATGACGATGCGAGAGCGCCTGGCGGATGCCGAGCCCGACGCGCAGGCCGCCCGCCATGAGCCGGGTGGCCGGCTCCAGCTGCGTCACGAAGGCCGCCAACCGCCGCGCCATCTTGAAGCGCACGTAGCTGGAGAAGCCGAGCCATGCCGTCGCGCCGATCGCCGGCAGCAAGAGCAGTGCGAAGAGGAACTTCGGATGCAAGAAGAAGAGCAGCGCGATCCAGACGATCGCGATGCCGGCGACCGTACTGAGCACGATCTCCTGCGAGCCCATGTTGATGCCGGCGCGGTCGAGCTGATCGGCGAAGCTGTGAACGCGGTCGGTGGCGCGCTTGTTGAGCGTGCCCCACACGGACATGAAGCCGAGGAAGACCGTCGCCGCAACGCCGGCAAAGACCGCGATCGGGACGAGCGCCGTTACCATAGCGACGGGAGCGCCGACAGTCCGTTCAGCGCGCGTGAATCGTATTCGATCCCGTACTCGGCGAACCGCTTCAGGCACGTGGGCTGCACGCCCGTATAGCAGAACTCGCCCAAGACGCGGTTCTCCTTGTCCACGCCGTGCTGCGCGAAGCGTACGATCTCTTGCATCGTCACGACCTCGCCTTCCATGCCGACGATCTCGCTGACGCCCGTGACCTTGCGCGAGCCGTCGCGCAGGCGCGCGGTGTGCACCACGAGGTCGAGCGCGCTGGCGACTTGCTCGCGAATCGCGCGCACCGGCAGGTCGAAGCCGGCCATCAGCACCATCGTCTCGATGCGCGAGAGGGCGTCGCGCTGGCCGTTGGCGTGGATCGTCGTGAGCGACCCGTCGTGGCCCGTATTCATCGCCTGGAGCATGTCGAGCGCCTCGGCGCCGCGGCACTCGCCGATGATGATCCGGTCGGGGCGCATGCGCAGCGCGTTACGGAAGAGGTCGCGGATGCGGATCTCCCCGGTGCCTTCGACGTTGGGCGGGCGAGACTCCAGCCGCACGACGTGCGGCTGGTTGAGCAGAAGCTCGGCGGCGTCTTCGATCGTCACGATGCGCTCGCGCTCCGGCAAGAACGAAGAGAGCACGTTGAGGAACGTCGTCTTGCCCGAGCCGGTGCCGCCGCTCACGACGCAGTTGAGCCGCGACTGGACCGCCGCGCGGAGAAAGTCCATCACGGGGCGCGGCACGGCCCCGTTTTCGATGAGGTCTTCGGTTGTCAGGCGGCGCTTGCCGAAGCGCCGGATCGTCAGGCTCGTCCCGTCGATCGCGACGGGTTCGATGATCGCGTTGACGCGCGAGCCGTCGCTGAGTCGCGCGTCCACCATCGGCGAGGACTCGTCGATGCGCCGCCCGAGCGGCGTGATGATGCGCTCGATGACGAGGCGCAGCTGGCGCGCGTCCATGAAACGCTTGGCCGTGCGCGCGATCACGCCTTGGCGCTCCACGTAGATCGTGTCCGGACCGTTCACCATGATTTCGGTGACGGACTCATCCTTCATGAGGTCCTCGAGCGGTCCGAGACCGAGCGCCTCGTCGACGATCTCCTGGCGCAGCGCCGCGAACTCTTCCGCGCTGCCCTCGAACTTCGACGCACATCTCGGCCGTGATGCTCTCGACTTTCGCGCGGAGCTCGGCGAGCTTCACGGCGTCGGTGTGGGCGATGCTCGCGGAGAGGAGATCGAGTTGGCGCATGAGCGACTGATGCACTTGTTGCTTGAAGGCGTCGCGCTTCGGATCGATCGTGAAGGCCGAGTGGCCGTTGCTGCGGACGGAGGCCGTTCGCTCGAGCGGGACGCGCGTTTCGCCCAGCGGACCGGCCGCCGACGGCTGCAGGTTGGTCAGCACGTCGGCCCGCGGCAGCGATTCGATGTAGCGCTGCAGGCCGGCGATGCTCTTGGCGTAGGCGCGCTGGCTCGAGGGCGGAATCTCCGCGACGACCTTCGCACCCGAGGCTGCGTTCGATCTCGCCGCGCGAGACCGGTTGTCCCTCGGTGCGCGTGTTGCAGATCAGCGCGATCCGGTCCTCGGGGATCCCGAAGCGCAGCAAGTCGGCCATGAGCGTCTGCGCGCCCGCGATGCCCAAGAGCGTGGGCTCGACCACGACGAAGACGCGCGTCGTCCGGATGACGAACGGGCGCGCCGCCGCGGCAAACGGCTGCGGCGCGTCCACGAGGATCGCGCGCGAAACCGCGCAGATCCGCCGCGCAGATCTCGACGGCGCCGGGATCCAATGTAAACGCCGCGTCGTAGCGATGCGCGAGCTCGACGACGGTCATGCCTTCGTTGCGCACGCGCGAGATCGCCGAGGTGCCGCGGGCCGCATCGAGGCTGCGCATCGCCTCGCACAACAGTGCGACGCTGCGGCGTCCGCTGAGATCGGCGTCCACGACGGCGACGCCCTTGTCGCGCATCACCTTCGCGAGCTCGCAGCAGAGCGTGGTCGTTCCCACGCCGCCCTTGGCGCCGACGAAGAGGAAGACCGGTTCGCCCGTCATTTGGTTCGCGGCGGGGTTGTTCGGGTCGACGATCTGATCGCCGATGATCAGCTGCACCGGACTTCGCGAATCGCCGGGGCGCGGGTGCCGGCGCGGGTCCCGACATCGGAGGCGGGAACGGCGCCGGCGGACCGAGCGACGGGATCGGCTCGGGGGCCATGCCTCCGGCCAGCGTCAGCTCTTCGACCGGTTCGGTGTGTGGCGCCTCACGCGGCGAGCGCAGCGCGAGCCGCAGCGTCGAGTTAGAGTCGGCCCACGCGAGCATGTCCGCCTGTCCGGGCGTGACCTCGAGCGTTACCGTCGCGGCATCCTGCTCCGAGGGCGAGGGCGTCGCGGACGGATTTTCGAGGGAGGTGCCGACCGAGAGCACCCGGATCGCGCGGAAGATCGTCACCGCCTTGGGCGGCGGGCCCTGGGATTTCGCGGGCGGGATGGCGATCACGTCCACCCGGTCGCCGGGCTGGATCAGGCCGGAGACGTCCTTCACCCGGTCGACGGGGATGCTGACCGCGCGCATGCCCGGCTGCAGGCGAACCGGCAGCGCGAAGGCCACGTTGGTGCCGACCTCCGACGCCGTCAGCTGCGTCCCGGCAGGTATCGTGATCAGCGCGAGCGAGCCGACGGCCTGGCTCGGGTCGGAGATCGCTCCCGGCTCGACCGCGTTTGCGGGGCGTATTTGCTTGGACAGCATCGCATCGGTGATCCGCTCGCGCGGAGCGATGTCTTGCGCCGCGATCAGCACGGCGCGCTGCTCGCCCGAGGGCGGCCGCAGCGACGAGAGATAGGTGAGGGTGAGCCAGCCGGTGCCCACGGCGAGGATGCTGGCGATGAGGAGCGTGGTGCGTCGGGTATTCACGACAGATTGATCCTCAAGAATGGAGCGACGCCCTGAGATAGAGCGACCAAAATCGCGCCGATTGCAAATGCAATGGCGTAAGGCAGAGTTTCGCGTTTCGCCGGGATGCCCTGCGGGCCGCCGGCCGCAAGTACGATTGTCCGCGCCAGCAGCGGCCGCGAGCTCGGGCGGAAGACCACGTAGAGCACGGCGAGGGCGCCGCCGGCGATCGCCGAGTAGAGCAGAAAGGGAATGAAGAGGGGATAGCTGAGCAGGCCGGATCCGGCGATGGCGAGCTTGATGTCCCCGCCGCCGATCCCGCCCCGGGCGTAAACGAGGGTTCCGAGAAGCGTCATGCCGGCCATCACGGCCAGCGCGATCGCGAGGGGCTTCCAGCCGCCGACAGCGTGAACGGCGATCGCCGCGAGGGCGAGAGTGCCGGTCAGCCAGTTGGGAATGCGCCGGCTGCGCACGTCGCAAAAGGCGGCGGCGCAACAGCCCGCGAGCGTTAACCAGATTGCGACGGACATAGACATCGGATTGCGAGAGGCGCGGCCGACTCGACTAAAGGGGCCGCGCCCCGCAACCCTGCGTTTGGTTCTCTTAGATCGTGGTAGCGACGCTGTTGAAGAGCGAGCTGAGGTTCGTTCCCAGCGTCTTGACGGCGCCGAGCGCGACCAGAGCGATGAGTGCTACGAGAAGGCCGTATTCGACCATCGTCGCGCCTTCGTCGTCGCGAATCATCGATTTTAGGGTGGCTAGCATTGCGTCTCCTTGTTGTGGTTGGATGTCGACTGTCAGAGACAGCCGTTGGTGGGTCTGGGTTTATATGCGTGGTTGCCGTATTGTTGAATAGCGTGCTCAGGTTGGTGCCGAGAGTCGTTACGGCTCCCAACGCGACCAGCGCTATCAACGCTATGAGTAATCCGTACTCGACCATCGTCGCGCCTTCGTCGTCGCGAACGATCGAGATGAAGCTGTGAAGCATTGGGCCTCCCGTTACCAGATTCCGCCGGGGAACGTCTCCACCGGCACCTGGATTCCAGCGTTGGATGAGTGAATCAGGAGCTGCGATTTGGCCGATGCTACGCCCGGCAACGATGTCGCCAGTACGTTGATGAATGAGTCGCGCATGTAGTCGGGCGCGATCGGCACGATGGCCTGGAATTTTCCATCCGAACCTACCGTCAGATCGTGACGGCTGAGCAGCACGTTGGGCATTTCGGAGGAGAGCGTAGCGAGCAACGTGATCATCAAGGGTGCCCCTGGGGGCGCCGTTCCCGTAACGAGGAGCGCTTCCGCTCCTTGCAGTTGAGTCACGTTAAGGACGATCGTGCCGCGCATTGGCGCCGCGCCGGCTTGTTGTAACTCTTCGCTCAAGGCATTTGACTCGTTTACCGCTTCTGCTTCCTGTGCGCTAACGAGTCGTTCCGCTTGCCGTGCGAGTTGGATGATGTGATTGGCAAGCTTGTCTGAGACGAAGATGTCGTTGTTGGTAAAGCGCGGTGTAACCGCCGTCACCTCGACACGATCGTCCACCTCGTACAGGTTATCGCCAGGGCGAATGACCAGTACGATACCGGGGCCGCTCAGTTGTACGGCACGCGAAACCGAGAGCCACGCGTACTGTAAGTGCGCGTTCCGGGCTACGGTTTCGAGCGGTACGCCTTGCGCCGATGCGGCCGCGACATTAAGCGTCGAGGCCAGCATACAGAGCGCAAGAAGAACCACCTGTTGAAAAGGCCGCAATGGAAAACCTCCTTGCTCCTGGTGCGCTGTATCATGCCATCGTCGAGCCGCGCTGGCAAGCACGCCGGGCGCCGATCGCCGCAATTCTAACTCAACGTTTTTACCACGTTGACGCGTTAACGCCAAAATCCTGGTATAATGCTCTTTGATGAACTGCATTAGTCGTCGCCTTATTTCATTTGTTATGACGGTTGGCATCGTCGCCTATGCGCTGCCGGTTAGTGCCGACCAGGTCACGCTCGTGTCGATCCAGTCGGGACACTCCATCCTTTTAAGGGCCGAGGGATTGACACGCGTCGCGGTCGGCGACGGGCGCATCGCGGGCGTCGTGCCCGTGGGCACGTCACAGGTAGTGGTCAATGGCAAGGCCCCCGGCCACACGACCGTGATGATCTGGGCCGGCGGCCGGCGCGAGGCCTACGAGGTGACGGTCACCGCCCAGGAGCTCGACGACGTGGCGCAGATGCTGCGCAGCGCGATCTCGTCGCCGACCGTCCAGGTCGTGAGCTTCGACCACTCGATCGTGGTGCGCGGCACCGTCAGCGACGGCGCGCAGTTCCAGCAGATCGCGGACATCATCAACCGCTTCCAGCCGGTGCTCAAGGCGCAGGAAGCCGTGCTCGTCAACGCCGTGACGATCTCGCAGAACCTCGGCAACCTGCAGCGCTCCATCGGCAACATCGCGGGCGCGAGCGACATCCGCGTTGATCCGGACGGCAAGGGCAACGTGATCGTCAGCGGCAATGCCACCGACGCCGTCACGGCGCAGGCGATCCTCGACCGTGCGCGCGGACTCGCCGGCCCGTACCTCGCCAGCAACGGGCAGCTCATCGACCGCATCAACGCGATCAGCAACAGCCAGATCGACATCAAGGTCTACGTGCTCGAAGTCGACAAAACCGCGCAGTCGAACCTCGGCCTCTCGCTCAACTCGGCGACGTTTCAGCCCGCCGTGAATCCGACCACCTACACGATCGGCTCGCCGTCGTTTCCCGTCGTGGAGTCGCCGTCGGCCATCGGCTCGGGGCTCGGCTTCACGATCCAGCCGTTCTTCCGGACGATCACGCTGGCCCCGACGCTCAACCTGTTGATGCAGGAGGGCCACGCGAAGGTGCTGTCGAGCCCCAACCTGGTCACGAGCCCGGGACAGAAGGCGACGTTCCTCGTCGGCGGCGAGATCCCGGTGGTCACGTCGACCGGCCTGGGCGCGGTGAACGTGCAGTATCAGCCCTACGGCGTGCAGCTCAACGTGACGCCCGAAGTGCTCGGCAACGGCTCGGTGCACGCCGTCGTCGCGCCGGAAGTGTCGCGACTCGATTACGCCAACGCGGTTGTCGTCTCGGGCTTCACGATTCCCGCGCTGATCGTGAGCAAGCTCTCGACCGACGTCATCACACGTCCCGGCGAGAGCATCATCCTCGGCGGCCTGGTCAACCGGCTCGAGATGAAGACCATCTCGAAAATTCCGCTGCTCTCCTCGATTCCGATCCTCGGTAAGCTCTTCACATCCACCAGCTATCAAAACCAGCAGAGCGACGTCGTCTTCGTGATGACGCCGGAGATTGTAACGCGATGAACAACGAACATGAACGAGGTCAAGTCCTGCCCCTAATCGCGGTCGCGCTCGCGGTCCTCATGGGATTCGCGGGCATCGGGGTTGACGTCGGCTATCTCGAGTACCGCCAGCAGTCGCAGCAGACCGCGACCGACGCCGCCGCGGCCGGCGGCGCGGAGGCGCTGCTCCACGCCGGCTGCCCGAACCAGACCGCGGCCGACAATGCCGCGTTGGTGAACGCCTCGAACAACGGCTACCCCAACGGCGGCAACGTCACGGTCACTCCCAACAACCCACCGCTCAGCGGCCCGTTCGCGAGCAACCCGTGCGCCGTCTCGGTGACCGTCAACTCGCAGCACAACGCGACGTTCTTCTCGCGAATGTTCGGCTATCCGAACGGCATGCCCGAATCCACGCTTGCGGTCGCCGAGGTGTCGTCGACCGGCTCGGGCTGCATCTTCCTGCTGAGCATGACGATCAACCAAAACTTCAACGGCGCGAATGTCAATGCGTCGCAGTGCGGCATGTTGATCAACGACACGGCGAACTTCAACGGCGCTAACGTGCACGTGCTCAGCATCGGCTACGCGGGACAGGCGCCCAACACGAACGGCGCGACGTTCAGCGAGGGCGTACCCGCGCCGATGCTGCCGGTCGCGGATCCGTGCCTGGAAATTTCCGGCTGCGCGTATCTCGCGGCGAATCCGCCGTCCACCGCGAGTTGCTCGAATTTCCAGGGCAACGGCTATGTGGGCCAAATGAATCCGGGCTGCTATAACAACATCAACCTCAACGGCGCGACGGTCACGATGAATCCCGGAACCTACGTGATCAACGGCGGCTCGAACTTCAACGGCGCGAACATCACCGGCAACGGCATCACGATGTACGTGACGGCTAATGGGACGCCGCCCAACTTCAACGGCGTCACCGCGGCGACGATGACGCCCCCCGCGAGCGGCGGCTCGCAGGGCGTGCTGTATTACCAGGTGCCCAGCAACACGGGCAGCCCGAACTTCAACGGCGCCGTAGGCAACTACAGCGGTCTGATCTACGCGCCCGGCGCGACCTCTGCGAACTACAACGGCGCGCAAGGCAAGTATTTGGTCCTGGTCTTCGGCGCAGCCAACTTCAACGGCGGGAACGCGCTCGATCTCGCGACGCCGCCTCCCGGACAGTCGCTCATCAAGCAAGCGGTAGTAGCACAATGATACGACGCAAAAGCATCGCAGACAACCGCGGCACGAGCATGGTCGAATTCGCCCTGCTCGCTCCGGTGTTCATCTTCCTGATGATCGGAGTGATCGAGGTCGGCCGGTACATGTACCTCTCCATCTTGGCGGCGCATGCGGCGCGTGCCGGCGTGCAGTACGCGGCACAGACGACCGAGACGGCCGCCGACGCGAGCGCGAACGGGTCGGGTACCCGCAACGCGGCGCTCGCGGACGCACAAAGCCTCTCGGCCTGGACCGTTCACTCGAGCGTCACGTGCACGATCGCCAGTCAAGCCTCGACGTGTCCGCAGAACACGGCGAACTCGGTGCCGGCGAACCTGGTCTATTACGTTCAGGTCAAGGTGTCCGGCACGTTCACCTCGCTGCTGAACTACCCGGGGATCCCGAACACCTTCCCGGTCTCGGCGACGGCGATCATGCCGGTGGGCAACCAATGATCCGCGTTCGCAATGCCGAGCGCGGCGCGAGCCTGCCGGAGACGGCAATCGTCATGGGCGTCGTGCTCGCGCTACTCTTCGCAATCATCGATTTCGGGCGGGCCATGTACACGTACGCATTCGTCGCCCAGCTGGCGCGCGAGGGCGCGCGCTGGGCGATCGTGCGCGGCGCGCAGTGCACCCAGCTCGATCACTGCAACGCGAGCCAATCCGACATCCAGACCTACGTGCAGAGCCTCTCGGAAGGCGCGACCACCCCGAGCAGCATCGCGGCCACAGCGGCGTGGGGAAACTGTCCGACCGGGATCTCCCCGAACAATTCGCCCGGCTGCACGGTTTCCGTGAACGTGCAGTACCCCTTCAAGTTCATGTTGCCGTACATGCCCGGACCGAACATGAAGCTACAGATGTCGAGCACGTCGCAGATGGTGATCTCGCAGTGATAACGGGAGCCGTTTGAGCACGGCACTCGCGCTGCCGGCGCCGGCCCGCTCCGGCTCGCTGGCGCGATTCGGTTCCGGCATGGCGCTGCAGACGCTGGCGGGCAGCGTCTCGGCGTTCTTCGCGCTCGAAAGCTTCGACCGCCGCCGCGGCGTCGCGATCTACGCGCTGCGCGTGGTCAACCGCACGACCGTCGCGCTCGTCTGCCGCACGTGGATCGTCTCGCATGAGGGCGACACGATGCTCGCGTACCCGGTCTCGTTCGAGGTCGAGCCGCTCTCGACGAGCGCCACCCAGATCCCGATTTGGCCGAAAGATTTCCCGTCGTTCGATCGCGCACTCGCGGAAGTGGCGGGAGACGGCGTGCACTGCATCGTGGAGGCGGCCGTGCCGCCACGCTCGCGGGGGCGCATCACGTACGCGCGACTGGCCGCCGCGTGCATCGCGACGGGCATGCTCGCGCTGGGCGCCGCGGCGGCCCTGCGGTCGGCGCTGCCGCGGATCGCCGCCTTCGCGGTGCCGCCGCAGACGCTGGCCGGAACGACGGTGAGCGCCGAGTACGATGCGGCCGGCGCGGGCAACTTGTCGTACAGCGTCACCGCGCCCGACGGCCGTCAGCTGCAGGGCGGCGAGCTCGCCGATCGTTCCGGGACGCTGCGCGTTGCGATCCCCGCGTCCAACGATCCCGGCGCATATACGCTGCAGATGGTGATGCACGGCCCGCTCGGAACGGCCAAGGAAACGCGCGTGCTCAACACGCTCGCAGCGCACGGACCGGGCTCGGCGCAAATCGAGGACGTCACGGTCACGCCGGCGGTCGCGAGGCCGGGTCAGACGATCGACGTCGCGTATGCCGCCAGCGCCGATGCCGGCTACGTGCGCCTGCTCGGCGCGGACGGCACGATCTGGGCGCAGCGGCCCTTCGCGCGTGACGGCGAGGCGCAGTTGGTCGTACCCGCGGTGCCTAGCCTGCATGAGATGCGCGTGCTCGTGCACGTGAACCGCGGGCGCTCGGTCGCGCAGTCGATGGCCGGAATTGCGGTCGCGGCACCCGCGGCGCGCGCGGATGCCGGCACGCAGATCGCCGGCGACGATGAAACCGGCGCCGGCGCAAGCGCCGATGAAAACGGAACGTTCGAGGTATTGACTCCGACGGTCAAGAGCGGAGGCACGATCCGCGTCCGCATCATCTCGCCGAGAAACGGCATGCGCATCTCGCTGACCGACGCTCAGTCACGCGAGGTGGCCGGGTTGAACGTCGGTGCGGAGGCGGACGTCGTCACGTTGAACGCGCCCGCCGTAACCGTTCCGACCCGTTACACCCTGGTCGCAAGCTTCACCGACGGATTCGGTCAGGAAAGCGTCGTCCAGCCGGTAACGATCACCCCGTAGGCCGGCCCTAACTAACCCGCCCTTAAATGGTGCCGGCGACCGTATTGAAGAGCGTGCTCAGGTTCGACCCGAGCAGGGTCACCGCAGCAAGTGCGACCAACGCGACCAGCGCGATCAACAGGCCGTACTCAACCATTGTGGCCCCGCTTTCGTCGCGGAGCATCGTCCTGACCAATGTGAGCATCCTTGCTCCTTCCTAGACCTGACGCCGTCCCGCCGGCGACGCTGGTAATTCCTCGGGCCGGCCCTGGCTCCGGCCCTAAATAGCCCGCCCCTAAATCGTGGTGGCGACGTTATTGAACAGCGTGCTCAGGTTGGTTCCGAGCAGCTTGACCGCCGCGAGGGCAACCATTGCGACCAGTGCAACCATCAGGCCGTACTCGACCATCGTAGCGCCGTCGTCGTCGCGAAGCATCGTCGTGAGCGTGGTAAGCATCCTAGCTCCTTTTCAGGCTTAAGCAAACAAAGCAAGCTGCCGCTCGTAAAAACGGCGGCTTGTGAGGCGTGCTTTTTGCCTTGCGCCGGCCTCTCCCTGCTCGAAACTGTTAAAATTTGTTGACGCGTTAACGGGTTCTGTAGCATAATCCCCGGGGACGCCCAAGAAGGCCCTCGGTTTTCGGTCGTGCTTTTGAGGCGCGGCCCTTTCCGTCTCCTGTCCAGCCCGCATGAAGGAGAGCTATTTTGATTAGGCACAAGGGAGAGTCCGGCCAGGTGTTGCCGCTAATTGCGATCTGCCTCGCGGCCCTGATGGGGTTCGGCGGCATGGCGGTGGACGTCGGCTACTGGCGCTATACGCAGCGCGAGCAGCAATCGGCGGCGGATGCCGCGGCGCTGGGTGGCGCGCAGCAGCTGATCTTTTCGGGATGTCCGAATCCGAGTGCGGCAACCACCGCCGCCCGGAAGGACGCATCCGACAACGGATTCACCAACGGTACGAACGGCGTAACGGTCACGGCCAACAATCCACCCGCGAGCGGGAGCTTCAGCAGCAACAACTGCGCCGTGCAGGCGCAGATCACGAGCAGCAAGGTAGCCACGTTCTTCACGCGGTTGTTTGGCAATAACTTGATGGCCGAGACGACGCAGGCGACGGCCGCGGTGGTCGCCGACGGCTCGGGCTGCATCTACATGCTGGGAACCGGCCAAAACACGAACTTCAACGGCGCCACGGTGCAGGCGTCGAAGTGCAGCATCTTCGTCAACGGCTCCGCGAATTTCAACGGGGCAAACGTTGATGCCGGCGCAATCGGCGAGGTGAACTACAGCGGCAGCAACAACGGCGGGACGTTCACCGGCGCGACTCCGACTCCGATGCTTCCGGTCGCGGATCCGTGCCCCGAGATCGCGGGCTGCGCGGCGCTCACCTCGAGTCCGCCGTCCACGTCACCGTGCACGGGGTCGTACCCCGGAAGCGGCGTCCTCACGCCGGGCTGCTATAACAACCTCAATCTCCATGGCCAGACCATCACGATGTCGGCCGGCACGTACGTGTTCGCCGGTAGCGCGAACTTCAATGGCGCGTCGATCACAGGCGACAACGTCACGATCTATATCCCGGCCGGCGCGACGGCACCGAACTTCAACAAGGTCAACGCTTTGACGCTGACGGCGCCGGCGACGGGGAGCGCCTACGCCGGCGTCACGTACTATCAAGCGTCGGGCAACAGCAGCGACATCAACTTCAACGGCAGCAACACGAACATCAGCGGCATGATTTACGCGCCGTCCGCGTCGATCAACTACAACGGGTCGCTGGGCGGTTACACGGTGATCGTCGCGAATTACGCCAACTTCAACGGAAGCACCGGCGAAGACTTCGGTGCGCCGCCGACCAATGCGTCCCTGATCCCGACGGTGGTGCTGTCGCAATGAAGAAGCCCAAACTCCTTCGATCCGAGTCGGGAACGAGCGTCATCGAGTTGGCGCTCGTCCTGCCCGTGCTCGCGTTCTTGCTGATCGGCCTGATCGAGGTGGGGCGGTACGCGTATTATGCCATCGTCGCGGCGAATGCGGCCCGGGCGGGCGTGCAGTACGGCGCCCAGAGCCTGACCACCGCGCAGGACACGTCGGGCATGCAGAACGCCGCCTCGCAGGACGCGATGGGCCTCGCGAGTCTCACGGCCAACGCACAGTATCTGTGCTCGCAGAACGGCGGCACGCCGGTGGCGTGCGCGAACGGAACCGCGCCGACGTCCAGCAACGTGTACTACGTAAAAGTCCAAGTCACCGGAACGTTCAAGTCGCTGATGAGCTACCCGGGGATTCCGACGAACGTCCCGGTGAGCGGCGGAGCGATCATGCGGGTGACGAGCCAATGACGCCGGCGCGCAGCGAGCGCGGCAGCACGCTCGCCGAGACGGCGATCGTCATGGCGGTGTTGTTGGCGATCATGTTCGGGATCATCGACTTCGGCCGCGCGCTCTACACGTACAGCTTCGTCGCCAACGCGGCGCGTGAGGGCGCGCGCTGGGCGATCGTGCGCGGTGCGAAGTGCACGCAGCTCGATCACTGCCCGGCGGCTTCCGGCACGACCGACATCGAGCCCTACGTGCAGAGTCTTTCCGAGGGCGCAACGAACGCGTCGAAGATCACGGCGAATCTGAGCTTTCCGAGCGGCAGTAACGCGCCGGGTTCCGTCGCCGAGGTGACGGTGCAATATCCGTTCACGTTTATCGCGCCGTTCGTGTCGAAGCTCACGCTCCCCATGACCAGCACGTCGGAGATGGTAATCTCAAACTAGCGCGGCGCGCGGAAGCCCGCGGCATAGCCCATCTGGTTGTCAGCTTACTCGGCGGCCGCTGCGAGCGCCGGGCGCAGACGCGTGCGATGGACCAGAAAGATGAGCGGCGTGGAGAGCACGAACACGATCGCGGTCCAGCGGAAGAGATAGTTGTAGGCGATCATCGCGGACTGCTGCGCCGACCATCTGCGTCAGCGTCGCGGTCGAATACCCCTGCGTCTGCGTGACGCCCGACGCGAGCACGTTCCACGCGATGGCCGTCTGATGCGTGAGCATAGTGGTGAGGATGGCGATGCCGAGGCTGCCGCCGAGCTGACGCAGGAGCGTGAAGACGCCCGTCGCGCCCGCGAGCTTGGGGACCGGCACGTCGCTGAGTGAGATCGTGGTGAGCGGAACGAACAGGAAGCCCAGCGCGAAGCCTTGCACGATGCGCGGCCAGAAGACGTCCCAGTATCCCGCCTGGACGCTAAGGCCCCCGAGCAGCCACGTCGACCACGCGAAGAGCAGCGTTCCGAAGACGATCGACCAGCGGCCGTCGATATAATTGAGGATGCGCCCGATGATGAGCATGGAGATCGCGGTCGCGAGCGCGCCCGGCGCCAGCGCCATGCCGGTGTCGAACGCCGTCATTCCGAGAATCGTCTGAAAGAAGAGCGGCAAGATCAGCGCGGTACCGAAGAGGCCGAACCCCATGATGATGCCCAGGAACGAGCCGATGGAGAACGATCGGAACTTGAAGACGTTCAAGTCGACCAGCGGGTGCTTGTCGCGCAGCGTCTTCATGACGAAGAGCACCAGCGCGACCACGGAGATGACGGTGAAGAGGACGATCGTTTGCGACTGGAACCAGTCGTCGCGCTCGCCCTGCTCGAGCACGAACTGCAGCGAAGCGAGCCCGGCGGTCAGTAGGCTGAGCCCGATCCAGTCGATGCCGCCCTTCGGCCGCGCGATGTACTTCGGATTAGGGATGAACGCCAGCGTCATCAAGAACGCCACGATTCCGATCGGTATATTGATGTAGAAGATCAGCGGCCAGCTCGCGTTGTCCACGATCCATCCGCCGAGCGCAGGACCGATCGCCGGGCCGACCATCGCGCCCATGCCGAAGATCGCCATTGCGGCGCCGCGCCGCTCCGGCGGAAACGTCTCGAACAGGATCGCCTGCGCCGTCGGCTGCAGCGCGCCTCCGCCGAGCCCCTGGACCACGCGGTAGAAAACGAGCACCCAGATCGAGCGCGCCGTGCCGCAGAAGAACGACGCAACGGTGAACAACGCGAGCGAGAGCGCGTAGAACGTCTTGCGCCCGAGCAGCGCCGTCAGCCAGCCGTTGAGCGGCATCACGACGACGTTGGCGAGGATGTAGCCGGTCGCGACCCAGGCGACTTCGTCCACCGTGGCGCCCAGGTTGCCGCCGATCGTGGAGATCGCCACGTTGACGATCGTCGTGTCGATGATCGCCATGATAAGGCCGAGCATCACCGTGATGGTGATGAGTGCCACCGGCGGGGACTCGCGTTGCGAGAGGGCCGCGCGCATCGTACTCGTTGACGAGCGCAACGTCGAAACGGTTGCGAAGCGCGCGGATAGGACTGCGCGCGCTCGCCTGCGAACAGCGTGGGCCTTACTCCCTTGCGACGCTTGCTTTTGCCCGCAGCGCTGGCGATTTTTGCGCTGATCGACGTCCTGGCGTTTCGCGTCGACTCGTATCGGCGGCTGCTAGACCCATCGTCGACGACCGGCGCGTTCGAATCGGCCATCGCACAGTTCAGGGCCTTTCCAAGCGAGCCGCGCCACGACGTGTTGGTACTCGGGGATTCGCGCGTCTACTCCGGACTCGATCCCGCCGCGGCCACCGCGTCGGCCACGGGGCTGCGGCTCCTCAACGGCGGAATCCCGGGCACGACACCGCGCTGCTGGCCGTTCTTCCTGCGAGCCGTCGATCCGGCGTCGAACCGGTACCGCGCGATCGTCATCGCCGTGGACACGTATGGCGACGACGACAGCGCGATCGGAAGCCTGGACGGCGACAATCGCCCGATGGACCTGCGCTACGTTGTCTTTCAGACGCGGCTGAGCGACCTTCCCAAGCTCGCCGGCTCGTTCTCGGACCCGCGCGAGCGGGTGGAACACGGCATCGATCTGTTCCTGCGCGGCCCGGAGCTGCGCGACGACTTCCAGGCGTTCCTAGCGGATCCGCTCGCGCGCCTGCGCGCCATCGAGCAGGCGCGCGCACAACCGACGTACGACCCGCTCGCGGCGCATTCACGCAGCGAGACGCTCGACGGTCTGCTGGTCAACTTCACGACGGGCGAGATCGTTTATCCGTCCGGTGTATCGGTCGACGAGCGTGCCGCGATCGCGACGCAGGTGTTGCGCGTGCCCAAGCCGAGCCCGTCGTACGCGCGCTACCGGGAGCAGTGGATCGCGCCGATCGTCGCGCGCTACGCCGCGGCGGGCGTCCCGACGATCTTCGTGCGCATCCCGACGCGGCCGCTGCATCGCTCGGGCTCGGAGATGCCGAGCGGCTCGATCGTGGATATCGCGCGCACGTACGGCGCGCGGATGCTTCCCGCCCGGCAATACCTCGCGCTGGAGCGGCCGCAGCTGTTCGCGGACGAGGATCATCTCAACCGCGCGGGGAGCCTGCGCTTCAGCCGGCTGCTTGGAGCCGACGTCACGAGCGTGCTCGCGGACCCGCCGGCACGGGCACGGGGCGCGGAATCGGCGCAGCGGGCGCCGGCCGCGAACCCGCCGGCGCATCACTCGCTGTCGTGGTATGCGGCGGCCGTGGGGATCGGGATTCCGCTGCCGTTTACGTCCTACGAGTTTTGGCTCTTCTTCGCGATCGTCGCGGCGCTGTTCTATGCCGCTCCGCGGCGCGCGCGCTGGTACGTGATATTGCTCGCGAGCTACTATTTTTACGCTCGCTGGAACGCATGGTATGTGTTGTTCCTGTGGATCCTGACCGCGAGCGACTTCGCGATCGCGATCGCGCTGGAGCGGGCTCGCGAGGCGCGGAGGAACGCGCAATTGCTGCTCGGCCTCGGGGTCGCCGCCAACCTCGTGTTCCTGGGCAGCTTCAAGTATACGAACTTCGCGAGCGGCACTGCCGCCGCGCTGATCGGAATGCATCACAATCCGTGGCTGGTCAATCTCTTCGTTCCGATCGGCATCAGCTTTCACACGTTCCAGAGCATCTCGTACCTCGTCGACGTCTACCGCGGGAAGATGGCGGCGGTGCGCAAGCCGCTCGACTACGCGCTGTATCTCGCGTTCTTCCCGCAGCTGTTGGCCGGGCCGATCGTGCGTGCGGGGCTCTTCTTCGGCGAGTTCTTCGCCTGGCGTCCGCCCGGGCCGGACGACGTCAGCTACGGACTCGCGCGCGCGGGCTTCGGTCTGGTGAAGAAGATGGCGGTGGCGGATCAATTCGCGTCGGTCGCCAACGGTTACTTCGACGCGATCGCGGCCCATCCGGGTGCTCCGGCCGCGTGGAGCGCGATGTTCGCGTTCGGAATGCAGATCTATTTCGATTTTTCCGGCTATAGCGACATCGCGATCGGCTGCGCGCGCATCTTGGGATTCGTCTTTCCCGAGAATTTCAACGTGCCGTACCTCGCGACGAGCATCACCGACTTTTGGCACCGCTGGCACATCACGCTCTCGACGTGGCTGCGCGACTATCTCTACATTCCGCTGGGAGGCAGCCGCTACGGCACGCCCGCCACGCTGCGCAACCTCATGCTGACGATGCTCCTCGGCGGCCTCTGGCACGGCGCGCAGTGGACGTTCGTCGCCTGGGGCGGCTTTCACGGCGCGATGCTGTGCGTCGAGCGGCTCACCGGCATCGGCCACGAGCGCACGCCGCCGCGCGGCATCGTCTTGCTCGTGCGCGTCGTGGTCACGTTCACGCTCGTCACTCTGGCCTGGGTGCTCTTCCGTGCCCAAAGCTTCGATGTGGCCATGGCGGTCTATCGCCAGCTGTTCGCCGGCGGCGCAGGGTCAATGCTCTTGACCGGCTGGCAGGCGGTGCTGGCGGCCGGCATCGTCGCCTTCGGCGCCGCGCGGCTGCTGCTCGATCGCTGGAAGGTCGAGACGTCGTGGCCGCAGCTGCGTCCCACCGCGCGAGCGGCGACGCTCGCCGGCTTGCTGCTGGCGCTGGAGCTGCTTACGTGGTCCGGAATTTCGCCGACGTTTATTTACTTCAAATTTTAACGGCCCGCCCGCGCGGGTACACTAATCAGGATGCAGGCCGACGCGGATCGGGACGTCGTGTTGTCGGACTTCGAGGAGATGCGGGTCGTCACGTTGCTGGGCGAGTGGGACGTTTCCAAGCGTGACCGGCTGCACGAGACGTTCCTTTCGCTCGGCACGGACCGGGACGTCGTCGTCGACTTGCGCGAGGCGAGCTTCTTCGATTCGACGGCGCTGTCGGAACTGATCGTCCTTTACAAGCGGCTCACCGGGGAGAGCCACCGCCTCGAAGCGCTGGTCGGCGACAGCAACATGCGGCGGCTGCTCGAGCTGACCAGCCTGAATGCGCTGTTCGGGGTTTCAGCGCAGCGCGCGAAGTACTTGCGCGAGCATCTGCCTAACCGGTAGAGCGCCGCTCCGCCCGCCCGAACGCGGCACGAGTGCGCTCGATCGTCTCCAGTAGGGCCAGCGCGAATCTCCCGAGCCAAGGGATGACGCGCGGGCGCAGCAGGCGCGGATCGAACGCCGCCATGTAGCGATCGTTCTCCTCGACGCACGCGCGCACGAACTTTGCCGGGGTGAGATTTTTCAACGCATCGCCGAACAGGTCGAGCGAGTTCTCCTCGCCGCCGCCTTGCATCGCCGCGCCACCCTTGATGCGACGCGCGATCGCGCTGCTATAACTCAGCAGGGCCGGCAGCGCCTGCATCAGGTGCCCGCGCAGACCGCGGCGGTACCGATCCCACGCGACCCAATTGACGAAGAAGACGATGTGTCGTGCCTCCTCGACCAGCACGCGCACGAACAACGCGGTGAGCGCCTCCGGGAGAATGCGAGCGTCGCGCGCCAGGCGGAAAATTCCGAATCCCGCGAATGAATCGACGCACTCGTTGTAGCCGAAGTCCATGAACGCCCCGCGCGTCGGCTCCTGGTGCGGCACGTTCGGCTGAACTTTCAGGCCGTAGCGCTCGATCAAACACTGCAGGATGCGGCCGTGGCGATCTTCCTCGTAACCTTGCAGCTCGAGCGCCTGGCGAACCAGCGGATCCGCTTCGTGTTTGGCAAAGCGTCCGAGCATCACGCCGGCGCCGATCTCGACCTCCAGCGCCAAGGTCCAGATCGGTATCGCGCGCAAGCGTGCGAGCGACGTTTCGTCGAGCTCGGGCCACGGCCAGTCTTGCGGATCGTACGGCCGATGCGACTCGATGAACGAGCGGCAAAAGAGCTCTTTGTGTTCGTTGGACCCGATCTGCACCGTCACATCTCCTAGGTTCTCGCGTGTCGTCGAGGGAAGGCAACCGTTCCCGGCGCGGTCAAAGAGCCCGCAATGGCCTCGCTTCCCCTGGACGAACATCGCGCAAATGTTGCACGGTACCTCCGTGGCCTCGACTTTTCGTTCGAGGCGGTCGGCGGCAGAATTATCGCGGAGCGCCTTCCGCCGGACGGCGCCCGCGATCCGGTGCGACCGTCGTTGGTGCTGTGGGCGTGCGCCGCCAACGCCTCGGATGTTGCCGATGCGTTGCCGGTGGCCGCGGCCTTCGCATTGTTCGATCGCTTCATGGTGCTGCATGGCGAGCTCGCCGATAGCTCCGCCCCAATTGTGGCGCGGTGGGGCCTGGGGCAGAGCCTCAACGCCGGCGACGCACTGTTTGCGCTTGCATTCCGCACGCTCGCCAGCGACGTGCGGCATCCGCAACGCCGCTTGTGCGCGGCCCGATTAGTCGGTGAGGCCGTGCTGGAGGCGATCGAGCTGCCGGACGACGGCGTCGCGGCGCAGGCCGTCCTGACGGGCGCCGCGCTCCACGCGGGCGCGATCGTCGGCGGTGCGGACGAGCAGGTCGCGCAACGGTTCGCGCGGGCCGGCAGGCTGATCGGAAAATCCGCCGGGGCCCGCGACCCTGCGCTCGCGGAACGCTTCGGCCGGCAGGCCGTCTCGGAGCTCCGCGGTCATGCCGCGCTGGAAGATCTGCGGGCCTTCGAAGAGGTTGCCGTTTACGTTGCCCAACGCGCGGCCTGACGACGCGACGCCTTCACGCAAGGCGGAGCACCTGCAAATCAACATCGAGCGCGACGTCGCCGCGAAGGGCGTGGTAAGCGGCTTCGATGCGTTTGCCTTCGAGCATCGCGCGCTGCCGGAGATCGACTTCGACGAGGTCGATTCGTCGTGCGAGCTGTTTGGGCGGCGGCTCGCGGCGCCGCTGCTCGTCTCGTGCATGACCGGAGGCACGCCCGCGGCGCGCACGATCAACGCGCGGCTGGCGGCGGTCGCGCAGTGTCGCGGGCTGGCAATGGGCCTCGGCTCCGGACGCGCGCTGATCGAGTCGCCGGAATCTATCGCGACATTCGACGTGCGTGCCGAGGCGCCCGACGTCTTGCTGTTTGCGAACCTCGGAGCCGTGCAGCTGAACAAGGGCTATGCGATCGCGCAGTGCCGCCGTCTCGTCGAGTCGTTGCGCGCCGACGCGCTGGTGCTGCACCTCAACCCGCTGCAAGAAGCCTTACAGCCCGAAGGCGACACGTGTTTTCGCGGGCTGCTGGGAAAGATCGGCGACTTGTGTGCCGAGGCGGAGTTTCCGATCGTGGTCAAGGAAGTCGGCTGGGGAATTGGCGCGGACGAGGTGCGCAGGCTATTCGACGCGGGCGTCGCGGCGGTGGACGTAGCAGGCGCGGGCGGAACGTCGTGGAGTGAGGTCGAGCGCTACCGCGTCGCGGAGCCGTGGCGCGCCCGGGTCGCGGCGGCGTTCGCGGGCTGGGGGATTCCGACCGCGCGTTGCCTGATAGACGCGCGGCGCGTCGCGCCCACGGAAACGCTGTTTGCGAGCGGCGGAATTCGGACGGGCCTCGACGTCGCAAAGGCTATCGCGCTCGGCGCGGACCTCGCCGGCATCGCCGGGCCGTTTCTGCGTGCGGCCGATCGCGGGCAGGACGAGGCGGACGCGCTCGCGCGCGAGCTGATCGAAACGCTGCGCATCGCAATGTTCTGCGCCGCCGCCCGCACCCTCAGTGAGCTGCGCAACTCTGTCATTCTGAGCCCTTCGACGAGCGACAGCGAGCGGGTCGAAGGACGTAGAGTGAGTTTAAACCTCGAAGCGGCGGACCTCTACTGCCGTACCCTCACGCGCAGGCACTACGAGAACTTCAGTGTCGCGTCGCGTTTCGTAGACGCGCGTAGGCGGCGCGATCTCGCGCGCATCTATGCGTTCTGCCGCACGACCGACGATCTCGGCGACGAGAGCCGCGAGGGCGGCGCGCTGCCGCGCCTGGAGCGCTGGCGCGGCGAGGTCGAGGCGTTGTTTAGCGGCGTGGAGCCCGTGCATCCGGTGCTGTTCGCGCTGGCCGATACGATTCAGCGGCACGCGATGTCGGCGCAGCCGTTTCTCGACCTGATCGCCGCCAACGTGCAGGATCAGTTCGTCAAGCGCTATGCGACGTGGGACGAGCTCATCGGCTACTGCCGCCTCTCGGCCGCGCCGGTCGGGCGCATGGTTCTGAGCGTGTTCGGCGTGCGCGACGGCGAGTTAGAGCGACTCTCCGATGACGTGTGCATCGGCCTTCAGCTGGCCAATCACGCGCAAGACGTCAGCCGCGACGACGGCATGGGACGGCGCTACCTCGTCGAGAGCGACGTCGCCGCCGGAGGGACCGCGGGGGCGGCGCGCGCGATGGTCGAGCGGGCTCGCGCGCTGCTGGCCTCGGGCGAAGCGCTCGAGCGGCGGGTGCCTCGGGCCCTGCGCCTGCAGCTCACCTTATATAGGATGGGCGGATTGGCCATCTGCAACGCCATCGAGGCACTGGGGTATAAGACCGAGCACGAGCGGCCAAGCGTGTCGATTGGCACGAAGGTATCCCTCGTGGTGCGCGCCGCATTACAGACTCTTGCTGCCAGCCGCCTCGCCTAGATGATCAACCTTCAACGCGCCCTGCTCGCCAGGGCCATGCCGAGCTCCGAGCGCCATCGCGCGGAGCGCTTCAACCGCGACATGGCCAGACGAGAGGCCGGCAACTTCTATTGGGGCTTCATCTCGCTCGGTTACCACGAGCGCATGGCCATCTACGCACTCTACAACTTCGCGCGTCAGGTTGACGACGAAGCCGACGCGGTCGGCGTCGAGAATCTCCCGGCTCGGCTGGCCGTCCACCGCGAGCGAATCTCGCGATGCGTGGGCCGCGACTTCGGCGACGACCCGATCCTGCGGGTGCTCTCGGAAGCGGTGGACCGCTACGCCATTCCCGAGGCCGAGCTGCAGATGCTCGTCGACGGCGTCGAGATGGATTTCAGCCGTTCGCGATATGCCACGTTCGAGGAGCTGCGCACGTACTGCAACTTGGTCGCGTCGGTCGTGGGGCGGATGTGCGTGCGGATATTCGGCTTCGACGATCCCATCGCGCTCGAACGCGCCGACGATCTCGGCCTCGCGCTGCAGCTCACGAACATCCTGCGCGACGTGCGCGAAGACGCGGTCGACATGAAGCGCGTCTATCTGCCGCAGGAGGAGCTCGCGCGCTTCGGCATCCGCGAAGACGCACTGTCCGAGGGCGAAATCCTTCCCGGTTGGGACGAGCTCGTGGCGCATAACGTCGAGCGCGCACGGCGCTATTTCGCGACGGGCTACGAAGTGCTGCGCCACATTCCGCGCCGGCCGGCCGCGTGCGTCGCGACCATGGCGGGTATCTACGAAGAGCTCCTCAAGAAGATCGAGCGCGATCCCGGGCTGCCGTTGCGCGCGCGCGCGGCGCTTTCCAAGACGGAGAAATTGCGAGTCGTCGTGCGGTCGTGGCTCTCGAGCGCATAGCCGTCGTCGGGGCCGGGCTCGCCGGACTCGCGGCGGCCCTGCGCCTGAAGGAATCCGGCGCGCACGTCGAGCTCTTCGAACGCAGCCGGCTGCTCGGCGGACGCGCCACTTCCTTCGAGCTCGACGGCGTGGAAGTCGATAACGGCCAGCACGTCTTCTTGTCGTGCTGCACGGATTTTCTGGGCTTCGCGCGGTCCGTCGGAATGGAGGACAAGCTCCGATTGCAGGAGCGCTTCGACGCGCGAATCCTATCGCGCGGCGGCAAAATCGGACACCTGCGCGCGGCGCCCTTACCGGCGCCGCTTCATCTGCTGCCGTCCTTCGCCACCTATCCGCACCTCACACCTCGGGAAAAGCTGAACATTGGTCTTGTCATCCTGAGCGCGGCGCGCCCCAATTTTGTCATCCTGAGCGGAGCGAGCGATAGCGAGCGGAGTCGAAGGGCACTCACATTCGAGGACTGGCTGCGGCAAAACAAACAGGGTGCGGGGGAACGGCGCGCGTTCTGGGATCCGTTCTTCATCCCCGCACTCAACGCCCCGTTCGATAAAGTGAGTGCGGACGACGCGCTGTTCGTGCTGAAGACGGCCTTCCTGCGCGACGCCTCGGCGGCGCGTTTCGGTTTTTCGACGGTGCCGCTGGCGCATTTCGCGCAAGCCGCGGCGGCTCGCCTCGACGCCGTCCACTCCGCAACGTCTGTCTCCCTCGTCACCCTGAGCCTGTCGAATGGCGACCCGGCGGTAACGCTCAGCCTGTCGAAGGGCGAGGTGAAAGAATACGACGCCGTCGTTCTCGCGGTGCCGCCGCGACAAGTCCGCAATTTGCTGGGCGAGCCGGAGCTCTATGGAATCGCGGGTCTCGACGCGTACGAGCCCTATCCGATCATCGACGTGCATCTGTGGCACGACGCGGGCGGCATCGGCTTCGACTTCGCGGCCGCGCTGGACTCGCCGCTGCAGTGGATCTTCGAGAAGTCGCCCGGCTACTGTTGCTGCAGTTTCAGCGCGGCGGAGCAGTATCTGCGCGTTCCGACCGCCGAGCTCGAGACGTTCGCGTGGAGCGAGGCGCAGGCGTTCGTTCCGGCGCTCGCGCAGGCGAAACTCGTGCGCAGCGCGGTCACGCGCAATCCCGAGGCGACGTGGCTGCCGCGCATCGGCGCGCGGCGCACCTCACAGCGCACCTGGCATCCCGCGCTCGCGCTCGCGGGCTCGTGGACGGAGACGGGCTGGCCCGACACGATGGAATCCGCCGTGCGCAGCGGGACCGCCGCCGCAGAGGCACTACTTGCCGCACAAATCCGCCGCGCCCAAGCGCCGGAAAGACGAGCGGTCTCGCGTGAGGGCCGAGGCGCCTCGGCGCGTCAAAAAGATGCGCTAAAACGCGCGGTCGAGTGGCTGCTGCAGACGCAATCCACCGAAGGCTGGTGGTCGGGCGAGCTGGAGACGAACGTGACGATGACGGCAGAGCACGTGCTGCTCTGCCGGTTCCTGGGTTTACCCATAGACGATCTCCGCTCCGGTGCGGTCGCGCACATGCTGCGCAACCAGCGCGACGACGGCTCGTGGGCGCTCTATTACGACGGCCCGGCCGATCTCAGCACGACGATCGAGGCGTACGTGGCGCTGAAGGTGCTCGGCGTCGATACGGGCAGCGAGCCGATGCGGAAGGCGCTCGAGGTGATCCACCGTTTGGGCGGCGTAACGAACGCGCGCGTGTTCACGAAGATCTGGCTCGCGCTCTTCGGCGCGTATCCGTGGTTGGGCGTGCCGTCGCTGCCTCCGGAGATGGTGGACTTTCCGCTGTGGATGCCGTTTAATCTGTACGACTTCGCATGCTGGGCGCGCGGCACGGTGGCGCCGTTGACGATCGTCGTTTCGAAGCAACCGGTGCGCGACCTCGGGGTGGACGTCAAGGAGATATTCGTTCCCGGCACCGAGCGCGACGCGACGCGCGTGACGGGGCGCGCTCACTGGCTGATGTACGTGGAGCGACTGCAGAAGCTCTATGAGAAGCTGCCGCGTCAACCGGGGCGCGAGCGGGCGCAAGAGCGCGTGGCGCAGTGGGTGATCGAGCGGCAAGAGGCCGACGGAAGCTGGGGCGGCATCCAGCCGCCCTGGGTGTATTCGCTGATCGCGCTCAATGTGATGGGATACTCGCTCGACCATCCGGTGATGCGCAAGGGCATCGAGGGCATGCGGCGATTCATCATCGACGATGCCGAGGGCTGGCGCTTTCAGGCCTGCATGTCGCCGGTGTGGGACACGGCCTGGGCCGTGCGTGCGCTGGCGCTCGCGGGCCTGGACGCGTCGCATCCGGCGATGCAGCGAGCGGTGCGCTGGATCTTGCGCGAGCAGATTCCCGACGACGCAGCGGGTGACTGGCGCATGAAGTGTGCCGAGACCGGCGGAAACGGGTGGGCGTTCGAGTTCGACAACGACGCTTATCCGGACATCGACGACACGACGATCGTCGTGCTGGCGTTGCTCGAGGGTGGCGACCGCGCCGCCGTGGCGGACGCGTGCGAGCGCGCGCGGCGCTGGACGCTGGCGATGGACTCGCGCAACGGCGCGTGGGCGGCGTTCGACCGCGACAACACCCGGGAGCTGCTCTATCGCATGCCCTTCTCGGACTTCGGCGCGATGATCGACCCACCGACGGAAGACGTGACCGCGCACGTGCTCGAGATGCTGGCGGCGCTCGGTTACGACGTGAACGACCGCTACGTGGCGCGCGGCCTGGAGTATCTGCGCGCAACGCAAAAGCCGTGGGGCTCGTGGTACGGCCGCTGGGGCGTCAATCACGTCTACGGCACGTGGTGCGTGATTTCGGCCCTGGTTGCGCTGCGAACCGGCGACGATATGCTCGAGCGTGCCGTGGCGTGGCTGCTTTCGGTGCAGAATGCCGACGGCGGGTGGGGCGAAAGCTGCCACTCGTATGCCGACGAGTCGTTCGCCGGCATCGGACGCAGCACGCCGTCGCAGACGGCCTGGGCGGTGCTCGGCGCTGCAGCTCGCCGGGCACACGCAACCATACGGCGGTCCAACGGGGTCTTGCCTTCCTGTGCGAGCGGCAGCGGCGCGACGGAACGTGGGACGAACCGGAATGCACGGGCACAGGTTTTCCGGGCGACTTTTACATCAACTATCACCTCTACCGCCACCTCTTCCCGACCATGGCCCTCGCCTTGGCCGCTCGCAGTCATCCTCATCCTTCCTCCAGTTGTCATCCTGAGCGAAGCGAGGCGCAGCCGAGCGAAGTCGAAGGACGGAGGAGCGAAGGACGCAAGGGAGCGACAGCAGCCACTCTGCGGCTTAAGGAAGCAATTCCATGACCATGCCACTCCAACAGAAGGTCGCCGTGGCGAAATACGTCGCCGGCAAGAAACTCAAAGGCGAGACGAAGTACCCGCTCGTTTTGGAGCTCGAGCCCTTGCTGCAATGCAACCTTGCGTGCGCGGGGTGCGGCAAGATTCAGCATCCCGACGAAATTTTGCGTCAGCGGCTCAGCGTGGAGGAGTGCATCGCCGCGGTCGAGGAGTGCGGCGCACCGATGATCTCGATCGCGGGCGGCGAGCCGCTCGTGCACGAGCAGATGCCGCAGATCGTCGAAGAGCTCGTCAAGCGCAAGAAATTCGTGTTCCTGTGCACGAACGCGCTGCTGCTGAAGAAGAAGATCCATCTGTTCAAGCCGTCGGTCTACTTCGTGTGGATGATTCACCTCGACGGGATGCGCGAGCGCCACGACCAGTCGGTCTGCCGCCAGGGCGTCTTCGACAAAGCGATCGACGCGATCAAGGAAGCCAAGGCGCGCGGCTTCCGCGTGTTCACCAACACGACGTTCTTCACGCAGGATGGTCCCGACTCGATCCGCGAGGTGCTCGACTACCTCAACGACGAGCTCAAGGTCGACATGATGCAGATCTCGCCGGCATACGCGTACGAGAAGGCGCCGGACCAAGAGCATTTCTTGGGCGTCAAGCGCACGCGCGAGATCTTCCAGGCTGCTTTCGCCGGCGGCAAGCGCAAGAAGTGGCGCCTCAATCACAGCCCGCTCTATCTGGACTTCCTCGAGGGTAAAACCGACTTCGAGTGCACGCCGTGGGGCATCCCGTGCTACACGGTCTTTGGGTGGCAACGACCGTGCTATCTGATGAGCAAAGAGGGCTACGCGAAATCGTACAAAGAGCTGCTCGACGAGACGGATTGGTCGAAGTACGGGCGCGGCAAGCACGAATCGTGCGAGAACTGCATGGCGCACTGCGGCTACGAGCCGACCGCCGTCATCCGCACCACCGGATCCGTCAAAGAATCGCTCCGCGCCGCCTTCGGCAACTAAGTCCCGTGTCACCCTCCATTTTGTCATCCTGAGCGCAGTCTACTATCTCGGCTGGGCGATCGCGATCGTCCTGATCTTCGTAGGCGTCTGGGCGCTGGTCTCGCCGCACGCATTGGCGCGAGAGTACGGCGTGCAGGTCGAGGGCCACGAAGCGGCCGGCTTCGTTCGCGCGACCGGCATTCGCGACGTCGCGATCGGCGTGGTCCTGGCCGCGACCGCGTACCTGCACCTCCTCGGGCTACTCGTGATCATCGCGGCCGTCGGCATCGCGGTGTCGATCGGCGACCTCTGGGTAGTGTCGCAGCACGGCGGCGCACGGCGCTTTCACCGCGCCCACGCGATTCACGCCTCCGGGATCGTGGCGTTCATCCTGGTGATCGCGATGGCGCTTTTCGCGATCGGCAGGTAATGACGATCACCCGCGCGACCGTCGCGGACGTCGCCGCTCTCGCGCCGCTGTTCGATGCGTATCGCGCTTTCTTCACCGGCGGAAACCGGCTCGACGAGTCGCGCGGCTTCCTCGAGGAGCGCCTGGCGCGCGACGACTCGGTGGTCTTCCTGGCGCGCGACGGCGAAGAAGCCGCCGGCTTCATCCAGCTCTATCCGCTCTGGTCTTCATGGTACTGCCGGCGGATCTGGTTCCTGAGCGACCTCTACGTCAAAGAAGGTGCACGTAAGCGCGGCCTCGGGCGCCGCTTGGTCGCGCGCGTCATCGACTATGCGCGCGAAACGGCCGCGGTCAGCGTCATCGTCGAGCTGCCGCGTCGCGAGCCGCACCTGGAAAAGTTCTATCGCGAGCTCGGTTTCGGCCGCGACGAGGTCTTCGAGCTAGCCCGTTACGTCGAGCCTAACCCGTAGTCGCCTAAGGCGAGGGCCGCAGGGACCAGGTTTCGCGCAGCGTCGTGGTCTGGCCGTGCGCGCTCAGCTCGTGAACGACTTGCCCGCTCATCTTGCTGATCGCGCCGGTCTCGATCGTAGCGTGGATGCTTGCCGTGATCTTGTCGGGAAGCGTAACGTGCGAGGGCGTCATCGCGTTCTTTATCCGCTGCGCGGCGCGGCGCACGGGCAGGATGCCGTGGATCTTCGCCTTCTCGGGGTCGATGGTCGCCGTCGTGGACGTCGTCGCGATCGCCGTCAGCGTGGTCGTACCGTGTGACGACTGCGTGAGCTGGGCGGGCAGCCCGAGCGGCGAGGAAGCACCCGGAGCGAGCACGGGGATGCGCACCTCGACCTCGAGCTCACCGGGTAGGCGCGATGTACTTGGAACATCAGCGCGACGCGCTGCAAAATCAGCGCGCCCTGGGCACGCTGCGGGCTCGGCGTGCCTTGTGGCGCCGGAGGCGCCTGGCCGGGCGCGAGCATCACGGTTACCGGCGATTGGCCCGACGCGGTCACGGTGACCTTGGCGCCGTTGGCCTCTGACTTGACGACGATAGATGCCGTCACGTTTTGCTCCGTCCCATTGGGAGTGGCGATCGCGTCCTGATAAATGAACCGCGTGGAGCCGGGCACCACGGCGAGGTTCGCCGCGAGCAGCGCAATGGACACGACGGTCACCCGAGTTACAAGAAAGCGCTTCATGCCGGATGCGTTCTTGGCACGGCATCGCCGCCCTGTCCGCAACGGCCCCTCTCGGCAGTAATATTCCGGCCATAAGCGTATCGTATGATGGCGCGCATGAACAACGGCAATGAAATCTTCGCGGCGGTCGTTTCTTTGCGTGACGCGACCGAACAGGGCTTCAATCGAATCGAAGCGACAATAGACCATGGATTCGACGCCGTGGATCGCCGCTTTGGCGCCCTAGAGGGTCGGATTGAAAGTCTGGAAACCCGCTTCAACCGCTTTGAACTGAGCGTACCCGCGCGCTTCGACGCGATCGACCTGCGCTTCGACGCGATCGACGGGCGTTTCGAGGCGATGGATCAGCGGTTCGATGTCATGGACTTGCGCTTCGATAAGCTCGAGACGCGTATTATCGCCGCTGAAAAGCATTAGCCGCTACAGAATCGGCACGTGCGGAGCGGCGTCCTTGGGAGTGATGCCGAGGACGCGCGGATCGTCGTAGATCTCGACCGCGCGCTTGAAGACCTCGAACCCGGAGCGCCGGTAAAACGCCAGCGCGTTAGGATGGTCGAGCGTGCAGGTATGCAGCCAGAAGCGCTCGATCGGGTGCGACCACGCGATCTCGATCGCACGGTTCATCAGCCATCGGCCGGCACCAGTGCGGATTAGGGAACCCGCAACGCCGAAGAGGCTCAGCTCGCACTCGCGGTCGGTTCGGAAATCGAGCTCCAGCACGCCCTCGTCGCGGCCTTCCGTCACGACGAGATATGCCTCCACCCGCGGATCGCGCAGGAAGCGCTCCAGCTCCGCGTCCGGCATCGCCAGCCGGATGCACCACAGATAGTCATCCCCGACGCGATGTACTGCGTCGCGGTAGCGCGCGAGCTCCGGCAGCTCGAGTCGTTCTAGCCGCCAGGGTCCCTCGGGGCTCGACCGCGGCACCGCCCGCGCGCGCATCTCGAGAAACGTCTGAACGTCGGCCAGCTTTCCTCGCGGTATGGCGTGATAGCCGTCGCTTAGGGTCATGACCCGGGATATTTATACCGCATCACCTTCTTGAGGTTGATGCCGCGTATGATGCCCTGCGAGTGATAGGCAAGTCCCCACGAGTCGATCGACGATTCGTCCGGAAAGATGCACGCTTCGAGCGTCTGATCGATGGCATTCTTCTTGTACCAGCCGCCGCCCGCGCCGTTCGTGCCGCCGAACTGATCGGATCCGCCCAGCAGCGAGCAGTAGCACGACGCCGGATTACCGTTGCATGAACCCATCGGAGGCTTGAGGATGTACGCGAGCGCCGCCAGCGTGGGCTTCGTCGTGTAGAGTGTGTTGACCAGGATGTGGATGCGCGAGCCGTCGCTCTTTTTCGTGTACTGGCAAAAGGTGCGTTTGCCGGCCAGAAAGAGCAGCGAGGGTCCGTTCGACCCGTAGACCGCGCGCCGCAGTTCGACCAAGCCGCCGGTCTGGCGGCAATACGCCGCGCCCGAGTCGCTGTCATCCTGAGCGGAGTCGAAGGGCTGAGCGGAGTCGAAGGGCTGAGCGGAGTCGAAGGGCTGGCGGATAGGCCACGAGTGAAGGGCTCGCGGAGGAAGGGCGGCCGCGCTCGAGGCGGCGCTGGAGGAGCCACAGCGCCGCCGTCGATGCCGCATCCCGAAAAGAAAACGGCGGTAATTGCCGCAATTGCCACGAGTGAAAGCTTCATGCTGACCACACGTTCTCGCGGCGACCGCGTCTTCCTCACCGGGGCGAGCGGATTCGTCGGCGCGCATGTTCTGCGTGAGTTACTCGCGGCAGGTTACGCCGTGCGCGCGCTGGTGCGTCGCCTGTCATCCTGAGCACGCCGAGGCGCGGAGTCGAAGGCGTCGAGTGGGTTGAGGGCGACCTGCGGCAAGTCGGCGGCTTCGCGCCGGCGCTCGAGGGCTGTCGCTATCTCGTGCATTGTGCCGCATTATACTCGTTCGCGCCGCGCGACCGCCGCGCGCTGCACGCGGTCAACGTCGAAGGAACGGCGAGCCTGATGCTGGCGGCGCATCTCGCCGGCGTGGAACGAGTCGTGCTCACGTCCAGCTCCGCGACGCTCGGTCACGCGCACAGCGGGTATCACCGCTCGAAGCTCGAGCAGGAGCGCGCCGCATTCGCGAGTCGCGCGGCGGTCGTCGCGCTGCTTCCCACCGCGCCGATCGGTCCCGGGGACTGGAAGCCGACGCCCACCGGAAAGCTAGTGCTCGACTTCCTGCGCGGCCGCATCGTCGCAAGAGCCCCGGAGTCGGGCGGAATGAATGTGGTCGCGGTCGAGGACGTCGCGCGCGCCCACGTCGCGGCGTTGACGTCAGGCCGCGTCGGCGCGCGCTACGTCATCGGCGGCGAGAACCTCAGCATGGACCGAATCTGGGAGATGCTTTCCGAGGCCACCGGCAAGCCGATGCCGCGCCGCCGCGCGCCCTACGCGCTCGCGCTCGCCGCCGGATATGCCGACGAGCTGCGCTGCCGCCTGAATCCGCGCGCGGTTCCCGGCGTTCCCCTCGAGGGCGTGCGCATGTCGCGCGAACGAATGTACGCCGATTCCGACGACGCGCGACGCGACCTCGGCTATGCGCCGAAGGCCGGTGCGCGACGCGATCGATCGCGCCGTCGCGTGGTATCGCGACAATGGCTACGTAGAGGTTCCCCGGCCAGCCGAGCGGCGATGATGCGCCGTGTCACTCGCGACGTACGCCGCAAGCTCAGCGCGATTACGTATCCCGAGCTTCTCGTAGATCGAGGTTAGATGCTTTTCGATCGTGCGCTGGCTCACGGCGAGCCGCCTGGCGATGCCGTTGTTGGCGGCGCCGCTCGCGACGAGCGTCGCGACCTCGCGCTCGCGCGGCGAGAGGGGATTGACGCGAGGCCGTTCGATTTCGGCGTCCATCGCGGGCTGTTGGTCGGCGGGGCGGTCGACGTCGCCGGCCAGCTCGAGGCAGCGCGTCGCGTGGGGCCCCCATCCGAGCCGGTCGTAGATGGTTGCGGCCGCGAGCGCGTGTGCGCGCATCGCCGGTTCGCCGCCGTCGGTGCGCGCCTCGAGCGCACGCAGATGAGCGGCCGTGGCTGCGTAGAGATCGAGGTGCGATTGCGCGTCGAGTTCCGGCGCAAACGACCACGCCGCGCGTTGCGTGTCGCTGTCGCCGAGCTCCGCCGCGGTCAAGAACGTCTCGGTCGCTCCCAGCGGCACCGTCAGCGCGCGGATCGCACGGCGCAGGACGTCGCGCGCTAATAATGCTTCGCCCTGCGAGTGCAGCCAGCGCGCATAGGGCCCGGCGATTCGTCCGAGCGTGGAGTTGATGTGGCTCGCGAACGCGGCCTCCACGATGCGCTCCGACGCGCAGCGTTCCACGAGCTCCGCATCTCCCAACGCGTGCCCGGCGAGGAGTCCCGCGGCGGCGAGCGCGATCGGACCGGTGGTCGTCGGCTCCGGTATGCCGAGCCCGCGCTCCACCAGGTCCCGCGCGACGCGCACGCGTCCCGAGCGAGCGTAGACGATTGCTGCGTTCGCGTACGACAGCACCTGCAGCGACGAGAGCCGCGCGCGCTCGAGATCCGGGATGAGGGCGTCGAACTCGGCGAGCGCCTCCGGATCGAGACCCAGGATGCAGTAGTTGAACGCGAGATTGAACCGCACGCGCAGCAGCTGGTCGGGGCCGAGCGGCACGCATAGGCGGGCTAGTGCGTCGGCTGCCGACCGCACCGCGTCTACCTCGCCGCAGTTGAGCGCCGCGTACGCGACGGCGTTGTGGTAAATCGGCATGTCCGCCGCGGCGGAGGACTGCGCTATCAGCTCCCTGGCGAGATCGATCTCGCCGCGATCCAGGCGCATGAATGCGGACGTCACGTGCAGCATCGCCTTCGCGCGCGCCTCGAGCGCCGGGAACGCCTGCGCCGCGCGATCGATGATGCTCAAGGCGCGCCTGTTGTCGCCGGCGAGACGGGCCTGCGAGCCCATCGCATAGTAGATCTCGGCCATCTCTTGCGGCGTCCCGTGTCCGGACAGCGCGGCGGCGGCCGCGCCGTACAGTTGCGTGGCTCGCTCGGCCATGCCGTCGCGCGAGGCGCTGATCGCGGACTTCACGAGCAGCCGCCCGCGCGTCTCGGCGTCGCAGTCGCCTTCGAGCGCGCGTTCGTAGCAGCGCACCGCATCGGAGTACGCGTGCGCGGAATCTGCCTCGTCGCCGGCGAGCTCGTTATAGCGCCGGCATTTCTCGGCATCCAGCGCGGCCCAGGCGTGGTATCCGAGGTCTTGGGTTCTCGCGCCTCCGCGTGCCTCGAAGGATTCCAGCGTGCGCGCGTGCAGCGGCCGGCGCTCGGCGTCGAGCATGCTGTCGTAGATGGCCTCGCGAGTGAGTGCGTGGCGAAACGCATCGCTCACCGGGCGCGTCCCGATTTCGACCACCAGCTTCGCGTCGCGCAGATGCCGCAGCGCGCGATGGACTTGGCCGGCCGGATAGCCGAAGGTCTCGGCCAAGAACTCCGCCTCGAAGCGCTGTCCGACGACCGCCGCGCGCGTCGCGATTTCCGCCAGCCTCCTCGCCGAGCTTCGAGATCCGCTCCATTACCGCCGCGCCGATCGTCATCGGCAGGCTGGCGGCGCCGGCGCCGTCCGACTCCAGTGCGTTGGTCGAGCAGTTCTTCGGCGAAGAACGGATTGCCCTCGGAGCGGCCGACGATCTCCTCGGTCCGCGCCGTGGACAGGGAGCGTTCGCCGAGCGAGAGATGCAGCATCGCGCGCACCTGCATTGGCGTCAGTGGGTCGAGGATGATGCGCACGTGGCGCGATCGCCGGCGATGCGCGCGAGGTACGGCGCGACGTGGTTCTCGAGCATCTTCGTCGCTGCGATACGTCGCGATCGCGAGAAGCCGCATGGACCCGATGTAGGAGAGCAGATAGTGGAGAAAGGCCAATGACCCTTCGTCGGCCCACTGGATGTCCTCGAAGATCAACACGCGGTTGCGGCGGCCGCAGGCCGCTTCGAGATGGGCGCGCAGCCCGATGAGCTGCTCGGCGCGCGTCGGCGCCGCGGGTTGCGGCGGCACGAGTCCGTTCCGCGCAGTGCCTCGGCGACGGCGCCGAATGGCGCGCTCCCGAACTCGCGGCAGATGCCGTAGCCCAGGCTCGCGCGCCCGTTGCTGAGCGTCTCGCAGAACGCGTCGACGAGCCGGCTCTTGCCCACGCCGGCCTCGCCCTCGATCAACACGAGCGACCCGCGTCCGCGCGCGGCCAGGCCGCGGCGTTCTATGAGCGCCGCGAGCTCATCACGCCGGCCCACGAGAGGCGGGCAGAGCTGTGTGTGGGTCGCCATCCGGTCCGGTATTCGTTCTCCGCGCAAATGCGGGATTCCGACATACGAATGCGCGCCGAACCGGGCTATCGTACGAGAGGGATGACATTGCAAGCCTGGCTAGGGGGAAGGGCGCCGGCATCGCTGCTCGCGACGGCGACGCTCTGCACTGGATGCGGGGGCGTGGGTTCCGTTGCTCCGGCCCCCGCAGTCCCCATCTCGACCGCCGCCTTGCCGGCGGTCAAAGCATTCGGCGTCGGGCTCGGCGATTCGGTGGGCATCGCGGGCGGAGATGGCTTCGAGCATCAGTGGTGCAACGGAGTCGCCGGCGACGCAAGCGGATGCTACAGCGAGGTTCCCGGAAAGCGGAAGTTCGCGGACAGCGCCTCCGACACGATCGACCTGAAGATCGGCAAGAAGGGCAGTGAGCCCGACGGTGAGGTCAAAGTGAACTTTTCCGCGACGTCCAAGCTCGGCACCGGCAGCTACCTGATGGCCGGGGAAACCAGCGAAACCGCCAAGTACCTCAAGGACGTCGGCGCCGCGGCCCAAGTAGTGGCGAGTGACTGGGACGACACATTCTACATCTCATCCGGCTCGCTTAAGAAGGGCACCCTGGTAACGCTCGGCGTAAAGCTCGCCCTCCAAAATCCGCAAGCGAATATCGCCTGCGACAGCGCCAAGAATTCGTTCGGCGAGCTGGACCTGTACAGCCCCAGCGTGACGCCGCCCAGCGGCAGTCAATTCAATATCTCGGGTTACTGTGTCAACGGTACCTTCGAATATTATCTCTACGAAAACACGAAGAAGCCGGGAACGACCGCCACCGGAACCATCACCACCGCTGTCGGCGACTCGTTCGTCATTTACTTCGTAGCGACCGGTGAGGTCCAGGCCTGCCAGCCGACCAATTACTGCATCGGCGACACCGTCGCGAGCCTGTCCGGAACCTATAAGTTCAAGGTCACGTCGATCACCCAAGGCGCGACTTATACGACAGCGAGCGGCAACACCTACAAGTAGGCATTACCGCCCGCAATCCTCGTGTCGTCTTCGACGGCGCTCTACGGCGTCAGTTCTCTAAGAAACGGCTTCCCTTCGTGCGCGACGAGCAGGTCGTGCATGTCGTTGGCGTGATCTTCCTCTTGGGCCAGGATGCTCTCGAGCATGATCCGGGTCGTCGGGTCCTTGTCGCCGAAGAAGCGGATCAGATCGCGGTAGTGCTCGACCGCGATGCGCTCCGCGACGAGGTTTTCCTTGATCATGTCGATCAGCTTCTTGGCGTTACCGTACTCGGTGGCCGAACGCGTATGCAAACCCGCGGGGTTGAGGTTCGGCGTGCCGCCCAGCTGGTTGATGCGATTCGCGATCTTCTGCATGTGCTCGTACTCGTCGCGCGCGTGCTCGGCGAACTCTTCCTTCACGCTCTCGCTGTCGATGCCGACGGCCGAGATATTATGCACGGTGTAGCGTAAGACGCAGACCACCTCGGTCGCGAGGGCGGTCTGAAGCAGCTCGATCGTCTGCGCGACGTCGCCCTGATAGTTCTCCGTGACCGCGCCGCGCTGCATCTGCTCCTGGGCGCGGCGGCGTAGCTCTTTGATATCGGAAACGAAAGGTTGGCTTGCGGTACTCATGGCAAGTCCGTACACCGTGAACGAGAGAAACCCTACGGTCGCCTCGGAAGCCATCACGATCGTTGGAGCCACGGCCCTCGAGGCCAATGCCATACGCCGCGAGCGACCGAACGCCGCCGTCGTCGAAGGCGGCATCGCGCTCGCCAAGCTGCGCGAGCCAATGCGCGGAACGGTCATCGTCTGCGGCGTCGCGGGCGGCCTGCGCGAAGATCTGCCCACCGGAACGGTGCTGATCCCGCGCCGAGTACGCCGCCCCGACGGCGGCGAGCTCGAGTGCGACCCCGAGCTCGTCGACGCGCTCGGCGCGAGCGCGCGCCGCCTCGGTATCGAGCCGATATTCGACGCGCTGCTTACCGCCGCCACGATCGTGAACGGCGCCGCGCGTCGCGACTGGGCGGCCCGCGGCTATGCGGCCGTAGACATGGAGACGGGGCTGATCCGGGCATCGCGCGTCGCGGCGGTTCGCGTCGTGCTCGACACGCCGCAGCACGAGTTGTCCACAGATTGGGCAAGACCCAATGCGAGCGATGTTTAAACCATCGAACTGGCCGCAGGCCCTGTGGCTCGCGCGCACGGCGCCGCGGGCGGCTCGGCTCGCCGCGCGCGTCGTGACGCAGGTCATCGGACCGCAGCCGCGTATAGCGCGCCAATGGTGATCGAGCGCATCGACTCTCCCGCAGATGTCAAGCGCCTTCGGCGCGACGAAATCGACGTCTTAGCGAGCGAGATTCGAGACCTGCTCGTTCGCACGTGCGCGGCCAACGGCGGGCATCTCGCGCCCAACCTGGGCGTCGTCGAGCTGACGCTCGCGCTGCATCGCGTGTTGGATCTCCCGAACGACAAGCTCGTGTGGGACGTCAGCCACCAGACCTACGTGCACAAGATCCTCACCGGTCGGCGCGAGCGCTTCGGGACGCTTCGTAAGGGCGGCGGGCTCTCCGGCTTCGCGATGCGCAGTGAATCGGCGTACGATCCGTTCGGAGCGGGGCACGCCAGTCACGTGAGTCGCCGCCGCGCTCGGCATGGCGACGGCGCGCGACCTGGTCGGCGGCGACGAGCGCGTCGTCGCGGTCATCGGCGACGGTGCGCTGACGGGCGGCCTCGCGTACGAGGCGCTCAACAACGCCGGCGGCCGGCGCAGCCGAGTTCATGGTGATCCTCAACGACAACGAGATGTCGATCGCGCCCAACGTGGGTTCGATCGCGTCGTATCTCTCCGTGCTGCGCAGCAAGCCGTTCGCCAACTTCGTCCGGCGCACCGGTAAGGACATGCTCAAGCGCATCCCGCTCGGCGGCGCCGCGAAGCGGGCGATCGAGGGGGCGGAGATCGGCGCGATGCACTTCATCGGTCCCTCCGAGAAGACGGCCGTCATCTTCGAGGAGCTCGGCTTTCGGTACATCGGGCCGATCGACGGCCACAACTACGACGTCGTGCTCGACGCGCTCCAAACCGCCATCGACATCGACCGGCCCGTGCTGTTGCACGTGCGAACGGTCAAAGGTAAAGGATACGAACCCGCCGAGCGCGATTCGCGCACCTTCCACGGCATCGGCGCGAACGCGTTCGAGCCGAGCAACGGCGCGAGGAAGAGCAGCTCCGGCGCTCGCCCGAAGTTCCAGGACGCCTTCGGCGATGCGATGATCGCGGTAGCCGAGAAGGATCCGCGCGTCGTCGGAATCACGGCCGCGATGCCGGACGGCACGGGACTCGCGAAGTTCGGCAAACGCTTTCCGGAGCGCTACTTCGACGTCGGCATCGCCGAGGCGCACGCCGTTTGCTTCGCGGCCGGTCTCGCGACCAACGGGCTAAAGCCCGTCTGCGCGATCTACTCGACGTTTCTTCAGCGCGCCTACGACCAGATCGTCCACGACGTCGTCGTACAGAATCTGCCCGTCGTGTTCTGCATGGACCGGGCGGGCTTCGTCGGCGACGACGGCCCGACGCACATGGGACTGTACGACATCGCGTACCTGCGAACGTTGCCGAACATGACGCTGATGGCGCCGCAGCACGGAAGCCGAGCTATTGCCGATGCTCGAACACGCGCTCTCGCTCAACTCGCCGGCGGCTATCCGCTATCCGCGCGGCTCGACAAGTGGCCGGCACGACCGCGCGCCGGCACCGATCGTGCACGGCAAGGCCGAGGTGCTGCAGCGCGGCCGCGACCTGGCGATCCTCGCCTACGGGACCACGCTCGACATGGCATTAGACGCGAACGTAGAGGGTATAACGATAGTCAATGCGCGATTCGCGAAACCGCTGGATGAGGCGTTGCTGCTCGAACTCGCTCGCGACCACGGCCGCGTCGTCACGCTGGAGGAGCACTCGCTGGCCGGTGGCTTCGGCTCCGCGGTCGCGGAGTTCGTCTCGGATCGCGGGCTCGACCTGAGCGTGGAACGCATTGGCGTGTCGAACGTGCTCGTGCAGCACGACTCGCAGGACAAGCAGCGCGCGCTCTTCGGGATGACCAGCGATGCGCTCGCCGCGCGGATCGGGCAGATAACACCAGCGGCCTCCATCAGCTTACGCGGCTAGCCGGGGAGCTCGCGCGGCCGTGAATTTTGCACTGGGCTTAGCGGCCGTATTCCTGACGACCAATCTTTACGTCGCCGACCGCGCGACCGAAGCCGTCATCGCGTTCAACGCGCGTGGCACAAAGATTGCCGAGTACCACGCTAACGTGGCCGTGTTCGACGTGGTCACCGACAGACGGGGCCACGTCTACGTGATATACGGCGCGCATAACGGAACGGACGAGGTCAAAGAGCTCTCGCACGACCTCTCGAGGGTGATCGCCATCTATCGGCCGGGAGGCATAGGCTTCAACCTCGCGATCGACGCAGACGACAATCTCTACGTCGGGCACGCGACTCAATCGGGCGCTTCCATTTACGAGTACCACTACGGTTCGACCCGCCTCGCGGGCATCTATCCGCTGCGGTTCGCGTGGCCGCGCATGCTCGGGATCTCGGTGCGGCACGGAATCATTTACGCGTCGGTGCAGACGCCCTTCAGAACGTATAACCTGTTCGCATGTACCGTCGGCTCGATCGACAGCTGTAAACTAAGATATGAGATAACCGGCGCGGCGGATTGCGGTCTTACGTCGACGGGAAGCGATGTGGAGGTCACCTGGTTCGGGAGCCCTTTCACCGTCCGGAAGCTCGACACGTCGCACTTCCGGCAAGTCCGCAAGCTCGACTTGCCGCCCGGCTATGCGCCGGGTTGGGCCTCGTTCTGCGCGCTGCATAACTACGGCGACGCGGTGTGGCTGCCGGTCTTGTCTTCGAAGGAGTCCTTCGCGATCGAGATGGACATGCGAAGAGGCGCCGTCCTTGCGAGAGTCGGGGCGGGCACCCTCCGCGGACCCGTCGCCGCGTTTTACGGCAACGGTTTCAAACCCTGACCGCCGCCGTCACCCGCTCCAGTACGCTTTCCCTAGGGGGACGGCGGCTTGGCTGCCGCCTTAATGTCCGCCCCAACTAAAGTCGGTGATTTAATACTGGCCCACGACCTGCCAAGCAGGTTTCTTGACGCTGTTGGCGACGGATGTTAAACTCTTGGCCTATGCCCCGGGGCGCATGAAAGCCGCCAAAGAGAGCAGGGCGAGACACCTCCACTTTACGGAGCCCGTGTTTCGTCTTTTTGGTGTGCCCGGAAATGCCCGCGCCCTTCACGGCATTTTACTAAGAGATTCGAGTGCAAAGAAAGAGAGTAATGGCGAAGACGACAGCTCCGAAGTCCGCACCAAAGAGTTCACCGGAACCTGTCCCGAGTTCGTCAGCTTCCAGTTCGGCGAGGGCTACCAAAGGTAGATCGAGGCGGGCCGCCGCTTCGGCGAAAGTCGGCGTCGATGGCAACGGCGCCTCGACGATCATGCCCTCGACCTTCCCGATGCCGACCGGCGCGTTCACGGTGGAGCAGCGCCCGGAGCCTGGACCCAAGCGGGAGCGCCATTCCTTCGGAAAAATCCCGCACGTCCTCGAGGTCCCGAACCTCATCGAGCTGCAGAAGGCCAGCTTCGACTGGTTCAAGACCGAGGGGTTGGCGGAGGCCTTCGCTTCGATCTCGCCGATCAAGGACTTCACCGGCAACCTAATACTCGAGTTCGGCGAGCACTCGCTTGGCGAGCCCAAGTACTCGATCGAGGAGTGCCGCGAGCGGGACATGACCTACAGCGCGCCGCTTCGGGTGCGCGTTCGCCTGATCACGGCGGAGTCGGGCGAGATCAAAGGCATTCCCGGACCAAGAGATCTTCATGGGCGACTTCCCGCTCATGACCGACAAGGGCACGTTCATGATCAACGGCGCCGAGCGCGTGATCGTGAGCCAGCTCGTGCGCTCGCCCGGCGTCTACTACAGCCAAGACGTCGACACGAACGCGCGCCCGACGTTCAACGCCACGATCATCCCGAACCGCGGCGCCTGGATCGAGTTCGAGACCGACAACGGAACGAAGAACGATGAGACCGAGGGCACGATCGGCGTGCGCATCGATAAGAATCGCAAGATCTACGTCTCGACGTTCATCCGCGCGCTGTCGCGTCCGGAGCTGGGCTACAATTGGGAGACCGATGAGGCGATCCTGAAGCTGTTCGACGACAGCCCGCTGATCCGTAACTCGATCGAAAAAGACAAAGACGTCAAGACGCGCGAGGACGCCCTCAAAGAGATTTATAAGAAGCTCCGTCCGGGCGAGCCCGAGAACGCAGAAAACGCCGAGAAGCTGCTCGAGGCGCTCTTCTTCGACGAGAAGCGCTACGATCTCGCGGGCGTCGGCCGCTACAAGCTCAACGGCAAGTTCCACTATCGCATCGCGAATCGTGACCCCGACGCGCGCGTCGATCAGCCGTACGTCGTCATCGACGAATACGTCGATGCCGGACTCGAGATGCCGCTGATCACGGCGAAGTGCCTGTCGCGCGCCGACATGGTCGCGGTGATTCGCCGCCTCATCAAGGTCGCGACCGGCGTCGTTCCCAAGGACGACATCGATCATCTCGGCAACCGCCGCGTTCGGTCGGTCGGCGAGCTGCTGCAAAACCAGTTCCGCGTCGGCCTGCTGCGTCTAGAACGTGTCGTGCGCGAGCGCATGACCGTACAAGACATCGAGACGGTCACGCCGCAGGCGCTGATCAACATTCGCCCCGTGGTCGCGGCGATCAAGGAGTTCTTCGGCTCCTCGCAGCTGTCGCAGTTCATGGACCAGACCAACTCGCTGGCCGAGCTGACGCATAAGCGGCGCCTCTCGGCGCTCGGGCCGGGCGGTCTCTCGCGCGAGCGCGCCGGCTTCGAAGTCCGCGACGTGCACCACTCGCACTACGGCCGCATCTGTCCGATCGAGACGCCGGAAGGCCCGAACATCGGCCTGATCGGCTCGCTCGCGACGTACGCGACGCGTCAACAAGTTCGGCTTCATCGAGACGCCGTACCGCGTCGTGCGCGACGGCATCGTGACCGACGAGATCGTCTACCTCACGGCGGACCGCGAAGACGAGTACATCATCGCGCAGGCCAACACGCCGGTCGACGCGCCGAGCGGCAAGATCACGGCCGACTCGGTGGTGTGCCGCTACGCCGAGGAGTACATCGAAGAGCCGGCGGCTCGCGTGCAGCTGATGGACGTTTCGCCGAAGCAGATCGTCTCCGTAGCCACCGCGCTGATTCCGTTCCTCGAGCACGACGACGCGAACCGCGCGTTCATGGGCGCCAATATGCAGCGTCAGGCGGTGCCGCTGCTCCGGCCGGACGCGCCGATCGTCGGAACCGGCATGGAGTACCGTGCCGCCAAGGACTCGGGCAGTCTGGTCGTGGCCGAGGAGGCCGGCACGGTGACGTCGGTCGACGCCAAGGGCGTCGCGGTGCGCAACGGCGACGGCATCGAGCGCACGTACGAGCTGCTGAAGTTCGTGCGCAGCAACGCCGGCACGTGCATCAATCAGCGCCCGATCGTCAACGTCGGCGACGAGGTCGTCGCCGGTCAGGTCGTCGTCGACGGGCCGTCGTCGGATCAGGGCGAGCTCGCGCTCGGACAAAACGTGCTCGTCGCGTTCATGCCGTGGGAAGGCTACAACTACGAAGACGCGATCCTGATCAGCGAGCGCATGGTCAAGGAGGACCGCTTCACCTCGATCCACATCGAGGAGTACGAGTGCGAGGCCCGCGACACGAAGCTCGGGCCGGAAGAAATCACGCGCGACATCCCCAACGTCGGCGAGGACGCGCTCAAAGACCTCGACGAGCGCGGCATCATCCGCGTCGGCGCCGAGGTTCGCCCGGAAGACATCCTGGTCGGTAAGGTGACGCCTAAGGGCGAGACCGAGCTGACGGCCGAGGAGCGTCTGCTCCGCGCGATCTTCGGTGAGAAGTCGCGCGAAGTGCGCGACACGAGCCTCAAAGTTCCGCACGGCGAGAAGGGCAAGATCATCGACGTCAAGGTGTTCTCGCGCGAGAACGGCGACGAGCTCTCGCCCGGCGTCAATCATCTCGTGCGGGTCTACGTCGCGCAGAAGCGCAAGATTCTGCAAGGCGACAAGATGGCCGGACGCCACGGCAACAAGGGCGTGATCGCCAAGGTGCTGCCCGAAGAGGACATGCCGTACATGGAGGACGGCTCGCCGGTCGACATCGTGCTCAATCCGCTGGGTGTGCCGTCGCGCATGAATCTGGGACAGATCATGGAGACGCACCTTGGGCTGGGCGGCGCGCATGCTCGGCATGAGCGTTGCGACGCCGGTCTTCGACGGTGCGCATGCCGAGGATATCGCCGAGTGGCTGCAGGACGCCGGCCTTCCGGCCGACGGTAAGACGTGGCTGCGCGACGGCCGCACCGGCGAACGCTTCTCGCGTCCGATCACGGTCGGCCTGATCTATATGCTCAAGCTGGCGCATCTCGTCGACGACAAGATCCACGCGCGCTCGACCGGCCCGTACTCGATGATCACGCAGCAGCCGCTGGGCGGAAAGGCGCAGTTCGGCGGGCAGCGCTTCGGCGAAATGGAGGTCTGGGCGCTCGAAGCGTACGGGGCCGCCTACACGCTGCAAGAGCTGCTGACGGTGAAGTCCGACGACGTCGTGGGACGCGTGAAGACGTACGAGGCAATCGTCAAGGGCGAGAACGTCATGGAGCCTGGGGTTCCGGAATCGTTCAAGGTGCTCATCAAAGAGCTGCAATCGCTTGCGCTCGACGTCAAGGTGCTCACCGAGAACCGCGAAGAGGTCGAGATCCGGACGCCCGAGGACGAGATGGGCGAATCGGAGCGGCGTGAGTACGGCCTGCTGATGGGCGACGAGCAAACGGCGGTCTCGCAGACGTCTGTCGCGACGCGCGAAGCCGCAGCTGAGGCCGGCCCCGAAGACGCTGAGGCAGCGCCAGAGCCAGAGGAAGAGGAAGAGGAAATCGACGACAGCAAGCCGCTCGACGCGACGACCGCGATTCCGACTCCGCCGGTAACGCCGCGTCCGGCCGAGGTCGAAGCGGAAGAGATCTTCGAGGAAGAAAGAGGCGGCCGACGAAGAGGTCGAGGGAGCGCAGGGTTACGAGCTCGAGGAGGAAGACGAAGAGACCTCTTACGAGGACGAAAAACCGGCGTACGACGGCGACGAGGAAGAGGCGCCGTTTACCGAGACCAACTCCGAAGAAGAGTTCTAACTCGAATAGGAGCAAAGAGAAGAGGCCCCGCATCCGCGAGGCCTCTTTCATTATTGTGTCATCTGGTGGTGTCAGTGCTTCGTACAGACACCCGTCACGGCGACCTTGCGTCCCGTCTTCGTCTCGGTGAAGGACGATGCCGAGGTCATCTTGGTGTTGCTCACTTTGGTGTTGACGATGTCGGTCTGACTCGCGATGTCCGGACCAGGGGCGAACGAAACGTCGTGCCACGACATCTTGTTTCCAGCCCACCCGTTCGAGAACGAGAGCCCGTATATGCCGTCGTCGCCATAGAGCACGTCGACCCAGCGCTTCGCGTCCTTATCGTAGGTGATCTTATCCCAGACGGTCAGCTTCTTGGTGATCCATGAGGCGCTATTCGTAGTGGACGTCTCCTCGATCCAATAGCCGGTGGGGTCCATCGTGTACGTCGAGGTCGTAACGTATGCACCCGGGCGCCGGGCGCTCTTCGTGCTGCACGTCCACGTGCCGATGAGGAACTGCATCGACGAGAAGTTCGGTTTGGCCGGCGCTGGGATGGGCGTGCTCTCGACCTGGGCCATCGCGTAGGAAGGAATCACGGCCGCCAAAGCGACGGCAACGACAAATAAAATGCGTTTCATAGCGGTTGTTTTCTCCTCCGGGATGCCGGCGGGAGCGCCGGCCTGCGAACACTTTGGCAGCATCCTCAGGCACGCCTGCCTGTTCGCCGCTCTCCGGCCGGCAAGAATTCGCCAAGCCTTGTGGTAATGCGGGCAATTCGATATGAGCGGCCTTGAGAGAGTCGGCGTCGTCGGCACCGGTCGAATGGGCGCCAACATCGCCAAACGTCTGCATGACGTTGGGTATCCGATCGCGGCCCTTTACGACGTTCGGCGCGAATCCGCGGCGGCGACGGCGGAGCAGACGGGCGGCGAGGTCGCGGCGTCGCTCGCGCGCGTCACGCGAGCTCTCCGACGTCGTCATCACCGTCGTAACCGACGATGCCGCGATGTACGCATCTTCGCGACCGCAAGGCGACTCGCTGCTGACCGATGCGCGCGGCAAGGTCTTCGTCAACTGCGCCACCGTCACGCCGAAGGTGCACGTCGACGTCGAGCGTTTCGCGCGAAGCGCACGGCGCCGACTCGCTCGAGGCGTGCATGGCGAGCTCGATCACGCAGGCTCGCAACGGAACGCTCTATCTGATGATCGGCGGGCGGCGCGAAGTCTTCGAACGAGTGAAGCCGATGCTCGAGAAGATGAGCGCTCGCTGAAATATATCGGCGAGGCGGGACGGGCGGCGCAAGTCAAAGCGTTGGTCAACATGGTGATGAACATCAATACGGCGGGGCTCGCCGAGGGTCTGGGGCTCGGCGACGCGCTCGGACTCGACCTCGACATGCTGCGCGAAGTGTTTTCGCAGACGGGCGCAAACTCGCGCGTGCTCGAGACCGACGGCGCCGACATGCAGAACCGCGAGCACGACGTGTACTTCTCGGCGGCGCACGCGGCGAAGGATACCGGCATCGCGCTCGCGCTGGCGGCGAACGTCGACCTCAGCCTTCCGCTCGCGCGAGCGACGTTCGAACAGTACGAACGCATGAAGGCGCTTGGGCTCGGAGAGCTCGACAAATCGGGCGTATCGGAACTCACGTTCAAGTCGCGCCACGGCCGCGAGCGGCGGCGCACGCTTAACTCCGGAGGTTAATGCCTATGGCCACTCAAAGCGAACATCGTGCCCTTGGTCAGTTCCGGAACCGCCGGACCGCTCGGGGCGATCCACTGCCGCGGCTCTGGCTAAAGCTCTCCCTCGCGTCGATCGGAGCGCTGCCCGACGGCTACGACGAGTGCGGCGCCGGTTTCGATGCGATGACGCTGAGCGCATTCGGGTCTCGATCGCAAAAAGACGATCGACTTCGTGCGCCAACGCAAACCCCGTACATGGAATTTGAAGAATGGATCGTCGCCAACGGGAAGACCGATAAGGCGACGATCGAGCGCCACAACGCCGCGATTCGCGCTTACAACCACGGCGACGAGCTCGCCAAGAGCATGCGGGAGAGCTCGAATATCGGCGACGCGTCCGTAAGAGACGCGGTGACGCTCAACACCGTCGAAGACCTGGACGAGATCTACAGCCAGAGCCTCCGCGCTTAGGGGCTCTCGGGGCGCAGACCGGCGCCCCCTTGGATTTTAAGGCCGGCGGATGTATGCTTGGCCTGCACGCTAGGGAAGGCTCAGCCCTTTCCTCTTCTGGGCGTGCAAGGAGTTCGACATGCGACTTATAGGTTTGGCGCTTGGCGTCGCGCTGCTAGCGTCGGCATTCGGGTTGGGGCGGCTAACGGCTCCGTCCACCGCTGACGCCTCTCTAATCCAGCCGATGGCGACGACGTTCTCGCACTTCGAGTGCTACACGGCAAAGTTCGGGCGATCGCCCGGCGCCGCGGTTGAGCTTACCGACCAGTTCCAATCGTATGAGACGAAGATCGGCGTACCCCAGCTCTTCTGTACGCCTGTTACCAAGAAGGTGGTGTCCGGCCCGCATTTCAAACCGCCCCCGCCGGCGAACCATCTTACCTGTTATGCGATCCAGGGCCCGACGATCAACGCATCGCGTCCCTACGCCAATCAGTTCCTCAAGCAAGACCAGGTGGAGGTGGGCACGCCCACCCTGTTGTGCGTGCCCACGCATAAGACCGGGTAACTTCGACCGAGATTGAGCTCCCCTTCGCGGGGGAAGGGGAGCTTCTCTCAGCGGTGTATCGTGCGAGGCCATGACCGCAAAGAGCACTTTCGTCGACCAAGGCATCCAAGAATACATCATCGGGTCCACTGTGCGCGAGCATCCGCTCCTGCGCGAGCTGCGCGAGGAGACGGCGCGCATGCCGAACGCGCGGATGCAGATCGGCCCGGAGCAAGGGCAGCTCATGGCGCTGCTGGCACACGTGATCGGCGCGCGGCGCTACCTCGAGATCGGCGTCTTCACCGGCTACAGCTCGCTGGCGATGGCACTCGCGTTGCCGCGAGACGGTCACATCTTAGCCAGCGACGTGAGCGAGGAGTATACGGCGGTCGCGCGGCGCTACTGGGAAGCGGCCGGCGTCACCGACAAGATCGATCTGCGCATCGGGCCCGCGCTGGAAACGCTGAAAGCCGTGCGCGTGAAAAACGGCGCGCCGTTCGACATGGCGTTCATCGATGCCGACAAGGCAAACGTGAATGCATACTACGAAGCGTGCCTGGAGCTGGTTCGCCCGAACGGGCTCGTACTCGTCGACAACGTCCTGTGGGGCGGCGCCGTCGTCGATCCGGCGGACGACGATCCCGACACTCAGGCGCTGCGCGAGGTGAGTCGGCTGGCGGGTCGCGACGAGCGCGTCGAAGCCGTGCTGCTGCCGGTCTGCGACGGCCTGCTCATCGCGCGCAAGCGCTAGGTTACGGCGGGCGCAGGTAGTTGAAGCGCGACCACGCGCCGCGGTCGGAGGCCGGCGGTGGTCCCGCCGCTGTGACCGAGTAGCGGGCCACGTCGAAGCAGATCTTGTGGTGCGGGTAGTCGACGGCGATGGCCGCGACGCTCGCGAGATTCGTCTCGATGATGCCGTTGTAGCCATCGGGCCGCTGCGACTCGGTGCAGATCGGCATCGTGCCGGTCGGCGCCCCAGGCGCATATCGCACCGACGCGACGGCGCCGCATGTAAACCCGTCGCGCCTCGCCGAGGGAGAGCCGCGATAGTCGGCATTGCCCACGAGCGGCTGATGCAGCTCCGTGCGGACGCCGTCCCAGAGAGCTCCGCCGCCCGCCATGCCGGAATCGAGCACGACGTGACTCAGCCACGTGCCGTTGATCTCCACCGTCGCGAGCGGCACGTGCGGGCTGAGGTTGACCGTCAGGCAGCGCAGCCTCGCGAGCGTCGACTGGCTGGGATAGAGCGTCACGGTTCGGTGCGCGCGATCGATGAGCGTCGGGAAATGCGTGAAGAAGTCGTAACCACAGAGCGCGCTGTAACCGGTGAGATTTGACGAGATCAACGCGGGAACGTCTCGCAGCGCATGGCCGGCGACGTCGAAGCTCGCGATCTCGGTCTGGCGATCGACGTAGGTGCGGCCGTCCGGAGCGACCTCGAACGTACCGGCGCGGCCTTGGAGGTGTGCGGACTGCGCGAGCATCGGCGAGACCAATATGGCCGAGCTGCCGGTGTCGAGGACGCACGAAGCGCGCTGACCTTCGATCGTTACCGGAATCGTCGTGCGCGTGGAGTTGAAACCGCTCCCGATGGTCGTCGGCGCCGACGCCGCAGCCGGACGCGCGTCGCGCGCGATGGCGCCGAAGCTCGCGCCGAGGCAAAAAACGATGACGATTGCGCGCAATGCGGCTGGTGGAATCACGTTCGAGCGTAGGGTACCACAGGGGAGCGGGATTCGTCTGCGGCTCTCATCAAAGTGTAAGCTGGTGGTAGGCCACTAATGCGCGTCGTATGTATCGGGGCGGTCCCGCCGGCCTCTACTTTGGAATTCTGCGAAGCGGCGCTTTCCGGAGTGGCCGATTCGCATTCTGGAGCGCAATCGGCCCCTCGACACCTTCGGCTGGGGCGTCGTCTTTTCAGACGCGACACTCGAGAATCTTCGCGCGGCCGACGAGCCGACGCATCGCGAGATTACGCAGGCCTTCGCGCACTGGGACGACATCGCGGTACACTTTCGCGGCCACACGATCCGGTCGGGCGGCCACGGCTTCTGCGGCATATCGCGCAAGCATTTGCTGCGCATCCTCCAGAGCCGTGCGGCGGAACTCGGCGTCGGCGTCGAGTTTGAAGCCGACGTGACCGACGTCCAGGCGCTGCGACGCGACTGCGACTTGCTCGTAGGTGCGGACGGGATCAACAGCCGCGTTCGAGCCGCGTATGCCGAGGCTTTTCAGCCTTCACTCGATAGCGGGCGCTGCCGCTTCGTCTGGCTCGGCACCACCCTGCCGCTGGACGCGTTCACATTCATCTTCGAGCCCACGGAGCACGGGTGGTTCACCGCGCACGCGTATCGGTTCGACGAGGAGCTCAGCACGTTCATCGTCGAGTGCCGCGAGGAGACTTATGCAGCGCACGGGCTCGATTCGGCCGGCACCGACGAGACGATCGCGTTCTGCGAGCGTCTCTTCGAGCCGTATCTGCGCGGCCATCGGCTGATGGCCAACGGCGCGCATCTGCGCGGACGCGACTGGCTGAACTTCACGAAGGTCGGCAACGCGCACTGGGTCAACGGCAGCACGGTCTTGATGGGCGACGCCGCGCACACGGCGCACTTCTCCGTCGGCTCCGGAACGAAGCTCGCAATGGAGGACGCGATCGGCCTCGTCGACTCCCTTGTCACCCTGAGCCGGCCTGCAGGGAAGGGCGACCTAGCCACTGCCCTCCAACAGTACGAAGACGCCCGGCGCGTCGAGGTGCTGAAGCTGCAGAACGCGGCGCGCAACTCGACGGAGTGGTTCGAGAACGTCGCGCGCTATGCGACGTTGCCGCCGGAGCAGTTCGCGTACAGTCTGCTGACGCGCAGCCAGCGCATCGGGCACGAGAACCTCCGCCTGCGCGACACGACGTACGTCGACTCGATCGAGCACTGGTTTGCGGGGAGGGCGGTGCCGCCGATGTTCTCGCCGCTTCGCCTACGCGAGCTCGAGCTGCAGAATCGCATCGTCGTATCGCCGATGGACATGTACAGCGCAGTAGACGGAATGCCGAACGACTTCCACCTGGTGCACCTCGGTACGAGGGCCTTGGGCGGCGCGGGGCTGATCTTCACGGAGATGACGTGCGTGACGCGCGAGGGGCGGATCTCGCCCGGCTGCACGGGCATGTACGTACCGGAACACGGCGAGGCGTGGAAAAGGATCGTCGACTTCGTGCACGCGTCGTCGCGCGCCAAGATCTGTCTGCAGCTAGGCCACTCAGGACCCAAAGGCTCGACGAAACTCATGTGGGAGGGCATGGACGAACCGCTGGAACGCGATAACTGGGCGGTGGTCGGTCCGTCGGCGATCCCGTACGCGCCGGCCAATCAGGTGCCGCTCGAAATGTCGCGCGCGCAGATGGAGGAGATTCGGGCGGCCTTCGTGCGCGCGGCCGAGATGGGCCTCGCCGCCGGCTTCGACATGCTCGAGCTGCACTGCGCGCACGGCTATCTGCTCTCGTCGTTCATCACGCCGCTGCGCAACCGGCGAACCGACGAGTACGGCGGCTCGCTCGAGAACCGCTTGCGCTATCCGCTCGAGGTGTTTCGCGCGATGCGCGCCGTCTGGCCGAAGGAGCGTCCGATGTCGGTCCGCATCTCGGCGACGGATTGGGTGAACGGCGGCGTCTCGGGCGACGACGCGGTGGAGATCGCGCGCGCCTTCAAGGCGGCGGGCGCCGACCTGATCGACGTGTCGACTGGGCAGACGTCGCCCGACGCCAAGCCCGTCTACGGCCGCATGTTCCAGACGCCGTATGCAGACAAGATTCGCAACGAGGTTGGGATCGCGACGATGGCGGTCGGCAACATCACGGACGTGGATCAGGTCAACGCGATCCTCGCGGGCGGTCGCGCGGACCTCGTCGCACTCGGCCGGCCGCACTTGGCGGATCCGTTCTGGACGCTGCACGCGGCCGCGCAGCTGGGATATCGAGACGCCGCGTGGCCCGTGCAGTATCTTCCTGGCAAGGAGCAGCTCGAGCGTCTCATCGCGCGCGCGGCCCAGACGCGGTGAGCATCGCGGGGAAGCACGCACTCGTGACCGGCGGGGGCCGCGGCATCGGCCGCGCTACGGCAAAGCTGCTCGAGCGTCACGGTGCGCGGGTCAGCATCGTCAGCCGTTCCGCGGGGGCGCGGGCCGACGTGACCGACGAACTGCAGGTGCGCGACGCGTTCCAAAAGTGCCGCGAAGCCAACGGCCCGATCGCGATCCTCGTGAACAACGCGGGCGTCGCGGAGTCCGCGCCGGTGACGCGCACGGATCGCGCGATGTGGGACCGGATCCTCGGCATCAACCTGACGGGCACGTTTCTGTGCACGCGCGAGGCGCTGCCCGACATGCTCGCGGCGGGATGGGGGCGCATCGTGAACGTCGCCAGCATCGCCGGCCTCGAGGGCGCACCCTACATCGCCGCCTATTGCGCGAGCAAACACGGGGTCGTCGGTTTCACCAAGGCGATCGCCGCTGAATGCGCGGCGAAGGGCATCACGGCCAACGCCGTCTGCCCCGGCTACACCGACACCGCTATGCTCGGCCGAACGCTCGCGAACATTACCGAGAAGACCGGACGAGGCGACGAAGAAACACGCGAGCTGCTGGCGCGCGGCAACCCCGGCGGCCGCATCGCAACAGCAGAAGAAGTCGCCGAAGTAATCGTAGATCTCGCGCTCGGCACCCAAACCGGCGCCGTCGTCGTCGTGCCCCGAGAGTCATGATAACGACAAACGCCACAACGTTGGATCTCGAGCTGCTGCGTGCACGCATTCGTGTGGCGCTCGAGTTGGCCATCGGTAACGGCGCCGTGCAGGCCCACCGCGCGCTCGACCAAGTGGCGCCGTCGGTCGGGCGGGGCAGCGGCGAAATCGATGCGCTGTACTTTCAGGCCCGCGGGATCGCGCACATCAAGGCCCGGGCGGTGGCGCGAGGGTTCGAGGCGCTGGAGCGAGCGGTGGCCGCAGCGCGAGCTCACGGTGATTCGAGCCTTTGCGTGCGGGTGCTGTTGAACTACGGCTCGGCCCTAGTTCAGGACGGTAACGTCGCGCCCGCCCTGGCGTGCCTCGAAGAGGCGCTCGCGGCGTCGCGCAGCGTCGAGGTTAGCGCGAAGCCCTTCGTGTTGGTGAGTCTCGCGGAGGCACTGCTCGCTGCCGGCGAGCTCCGGCGCGCGACGGCGCTGCTGATCGAGTTGCAGAGCTCCGGTGCGGGCACGACGCGCACGTCGCTCGTAGCTGCGGCGCTGGCGATCCCGCTCGCAATGGCGTTGGGCGAGGAGGCGCTGCTCAAACCCAGCTGCGATCCGAGCCTCCTCGACCTTGCGTTTGCGCTTCCCGAACAGGGACTGCTCGGTCCTCTCGTCGAGTCGTTCTGCGCGCTCTACGAGCAGCGCGGCTGGCGCGCGCAGCACGACACGCTCCTGGATCGTACGTTGTCATCGTTGTCCGTTCTCGACAACAGCCTTCTACTCGGCATCCGGGCTGCGAGGCTGGGAAAGCCGGAGCACCTTCCGCGCATAAGTGCGCTCATGGCTCGGCAGTGCGCGGGCGCCTCGGCGTTTCTGGGCGCTCATCAGGACCTGTTCGAGAGCTTCGTCTCGGCGCGGCGCGGGATACCGAAGCGTGCCAAGGAGTTCGCGCTTCGCGCCGCAGACGAGTTCGCGCGAGCGGGCCGCCCGCTGCTGCAAGCGTTGGCGCTGGACGCGGCGGGACTGCCGAGCCGCGCGCGCGGGCTGTGGGCGCGCTGCGGCGCACACGTCGACGTCCGCGCCGTCTGGAAGGGGACGCCGATTCACAAGCGCTTGGCAACCGCGCTGACGCCGCGCGAATCGGAGGTCGCACGGCTGGCAGCGCGGGGAACGACGAATCGGGCAATCGCCACCGCCTTGGGGCTCAGCGAGCGCACCGTCCACCATCACTGCGAGTCCATCTTCTCGAAGCTGGGCATCCGGTCGCGTTGGCAACTCGCGCCGGCCCTCGGTCAGCACATGGGCAAATTGCCCACGCTACCCCGGCAGCGTACCTAGTATCATTCGTTCATGAAACGTGCAAGTTCGGCTGCGTGCGCACTCGCGCTCCTTTCTACATCCGGGCTTCTGGCCGGCTGCGGCGGGAACGGAAGCTCGCAGTACTCGGCGTTGCCCGCCGCGGGCGAGCGTGCCGCGATCGCGGAGTCGTGGATGTCGCCCGATGCGAAGCGGCGCGACCTACTTTACGTCTCCGACCTTGGCACGGACGACGTCAACGTGTACTCGTATCCGCAGGGCGAGCTGCGAGGCCGGCTGACCGGCTTCGACGCCGTGCACTACGAGTGCGTCGACGCGGCTGGTGACGTCTTCATCGCCAACGGCGGCGCCAAACAGCTGTTGGAGTACGCTCACGGCGGTACGAAGCCGATAAAAACCTTTACCGAGCCGGGCTTCACGCACGGCTGCGCCGTCGATCCCATCACCGGCGACCTCGCCGTCCTGCACGATCCGCCTTCGAGCGGCTACGGCGGTTTCTCGATCTACAAGCACGCGAAGGGGACGCCCAAAGAGTATACGACGCCCAACGTGTTTCGCGTCTACTTCATCGGGTACGACGGCAACGGCAATCTCTTTGTGGACGGCACCGCCTACCACCTCACATTTGAGATCGCGGAGCTGGCGGCGGGCAGCCATACGCCGCAGGCCATCACATTGAACCAGAATATCGCGCTTCCCGGCGCCATCGCGTGGGACGGCACGTATCTCGTGATCGGCGATCAAGTCTCCCTCTCCGGACCCTCGAAGATCTACCAGTTTACGATCAGCGGCAGCACCGGCACCCGTGTCGGCACGACGGAGCTCGCCAATTCGTGCGACGTTCTGCAGTTCTGGCTCCAGGGCAAGCGCGTTATCACGAGCGACGTTTGCGCACCGCACGTGCTCTACTTCCACTATCCCGCGGGCGGCTCGGCCACCAAGACCATCAGCCACTCGCTCCAGGAACCCGTCGGCGTAACGGTCAGTCTCGCGAAGTAGCTGCCCTCCGTCATGCTGAGCGCAGCCGTACGCAGCCGAGCGCAAATGTCATCCTGAGCGCGGCGCGCAGCGCCGCAGTCGAAGGGCGAAGGACGCGCCTACCTCTGTCATGCTGAGCGCAGCCGAACTGGGCGCCCCTCGACGTCATAACGGGGCGACTCTCGGTGTCAGAACGGGGCGACTCTCGGTGTCATCCTGAGCGGAGTCGAAGGATGACGAAGTCACCCACGCCGACGGGCCGGTCTTTCCACGCGGGGCAGTTTGCGCAGAACTGTCCATGTGAAAACATATTGGGTTTACATGCTTTTGTGCGCGGATGGTTCGTTCTACATTGGTGTTACGAACGACGTAGAACGCCGGCTTGCGGAGCATGAGTTGGGGATCGATCGACACTGTTACACGTCCACGCGACGCCCCGTAAAGCTCGTCCATGCCTCGGACTTCCACGAGGTCACAGATGCAATCGCCTGGGAGAAGCAACTCAAGCGATGGTCGCGTGCCAAGAAGGCAGCGCTCATCGACAGCGATTGGAAGGAAATTCACCGTTTGGCGGAGTGCACGAATGACTCGTCAGCGACGCTGCATCGCCGGGCATCCTTCGACTCCGCTCAGGATGACACCGCAAGTTCCGCTCAGGATCGCACCGAGAGTTCCGCTCAGGATGACACCGCAAGTTCCGCTCAGGATGACACCGCAAGTTCCGCTCAGGATCGCACCGAGAGTTCCGCTCAGGATGACACCGCAAGTTCCGCTCAGGATGACACCGCAAGTTCCGCTCAGGATGACACCGCAAGTTCCGCTCAGGATCGTACCGAGAGTTCCGCTCAGGATGACACCGCAAGTTCCGCTCAGGATGACACCGCAAGTTCTGCTCAGGATCGCACCGAGAGTTCCGCTCAGGATGACACCGAGAGTTCCGCTCAGGATGACACCGAAAGTTCCGCTCATGATGACACAGGGGAGGCTATGCGCCGTACCAGCGCAGGTGCGGCCAGATGACCGAGAGCGGCGCGACGGGATCGCGGCAGAGATAGATCGGCGCCGGGCCTTCGACGATCCATTTATAGGGCTCGGTTGAGGTGCGCAGGAGCACGACGGTGCGGTAGAAGCGGCGCAGGAGCTCGATGCGCGTCGCGCCGATCGCGATGACGGAGCCGCCATCGTACCCGCGCGTGCCCCAGAGGTAGTAGTTGTTTTGGCTGGAGATGGCGGGCGGCAAGCCGTAGCCCGGGCCATAGAAGTCGATCGCGCCCGCATCGCCGTACGTGTCGGCGTAGATGGCGGTGCGCGCACGCAGGCTCGGTGGCAGCGAGATGTAGACGGCGGCGACGTCGCGCGCCAGGCGCTGCCAGCCGAACTCCTCGGCGAAGAGAGGCTGAATGAGGTGCGGCGGCGTGTCGCCGCGGCCGGTCAAACCGAGAAGCTTGGCGTAGGCGATGAGGCCGTCGACGGGCAGAACGGGGAGCGAGAGCGGCACCGCCGCGATCCCCACGATGAGAACGAACGCGAAAGACGCAGCGCGAACATGCGCCGCGGCGCGCTCGATCGCGACCGCGCCGATCGCCAGCAACGCCGCGTAGAAGCCGACGATGTAATAGCCCTTAGCGCCGAACGCGACCGCAATTACAAACACGAGCGCATACGCGATGGAGACAAACCGCACGTCGCGCAGCGCGAAGAGCCGGAACGGCGCGATCAACCCGGCAAGCCAGATCGGAGCGGCCGCGGGGTTCGCGTAGAGCAGTTGCTCCGCGGCGAACGCTCCAAGGTTGGCGAACCACGCGCGATACTCGAGAGCGAGGCCTGACGCTAGCGCGGGGCGATGGGCGGCGTCGCCGCGCAGCACCTCGATGAACGGCCATCCGTGTGCGGCCTGCCACGCAATGTTGGGCGATAGCAGAAGCAGCGCGAGCCCCGCGGCGAAGAGCGGGTAGGGCGAACGCAGCGCGCGCCGTTGCGGGGTCGCGAGCAGTCCGGCGCCCATGCCGGCGACCGGCAGCAGCATCGAATATTTCGCGTACGCGCCGAGTGCCGCAACGACTCCGAACGCCGCCCACAACGGGCGCGCCTCCGAGCGCGAGGCGCGCGTAATGCGAACCGCGGTGAAGATCGCGAGCGTCCAGAAGAAGGGCTCGAAGGAGCTGGTCGTCAGCGTGTTGCCGAGCAGCAAATAGGCCGGCATGAGGAGCGTTGCAGCGCCGCACAGCCACTGCGCGAAACGCCCGCCGCCGAGCTCCCTCGTGAGCTTGACCGCGAGGTAGACCGTCAGCGCGGCGGCGAGGATCGGAAGCGCGCGCAGCGCCGGCAGCGAGTATCCCGCGCCCGCCGCAAGCCACGCCGCCAATGCCACCAGCGGCGGCTGATCGACGTAGCCCCACGCGAGATGCTTGGAGCACGCGATGAAGTACAGCTCATCGCGGAAGTACCCGTAGCGCCATGCCGTGGCGCCATGTAGCACGAGGGCGAGCAGCGCCAGGAAGGCCCCGATCACGCGGTGCGGCGCGCGAGGACCATCAGGCTCAAAGCGAAGCCGCAGACCCCCGACCAGATCCACGACCCCAACGCAATGTTCCAATCCCACCAAATGCGCTCGCTCGCAAACGTTCCGAGCAAGTAAACGCCGATGTACGTCATCGGAACGGCGATGGCGAAGGTTCGGAAGGCGCGCGTATGGCCGAACGCCGGATGCGGGTCGTAGCGCGCAATGAAAACGTCGGCGAAGATGCCGGTAATCAGCGACTGGGCGATGGTCACGGCCAACAGCGGCGTTTGGTTCGTGAACGCCGCCGCAGCGGGAATGTTGCCGATCGGCAACAGGATGGTCAGCATGCCGAGGCACGGGTGCATGCGCGCCACCAGCCAGAGTGCGAATCCGGCAATCAGCGTGCTCTGGAAGATCACAACCAGCACTCCGGTCGCGATCTTGTAGTATCCGATGCCGAGCGCGGTGAGGTAGTTCGGCGTGAATGGACTGATCGGCGGCGGGGCGTTGACCCGGCCCGCCGCCGGATCGAAGGCATACGCCGTTCCGAAGTGCGCCAAGATCAGCCACGTTGCCAGCCCGAGCGCCAATGGGAGCTGCCGCGCGAGCGTCGTCGACCCGGCGCGATCGGCGAGCACCGAGCGGATCGGACCGCTGGCCAAGAAGAAGATGCCGAGGCCGAGGATCTGATGCGTGGGCGAGAGGAGCGCGTCCACGCCCTCCTCGATGCCGAGCGCGCGGTGCCAGATCATGTCGCCGATCCCGCCCAGAACGAAGATCGGTATGCCGAGCAACGCCAAGCGGTAGGGCCTTGGAAAGACGTTTGACCAATCGTAGCCCAGCGCGCGGTAACGCATCCCGAAGGTCGCGATGACCAACGCCAACGCGAGCATGCCCGAATAGAACACGGCGTGATAGGCGGTAAAAAAGCTCTCGACCGGAACGTGGCCGTGCGCCCAAGCGTCCAGGAAGAACCCACCCGCGATCCATACGCCGCAGATGCCGACCGCATAATCGAGCACGAGACTGCGCGGAGCGGCGTGCTGCAGCATGAAAAGGGGCGTTACGCGAGAACGGGCGAGGCGCCTTCTCGCGAGCAGGTGGGTTCGCGGCGCGCTTCGTACGACTGCTGACGTGCTGCTTCGCATCGGAGCGCTCGTGTCTCGCGACGCTATTCGGAGGATGCGCGTTGCATCCGGTTGCCGTCCCGGTCAATGCCGCCGTCGGCCCGACGGTACTGCCGACTCCGCGCGTCGAGCCTAACGGCGCGCTGCCGCATATCCTCGCGATGCGCTTCTCGTCGCTCGACGTGCGGCGCGGCGAGCGCTGGTCGGGAGCGTTCGTCACCGGCACGAACGTCGCCAGCATCGAAGTGCGAACGAATCTATTTTCGATCAACGTGCCGCATCGTGGCTCCGGACGCTTCGCGTTCGCTCTCGACGTGCTCGACGCTCCGCCGATCTTCATACGCTCGTACAGCCTCCGCGTGATCGCCCGAAACAGCGCCGGCAACACGTACGAGGAAGACCTGCCGTTCCGAATCCGATGACCCAGGCGCGTTATGAGACGGCGGACAACGTCTTGACCATCACGCTCGACGGGCCGGCGCACAAGAACGCGCTGACGTTCGAGCTCTACGCCGAGTTGCGCGACCGGTTCCGAGCTTTGCCCGGAGACGCGGGCGTAAAGGCGATCGTCCTGACGGGAGCGGGCGGCGATTTCTGTTCCGGCGGCGACGTCGGGGAGATCATCGGCCCGCTGACGCGGCGCGATCCGAAGGGACTCCAGGAGTTCACGCAGATGACGGGCGACGTGGTGAAGGCGATGACCGCGTGCCCGCAGCCGATCCTGGCCGCCGTGGACGGCGCGTGCGCCGGCGCGGGCGCGATCCTCGCGATGGCGAGCGATGTGCGCTTCGGAACGGAACGCTCGCGCGTCGCATTTCTGTTCGTCCGCGTCGGACTGGCGGGCGCCGACATGGGCGCGTGCGCGATGCTGCCGCGCATCATTGGGCTGGGCAGGGCCGCGGAGCTGCTTTACACGGGTCGCAGCATGTCGGGAACGCAGGCGCTCGAGTGGGGCTTTTACAACGAGCTGTGCGCGCCGAATGAGCTGCTCGCGCGCGCCATGGAGTTCGCGCGCACGATCGCGCGCGGCCCGACGCTCGCGCACGCAACGACCAAACGAATGCTGAAGTACGAGTGGGCGCTCCCGCTCGACGAGGCCATCGACGCCGAGGCCTGGGCCCAAGCGAGATGCATGGAGAGCAACGACTTCCGACGCGCCTACGAGGCGTTCATGGCCAAACGCACACCGCATTTCGAAGGGAATTAACATCATCGTGCTTCCCGAGCTCGCGTGGCCGTTTTTCGACGAGGAGCATCGCGCGTTCAGCGCCGGACTGCAGCGCTGGCTCGAGCAGGCGGACGTGCTCGACGACGAGCGCAAGGCCGACGCGAGCTGCCGCGCCTGGGTACGCGCGCTAGCCGAGGGTGGGTGGCTGCGGGCCTGCGTGCCGGGCGCCTTCGGCGGGCTGCGCGCGGAGCTCGATTCGCGCACGCTCTGCCTGGCACGGGAGGCGCTCGCATATCGCTCCGCGCTCGCGGATTTCGCCTTCGCGATGCAGGGCCTGGGGAGCGCGCCGATCGCGCTGTTCGGTAACGCCGAGCTCGCGCGCCGTTACCTGCCCATGGTCGCCAACGGCCGCTGCGTGGCCGCGTTCGCACTCTCCGAGCGCGAGGCCGGCTCCGACGTCGCGGCCCTCGCGACGCGCGCCCGACGCGAGGACGACTCGTACGTCTTGGACGGCGAGAAGACGTGGATCTCGAACGCGGGCATCGCCGATCTCTACGTCGTCTTCGCGCGAACGGGCGGCGAAGGCGCGAAAGGCCTGACCGCGTTTGCGGTGGACGCAGCGACAGCCGGCTGTTCGTCGGGCAAACGGATCGAGACCATGTCGCCGCATCCGCTGGGCACGCTGCGGCTCGACCGGGCGCGCGTTCCCGCTTCGCGGCGGATCGGCGAAGAAGGCGAGGGCTTCACGATCGCGATGGGGACGCTGGACGTCTTCCGCAGCACCGTCGGCGCGGCTGCGGTCGGATTCGCGCGGCGCGCGCTCGACGCGTCGCTCGAGCACGCGAAATCCCGCAAACTCTTCGGCGCTCCGCTCGCGGCGCTGCAGTTGACGCAGGCGGCGATCGCGACGATGGCGACGGATGTCGACGCGAGCACGCTGCTCGTGCATCGCGCCGCCTGGATGAAGGACACGGGACACGGACGCGTAAGCCGCGAGTCGGCCATGGCGAAGTGGTTCGCCACCGAGGCGGCGGGGCGCGTGTGCGATCGCGCGGTGCAGCTCTTCGGCGGCCGCGGCGTGACGCGCGGCGAGATCGTGGAGCGGCTTTATCGCGACGTTCGCGCGCTGCGCATTTACGAGGGAGCCAACGAGATCCAGCAGCTCGTCATTGCGAAACAGCTTTTGGAACAATGAGGGACCGCTTCGCGGAGGAGCGGCTCCCGCCGCCGGAGCGAATGCCGGCGGTGCTGCTCGAAGGGCTCGAGTATCCGGAGCGGCTCAACGCCGCCGTCCATCTTCTCGACCGCCGAGTCGCGGCCGTCGGCGCGGAGCGGCGCTGCATCCTCGCGCCCGGAAACGAGGTGTGGACGTACGGGCGGCTCTTGGAGTCCGCCAACCGCATCGCGCACGCTTTAGTGGACGACCTCGCGCTCGAGCCGGGAAATCGCGTGCTGCTGCGCGCGCCGAACACGCCGATGCTGGCGGCATGCTGGTTCGCCGTGCTCAAGGCCGGAGGCGTCGCCGTGACCACGATGCCGCTGTATCGCGCCGGCGAGCTGCGCTTCATGATGGAGAAGGCGCAGGTTAAGCACGCCCTCTGCGATCTCCGTCTGCGCGACGAGCTCGAGCGCGCGTGTGAGCATCACCGGGGCGTTCGCCTTGCATACTTCGGCGGCGCGGCACCGGGCGCGACTTCGCTCGAGCGGCTCGCCGCCGGTAAGCCCGATGTCTTCGATAACGTCGGAACGAGCGCGGAGGACGTAGCGCTCATCGCATTCACGTCGGGAACGACCGGTACGCCGAAGGCGGCGATGCACTATCATCGCGACGTCCTCGCGATTTGCGACACGTACTGCGCCCGCGTGCTGCAGCCGCGCAGCGACGACGTGTTCTGCGGAAGCCCGCCGCTCGGATTCACGTTCGGGCTGGGCGGCCTGCTGCTATTTCCGCTGCATGCCGGAGCCGCGACGCTGCTGCTCGAGAAGGCGGGGCCGAACGAGCTGCTTGCGGCGATCGAGGAGTTCGGGATAACGACGCTGTTCACCGCGCCGCTCGCATATCGCGCGATGGCCGGCGCGCTCGACGGCCGCGACATCTCGGCGCTGCGCACCTGCGTCTCGGCGGGAGAGACGCTGCCCAAGGCCGTCTGGGAAGAGTGGCAGGCGAAAACGGGGCTGAAGATACTCGACGGCATCGGCAGCACGGAGATGCTGCACATCTTCGTAGGATCGCCGCAGGCCGAGGTGCGCGGCGGCTCGACGGGGCGCGCGGTACCGGGCTACGTGGCGGAGGTTCACGACGAGAGCGGCCGTTCCGTACCGGACGGTACCGTCGGGCGCCTCGCGGTGCGTGGCCCGACGGGCTGCAAGTATCTGCAAGACGACCGCCAGGAGACCTACGTGCAGCAACGGCTGGAACTATCCGGGCGACGCGTATCGCCGCGATGCCGACGGCTACTTCTGGTACGTCGCCCGCGTCGACGACATGATCGTCTCGGCCGGCTACAACATCTCCGGTCCCGAGGTCGAACAGGCGCTGATCGCGCACGCCGACGTGAAGGAGGTTGCGGTCGTCGCAAAGCGCGATCCGCAGAAGGAGACGAACTACGTCAAGGCGTTCGTCGTCCTGGTCGAGGGCTGCGTCGGCGGCAACTCAAAGGCAGAGGAGCTTCGCGAGTTCTGCAAGGCGCAGATTGCGCCGTTCAAGGCGCCGCGCGAAATCGAATTCGTAACGTCGCTGCCGCGTACGGAAACCGGCAAGCTCCAACGCTACAAACTCCGCGATTAGACTACTTCGCATTGCTCACGGTTACGCCGCGCGGCTCCTTGAGGGCGCCCTTGATGGTCTTAGTCGGTGAGCCCCCAGCCGGGTAATTCCAGTACCCGACGTCCGGTCCGCCGGCATCGGCCCCGATGACTTTCGAACCTTCGATCCAAAACTCGCCAACATCGCTAGCACCCATCAGCGAAGTAGAGCCGGCCTCCGTCCCTTTTCTTCGGCTGATGCTGAACTGATAGATCATGTTCGCGTGATCTCCGACCGCCAGATGCGTGCCGTCCCACTGAATGGCGCCCGGAAATGCGATACTTTGGTTCAGCGAGATGTCCTTGAATGACGCGCCGCCGTGTGGGAGCTCAGCAAGCACAAAGGGGCCAGTAGATGGCGTGCCGTCGACGAACAAGTTCCCCTTGTTGTCGTAGCCGCAGAAAAAGTAGTAAAAAATGTTCGGATCGTAGTAGTGCGTCTTTTTGACTCCCTTGGCGCCTTGGTAGATCACAACGTTGCCGTGGCCGCTGTTCGTGGCATACTCGTTGGCGACGGCAAGGTTTCCGGTCGTCGGATCGATGGAGCAGCTTGATGGGTAATAGCCCGCATCTTTCAACGTTGCGACTCGGCTGGTGCCGCCGTGCGCATATTCGAGGATGTTAGCTGCGTCGTAATTCGCAATGAAAACGTCGCCGGTCTTGTCGGCGCATTCACCGGTCGGCCCGTTGAAGCCCGTCAGCGTTCCCTGCAGTTTGCCCCTTGGGTACGAGTACACGTAGACGTCGGAGGCCGCCTCATCCGAAACGTAGAGAAGGTCTTGGCTCGCGGCCTCGCGAGCCATCCATGATCCTCCCGCGCCGGTTCGCGCCGCGCCTATTGGAGTTGTGGGCGTCTGTGCTCCGCCGCAGCCGCTCAAGATAACGGTGGCCCCGAAGATGCATAACGCATACCGGCGTAGACGTAAGGCCTTCATTTATGATCCGGTCCTCTCCAAAGGAGCGCTCGCGTTTTAGAAAGGCGAACTCCTCAAGGCCAGAGTGCGCTTTATCGTTGGCTTTGTCAATGCCGCGTTGATTCGGCGAAAGAGGCTACGAATGTCCCTACACTCCAAAGGAGCGATGCTCACCGCGGTTCTTGCGGTGTGCCTTGGCGCTACTCCAACTCTCCCGGTTTATCCGGGCGCCGTGTGCGGCAGCTCGTCCCGCCGGCGTCGGGCTCAAAGCTCCACCGGCGAAAGCCAAGACGTATGTTACGTCCGACAGTTTCGCGAAAGTGAAAGCCTGGTATAAAGCACAGCTCAAAGGCGCTCAGGAGCTGGCGCAGCCCGGCATGGAAAAGACCGAGGATGCCTTCCTTGTCGGAAGCGCCGGGTCAGGAATGGTCGTGATGGTCCAGAGCTATCATGGCAAAACCTGGATCATCATCGCTCCGCCGGTGTAGGCAGAACGGCAGTTGCCTCGATCTCCACCTTCGCGCCTTCTTCGAGGAGACCCGCGACCTGCACCAGTGCCATCGCGGGATAGTGTTCGCCGACGATCTCGCGATACGCCGCGCCGAGCGCCCGCAGCGCGGCGCGGTACTCGTTCTTGTCGGTGACGTACCACGTGAGGCGCACGAGATGCTCGGGACCGCCGCCGGCAGCCCGGACGACCGCGACGACATTGCGTAGCGCCTGACGCGCCTGCTCGAGGAAATCTTCCGAGACGAGCTCGCTGCGCTCGTTCCAGCCGATCTGACCGGAGATGGCGAGGTAACGCCCCTCGGCAACCATGCCGTTGGCGTATCCGCTCGGGCGCGGCCAGCCCGGCGGATTGACGACATCGCTCATGCGAAATCCGCCGCGGTCGTCCGGTCGTTGCCGCGGGCGACCCCGACCGCACGCAGCGCGAGCGTACCGCCCGCGCCGACCAGCAGGTTGATCAGGAGCGAATAGAAGGCGATGAAGCCCGTCAGCGTACCGCCGAACGCGTGCAGCGTGTAGTTCGACGTAAAGCCCGCGCTGTAGGCCATCGCGCACGCGGCGCCGAGACCGCACGCCCAGCCCGCAAGCAGCGCCTTTGGATCGAACCAGCGCGTCCACAGCCCCATCACGAACGCCGGAAACGCCTGCAGCATCAGCGCGCCGCCGAGCAGCTGGAAGTCGATCGCATACGGTACCGGCACGAAGAAGACGAAAAGCAGCGCGAGCGCGCAGATCACCAGCGTGAGCACCTTCGCCACGATTGTTTCCACGGGGGAGCGCTGCGGCGAGAACTCGCGGAAGACATTGCTCGCGCAGAGATTTGCGGCACCGATGCTCATGACGGCCGCCGGCACGAGCGCGCCAATGAAGATCGCCGCTCCCGCGACTCCGTAAAACCACTGCGGGAAATAGCGAGCGAACAGCAGCGGCACGATGCTGCTCGTGTCTTTCGCTGAAATGCCTGCGGCGACGGCGCAGTACCCGAGCAGCGCCAAGAGACCGAGCAGTATCGAGTAGATCGGCAATAAGGCGGCGTTGCGGCGGATGACCTCGCGGCTGCGCGCCGAGAGGACGCTCGTGATGGAGTGCGGGTACAGAAACAGAAACAGCGCCGAACCCAGCACCATCGTCGAGTACGTGAAGTATTGTGATGGCGCGAGCAGCAGCGAAGACGGGTGAGGCCGACTTGCGAGCGCGCTCGCGGAGACCGCGAAGATGTGCGACCAGCCACCGAGACGCGCCGGAATCACGACGATGGCCGTGAGCACCGTGACGTAGATCAGCGTGTCTTTGACGAACGCGATCATTGCCGGCGCGCGTAGGCCGCTGACGTACGTGACGGCGGCGAGTAAGACGAACGCAATGGTCAGAGCGGGTACCGCTCCGGCGGCGCCCAGAACGCCGAACTGGCCAAGCACGGCCCGCATGCCGACGAGCTGCAGCGCGACGTAAGGCATAGACGCCACCACGCCGGTGAGGGCGATGGCGATCTCGAGGCCTCGATTATCGTAGCGGTCGCGGATGAAATCCGCCGCGGTCACGTAGCCGCGAGCTCGCGCCACGGTCCAAAACCGCGTCATGACGACGAGCGCGATCGGATAGGCCAGCGTCGCATACGGTACGGCGAAGAACCCCAGCGCGCCGACGCCGTAGACGAGCGCCGGCACCGCGATGAAGGTATAGGCGGTGTATAGGTCGCCGCCCAGCAAGAACCACGAGACGATCGTGCCGAAACGCCGACCCCCCAACGCCCACTGTTCGAGATCCCCGAGGTTCGCGTGGCCCCATCGCGCGGCGACGAAACCGAGGACGATCACCGCGCCGACGGCGACGGCCAGAATCACCGCCGCGCTAGACACGATCGCCTTCTCCCGTGCACAGAACGACGATGCCGAGAAGGACGGGCGTCACGACCACCCAAGCGAGCTGATACCAATAGAAGAAAGGCAGCCCCGCAAACGCCGGGCCGGCGCGGTTATAGAGCGGCGGCAGCAGCGTCCCGATAAACGGAAAGATCAGCAGTAAATACCACCCGCGGCGTCGCATCCCGGGTCGTTCACGCGACCTCGGCCGCCGGCCTTTCACGGGCGAGCGCTCGATAGAGGGTGGATCCCGGTACGAAGCCAACAACCCACGTGCTCGGAGCACATCTTTAAAACCGAAAGGGCAATGACCATGTCCGTTACCCAACCCCCGAAGGACACTCCCTTCGGACTCGAGCCAAACGTCGCCGCGGGCCTCGCCTACCTGTTCTGCCTGCTCGGCGGCATCGTTATGCTCGTCGGCGGCGGCACCAATCGATTCGTGAAGTGGGCCGCTGCCCAGTCGATCACGATCTGGGTGCTGTACTTCATCCTCTCGTTCGTGTTGAGCTTGATACACCTGTGGCTGCTGATGCCGATCCTGTGGATTCTCGCGCTCGTCGTGTGGATCTGGACGACGATCGCCGGCTTCCAGGGCAAGGAAGTGCGCGTACCGGGAGTCGACAGCATCACGCAAAGCGTCTTCAAGTCGGCGCTGACGTAGCGCTCCCGGAGCTCCGAGCCGGCAACCTTACGCGCAGCAACGGGCGCTCGAAGCCGTAGGTCACCAGCGTCGCGACCGCGATCGCGAGGGCGAACGCGTACGCGCTATACCGCTCCTGCCACGCGCGTTCGTAATGCGGAGCCGCGCCGGAGGGCGGAATGTGAAGCGCGAAGAGCTCGCGCGCGACGAGCTGGTGGTAGAGGTAGAGGTTGTATGAGATCGTCGCGAGGAAGCGCAGCGGAGCGTTGTCGAGCACGATCTGCCACCAGCGCGGGCTGGCCAGCGACCCTAGCGCGATGATCGCGAACGCGGCGCCGAGGAGCGGCCGGTAGTTGATCTGCCACACGCCGGCCCATTGGTCGCGGAAGCTGGAGGCGTACAGACTCTCGAGGAGCTGGATGAAGAAGAAGCCGCCAGCGATCGCAACGATCGGCGCGACGTACGTCGCGCGCGAACTGCGCCAGCGCTCGCCGAAGCGCACGAAGAGCAGCGCGGCGATCATACCGAATGCGAAGATGTCGAAATAGCCCGGCAGATTCTCTTCCCATTGCGCGAAGTACGTCTCGTAGCAGCACTGCGCCAGAGCGACGCGCCAGATCCAGGCGATTGCGATCATCGCGCCCGCAGTAAGCCATGGGCTCCGCTTGAAGCCCCACCAGATCAGCGGAAAGATGCAGTAGAACTCGACCTCGACGGCCAGCGTCCACAACACTCCGTCGATGGTGCCGTAGCGATCCGGGAACCACGTGTGCACGAAGAGCAGATGCGTGATGAGATCCGGGACCGTCGATGCATTGGGCTGGATCTGTGCGTAGCCGATCGCATATGCGGCGGCGATCGAAAGCACGTAGGACGGGACGATCTTGATGAAGCGGCGCCACGCGAAGTGGCCCCAAGCCGGCTGCGAGGTTCCGTTAACCGCCGAGCGTATGAACGGGTACGAGATGACGAAGCCGCTGAGAAAGAAGAAGAGATGGACGCCGACGAACCCGGTCGCCGGCAGAAACGCGAGCCACGGCGGCGTCGCGAGCCACGAGATCTCCCACACGTGATACCAGAGCACGAGCAGCACCGCGATGCCGCGCAGCCCGTCGAGCACGCCCAGCCGCTTGTCTTCGTGGAGCGCGCCGCTGGCTGCCATCGTGCGGCAGATACGGTCCGCCTAAAGCAGGACCTGTCCGCGAGAGTGGTTACGGCCTAGTCAGGTTCCCGAGTAGAGCGGGGCGGCCGACCCGTCAGACCAGTGGGAAACGGGGATCATGAAGGTCGTCCACGGCTCGGGAACTGCCTTGTGTTGATCGTCGACGATCAGCGGCGACCGGAGTTTATTAGCCCCCCACGCCGCGCCCGAGTCCGCGCCGTCGGCCTTCGGCCCGAAGAACATCACGTGCGGAAACCACGACGGGTTGTGGAAATCGCCCAAGTATTGGTGCTTCGACATCATGTACGACAGGGCGCCGCGCTGCGGAACCGGCAGCGAGCCGTTCGCGACCCCTGAAGTCAGCGAAGCTTGAATCTCTTCCCTGGTCGCTCCCCCGAGAGCGAGCTGCGTACGCTTTAGGCTGTAGAGCAGGACGCTGTCTGAGGCCGCGCGATTCAGACACTGCGGCGCACGGAGCCGCGGATTCCAAAACGGTGCCTGGTCAAAGGGCTGCGCCCAGCCACGCTCGACGAAGCAGCTAAATCCGTTGCTGCCGCTTGCCGCCGTCACGTATCCGTGCGGGGTCAAGACCAGCACGGTCGCATCTTTCGAAATCGATGCTGGGGCCGCGCTCCGTGCGAGATCGATCTCGGCTTGACGATCCATCAGGTACGACGCGAGTGATCCGAGCTTGTCGGGCGCCGCGTCCGCGAGCACCGGAATGAACACCAGCAGTAGACAGAAGCGGAAAAGATTAGTCACGGTACCTCCCGGACGGTGAGCAGACTATCTGACAGCGGCGCAACGCCCTGGGACGTGACAGACCGCTCGCCCGTTGGCGCGAGCCGGCCCGGACCTCGAAACCGGGCAGGCGTCCTTCGACTGCGGCGCTCCGCGCCGCGCTCAGGATGACAGGGCATTTGACGCCAAAAAGGGCCCTTGGTATAGTTGAGTCTCGGTCCCACCTGCGGGTGAGGCCGTTGTTTCTGTATGACGCTTTTGGGAGACCGGTAGAAGAGCTTTGCCGACCATAAACCAGCTGGTGCGCCGCGGGCGCGAGAAGACCGAGCAGAAGGTCAAGACGCGCGCGTTCCGCGTGATCCTCACCGGCCCCAAGCCGGGCCACCCCGACCTGCCCACCCGCACCTTCGAGGTGACGGGCAACCCGCAGCGCCGCGGCGTGTGCACGCAAGTCAAGACGGTGACCCCCAAGAAGCCGAACTCCGCGCTGCGCAAAGTCGCGCGCGTGCGCCTGACCAACGGCGAAGAGGTCACGGCCTACATCCCGGGCATCGGCCACAACCTCCAGGAGCACTCGGTCGTGCTGGTGCGCGGCGGCCGCGTCAAGGATCTGCCGGGAGTTCGTTATCACATCATTCGCGGCACGCTCGACACGGCCGGCACGGCCAACCGCAAGCAGGGCCGCTCGAAGTACGGCGCTAAGCGCGAGAAGAAGAAGTAAATGCCCAGAAAAGGTCCCGCACCGAAGCGTCAGATTTTAGCCGACCCGCGCTTCAACTCCAAAGTGCTGGCGCGCTTCATCAACAAGGTGATGCTGCGCGGCAAGAAGTCGACTGCCGAGCACATCACGTACGGCGCCCTGGATATCGTCGCCGACAAGACCGGACGCGATCCGATGGAGATCTTCTCGCAGGCGCTCTCCAACGCGATGCCGCTGGTCGAGGTGCGGCCGCGGCGCGTCGGCGGCGCCACGTATCAGGTGCCGATGGAGGTTCGCCCCGACCGGCGTCAGGCGATGGCGATGCGCTGGCTCATCGGCTTTGCGCGCGCCCGCGGCGGCCGCTCGATGGAAGAGAAGCTCGCCGGCGAGCTGCTCGACGCATCCAACAACACCGGCGCGACGATCAAGAAGCGTGAAGACACGCACAAGATGGCGGAAGCGAACAAAGCCTTCGCCCATTACCGTTGGTAACTATCCTAAACTAACACCATGGCTGTAAGGGAATATCCGCTCGAACGCACGAGGAATATCGGCATTGCGGCGCACATCGACGCCGGCAAGACGACCTGCACCGAGCGCATCCTGTTCTTTACGGGACGCGTGCACAAGATGGGCGAGGTGCACGACGGCGCCGCGACGATGGACTGGATGGTCCAGGAGCAGGAGCGCGGCATCACGATCACCTCGGCAGCGACTGCGACGACCTGGCGCGACACGCGCATCAATATCATCGACACGCCGGGGCATGTGGATTTCACGGTCGAGGTCGAGCGCTCGCTGCGCGTGCTCGACGGCCTGGTCGCGCTCTTCGATTCGGTAGCCGCGGTGCAGCCGCAGTCCGAGACGGTCTGGCGCCAGGCCAACAAGTATAAGGTTCCGCGCATCGTCTTCGTCAACAAGATGGATCGCGTCGGCGCCGACTTCTTCAACGTCATGGACAAGATCCGCGAGCGCCTCGGAGCGCGCGCGGTGCCGATTCAGGTGCCGATCGGCGCCGAGGACAAGTTCAAAGGCGTCGTCGACCTCTTCACGATGAAGAAGATCGTCTACACCGACGACCTCGGATCGACGATGGCGCAGGAAGACGTTGACGGCGAGCTGCGGGATCTCGCGCTGGAGTGGCGCCAGCACTTGGTCGAAGCCATCGCCGAACAAGACGACCAGCTGCTCGAGATGTTCTTCGAGGGCAAAGAGCTGCCCATAGATCGGATGAAGACGGCGCTGCGCAAGGCGACGATCGAGGGCACGGTTCTGCCGATGCTGTGCGGCTCGGCGTTCAAGAACAAGGGCATTCAGGCGCTGCTCGACGCGGTCGTGGAATACATGCCCTCACCGCTCGAGGCCAAGCCGATCGTCGGGCGCGATCCGAAGACCGGCGCCGAGATCGGTCGCAAGCCCGACGACAAGGAGCCCTTCTGCGCGCTGGCGTTCAAGATCGCAACGGATCCTTACGGAAACCTCACGTACTTCCGCGTCTACTCGGGCGTGCTCAATAAGGGAAGCTACGTTCTGAACTCGCGTACCGGCCGCAAGGAGCGCATCGGGCGCATCTTACGCATGCACGCGAATCACCGCGAGGACATCGACGCGATCGGCGCGGGTGACATCGCCGCCGCGGTGGGTCTCTCCGACACGCGCACCGGCGATACGCTGTGCGACGAGAAGGGGGCCATCGCGCTCGAATCGATCACGTTCCCGGAGCCGGTCATCCATCAGGCGATCGAGCCCAAGAGCAAGGCCGACCAGGACAAGCTCGGCCTGGCGCTGGCGCGCCTCGCGCAAGAAGACCCGACGTTCCGGATGCGGACCGACGAGGAGACTCAGCAGACGATCATCGCCGGCATGGGCGAGCTGCACCTCGAGATCATTCTCGACCGCTTGCGCCGCGAGTTCAAGGTCGAGGCCAACGTCGGCAAACCGCAGGTCGCGTATAAAGAAGCGATCACGAAGACGGTCGAAAAGGAAGGCCGTTTCGTGCGTCAGACCGGCGGGAAAGGCCAGTACGGCGACGTCTGGCTGCGCGTGGAGCCGCAACCTCCGGGAACCGGCTTCGTCTTCGAGTGGAAGATCGTCGGCGGCGCGGTGCCTAAAGAGTACGCCAAGGCAATCCAGGAAGGCGTGCGCGAGTCCGCGCAGAGCGGCGTCCTGGCGGGATTCCCGGTAATGGATTTCAAGGCCGCGGCGTTCGACGGTTCGTACCACGAGGTCGACTCGTCGGAGATGGCGTTCAAGATCGCGGCCTCGATGGCGTGGAAGGAGGCCAACCGTGCGGCCGGCCCGATCCTGCTCGAGCCGATCATGAAGGTCGAGGTCACCACGCCCAAAGAGTACATGGGCGCGATCAACGGCGATCTGAGCCGGCGCCGCGGCGCGATCCACGCCACCGAAGAGGCGCCCGGCGGAGCGCAGGTCATCACGGCACACGTGCCGCTCTCCGAGATGTTCGGCTATGCGACGGATATGCGCTCGGCGACGCAGGGACGCGCGACCTACACGATGGAGTTCGCGCACTACGAAAAGGCGCCGAGGAGCGTCGAGGAAGAGATCGTCGCCAAGGCTGCCGGCAAAAAGCTAACGCCGGCATAAGGCGCCTGTCCCGAGCGAGCGAAGCGCTCCGTTGACAGGGGTTCCCGCGCCCTGATAGTATTCCGTGGTCATGCGCCCTCTGCCCTGAGCGAAAGCCGAAGGGTGGGGGCGTTTACCGCGTCAGGCGGGAAAGAGGCGTCCGATACGCCTGGAACCGTGTACTAGTGAAAGAGAGTTAAATGGCGAAGCAAAATTCGAGCGCACCAAGCCCCACGTAAACATCGGGACGACCGGTCACGTCGATCACGGTAAGACGACGTTGACCGCGGCAATCATGCATTGCCTTTCGACCGAGGGGCTGGCGCAGAAAGTCGGTGTCGATCAGATCGACAACGCTCCCGAGGAGAAAGAGCGCGGGATTACGATCGCCATCTCGCATCAAGAGTACGAGACGGCCAAGCGACACTACGCGCACGTGGACTGCCCCGGTCACGCCGACTACATCAAGAACATGATCACCGGCGCGGCGCAGATGGACGGCGCGATGCTCGTCGTGGCCGCGACCGACGGCCCCATGCCGCAGACGCGCGAGCACATCCTGCTCATGCGCCAGGTCGGCGTGCCGTGCATCATCGTCTTCCTTAATAAGGTGGACATGGTCGACGACGAGGAGCTGCTCGAGCTGGTCGAGATGGAGATCCGCGAGCTGCTCAGTCAAGTACGAGTTCCCGGGCGACGACACGCCGATCATTCGCGGCTCGGCGCTCAAGGCGCTCAACTCCAGCGGCAAGCGCGGCGACGCGGATGCGGACCCGATCTTCAAGCTGATGGACACGATCGACGACTACATCCCGCAGCCGGAGCGCGAAGTCGACAAGCCCTTCCTGATGCCGGTCGAGGACGTCTTCACGATCACCGGCCGCGGCACGGTCGGCACCGGACGCGTCGAGCGCGGCCAGGTCAAGGTCGGCGAAGAGGTCGAGATCGTCGGTCTCAAGGACGAGACGAAGAAGACCGTCGTGACGGGCATCGAGATGTTCCGCAAGCTGCTCGACGCCGGCATCGCCGGCGACAACATCGGCGTGCTGCTGCGCGGCGTCGACCGCAACGAGATCGAGCGCGGCCAAGTCCTGGCGAAGCCGGGCTCCGTCAAGCCGCACAAGAAGTTCAAAGCCGAGGTCTACGTCCTCTCAAAAGAGGAGGGCGGGCGCCACACGCCGTTCTTCGGGAACTATCGGCCGCAGTTCTATTTCCGCACGACCGACGTGACCGGGCACGATCAAGCTGCCGGACGGCGTCGAGATGGTCATGCCCGGCGACAACGTTCAGATGGACGTCGAGCTGATCACGCCGATCGCGTGCGAAGAGGGCCTGCGCTTCGCGATCCGCGAGGGCGGCCGGACCGTGGGCGCGGGCGTCGTCACGGCCGTCGCCGAATAACCCAAGCTGCAAGCGATAACATAGGAAGTAATGGCGAAGCAGAAGATTCGCATCCGCCTCAAGGCGTATGATCACAAGGTCCTGGATCAGTCGGCGGAGCGCATCGTCGAGACGGCGAAGCGCACCGGCGCCTTCGTCAGCGGCCCCGTGCCGCTCCCGACGGAGATCAATCGCTTCTGCGTGCAGCGTTCGACCAACAACGACAAGAAGTCGCGCGAGCATTTCGAGATGCGAACCCACAAGCGGCTCATCGACATCTTCCAGGCCTCGCCGAAGACGATGGATGCGCTGATGCATCTCGACCTGCCTGCCGGCGTAGACATCGAGCTCAAGGCATAGAGCGGTCGGCCGCATCGCCACCTCAAGACCCGGAGTGCAAGCTTTGGGCCTTTTCGTTTTGAATAGAGCGCCATGGAAATCAAATCGGGCTACATCGGCACCATGATCACGCTCGCGACGGTGGCTTTCGGGCTGCTCGCAGCGGGTGCGTGGAACAAGTTCATCGCGGACCTCATCGCCGTGTTCCTGAAGCCGGGCAACGGCATTTGGGCGGAGCTTCTGTACGCCGTTCTGGTCACGATCATCGCGATCGTCGTCATTCAGGCGCTGGCGAAGATAGCGGAAAGGCAGGCCGAGTTGGCGGCGAGGCTTCCGTTCGTCAAGAAACCCCAGGAATAGCGATGCGGTAACGCAGAGACTCGCCGTCGTGATATAGCACTCCGCCGTTAGCGGTGATCACGCGCTGCGAGGCGATGTTATCGCGGCTCGTCACGACCTCGACGTAGGGTAGTCGGACGTTGCGGGCCTCCGGAAGGATCAAACGCAGCGCCTCCGTGGCGTATCCGCGGCGGCGCTTCCACGCCACGACGCTGTAACCTACGTGACCGTCGCACCACGCCGGCAGCTCCGGCGTACCGATTTGCCAGCGCAGCCCGACGCTGCCGGCGAAGTCGCCGTCCCACATCCAGCGCACGAATCCCGGTAAGCGCCGTACTCGCGATCCGCCCGGAAGCACGATCGGTGCGCCGCGCGCCTCGAGGTCCTCACACAGCGTCAGGAATGCGTCGGCATCGGCGGCGATCGCATCGAGGTCCTCGCGCCGCTTCTCGGCTCGGTTCGAGCTCGGCGAATAGCCGCGTTGAAGTGCCGCGACGTACGCCGGCAGATACTCCGCCGCCGGCCGCACGAGCGCGAAGCTCATTCCCGCTCCGCGATCAGCTCCACGCGGTTACCGAAGGGGTCGCTGACGTAACAGTGCGGCCTCCCTTGGAATGCATGCCTGTCGCGCTCGACGGCGACGCCGCCCGCCTCCAGCCTTTGCAGCAATGCATCGTAACTCGCGCAGACGAACGCCGGATGGGCTTTGCGGGCGGCGCGAAAATCGCTATCGACGCCCAAGTGCAGGTTTGCCGCGCGGCTGCGCAGCCACAACCCGCCGCGGCTCGCGAGCTCGGGCGGCTTGGGAATCTCGTCGAAGCCGAGAAGCTCGACGTAGAACGCGCGGGCGCGCTCCTCGCCGCCCTCCGGGATCGCGATCTGCACGTGGTCGATGCGGCGGATGGTGCTCAGGCTGGGTTGGCGGGTTTCTTCGGCGGCTTGCCGGCGCGAATCTTGAACGCGAGTTCGGGACGGTGCTGGAGCGGCGGATAGACGTGCGCGCGCACTTCGAAGCCTTTATTTTGAAGGCCGAGGCGCAGTGCCGCTTGTTGAATGCCATGCAGGATCGCGGCGTTGAGCGTCTCGTCCGCGACGCCCAAATCCATCAGGCTATCGACGCCCTCTTTCTTGGAGAGCAGCGTCAGCCGAACTTCACCGGCGACGCGCTCAGATTCGTGTTCCTCGTCGTCGGGGTCGTGAAAGACGACGACGTGCCGGTCTTCGTAGACCACCTCGCTATCGCCAACCGCGTGTTCCCACTCTTTCGGCTCCTTGGTCCAGTTCGGCCGCGCACCCAGCACCTCGGCCGGACTGAGAATGTCCCTCTTTCGTAGCGCGCTCATGCGGCGCAGCTTCACCGTTTCCAAGAGGACGCCTGCCTGCGCTGCATGAAGCATCATTACAAATGGTTCTCTGGATTTCGGAATTGATCAGCGGGCCGGGCCAGCGCGTCTGGGACAAGCCCGATCCCCAGCATACATTCCGCGGCCGGCTCGACGGCACGCGCGCGAAGGCCGATGAGGTCGTTTACGAAGACGACGACGTGTTCGCGTTCCGCCACAACATCGACATGAGCAGAGAAGAGTGGTGGGAGTACCACGTCGTCATCATCCCTAAAAAGTGGGTTCCCACGCTTCTCGACTTGGGGCTCGGCGACGCCCGGATTTGGCATCGCCTGATCGCGGGAATCCAGCGGGTGGCGCTCGCGTTAGGCCTTCACGAGAAGGGCTTCATGATTCGCATGGGAGTGCTGCCGCCATATCAGCACACCGAGCACGTGCACATCCACATCCTCTCGGGCAAGCATACCTCGCCGGTGGTTGACGGCCCGCTCGCCGATGTCTCGTGATGATCCTCGTCCGTCGCTCTCCAGCATTGCGCTGACGTTTGCGGCGATCTCCTCGACGGCGTTCGGAGGAGGTCAGAAGGCCAGCATTCGACAGCAGGCTCTGGCGCGCGGTTGGATGGATTCCGACGGCTTCATGGACGGACTGGAGATCGCCCAGGTCCTGCCCGGTCCCAACATCCTAAACCTCGCGGTGTATTGCGGCCAAAAAGTTCGCGGCGTCCCCGGCGCAACCGCCGCGTTTCTCGGCGCGAGCATACCCCCGTTCGTCATTGTGCTGATCGCGGGCGCGCTCTACTTTCAGGTTTTCGGCGAATCCATTCGTGCAAGGAGCGCTGCGCGGATGCGCCGCGGGCGCGCTTGGGTTGACGGTCGGCAACGCACTGCAGCTGACGTGGGACGAACGCGTCCATTGGGCGCGCATCGCGCTGCTCGTCGTGACCGCCCTCGCCGTATCGTTCTTGCGCATGCCGCTGCTGCTCGTCCTCGTGATCTTCGGCGGCATCGGGATCGTGCACGAATACATGCGCGCGCGCAGGCCGAACCGATGAGCAGCACCGCGCAAACCCTGCTGCACCTGTTGTGGACGTTCGCACAGCTTTCGGTGCTGGGCTTCGGGGGCGGCAAGGGCATCATCCCACAGATGCACACCGACGCCGTGACGCAATATCACTGGGTGACGTCGCAGCAGTTCACGCAGTTCTACACGATCGGAAAGCTCGTGCCGGGGCCGACGACGGTCTTCGCCGCGCTGGTGGGATACGCGGCCACGCCGGGGCGGCCGTTGCTCGGTGCGGGCGTGGCGACGCTCGCGATGTTTCTACCGTCGAGCGCCATCATGGTGGCCTTCGACACGTTCTGGGTGCGGTTCCGAGCCTCGCCGTGGCGTGCTATCATCTCCCAAGGTCTGGCGCCCGCGATCGTGGGACTTGTCTGGTCCAGCGTGTGGACGATTGCGCGCGGCGTTGAGGTGAGTGCGGTGGCGTATGCGATCGCGGTGATCGTGACGGCCCTGATGCTCCGCAGTAAACTCAGTCCGCCGCTGCTCATCCTCCTGTCCGGCGTCGTAGGGGTCGCCGCGCTCCGCTAAGCGAACGACCGGCAATGCCTATCGACCTTCACGAACTCCGGTCGCGCTCGTTTCACGGCACCAAACGCCGCATCTACCATCTGCTCGAGGAGATGGGCACCTCGGGCGATCAGATCTGGCCGTTCGCCTCGCAACCCTTCATGCGGTCCCCCGGCCCGCTCGTGCCGGGCCGCACAGAGGAATGGCATCTCGGGATCCACGGCGTGCTCGAGGAAGCCGTTCCCGAGGAGCGGATCGTCTGGCGCTTTCGCAACGACGGATTTGACGGCACGCATGGCTTCTATCTGTCCACCGAGGGCAAGGAAACGCTGCTCGAATACAAGGTAGTTGCGATCCTCTCCGATACGGACGGACGGCTCCTATGGCGGCGTTTCGAAGATCAATTCGAGCGCTCGACCGAGGCGCTCTTCGACAAACTGGCTCGCGTCCTCAAGCGTTGAGCGCAACCGACTTCATCGACGTCGCGAGTCTGCTCTCGCACGAGGAACGCCTCGTGCGCGACACCGTGCGCGAGTTCGTGCGCGAGCGCGTGGTTCCCAACGTTGCGGAATGGTTCGAGGCGGGAATGCTGCCGCGCGACCTGGGCCGCGAGCTCGGGCGGCTCGGATTACTGGGCATGCATCTGCACGGTTTCGGCTGCGCCGGCGCCAGCGCAGTGGCTTACGGCCTCGCGTGTCTCGAGCTGGAGGCTGGCGATTCCGGCGTGCGCAGCTTCGCGTCAGTTCAGGGATCGCTCGCAATGTACGCGATCTATCGCTGGGGGGACGATGCGCAGAAGGCGACCTGGCTTCCTCAGATGGCGCGCGGAGAGGCCATCGGCTGCTTCGGCCTGACTGAGCCGGATTTCGGCAGCAATCCCGCCGGCATGCGAACGCGTGCGCGGCGCGACGGCAGCGACTGGATCCTCGACGGCACGAAGATGTGGATCACGAACGGGTCCATCGCCGACCTCGCGATTGTGTGGGCTCAGACCGACGCCGGCATCCGCGGCTTCATCGTGCCGCGCGATTCCAACGGATTCGCGGCATCCGACATCCACCGAAAACTCTCGCTGCGCGCGTCGGTGACGAGCGAGCTGGTGCTATCGAATTGCCGCGTCCCAGCCGACGCGCTGCTGCCGCTGGCCGAAGGCCTGAGCGGACCGCTCGCGTGCTTGAACGAGGCACGCTACGGTATCGTCTGGGGCGCGATGGGCGCCGCGCGCACCTGCTACGAGACCGCGCTCGAGTACGCCAAGACTCGCGTGCAGTTCGATCGTCCGATCGGCGCCTATCAGCTTACGCAGGAGAAGCTCGTCAACATGCTGATCGAGCTCGACAAGGGAACGCTGCTCGCGCTGCACCTAGGGCGCGCCAAGGACGCGGGGCGGTTGCAGCCGTCCCAGGTGAGCTTGGGCAAACTCAACAACGTGCGTGAGGCGCTCGCGATCGCGCGCGAGGCGCGAACGGTGCTCGGAGCCAACGGCGTGACGCTGGAATATCCGATCATCCGGCACATGAACAACCTCGAGTCGGTGCTCACCTACGAGGGCACGAGCGAGATGCACGCCCTGATCGTCGGCAAGGAAATTACAGGCCTCGCGGCTTTCACCTAACAGCCTTGCACGAACGTGCGCGTGTCACGCTGAAGCGGCACCTAGACGTAGTCTGCCAGCGTGACGGTCGCGTCGCGTTCGGCGCCGCGCGGGCCGCGGATGTGCAGGTGCACGACGGTGCCGACCGGTCCCGAGAACATAGCGCGCAGCGCCGCGAGCGACTGATTCGCGGCGGGAGCGCCGTTGACGGTGAGGATCACGTCGCCTTTAGCGAGCTTCGCCGCGGCGGCGGGCGATCCGGCGAGCACGGAGAGCACCGTGTACTTGCCGTCGGAGTCGATGAGGAAGAGGCCCGACCGATCGTATCCGAACGGCAGGTCGAAGAGCGTGCTCTTGGCGAGCAGCAGTCGCGAATGCACGTAGTCGAAGGTGAGATCGAAGCGGCGCCAAATGCCGCCGCCGATGTTGGCCGGATTGAACGGATCGGCGAGCGCGCCTTCGGTCGCGACGCTGAACAATGTGACGACGTTCGGGAGGCTGTACGGACCGATCTGCAGCGAGGGCACGCGGCCGAGCCGCGAATACGATGGGCCGCCGACGCCGAAGCCGGTGACCGCGGGCGCCGTCTTGGCCAGGGAGGCGATCCCGGAATGCGATGCGAGAAACGGCGCGAGCAACTCTAACGTCGCCCGGTTTCCGGTATCGACTTCCGCCGTCGCCGCGACGCCGTTGACCGCGATCGGAATAATCGGAATCGTCCCATCGAAAAAGAACGGAATCGCCGCGGCGTCCGGCGTCGTCGCCGGCAGCGACGGCGGGATGGCAAGCGTGAGCCTGGAGCCCGCGTAGTCTATCGTCGTGAGGAAACGGCTTAGGAACTGATAGCCGAGCATTCCGTCGATGCGTAGGCCCTCGGCTACGCCGAATCCCGTTGCGATCGGCAAGACGAGCATGTATTGGTTGCGGACCTGCGCCGCGCCGACCGCAATCGTATCGACGCGCGTGAAGGCGGCGCCTTCGGTAGCGCTGCCGACGCCCGACAGCCGCACTCCGCCGACGCTCTTGCTGCCAAGCGTCGCCGCGACCTCGGGCGTGACGATGTAATCGCCGCCACTGTCGAGCACGAACGTGTAGGGGCCGTGACCGTCGAGCATCACGTTGACGTAGACGTGGTTATTGACGATCTGCAGCGGAACGGCGACGCTCGCATTGCCGGCGATGGAATAGTCGTGCACGCTACGCCCCGGCACGCGCATGCGCTCGGCTACGTCGGTGTTGAGCTCGACGGAGTAGAATCGTTCGGCGAAGGAATTGCCGGTCGACGTCTGCGTCGCGCTGGAGAAGGGGTACGTGAGGCCGTCGACGTGCCGATAGTTCGAATAGGTCGTCGCGATCGCGATACTGCCGACGGTCGTGGTCGCTCGGCCGAGCAGATGCGTCCTCGGGTCCACCCAGAGCTGGAGCTCGCTGCCGTTCGGCGGCGTAACGGCGAGCACGTCGTATTGCTTGTTCTCCGCGGAGCGCTGTCCGGCATATACGACCACCGCGCCGCCCGCGTCGGGCCGCAGGTAGCGGAGGTTGTCGAGGTAGGCCTGGTCGATCGCCTGAATTCGCCCCGCGGCTCCGCCGTCGACCGTCACGAGACCGGCATAGTCTTGGCTCCAGGCGACCCTTCCGTCCCATCCCGACGCTCCGCTCAGCGGCCCGGCGTTCTGGTCTACCGTGAAGCGCACCCCGCGCACGTCGTCCCACTCCTGCGCCCGACCCGTGATGCCGAGGCTCTCCATGCCGCCGATGGCGTGGATCGACTCGATCGAAGAGATAGGGCGGGTCAGCATCGCCCGGCGCAGCTCGTCCAGCACGCTCTTCGACGAGCCAGACGCGGCCGGCGGGGCAACGATCGAGGCGAGCAAACAGGCGCCGAGGAGAGCGATTAAAGGTCGGGTCATCACGGCGCTTGATTTTACCGTGCGGCCCTGGTACACTGCCGAAGTTGCGATTTGCGCCGATTCGCGATGGCTTTGCGAGTCGGCGAAAGTGACTACCAATACGCGTGGGCCAGTGGCCCGGCAAAATTCGCGAAAGAGAAGCATTGAAGAACATTCTGGGCCGTAAAGTCGGGATGACCAGCGTGTTCACCGAGGATGGGCGCTCTGTGCCCGTCACGGTGATCGCGGCGGGTCCCTGCACGGTCGTGGAACGTAAAACGAAAGAGAAGAACGGCTACGACGCCGTCGCTCTGGGCTTCGAGCCGATCAAGCGCAGTCGCGTCACCCGTGCGCTCGCGGGTCATTTCAAGAAGCAGGGACTGGAGCCGTTGCGCTTCGTGCGCGAGTTCCGCGATGAGGCCGAAGGCGAGCCGGGGCAGAGCGTGACGGTGACGGGCTTCGAGCCGGGCGACCGGGTCGATGTCGTCGGCGTCTCCAAAGGGCACGGCTTTTCGGGCGGAATCAAGCGGCACAACTTCAGCGGCGGCGGCGCGAGCCACGGCTCGATGATCCATCGCCAGCCGGCCAGCAACGGCGACACCAACGCCGGCCGTACCACAAAGGGCAGCCGGCGCCCAGGTCACTTCGGCGCGGACCGTACGACGCTGCAGAACCTCGAGGTCGTCCGCGCGGACGGCGAGCGCAATCTTCTGCTGATTCGCGGCGCTGTGCCGGGCGCGAAGAACTCCCTGGTGCTGGTGCGCGAGAGCGTGAAGACTAGGAAAGCCAACATCTAATGCTGCGCGAGGCACCGGCACCCGCTTTCCTCGATCTCGACGCCAAGCACGCCGTGATCTTTCGCGCGGTGCATCGCGAGCTCGCCAACGCGCGCGCCGGCACGGCCTCCACGAAGAAGCGTGACGAGGTCGCCGGCGGCGGCCGCAAGCCCTGGCGCCAAAAGGGCACAGGCCGCGCGCGCCAGGGGTCCAATCGCTCGCCGCAGTGGCGGCACGGTGGCGTTGTCTTCGGACCGCAGCCGCGCGACTACGTGGAATCCCTGAATAAGAAGGAACGCCGCCTCGCCTTTATGGCCGCGCTCGCTGACCGGTTCCGCAACGACGCCGTCACGCTGCTCGACGCCGAGAACTTCAACGTCTCGAAGACCGCCGGCTTCGCGGCGCTGCTCTTCGGCAGCGCCAAAGCGGCGCGCCACGGCCCGGCGACGCTGATCGTCTGCCGGCGCGACGAGGCGCACGCAGACGAGATCCGGCGCGTGAGCCGCAACCTGACGCGCGTCGCCGTCACGGACGACGGAGCGCTCGACGTCAAGGACGTGCTGCGCTTCGAACGGATCGTCTTTACCGTGCCGGCCTACGACGCGCTGACGCAGCGGCTCGCCGGCGAGAAGGAGCCGGCCTGATGGACGCCCGCGACGTGATCGTTGCGCCGCGCATCACCGAAAAGGCGATGGCGGACGCTCTCGCCCACCAGTATACGTTTGTCGTGCATCCCCACGCGACCAAGACGCAGATCCGCCACGCGATCGAGGAGATCTTCAAGGTGAACGTGCTGCACGTCAACACCGTGAACGTGCGCGGCAAGTCTCGCAACTTCGCGCGCCGCGGACTGCGCACGAGCGGCAAGCAGAGCGACTACAAGAAGGCGATCGTCACGATCAAGGCGGGGCAGAAGATCGAGCTCGGTGGAGTCAACTACTTTGAACAATGAGCCATGCCGGTAAAAAAGTATCGTCCGACTTCGCCCGGTAAGCGATTCCTCACGACGATCGACTTCTCCGATCTCACCAAGATCGCGCCGGAGCGATCCCTGATCGAGGTGCGTAAGAAGCACTCCGGCCGGAACAACAACGGCCACATCACGGTGCGCCACCGCGGGGGCGGCACGCGCCGGATCTATCGCATCATCGACTTCAAGCGCTCCAAGGACGGCGTTCCGGCGAAGGTCGCGACGATCGAGTACGATCCGAACCGCTCGTGCCGGATCGCGCTGCTCAACTATCGCGATGGCGAGAAGCGCTACATCCTCGCGCCGCTCGGTCTGCAGGTCGGCGAGGTCGTCGAGTCGGGACCCAGCGCCGACATCAAGATCGGTAACGCGCTGCCGATCAAGAACATCCCGGTCGGCACGGTGATCCACAACATCGAGCTGCGCCCGGGACAGGGTGCCAAGCTTGTTCGTTCGGCCGGCGTTTCCGCGCAGCTGATGGCCAAGGAGGACGAGTACTCGCAGGTCCGGATGCCGTCGGGCGAGGTGCGCAAGATCCACATCGAGTGCCGCGCGACGATCGGACAGCTCGGCAACATCGAGCACGAGAATCAGGTGATCGGCAAGGCGGGACGCACGCGTCATCTCGGCAAGCGCCCGAGCGTGCGCGGCATCGCGATGAATCCGGTGGACCATCCGCACGGCGGCGGCGAGGCGCGCTCGACGTCCGGACGTCCCCCGACGACGCCATGGGGTCAGATGACGATGGGCAAGAAGACGCGCCGCAATAAGCGCACCACCAAGATGATCGTTCGCCGCCGGGGTTCGAAGTAGCATGGCGCGTTCGCTGAAGAAAGGTCCCTACGTCGCCGATCATCTCGTCGCGAAGATCGAGCGCCTCAACGAGACGCGCGAGCGCCGTGTCATCAAGACGTGGAGCCGCGCGTCGACCGTCCTTCCGTCCATGGTCGGGCACACGATCGGCGTCCATAACGGCAAGACGCACATCCCGGTGTACGTCACGGAAAACATGGTTGGACACAAGCTCGGAGAGTTCGCTCCGACGCGCCACTTCCGCGGTCACGGCGGCGAGAAGGCCACGGTGAAGACGTGAGCCCGGCCGGCCAGCAGGCAGTCGCGCATCTGCGCTTCGTCCGCACCGGGCCGCGCAAGCTGCGTCGCGTCGCGGACGCGATTCGCGGCAAGAGCGTCCGCGAGGCCCTGGTGCTGCTCAAGTTCGCGCAGGTGTACGCGGCGGAACCGATCGAGAAGCTCGTTCGCAGCGCCGTCGCCAACGCCGGCAACAACCACGACATGAACGCCGACGACCTCTACATCGCGCGCATCACGGTGGACGGCGGGCCGGGCGGACGCTTTACCAAGCGGCTCGATCCGCGCGCGCAAGGCCGCGCCGCATTCAAGCGCAAGCGGCTCTCGCACGTCACCGTAATCCTTAGCGAGAACGCGCCGGTCAAGCGCCGCCGCAAGGCGGGCGCCTCCGTGCAGGCGATGGAGAAGGTGCGCAGATCGGCTGCGGCGGCCGCGACGCCGGCGGCGAAGCCTGCGCGCAAGAAGCGATCCGGGCGCAAGCGCACGACTAAGGAAGCTAAGGAAGCGTAGATGGGGCAGAAGATTCATCCGGTCGGTATGCGCCTGGGCATCACGCGCACGTGGGACAGTCGCTGGTTCGAGAAAAAGCACTACGTCGAGTGGCTGCACGAAGACGTTGCGATTCGGAAGTCGTTCAATCGCTGGATGCGCTCGGCGTCGATCAGCAAGATCGAGATCGAGCGGCGCGCCAATCAGGCTCGGGTGATCGTCAACACCGCCAAGCCGGGCATCATCATCGGCAAGCGCGGCGTGGGCATCGACGACATCCGCAAGAACCTCGAGCAGCTCACCGGGAAGAACATCGCGGTCAACGTGATGGAAATCTCGCATCCCGAGCTGGACGCGCGCCTCGTGGCGCAAAACATCGTCGATCAGCTCGAAAAGCGGATTGCTTTTCGCCGCGCAATGAAGCAGGCGATCATGCGGTCGATGCGCGCCGGAGCGCGCGGCATCAAGGTACAGGTCTCCGGCCGCCTCGGCGGCGCGGAGATCGCGCGCACGGAGCACAACGCCGACGGCAAAGTACCGCTGCACACGCTCCGCGCCGACATCGACTACGCGCAAGTCGAGGCATTCACCACGTTCGGCCGCATCGGCGTCAAGGTCTGGGTCTATCGCGGAGAGGTGCTGCCGGACCAGCCGCGCACCGACGGCGCGCTGCGCGACCGTGCCGACCGTGGCCGCGAGCGCCGCGAGCGCGGAGGACGCGGACGCGGACGCGACTCGCGCATGGCTCCGCCGCCCCGCCCCGCGCCGGCAGTCGAGGCGCCGGAACCCGCGATCGCGCCGCAAGAGCCCGCACCGGTTGAACCGATGCCCGCGGAGCCGGTATTCGTTGAGCCGGTACTCGTTGAGTCGGTACTCGCGGAGCCGGTACTCGCACAACCCGTGGCCGAGCAGCCCGCGCCTCCGACGAGCGAGGTGACCGAATAACATGCTGACCCCCAAACGCGTCAAATGGCGCAAGACGCAGCGCGGCCGCATGTCGGGAGCCGCGACGCGCGGTAACTCGTTAAGCTTCGGCGACTACGGACTGCAGGCCATGGAGCCGTGCTGGATGACCAATCGCCAGATCGAGGCGGCCCGTATCGCGATGACGCGCCACATCAAGCGTGGCGGAAAGGTTTGGATCAAAGTATTCCCCGACAAGCCGGTGACGAAGAAGCCGGCCGAGGTGCGCATGGGTTCGGGCAAGGGCAATCCCGAGCTGTGGGTCGCAGTCGTACGGCCGGGCCGCGTGCTCTTCGAGCTCTCGGGCGTTGCGCCGACTACCGCGCGCGAAGCGCTGCAGCGCGCGGCTTCGAAACTGCCGATCAGCACGAAGATCATCTCTCGCGAGGAGGCAGCGTGAAACACAAGGACCTCGACGGATTGCGCGATCTCACCGTGAAGGAGCTCCAGCAGAAGGCGCGCGACGCCAAGGCAGAGCTCTTCAACCTGCGCTTCGCGCTGCGCACCGGGCACCTCACCGATTTCAGCAAAATTCGGGCGATGCGCCGCTCCTACGCGCAGATTCAGACGGTCATTTCCGAGAAGCGTCTCGCCGAGGCTGAGCATGGAGCAGCGTGACCGCGGCGCGCGGCGCGTAAAGCAAGGTCGCGTCGCGTCGAACAAGATGGACAAGACGATCGTTGTCGTGTCGGAGACGCGCGTGCCGCATGCGGCGTATGGAAAGATCGTGCGCAAGTCGGCGCGCTTCAAGGCGCACGACGAGCGCAACGAGGCCAATGTCGGCGACCTCGTCCGGATCGTCGAGTGCCGTCCGCTCTCGCGCGACAAGCGCTGGCGGCTCGTCGAGATCGTGGAGCGCGCGCGATGATCCAGCAAGAAAGCCGGCTCAAGGTGGCCGATAACAGCGGCGCCCGCGAGCTGCTCGTCATCCACGTGACGGGCGGCGGCCGTCATGTGTACGCCCACGTCGGCGACGTCGTCGTCGGCACGGTGAAGAGCGCGATCCCGGGCGCAGCGGTGAAAAAGGGCCAGGTCGTCAAGGCCGTCGTCGTGCGGACGAGCGCGCCGATTCGGCGCGGCGACGGTTCCGTCGTGCGCTGCGATGACAACGCGTGCGTGATCATCAAGGGCGAGAAAGACAACCTCGACCCTCGCGGTACGCGCGTATTCGGTCCGGTCATGCGCGAGCTGCGCGAGCGTGGCTTCCTCAAGATCGCGTCGCTCGCTCCGGAGGTTTTGTGAAATGATCGTCAAGGGCGACACGGTAATGGTGCGCCGCGGTAAGGAACGCGGCAAGCACGGGACGGTAAAGTCCGTGCATCCGGGCGCGGGCATGGCGACGGTGGAGGGCGTCAACGTGGTGAAACGCCACACCAAACAGAGCTCGAAGTCCGGCAACATGGGCGGCGCCATGCAGACCGGCGGCATCATCGAGAAAGAGGCGCCGCTGCCGATCTCTGCGCTGCAGTACGTCTGCGAGAAGTGTAAGCTGCCGACGCGCCTGCGCCACGGGCGCAGCGCGGACGGCGACGTGCATCGCATCTGCGCGCGCTGCAGCGAGCCTGCGCGGGATTCGGTAAAGGGGGCGTAGCGCATGGAACGGCTGAGAGAGATGTACCAGGAACAGATCCGTCCGCGCCTGCAGGAGCGTTTCGGCTACAAGAACATCAACGAGATCCCCAAGCTCGAGAAAGTGGTCGTCAACATGAGCGTCGGCGAGGCGATCGTCAACCCGAAGGCGCTCGATGCCGCCGTCAGCGAGCTGTCGGCCATCACGGGTCAGCGCCCGATCGTGACGAAGGCGAAGAAGTCCATCGCTGCGTTCAAACTGCGCGCGGGCACGAACCTCGGGGCGAAGGTGACGCTGCGCGGCGACCGGATGTACGTCTTCGTCGACAAACTCTTCAACGTGGTGCTGCCGCGCATTCGCGACTTCCGCGGCCTGCCCGCGAAGTCGTTCGACGGGCGTGGCAACTACAATTTGGGCCTGCGCGAGCAGCTCGTGTTTCCGGAGATCAATTACGATAAGGTCGACAAGACCCGCGGCATGGACATTACGATCGTGACGACCGCCAAAACGGACGAAGAGGCTTCCGAATTCTTGTCCGCGATGGGCCTGCCGCTCCAGAAGCCGGCCGCGGGCCAGGGGAAGCAGAGATAAGCTAAATGGCAAAGACGAGTCTGATCATCAAGTCGCGCCGCTCGCCGAAGTTCACGGTGCGCGGCCATAACCGGTGCCGGGTCTGCGGCCGGCCGCGCGGCTATTTGCGGAAGTTTGCAATGTGTCGCATCTGCTTTCGCGAGAACGCACACGCCGGCGTCGTGCCGGGCGTGACGAAGGCGTCCTGGTGAGGGGGAGGGAACCTCATGTCTGTAACCGATCCGATCGCCGATATGCTGACGCGCATCCGCAACGCGAACACCGCGAACCACAAAACGGTGGACGTGCCGGCATCGCGCACGAAGCACGCGATCGCGCGGATTCTCCAAGATGAAGGGTTCATCGAAAGCTTCGAGCGGCTGACGGAAGGCCCGCTGGGCACGATCCGCATCCAATTGCGCTACGGTCCCGAGAAGGAGAAGATCATCACGGGCCTGCGGCGCATCTCGCGCCCGGGTCTGCGCGTCTACACGCGCAAGACGGAGATCCCCCGCGTGCTCGGCGGCCTGGGCTTGGTCATCATGTCTACTCCGCAGGGCATCATGTCGGGTAAGCGCGCGCGCAAACGCGGCATCGGAGGAGAGGTCCTTGCGTACGTCTGGTAAGGGAGTTCCACCGTGTCGCGGATAGGAAAGTTGCCGGTGACGGTGCCGTCCGGCGTCGACGTGAAGATCGAAGACGGTGCAGTGCTGGTCAAGGGTCCAAAGGGAGAACTGCGTCAGCGGATTCTGAGCGACGTGGTCGAGGTTCGGTTAGCGGACGGTAAGGTGACGGTCGATCGCAAGGGCGATGCGAAGCAGCATCGCAGCGCGCACGGCCTCACGCGGACGCTGATCGCGAACATGGTCGAAGGCGTGAGCAAGGGCTTTCGCAAGAGCCTCGAGATCAGCGGCGTCGGATACCGCGCCGCGAAGTCGGGAGAGCGGCTCAACTTGAGCTTGGGCTTCTCGCATCCCGTGGCGTTCACGGCGCCCGAGGGCGTTGCGCTGACCGTCGAGGGACAGAACAAGATTCACGTCGAGGGGATCGACAAACAGGCCGTCGGCCAGGTGGCGGCGGACATTCGGCGGCTGCGCAAACCGGAGCCGTACAAGGGCAAAGGCATACGATATGAAGGCGAGCGCATCCGCAAGAAGCTCGGCAAGGCCGGAAAGGCGGCCAAGAAGTAGTGGATAAGGCGCAAGCGCGGCGCTCGCGTCACGTGCGGCTGCGCAAGAGAGTTTCGGGAACGCCGGAACGGCCGCGCCTCTGCGTGCGCCGCTCGCTGCACCACATCTATGCGGTGCTCGTCGATGACGCCAAGGGCCACACCATCGCCGCCGCGTCGACGCGCGACAAGACGCTTGCGGACCTGGAGTCGCGCACGAACGTCGCCGCGGCGGCCGCCGTCGGGTCGGCGATCGCCGCCAAGGCCCAGGCGGCCGGCATCTCGCAAGTCGTCTTCGATCGCGGCGGCTATAAGTATCACGGCCGCGTTCGCGCCCTCGCGGACGCCGCACGCGAAGCGGGGCTGACCTTCTGATGCAGTACCGTGGCCGCGAACGCGATTCGAGCGGATTGGAAGAGACCGTGGTGCGCGTCAATCGCGTCGCGAAGGTCGTCAAGGGCGGAAAGCGTTTCAGTTTCAGCGCACTCGTCGTGGTCGGCGACCGCAAGGGTAAGGTCGGCTTCGCCATCGGCAAGGCGGGCGAGGTGCCCGAGGCGATTCGCAAGGCCGTCGAACAGGCTCGCAAGAGCCTGATCACCGTCGCGATGGTCGAGCGGACGATTCCGCACGAGGTGCGTCACGAGATCGGCGCCGCGACGGTGCTGCTCAAACCGGCCGCTCCCGGCACCGGCGTGATCGCCGGCGGGTCGATGCGCGCCGTGCTCGAGCTGGCCGGCATCCACGATATCCTGACGAAGTGCCTCGGAACCAACAACCCGATCAACGTCGTGATGGCAACGATATCGGCGCTGCGTTCGCTGCGCACGGCGGAACAGGTAGCAGCGATGCGAGGCAAAACGGTCAAGGAACTCTACACCGTTGCGAACGAGACGGCATAGACATGGCAGACGAAGCAGCTCCTCAAACTCGGCGATCTCAAACCGGCACCCGGCAGCCGGCCGAAGCGGCAGCGCATCGGCCGCGGACACGGCTCGGGCATGGTCAAGACCGGCGGCGAGGGCGGGAAGGGTCAAACCGTGCGCTCCGGCGGCGGAAAGGGGCCTGCGTTCGAGGGCGGTCAAACCGCCTGGGCGCGGCGCCTCCCTCACGGGCGCGGCTACTCGCAGAAGGCCCGCGATACCGGACACTTCCGGAGCCGGTTCGCCGTCGTGAACCTCCGGCAGCTCGCGAACTGGGACCCGTCCGTGGAGATCACGCCTGAGTCGCTCCGCGACCACGGGCTCGTCAAGGTCATCCTCGACGGCGTGAAGATACTCGGCGCCGAGTCCGATGCGCCGCTCCCCGCGGGTCTGCGCCTGCGCGACGTTTTCTTCTCGAAGAAAGCCCGCGAAGCACTCGCCGCGGCCGGAGCCGATCTCCCAGCCTCTTCCTGATGTTCGACAACCTCCGCGCCGCGGTACTCGTCCCCGAAATCCGCCAGCGGATCATGTTCGTTTTCTTCGCGTTTGCGTGGTTCGTGTTCATGATCCACGTCCAGCTGCCCAACGTGAACCAAGAGGCGTGGCAGCGCGTGCTGCAGAGCGGCGCGTTCTACAACCTGCTCGGCTTCCTATCGGGCGGCGCGCTGCAGAAGCTGTCGATCATCGCGATGGGCATCACGCCGTACATCAACGCGTCGATCATCATGCAGTTGATGACCGTGGTCTTGCCGCAGCTCGAAGAGATGGCCAAGAAAGGCGGCGAGGAAGGCCGCAAGAAGATCAGTCAATACACGCGCTGGCTGACGATCGTGCTGGCGGCGATTCAAGCCACCTTCATGGCGATCTCGATGGAGCGTTCCGGGGTCTTCTACGACACCTCGATGTGGTATCTGCTCTACGCGATCGTGGCCATGGTGGGCGGCACGCTCTTCCTCATGTGGCTCGGCGAGCAGATCAGCGACAAGGGCATCGGCAACGGCGTCTCGCTAATCATCTTCATCGGCATCGTGCTGCGCTACCCGCAGTACATCACCCAAACGTATGCGTCCGCCAGTCAGGGAGCGGAGTCGCTCCTGAACCTGGTGATCTACATCGTACTGGCGATCTTCATCATCATCTCGATCGTCTTTCTCTACCAGGGGCAGCGGCGCGTGCCGGTGCAGCAGGCGCGCCGCGTCGTCGGTCGCAAGATGTTCGCCGGGCGCTCGACCTATATTCCGCTGCGCCTGAACAACGCCGGCGTGATCTCGATCATCTTCGCGATCTCGATCCTGCTCTTGCCGCAGCAGGCGCTCTCGTGGTTCGGCCGCGGCCAGGCGATCACGGGGACCGGAGTCTGGGGTGCGATCCAGCACGGCATGCAGAATTTCTCCGCGTGGCTCAACGTGTGGTTCACGCCCAACGGCGTGCTCTACAACATCGTGTACTTCTTGCTGGTCGTCGTCTTCACGTTCTTCTATAGCTCCGTCGTGCTCAACACGCGCGACGTGGCCGACAACCTCAAGAAGACGGGCGCCTTCGTGCCGGGCATTCGCCCGGGGCAGCCGACGGTCGATTACCTCAATAAAATTCTGATCCGCATCACGACCGCGGCCGCGATCTACCTCGGGCTGCTCGCCGTCCTGCCGGGCGCGTTTCAGCGCGGGCTGTCGATCACGACGTTCTATCTTGGTTCCACGTCGCTGCTAATCGTGGTCGGCGTCGCTCTGGACACGATCACCCAGATCGAGGCGCGGCTCGCGATGCGCGACTACCGCGGCTTCATCAAACGGTAAGGATCGCGCGGAACGCCATGCGATTGGTCTTCCTCGGGGCGCCCGGTGCCGGAAAGGGAACCCAAGCGCGTCTGCTCGAGCGGCGTTTCGGGTTGCGCCAGATCTCGACGGGCGATATCCTACGCGCGAACCTCGCGCGCGGGACGAAGCTCGGAAAGCAGGCCGAAGGCTACATGCGGCGCGGCGAGCTCGTTCCCGACAACCTCGTGATCCACATGATCGAGGAAGAGCTCGAGCACACCGGAAGCGGCTTCGTTATGGACGGCTTCCCGCGGACCGTGGCCCAGGCGGAAGCGCTGGACGCGCTGCTCGAGCGGCGGCGGCAGCCGCTGAACGCCGCGGTGCTCTTTTCGGGGGACCGTGCCGCGCTGATCGAGCGGCTCGCGTCGCGCTGGACGAATCCGCGCAACGGGCGCACGTACAATGTCATCACCAATCCGCCCAAGGTCGCCGGCATCGACGACGAGGACGGCGGCGAACTGATTCAGCGCGAGGACGATCGCGCCGAGACGATCGCCAAACGGCTCGAAGTGTATGACGCCCAAACGAGGCCGTTGGCGGTGTACTATCGGAAGAAGGGCAAGCTGTTGGAGGTCGACGCGCTGGCCAGCGTCGAGGCGGTCTCGGACCGGATTGCCGGCGCGATCGGCGCCAAGCAGCGCGCGTAAGCGCCGGGATGGTTACGCTCAAATCGCCGCGCGAGATCGAGCTGATGCGACGCAGCGGCAAGATCACGGCGACGGTCTTGACCGCGCTGATGAAAGCCGTGCGTCCCGGCATCGCGACGAGCGACCTCGACCGGTTGGCGGAAGAACAAATTCGCGGCGCCAGCGGCGTGCCGACCTTCAAGGGCTACAACGGCTTTCCCGGGTCGATTTGCGCGTCGGTCAACGACGAGGTCGTGCACGGGATTCCCGGCTCGCGCGTCCTGAACGACGGCGACTTGCTGTCGATCGACATCGGCACGACGCTCGAGGGCTACGTGAGCGACAGCGCGGTGACGGTGGGCGTAGGCGCAATCTCTGCCGAGGCGCAGCGCCTTCTCGACGTCACTCAGGAGTGCCTGACGGCCGGCATCGCGCAAATGGAGTGCGGCAAGCGCCTGGGCGACATCGGTGCCGCCGTGCAGGCGCATGCGGAGAGCCACGGCTACGGAGTCGTGCGCGAGCTGGTCGGCCACGGGGTGGGTCGCGCGATGCACGAGGAGCCGCAGGTGCCCAACTACGGGGAGGCGGGGACGGGGATGGAGCTGCGCCCGGGCCTGGTCCTGGCCATCGAGCCGATGATCACGCAGGGCGGCCCACGGATACGAATCCTGCGCGACGGCTGGACAGTCGTCACGGCGGATGGTAAACTCGCAGCGCATTTCGAGCACACGATTGCGGTGACGGAGAGCGGACCCAGGATCCTGACCCTGCGCCATTACGCGGAACGCCCGGAGATCGAGCGTTTTCGGCCGCGACCGCGAGGCGATCGCCTAGATGGCCCGTCGGCGTGGGGGGCGCCCGGCGCGCACCAAAAAGGCCTCCGCCGAGAAAGCTGCCAAGACGGCGACGCCTAAGGAAGAGGCAATCGAGGTCGAGGGGACGATCGTCGAGCCGCTGCCCAACGCGATGTTCCGCGTCGAGCTGACGAACGGACACCGCGTCCTGGCGCACGTCTCGGGAAAGATCCGGATGCACTTCATTCGGATTTTGCCGGGGGATCGCGTTCTCGTCGAGCTCTCGCCGTACGACCTCACCCACGGCCGAATAACGTACCGATACAAGTAGAAGGCAAACTTATGAAAGTCAGACCATCAGTTAAGAAAATTTGCGAAAAGTGTAAGATCATTCGGCGGCACGGCCGCGTGCGGGTGATCTGTGAGGTCAACCCCAAACACAAGCAGGTTCAAGGTTAAAAAGGATCCTTCGACAAGCTCAGCCCCGTCAATACAACGTTGAATAGAAAATGATGAGGAATTAAAATGGCTCGTATTGCTGGTATCGATCTGCCGCGTGAGAAGCGCGTCGAAATGGCGCTCACGTATATCTTTGGCATCGGCGCGCCCACGGCGCGCAAGCTGTTAGCGCACGCGGGAGTCGACCCAAACCTGCGCGTTAAGGCGATGAACGAAGAGGACGAGAAGAAGCTGCGCGACGCGATCGATTCGCTGCAACTGCGCGTCGAGGGCGACCTGCGGCGCGAGGTACAGGGCAATATCAAGCGCCTGATGGATATCGGCTGCTATCGCGGACTGCGCCACCGGCGCGGGCTGCCCGTGCGCGGTCAGCGGACCAAGACCAACGCTCGCACCCGTAAGGGTCCCAAGCGCACCGTCGCCGGCAAGAAAAAGACGATCGCTAAGAAATAGCCGCCGCGTGAAAGCGGTGATCACGGCCGGCGGCCGCGTCGACGGGCCGTTCGCGCACACGGCGGGAACACGCGTGAAGGCGCTGGCCTCGGTGCATGGGCGCACGATGCTGGGGCGCATGATCGAGTCGCTGCGTTCGGTGGGTGCGACCCGCATCGCGGTCGTCGGCGGAGACGAGGTCCGCGCGGCATGCGGCGCCGTGGTCGAGCGCTTCGTCGACGAGAGCGTATCCGGAAGCGAAAACCTTCTGCGTGCGCTGCACGCGTGGCCGAACGACGGCGAGACGCTGCTCTACGCGACCAGCGATCTGCCCTACGTCACGGCCCGGGCCATCGAGACGTTCGTCGCCCGGCATCCTCCGGGGCCATCGCCGTCCCGCTCGCGGAATTCGACGAGTTTCAACGACGCTTTCCGGACGCGCCGCCGTCCTTCGGCATCACACTCGCCGGCGAGCGCGTTGTCAACGGCGGCGTGTTCGTGCTCCCCGCAGGCAGCACCGAGCGCGTGGCCGCGCTCGCCGCGCGCTTCTTCGACGCGCGCAAGCGGCCATGGCAGATGGCGAGCCTCGTGAGCCCGATCGTGCTGCTGCGTTTTCTGCTGCGGCGCTTGAGCGTCGCGGATCTCGAAGGGCTCGGCGCGCGCGTGCTTGGATGCCGGCGTGCGCGCGTGCGGCGCAGCGCTCCGGAACTCGCCTACGACGTCGACACCTTTGCCGAGTACGGTTATGCCTGCACGCACGGCTAACGCGTTCGCGCTCGCATTGTTCTGGCTGGGCGTGCAGGCGGTTTGGGGCGCTCTGCTCGGAATCTCGCTGCAGTCCCGCACGATCGAGCTCTCCCCCGCCGACACGCTGATCGCGTACGGCCGCCTCGCGACCGCGGGCGCGCTCGTCGCGGCGATCACGCAGATCGTCATCGGATTCTGGTCGGATGCGCGCCGCCGCCGCCAAAGCCGCCGCATAGAGTTCTACGTTGCCGGCACGGTCGCGGGCGCGGCGGCGCTCGTGTTCTTCTATGCCGCGCCGACGTTCGCCGTGCTGACGCTCGCGTTCGTCCTGCTGCAAGCCGCGCTCAACGTCGCGATCGGTCCGTACCAGGCGATCATTCCCGACTTCGTCGAGCGCGCGCGCACGGGCGCGGCGTCGTCGTGGATGGCCGCGCTGCAGGGCGCCGGGAACGCCGTGGGCGCGCTGGCGGCCAGCTTCATCACGAACGCGCGCGCACTCAGCGCGTCGCTGGGCGCGCTACTGCTCGCGACCTGCGCCGTCACTGTCTCGCACGCCTCGCGCCTGCCGCTGCGCGATTCACCCGACGAAACGCGGCCCCCATTTCGCGTAACGCGGCCGTTCGTCGATCTGTTCATCTCGCGCGCGCTCGTCTACGTCGGCTTTTACACGCTCCTCGGCTATCTGCTGTTCTACGTCACTCAGGTGCTCGGCGTTCGGGTCCTGGCAGATGCCCGCCGCGAGACCGGGATCCTGATCGTAGCGTTCACGCTTCTCGGCGCCGTCGGCGCGCGGCTCGCGGCGCGCCCCACCGATCGGCTCGACAAACGGCTCGTCGCCACGGTCGGCGCGGCCGGCTTCATCGCGGCCCTCGCGGTCTTTATCGCGTCCGGCGCGACGGCGGCCGTGGCCGTGGCGACCCTCCTGGCCGGACTTGGCTGGGGCGTCTTCCTGGTGGCCGATTGGGCCATCGCGTGCCGGGTGCTGCCCCCCGGAGCCATAGCCGCCGGCATGGGGATCTGGAACCTGGCGGTCGTGCTCCCTCAGATCGTCGCGCCGGCCTTCACGACCCTGGTCCTGCAGTGGTTTAGCCTGGCGGCCAGCCCGGCCGCCCCCCGCGTCGCCTTCGGCCTAGCACTTGGTGAGACTTTGATAGGAATAGCCTGGCTGTGGCGTTTATCTCGTTGCGCAATAGGGGAATAACGGGTATCGTGTGTTTGTGCGAGCACCAACGTATTAGGCGTCCGCTCGTATTACCCGGCTGGTGAGGGAGGCCCTCACTGGCATTTTGAGTTGTTCCATAAGGAGGCACTCGTGAAACGACTGAGCACCGGGGTACTCGCCGCGCTGATCGCAGCGTTGTGCGGGTTGAACGCGGTAGCGGCTCCGTCGGCGGCGCAAGGAAACAATGGAAACGGCGTCGCGCAGACCGGTTCGCCGCCGCCGGCAGACTTTGGAAGTCCGCCGTCCGGCCAGATTCCCATTCTCTATAACGATCATCACGTCTATACCAAACCCGACATTCTCAAGCAGGGTCGCGTCTTGGCGGCATTAGTCAAGGGCGGCACGCTGTTGATTCCGTTGCGCTCGATGTTCGAACAGATGGGCGCCACTGTCTCGTGGGATGCCGGCAGCAAGACCGCAACGGTGTCGAAGCCAGGCGCCGAGGTCAAGGTTACGGTCGGAAAACCGGAAGTGGTAATCAACGGCGAGTCACGTCCGCTGGACGTCCCGCCGATGGTCTATCAAGGCGTCGTTCTCGTGCCCGTCCGCGTAATTTCGGAGGGCATGGGTGCGTACGTTCAGTGGGTTCCGGACCGGCATTTGGTCGTCGTGCGGTACATCCCCGCGACGCCCCCGCCGAGTCCCGCACCACCGCCTTCCGCGGCTCCGCCTCCGCCGCCGCCTCCACCGCCGACTCCGCGTCCGCTTCGTGGTGAAGCGTTCGTGGCGGGCGACTACATCTTCTCGCCACAGGTCTACAACGAGTTCAATCCAGGCAGCCACAGCAACGGTGGAAACGGCGGATACGCCGTCCGCGGCGGAGGCGAGTTCAGCCTGGGGAGCATCCCGTTCATGCTCGAGGGCTCGTACGAACGCTGGCCGTATCCGCATAACTGCACCACCATCGGCGGCGTCCCGCAGGCGAACTGCTACGTCACCATCATCGGGGGCGGCGGCAGCTCGCCGGTTACGACCAACAACAACCTGTACGATCAGAACGTGGACGGCCGCTTTGCGGTTCGGGTCCTGCAGCCGCGCATCTACATCGGCGTGGGCTACTTGTGGATGTCGAACAACTACGGCTATCCGAACCTGACGGGCGTAGGTTTCGGCGGCGAGAAGCTGCCGGATCTCAACCAGCCGCTCTCGTTCTTCGGTAGCATCTGGTACTACCCGAGCGTCTCAGGAACGGCGAACTTCCAGATCGAGAATCCGTTCCCGAGCACTGGGTTCACGGCCCACAGCCTGAACCTGGCGTACAGCATCCTCAAGTACCAAGTCGGCGTCGACTACGTGATCGGGAATAGCCCGGTCTTCATCGAAGCCGGCTGGATGGGAGACAACTGGTCCAATAAGACCAACGGCCCGATCAATCGTACCTATAACGGTCCGTTTGCGGGGCTGGGTCTGCGGGTACTCTACCCGTAAGGTTACAGAGGATCTAGCTAGCTGGGGCTCGGCCATAAGGCCGAGCCCCACTGTCATCCTGAGCGCGGCGCAAAGCGCCGCCGTCGAAGGGCGGCCATAAGGCCGAGCCCCACTGTCATCCTGAGCGCGCCGCGGAGCGGCGCAAGGTTTGTTGACCCGCTTCGCCTCCCTAAGGTAAGATACTCACTTGGCGCCCTCGCGGCGCCGTATTGCGCTGCGCCCCCAAATCTGGAGAGATCTTTTTTGGCTGCCAAAAAGCAAACCAAGTCGCGCCGTAAGCGCGAAGTGAAGAACGTCCAAGCCGGTGTCGCTCACGTTCACGCATCCTTCAATAACACGATCGTGACGATCAGCGACCCGCACGGCGGCGTCATCTCGTGGGCCTCGGCCGGCAACCTCGGTTTTAAGGGATCGAAGAAATCCACGCCGTTTGCCGCGCAGATGGCCGCCGAAGCCGCCGCGCGCAAGGCGATGGAGCACGGGATGAAGTCTACCGAGGTTCTCGTCAAGGGTCCGGGCGCAGGCCGCGAGGCGGCGATCCGGTCGCTCCAGGCGGCCGGCCTCGAGATCACGATGATCAAGGACGTCACGCCGATTCCGCACAACGGCTGCCGGCCGCCGAAGCGGCGCAGGGTCTAAGCATGTCGCGCTACACCGGCCCCGTGTGCCGCCTCTGCCGGCGTGAAACCGCCGCGAGCAAGACCGGCGAAAAGATCAAGCTCTTTCTCAAGGGCGACCGCTGCCTTTCCCGCAACTGCGCGGTCGAGCGGCGCGGCACCGCGCCCGGGCAAAAGACGGCGGGCAAGTCGCGCACCAAGGTTTCGGAATATGGCCGTCAGCTGCGCGAGAAGCAGAAGATGCGCCGCTACTACGGCGTGCACGAGACGCAGTTCGAGAACTACTTCCGCGAGGCGGCGCGCGTCCCGGGTCAGACCGGACGCACGTTTCTCCAGTTGCTCGAGCGGCGGCTCGACAACGTGGTCTACCGCCTGAACCTCGCGACGAGCCGAGCGCAGGCGCGCCAGCTCGTGACGCACCGTCACTTCCGTGTGAACGGCCGCCTCGTCAACATCCCGTCGTACGTCGTTCGTGCCGGTGACGTGATCTCGATCGCACCTGCCAGCCTGAAGTCGACGATCTTCGAGGCGAATCTCGAGGTCGCGCAGACCCGCCGCCCTCCCGAGTGGCTCGAATGGAACGACCAGGACAAGACGGCGAAGGTGCTGCAGGCGCCCCCGCGCGAGCAGATCGACACGCCCGTCGACGAGCAACTGATCGTCGAGTACTACTCGCGATAAGACTAACCGCATAACTCCGCCGCTAGGCGTACGATCGTCCATCGCATTCGGCGACGGGCGGATAACGTAAGCGGCAATAAAGGACAACGACAACACCGTGACCATGTTAGAAGCGCCGGTCGGCGCAAGTATCGAAGTGCGCGAACGGCGCGACAACTACGCTAAGTTCGTGATCGAGCCGCTCGAGCGCGGCTTCGGCATTACGCTGGGCAACGCGCTCCGGCGCGTTCTGCTCAGCTCGATTCCGGGCGCCGCCGTCACCTATATGAAGATCGACGGCGTGCTGCACGAGTTCTCGACGATCCCGGGGATGGTCGAAGACACGATCGCACTGATGCTTAACCTCAAGGGGCTGCCCGTCAAGCTCAACAGCGACGAGCCCAAGGTGCTCACGCTCTCGGTCAGCGGCGCGCGCGACGTTACCGCGGCGGACATCGTGCCCGACGCCGACGTGGAGATCCTCGATCCGAGTTATCGGCTCTGTACGCTTTCGTCCAAAGATGCCAAGCTGACGATGGAGATCGGCGTCGAGAAGGGGCGCGGCTACGTGATGGCAGACCGCCAGCGCAACGTCGAGCACATGATCGGGCTGATACCGCTCGATTCGATCTTCTCGCCGATCCGCAAGGTGAACTTCACCGTCGACGACACGCGCGTCGGGCAGAGCGTAGACTACGACCGGCTGACGGTCGAGGTGGAGACGAACGGCTCCATCACGCCCGACGAAGCGCTCTCGATGGCGGCGTCGCTCATGCAGGAGGAGCTCGACCTGTTCGTGTCCTTCACGAACCGCGCCGAGCCGCTGCCGGAGACGCCGCCGAACGAATGGGACATTCCGGTGGAGACGCTCAACCTCTCGGTGCGCTCGTTCAACTGCCTCAAGCGCGCGGGCATCTCGAAGGTCTCGGAGCTGCTCGATCTCACCGAGGACGAGATCATGAAGATGCGAAACTTCGGCAAGAAGTCGCTCGACGAGATCAAGCAGGTCTTAGCTGAGAGGGGGCTCACGCTGCGCCAGGCGTAGCGTCCGAAACGAATGCCGCATTCAATCGCATACAAACGACTCTCGCGCACCGACGGCCACCGCAAGGCGCTGCTGCGTAACCTCGCCACGTCGCTCTTCAAACACGACAAGATCGAGACGACGTCGACCAAGGCAAAAGAGATCAGCCGTATTGCCGAAAAGTGCATCACGACGGCAATGGAGGGCGACCTCGCGGCCAGGCGCGGGTTGGCCGAATTCATCACCGAGCCCGCCGTGCTCAAGAAGCTCATCGAGCAGATCGCACCGGCGCTGAAGGGCAGAACCGGAGGCTACACGCGCATCACGAAGACGCGCGTCCGGCCCGGCGACGCCGCCGAACTCTCGCTGATCGAAATCATCACGTAAGCTCCCGCGTCAGCGTGACGTACCAAGCCGAGTCGCGCGCCCTCGATCGGGAGATCCTCTCGGTGATCGAGGGCTGGCACCGGCGCGGAGAGACGCTGAACGACGCGGCGTTCGACGACCTCGCGTTGCGGCTGTTCGCCTATCAGCTGCGCTACAACGCCCCGTACGCGCGCTACTGCGCGCGTTTCGGTTTCACGCCGGCATCGCTGCCGAGTTCGTGGGAGACGATCCCGGCGGTCCCCGCTCCGGCGTTCAAGGAGGCGGAGCTCGCGACATTCGCGTCCGGGAACGCCGCGCTAACGTTCGAGACGAGCGGCACGACCGGGCCTGCGAGCGGGCGCCACTACATGGAAACGACGGCGCTTTACGATGCCGCGCTGCTGGCCGGGTTCGACCGGCTGGTCCTTCGCGGCGCGGCGCGCCTGCGCTATCTCAACCTCGTGCCCAACCCCCTCGAGCGTCCCAGGTCGTCACTCGGGTACATGCTGCGGCGCATCGCCGAGCAGCGCGGCGACGGCCGAACCGGCTGGTATCTGCGCGGCAACGAGCTGCACTTCGATAGCTTCGCGCGCGACCTGCGCGCCGCGATCGAGGAGGGTCAAGCCGTCTTCGTTGCCACTACGGCCTTCGCGCTCGTCCACGCGCTGGATGCGATGGAGAACGCCGGCATGCGCTTCGCGCTGCCGCGCGGATCGCGCGTGATGGAGACGGGCGGCTTCAAGGGCCGCTCGCGCGTCGTAGATCGCGCCGAGCTCTACGAGCGCGCGTGCGCGGCCTTCGGAATCGCGCAGGATGCGATCGTCGCCGAGTACGGCATGACCGAGCTGACGTCGCAGTACTACGACGACGACGCAACGCGACACAAAATAGGGCCGCCCTGGCTGCGGGCCCGCGTGGTCGGTCCCGATCGCAAGACGCTGCCTCGCGGCAGCATCGGTGCGCTGCTGCACGTGGACTTGGCGAATCGCGCGTCGTGCGTGGCGGTTCAAACCGAAGATCTCGGCGTGCAGCGCGACGGCGGCTTCGTCTTGCTCGGGCGCGATCAGGACGCTTCGCGCCGCGGGTGTTCCCTCGATGCGGAGGAGCTCCAAAGAACGGTCCAACCGTGACATTTAGCTGCCAATGCTCGGCACAGGGGGTAGCCGTCAGCAGATGAGCCTAAACGACGCGGATGATCCCCATCATGCCGTGGTCCTCGTGGAAGAGCATGTGACAGTGGAAGACGAACGTGCCGCGCGGCACGTGGCGGAAGTCTAGGATGATCTTCGTGACGCGCGGCTTCACCAGCGGGTAGTTGGGGTCGCGCGGGTTCGGCAGCAGCGAGCCGACCGGGACGAAGACCGTGTCGGCCATCAGCGGGGTTCCCGGCACGCTGCGGCTCTGGACGAACGCCATCTGGTGAATGTGGAACGCGTGCGATTCCATCGTCGTGTTGACCAGGTACCACTCTTCCACCGAGCCGCGCTTGACGACGATGTCGGCGTTTGACGGGACGACCGCGCCGCTCGCGTACTGCGGCGAAAACGGATGCTCGTGAAAGTCCCGATTCGTGATTTCCGTGATGTAGTACGCTTGATGCGCCGGGATCTTCCCCTTCTTAGGAAGCGAGTATTCCGTAAAAGAGAATGCCCGGCGCCGGACGAGCGCCGGATGCGCGCGCACGTAGGCGACGAGACGTCCGGCCGGCGTGTCCGCGACGACGGCGGGGCTCGAGCGTAACGTGACCCTGGGGGTCCCGGTTTCAGCGCCGGCCGCGATCTTCAGAAGGTCGTGATGCATCTCGAAGAACGCGTCCTTGCCCTCACAATAGTGCTCGGAGGACAACATCAGCTTCTCGCCGGGACCGGCCGTAACGAGGATGTCGGCACGCGACATGGACGTGAGCATCAGCTCGTTCGCAGCCACGTACTTCGAAAGGGGCCGCTGCGGGTCGCTCGAGATCGGGACGCCGTCGAGCGCGACGAGCTGGAACGGCACGATGCGCCCGGACGCGTCGTGCATTTGCAGTCTCGTCCCGGAGTCGGACGTGCCGTTGACGATCCGCAGCAACTGCGGCTCTCCTGCCGGTACGTCGAGCGAGGCCGGGGTGTAGGCGCCGTTCAACGTGACGAGCACCTCGGAGCTCGTCCCGTTGCAGCCGGTTAGATCGGACGTCACCCCGCCGGCCGTCATCGGAAACGTCACGGGCCACGGCGGCGGATCGAACGGATCGTACGAAACCGGGGGCGCCGCCGGGCGCGACGCCTCGTACGCGGCCCCCGCGGGAACGAAGGCAGACCCATCGGGCGCGAACGGATTGTCGGCTACGAACGGAATCCGATAGCGCACGACGATTACGTGCTCGGCGGAGCGCGGCAGCTGCGGCGTGTCGGGCTCCACGATCCACACGCCGTCGAGACCTTCGGCCACCTCGTCGTCGGACGATCCGTGCGCGTGCGGGTGATAGAGGTACGTCCCGGGCGGCTGCGTCGCCGGAATCGTGACGTGATACTCGCATGCGTGCAGCGGGTTGCTCAGCGTCGAGAGGAAGATGTTCTCCTGGGTTTCGGGCCCCTCGTAGCCGTGAAGGTGCAAGTTCGTGTCGCCCGGCGGCACCGCCATGTAGCGATCGTCGATCGTGTGATTCAAGTAGCCGACGTAGTGGTTCGTTACCGGCGCGGGCATCATCATCGGCATGCACGCCGGAATCGCGGTCGACGCCACGCGATCGGCCTTGCTCGCGCCGGCGATGTCGTTCACGATGCGGACCGCGAAGTGCTCGCCTCTATGCACGCGAATGGTCGGCGCGATCGTTCGCTTCGCGCCGTCCCAGACGTACGTGTAACAGTAGCGTTGCGCGAGGCCGCGGCCGTCGGTGTGAACGGTTAGGATCAGCTCGTGTTCGCCCGCCGCGTTGCGCGGAAGCTTAGCGACGTCGATGTCGGGAGGCTCGACGAGGTCGCGCGGGGCGGTGGTCGGGCCGCAAAACATCGGCGTGGGCCTAGCGCCCACCGCCGCGCTCGGCGAAAGCGCACCGAGGACCACCCAGGCCAACAGCGCGATGAGGCCTGGCCAAACAAGAAGCCGGCTGCCCATGTAGGGGGAGCCGTTCGTGAACGCTCCCCTCTTGTCATCCCGAGCGCGGCGACTAGGGGCGGCGCGAGGTTATAATTCCGCTGTTCAGTCCGCTCATTGAGAGCCCGCCGCAAAAACGGGCGTGCTCGACCTTCATGCAGCGGTCCACAACGACGCCCATCCCCGCATCGTCCGCCAGCGCGATCGCCTCGGGGTTTACCACGCCGTACTGGAACCAAACGGCGGGAACGCCGGCCGCGACCGCCTCGCGCACGACCCCGAGCGCCTCGGCGGGCTTGCGGAAGACGTCGACGACGTCGGGTGCGCCCTTTTCACGCGCGTACGCCTCCAGCGACGGAAAGGCCCGAACGCCGTCGATCCGATCGATCGTCGGATTGATCGGCGTCACGTCGTAATCCGACTGCGTACGCAGGTAGGAGAAGACGGTGTAGCTCGGGCGCAACGGATTGGCCGACGCGCCCACCATCGCGACGGTACGGATCCGCCGCAGCAGGTCGCGACGCTGCGAGGGCGTCGTGAGGATCACGAAACCGCTTGCGCGGCGGCCGGCGCCGCGGCGCGCAGCGCGTGATCGAGATCCCAGATGAGGTCCTCGGCATCTTCGAGGCCCACCGAGAGGCGTATGGCCTCGGGCTCGACTCCGGCCTTGCGCAGCTCGTCGTCGGAGAGCTGCGAGTGCGTCGTCGAGGCCGGATGGATCACGAGACTCTTCGAGTCCCCGACGTTCGCGAGATGGCTCCACAGCACGAGCGCATCGATGAAGCGCCGACCCGCTTCGCGCCCGCCGCGCAAACCGAACGTGAAGATCGATCCGAGCTGCGGTTCGCGAACCCAGGCCACCTCCGGATGCGATCGCAAGAATGCCGTCACCGCACGCGCGTTGGCGACGTGACGATCCATGCGCACCGCGAGGGTCTCTAGGCCGAGCAGCGCTAGCCAGGCGTCCACCGGCGACATCTGAGCTCCGACGTCGCGCAGCACTTCGGCGCGCGCCCGCAGCAAGAACGCGTACTCGCCGAACGTCTCGGTGAAGACCTTCTGATGGTAGCCGGGGCTCGGTGCCGAGAGCAGCGGAAAGCGCCCGTTGTCCCAAGGAAACTTACCCGACTCGACCAGGACACCGCCGATTGCGGTGCCGTGGCCGTTGATGAACTTCGTCGCCGAGTGAACGACGATATCGGCACCGCGTTCGATCGGACGGCACAAGTACGGCGTGGCGAACGTGTTGTCGACGACGAGCGGGATGTCCGCGTCGTGCGCGGCCGTCGCGAACGCGCGCAGGTCGGCGACGACGCCCGACGGGTTGCCGACCGTCTCGACGAATAGCAGCTTCGTGTTCGGGCGGATGGCTGCGCGCACGGCGGCGAGATCTTCCGCCGAAACGAACGTCGTTTCGATCCCCATGCGCTTGATCGTCACGCTGAGCTGCGTGACTGTTCCGCCGTAGACGTTCTGCGTGCACACGAGGTGGTCGCCGTTCTGCGCGAGCGTCAGCACGGTGCAGAGCTGCGCCGCCAGGCCGCTGGAGAAGGCGAGGCCGCCGAGGCCGCCCTCCAGGCTCGCCATGCGCTCCTCGAAGGCGGCGACGGTCGGGTTGCTAATTCGGCTGTAGATGTGGCCGTAGCTGCGTAGCGCGAAGAGCTCCGCCGCCTGCTCGGTCGAGCCGAAGACGTAGGCCGACGTCTGATAGATCGGCGTGGCGCGCGCGCCGGTGACGGGATCCGGCGGCGTCCCCGCGTGGAGCGCCCGCGTCGAGAAGCCGAAGTCGCGTTCGTCGTTCGTCATCGAAGGTTCCCGGCCTTATTTCGCCTTATACTGTCGGTATCATGGGCATGACACTCACCGAAAAATTCTCGCCCGCCACTGCGGGCTCGAACGGGTCGAGCCGGGGCAAATCGTCAACGCCAAGGTCGACCTCGTGCTGGCCAACGAGCTCTCCGCGGCCGTGGCAATCAAAGTGATGCGGGGCATCGCCGGCGCCAAGCGCGTCTTCGATCCGAGCCGCATTGCGCTCGTTGCCGATCACTTCGTTCCCGCGAAGGACGCGCAGTCGGCATCGCTCGCGAAGCTCATGAAAGACTTCGCCATCGAGCAGCACATCGAGCACTTCTTCGACGTCGGGCGCGGCGGCATCGAGCACGTCGTGCTGCCCGAGGAGGGACTGGTCGCGCCCGGCGAGCTGATCGTCGGCGGCGATTCGCACACCTGCACGTACGGAGCGTTCGGCGCGTTCGCTACGGGCATAGGGTCCACCGACGTCGCCGCGGCGTTCGTCCTGGGCGAGGTCTGGCTCAAGGTGCCGGCGTCGATCAAACTGGTCTACAACGGAAAGCCCGGGCCGATGGTGTACGCCAAGGACATCATGCTCCGCACCGTCGGCGAGCTCGGCATCGACGGCGCCACCTATCGCGCCATCGAGTACCACGGGACGACGGTCGACGAGCTCTCCATCACGGGGCGCATCACGATGGCCAACATGGCCATCGAGGCCGGCGCCAAGAACGGCATCTTTCATGCGGATGCGAAGACGATCGCGTACGTCAAGGAGCGTACGGACCGGCCATTTGTGGTCGAACGCTCGGATCCCGATGCGGCATACGAGCGCGTGATCGAGATCGATGTGGGCAGCCTCGAGCCGCAGGTCGCGTGTCCGCACACTCCCGACAACGTCCATCCGATCTCGGAGGTGACGCGCGAGGACCTCCCGGTCGATCAGGTATTTATCGGCTCGTGCACCAACGGCTACATGGAAGACCTCCGCATCGTCGCACAAATTCTGGAAGGCAAGCGGATCGCGGCGAATCTGCGCGTGATCGTCAATCCCGGATCACAAAAGGTCTGGATGCAGGCCGCGCAAGAGGGGATCCTCACGGTGCTCGCCGCAGCGGGGTGTGCGGTCAACACGCCGGGCTGTGGCGCGTGCTTCGGCGGCCACATGGGCACGCTCGGCGACGGCGAGCGCGCGATCTCGACGACCAACCGCAACTACGTCGGGCGCATGGGCTCGCCGAAGGCCGAGATCTATCTCGCCTCGCCGGCGACGTGCGCCGCCTCCGCGCTCACGGGCCGAATCACCGACCCCCGCGCGATGGAACCGCGGGTGACTCCCAGTGTCACCCTGAGCGGAGTCGAAGGGTGACGAGGAGATAACCTTGGAAGCTAAACTGCGCGGGCACGCTCACAAGTACGGAAAGAACGTCGACACCGACGTGATCATCCCAGGCAAGTACTGCAACATCATCGATCCTGTCGAGCTCGGAAAGCACGCACTCGAAGGTCTCGACCCGGAGTACACGGGCCGGATGCACGCGGGCGACATCATCGTGGCCGGCACGAACTTCGGCTGCGGCTCGAGCCGCGAAGTCGCGCCGATCGCGATCAAGGGCTCCGGAACGTCGGCGGTGATCGCCAAGAGTTTCGCGCGAATCTTCTATCGCAACGCGTTGAACATCGGCTTGCCGATCTTCGAGTCGGCCGAGGCGGTAGACGGCATCGAGTCCGGGGACGAGATCGAGCTGGAGCCCGAAAGCGGCACGATCCGCAATCTCACCAAAGGCGAGACCTACCGCGCGGCGGAATTTCCGCCGTTCATGCGCTCGTTAATCGACGCCGGCGGCCTGGTACCCTACGTCGAAAAACGCCTCGCGGAACAACAAGCCCCAACGTAAGCCAAAGGGCGGCTTACGGCGGAGTATAACCTCCGCTTTGACCTCCGACGCCGCCCGGCGACGGGTTGACGTTTTCGATCCACTTCTCTTTGGGGCGATACGACGCGGTAAACGGAACTTCACCGCCCGCCATCGTCAGCATCCCGACCATGTCGGTGGTGCCGTCGAGCTTGCCCTCGAGCAACAGCGTGGTGCCGTCGGGCATCGTCACGATCAGACGCACGGCCTGTCCGTCCACGTTTCCCGACAACGGATAACGCTTGCCGCGTGCGTCGAGGTACGTGCCGGAGAGCGCGGAGCCGTCTTGCGCGATCTTGAAGTGGGTGTAATCGGTGGTGTTGGCATGCTGGATCTGCACCTCCCACACGCCGTCGAGGCCCTTGCGGGCGTTGGGGGGCGGGGTGGGCGACGGACGCAGCGTCCCCGTCGGCCCCGTGACGGGCGTCAGCGTGGGGGCCGGCGCGGGGGCAAGCGTGGCGCTGGGCGTCGGCATCGTGGGCGTCCCGATCGGCGGCGGCGTCGGCGGTGGGGTGGCGGCCACGGCTGGAAAGCGCCCCCCGAGAGCGCCGGCCAGCATCATCACCGCCACGGCCGTGCCCGAGATAAACAGGAAAGAAAACGGCTTCACGTGGGAAGTTTTGGGGGCTGCCGGTGTGGCTCCTCCGCGAATCGAGCGAGCCCAAACTCGCCGAATTTGCACGCCCTGATATAATGCAGGGGCTGTGAAGAGCAAGATTCATCCTAAGTGGTATCCGGAGGCTCGCGTGCATTGCGCGTGCGGCAACACCTTCGTCACGGGCTCGACCCTGCCCGAAATCTCCGTCGAGATTTGCGCGGCCTGTCACCCGCTGTTCACGGGTCAGCAGAAACTCGTCGATACGGCCGGGCGCGTCGATAAATTCAATCAGCGCTCCGCCGCCGCGCGGCAGAAGCAGCAAGAGGCCGCAGCCCGCAAGGCGGCCCGCGAGGCGAAGAAAACAGCCGCCGGACTTTAAGGAGCGCCGGCCATGAATGACGCGTTGACGGCGCGTCTCGATTCGATGGCCCGGCGCTTCGACGAAATCGAGGTGCAGCTGGCCAATCTCGGGGGCACCTTCGATCAATCTCGTTACACCGCACTCGTGAAGGAGCGCGCTCAGCTCGAAGCCCCCGTTGAGACGTATCGCCGGCTCGCGCAAACGCGCGCGCAGATAGCGGCGAACGATTCGCTCGCGCGGGTGAGCGACGCCGAGCTGCGCCAGCTGGCGGAAGAAGAGAACGAAGGTTTACGCGGGCGCGCCGGCGAGCTCGAGAGCGAACTCACGCGGCTGATGATGCCGCACGACCCCAACGACGCGAGAGACGTCTTCGTGGAGATCCGCGCGGGTACCGGCGGCGACGAGGCCGCGATCTTCGCGGGCGACCTGGCACGCATGTACATGCGCTTCGCCGAGACCGCCGGCATGAAGACCGAGCTCGTGTCGGAGAGCCCGAGCGAGGCCGGCGGATACAAAGAGATCGTCTTCGCCGTCAAAGGCGACGAGCCGTACCGCTTCCTCAGGCACGAGTCCGGCGTCCATCGCGTGCAGCGCGTGCCGGCGACCGAGGCGCAGGGGCGCATCCACACGAGCACGGCCACGGTCGCGGTGCTGCCTCAGATCGAGGACGACGTCGAGGTCGATATCCGGCCCTCCGACCTCCAGATCGATACCTATAAGGCGTCGGGAGCCGGCGGCCAATACGTCAATAAGACGGAATCTGCAATTCGCATCACGCACGTCCCAACCGGCATCGTCGTAGCCTCGCAACAAGAACGCTCGCAGCAGCAGAATCGCGAGAAGGCGATGCAGATGCTGCGCGCCACGCTCTACGATCGCAAGCGCCGCGAGCAAGAGGACGCCGTCGTGGAAATGCGCCGCTCGCAGGTCGGCACCGGCGAGCGCTCTGAAAAGATTCGCACCTACAACTTTCCGCAAGACCGCGTCACCGATCATCGCATCAACCGCAGCTTCGGAAACATCCGCGGGATTATGGACGGAAATCTGAGTTCGATTGCCGACGAACTGATCGCCGACGAGCGCGCTAGGTTGATGTCAGGCGAGGCGGTTTCATGATCGGCCGGGCTGGTCGTGCGTCCCCTTCTTGCGGACGCTCGTCTCGCGCATCCAGCGCTCGACTTCGCTCGGCTTCTGCGCCGCTCTCGCCCTCCATGGCTCCGCGGCGCAGTCACACGCCGCCCGAAGGGGACACATCGCCAGCCCTCGCCGTAAGCGTTCCCCCTACCGTCGGTGAGACGCTGTCGCATGGCACGTCGGTTCTATCGGAATCGGGTTTGGAGGGGCGCGCCGATGCGTTGATTTTGTTGGCCCACGTTTTGGGACGCTCGCGCGAATGGATCGTTGCGCATGGGGAGGCGAAGGTTTCAGAGGCTGACCTTGCCCTCTTCATCGACTTATGCGAGCGCGGACGCCTCGGGGAGCCCGTCTCGTATATCACGGGAACCGCGTGGTTCTATGGGCGGGAGTTTAGCGTCGACCGATCCGTTTTGATTCCGAGGCCGGAGACCGAACATCTCGTAGACGAGGCCCTGACGTTTCTTCGGCGCCTAGGCACCGAGTGTCGCGTGCTCGACGTCGGAACAGGGAGCGGCGCGATTGCGTGCAGCATGGCCGCCGAGACTAACGCGGTCGCCGACGCGACCGACGTGTCGCCCCAGGCCGTCGCGATCGCGGCGCGCAACGCGGAGCGGCTCGGCGTCGACGATCGCTGTCGTTTTCTGTGCGGCGACCTGGCAGCGCCGGTAGTGGGCCGGCGATACGACGTCGTCATAGCCAACCTGCCGTACGTTCCGACGGCTGATCTCCGAGCGGCGCCCGATCCAACGTCGTTCGAGCCGCGCGTCGCGCTCGACGGCGGCCCCGACGGCCTCACGGTTTACCGCACGTTGCTTTCGGGTATTGCCGACCTCGTCACCGCGAAGGCCGTGGTGCTGTTGGAAGCCGCGCCGCCCACGATCGAGGGTTTGCAAGAACTCACGCATGCCTCGCTCCCAGACTTCACCGTGACCGTCGGCCACGATTACGCCGGGCTCGCGCGCTACGTTAAAGGAACCACGAAATGACCGATTCGAGTCTCCTGATGCCCGGCGCCGACGAAGCCTATCGCTCGTCGCGCGACCGCCTGCGTACGGCGGAGATCGATCTGCGCGACCGGATCGAGGCCGTCGCAGCCATGCGGCGCACTTTGCCGCCCGGTCCGGTCGTGCCCGACTACGCGTTCATCGAGAACGGCAAACGCGTTCGCTTGTCTGAGCTTTTCGAGCGCGGCAAGCCGTACTTGATCGTCTACCATCTGATGTATTGGGCCGACGAGGACGACTTCTGTCCGATGTGCTCGCTCTGGCTCGACGGCTTCAACGGAATCGTGCCGCACGTCACGCAGCGTGCGAACTTCGTCATCGCTTCCCGGGCGACGTTCGAAACGCTTCGCGCCTGGGGCGCGCGGCGCGGCTGGGACCGGCTGACGCTCCTGTCGGATGATGGTCCGTCCTTCGCCCGCGACATTGACGCCGAAGATGCCGAAGGCAACCCGGACTCAACGATCGCCGTCTTTTCAAAGGACGGCGACACGATACGCCACGTGTACACGGCGCACCCGATGCTGGAGGACCGCGAGCGCGGCATCGACCTGCTCAGTCCGATCTGGCACCTCTTCGATCTTATGCCCTCCGGCCGCGCCGACTGGTACCCGACCAACGCCGCCTTCGAGGCCTCGCTAGGCTCGACTACGCGCCCGCGACGATGATCGCCACGCTCCGGAGAGCGCCGGGGCGAGGCTTGCCAGGTTAACTAACGGAGAGGGCGAACAAAAACGACCCGAGATGGCGAAGTATATCTTCTTCACTGGGGGCGTTGTGAGCTCGCTCGGCAAGGGCATCACCGCCGCCTCCCTCGGGCGGCTGCTCAAGTCACGCGGCCATAGCGTCTCGATCCAAAAACTCGATCCGTACATCAACGTCGACGCGGGAACGATGAACCCGTACCAGCACGGCGAGGTGTTCGTCACGGACGACGGGGCGGAGACCGACCTGGATCTCGGCCACTACGAGCGCTTCATCGACGAGAATCTTCAGCGCGCGAACAACGTCACGACCGGCCAGATCTACAATTCGGTGATCGAGAAAGAGCGCCGGGGCGAATATCTCGGCGCGACCGTCCAGGTGATTCCGCACATCACGAATGAGATCAAGGCGCACATCAAGCGCGTCGCGGAAGCGAGTCACGCCGAGGTCTGCATCGTCGAGGTCGGCGGAACGGTGGGCGACATCGAATCGCTGCCGTTCCTCGAAGCGATCCGCCAGATGCGTTACGACGTGGGCGACGAGAACGTCATGTACGTGCATCTCACGCTCGTGCCGCACCTTGGCGCCGCTGACGAGCTGAAGACGAAGCCGACGCAGCACTCGGTTCGCGAGTTGCGCGGGATCGGGATCTCGCCGGACGCGATCGTGTGCCGCACGCAGTCGGCACTCCCCATGCCGCTGGAGCTGAAGGAGAAGATCGCGCTCTTCTGCGACGTGCCGCCGAACGCCGTCGTCCAAAACATCGATGCGCGGACCATCTATCAGGTGCCGCTCAACCTCGAGACCGAGGGCCTGGCGCAGGCCGCGGTACGCAAGCTGAACCTCTCGGCCGCCGTCCCGCGCTTGGACGACTGGGTCGGGATTGCGGAGCGCATGCTCCATCCGCGCCGGCACGTGACGATCGCACTGGTCGGCAAGTACGTCGAGCTAAAGGACGCGTACATCTCGATCAACGAGGCGCTCCACCACGCCGGGATCTTCCACCACGCGGCGGTCGAGATCAAGCGTGTGGATTCGGAATGGGTCGAGAACGAAGGGCTCGACGCGCTGCGCGGCGCGCACGGGGTCGTCGTCGCCCCGGGCTTCGGCGCGCGCGGCGTCAAGGGCAAGCTGCGCGCGATCGAACACGTCCGCGAGCGCAAGATACCGTTCTTGGGCATCTGCTACGGCATGCAGCTTGCCTGCGTGGAGTTCGCGCGCAACGTCTGCGAGCTGCCCGAAGCCATGACGAGCGAGGTCGACGAAACGAGCGCCGACCCCGTGATCGACTTCATGCCCGACCAGCGCAACCTCGAGATGTACGGCGGGACGATGCGCCTCGGCACGTATGCGTGCACGCTCGAAGAGGGAAGCCAAGCCGCGCGGGCCTACGGCACGCTCGAGATCAGCGAGCGCCATCGCCACCGTTACGAATTCAACAATCGCTACCGCCCGATCTTCGAAGAGCACGGCATGCGCTTCACGGGGCACCACACGATCGGCAAGACGCGCCTCGTCGAGGTCGTCGAGCTCCCGTTGGAGATGCATCCGTGGTTCGTCGCCACGCAAGCCCACCCCGAGTTCAAGTCGCGCCCGAACCGGCCGGCGCCGCTCTATCGCGACTTCATCGGCGCGGCGCTCGCGCACGAGGAGCGCGTCGATGGCCGCGCGGGGATCGCCGAGGCGTCCTGGACCCAAGCCTAATCACCGCCGTCGTGCTCACGCGCGACGAGGAGCGCAACTTGCCGCGCGCGCTCACGAGCCTGCCCCGCGGCGTGAACCTGCTCGTGCTCGACGCCTGCTCCGACGATCACACGGTGCAGTTCGCGCGTGCCGCGGGCGCCCGCGTCGTCCAGCGGGAGTGGACGGACTTCATCGACGCCCGCCGGTTCGCGCTGGCGCAGGTGGAGACGCCCTGGGCGCTGATGCTTGATGCCGACGAAGCGCTCGACGATATCTTGCGCGACGCGATCGTCGTGGCGCCCGCCACACGCGACGCCTATCGCGTGAAGCGCACGACGTACTTCTGCGGCAAGCCGATGCGCATCTGGCGCAACGAGCCGCTGCTGCGCCTGTTCCGCACGGATCGCGTCACGCTCAACGCGCATCCCGCGGCGGCCGGCTTCGCGCCGGTTCACGAAGCCTGGTCGTCCGAAGGCGACGTCGGTGACCTGCCCGGCGCGCTGCTGCACTACTCGTATCCCGACGCGGCAACGTACCGGCACAAGTACGATCTGTACACGCGACTCGAGGCCGCGAACATCCGCGGCGCCGCGCTCGCGTTATTGGCTGCCTTAGTGGCCACGCTGCCCCGGCTGGCCTGGCTGCTGCTAGGCCGTGGAGCACTCCTCGATGGTCCGCGCGGCTGGTACGTCGCGTATCGCTCCGCCGTCTACCCGGCCGTCGCCGCGGGAAAAGCGCTGCTGCGATGACGCGCGCGCGCGTCGGAATCGATGCACGCTTGACGCGCCAGATGTCGATCGGGATGAAGACCTACGTCGGCGAGCTCGTCGCACGCCTGCCGCGCGTCGCGCCCGAATACTCCTACGTCCCCTTCGCGGACGGCGGGAACTTCGGCTGGGCCGAGCAGGTGCGGCTCCCGTCGGCGATACGGCGCGCACGAGTCGACCTCGTGCATTTCCTCTCGCAATACGTCCCGATGATGCTTCCGCCGCGCTTTGTGATCACGATCCACGATCTTATCCACCTGCGCTTTCCGCAATACTTCAAGGCGAAGGTCGGGCCATATTATCGGACGGTCGTGCGCCGCGCGTGCGCTCGCGCCACGCGCGTGATCACCGACGACGCCCGCACGGTCGACGACCTCGCGGAGTTCTTGCGCGTCGACCCCGCGAAGGTTCGCGTCATTCCGCTCGGCGTCGCGGAGAGCTTTCTCCAACCGGTAGAGCCGTTCGTCGGAGAGCGGCCGTTCTTCTTATACGTCGGCAATCATCGACGCCATAAGGACCTCGCGACCCTCTTCGACGCGTGGTCGCACCTGGCGGAACGATGGAGCGTGGACCTCTACGTGACCGGGCCCGACGATTTCGGCGGGGAGCTGCAGCGCCGTACGACGGATTCGCGTTCGATCGTTGCGCTGGGCGACGTCCCTGCGAAGCGGCTGGCGAGCTACTACGCGGGGGCCCGCGCGCTCGTCCAGCCCGCGCTGCGTGAGGGCTTCGGGCTGCCTATGCTCGAGGCGATGGCCGCCGGGTGCCCCGTGGTCGCGTGCCGGGACGCCGTGCCGCGTCCGCTCGAGGAGTCAACGCGGTCGTTTCCCCCCCAAGACGCGGGCGCGCTGCGGCTGGAGTTGGAGCGCCTCCTGACAGACGAGGGTCTGCGGTCGCGCGCAATCAACTCAGGACGAGAGGTGGCGCGCCGGCTCAGTTGGGATCGGTGCGCGCGTGCTACCGCCGACGTCTACCGCGAGATTTTGGAGCAACGATGAAATTGACACTCGCGTTCTTGCTGCTAGGAGCGACGGTTGCGTCGGCTCCGCGGCCGATCGCGATCGTAATTAACGGAGACACGCTCGCGCTGCAGCCGCCGCCGCGGGTCGACCACGGCCTGCTCTTCGTGCCGGTACGCCGCACGCTGGAGGCGCTGGGCCTCTCGTTCGACCGTTCCGGCAATCGCGTCACGACACAGGTGGGATCGAAGACCGTCGCGCTCGTGATCGGCAGCCGCGTCGCCGACGTCGACAGCGGCCGGTTGCAGCTCGAAGCCCCGCCCATCGAAGTGGCCGGCGTGCTGTACGCGCCGCTGCGCTTCTTTACGGACGTGCTGGGAGCGCAAGCGCACTTCGACCGCAAGGCCAATGCCGTGATCATCGTCGCACAGTTAGTCGGCCGTTCATCCAATGGCTTGATCTCGACACCGAGCGGCTACGAGCGATTCGGAACCGTCGCGGCGGTCGACGTCCTATCCGATCCTCCGACCCTCACATTGGGATTCGGCGGCGGCGTCAAGACGATACCGATCGCCGCCAACGCGATCCTCGAGGTCGAAGACGTCAACGTCAACGTCACGTCTCCGGGCGAGCTTGGGGACGTTCGGCCCGGCGACTTTGCGCGCCTGGAGATGCGCAAGGACGGACGCGTCGAACGGGTCGTCGACGAGTACGGCTCGCGCAACGGACACATCGTCGCCATCGCAGGCAACGACTTCGTCTTGGGCGACGGCCAAGTCATCGGCGCCGGTCGCACGACGGAGATTTCGCTCAACGGCAAAGCCGCCTCGATGAGCGACCTGCGGCCGGACGATCAGGTCACCGTTCGGTACAACGTCGAGACCAACGAGGTGCGCGAAATCTTGGCGAGCCGCAGCACGGGAGCGATCAACGGTAGCGCGAGCGGCGGAGTCGACATCACCAGCGTCGAGAGCGACGCGAGCCGGCCGCTGCGCGCGGGCGACACGATCCACGTCACGCTGCACGGAACGCCGCACGGATCCGCGACGTTCGACATCGGCTCCGACGTGGCGAACCAGGCGATGCAGGAACGGATGCCGAGCATCTACGTCGGAAGCTATACCGTTCCGCAAGGCGCAAACTTCGACGACGTTGCGGTGATCGGCCGCCTCTCCTCGGGAAACTCGACCGCCGAAGCCGCGGCGGCGCACACGGTCTCCGCGTCGAGCGTTCCACCGGGGATCGCGGATTTCGCTCCCGAGGCCGGCACGACCGTGAACACCAACCGGCCCGCGGTCTATGCGAGCTTCGCCGCGGACGCCGTCGGCGTCAACCCGTCGAGCGTGCTGCTCTGGATCAATGGGCGCGACGTCACGGCTGAGTGCGTTCGGACCGCGCAGTTCGTCCAGTATCTTCCGTCATATGCCTATCCCGACGGGCCGATCCACGTGACGGTGCGCGTAGCGGACGAAGCCGGGAACACGACGACGAAGTCGTGGAATTTCTCGATCCGCACGCACTAAGGAATACATGGCTGACTGCATCTTTTGCAAGATCGCCACGGGCGAGCTGCCGGCGAAGACGGTCGCGCGCGACGACCTGGTCGTCGCGATCGAGGATCTCAATCCGCAGGCGCCGACGCATTTGCTGGTCATGCCGATACGGCATCACGCGAACGTGCAGGAGCTCGCGAAGGCGGATCGCGCGCTCGCAGCGCGCCTACTCGAGGTCGCGTCAAAGCTCGGAGCGGAGCGCGGCGGCGCGGGATTCCGCCTGGTGTTCAATACGGGCCGCGACGGCGGCCAAACCGTCGACCACGTGCACGTTCATGTGCTGGCCGGGCGGCACATGGACTGGCCGCCCGGTTGATGACGAAGGCAAAACCTTTGACGCTGCGGCGCCGCTGTGTTAGTGTATCGAAAGCGGCCCTGCGGGGCCTAATTTTTCGTCTTTGCGTCGAAGACGCGGCGCGCCGAAAGGGGGTGGATTAATGGAAGTTCGCATCGCTCCGGGAGAAACGATCGAGAGCGCATTGCGTCGCTTCAAGAAGGCCACCCAAAAGGCTGGGATCCTCGCCGAGGCTCGTAAACACGAGCACTACGAAAAGCCCAGCGTTCGCCGCAAGAAGAAGTCGGCGGCAGCCCGCAAACGCCGGGCGTAGCCTCTCGTGGGACGGCTCAAAGACCGGATAGCCTCCGACCTCAAGGAGGCGATGAAGGCGCGCGATCAGCTGCGCTTGGACACGCTGCGCTCCGCGCTGTCGGGCTTCATCTATAAGCGCACCGAGAGCGGCCAGGAGCTCTCCGACGCGGACGAGGCCGACGTCGTGCGGCGGCTGGTCAAGCAGCGCGGCGACTCCGTCGCGGAGTTCGACAAGGCCGGCCGCAGCGATCTCGCCGCGAAGGAACGCACCGAACGGGAAATCCTGGCGGCGTATCTTCCGCCGCAGCGGTCGGCCGCGGACGTACGCGCTATCGTGCAAGGCGTTCTGGCGGAACTGCCGCCCGAATCCCGTAATGCCGGCGCGGTGATGAAGGTGGTCATGCCGCAGCTGCGCGGCCAGGCCGACGGCAACCTCGTCCGCCAGATCGTCACGGAAGAGCTCGCCTCGTAACTTTGGGGGTCGCCCCTCGGTAGCCACTGGCATGAAGGCATCCCGCCGGCGCGCCTGGGTTAGCGCGTTCCTGCTGTTCGTGCGGCGTAACGAGTCTGGCCGCTGGAGCGCAAACGGGTCGCCCGATCGTCGTTATCCCAATCAATGGAACCGTCGACGACGGGATGGCCCATCTCGTGCAGCGATCCGTCGCGGAAGCGAATCAGGACAACGCCCGCGCGATCGTGCTCGACGTCAACAGTCCAGGAGGGCTCGTCGAGGCAGCGTTTACGATTCGCGACGCGCTCTTCTCGGCGCAGGAGCCGGTCGTGGCATACGTCGGCGCGCGCGCCTACTCGGCGGCGGCGCTGATCTCGCTGTCGGCCGGCCGCATCGTGATGGCGCCGGGTGCGTCCATCGGCGCGGCAGAGCCGATTCCGGCGACCGTCAAGATGGTCTCCGGGCTGCGCGGCGAGTTCGAGTCTACGGCGGAACGCAACCACCGCAATCCCAAGATCGCCGGCGCCATGGTCGACAAGAACGTGGACCTACCGCAATACAAGCGCGCAGGCGCGATTCTGACACTCAACACCGACGACGCCGTGCGCGCGGGGATCGCCGATGGAACGGCTCCGACGCTGGACGCCGCGCTGTCGCAGCTGCATTTGGCCGGGGCTCCGCGCGTCACGCAGACATTCACGTGGGGCGAGCAGATCGCGCGCTTCGCGACCGATCCGGTCGTGAGCGGATTGCTCCTGACGCTGGGCTTGCTGGGCCTCCTCATCGAGATGCAGACGCTACACGGAATCGCTGGGCTCGTCGGAATCGGCGCGCTGGGACTCTTCTTCGGAAGCCACATCTACGCCGGATTCTCCAACGCCTTCGTCGCCGCGCTCGCAGTGCTCGGCCTGCTGGGGATCCTGTGGGAGCTGCACGTCGTCCCGGGACACGGGCTGCCCGGGATTCTCGGCGCCGGCGCACTCCTGGTCGCGGTGCTGCTGGCGTTCGGCCTGCCGTTTTTCTTCGTCGGAATCGAGACGATCGCGACAGCGATCGTCCTCACGGTCATCGTATTCTCGCTCAGCGTGCGCGCCATGCCCGAGAACGCCTGGGCGCACCGGCTCGCGCTGGCCGCGGCACAAGGACCCGAATACGTCGCTAGCGCCGACCACGGCAGTTTGCGCGGCCGCACCGGTACGGCGGTGAGCTATCTGCGTCCGGCCGGCATCGCATCGATCGACGGCCGCCGCGTCGACGTCCTGACCGAGGGCGAATTCATCGCACAGGGAACTCCCGTCCGCGTCGTGCGCGTCGAAGGCGCACGCATTTTCGTCGAGCCTGTCGCTTCATAGGAGTTGAGATGGTAGCCGTCAGTGGCGTAATCATAATCATCCTCGTCATCATCGCGTTCTTCGCGTTCCTCTACTACTTCCCGATCGGGCTGTGGATTCGCACGCATCGCAGCGGGCGTTCCGCTCGGAATCATCGCGCTCGTGCGGATGCGGCTGATCGGCATCCCACCGAGCGTCATCGTCACCAACTATGTGCGGGCGCGCAAGGCCGGGCTCAACCTCACCGTCGATCAGATGCAGTCGCACTATCTCGCCGGCGGTAACGTCGAGAACGTCACGCTCGCGATGATCGCCGCGCAGCGCGCGCAGATTCCGCTCGAATGGCAGCGCGCCGCAGCCATCGACCTCGCCGGGCGCAACGTGCTCGAGGCGCTCCAAACGTCGGTCAACCCAAAGGTCATCGAGACGCCAACGTTTCAAGGCGTCGCGCAGAACGGCATCCAGCTCAACGTCAAGGCGCGCATCACCGTGCGCAGCAACCTCGACCGCTACGTGGGCGGCGCGGGCGAGCCGACCATCATCGCGCGCGTCGGCGAGGGCGTCGTGTCCGCAGTCGGCGCGGCGGTCGACCACAAGGAAGTGCTGGAGTATCCCGACCGCATCAGCAAGGCGGTGCTGGCCAAGGGGCTCGACGCGGGCACGGCGTTCGAGATCGTCTCGATCGACATTGCCGACGTCGACGTCGGCAAGAACATCGGCGCCGAGCTGCAGACGAGTCAGGCTGAGGCCGACCGCCGGATCGCCCAAGCCAAGGCCGCGGAACGGCAATACGCGGCGCAGGCGGCCGAGCAAGAGCAGAAGGCGGAGACGCAAGCGATGCGCGCCAAGGTCGTCGAGGCCGAGGCCACGATTCCGCAGGCGATCGCGGCGGCGTTTCGGAGCGGAAACCTCGGTGTCATGGATTACTATCGCCTGCGCAACGTGCAGGCCGACACCGAAATGCGCTCCGCGATCGGCACGTCGACCGAGAGCTCGAGCGACGCGCAGGCGCCGCCGATTACGGGCCCCGGCAAGTAGCTCGCGGCCGTGCGCGAGATCGGAACGCTCGTCTGGGTCGTTCTCATCATCATCGGCGTCGTGAGCAGCATGATCTCGACCATTCGCAAGCAGGCACAGGCGCAGGGGCCGCCGGGCCGTCCGCAGCCGCAGCGGCCGCCGGCACGGCCGCAGTCCCGCGTCGCGCCGCCGTCCCCGGCCGTGACCCAACCCGCGCCCCCGCCGCCACGGGCCCAGCCTCGGCCGCCGGTTCACGCGGTCGAGGAGCCGCTGCTAAGCGCAAGCCTTTGTTCGCGGGCAAAGGGTCGCTCGTCCGGGCCGTGATCGCCGCGGAGGTGCTCGGAAAGCCCCGCGGCTTGGGCGACGAACACTCTCTGCGTTGACGGCCCAACGCTCCATCGATCTCCACGATCTTCCCGACCGCGTGCGGCTCTTCGGAGAGTACGACCGTAACCTATCGGCGATAGAATCTTCCCTCGGCGTCGCCGTGCACGCCGACGGCGACCGGCTTTTACTGGCCGGCGAGGACGCCGCGGTAGCGCGGGCCGAGGAGGTCGTGCGGCGAGTCCTCGCGGCGGCCGTGGGCGGCGCGCACATCACGCCCGACGACCTGGCGCTCGCGCTCTCGGATGCCCATACGCAATCGGCGGCGCCGTTGCCGGCGACGCTCCTGCGCACGCATCGCGGACGCGAAGTCCGTCCCCGCACGGCGGGTCAGCGACGCTTCGTGCGGTCGATCGACGAGTCGACGCTGACGTTCGGAATCGGCCCGGCCGGAACCGGAAAGACCTACCTGGCGATCGTCATGGCCGTACGCGCCCTCAAGAAGCGCGAGGTCGCGCGCGTGATCCTGTCGCGCCCCGCCGTCGAGGCCGGGGAGCGGCTCGGCTTCCTGCCGGGCGACCTTCGCGAGAAGGTGGATCCGTATATGCGGCCGCTCTTCGACGCGCTCGCCGACCTGCTCGACGATCCCGTCGTCAATAGATACCTGGAACGCGGAACGCTCGAAGTCGCGCCGCTCGCGTACATGCGCGGACGGACGCTCTCCGACGCGTTCGTCATCCTCGACGAGGCGCAGAACGCCACCGACGACCAGCTCAAGATGTTTCTCACGCGGCTCGGGGACGGATCGCGCATGGTCGTTAGTGGAGACGTCACCCAGATCGATCTTCCCGCCGGTCAACGCAGTGGGCTGCGCGCCGCCGCCGCGCGCCTGCGCGACATCGGCGACGTGGGCGTCGTCGAACTCGACGACAACGACGTGGTGCGCCATCCGCTGGTGGCGAAGATCGTGCGCGCCTATGATCTATTACCGTAACGACGTACGGCGCAGCGGCGTCGACGGCCACGCGCTGGTCGCAACCGCCAAGCGTCTCCTGGGCGCCGTCGGCGAGAAAGAGTCCGCGCTCTCGCTCACGCTTGTCGGCGATGACGCGATCCGCGCGCTCAACCGCGAGTACCGCGGCAAGGACCGCGCGACCGACGTCCTGAGCTTCTCGCTCGAGGCGCCGGGACGACGCCGGGCGGAACGCCTCTTAGGCGACGTCGTGATCTCCGTCGAAACGGCGCGCAGACAGGCGCAGGAGTACGACGCGACGCTCCAGCGGGAGATCTACCGGCTCCTCATCCACGGTTTGCTGCATCTGGTGGGGCACGATCACGTCGCGGCCGCCGAGCGACGCGTCATGCAAAAAGAAGAGCGACGCCTCGCCGATTCGATCGCGCTGCCCTGGCCGTATTGATGCATCCCGTCGAAGATCGCGGCAAGAAGGAGCCCCACTACCTCCCGATCGACCGCAGCCGGTTCCTGCGCTCGTTCCACCATGCGTTCGAGGGGATCATCTATGCGACGCGCACGCAGCCGAACATGCGCGTGCACTTTCTCATCGCCGCGCTGGTGCTGCTCGCCACGCTGATCCTGCGGCTCGACCGCTTCTACGTCGTCGCCACGGTTACGCTCGTGGCCCTCGTGTTGAGCCTCGAGCTGATGAACACCGCGATTGAGTCGATCGTCGACCTGTTGACGGTGGCGCATCATCCCCTCGCCAAGACCGCCAAAGACGCGGCCGCGGGCGCCGTGCTCATCGCCGCCGTCGGCGCCGTGCTGTCGGCGTACCTGATCTTCTACCAGGGCATCATCAACGGCGGGCAGCGCGTCTTCGAGGCCGTTCAGTCCGTGCCGGCCAACGTCGCGCTGATCGTGCTGGTCGTCGTCGCGATCGCGACGATCTTCGCGAAGGCCTGGATCGGGCGCGGGTCCGCGCTGCAAGGCGGCGCCGTATCCGGCCACGCCGCGCTGGCCTTCGCCGTGGCAACCATGCTGGCGTTCTTTTATCAGAAGCCGCTCGCGGCGATCCTGGCGTATTTCGTCGCCTTCTTGGTCGCCCAGAGCCGCGTAGAGGCGCGCATCCACCGCCCGTTCGAGGTGTTCTGGGGAGCGGTGCTGGGCACGCTCGCCGCGCTGGCGATCTACGTGCTGGTGCGCCCCCACGTTGTGCTATAATGGCGCTCACTTGAACACCGACCCCGTTCGAAGTAGCCCCGAAAGCCTGCCGTACCAGATCGTCGCCCTCGTCGTGCTGGTCATCTTGGCGGCCTTCTTCGCAGCCGCCGAGGCGGCACTCGTCTCGATCTCGCGCCTACGCGCTCGCGCCATCGCCGAGCGGAAGGTCCGCGGCGCCCAGAACCTCGTGCCCATCGTCGAGGACAAGAACCGTTTCCTTACGTCGATCCTGGTCGGCAACACGATCGTGCTGCTCGCCGGGTCGTCGCTCGCGACCTATGCGGCGATCGAGCTCGGGCTGCCGCGCGCCGCCGTGCTCTCGACGGTCGTTATGACGGCCGTCTTCTTGCTCTTTGGCGAGATCATCCCCAAGACGATCGCCACCGGTGACAGCGAGCGCTGGGCGCTGCGCCTGGCGCTGCCGACGCTCTACGTTTCCTTCGTACTGGCGCCGATCGCGCGCACGTTTCAGGTCCTGACCGACGTTCTCTTGCGCCTCTTCCGCATCAAGCACGGGCCGCACACGTACGTGACTGAAGAGGACATCCGCGCGTTGGTCAACGTCGGCGCCGAGCAGCACGTCATCGAAGAGCGCGAACGAGAGCTGATCCATTCCGTAATGGAGTTCGGCGACACGATCGTGCGCGAGGTCATGAAGCCGCGGCCCGAGATGGTCGCAGTACCGCTGGACGACTCGCCGCGGCGCGTGCTCGACGTCGTGATCGCGGAAGGCTACTCGAAACTGCCCGTCTATCAGGAGTCCAAGGACGACATCGTCGGCGTGATCCACGATCGCGAGCTCCTGATCGCGCTCGCCAACGGCTCGCTCGCGCACACCAGCGTGCGGCTCCTGATGCGGCCCGCGGTCCACGTGCCGGAGACGAAGAAGATCGCGGACCTGCTGCGCGAGATGCAGCGCGACAAATTCTCGCTGGCGATCGTCGTCGACGAATACGGCGGCACGGCGGGCCTCGTCACGATGGAGGATCTGCTCGAGGAAATCGTGGGCGAGATCCGCGACGAGCACGACGCCGACGAGCAGGAGCCGATCGCGCTCGTTTCCGACACGGAGGCCGTCGTCGAAGCCGGCGTCAACGTCGAGGACGTCAACGCGAAGCTCGGCACGGAGCTGCCCACCGAAGACTTCGAGACGATCGGCGGCTACACGGTCGGGCTCTTCGGGCGCCTTCCGAACGAGGGCGAGGAGGTCGACGCGAACGAGCACACGCGGCTGCGCGTCGAGCGGAAACACGGCCGGCGCATCTTGACGGTTCGCATCTACACAAACGGCAGCATCACGCGGCCGCAGGAATCCGAGGGCTCTGACGCAGCCGCGCGCCTATAAGACGCGCGGCGTCATCTTGCGCGGACGGCAGCTGGGCGAGGCCGACCGCATCCTGACGCTCTTCACGCGCGAAAGCGGCAAGCTCGACGCGGTCGCCAAGGGCGTCCGCCGCACGCGCAGCCATTTCGCGGGACGCCTCGAGTTCGGCAACGAGTGCGACTTCGTGATGCATCGCGGCCGCTCGCTCGACGTCGTCGTTTCGGCGGAGATCCTGCGGGCGCCCTGGACTCGCTTGGTCGAGCCGGAACGCTATGCCGTTGCCTCGGCCGTGGCGGAGATCATCGATGCGTTCTGCGAGCCGGACTTGGCCCTGCCCGACGTCTACGAACTCTTGGTAAGCGCGATCGCGGCTGTCGCGGCCTCGCCGGAGCCCCGCGAGCTGCTGCCACGCTTCTCGCTGCGGCTCCTGGAGATGCTCGGGCTGGCGCCTCCGCTCGACGAGTGCGTTCACTGCGGCAAGCCGCTGGGCGAGGGACCCGCGTGGCTGGACGCCGCTGCGGGCGGTCTGCTCGACGCGCCCTGCCGCGAGCGCTGGCGCGACCTTCCCGAGATGGCCCCCGAGGATCTGGAGAACCTCCGGGCCATCTCGCGGCCCAAGGACGGCGCGGCCACGCTGCGCGCCACGCCGCGTGCCGCGCGCGCGACCGAGGAGCTGGTCGCGCATCACCTCGGGCGCCGCCCGAAGGCATTGGCGGCGCTGGGCATCTTCCAGGGATGATCATGGCGCTCGACGTCGGCAGCAAGCGGATCGGCGTCGCGGTAGCCGATCCGGCCGGAAGCTTCGCGTTGCCCGTGGCGACGATTGAACGAACCAACCGGCGCGCGGACCTCGCCGCGATCAAGAGCTACCTCGAGGCGTACGACGTCGATGAGCTCGTCGTGGGCGATCCGCTGACGCTCGCCGGCGAGCGCGGCATCGCCGCGCAGGCGATGGAGCCGTTCGTCGATGGCCTGCGCGAGATCTTTTCCGGAACGATCCATCGCATCGACGAACGCATGACGACGGCGCAGGCCACGAAGAGCCTCATCGCGGCGGACGTACCCGGACGCCGGCGCCGCCAGGTCGTCGATCGCGTCGCGGCGGCGCTGATCCTCGAGACGTTTATCGCGCGCCGGCGCAATCCGCCGCGGTGAAGTTCGTCCGGCGGGTCCTGGTCGCGGCCGTTATCTGCGCGGTCGCGTTGTTCGCCACGGCGGCAGCGGTCGGCTACGCGCTTTACGGTGACCGCTCGCATCCGGCCGCCGCGACGCAAGTCATCATCGCGCGCGGCTCCACGTTCGCCGAGATCGCTCGCCGCCTCGCGGAAAACGGCATCGTGAGCAACGTCTGGACGTTTCGACGTCCTGGCGCGGCTGCGCAAACAAGACGTCGCCGTGCGCGCCGGCGAGTATCGTTTCGCTCCGCACCTGACGCAGGACGCCGTGCTGCGCGCGCTCGTGACCGGTGGCGCCCAGGTCGCGGCCTGGGTGGCGATCCCCGAGGGCTTCACCGCCGCTCAGATTGCAGCTCGCTTCGAAGAGGCCGGAATCGGTCCGGCGCCCGCGTACTATCGCGAGTTCATGCACGATGCGATCGTCGTCGACGGCGCGCGCACAAAAAACCTCGAGGGCTTTCTCTTCCCGAGCACCTACCTCGTCCCGCTCGGGGCCGCGCCCTCGCAAGCGGCGGGCATGTTGACGTCCCAGTTCCTGCGAGAGCTCCCCGCGGACGCTGCGCGCAGGTCCCGCGCCCTGCGCGTCAGCGTCCCTCAGGCCGTAACCGTCGCCTCGCTCGTGGAGCGCGAGGCCAAAAGCGACGAGGACCGCCCGAAGATCGCCGCAGTGATTTATAACCGGCTAAGATTGGGAATGCCCCTGCAGGTCGATGCCACGATCGAATATGCGCTGCCCAAGCATAAGAGCGAACTGTCGTTTGCGGACTTGAAGATCGACTCGCCGTATAACACCTACGTTCACCCTGGCCTGCCCCCGACGCCGATCGCCAATCCGGGGCTCCCCTCGCTGGAGGCCGCGCTGCATCCAGCGAAAGGCGACGATCTCTACTACGTCTATTGCGGCAACGGACGCCACGCATTCGCCAAGACGCTGGCGGAGCACCAGGCCAACGTGGCTCGGTGCCTGCATTAGATCGGCGGAAGAAGGGACCGCGAAAATGGAGTTGAGCGAGGTACTCCACGTCCACACCAGCGACGGCGCGTCGTACGATTTCGAAGTCGTGGGCATACTGGAAGATCCCGAGGCCGCGACCTCCTACGCCGTGCTTTGGAGCGAGGGCGCCGGTAACGGCGAGGGCCAGTTCATCGTTACGGATTCCGCGGGGAACATTTTGGAAGACGAGGACCTCGCCCAGCGCGTGCTCGACGAGTTCCTCGAGTATGCGGAAGAAGAGCACGGCGGCGAGCCGTCCGAGGAGAAAGACTAATTCGCGTTCTATTCCTGTCCGCTAGCGTCGGCGTCGGTCACGTATCGGCCGCGAATGCCGTTCGCATTGCGCTGCGCGCTCGCGAGCCGTCCGCACGAACGACCGTCGTCGACTCGTACGACTACGCCGCGCTGGTCGTGTCGCGCGTCGTTTCCGACGGCTACCTGCGGATGGTGAAGACGATTCCCCAGATGTATCGCTATATCTACGATCGCGCCGAGCGAGCGACCGAGGTGGGCCGCTTTCGCACGTGGGCGCACCAGTTCACGGCGGCCAACCTGCGTCCGCTGATGCTGCGCGAGCGGCCTCAGGCCGTCGTATGCACGCACGCATTTCCGAGCGGAGCGATGGCCGAGTACAAGCGCTCCTTCGCCGACGCGCCGCCGGTCGTCTCGATCGTCACGGACTTCGCGGTTCACGGCTTCTGGGTGCATCAAAACATCGACCGGTATGTCATCGCAAACGATAGCCTGAGCGACGCGCTGACCGGGCGCGGCGTCGCGCGCGAAAGGATTAGCGCGACGGGAATCCCGGTGCGGCCGGAGTTTGCGCCCCGCTCCGATTCGCGCGCCGCGCTGCGCGAGTGGAACGCGACGGGCTGATCCAAATCGAGGCGGTCCTGACCGACCGCCGCGCCAAGGAACTGCATTTGACCAGTGCGGGCGACAAGCGCCTGCAGGCCGGCGTCAAAGCGTGGGCGCACGCGCAATCGCAATTCGAAGCCACTTTCGGCGCCAAGCGCGCCGCCGAACTACGCGCCATGCTGCGCTCGGTGGTCGCGAGCGAATTCACGCCGAGAGCCCAATCCGCCAGTCGCTAAAGGAAAGTCCCTTCACGACCTCATAGCGTGATCGCCATCTGTTTCGCGGTCGCCTTTCTGATGGTGCCGTTCATGCAAAAAGTCGCGACGCCGAAGGCGCCCTCCCCCGACGCGCACTGACAACGCACGCGGTCTGCCCCCCAAGAAGCAGTGGGCAGCCCGCCACTTCGGCGTGGGACGCGTCCACCTTGTGCATGTCGAGACCGCGTTAACGTGACGCGGGATTAGACTTTTGTACCGTCCGCAAACGCCCTGGATTCTGTGGCCAAATTCGCGCTTTTGTGCAAAGCGATGGTGCGGATGCGAGCCGCGGGCGGCAGGCCGCATGCTTGAGAGGGAGTGAGCTTTGATGCTTAAGGAAACCCGGTTGCCGAACCGAAATCGCGTGAAGTGTGCCGCCGCCGCCGCGGCGCTGTTCTTGATGATGGCCAGTGCTGCCGCAGCCGAAGAGCCGATCAAGATCGGGCTTGGCATGTCGCTCACCGGTCCGCTCGCCGCCAACGGCAAGATGTCGCTTGTCGCCATGCAGGTCTGGGAGTCCGACATCAACGCGCAAGGCGGCCTGCTCGGGCGGCCGGTGAAGCTCGTCTATTACGACGACCAGAGCAAGCCGGCCGAGGTGCCCGCGATCTATTCCAAGCTTCTCGATGTCGACAAGGTCGATCTGATCGTCAGCGGCTATGCCTCGACGCAGATTGCCGCCGCCATGCCGGTCGCCGTGGCGCGCAAGAAACTGTTCGTCAGCCTGTTCGGCACCGGCGTCAACAACGAGTTCAAGTACGACAAGTACTTCGCCATGATCCCCAACGGGCCGACCCCGAAGCCAGCTTTCACGCGCGGTTTCTTCAAGGTGGCCGAAGCGCAAAATCCCAAGCCGGAGACGATCGCGCTTGCCTACGCGGACGCCGAATTCGGACAGAATGCCTGCGAAGGCGCGCGCGAAAACGCCAAGGATGCCGGCTTCAAGATCCTCTACGACAAGAGCTACCCGCCAGCGACGATCGATTTCACGCCGATCGTACGCGCCATCCAGGCGCGCAATCCGGACCTCTTGGTGATCTGCTCCTATCCGCTCGACACGGTCGGGATGATCAAGACGATCAACGAAATCGGCTTCAAGCCGAAAATGTGGGGCGGCGCCATGGTCGGCCTGCAGGCCACCGCGTTCAAGACCCAGCTCGGCCCGCTGCTCAACGGCGTTGTCAATTTCGAGACCTGGCTACCGGTCAAGTCGATGGAATTTCCCGGATCGATGGAGCTCCTGAAGAAATATCAGGAACGCGCCGCGGCCGCCGGCACCGACCCGCTCGGCTACTACATGCCGGTGTGAGCCTATGCCGACTTGCAGGTGCTCGGTCAGGCGATCGCCGCGACCAAGAGCCTCAACGACGACACGCTTGCGGCCTACATGCACCAGGCCACGTTCCAGACCGTCGTCGGCGAGATCAAATTCGGACCGCTCGGCGAATGGACGCAGGAACGGACGCTCGCCGCCCAATTCCAGAACATCAAGGGCAACAGCATCGACGACTTCCGCGACACCAAGACGGAGGTGATCGTCTATCCACCGCAATTCAAAAGCGGCGAGGTGATCTATCCCTACGAGAAGGCGATCGCGAAATAACGCGCAGCTTGAGCTTGATCTGATCAAGCGGATGCAAATCTCCGCTCATTCCCGCGCAAGCGGGAATCCAGGGGCGGGGCGAAAGAGCTGGGTCCCCGCTTTCGCGGGGACAAGCGGAATGACGGCAGCCGATAGCTACGCCGCGACCTGATGCATCGCCGCTCTTTCGCGCGCGCCCTTGATGACTTGCACGGATTTTTCGATCGCCTGCCACAGGCGTCCGATCTCTGCGCAAGAGCTGACATCAAGATCCTGTTCCTGGACGCCCTCGCCCCGCGAAACCGCCAGCGAGAAACTCACCCGGTGGGTGATCTGGCCGCCCCACACCGGGACATTCAGTTCCGCCAAACATTCGCGCGCCGCGGTGACGACCGGCGACTTGACGTCTCCACGCCGGGGCGGCGCGCCGTTGAGAACGACCGCATAGGGCGTTCCCAGCCGGCGGGAAAAATCAATCGTCTCTTGTACGGCGTCGATATCAAGGAGCCCGGGACGGCACGGGATGATGACAAGCCTCGCCGCGCGGATCGCGTCGACGACGCTGGCCGAAACATTCGCCGGCGTGTCGATGAACACCCAATCCACGTCGCGCCGCTTCGCCTTTTTCAGAACATCGGCGAGCTCGCGTTTGACCGTCTTGATCGGGAGGGCTGCTTCCTGGCGCAACGCATTCCACAGCGTCAACGATCCTTGCCGGTCTTCATCGATCAGCAGACAGCGCCGCAGCGCTCTGTGCGCGTGAAGCGCAAGATGCGCGGCCAGATGCCCGACCCGCCCTTTCGGCGCAAGGACATGCATACGTCACCAACCGAGGGTGCTGCCGCGGATGGTCGCGATCGATCTGGTCGCTGCCGCGCCTATTTCATCCGGGCGACCCAATGTGCGCCTCGAGTAGTGAAGATCACGTCTATGACGAGGTCACCCTATCTGTCACAAAAACGATAAGCTGGCACAGTCGGCTGGCCGACATGTCTCGGCGATATTGTGACGGCCGGCCGCCGACGGCGCTGCGTTCGCAACGATGTAAAGGTTTAAGTCGTTCGCGTGAGCCCGCCGTTGACGTAGAGCGTCTGGCCGGTGATGAAGCCAGCATCTTCGCTTGCCAGAAACGACACGGCGCCGACGAGATCCGTGGCCTGCTCGGAGCGCTTGATCGATTGCATATTCAAGATCATGTCGAACAGCGCTTCATTGGACATGCCGCCGGCCTCTTTGCGGGCGAGCGTTCCGGGCGTGCGTGTCAGCCCCGGCGCGATGGCGTTGACGGTGACGCCCTGCGGGCCGAGCTCGGTGGCAAGCGAACGCGTGAAGCCGATCACGCCGGCCTTGCTGGTGATGTAATGCACGAAGTCGGGGACAAGCAGGTTTACGGTGTCGGAGGCCAAGTTGATGATGCGGCCCCAGCCCCGCTGCCGCATGCCGCCCGCGAACGCCTTGGCCATCAGAAACATCGAATCGAGATTGACTGAGAGAACGCGGCGCCAGTCCTCGAAGGTGATCTCGTCGAAGCTCTGCATCGGGTAGATGCCGGCATTGTTGATAAGGATGTCGCAACGCCCGCCGCCCTTCTCGACCTCGGCTTTCAATTTGGCGACGCTTGCCGGATCGCTGATGTCGCATTGAACGGCCGTGGCGCTGCCGCCGGCAGCCGTGATCCGCTGCAGCGTTTCGTCGGCCTTGGCGCGGTCGGCGACGACGATCTGCGCCCCCTCCTCCGCCAAGCGCACGGCCGAAGCCTGCCCGATGCCCGACGCCGCGCCCGAAATCACGGCTGTTTTTCCCTGGTGTTTCCTGCTCATCCCTCGAAGTCTCCATTTTCTCGCGGGCGATTGTTCGCATGAAGACGTGCGCTGGTGAAGCCTTGCGTGGCAGGCGGCCATAGTCGCAGTGCGCTTGGAATGCGGTCTCGTGTGATCCAATTTCCGCTCATTCCCGCGAAGGCGGGAATCCAGCGGCTTGTGTAAAGATCTGGGTCCCCGCCTTCGCGGGGACGAGCGGATGAGATCAGCCAAGCGGAAGCGCTCGGATTTTTGAGCTAGGGAGCAACCAACAAGGACGCAGCACCTACATGGTCCGTCGCCTGTGGAGACGCCGGCGACAAAGCCACTCGGTCCCATGGCGGCTCCGGCCGCCACGCGTTCACGAGCTCGTCGATGAAGGAGCGCACTTTCGGCGAGAGGTGGCGGCTCGACGGATAGACCGCACGCACTGCCGGACCGTCGGCCGCGAAGTCCTCGAGAACGCGCACCAGCCGCCGGGCGCGCAGATCGTCGCTGATCAGGAAGGTCGCAAGCTTGGCGATGCCGTAGCCGGCCAGCGTTGCGTCGCGCAAAGCCTCGGCATTGGTGGCGCTGAAGCGCCCATTGATCGCCACGGTCCGAATGTGCCCGTGCATGGTGAAGCGCCACTCGACCGGGCGCCCGCCGTGAACGAAGGCGAGGCAGCTATGGTCCGCCAATTGCTCGACATCGATCGGGATGCCGTGCCGCTGCAAATAGGACGGCGCGGCGCATGTGACCAACCGGTGTGGCGCCAGTAGCCGCGTCATCAACCGGCTGTCGTCGCTGCCGCCCAGCCTGATCGCCAAGTCGATGCCTTCATCGATCAGATCGACGAAGCGATCGTTGAACGAAACGTTGACGGAAATCTCCGGCCACTTGCTCATGAACTGACTGACGATCGGCAACACGTGCAAACGGCCGAACGACACCGGCAGCTCCAGGCGCAAGCGTCCGCGCGGCGTCTGCGAGTGGCTCAGCATAGCCATCTCCGCCTCGTCGAGGTCGGCGAGGATGCGAATGCAGCGCTCGTGAAACACCGCCCCCTCGCCGGTCAGCGAAACGCTGCGGGTCGTGCGTTGCAGGAGCCGAACGCCGAGCCGGTCCTCAAGGCGGACGACGCTCTTGCCGATCGCCGAGCGCGACATGCCCATGCGTTCGGCGGCGGCCGTAAAGCTTTTGGCCTCAGCCACATGCACGAAGGCGCTGATGTCCCTCATCCGCTCGATGGTCATCGGTCCAACCCTCCCGCTTCCGCTGTTTCGTTCAGCGGTATTTGGTCAGGCTACAGCCGATAGCCGCCGTTTAGGAGTTGATTGGGGCAAAAAATTCCCCAGTGATGGGAAAACCCAGATGATTGTGGGCCTTACTGGGCTGGGCTTACCGTTCGCGAACGTTGCGAATTGAACGCATCCGGAGCGCCGAAATCCGCGTCCCCACGCGTGGACGCCGGCGTTAGACGAGCGCACGACTGGGGAGGGATCGGTACGTGAAGGCTGTTCGCTATTACGGGCGCAAGGACATCCGCGTCGAGACCGTCAAAGAGCCAAAAGACTTCGGACCGGATCAGCTCCTGGTGAAGCCGCTCTGGACCGGCATCTGCGGAACGGATCTGCACGAATACATCGCCGGGCCCATCGTCACGTCAGTCAAGCCGCATACGTTCACTGCCGCAACGCTGCCGCAGATCCTGGACCACGAATTTTCGGCCGAAGTGATCGATGTCGGCAAGGACGTTGCGCACCTCAAGCGCGGCGACCGCATTTCCGTTCAGCCGCTGGTGATGCCGATGAACGACTATTTCAGCCGACGCGGACTCAATCATTTGAGCGAACGGGCCGGATGCATCGGACTGAGCTGGGCGTGGGGCGGCATGTCGGAGCTTGCCGTCATCAACGACTACAATGCCGCCAAGGTGCCGCCTTCGATCAGCGATGAGGAAGCCGCGATGATCGAGCCGGCAGCCGTCGCCCTGTATGCTGTGGACCGGGGCGGCGTCCAAGCCGGCAGCACAGTGCTGAACTGCGGCGCCGGACCGATCGGCGCCTTGACCATCCTCTGCGCGCACGCGGCCGGCGCCGCCAAGATTTTCGTATCCGAGCCGAACGCGGCACGGCGCAAAGCGATCGAGAGCTTCGGCATCCGTGCCGGCATCTTCGACCCGACGAAGGCCGACGTGGCGGCGCTGGTCAAGGAACAAACTGAGGACCATGTCGGCGTCGACGTCGCCATCGAGTGCGTCGGCAATGAGAACGCCTCGAACACCTGCATCGAGGCCGTGCGCCGGCGCGGTGTGGTCGTGCAGGCGGGCCTGCATGTGCGCAAGGCGGCGACCGACCCCATGACCTGGGCGCTCAAGGACATCACCATCGAAGCGACCTGGTGCTACCCGATCACGATGTGGCCGCGTCTCATCGCGCTGGTCGAGGCGGGCAAGCTCCCGCTCGGCAAGATCATCGACGGCCGCATTCGGGCCGAGGACGTGGTTGCAAAGGGCTTCGACCTCCTCACCAGCCCGGACAACAACAAGCTGAAAGTCCTGGTGTCGATGGATCTCCAATAGGCAACAGCACAAACCGCATCGGGAGAGGATTGGCCGACAACCGGGCAAAACCGCAAAAACAAAAACAGCGCCATCTTCAAAAATCGCCAAGCACGTGGGAGGAACACGATGAAGGCAACTTGCACACTACTGGGGTGTCTCGCGATCGCAGCCGCGGCGGCATCAAGCGCGACATCGGCACTCGCCGAATACAAGGGGGCGCCGCGTTCGTTCCTATTCAACCCCGCCCTCGACGTCTGTTTTCACGACACCGCCAAATATAAGAAGAAGCCGCCCTACGTGATCGGCTTCGCCAACGCGGGGCTCGGCGATTCCTGGAGGGTGGTCGGCGTGCATTCGCTCGAGAAAGCGGCGCACGATCATGCCGACGTGATCAAGAAGCTGATCATCACCAACGCGAACCACGACGACACCAAGCAGATCGCCGATATCCAAGATCTCGTCTCGCAGGGCGTCGATCTTCTGATCGTGAGTGCAAACACCGCGCAGGCGCTCGACGCCGCGGTCAGCCGGGTGCAGAAACAGGGCATTCCGGTCGTCATGGTCGACCGGCGCATCGCCTCGGACAATTTCACCACCTTCGTGACCGCCTCAGACGCGCTGATGGGACGCTTGTTCGCGCAATGGATCGTCGAAAAGCTCCACGGCAAGGGCAACATCGTCATCCTCGGCGGGCAGGCGGGCTCCAGCCCGAACGACAACCGCGTCGGTCCGGCGATGCAGGTGTTCAAGCAATATCCCGACATCAAGATCCTCGACACCGTGTATTCCGACTGGAGCCCGGTGAAGGGCAAACAGGTGATGCAGGCGGTGATCGCCAAGTATGGTCATCAGATCGATGCGGTCTTTGCTCCGCACGGGCTAGGTGCCGGGCTCGATCGAAGCCTTCCTCGAATCCGGCTGGAAGCCGAACGAGATTCCCATGCACACGTCGGCTGACATGAACGGCCCGATGAAGATGGCCATCAAAAACCACTTCCCGCTGCTCGACATCGACTACCCGCCGGCGATGATGGGCGTCTCGCTCGAGGTCGCGTTGAAGGTGCTGTCGGGAGCCTCGGTGCCGTGCATCTACACGATTCCGACCAATATCGTGTTGAGCAAAGGCGACGAAACGCCGTCCATTCCCCATCCCGACATGTATCTTGAGGACCACGTGGTGGCGAATGGGCCAGACGACATGCTGGTATCCGGAGGCATGGGGCCCGATTACAATCCGACGACCTACAAGATCGATTATCCGCACTGAGTACGCGCGGCGAATATTGTGGGGCCGGCAGACGCAATCCTGCCAGCCCCTTTGCGCCTGTGGTGAAAGATGCTCCGGCTGAAGCAAATCTCGAAGTCGTTTCCAGGCGTGCAAGCGCTCAGCCAAGTCGATTTCGAGGTCGAAGCCGGTGAGATCCACGCGCTGGTCGGCGAAAACGGCGCCGGGAAATCGACCCTGACAAAGATCATCGCCGGCGCTTACCAGCCCGACGCCGGCCACATCGAGCTGGACGGCGCCGCCGTGCGCTGGGACTCGCCGGCCGATGCAAAGCGCCGCGGTATCCACGTCATCTATCAGGAGCTCATCCTCTTTCCCGAACTGTCGGTTGCGGAAAACATTTTCATCGGCAATGAGCGGCGCCGTGCGAGCGGCGCCATCGACTATCGGCGGACTCTTGCCGAAGCGAGCGATATTTTGAAAAGACTCGGCGCGGGGCTCGATCCGCGCCTGCGCGTCGGCGAACTGAGTGTCGCCAATCAGCAGATGGTCGAGATCGCACGCGCGCTCGTGCAGAACGTCAAGCTGCTCGTGCTCGACGAGCCAACGGCAGTCATATCGAGCCGCGAGGTCGAGCAGCTTTTCAAACGGCTGCGGGCCCTGCGCAGCGAAGGGGTCGCGATCGTCTATATCTCGCACCGCCTGGACGAAGTGTTCGAGCTTTCCGACCGCGTCACCGTCCTCAAGGACGGCGCACTGATCGGCACGCAGGCGACCGCCGCCGTGACACGCGACCGCCTGATTTCCATGATGGTCGGCCGCGATCTCGCCCATCTGTTCCCGCCGAAGAGGCCGGTCAAACCGGATCGTCCGACCGTGCTCCGCGCCAATAATCTCACCATTGTCGGCCGCGTCGCCGATGCCTCGATCGAATTGCGTGCCGGAGAAATCGTCGGACTCGCAGGTCTTGTCGGCGCTGGCCGGAGCGAACTCGCCTTCGGCATTTTTGGCGCCCTGCCGATCGCGTCAGGGACCATAACGGTCGGCGACACCGAGCACACTTCGATGACGCCGGCGCGCGCGATTGCGCTTGGTATCGGCTTGGTTACGGAGGACCGCAAGGCGCAAGGCCTGGCGATGTTGCTCGACGTAGCCGCCAATGTCAGCGCGTCGAGTCTTGCCGAATTCACTTCCTACGGCCTGCTGGCGCGCCGCCAAGAGAGAGCCGTCGCGCACAAGGCCATCCGCGAGTACGGCATCGCCTGCCGCGGGCCGCGCACGGATGTCGCGACCATGTCGGGCGGCAACCAGCAAAAAGTCATCGTCGCACGCTGGGCGCGCACTTGCCGTAGCGTCCTGATCCTCGATGAGCCGACGCGCGGCGTCGATATCGGCGCCAAGCAGGAAATCTATCGCATCATGCACGACCTGGCCGATGCCGGCATCGCCATCCTGATGATCAGTTCCGAATTGCCCGAGATTGTCGGCATGGCCGATCGTGCCGTGGTCATGCGCGAGGGGCGGATTGTCGGCGAAGTGTCCGGCGACGCCATCTCCGAGGAAGTCATTCTTGGCATGGCGACGCGGGATGTACCGGCCGCCGCCTGAGACGTCGCGATGAAGGCACTCGCAAACATCCTGCCGGGCGGCACCGCCGGATGGCGCGTCACGCGCTCGGCGCTCTTGCCGGTCATCGCCCTCATCGTCGTGCTGATGATCATCGGCGTCTCGGTGAGCGACCGCTTCGGGACGGCGCGCAATCTCTGGAACGTCTACGAGCAGTCGACCGGGCTTGCCTTGGTCAGTCTTGGACAAACGCTGGTCATCCTGACCGGCGGCATCGACCTTTCGGTCGGCTCGATGATCAGCCTGTTATCCGAGCTCATCTCCGGCTCGATCGATGGCGACGGGGCGCTGGTGTTGCCTGTGCTTGCCGGTGTCATCGTGCTCGGCGCGCTCCTTGGCGCGATCAACGGAGCGTGCATCGTTCTCTTGCGCGTCCACCCGCTCATTGTCACGCTCGGCACCGGCGCGGCGCTGCAGGGGCTGACGCTGCTCTATTCGAGTCATCCGCCCGGCAAAGTGCCCGACGGCTTCGATGAGATCGCCTATGGCCGGCTGTTCGATGTTCCGATGGGGGCGTCGGTTGCGGTCTTGCTCGTCCTGCTCACGGCGCTGTTTCTGCGCTTTGCGCCTTTCGGACGGTACATCTTTGCCGTCGGCGGCGACGAAAGCGCCGCGCGGCTCATGGGCCTGCCACGCGATCGCGTCATTATATTCGTCTATGCGTTTTCGGGCTTTTGCTGCGCACTGACGGCGATCTTCCTGGTCGCCCGCTTCGGCGTCGGCCAGCCTTATGCCGGATACAACTTCACCTTAGGCTCGATCACACCCGTCGTGATCGGCGGCACCTGGCTTGCAGGCGGCAAAGGCGGCGTGCTCGGAACTCTGCTCGGCGTCTATCTCATCGGGCTGATCTACAACGTCCTCAACTATGTCGGCATCCCGACCAATGGGCAATTGGTCGTGCAGGGCCTTGTCGTCATTCTGGCGGTCTCGGTGTACGTGGAAAAGCGCAAGGCCATACAATGAATTTCATGGCTGTGAGCGAGACGAAGCCCGAACCACAAAACCACAAGCTGCCGGTGCGGCGCCTGCTCGCGCGCGCCAATGTCTACATCGCCTTCGCCTCGCTGCTCGTGATCGCCGAGATCGCCTCGCCTGCGTTCCTCAGCGGCAACAACATTTCGAACATGCTGCAGCAGGTCGCGCCGCTCGGCATTGTGGTGATCGGCCAGACTTTGGTGATCGTCGTGCGTGGTCTCGACCTGTCGGTCGGCTCGGTGATGGCGACCGCGGCAGTCGCTGCGACCGCGTTCAACGGGCTGGACAGCGATGTCCTGCCGATCATCGGCGTCTCGCTGCTGATCGGTCTGGGAACGGGGCTTGCCAATGGATTGCTCATCACCAAGCGTTCGGTGCCGCCGTTTCTCGCCACGCTCGCGATGTGGATCGTGCTGGAAGGCTGCCGCTATGCCCATAACGGCGGCGCGCCATCAGGGAATGTGCCGGCGTTTTTCCGCGTGATCGGGGCCGGCGGCTTTCATGGCGTTCCCTACAACATCCTGATCATGGCCGCGATTGCCGCCGTGTTCATCGTCATGCTTCATCTGTCGACATTCGGGCGCAAAATTTTCCTGGTCGGCGGCAATCCGATGATGGCGCGGCTTGTGGGCGTCCATGTCGATCGCGTGGTCCTTGCCTGCTATGTGCTCTCAGGCCTGCTCGCGGCGACTGCCGGACTCATCCTCAGCGGCTTCGTCGGGCTGGTCGACAATTTCGTCGGCCGCGGCTTTGAGCTCGATTCCATCGTCGCTGCGGTGCTCGGCGGCGTGGCGCTGTCGGGCGGGCGCGGCACCATCGTCGGCGCGCTCGCGGGAGCCGCCCTCCTGGTCATCATCACCAATGCGGTTCTTCTGTTCGGCCTGCCCTTCCAGTTCCACCTCATCATCAAGGGTATCGTCATCGTAATTGCCGCTGCCCTGAACGCGCGCATCACGGCAGGCGCGCGCAGCACCTGAAGCCGAACGCACAGGCCCGCCTGCGCCTCCCGGCTGTCCCTCGTGTCGGAAAAGTGTTTGCCGGCCCGCGGAATTTCTGTTAAATCGGGTGACGTGACAGCGGGTTCAGCAGGAAGGGAACGGCGCGTGACCAGCGGCAAGGACGACGAGGAATTCTTCCGTCAGCGGGGCTTCGGCATCAAGATGGGCTTCGGGGAACGGCCGGCGCTGATCGTGATCGACATGATCAAGGGCTTTACCGATTCCAACATGCCGCTCGGCGCCAATCTCGATACGCAGATCGCGGCGCAGACGCCGCTTGTCGAGGTGGCGCATGAGCGCGGCATTCCGGTGATCTTCTCCACCGTCGTCTACGAGGAGGAGGACGTCAAGGACGCCGGCGTCTGGGCGCTCAAGCAGAGCGGCTCGCGCACGCTGACCGCCGGCTCGGAAGCCGTGAAGGTCGATCCGCGCCTGCCGATAAAGCCGAAGGACATTCTGCTCGCCAAGAAATACGCCTCCTGCTTCTTCGGCACAGATCTGGTGCCGCGGCTCAACGCCCGGCGCATCGATACCCTGATCATCACTGGCTGCACCACCTCTGGCTGCGTGCGCGCCACGGCCGTCGACGCCGTGCAGAACGGCTTCCGCCCGATGGTCGTGCGCGAAGCCGTGGGCGACCGCTCGGTCGCAGCCCACGATCAGAGCCTGTTCGACCTCAATGCCAAATATGCCGACGTCGTCTCGCTCGACGAAACGCTGCAGTATCTGAAAACGGTCGGACACAACCAGCCGGCAGGCTAGCATCCGTGGAGGGTGGCTTTTCATGCCACGCCCCGTTCTCCTGATCGCCGGCGGCAGCCGCGGCATCGGCGCCGCCACCGCCGAACTTGCCGCCGCCCGCGGCTACGACGTGGCGGTCAACTACAAGAGCAACGCCGAAGCCGCCGCGCGCGTGGTCAGCGCGGTAACGTCCGCAGGCGGCAACGCGGTCGCTCTCGCCGGCGACATGGCGATCGAGGAGGACATCGACCGCGTCTTCGACGCGACCGTGGCGCAGCTCGGCCCGCTCACGCATTTTGTGCACAGCGCCGGCATCACCGGCAAAACGTCGCGACTGGAGGATGTCAGTGCCGCCACGCTGCGCGAAGTGATCGACATCAATGTCTACGGCGCGCTGCTGTGCGCGCGCGCGGCGGTGCGCAGACTATCCACCGCGCGCGGCGGCAGCGGCGGATCTATCGTGCTCTTGTCGTCGATCGCGAGCGTCATCGGCGGCGCGGGCGAATTCATCCCCTACGCGGCCAGCAAGGGCGCGATCGATACGCTGACGCTTGGTCTCGCCCGCGAGGTCGCCGAGGACGGCGTCCGTGTGAACGCCGTCCGGCCCGGGATCATCGACACCGAAATTCATCCGCCGGGCCGCGTGGAGCGGATCACGCCCATGCTGCCGATCGGCCGGCCCGGGCGGGCGGACGAGGTGGCCGAAACCATTCTATTCCTGCTGTCCGACGCCGCGTCATACGTCACCGGCGCGCTCCTCAATGTTACGGGCGGACGATAACCGAACGTGCGACACCCTTCCAGCACGGCTGAAAGACAATCATGAAATCGCTGTTCATCGACTGCAACGATCAACTGGCGCCGGTGTGGCAGCAGGTGGTGCGCGCCGATGATCCGCCGATCGATGTCAACCGCGCAGCGTTCGCCGCCGACGAGCTGCCGCGATTGCTCGGCGGTTATGAGATTTGCATCGACGATCACAGTTACCTGCCGACAGCGCTGGCCGAGCGTTGCGCCTCGCTCAAGCACGTCGTTTTTCTCGGCACCGGCGCCGCGAGCTATATGAATGTCGACGAGCTCGCCGCGCGCGGCATTCGCGTCCATACCATAAAAGGCTACGGCGACACGGCTGTCGCCGAGCACTCGATCGCGCTGATGATGGCCGCCTGCCGCGATATGGCGCGCATGGATCGCGAAATCCGTTCCGGGAGCTGGGTTACGCGCGAAGGCATGCAACTTTCCGGCAAGACGCTGGGCATCATCGGGCTCGGCGGCATCGGCCGCGAAGTTGCGCGCATCGGCCGCGGGCTTGGCATGCAGGTGATCGCTTGGAATCGCACGCCGCGGCCCGGCGACACTGTGGTGGAGCTCGACGAATTGCTCGCCCGTTCCGACGTGATCTCGCTGCATCTCGTGCTCAACGACGACACGCGCGGCTTCCTCGGGCCGGCGGAGATAGCCCGCATCAAGCCGAGCGCGGTGCTGATCAATACCGCGCGTGGCGCGCTGGTCGACGAGACCGCGCTGATCGAAGCGCTGCGCAGCGGCCGCATCCGCCATGCCGGCCTCGACGTTTTCCAGAGCGAACCGCTGCGGCCCGATCACCCGCTCGCGGCGATGGACAACGTCACGCTTACGGCCCACGCGGGCTTTCGCACGCTCGAAGCCTCGATGACGCTGCTCCGCCGCGGGATCGATATCGTAAAGAGCATCCGCGACGGCACCTAACGTCTGGGAACGCGCAAGCTCTGTCGCGGAGACAATGATATTATTTCATGCGCGCTTTGACTGGATCCTTCACGTTGTCGAACTTGGCGATTTCGACGTTGCGCACCAGGCCGTTCACTTTCTCGACCCGCCGGATGTAGACCGTGTTGATAATGTCGCGGGTCGCGGGATCGATCGACACCGGGCCTCGCGGGCTCTCCCACTGCATGCCCTTGACCGCGGCGATCAGGCTCTCGCCGTCAGCCTTGCCGCCGGTCTTTTTGAGCGCCTCGTAGATCAGGTGCATTCCGTCATAACCGCCGACCGAGAAAAAGTCGGGGTTGCGCTTGAACTCGGCATTGAAGGCGGCAACGAACTCCTTGTTCGCTGCGGAGTCATGCGTGTAGTCGTAGTGGAAGGCGGTGACGATGCCGACGGCAGCATCGCCGATCGCCTTGAGCGCATTCTCCTCAGACAGTTCCCCCTGCCCCATGATCTTGATCTTGCTGGGATCCATGCCGCGCTCGACCAACGCCTTGGCGAGCGCCGGCGGCTGTGAGCCGCCCGGAACAAACACGAAGATGCCTTCGGCGCCGGAAATCCTTGGCCCGCTGCACGAACGCGGAGAAATCGGGATTGGCCAACGGAACGCGAACCGAACCGATGATCTCGCCGCCGGCAGCCGTATAGGCGCGCTGAAACGCGGCCTCGGCATCCAGCCCGGGAGCATAGTCGGAAACCAGGGTGAAGACCTTTTTGACTCCGTTCTGAAAGGCCCAGGTGCCGAGCACTTCGCAGTTCTGCGGCAAGGTCAGCGACGAGCGCACGATGTAGGGCGATTTCAGGGTGATGATCGACGTCGCCGCATTCGTCACGACGGTCAGTTTCTTGGCTTCGGTGGCGAGCTCGGCAACAGCCAAAGCTTCCGGCGTGATCACAAAACCGGCGAGAATGTCGACATGGTCGTTGACGAACAGCTCTTGCGCCAGGCGCTTGGCCTGATCGGGCGCGCCGGCCGTATCCTTGCGGATCAATTCGATCTTCTTGCCGGCGACCACATCGCCGTGCTGCTTCATGTAGAGCTTGATGCCGTCGTCCATCTGCGCGGCCGCATTTGTGAACTGGCCGGTATAGGCCATGAGCAGGCCGATCTTGACGGTGTCCTGCGCGCTTGCGGTAACGACTGCGCCCGGCAGGCCCAGCAGACAGACCAGGCCGAGAATTGCTTTACGCGTGTGCTTATCCTCCCTGTAACGCAGTTGCCACACGAACAGCGCGCTCTCTGATGCTGTGGCGCCCGTTCTTAGATGCGGCGGGATTGTTAGCGCGGTTAACGCAAGCCCTTGCTATGTCCACAGCGCTTTGCTTGCCAACCTGGCGCCCTCTGAAAGGGCGCGAAGCTTTGCCCAAGCGATCTGATGATGCACACGGCCGCCGAGACCGCAATCGGTCCCGGCAATGACATTCTCACGTCCGACGACGTGCGCGAAGCGGATGATCCGATCGGCGACAAGCTCCGGATGTTCGATGAGATTGGTGGAATGACTGACGACACCCGGAATTAGAACCTTGCCATCGGGCAGCTTGGTGTCCTTCCACACCTTCCACTCGTGCTCGTGCCGGACGTTCCCTGCCTCGACAGAATAGGCCTGCGCCTTGACCTTGAGCAACAAATCCACGACGTCCTTGAGCGGCAGATCGCCGCTGTGCGGACCGTGCCAGCTGCCCCAGCAAATGTGGAAACGCACGCGCTCTTCTGGAATCCCGCGCAACGCGTGATTCACCGCTTCGACCTGAAAGGCGGCCCATTTGCGATAGCCGGCCATGTCGCCGTTGAGCGAGTACCACCAGTCCCAGAGGTCGACCAAGGCGGGATCGTCGATTTGCAGGATGAAGCCGGCATCGACGATGGCCTTGTATTCCTCGTGGATGGCCTCGGCCAGGGCCCAAGTATATTCCTCCTGGCTCTTGTAATATTCGTTCGGAAGAATCTGCAGTGTCGCAGGCGACACCGCGGTCATGAACGCCTCCTCGACGTTGACGCCGGCGAGCGCGGCTTTCAGATTTTCGATGTCGTGTTGGACAATGGCGTGCCCGGTATATTTCACCGGCGCGGCGCAGGTGAGCCCGTACATCCGCGCGCTGCTGGTCGCCGCTTGCGCCCCTTGGGCGGCGACGGCTCCGCCCTGACCGGCGCTTGCTTCCTCGGCGTAAAACTCGGCGAACTCCTTGCGCTCCTTGCTGCCGAGCGTCCAAGCGGCACGGCCCTTCTTGGCGGCTTCCTCTCTCAGGTCGAAGCCCGCCAGCCGATCGTAGATGTAAGACCACCACGCGCCGAAATCGACAGAACGGCGCATCGCTTTGCCGAACTCGCCGTCATTGACGATGTCGATGCCGGAGGAGGATTGCGCGCGCACCACGTCGGCGATCGCCGATCGCAAGCGCGGGAAGAGTTGGCTTTCGGGAGCGTCGTTCCGATAGAGCTCCACCAGATCATTGGGCCGCGGCAAGCTGCCGACGTGGGTGGTGAGAATGCGATCGAGGCTCCGCTTCACGTTTTTTTCCTCCCGGCGATTATCTACTCTGCAGCTGGCCCAAAACACCAGTCTTGCAGATTATGTCAGTATACTGACTAATTTATCAGTATACTGACATGACAAGAAAGGAAGTCAACTTCATTGATCAATGCCTGCGTTGGGTCTTACTCGGACGCTCGTCGACTGCTGTGGCACCTAAGGGCGCACGGCTGCGCGCATTGTTGAGTTTCACGAGCCGTTCGAGCATGTCGATGAACGCGGGCTGCTCGGCTGGTGCGAGCGGGGCAAGAATAAGCTTTTGCGAGCGATCGACCGTCGCATCGATCTCGCGCAATACCTTGCGACCCGCGGGCGTAATCGTCAAACGTTTGCTGCGGCGCTCGCCGGACACACGCTTGATCCATTTTTTGCTTTCCAGCCGGCTGACGACGCTGCCGATGGTCGAGCGGTCGAAGGCAATCGTGTTGACCAAAGTGGTTTGGTCGATACCGGGGTGCAGCTCGACGGCCAAAAGGGCGGAATACTGCACGGGCGTAATGTTGAAGTCCTTCGTTTCCGACATGAAAATCGCAACCGCAATCTGGTGCAATCGGCGAATGAGATGACCCGGTCTGCCGTAGATCGGGTGATTGGCATTGCCCATCGGTTCCTCGGCCCGCAACGGCGTATCCAGACCCCGGCAAACAGGGATAGCACCGGTAGCTGCTGAAACAGCGCGCCATAGCGTGATGACTTTTCTTCGAATCGTCATCCCGCCCTAGCGTTTTGTTTGAGCATGATCTTTTCGGAAAACCGGTATCCACTTTTCCGGATCATGCTTTAGAGCGCGATGGCTTTAAGTTGAATCGTCACCGCGGTACCCACTTTTCCGGATCATGTTCTAGAACATCGGATAGGACGGATTGAGCGCGAGCCCGAATTCGGCCCGGCCGAAATTCTCCGCCGGCACATCCCAGTTCATCACCACGTGCGAGGAAATGGCATGCACGTCGCGCCAGCAGCGCTGTGCCGTGTTGTTGTCCATCAGCCCGCTCGAGCCGCTGATCTTGATCAGCGAGTCCACGGCGTCGCGCAGCATCCGCATGGCGTAGGTGAAATCGCGCCGCAGCAGCGTGCGCGTCTCCATGGTCATGCCGGCATAGTCCTTGCGCGCGGTGGCGAGAGCCCGCCGCGCCAGGAGCTCGGCGGCATCGATCTGCGCCGCGATCTCGGCGACCTTGAGCTGGACCGGCACGTGTTGGGCGATGTTGAGCTGCGTATAGGTCAGATAACGCTCGCGCGTCCATTGCACGAAATCGGCATAGCCGCCGCGGGCCAGCCCAAGCGCGGGCCCGAGCAGCGCATAGGAATGCACGGCGATGAAGGGCGTGCGATAGATCGGATTGGGATTGACCTTCGAGCCGGGCGAAGACGCATCGCGCAGGGTCTGAAACGAAACGCTGCGATGCTCGGGCACGAACACGTTGTCGGCGATGCAGGTGATCGATCCGGAGGCGCGCAGGCCGGCGCAGTACCAAGTGTCGTCGGTTTTCAGCTGCGAGACCGGCACAATGTAAAGCCGCATGTCCGGATGATCTTCGCCGGGACGGAACGCCAGGCCGCCGATCATGATCCACTGCGAATGCCGCAAGCCTGAGCACCAGGACTAGCGGCCGTCGAGACGGTAGCCGCCGGGCACGACAGTGACGGTGCCGGTGGGCGCCGCCGACGTGGCGATACAGGCGGCTTTGTTTTCACTCCAAACGTCGTGCTGCGCTTCTTCCGGAAAGAGCGCCAGCATGCAGGCGTGATCGGCCAGATAATTCAAGCACCAGGCGGAAGATCCGCAGGTCGATTTGCCGAGCTCGATGGCGATGTCGAAAGCAACTTCGTGGTCGTGCTCGTAGCCGCCCCAGCGCTTGGGCCGCAGCGTGTGAATGAGGCCGGCGTCGATATATTCCTCGACGGACTCCAGCGGAATCTGACGGTCGCGCTCGGCCTTGAGCGCGCGCTCGCGCAATTTCGGCGCGAGCTTGCGGGCGCGGCCAACCAATTCTTCGGCCGTCGGGACGCTGCCCGGCGCGGCGGCCGGCCGCAATTCGGCGATGCTCATGTGAAATTCCTCCCTTTGACGCCAGATTGCGCCAGGGTCACAATGGAATCAAGAAGCGGCGGTGCGGCTGTCGCTCAAGATCGACCGCGGCGGCGGCACATTGGGGGGACTATGCGGCTCGGATTTTTCATGATGCCGGTGCATCCGCCGGCCCGGTCGTTTACCGAAACGCTCGCCGAGGACACGGAAAAATCGCTGCTCGCCGACAAGCTCGGCTTTACCGAGCTGTGGCTGGGCGAGCATTTTTCCGCAACCAGCGAGCCGATCCCCTCCCCCATGATGTTCATGGCCTCGCTTCTGCCACGCACCGATAATCTGCGTTTCGGCACCGGCGTCGTCTGCATTCCCAACCACAATCCGATCGTGGTTGCCGCGAAGTTCGCGCAGTTCGATCACATGAGCCGCGGCCGCTTCATGCTCGGCGTCGGGCCTGGCGGACTTTTTTCGGATTTCGAACTGTTCGGACAAACCGACCACGCCATCCGCAATCGCAAGGTCGTCGAAGCGATCCGCATCATGCGGGAAATCTGGTCGCAGGATCCGCCCTACGACATCGCCGGCGAATTCTGGAACGTGCGGCTGAAGAATTTCATTCCCGAGCTTGGCATCGGTTACATGCCCAAGCCTTATCAGAAAGGCGGCCCGCCGATTTCCATCTCGCTCGCGAGCCCGCATTCGTCAAGCGCGCGCACCGCGGCGCTGAACGACTGCGGAATCATCTCGGCGAACATCACGCCGACTTACTCGGTGGCGTCGCACTGGGCGATCTACAGCAAAGCGTGCGCGGAAGCCGGCAAACGGGTTTCAGGTGAAAATTGGCGCGTGGCTCGCAATCTCATGGTCGCGCCGACCAACGCGGAGGCCCACGACCGCGTGTTCGGCGAGCGTGCCTCCAACCACTATTTGTTTGATTACGTGCGCACCGTTCTTCACGGCGTCGGCCAGTTGGCGATCATGAAACCGCGGCCTGATATGTCCGACGAGGGAGCAACCGTCGAGACCATCATCGATGGCTGCACCCTCTACGGCTCGCCCAAGACCATGCTCGACAAGCTCGTGGCGTTCCGCGAGGAGGTCGGGCCTTTTGGCACGCTGCTCATGACCGGCGTCGATTGGCTCGGACCGAACGAAACGTGGGAACGGCAGTCGATGCAGCTCATGGCCGAGGAGGTCATGCCGCGCTTTCGTCAGCATGTGCTGGCGCAGGCAGCAGAGTGAACGATCGCGGAGCCGGCACGGCCCTTTGACAGCGGCGCGATGCGCCATGCTGCAGCGCAGCTATTCGACCGCGCCGGCGCCAGCTTGCGATTGATGTCGCCCGGCGGCGTCGCGCTTTTGTCAATTCGCGTGAAATTGTCGCATCGGCACGTTTCCGCCTGGAACTAAAACCCGCGCGCTGACCTCAGTTTTATGCAAATGCGGCCGCCGCCATTGTTATATCGGCCGAAATTCGCTTTGGCAGGCCATGAGAGTTTCATATTCGCGTCGTGGCAGCGCCACAGAGGTCACGCATCATACGCAGCATCGGGATAGATGGGTGTGTGTGGGAGCGTCGCGGAGGATCGACGATGACCGTCCAATACGCTTGCAGTGCCCCAGAGCCCGTCACGCACGATTTTCGCCGACCTAAATGCCCCCGCTGCGGCAGCATTCTGCTGATCGCCGAAGAATCCGCATTCAATCTCAGAGGTCGCATCCGGCACGCCTGGGCGTGTGACGAATGTTCGCTTTGTGACCTCGATCCCCTTGTGGCCGCGTTAGCCCCGCAGGGCTATGGGCCGAATGGTGTCAGTCGGTTCCGCGTCTGTCTCCGTCGTGCCCGACGCGCTTTGTCAGTAGCGTAGTATTGTTGTGGGAGTTGCGTCGCGTTCGCCGCGCGAGTTCGCAGCCGCGCGGAACTGTGAAGGGCCGCCGCGCGTTAAGAGGGTAGCCCACTGGTACTGTACGCGTAGTCGCGCCCGCATGTTGCGTTAGTGGAAAGCGCGAAAGTGAAGTGACCCGCCGGTCCCGCATATTTTTGCGACCGGCGGGTTCTTTTTTGGTGGAACCGGTTCTTTTGGCGGAACATGCATCGTGTAACGATGCCCGGCACATGTAACGCTGCCCGGCATATGGGCGCAGTGACCGTCAATCCGTGAGCCGGTCACTTTTGGCGGCCCATTGTTCCTTGGTCTCAGCAGCAAAATCGGCAAAGCCGCCGGCGGCGATGGCTGCGCGCGCGCCCGCCATCAGGTCCTGGTAGTAGAAAAGATTGACGATTGAGAGCAGCGTGCCGCCGAGCGGCTCGCCGCTGCGGAACAGATGATGCAAATAGGCGCGCGAAAAATCGCGCGCCGCGGGACAGCGGCTCTCCGGATCGAGCGGGCGCGGATCATCGGCGTGATGCGCGTTCTTGATGTTGATCGGTCCGAAGCGCGTGAACGCCAATCCATGGCGGCCGTTGCGCGTCGGCATCACGCAGTCGAACATATCGACGCCGCGCAAGATCGATTGCAGAAGATCGTCTGGCGTGCCGACGCCCATCAGATAACGCGGCCGGTCGGCCGGCAGCGCCGGCGTCGTTTCGGAAACGATTCTCAGCATCACGTCCTGGGGCTCGCCAACCGCAAGGCCGCCGATGGCGTAGCCGGGGAAACCGATGTCGACCAGCGTGCGCGCGCTCTCCAAACGTAGCGCCGGATCGTCTCCGCCTTGCACGATGCCGAACAGAGCGCGGCCGGGCGCCGCGCCCTCAAAGGCGCGCTTGCAACGCTCGGCCCAGCGCAGCGACAGCTTCATGGCGCGCTCGATGTCGCCGCGCTCGGCGGGAAGCCGCACGCATTCGTCGAGCTGCATGACGATGTCGGAGCCGAGCAAATTTTGCACTCCAACGGCTCGCTCGGGCGACAATTCGACCAGCGCGCCGTCGATGTGCGAGCGGAAGGTGACGCCGTTCTCGGCGATCTTCCGCAGCGGCGCGAGCGACATCACCTGAAAGCCGCCGGAATCGGTCAGGATCGGATGCGGCCAGCGCATGAAAGCATGCAACCCGCCCAGCGCGGCGATGCGCTCGGCCGAAGGCCGCAGCATCAGATGATAGGTGTTGCCGAGCAAAATCTCCGCGCCCGAGGCGTGCACGTCATCGTGATGCACGCCCTTGATCGAGGCCTGTGTGCCCACCGGCATGAAGGCCGGCGTGTGCACGACGCCGTGGGCGGTGGTAATTAAGCCCGCGCGTGCGGCGCCGTCGGTCGCGGCCAGGCGAAAGGAAAATGGCTCAGACATGCTGACTACGATGCACGAAACAAGAGACAGGCGTCGCCATAGGAGTAGAACCGGTAGCCGGTTTCGATCGCATGCGCATAAGCACGCTGCATCGTCTCAAGTCCACAAAAAGCACAGACCAGCATGAACAAGGTCGAGCGCGGCAGATGAAAATTCGTCAGCATCACGTCGGCGGCCCGAAAGCGATAGCCGGGCGTGATGAACAAGGCGGTTTTGCCGGAAAAAGCCGACATCGTCCCGTCCTCGGCCGCGGCGCTTTCGAGAAGCCGTAGCGCGGTCGAGCCCACCGCCACGATCCGCCCGCCGGCGCGGCGCGCGGCATTGAGCGCGGCGGCGGTTTCGGTGCTGACGCTGCCCCATTCCGGTTGCATGCGATGGCCAGAGGTATCGTCGGCTTTGACCGGCAGGAAGGTGCCGGCGCCGACATGCAGCGTGGCCTTGTGGAGCGCAACGCCGCGCGCGGCGAGCGCTTGCACAATCGCGTCAGTGAAGTGGAGCCCGGCCGTGGGCGCCGCGATCGAGCCCTCTTCGCGCGCGAACATGGTCTGATAGTCGCTGCGATCCTGCTCGTCGGCAGCACGGCGGCCGGCGATATAGGGTGGCAACGGAACATCGCCCCGTTCGGCCAACGCCTGATCGAGAGCCGCGCCGTGAAAGGCGAAGGCGAATGTGATTTCACCGCCCTCGCCTTTGGCTTCCACGGTTGCGTCGAGCTGATCGAGAAAGCAGACCCGGCCCTCGCTGCCGAAACGAACGACATCGCCCGCCTCAAGGCGGCGCGCCGGCTTGACCAAGGCTCGCCAGCGCGAGCCGTCGAGCCGCTTGATCAGGTTTGCGGATATGCCGGGCTCGTATTCGCCGCGGCCGATGCGGCGGCCATGCAAGAACGCCGGAATGACTTTGGTGTCGTTGACAACCACCGCGTCGCCGGCGCGGAGTAATTCCGGTAGATCGCGGACCGAGCGGTCCTGAAGTTGCGCAGGCACGCCGGCGCGGACGACCAGGAGCCGCGCGGCGTCGCGGGGCGTGGCGGGCCGCAACGCGATGCGATCCTCCGGCAGGACGAAATCAAACAGATCGGTGCGCATGTTTCAGCAAGGCAATGTCGGTTTCGCTCCCCCGCTCTTATTGCATCACAGGTAGATCGCGGCGGGCTTAGAACTCAGAGCATGACCTGGAAAAGTGGACGCATCCTCTCTTATTTGGATTTCCCCATTTGCGCTTGGGAAGGAGCGAAAGCTTTCAACTATTTGCCGGGACCGTCGTTCTGTTTGAAATGCTCGGTCATGATGCGATCGTCGAAGAAGCGAATGACAAGCGGACGCCCAGCGATGGCGCCCGCCATGCCGGTTGAGAAATGCATCGGCGTGCAGCGTCTAAATGCCGCTTCCACGGCCTCGTGATAAACGTTGCGCACTTCGTCGGGCACGCCGTGAGTGGCGTAGGTCACGCGCGCGGGCGCCATCAGTCCGCCGTTGCTCTTGAAGGCAAACAGGATCGTGTATTCCATGCCCGGCCGCGACTTGTCCGGCGGCGGCGGCAGCCAGCAGACGCGCAGCGCCTCGAACATGTCGTGTATGGTATTGACCAATTGCCCTTCGTCGCGGCGGTCCTTGAGCGGCTTGTCCCTTCCGAGCTCCTCGGAAGCGGCGACCCTCATCCGCGAAGCCTGGCCGATGGGCGCGCTCAGCAGCGCATGCGCTTGATCCGCGGCGCCAAGAGCCACAACGAGAGCGCCGCCGATCAGGATCGCGAGCCGTCGCATCGATCCTTACTCTTCAACGTCGGCCGCGACCCGAACGCGCACCATGCGATCGGGATCGGACGGCGGCTCACCGCGCTTGAGCTTGTCCACTACGTCCATCCCCTGGACCACCTCACCGATCACCGTGTACTGGCCGTTGAGGAACGATCCCTCCTCGAACATGATGAAAAACTGGCTGTTGGCTGAATTTGGATTGCTGGTACGCGCCATGCCCACGGTGCCGCGCTTGTACGGCACATCCGAGAATTCGGCCTTCAGATTCGGATGTTTCGAGCCGCCGGTGCCGTTGCCGTGTTGGCCATCGCCGGTCTGCGCCATGAAGCCATCGATCACACGATGGAACGGCACGTCGTCGTAAAAGTGTTCGCGCGCCAAGAGCTTCATCCGCTCCGCGTGCGCGGGGGCGACGTCGGTGCGCAGCGCAACGACCACGTTGCCGCGGGTGGTCTCGATGACCAGCGCATTCTCCCGATCAGTGCCCGGCGGCAACGAGGAACTCTGTTTCGAAGCTGACACTGTGAAATCCTTCCGCTGCTGGGTTGTCGGCCGCCGCCGGGCCATAAATCCGGCTGCTAGAGCCGGATGACTTTAATCTTTGCATCGTCATCCCTCTCTAGCGCATTGTTTGAGCATGATCTTTTCGGAAAGCCGGCTTCCACTTTTCCGGATCATGCTCAGGCGCCATTCGCTACGGCACGATGGTCGCCTTCTTGATATAGTCCAGATTGGGAAATGAGCTCGCGAGATAAGCGTTTCCTTCGGACTGGACGCGGGCTTGACTGGGGCCGCGCCCGCCCGGGGCGCCTTCGCCATAGCCGCTATATAGCGAGTCCACGACCTTCATGCCCGACACAACTTGGCCGAAGGGCGAAAAGCCCTGACTGTCGAGGTTGCTGTTGTCGCCGTAACTGACGAAAACTTGGGTCGTGCGCGTGTTCGGGCCGGCAGTCGCAAAGGTCACGAATGTGCGCTTGTTGCTGACCTTCACCGGATCGTCCTTGATGCGGGACTCGCGCCAGACGGCGGAGACCTTTGGATCGCCGTTCACGCCGAATTGCGCCATGAAGCCTTCAATGACCCGGAAGAAGCGCGTGCTGTCGTAGAAGCCGTTCTTGACAAGGTTGTAGAAGCGGTCGGCGCCGTTGGGCGCCCAGTCACGATGCACCTCGACCACGAACGGGCCCTTGCTGGTGTCGAACTCGACCTTATAGACAGGCGGCGCTTGTTCCTTCAGGGCCGCCGGATTGCCGAGACTCTGGCTGTAGGCCGGCGCGGCAACGGTCAGCGCGAGCAACAAGCTGGCTATGCGGATCATGTGTTCTCCCCGAGCAGCGTTCAGGCTTGATCGTTCAGACTTTTGTGAATCTCTTCTTCAGGCGCACAGCCACAAGCGGCGGCACGAAAGCCGAGATGTCGCCGCCCATGCTGGCAATTTGCCGCACCAAGGTAGCCGTGATCGGGCGGACTTCCGGAGAAGCCGGCAGGAACACCGTCTGGACGCCGGGTGCCATGACGGCATTCATGCCGGCCATCTGCATCTCGTAGTCGAAGTCGCCGGCATCACGCAGCCCGCGGATCAGAATGGTCGCGCCGGCGCGCTGTGCGGCCGAGACAACGAGGTCGGCGAACGTGGTGCAGGCGATCTCGCAGCCGGCGCTCTGGCCGAGCGGACGGCAAATCTCTTCCAGCATGCCGAGCCGCTCCTCGGCCGAAAAGAGCGGCGTCTTGCCGGGATGGATGCCGACCGCGAGCACGAGCCGGTCGGCGAGCCTGACGGCACTCCGCACCACATCAAGATGACCGTTGGTAATCGGGTCGAACGACCCGGCAAAGAGCGCAGTATGCGGCATAGCGCGGGTCTAGCCCGCGACCCGGCTAATCGCAAGGCGGTTCGCTGGCGCGCCCAGGCCGTATCCCCATCCTCCATCAACGAGGGTAAGGCTGATTTCGCAGCGCTTTCCGCGCCTTGCCGGAACCTTCGGACGATTCCAGGCTTTTGACGAAAAATGTGACGCGCATCAAAGAACGACGCGGCGTTAAGCACGACAAACCTCCCCACAGAGCCGCGACCCCACGTCAGATGCGGGCGCGGAGCAGGGATCACGTAGCTGGCATTGCGCAGGGGATCGCAGGGTTGCGCAATCCCACCACAAGCCACTGACGGACCAGGGCGAAAATGGTTGCGGGCCGTCGCAGGGAGTTGCAGCCAAGCGCCCCTCTTGTGGTGTCCCGGCGTTGTCCCCACATCGTTCGTTGTCCCGAACCATTCCGGAAGGAGGTGGGGATGATCGCAAAGCGACAGCTAACTGATCGCGCAATGGCAGCACTTCCGGCCGCTGCTCCTGGGAAGCGCCAATTGCATTGGGACGTAGTGGTCCCTGGCTTGGCAGTGAGAGTGACTGATCGCGGCGCGAAGTCTTTCGTTCTCGTGACCCGTTATCCAGGCTCCCCTAATCCGACTGCTAGGGCCTTGGCCGCAGTGGGAGCTATTAGCCTAGCTGACGCGCGCACGCGCACGCGAATGGATAATGTCAATCGCAGCGGGCATCGATCCGGCCACAGTCCGCCGCAGCGCCGACACCTTCCGCGCCATCGCCGAAGACTATCAGAAGCGGGATGGCGCAGCCCTCCGCACCGCCAGCGAGAGAGCCGCAGCACTCAACCGACTAGTCTTCCCTGTCATTGGCGACCGACCCGTTGCTGAGCTTCGGCGGAGTGAAATCGTCGCCCTCCTCGACCGCGTCGAAGACGAACGCGGGTTGGTGACACGCAACCGCACCCTCTCGCTGGTCCGCCGCATCTTGAACTGGTACGCCTCCCGCTCCGACGACTACGTCTCGCCGGTTGCCGGGGTGCGTGGTCTTGCCCGACCTGAGACGGCCCGCGACCGAGTTCTCTCCGATGCTGAGTTGAAGTCACTGTGGGCCGCAACACTGGTCGCCGGTCCCGCAGGCGATAACACTCCCAACGTCTTCGGCGCACTGGTCCGTTTCCTTCTCCTGACCGCTGCACGCAGGGGCGAAGCAACCTCGCTGCTTTGGTCCGAGATCAGCGAGGGAGTGTGGACGCTCCCCTCGGCGAAGAACAAGACCGGCGAAGTGCTGGTGCGACCACTCTCCCGTGCCGCGCAGGACGTGCTTGCGTCCCTCCCCCGCATTGGCCCGCACGTATTTACGAGGGCGGGGACCGGACCAATCGGCGGCCTCAACGAATGCAAGAAGGACTTATCGTATGTCAGCGGCATTGAGGGATGGCGGCTCCACGACCTCCGCCGAACTTCGCGCAGCCTAATGTCCCGCGCAGGCGTGCCGAGCGATCACGCCGAGCGTTGCCTTGGGCACGTCATCGGCGGGGTCCGGGGCATCTACGACCGCCACTCCTTCCGCGATGAGATGGCGTCCGCCTACGAGAAGCTGTCGGCTCTAATCACTGATATAGTCGCCTAATGCCAAGTGACTTCACCCTTAGCGAAGGCAGCGCCAAAACCCAAGTCTCCCCCTAAGCCTCCCCCCAATCTCAAACCTCGCACCGATGGCCTCCTCCGGTGGCTCTCGCGCAACGCTACCGCCGACAACTTATTCAACGCCGCGTGTTTGCTCAGCGAACTCGGCCTCACCCAAGCCACCACCACCAAGCTCATCTCCGGCAACCTTCCCTCCCTTCGCAAGGCGCTGGGCGATGCGGAGTTCACCCGCCAGATCGTTCGCGCCTTCTCTCACATTCAATCCAAAAGAGGTTCGGAATGACTAATCCAGAACAGATCAACCGAAGGCGCAAGAACGGCCACACCAACATGTGGGACACCCTCATCAACGACACCGCACTCATGCGGGACTTGTCTTTCGAGGACTTCCTCGATCCCCAGGTCGAGACGATGCTTACGCAATACAAGATCGCGGTTGAGGACTTCCCGCGCCAGCGTGCGGTGTCCGCGGTGCTCGACGACAATCCTCCGATGGACTTTCTACTCCGCTACCGCCGCCAGCAATTCGCGTCCCTTGCGTTGCAATTCGCGATGCTCCCCAGCGACCAGAAAGACGAGTTCTGCTCTGGGCTCGTTGAGTGGTGGGAGTTGGTCCGCGCAAACGAAGATCGAGCCGAGCGCCATCTCGCCGAGCACAAGCGGAGGGCGTCGTGAGCAGCAAGTTCACTCAGCAACTCTGCGACGAAGTCTCACGGCGCTGGTGGCAACAGGAAGCCGAATGCACGGCGCAAGCCCTCGACCAACTCCGCAAGTCGGATTGGTTTCCTTCGACCTGGGAGACTTCGCGGGGCGCTGGCAGTCCTCTCGGAACTGGCTTTGCAAAGCCTGCCGCCGAACCGAATGAGCCGCGCTGATGGCTCTCTACCACTTCCTCTGCGACCTCTCCCTCACCGGCTTCTTCTACCCCGCTGGCTCTTGCGCCTACACCGCCGATGCTGGCGGCACGCTCCCGGAGGGTTGGGTCCCCACTCCCGCAGTAGAGCCTCTCGACGCTGCGGCCTTGGCCGCCTTCTACGCAATCCGTCCCGCCATTCCTCCTGTGGCTCGGCAGTTTGATCCGCAGACTTATTGGGTGGTGACGCACGGAGAAGTCCACGACCGTTGGACCCTGACCGGATTGGGGGCGGACCTGCCAGCGATCAATATGTGACCGGCCATCGGCAACCGGACCCTTGCCGAGATAACGGAGAATGAGAAATGCCTAAGCAACGAACGAGTGGAAATGTTCGAGGGGGCGGTCTTGGCTCCCGCGTGGTCGTCCACAAGCCCGTCATAACAGGCAAGCCCGCCCGAGGAATAGACCCTGGTGGTCCAAGTCAACTCGGCTCGGCAATCGGCAACCACTCCACGGATCGTGGGCAAAATCTCTCCTATCGTGGAGAGAAATGGTTCGATGGACGCACTCCCGCCGGTGGCGCTGTGCCCCTCGGCAATTCCGTTGCCTTGAATGTGAAAGGCGGTGGAGTTGGCACTGGAAGGACTGTTTATCCGCAAGGGTCGCAGAGCAAGCCGGGACCAACTCGTGACCCGAACGCTTCGGGCCGAGACATCCTTCGGGACTTCGGTCCTGACTTCAAACGATAAGGAGAAGACCAAATGGTAGACCTTAAACTCACCGGCAAGCCGATGGACCAGCGCATCCACAACCGACCGAAGTCCAGCGGAGAAGGAGCGAAGCCCGACCTCATGGTGCGGAAGGGGGAGGGACCCACGAGAACGATCACCCACCTTCATCACTCGGCAACCAACGAAGGCTCCACGACCAAACAGAAGGACAAAGGGCGATGACCGTCGACACCCGCCGTATCCGCTCGACGGAAGAACTTGCGTTCGCAAACATCGGGGGAGAGATGCCGCAATCTCTTCCCACCGACCGCTACGGCACAGTTGAGGGGGAGCAACGCAAGCTCCTTCAACGTCAGATCGACCAAGCGATGATTGGCGCTATCGCCGATACGCGCAGACCTAACCCAATCACCGGCAACGGCAGCCCACCAACGGTCCGGGTCGGCGGCGCGGCACCCGTCGTTGGCGCTCGCGGCAACGGATGGCGTGACACTGGCCCCTTGCGTCCGGTGGCAACACCGCTCGCCCAGGCGGTCATGGATGGAATGGCGCACCAAGCGCAGCCTCACTCACCCGGCAATGCCGCCTTTCGTGGGCCGAAGCCGAAGGAAGGGGAGTGACGAATGTTGCGCCGAGAAGGTCCACCGCCGCCATCCGAAACAGCACTCCTCAATCGAAGCATTGTTCGCAAGCTGTGGTGTCGAAAGCTTCTAAGCGGGGAAGAGATATCTTCCGTGCTTTTCTTCGACAACGAGCTTGGAGAAAGCACAGTTGAGATAACGGTGCTCTGTGCTCACGCAGGGGACCTCGTCGCAACTGAGCTTTCGGACTGGGTGTTGAAGGTGTTGGAAAAGCGAGGCGCAATTCCAATCGAAGCGACGGGGGTGGAATGAAGTGAGCGAGGCCCAGCGCAATCTGGGCGCAAAGGGAGGAACGAGATTGGCGAAAGTAGCGAAGTAACCCCCACAAGACGAAAGGACGACCGATGAGCAAGCCCGAAGAGACCACCCCGAGCACCCCGCCCGAGAGCGCAGTTGAATGGTTCGTGCGCAACGCGCCGCCATTCGTTCCAAGCCCACGACCCAAGCAGCGCTCTGACCGAAGAAGACGCTCTCTTGAACCCTGAGCAAGAGGCGGCCGAAGCGGTTGCACAAGAGCAGCGGCAATTCGCCCTCGCCTTTCGGCAAGATCAAAGCACTGACCGCCGAGTGTGCCGAGGGCCGCAGCGACCGGGAGGCCGAGGCCCTTGGGTTGGCGAAACGTTGGCCCGCTCTTGTTGATCACACCAAGCTGGGGTTCGCAAAAGCACGGGCGGATTGGGCAGAGGCGACGCGGGCAGCGCCGAAGCCACGTGATGATCATGGTGGTCTCTTCCGACCCGGCTTGGGTAGGCCGCGTCTGATCGAGGCCAAGGTGGTGGAGGCAGTGACCTCCACCGAGGCGTGGGTGAGGAAAACGGAGGAAGCTTTTTCATCCCCTCCGGCACAACCGGAAGTGGCGGAGCAACCGGAAGAGGAACCGAAGGAGCCGAGCAAAGAGCTTCAAACTGAAGTGGCACAGCCGCAGTCTGAGTTTGGTTTTTCACCGCCCACAGAGTTGCCGTTACCAGAAGCGATCAAGGCGATGAACGACAAGCACGCTGTGATCAGCAACCTCGGCGGCAAGTGCGTTACTATGGAATGGACGCCAAGCTTGATTATGCCGGGGACCAAAGAGTTAGCATATCAGAGCTTTTCGAGCTTCCGTGAACGCTACGCCAATCGCTACGTTGACTGCGGTATGGGAATGGGACGAGCGAACCTTGGCGCGGTTTGGTTGGCTCATCCCCAACGGCGACAATACGAGGGCCTTGATCTAGTACCGAACGGAGCGGGAGTGCTGCCTGGGGGCTACCTCAACCTCTGGCGTGGTTGGGGCGTTGAGCCACGCAAAGGCAGTTGGCGACGGCTACAGCGGCACGTCGCTGAGGTTCTGGCAAACGGCAATCAGGAGTTCGAGGATTACATCAAGAGATGGACGGCTTGGAAATTACAGAATGCAGGTTTGCCCCCTGAGGTCGTGGTCGCGCTACTAGGCGGCAAAGGTGCTGGCAAGGGCGCTTGGGGATACACCCTCATGCTAATCTTTGGCGCGCACGGGTTGCAGATTTACGCCTCAGAGCACCTTACTGGCAAGCACAACGCACATCTTCAAAACAAGCTTTTCCTATTCCTAGACGAGGCAATATGGGCTGGCGACAGAGAAGCAGAGAAAAGGCTCAAGGGCCTGACAACTGAAAAGTGGATGTTCATCGAGCCGAAAAATATCAACGGGTTTCAATGGGTCAATCGGCTTGGCATGTACATGTCCGGCAATGACAAATGGATCGTGCCAGCCAGTCACGACGAACGACGCTATGCCGTCAACAAGATCAACGAGCGATGGAAACAAGACAAGAGCTACTTCGGCCCGCTGTTCGAGGAGATTAACAACGGCGGAGCGGCAGCGATGCTTTACGATCTCCTTCAGATGGACCTCGATGGCTGGCACCCCCGCGAGAATGTTCCTCAGACCAAAGCCCTCCTCGATCAGAAAATGCAAGGGCTGACAGGCCTTGAGCAATGGTACGTCCATCTCCTTAGCGTTGGCGAACTTCCTAGCCCAAGCCCAAAAGAACCCAAGGTGGGTGCTTGCCCGTTTCCTACTTGAAAACGCAAAAGCCCACAGTCTTCGGAACAAGTACACGACCTCAGATGACCTCGCCGAATTCCTAAAGAGATCGCGGGCTGCACCCACAAGAGCAACGGCCAAGCTTGGGTTTGGATTTTCCCCCCACTCATCGAAGCCCGGCAATCCTGGCTCACCCGTGCTGGCAAAAACTGGGAATGGTTGGCGCCAGATATCACCGACTGGGGCGAGAAGCAGTGATGGGCGGCGGAGGCAGGTTTTGATAGGTTTGATAGGTTTGATAGCAAAAGGTATCGGTCTGCAATCACTACCTATCCGGCTATAATAATGCTTATACCCCTATCAAACCTATCAAACCTATCAAATATTGTAGGGTAATATCTAAGAGAGAAGGGTCATCTAAGAGAGAGATGGGATGAGCGATTTTCCTGTGATGGAATACCAAGACCCAGAAGCGCCGGACGGTGAGACTGCACTCAGCTTGTTGCAAGCGGTCTATCGCAACAAGCAGGTGCCGCTCAACACGCGGATGAGAGCCGCGACAATCGCCATTCAGTATGAGACGCCCAAGCTTGCGGTGACGGGATATCTTCGCGATGACGCAACCTTCGCCCAGGCCCTCGACCGCGCCATCGCCCGGAGCCGCGAGGCCGCAGGTCGGACGCTGGAGCTTACGGCCAACCCTTCGGGCGCAGGTGAAGTGCGGGGCGAAGGTAAAGTGCCCGACGCAGGTTACCTCGTGGCCGAAGGTAAAGTGCCCCCGACCGGATGGCGCAGGCCAGTGCGGTGAATGACGGCCTTGCGATCCTTGCCCTTCTCGTGCTGGCCGCGGTGGTCATCGCGTTGGTGAATGGCTGGGGCGGAGGATGGTGAGGATGGGCTAGGTGAGGCTGAGCCTACTGATCGTGCTGTGGCTCACGGCGTAGCTCCGAGCAATGTCCACCAAGCTCTCCCCCGCTGCGCGTCTCGCCAGTGCTTCGCTCCGTTGGTGTGGGGTCAATGCCAGCTTGCGGCCGAACCGGACCCCTCTCGCCTTGGCCCTGGTCCTGCCCTCGCTAGTCCTGGCCAGGATCAAGCTTCTCTCGAATTCGGCGAGCCCACCAAGGATCGTTATCATTAGCTTGCCGTGCGGGGTGGTGGTGTCGGCCCACTGATCGCTGAGGGATCGGAACCCCGCACCGGCCTTCGCCACGGCGTCGAGGACGTTGAGCAAATCCCGAGTGCTCCTCGCAAGGCGATCCAATCTCGTCACCAACAGAACGTCCCCTTGGCCTAGCGTGGCGATGGCCTTCGCGAGTTGCTTGCGATCCGTGACTGCGCCGCTCACCTTCTCCGCGAAGACTTGCGTTGCCCCGGCTTGCGTCAGTGCCGCATGCTGTGCCTCTAAGCTTTGGCCGTCAGTGCTGACGCGGGCGTATCCCACTATCATGGCAGTGCTCCAATTACCTTGCTGGGGTCCCCTTTGGGGGCGGACTTTCGTTCACGACATTCGCACACCAGAAGTCGTTGATTTGCAGGCTTCCGTTTTCTGTTCGTAACTTGTGAGTTTCGTCCAGGCGGCGTCTCGTGAGGATGACGCCGACGGCTCTATTCGATATAGTCACATTGACCTCAGTCCTATGCAGCTATCAGGGTTGGGGTTAGGCCAGCTCAGGGGCGGCCCCGAAAGCTTCAACTGGGCTGGCCTTCGCGTTTTATAAGTTCTGCAACAATGGGCGAAGCGGCGGCCTCGGCCAGAAGCTGCGGATGATCGTGAAGCCACCCGTTCGCCAATCGGCTGAGAGTTGAGAGTGGCAACGGTCCTTTGATCCTTCCTTCCTTTTGTATCCGTCGCCTCACTGCCCGCATCGCGGACTGCTGCGCCAGGATGACGACTGCGGATTGGCGTAGTGCGTTGAGTTCGGATAGGCTCAGTGCAGCCATTGCGATTGTCCTCTGGTGATCGTGATGGTGAGAGCAGTTTGAGGCAATGCGAGCCCGCTTCGAACTGCTCGCCGCTCAAACGCTCCTAAGCTTCTCAGCGAACCGGTTCAGCATCGCTGCGTTGGCATTCCAATCCCTCGCCAGTTGATCGTCCTGCCACGCAGCTTGGACGTGTTCTGCCTTGGCCCAGCAGATGTGCGCCATTGCCCACACGACATTCCGCAGGCCTGCGTGATCGACCATAGCCTCTAGGGCGATCATCGCTTCTGTGCCTTCCGCGAAGTAGGGTTCTTGCTGTATGCTTGGCGTAGCCTTGGCCATGGTCATGGTCTGTTGGGGTTAGAGCTTGTGGGTGAACGCAACTCACTCACAAGCTCGCTTCATTTGCACCGCTGATCTTATCAGATTGTCGTGTGCGCAATCACCTAACAAACGCACAGCGCCGCCGCCTTTGTTTGGTCTTTGTTTGTTTGCTCAGCGTGTTTGTTTTGTCCGCCGAGTGTGCGTTCGTTCGTGCTTCGTACGGCGTTTGGTGCCACCCCCGGCCCCCAAAATCTCGTCGCGCTTCGGCCGCAGTGGTGCTTCGCAAATTTTGTGGAAATTGATGCATACATACCTTTTGTCCTCCACAAATTTTGTGTGGGATTGATGGGTCATACCCTTCAAAGAAAGGCGGCTAGATCACCGCGCATCCAAAGACATGGGGAAATGCATGAAACGGTGGGTCATCGCACTTGTATGTGCGTCAACCTTCCTGTTGGCGCACAACGCGTTTGCCGCCATCAAGTTCAAGCGCTTTGGTCATTGCGGCGAGGGCTTTGTCACCGTGGACTGTGAGTGCCACACCAACTATTCGGGCGTCTGGCACTTCTGCCGCGCCGGATACTACTGCCATAAGGCAGATGGCAGTAGCCGAAAACAGTCTGGCGCGAAACCATTTTAGTTGAAGGTGCCAGGCGACATATCGAGCCATCGCTACGGCGGCTGTCAGGGCATCAGCTGTTTGAGAACGGCCGCAGCGGTTACGCCGAGGATGAGGATCATGAGTAAGATTGCGAGCGGACGGTTTGGCTCGGACCTATTGACGGCGACGTATAAGAACAAGCCTGCGAAGCAGATGGCGAATATGTAAAACAAAGTTCGCATCTCTCGGACATTCCATCTGCATGCAGCGCACCAGGCCGAAGCCTTGGGTTTGGAATTCACTAACGCACGCCAAACCAGCATTCATTGCCAGTTCCTAGGTTGGTCTTAGCGAGAGCGCCCATGCTGCGCAAATTCTGTGGGAAATTCGTCGGTATAGCTCGAATTCGCGATTGGGAAACGCGGCGGGCCGCCAAAGATGAAAAGCCACCTCCTGTGATGATGGTCACTTCGGCGCGACACGTCGGTCGCTATGGAGGGGTGCGTTTGGGTCGGAGGGATGGGTTATGTTCAAAAGGATCGCGATAACAATCTCGGCAGCGGCGTTAGTGATGCTGGCTATTGCCTTAGCGCCCGCCGTGCCGACGGCTCTCGCAACCGCTCGCACGACGACTACTACCAAGGATGACGCAACGCTTAAGCAGCCGCTTGCGGACCAGCCTTGTGCAGCTTTCGAGGCTTGGTTCCTCGATCCCGCTCGCGGCAAGGCGCACACCAAGAAAGCCGCGCGAACGAAGCATCATCTAGCCCATAACGTTCGATAGCGCGTCGAAGTCGCTGAAGGAATGACAGTCGGACATCGTGGACCAGGTGTTGCAGGAGTGGCCACCGACATAACGGGACAAGTCTTCGGCAAGCTGACGGTGGTTCGGCGCTCTGACGAGCACAACCGCGACCGTGACCGCCTTTGGTTGTGTCGTTGCCAATGCGGAAATGAGACGTTGGTCATAGCGCGGCTCCTGCGTAACGGCGCAACTCAATCCTGCGGCTGCTTGCGGCGTCAAAGGGCAAAAAATCTTCACCGTCTCCGTAGCAAGTAAGCCAGTCCCTCACCCCACTCAAAATTTTTACTTGCTACTTCCAACTCAAGGAGCCTGGCCTCCGCAAAAACAGGCCTGACTGTAATGAGCGCAACCGCAACACTCGCCGAAATGAACTGTGCGCCGCAACAAATTCACAACGCTGGGCACTGCGAGGATTTCACGAATGCACCGATGCGGAAATCATGTTAGTTTGAAAAGGGGCAGAACCATTTGGGGGTGAGTGAGCTGTCCCGCAACCAAATCTATGGGGGACACCATGACGGAATTACTCGCGCTATCAGTGAGCGTCGCCGTACTCGGCGGCATTTGGGCCTTTATCGCGCTGGGGCCTCTGGGGGGCTTCGCTCTCGTTTGGGTTGGGTTCATTGCAGCAGGCTGCTTCTTTGCTGCAGGTGGTGATATCAAAGCGCTTAGCAAGACGATCGTCGGTATGATCTATGGTGCGATCGTTGCTTGGATCGCGCTTCTCATCATTGCCAAAGTACCGATTCCGGCATTGGGAACGGTGTGGCCCGCGATTGTCGTTGGAGTAACGGTATTCTTTCTTGTTATCGTTGCTTCCACCGATCTGCTCTCCTGCGTACCAGCCAACGTCTATGGGTACGCGGCGCTGGTGGGTTACACGTTGTCGGCGGGAAAGCTCGATGCACTTACGGCCGCAGACAACTCCAATCCGCTATTTCTCATTGTAGTCTCTGCGATCTTGGGTGCTGTGTTGGGCTACCTCATGGGGCAATTATCTGGCGTACTGAAATCCAGCATGGCGCGAAGGAGCGCTTGACCTGTCGCGAGGCTACGCTCGTTATCTTCATACGACCTTAAAGAAAAGCCCCGGCCGGGGAGACCAGGGCTTTAAGAACGGAAGGCGGGGCTCGGGGTCGGGGGATGCCTTCCGTCCCACTACGAGAAGAACCTATCAGCAGCCGTCCTTGTTCCAACGAAGCTAAAGATTGTTCGAACTCCCTACGTTGTCGGCGGTTTCGCCGTTGGTGCCTCCTCATTCAGTCGCCAAGGATCGCCACGCTCCTTTAGCTGCGCCACGGCGTGATCGGCCACCGCGTGCCGCTCCGCTTCAGTCAGACCTTCTTTCAAGCCGCGTATGATCCTTGCGCGACCGGCGAAGTGCGAAGGCGATTGCGTACCGAAGCACTTCACCTCTCAGTCATGCCTTATTAGAACATAAAGAGAACACGCGTGCAAGACGCTACATTTTGTGCACTTGGGCGAGGCAGGCCCTAGGGGCTTTAGGCGGCGGTCCGCGCAGAGGCCCTAAGTTCTATTTCCTTCTCTCGGACTAGCTTCGTCCACTGCTTCGCCTTCCGAAGGAGGAATTTGCGGTCCCCTTCATCGTTCGTTCGAGCGGCGTACCACTCACATTGGCGGGCATGCTCTAAGCACTCTGCAATGGTCGGTGACATGACGTACCTCCAACCATGGCCTCCCGTGCGTGATCCTTGTTTGCCTAGATAACTCAGCCGCTCCGATGCTGGTTGCGGTGTTGCACTGCCAAAAAGAAGAGACCCCGCGGAGCCTGATCGCGGGGTCTCTCCTTACTCAGACGGGCCAAAGGAACCCCGTAATGCGGGGCTGGTTCCGTCTTCACTCCTATCAACAACACTAATAAAGCATGAGGCCCCTTTTGGGTTCCCGGAGTGGTGCCTACGATCAGAGGGCAAGCTCTTCTCGGGTTTGATGGACGACCGCTTTCTGCGGCGCAGCGAGCAACGACGGCCTCTAAAACATAACGGGCGAGCTTGCGCCTTGGTGGGCGTTGCGCCAGCCGTTGCCGAAGTGGGCGCGGATTGTTGCTACCGCTGTTGTCCCGGCAATTCGGTTCCGACCCAACCACCTGATCCCTCGGTGCTTTTGGCATAGGGGCCAGTGTGCAGGGATCAGGTGTCATGCGCAAGGCGATATACGCCGTCGTTGCATCGGCCATATTCGCAGCTTCGTTTTTCGTCTCATTGAGCCTTTCGGCCGAGGTCGAAGCACGCGGGTCGGTGCCAGGCGCAAAGACGGACCGGGCCGATGCGCGGCCGCTGGCAGGCGCCTGTTCGGGCAATGCCTGGCCGTATTTCGAGGCTTCCTGCCTGCGGGATGCGCGTAACCCCTTCGGACAAGCGCGCGACGTGCGGCTTGTTTCCTTCGATCAGGCGGTGGCTGCAAAGGCCAGGGCCAAGCAGGCACGGTAGGCGCCGGACGCTTGCCGGCGGACGGCGGTTTAATCGCGACTGGATTTGCGCT
>CAVWMO010000011.1:0-146240 GCA_963756165.1 Vulcanimicrobiota bacterium | reverse complement strand
ACGATCTATGTCAAACGATGGCGCCATAATAGGCGTATCCGATCACGGCGGATGGGCGATACTCGTGACGATTGCGCGCGACGGAAAGCTACTCGACCGCCGCCGCGTCGAGCTCGTGGACGATAGCCTGCCGGGTATCCCGCACCACCACGAAGCCCAGATGCTGCCGATGGACCAGGCCGTTGCGCTGGTCGAGCGGGTGCGCGCTTCGGCGGAGGAGCACGCCGTGCGCGCGCTCGACAAAGTGGCGACGGCCGTGCCGGAGATCCGCGGCATTGCGCTGCGCAGTCGCCCGCCGCTTCCACCCACAATCGAAGAGCGAATCAGGGACTACCGCGCGCGCAACCTCGCCGACTGGGTGATGTACCGCCAGGTTCTTGCCTCGGCCGCCGAGGCGCGGGGTTGGCGCGTGCATTGGTACGACGCGAAGACGGTGTTCGCTGCCGCGAGCCAGGCGCTACACTAGAACTTCGACGATTACTTTCTCAAACGCGAAAAGAACTCGGGCCGCCCTGGAACCAGGACCACAAGCTTGCGATGGCCGCAGCCATCGCAGCCGCCACTGTTCTTCCATCCTTGTCATCCTGAGCGGAGTCGAAGGATGGCAGGCGACTACTTCGGCGGTGCATGTTCAAGATCTCCAAGAAACTCGGCGAAGCGTGACGCCTGGCCTTCCCCTCTTGCTCCACCGCTCGATAAGAGCAAGGTCGACCGGACCGCTACTTGCAACGGCCACCGCCGCTGCTAAGGCGCTCCGGTCCGTATAAACATAGAACCAGATCAAGCGATCGCGGACACTATCCGTGCGTGATATCACATGGAGTACCTCGTCACGTCTCCTAACCGTGTCGTAAGAGCTGATTAGATCGTCACCGACTGCCAGTGGACCGCGAGGAAACTCCAGTGTCAACAGATTCTCGTCGTGGTGGTATATGCCGCCAAACTCTCGATAACCCAGGCTGCGTACAGCATCGCCAGCGCGTGCGGGGTCGCTCTGAAACGTGATGATGAAGTCCGCATCGCCGGACTGACAGGATTCCGGCGCATAATATGTGGCCGCGCTTCCGCCCGTCAGTACGGCGACCGTACCGGCGTGCTGCAAGACCGTGCAAACCGCGAAGGCGACGTCCGTAAGTGAGGAAGCTTCGGTGATGGCCGGCATTCTTACAGCGCTTTGCTTGCGCGACGCGGGCGCCGCCGCAATGCCGAAGCTCGGCGCCCAAGCTCAGGGTCGCGCCTTGCATACTTCAAAAGAAGAGAACGAAGCTCGTCCGCTCCGTAGAACCTAGGATTCAACCTGACCTCCCTGTTGCGTCCGACGACCCGCGTGGCGATCACGCCTTCGCGCTCGAGATCGTTTACGATGCGCTGAACGCTGGGCAACGGGACATCGCTAAGCCGAGCTAGTTCCCTCGGATAGCTTTCATCGAGAAGTGCGACGAGCGTCAAGATTCTCGACCGCGAAGCGCTGCCGAATAGCTTCATGTTTACCATGGCTCGCCAATGATATCAAAAATGTGGTCATTTGACCACATTTTTGTTGCCAATGGTTGGGCTTCGCGCGGGTGGCGAATAGTCGCTCAAAGAAGGCCGCCGTATGTGGCGTCGCTGGTCCAGCTTGCGCTAGGCTTGGCGTTCTGCGCCCTTTTCTTCGCGGTGCGGGACGGGCGACACGACGCTAGGGCCTCGCTCACTGCGGGTTACGGCGACATCCACAGGATCAAGCACGTCATCGTGATCATGCAAGAGAACCGCTCCTTCGACAGTTACTTCGGCACGTATCCCGGAGTCGTGGAGTCTGCCCACACATCTCTACATGGTGTCGGTATGGGCGGCGACGTGCTCGCGGATCGGCGACCCGATGAGCTGCAGACCTGAGCGCCGGTACTTCGAGACGCAAGACTTGCCCCGCGACCTCCTATCCTCGGATGAAAAGGTTCCGGGACGCCCGGATTATCCGTGGACCGACCTTACGTTTCTTCTTCACGAGCACCATGTGCCGTGGGCGTACTACGTGATGGACGGCTTCGAGCCGGACTGCGAGAACGATCAGAGCAGCTGCAACCTTAAACCGCAGAGTGCGCGCACGCCCGGCATCTGGAATCCGCTTCCGTCGTTTTCGGACGTGAAGGCCGACGGTCAACTCGGCAACGTCAAGGACACGACCCTCTTCTTCAAGTGATCTGCGCGACGGGCGACTCCCCGCCGTTGCATGGTTGGCGCCGGGCAATCGCTACAGCGAACATCCGCCAGGGTGGGTCAGCACGGGGCAGGCCTACGTCACGGGGATCGTCAACGCGGTCATGCGGAGCCGCTATTGGGATTCGACGGCGATCTTCTTGAGTTGGGACGACTGGGGCGGCTTTTACGATCACGTCGCCCCACCCTCGGTCAACGAGTTCGGCTACGGAATTCGCGTGCCGGGTTTGGTCATCAGCGCCTATGCGCGGAAGGGCTTCATCGATCATCAGACGCTCAGCCACGACGCTTACGTGAAGTTCATCGAAGACGATTTCTTGCAAGGCGAGCGGATCGATCCCAAGAGCGACGGGCGGCCGATCCGCGCGCGACGGTCCCGGAGAACGCGCCTATCTTGGGCGATCTTCGCCGCGACTTTGATTTCGATCAGCCTCTGCGCAAACCGTTGGTGCTGCCGGGCGGAGCCGGGCCGCCGTACAAGCCGGGCTACGACGGGCCGCCGTAGTGCCGAGATTGCGAAGGGCGCCGCATAACACGACGCCCTCCCCATTGTCATCCTGAGCCGTCGCCGCCCTGATCAGCGTCGCGTGTCGAAGGACGCGTTAACTTAGCTCTTCTTACAAGTGATCGTTACGCTCGTGACCACTCCCTTTGGGTCGGTCGTAGTACTGGCGTCGCTGGTCTCGGTGTCGCTCACCTTCGTAATCACGTCGGCGAAGCTGCCACCGTCCAGTCCCTTACCGCTCCATGACGCCACGTTGCCCTGCCAACCCGACGTCGATTCGATTCCATATCCGCCGAAGTTATCGACAGTGGTGGATACCCACTGTTTGATCGTCGGATCGTAGGTCATGTAGGTCGTGGTGTTTTGTGCGACGGTGCGATACTGGTCGAACGGCGGCGACGTGGCCGTGTCGACTATCCACATGCCGTCATTGCTCATCGCATACGTGTCGGTCTCCGAGCGCGTTTTGCCGCGCAGTGGCTGGGTGCACGTCCACGAGCCGACGAGAAAGTTCATTGACGTGAAGTCCGGTTTCGGCATCGGAACCGGCGTGGGCGCGGCGGCTGTAGTCATCTGCGCGTTCGAAACGACGGGCGCGGCGCAAAGCCCGATCGCCAAAAGCGAACATCCCAGCACTGAAAATACAAAGCTCTTCATCTCCGATAGTCCTTTCACAGGAAAGATAGTACGAAGCTCCGTTAGCTAGTTAAGGCACCAAGCGGCCCGCTTCCTTCTTCGGCAAGCACCATAGGGCTCCGCGCGCTCGCGAACAAATGGACGCTAGCTCGGAGGTGTCTCTCTTGCGAAACTGATTTTTGTCTGCGCCGGTTCGTTCTTCGGCGAGCCGGCGTCGGAATTTCGTGGCCGGTGGCGCGCCTTACGGATACCTCACACAAAAGCGTCGTTTTCGAAGTAACACCTTAAAAGGAGCGATTAGTGAAACAAACGATAGTTGGCGTTGCGTCGTGGGAGCGGCGATCGCGATCTCGAGCTTTGGCATCGTAAGAGCCGAGCGCGAAACTCCGGACAACGGCCAGATCTTTCGTTGTATGACCGGCCAGGCATGCGTGCAGGGCCTCTCAACGGGACGCGCCGGCGGGGTCTATGGGAGGTCGCTGGTTCGCGAAGGCGTCGTCGGCGTGTCGCGGTCGAGCACCGGCGTCCACGGCTTCAGCGAAACGGGCGACGGTGTAACCGGCGAATCGCGAGGAAAAGGTGCCGTAGCGCTGCGCTCCATCGCTAACGGCTCAGATACCGCCATCTTCTTTGGACACAACGTCGTCACGCGCGGGCATTGCGTGATCGATCCAAAGGCCGATCTCGATTGTACCGGTGGCATCAAAGGCGGCGGTACCATTGAGTCGACGCATCGCAACAGCCGCGGAGAGCAGGTGCTCGCGTATGCGCCCGAGTCGGCGACGGCCACGATCGAGGACGTCGGTACGGCGCGCATGGTCGACGGCATCGCCAACGTGCGAATCGATCGCGCGTTTGCCGCGATGACCGACGGACGCTGGTACTACGTGTTTCTCACGCCGCTCGGCGAGACGCGCGGGCTTTTCGTGAGCCGCAAGGCCGCATTGGGGTTTGTAGTGCGCGAGATTGAGCGCGAACGCTCGAACCTCGACTTCGACTATCGCATCGTCGCACATCCGATCGACGCGACCAACGATCGCCTACCTGTGTCACCCTGAGCACGCTAACTTGACTTGTCGAAGGACGAAGGGCGACCGGGCCCTGTCAGCCTGAGCCGTGTCATCCTGAGCCTGTCGGTTCGCGCTTGTCGAAAACACGCGGCTCCGTTCGACGCATCAGCAGAACGCTAGAAATTCACAGAAGGAGAACCCCATGAGATTTGCGGTCCTGGTCAAGGCTAGCAAAGAGAGCGAGGCGGGCGGGCTGCCGTCGAGAGAAATGCTGAAGAAGATGGGCAACTTCAACGAAGGGCTCGCCAAGGACGGAGTGATGCCCGCGGGCGAGGGGCTGCAGGCATCGTCCAAGGGCGTGCGGCTGCGCTTCGACGGCGGCCGCACGACGGTCATCGACGGCCCGTTTGCGGAAACGAAGGAGCTCGTCGCCGGCTTCTGGATCGTGCAGGGCAAATCCAAGGAAGAGATCGTCGAGCGCTTCACCCACGCGCCATTCGACGGCGGCGCAGTCCTCGAGATTCGGCAGATCTTCGAGGCCGAGGATTTCGGTGAGAACCTCACGCCCGAAATCCGCGCCTCGGAGTCGCGCGTACGGGAGCAGCTCAAATGAGATTCATTTCAATTCTTACGTTCGATCCCGCGAAAACCAACCCGCACGATCTTCCCGAGACGGGGGAGCGCATGGCAAAGCTCATCGAGACCATGCGCAGGGAGGGCACGCTCCTCGACACGGGCGGACGCGACAGCGACATGATCGAGTTCTCAGTCACTCGCACGAACGGCCGCACCGCCATGACCGACGGGCCATTCGCCGAAGCGAAGGAGGTCGTCGGCGGGTACGCGGTGCTCGAGGCGCAGGATCGCGACCGCGCGATCGCGCTCACGAACCGCTTCCTCGATGCGCTCGGCTTCGACGCAACCTGCTACCTCCACGAGGTCCACCCGCCTCCGGCGTGACCGACCGCGTCGACGAAGCGATTGCCGCAGTCTGGCGCATCGAATCGCCGAAGCTGATCGCGCGCCTCTCGCGAATGACGCGCGACGTCGGCAAGGCCGAGGATCTAGCGCAGGATGATTTCGTCGCGGCCCTCTCGCAGTGGCCGGACGAGGGCATTCCGCGCAATCCCGGCGCGTGGTTGATGACGATCGCGAAACGCCGCGCCGTCGATGCGATCCGGCGCGACGAGACGCTCGCGCGCAAGTCCCAGGAGCTCGCGCACTGGCTCTCGGTCGCGGAATCAAACACCGACGTTGCCGCGGCGTACGAGGAGATCGACGACGATCTGCTGCGCCTCATGTTCGTCGCGTGCCATCCGGTCGTGTCGAGGGAGGCGCACGTCGCGCTGACGCTCAAGTTGCTCGGCGGCCTCACGACCGCGGAGATCGCCCGCGCGTTTCTCACGGCGGAAGCGACGATCGCGCAGCGCATCGTGCGCGCGAAGCGGACGCTTGCGGAGGCGCGCGTTCCGTTTGAGGCCCCGTCGGGCTCGGAGCGCCGGCGGCGTCTCGCGTCGATCCTCGAGACCATCTACCTCATCTTCAATGAAGGCTATGCGGCCACGGTGGGCGACGACGTGCTGCGCCCTGAGCTCGCCGAGGACGCGCTGCGCCTCGGACGCATGCTCGCCGCGCTGATGCCCGGCGAGAGCGAGGTCCATGGCCTCGTTGCGCTCATGGAAATCCAGGCGTCGCGGATGCGGGCGCGCGTCGGCCCATCGGGTGAGCCGATCCTGCTGCTCGAACAGGATCGCAGCAAATGGAACCGCCTGCTGATCCACCGCGGCCTCGCCGCATTGTCGCGCGCGGAAATGCTGGCGCCGAGTCACGCACTCGGATCCTATGCGCTGCAAGCCGCGATCGCAGCGTGCCACGCTCGCGCCGCGACGCCCGACGCAACCGATTGGCGCCGCATCGCCGCCCTCTACGGCGCGCTTGCAAACACCGCGCCGTCGCCCGTTGTGGAGCTGAATCGCGCCGTCGCGGTCGGCATGGCGTACGGCCCGCAGGCCGGCCTCGATATCGTCGACGAGCTGCGCGACGAGCCCGCGCTCCGAACGTACCATCTGCTGCCCAGCGTTCGCGCCGATCTGCTCGCCAAGCTCGGTCGCACGACCGAAGCACGCGATGAGTTCGAACGCGCCGCCTCCTTGGCTCGCAACACTCGCGACAAAGCCCTTTTACTGCCCGCGCCGTCGGCGCGTCCTCCTGAAAGGAAGGGCCGTATGACAATCGCGGTTCGGCTTTCATCGGTCCATATTGCGCGTGCAACATATGGGCTCGTCAGCCATGTAAAGGCCGCGTCGATCTCTTCCCGAGTGACGCCGCGCGTGCTGTTAACCGCCCGAAGGCGATCGTCGATCGTGCTTAGCGCGACGCCTGACGTGAGGCGTGGTGGCGGCGCGTCCTCGGCAAGCCGTTGTGCCACCTTCTGAAGGTTCAGTCCAATCTCAACGAGCCACGACGCAACGACGCGTAGGCGCTTCGCCGGACCGTGAGTTTGCGCCCATGCCAAGTCGTCCAGCTTAGGCGCGGCAAACCCGGATGCAAAGAGGTCCCGCATCTGTGAGCACTCCAGCCTTAAGGTGGCGGCGCGTGCGAAGTCCTGCACGCTCCAAGCCGCGACGCCATGAGTGCTCAACTCCGAGACGAACGTCGTCTGATTAGTAAGCGAAGGCGCAACCAACACACAGTACGCAGCATGATAGGCGTCGCGATACTTAGCCGCTTCCGCGGGATCGCCTGTGTGCGCCCCTCTTTCGATGCTCGAGAGCTTACACTCGATCATCACGCGATATCGCAGCTCGCCCAGTAATGCGTCAGCGTATCCGTCCGGCGCCCCATTACCGCCAACGTGCGTCGCAGAGAAACCAAACAACTCGAACGCGGCGCAAACGGCTCGCTCAAACGCTTCGGAATCGGAACCGCCGGCAGCGGTCTGCAGCGCCTTTAAAACGTCATCGGCAGCGGCATGGGGCTCCGAACCGGGGACAAGAGGCGGCAGGCCGGTACTATCGATCGAAGGCCAGTCGTCGACTGGGCGGTTTAAGCGGAACCGTCGGTCCGCGTCCTGGACGATTATGGGTTTGTTTCCGCGCCCGGTCGTCCGTTCGATGTAAAATTGGAGGTCTGCGTAGATCTCGTCGCGGCTCTGGCGATGCGGGTCGAAGAGCCCACGCTTTACTCCCTCGGCAAAAATTTCGGCGGCTGACCGCGGCTGTCCATCGGCCAGTATCGAGAGCTCGGCGTCGAGGTTTGGGCTCGGCGGACGCATGATGGGGTGTGGCTGCACGGTGTTAGCACCTCCTAAAAAATGCATTCTAGCGCTAACGACGGCGAAACGCCCTAGTGCAAATTGACTAGAGATTTTCTTCCAGCAAGCGCGTACGATCGGGTCCAAATGCCGAGCGACGTGGACGTGATGCCGAAAGTTCTGGCGCATTACCGGCTGGTCGGTCCGCTCATTGAAGCATCATTTGGGGGTAGTCCGATCGTATTCGTCAACTATCCCGACGGCCTCAGTAAGCCGGCTTCCTACCACGTCACGACCGTCCAGCTGAGTATGGAAAAGCTACTGTGGCTGACACATTCTGAGTACGCGATCGAGTTCTTCACGTGGGCGCCGAAGCTACTGGACGTCGCGGCGCTCCGATTCGGAAGAATCGTGCTCGCCGCGCCGCCTGGCGTGGGCTTCGAGCAGGTTAAACTCGCCGCGCTGGCTATGCGCGCGGTGCTGTTCGACGTCGCCAAGCTCGAAGCTGTTCCGCTGCTAGACGGTGGAACCGGAATGTCCTTGTGGATCCCCTTGGCCGACGCGCCGCAGGCCGATGAACTCCGCCCACGACTGCACCGGCTGTGCGACCGCGCCGTTGCACTCCACCCAGATCTCGTCTCGACTGCATTCAACACGCGCCACGATGGCCGCGTCCATTTGCACGTACAGAGCAACGCGGCGGGCCGCTACAGCGCGGTTCCCTATAGTTTGCGTGCGCCGAAGCTAACGGTCTGTGCGCCGATTCACTGGGAAGAGCTCGGACTTCGGCAAGCGCCGACAGATTCCGATTTGATGACATTCCAGCGCGGTTGAAGAGCGCCGGCAATGTCTTCGCCAGCGAGGTAAAGGTTATCGCGGGACAGAGATTCTGTGGCGTTCCCAGCAACAACGTTCAAACGTAGCCCTTCATTTGTCTCCCAAGAAGCCTTTTTGGAGGCCCTCGGCATGCGAGCGAAACGCTGAGGTGCCTGTTGCAGGTTCAACGTACCATGAAGTACGGGCCTATTGGCTTTTGCGTCTACTGCGGCGCGGAGGAGTCGTTGCCGTACGGCGTCTTGTCTTCGGAACATATTATACCGGAGGGCCTGGGCGGGGAGGACGAGATACTCGGAGCATCGTGCCGAACTTGCGCCGGGATTACTAGCGAGTTCGAGAGGCGCTGCTTGCGAGGCTTCTTTGCCGAAGTGCGGGCCTTCTTGGGAGCTTATGGGCGTCGGCGACCAGAAACTCGCCCGCAAGAGTTTCCGGTTGTTTTGAAGACACCTGAAGGCGAGGTAGAGGTCGATGTTCCGCTCGCTGATAATCCGTTCTGGCTGATGATGCTAACGATGCCGCCACCGGGATTCCTACTTGGTCGTTCGAAGGATGCGGACAAGAAAGGAATCAGTTGTCACCCTGTGATGATTTCGGAGCGGGGGCGCGTCGAAAAACTCGCCGCCGTCGCGAGAACGCGAGACGGTACGACGGAGGCGCAGCAGACTGTGACGTGGGACCCAGGCGCATTCTGGAAACTTCTCGCGAAAGTAGCGCACTGTTACGCTGTCGCATACAGGGGATATGGCTCGTTCCGACCTTTCTTGACCGAGTTTATTCGCGGCTGCGACGAACAAGGCGGCGCTCACTTTGTGGGAGGAGCCTACTCTGCCGAGGGACTCCCTATTGAGTCGCTAGGGTCATCGCCGGGCCTGCATGAGGCGCGTATATCTGAGATTAGCGACGGGCGGCGCAACGTGTTGGTGGCGAGACTTCAACTTTTCGCACCATTGCGTCCCCCGGTGTACGATGTAGCCGCCGGAGCCTTGTAGGGAGTGCCCGAAACCTAGATCTCAAGGTCACGCGCCCGACGAGCTTCCTTAGTTTGCCTAGAAGGCTCACCTGTTGGCGATATTGCTAAGCGCCATCGCTTTCGTTGACGAAGGTGGCCGGGTCATCCAACAGTTTAAAGCCCTGCATCGGTTTTGCGTTGTGCTTCATCTGATAGAGAAACTCTGAGTCGCGGGCGTAGACCTGACGGTTGCGATAGATAATCGTATTCCCGTTGAATCCGGCGATAGCTTCATCGTTCGCGTCGAGCAACTGCCCGGGATATTCAAATGTTCCCATCAGGCCAAGCTCGTTGGCAATAGGGAAGAGTAACTGGGTCTTGGGCAGTCCCAGCCCCGGAGAATATGGTGTGCCCTCCTGATCGTACCAGGTCAGCGTCACTGGATTGTCGCTAGTGATAAATCCGGTGCGCTCTTGAGACGCTCTAAGTAGTGTCCAGCGACGTTGCGCAAGCATCTTAGCGATGAAAGCACGGAGAATTCAACCGATCAGCGCAACACTTCGTTTAGCTTACTAGCCGGCGTTCCGTATTGCAAGGTCTTGCGCGGGCGCTGGTTTAGCCTGAGAGCGATGCGGTTGAGGTCGGCTTGAGAGAACTGCGAGAGATCCGTTCCGTCCGGGTAGTATTGCCGGAGAAGGCGGTTCGTGTTTTCGTTCGTCCCACGCTGCCACGGGCTTTGTGGATCGCAGAAATACACCTTGACATTGGCCGCGATGCTGAACCTTTTGTGGGCGGCGAATTCCGCACCCCGATCGAACGTTACACTTTTTCGGAGTTTAGCGGGAAGGCTGCGAATCTGCCGGCTCATTGCCTTCGCGACGGTGAGCGCGTCCCGGCGCCTAACTTTCACAAGCATTGTAAAGCGCGACTTGCGTTCAACGAGAGTGGCGACCTGAGAATTCCGGGAACCACAGAGTAAATCGCCTTCCCAATGACCGGAAACCGCACGACTCTCAATTCCGGGCGGCCGGTCGCTGATTGAGACCCCGTCAATAATCTGGTATCGAGTCTGCCCTTTATTCGTGGCTGTTCGCGCACGCCGCATTACCCGACCCGAGCGCAAATGCTGCTGTAGCTCTTTCTTTAGCGCGCCACGGGCTTGGACAAATAATGTTCGGTAGATCGTCTCGTGGGAGATGTGCAGATCAGAATTCTTTGGAAACTGCGTCTTGAGCCACCCCGCTATCTGCTGCGGAGACCATTGCAGCTTCAGCTTGCTGGCAATGATCGAGCGCAACTTACCGTTTGTCGCTAGAAGGCACTTCTTGGGACGCCTAGATCGATCCCATGCCTTCTCATCGGCTTCGGCAGCTCGATAGCGCCCTAACCCGCCGTTCCCGGTTATCTCACGGCTTACTGTTGATGGCGCTCTTTCTATGAGGTCAGCAATTGCCCGTATCGAAAGGCCGGCGGCTAACCCACGAGAGATTTCTTCTCGCTCCCCGCGGGTAAGCGCGATCGGCGACCGTTCACGCTGGAGAGGCGCTATCCCGCCGCGTAGACGGAGAACGCCGAAGATTGAGCCGCCGCCTTTCTTGAGCGCGCGAGCGATATCACTTAGCGATTCGCCTTGCCTCCAGCGCTTCCACAGTTCGGCTTTCTCTTTCGGCGATAACCCCGGGCGCCCGAGCTGAGACATTGGCAACACCTCCACTACTAATCACCGGTAGTGTGTTGCATCGACCCGTTGAATCCGCCACCACCTTAAACTCGAAGTGAAGATGGCCTGCAACGGATAGCGCAACTTTGAACGCGTCGCCTTGAAGCAATAGCTTCCGTAGTTTCTCGGTATCAGCATCTTGCTGAACGGTGCCGTCTCGCTTTGCTTGCTCCATTTTCAGAGCCCAGGCTTTTGAGTCACTTGCCTCCATCTGCATAGTCTTCAGGGCCAACTCCCCTAAAGGCTTCGAGATTCGGCTTCGCATGGCAGGGTTTTTTATCAACAAGAGCGCCATGAAGGTCATAAGCGGACCACGGTCCTCATCGTTTGCGAGAGACTGGCCTTCCCTTATCCGGGCTATGGCCGGGGCAAACTCGCTTTCCATTTCCGCGATTTTGGTCTCCACGATGTCACTAGGCTTGCCGGACACATCTATGGTGTGAAAGTTAAGCTCAACCGCGACATCTTTTGGCGACGGACGGAATGTCTTATGTTCCGTGGTGTCAATGGCGAATAAGCGTGGATGCTTCGGGTTCTTTACAAAGCCGCGCAAATAAAACTGTGGGACATAATGGTGCCATATCAATGACGCGCAATGGCCAAATGACGTGGTGGGTGAAATGGTGGGCCGAAGGGCCCTTGGTAACGGGACACTTTCGATCGCGATTCGGCAGGCGGAAAGCGAGATCTGGATTAGGGGCCTTAATCCGGATCCAGAACGTCACGCCGCTTTGCGAAGATTGGAACTGGGACAGAGGATCGGGGTATTTAATTTGCGAGTCTCGAGGCACGGCGGGACGCCAGTCGAGGGTGCATATACCACAATTTACGCCGAAAGCTAGGCAACTCCACGCGATGCAGAGATCGTTGATGGTCTTTCCGTTGAGAAATTGGCCCTGAGAGCGCTACCTCATGTCGGGTGTGACGTTTGAATGCTGGATACATGGTTCAAGCGTAAGTGAGCCGAATCTTAGGCGTGCATCCACATTTCTTCATCGACAGGACGTTCGCGATATTGTTACTATGCTGAGGTCGAGATGAACGATGCGCTACGATTGTTTGCCTATGGAGGCTGCGCTCAGCCCTCGTAGGCAACGGACCGCGCAGCTCTTTGCGAAGCTACGAAGCGGTGACCAAACTAGCCGGCCTTGAAGGACGACCGCTTTGAACCTCGCATCTGCCGCAGATGGGGCGCAGTCTCGGATTCGGAGTTGCTACCGCCGATCATCAGTGCGAAGCCTACGACGGGCGCGACGACATTCGTGACGTGTGGGAGCGCGTGCGTAGGCTCGTTCCACGCGGCAAAGCCACCGACTTCTTGAACCGCTACCGCGAAGACGTCGAGCTTGCGCGCGGCCTCGGATGCACGATGTTTCGCCTCTCGGTTTCGTGGACGCGGCTTGAGCCCCAGCCTGGTGCCTGGAGCGACGAGGCCTTCGCGCACTACCGCGACGTGCTGCAGGCCATCCGGGACGCTGGCATGTCTGCGGTCGTCACCCTCGTGCACAACAGTTGGCCGCTCCACGTCCAAGCCGCCGGCAACGGCGCCGGGCCGCTCGATCCCCGCTTTCCCGATCGCGTAACTGCCTTCGCCACCGAAGTCGCACAGCGGCTCGGCGATCTCATCGACGACTACGTCACCCTCAACGAGCCCAACCAGCTCGTCTACGGCTGGATCAAAGGCTTCTGGATGCGCGCCTATGCCATGCCGCCCGGCCAGCCGCCGTATCAGAGCGGCGACGCACAAATGGACGACATCCTCACCCTCATCCCCAATCTCTTCCGCGCGCACGCCAAGGCTCGCGACGCCATCCTGCGCATCCGCCCTAACGCCCGCGTCGGCACCAACCCGCTCGTCCTCGGCCTCCCGCAATGGCTCCAGCACTGGATCGACCGCAACGCCACGCATCTGCAGTCGCCCGAGGCTGCGAAGCGGCAAGCCGCGCGTATCGCGCAATCCGACGTCGACGCAGGCGGCCGCGTCGACTGCTCGATCGCCCAGATCACGATGACCCGCGAGCGGATCCAGCACGCGTTCTTTTCCGAGCCCTACTATTGCGCGCATCTCGCCGCCCTGCACGCCAACTCGTTCGCGCTTACCGCGGACATCCAGACGTGGCGCGGCCGCGTCGCCGTCGTTGCGGACACGCTGCCCGCTAGCATCGTCGGCGGCTCGTTTCCCGCCGTCACCGTTGACTATTTCGACTCGATGGATGACGCGGTTGGTGCCCTGAAACGAGGTGAGGTTGATGCTGTTTTCGATGACGACGTCTGCCTTGCGCCAATACGCCGGCGATGCGCTCGCTCTTACGCAGCTGCCCGGCCCACCGCAGTATTTCGCCGTCGCGATGGCGCTAGGCAGCCGCACGTTGCTCAACATCGTCGACCACGCGATACGCGATCTGCGCGCCGAGCATCCCGAGATCCCCGACGCCTTCAATCGCAAGACCGTCGCGGACATCGGCCGCGAAGAAGAGGCGCGGGGCGATGCCCAGGGCGCTGTGCCTGAGATGGACCGCTCTTTCGCCCGCATTCGCAAGCGTGGGAAGCTGCGCGTGGGGGTCAGTCCGGGAGTGGAGGGGCTATGTACTGTGTCACCCTTCGACTCCGCTCAGGGTGACACCGACATGCAGGCCGCCGCAGCGTTGGCGTCGATGCGAGCGACCCGTCGTATTGGCCGAGCCGGCCTGATCATGTCAGGCGCCGGTGAGGCGCCGCACACCACGATATGAAGGGCTGGAGCCGGAGATTGCGCGGCGCGTTGCGCAGCTCATCTTCAGCGATCCCGAGCGCGTCGAATTCGTGCCGATGCAGGGCGAGCGGCGCCTGCAGGCGACTCGCTCGTCGTGGATGCACGCGCTCTTCGCGCTGCGCAAGAGCTTCGCGATCTTCACCACGCTGCTCGGCACGAACTGGTGGAATCTCGGCATGGCCGGCAAGCTGCCGGAGTTCCTCTGCCCGCGCGAGTGCGTCGGTACGCTCGACTTCGTCGGCCTGGACTACTACTGGGGCGTGCCGTCGTTCTGGCCTGGCGAGCTGCACCGGCTCAGCGCCGCCGCCGACTTTCAGTACGCGAGCGCGCCCGTCTGGCCCGGCGCGCTCGGCATGATCCTCGCCGAAACCGCGCACCAGTTTCCCGGCAAGCCGATCATCGTCATCGAGAACGGCTGCGTCGGGCGCGCGTCCGGCATCGCCCGCGCCGATTATCTCAGGGCGCACGTCACCGAGGTCCGCAAGGCCGTCGCTCGCGGCGTTCCTGTCGAGGGCTATCTCTGTTGGAGCATCACGTCGAACCGCGAGTGGGGCCTGCCGTTCGACGACGGCAGCGACTTCGGGCTCTACCACATCGATCTCGACGGCGACCCCGAGCTCAAGCGCGTCCCCACCGACGCGAGCCGCGCCTACGCCGCCCTCATTGCCGAGGCATTCGAGGCGCCTCCGCAGTAACGCGTGGCCTGAGTCCAACGTTTTGTTGGGCGTGGCGGTCTATTTCGTGTGAAGCAAAACGACGGGCTCGTGGCCCGAGCCTGCGCCGGCGACGACGCGGCCGCCGCCGATCTGATCTGCACCGTCTGGCCCGACGCCTACCGCATCGCGTGGTCCCTCGTCAGGAATCGCTCGGCGGCGGAAGACGCCGCGCAGGAAGCGTGCGCGCGTGCCTGGCGCGGGCTGAAGCTCTTGCGCCGTCCGGAGCGCTTCGCGGTGTGGTTCTACCGGATCGTCGTCAACGAGGCGAGGCGCACGCAGCGTCCGATGCTCCGCGACGAACCGGTCGAAACGCGTCGCCCCGCAAGACGAGGCGTCCCATGACGATCGCATCGCGGTCCGCGTGGCCGTCGACGCGCTCGAGCCGCGTCTGCGCCTGCCGATCGTGCTGCGCTATTACTACGGAATGCGCAGCGGCGAGATCGCGCAGGTACTCGGCGCGCCCGCCGTGACGGTGCGCTGGTGGCTGATGCTCGCGCATCGCCGCTTGCGCGTGGCGCTCGACGATCCCGCTTCACCTTCGCAACACACACCCGCACCAGATGGAAGGTATAAAGATGAATCAATCGCAGCAAGCTGAGCGAGCGCGCGACGCGGTCGGCGCATACGTCGAAACGATCGACGTCCCTCAATATAATGCGCACGCCGTTCGCGCTCGCACGAGCGCCGTCGCCCCGCCGCGCGCGATCCCGCGCTGGGCAGCAGCCGCCGCCGCGGCGTGCGTCGTGCTCGTGGCCTTCGTCTTCGCCACGCCCAGCGTGCGCGCGCAGGTCGAGCAGATGCTGCGCGCGTTCGCCGTCATCGGCGGCCAGCAGGTGCCCGTCGCGGTAAACGACGTTACGCTCGATCAGGCCCGGCGCGATATGCCGTTCACCGTGATCGCGCCCGCCGCGATCCCCTCCGGGCTCTCGCCCCGCATCGACGAGCTCATGCCCAGTTCGTCGCGAATCGACTCGCATTTGATGTTTCAATACGATGCTGCCGGCGGCGGCCCCGGACTGACCATCATGGAGAGCAGCGCGCGGCGAACCGACCCGACGCAAATGCGGTTCTGGATGACCGCCGGCGGCGCGCCTCCGCAAGCGCCGCACTTCATGAATAACGTCCCGCCCGGGCAACACGCGTTCGTGCAGTTTCGCCGCGACGGCAGCGTGACGCAGCGCATTCGGGTCGAGCCGATCACCTGGGTCGTGCGCGGAACGCGCGTCGATCTGATCAGCCCGCCGGGATTGCTGACTCCGATGCAGCTCGTCGCTATTCGCCGCGCCATGTCTCACTAGCGGCGCTTTCTTCGCGCGGTCGTGAAGAGTTTTATGCGGGCGGCCGTCGCTGCCGCCCGCAGCTCCTCATCGATCGTCGCCAACTTTCCGTCGACCGCCATCGCAACGGCCAAATAGGCGGCGTCGTATCCGCTTAAGGCATACTCCTGCGCGATCCGCAGCTCGACGCCGAGCCCCTCGGGGGCACGGAGGGCTGGCGCTAATCCTCGTAGAGCCGTAAGGGCTTGTCCAAGGCCTTCTGCGTCGAGGCGTTTACGCCGCAGTGCTACGAGCAGCCCGTTTTGAACCTCATACGGCCAGAGCGCCGGTACGACGATACCCTCCTCAAGGCCGGCTGCGACCGCGGCCTCGCCGTACGTCGAATTCTATCCGGCAGAACCGCAGACAGTGCGGTCGAAGCGTCGAGAACGATCGGCATGCGCGATAGTCGACTGGCCTAGTTGCGGCGCCCCGACTCGATGAAGTCGCGCCAGCTCTCACCGCGCCGCAGCACGGGCCGGCCACCGTTACGCTGCCGGATTGTTTCACGTACGGCGCGCAGTCGCTCGAGGACCGTTTCTGGGGAGACCTTGGCTGGCGATATGATCGCGACGGGACGATTGTTTCGAGCAATCGTTATCCGCTCTCCACGCTCTACTCGCTCGATCAACCGCGATAGGTGCGCCTTCGCCTCGGCGATGTTGAAGCATTGGTCTTCCATACGGCCTAGTCTACCAGGTTGACCAACTTATCGGCAAGGCTTAGCCCCCGCTTGTCGAGCTATCTACTCTATGAGCGGCGCAGCACCGCAAATAAGTCGCGAACGGAATAGGAGAAGCCGGGCAACGCCCGGTGTTCGATCGTCTGCGATTCGTCGAGTTGCGCGACGCCCGCACCGTCATGCAGCTCGACCACGCGGCGCCGCGGATCCACGACGACGACGAGCAACGATCCGGCGCGCAAGATACACCGAGATCTTGTCATCGATATCGATTCGCCGATCGTCGGGTGAAAGAATTTCGACCGCGACGTCCGGCGCGAGCGGCGGAATCTCGATCTCGGCGTCGGTGAGAGGCCGGAGCCGCTCGTTCGAGACATAGGAGACGTCAGGGACCAGAGGCCGGCGCACCTCGCCCGGCGGCGCGACGCGAAAGCGCCACTCGGTCCCTATTTCGCCACGGCGCTCCGCCCACCGACCTATCTGCATCGCCAAGGCGACCTGCAAAAGCGAGTGGGTTCGCTGCGGGCTCACCTTTTGCAACGGGCGGCCGCGCACCCACTCGGTCTCGGGCTTCGTCTCCGGCAGGATGATCTCGGTCTGTGACATGGCTGCACCCCACTCTATCACGCCGGCTCAGCAGCAACAAGCCGCATATAGGTGACTTGCGCGACCGCAACCAACGCACCGTCGTCGCGCCAAAAGTTAGCGGTCACCGGGCAAAGAGTCCGTCCCTTTTTGATCGCCTGCGCGAAGAGTTTGACGTCGCTGCGTGCGGGCGCCAGGAAGCGAATGTTCATGTCGGTCGTCGTGATGCGCGCGTCGGCGCCCCAGATCGTGAGGCTCACGATCGCCGCCGCGGAGTCGGCCGCCGTCATCAGCATGCCGCCGTGAAACGTGTCGAAGACTGCCGTCGAACTCCGCGGTTTCGCGCGACGGTGCACTCGAACGCCCCAAGGCGCCGAGGCGCATGTTCGAAAACCCGAGATTCCCGCTGCGAAAGACCGGTACCGAGTGCATGCGCTCGCGCACCGCCGCCTCTGTGTTCGGGTCGAGCGCCGGCAGCTCGCCGGAGTACGGCGCGACGATCAGGCCGTCGATGTCTTCACGCTCCAGCGCGCGATCTCGGCCTCGAGATTGAGCGGACGTGTCGGCGCGGCGTTCTCGTACTCGCCCCAGTGCTCGCGCGGCACCATCCACATCACCTCGAACTCGTTGCCGTCGGGATCGTAACCGTAGATCGACTTCGTCGCGCCGTGATCGCTCGCGCCGCTCAGCGTGCCATAGCGTTCGAGCGCGGTGCGAGCGTCGCGCAGCGACTCGATCTCGTCGACCTCCCACGCGAGATGATAGAGTCCGACGCCGCGCTCGTTGGCCGGCGGCGCGCTCGGCCCGACCGACGCTAGCCCGAGGTCGTGATGGTTCTCCGAGCCAGGCGCGCGCATGAACGCCATCACGTGACCCATGCGCGCGATCGGTTCGAGTCCGAGCACGTCGTGATAGAACGCGAGGCTGCGCTCGAGATCGCGAACGCGCAGCACCGCGTGATTGAGTTTACGTACTTTCATGTCACGGTTTTACTTTGAAGATCGTGCCGCAGCCGCTTCCGCCGCAACCGGTGCCGCCGCCCTTCGTCGTCGTGCCGTACAAGTTGCGGTTGAAAAGATAGACCGGTCCCTGCGGATCCGCGCCGTCGCTGCCGCCCGCGAAGCTGTACAGCACCGTCTCTGCGCCGGCCGGCGTCACCTTAAACACGGTGCCGTTGCCGGAGGTGCCGCCGCCGACGGTCGTGCCGTACAGGCTGCCCTTCGAGTAGATCAGCGACGCGCCGGGCAGATTGCCGTCGGGGATGTCCGTGAAGTTGTAGAGCGTCTTGAACGTACCGCTCGGCGTGATCGAGAAGAACGTGCCCGAGCCCTTCGTGCCGCCGGACTCCGTAGTGCCGTACAGCGTGCCGCCAACGGCCGTCAAGCCGTTGGGATACGCGCCGTCGCCGCTGTCGCTGAAGCTGTAGAGGATGTGTTTCTTCCCCTTCATGCTCAGTTCGAAGATCGTGCCGCAGCCGGTCGTACCGCAGTCTTTGCCGCCCTCGAGCGTCACGCCGTAGAGTTTTCCGTTGAGCTCCGTGACCGGCGCGTAGACCCTTGCGCCGTCGCTGCCGCCTTTGAAGCTGTAGAGCACCTTCTCCGAGCCGCCCGTCGTGATGCTGTAGACGGTACCGTCGCCCGAGCCGCCGCCGACAACGGTAGTGCCGAAGAGCTTGCCGCGATAAGCAATCAGCGCCGCCTCCGGTGCGCTGCCGTCGGTGCCGCCCGCGAAGCTGTGAAGCACGCTTTCACTGCCGGCGCCGTTGACGGTGTAGACCGTGCCGTCGCGGTGTGCTCCCGCGCCCGACGTCGTGCCGTACATCGCGCCGCCGAGCACCGTGAGGCCCGCGAACGGCCACGACCCGTCGCTGCCGCTGTTGAAGTTGCCGCTAAAATTGTAGACGACGCTTTCGGTGCCTGCGGCGGTCACCGAAAAGACCGTGCCGCAGCCGAGGTAGCAGTTGTTGCCTCCGCAGTTCTGCGAGCAATAGTTCTTCGACCCGTTGAGCGTCGTGGCGTAGAGCGTTCCGTTGAGCGCGACGAAGCCGGAGTACGGGCTCGCGCCGTCCGGCGTGCCCTTAAAGATGTAGAGCTGCTTGTAGCCCGACGCCGCCGGGCTTATCGCGCCGGGAGCGTGCGATCGGGCGCTCGACGCGACTCTGTCACCCTGAGCCGTGTCACCCTGAGCGGAGTCGAAGGGTGGGGTGAGGGCGCCGCCGCACGCGGTCAGCGCCGCGGCAAAAGACAGAACGAGAAGTAAGCGCAAACGTTTCATGCGCCGCCTTTTCGACGCGCCGGTGCAACTTCCGGCGGTGCGGCATCGTCTTGTGGGGCCTATGGAACAGCGCAAACTCGGGACGCAGGGGCTCACGGTGTCGGCGATGGGCCTGGGCTGCATGACCATGACGTCCTCTTATGACACGGCCGACGAGACCGAGGCGATCGCGACGATCCATCGCGCGCTCGAGCTCGGCATCAACTTCCTCGACACGGCGGAGGTGTACGGGCCGTATGCCAACGAGCAGCTCGTCGGACGCGCTCTGCGCGGGCGGCGAGAGGGTGTCGTCGTCGCGACGAAGTTCGGCTTCAAGTTCGGCAACGGCGTTCGCGGCGTCAACGGCACGCCCGAGAACGTCAAGCGCGTCGCGAACGAATCGCTGGCGCGCCTCGGAATCGACACGATCGACCTCTACTACCAGCACCGCCGCGATCCGGCGGTTCCGATCGAAGAAACGATCGGTGCGATGAAAGAGCTGATCGACGAAGGTAAGGTGCGCTATCTCGGCCTCTCGGAAGTCTCGCCGGAGACGCTGCGTCGCGCCAACGCCGTGCATCCGATCAGCGCTCTGCAAAGCGAGTATTCGCTCTGGGAGCGCCGCGTGGAGAAAAAGGTTCTGCCCGCCGTGCGCGAGCTCGGCATCGGATTCGTGCCCTACAGTCCGCTGGGACGCGGCTTCCTCACCGGCGCCGTCAACGTCGAGAAGCTCGGTGAAGACGATTGGCGCCGCACCAATCCGCGATTCTCGAAGGAGGCGGCACAATCCAACCAGCGCATCGTCGACGCCGTCCGTGCCGTCGCCGAGGGGTGCAACGCCACGCCCGCGCAGGTCGCGCTCGCGTGGGTGCTCTCGCGCGGCCAGGACGTCGTGCCGATCCCCGGCACCAAACGCCGCCGCTACCTCGAGGAGAACGTCGGCGCGTTCGACGTGCACTTCACGAAGGAGCAGCTCGACAAGCTCGAGGGACTGCACGAACAGACCGCCGGCGCGCGTTACACTCCGGAGATGATGCAGCTGGTCGAACAGTGAACCCCCTGCGCGGTGGATGAGAGGCGGTTTCGGTTCGATCTCTTCGTCGCGCTGCTGGCGCTGGTGATCAGCGGCATCGCGGCCGGCTCGTCGGCGTATCAGACGTACGTGATCCGCAAGCAGTTTAGCGCGACGGTGTGGCCGTACATCTCGTTCATCACGACGTCGTCGCCGGACCGGTACTTCGAGCTCGACGTGAACAACGCGGGCATCGGGCCGGCGCTCATCCTCGACTCCACCATTACGCGCGACGGCAAGGTCGTGGAGCGCCCCGGCACGCCGACGTCGCAGCCGGCGATCTCGGCAGCAATCGAGGCGGAGCAGGCCGAGTCGCGCGCCGACGAGCGCAAATCCGGCCGGCACGGCACGAGTAACCTGACGGCGAGCACCATCCTCCCCGGCGATGTCGTATCGGCGGGGCAGAAGCTCGAGATACTGCGCGTCGAGGGCAAATTCATTACGCATCGCGTGATGGGCTCCATCCGGCGCGTCGATCTCACGCTGTGCTACTGCTCGCTGCTCGGCGACTGCTGGACGAAGCGGCTCTGGGAGCACGCCATCCAGCCGCATCCCGTGCGCTCCTGCCCCAACGCCTAGCGGCTAGGGCGTAGGCCGCGGCGACGGTGTGGGATACATCACTCGCTCGAATCCGGACACGGCATCCTGAACCATCGCCTCGGCCGGCTCGCGATACGCCGACGTCAGGGCCGGTGTAGGAGTCGGCTCCGATACGGCGTGGCAGCGAGGATCGTAGGGTTCCCTTGAAATCGCGACCGTACCCGGATCAAACGGTGCGGACGTCGTGGTTGCTGTACCCGCGCCCGTTTGGCCGCGCGTCGTATAGCCCGCCTCGTCGTCGGCGATGCCGATGGTGAGGGTGTCGGCGAAGGTTGCGTGCCGCAGAAATTACTCGACGAGATTTCGTAACGCCGACTCCGCGACTGCAGACTGGACGACGAGCGAAGAGGGATCCATGTCGGCGAAGCCGCCGGCTGCCGCGATGCCCGAGTTGATCGAGGTCCATCCCATCTTCGGCCATGCGAGCGCCAGAAGGGACGCGTACGTCAGCGCCGCCGACTTCGTCGTCGGGATTGTTTTGGAGGCTTCACCGGAAAACGAGGCGTTGCGCGACTGCGCGCTACAATCGAGGAACGCGCCGTAGATTGTCGCGTTCAGTTTCGTCGTTCCGATCAAGGCATGAGGCGTCGTCAGCGTGTTGAGGCTGTAGATAAAGTACTCTTCGCCCTGCGCGCACGATACCGCGCCGGCGTTGCTGCCAACCGCGCCGAGCGTCATCTGCGAGCGGTACGCTTGGACGCCGCGCTGCGACAGCAGAAACGCGAGCATCGCGCTATAGTCGGGACCGTTGGCGCTTACCGATCCCGGCACGATCTGCACGAATTGCTGATACCCTCCCGGTGAAACGCTCAGCTGACCGTTGTCGACCTCGGCTCTCCCGAGGAGAGGCACGAGATCTCCATAGCTGAGGTTGGAAAGGTTGGAAACATCTTTAACCGAGATGAATCCGAGGCAAGACACTCGACAGAAGAGCCACCCAATAGAGGTAGGAATCATGACGAAAATCCTGATCGGGCCGTCGCTAGCTTGCCTGCTGATTCTGACAACGTCGATCGTCGGCGCCCACAATCTTCCCGGGATGCTCCATCAAGGTATCAGGCCCGATCCAGCCTCACAGGCTGCGATTGCGATACAGCGGGCGTCCAGCGCCGCGTCGCACGGAATGATGTCACAGGGCGACCTGTTCGACATCAAGTCGGTATTGAACACGGCGGCCGTTTGGGAACCGCTGCCGCACATCTTGACGATCTGTTTCCTCAAATCGGAGGGCTCCGCCGCGCAGCAGGCCGACCTGCGAAAGCGCATCGTCAACGTCATCAAAGAACAATGGCCGATCGGCCGGCTCACCCAAAACCGGCTTACGTACGACAACGCATCGTTTTCCAACCCGCCGCTGTGCCGCTCGCAGTTGCCGGCAGCGGCGGATATCAAGGTGGGCTTTGTTTCCGATAACCCAGCGCCCGCGCAGAGCCGCGGGCTCGAGACCGAGCTCTTTGACCAGCGGCCATCAGCGTCACCGTAGCGCCGCGCTAGCCGCTTAGGCGGTCGTCAATGCGAGTTGCCGCGCGGCACGTTCGACGTACGCGCAGAGCAAATTGACGAGCGCCATCTGCTCCGGCGTGCGGCACGGGAAATCGAGCAGCCGCGGGCTGCAGACCAGCACGCTCGCGGCACGCGCCCGCGAGATCGCGACGTTGAAGCGGTTGCGCTCGAAGAGGAACTCCACGTCGCGCGGCACGTCCTCGCCGCTCGACGTCGCCATCGAGTAGAACACGACGGCGGCCTCCTGGCCCTGGAACTTGTCCACGGTGCCGACTCGTATGTCGAGGCCCGCGTCGTGCAGCTTGCTCGAGATAAGCCGGCGCTGCGCGTTGTAGGGCGTGACGACAATGATGTCGCTATCGGTCAAGGGGCGCGCGACGCCTTCCATTTCCTGCGGTTGCGAATCCACGACCGTGCCCTTGTCGCGCAGCAGTGCGATCCGGCGGACGATTTCGCTCGCCTCCTCAATTCGAGCTCGAGCCGTTGCCGGTGTGCTCGATCGGCTCGTAGTAGAGGCCGGCGAGGCGCGTGGATCCCAGCGTGACCGCGTGCAGCCGCGTGGTTTCCGCCGGTTCGAGACGCTCGTCGTACATCGCATCCGAGATGAACTTGCAGATCTCCGGCTGCATCCGATACGAAACGTCGAGGAAGATGCCGCGGTACGGCAGCACGGTCTGCTCGTCGCCCAGCAGGTACTGCAGCACCGAGTCGCCGGCGTGCGGCGGCTGGCGCCCCTGGCTCACCTGCGCGAGCTGCGACGGATCGCCGAGCAGCACGACGTTGTGCGCGCACTGCGCGACGGCGAGCGCGTCGGCCAGCGACACCTGCCCCGCCTCGTCGATAAAGATGTAGTCGAACTTGTGCGCCAGCTCCTCGCGCGCGAAGAGCCAGCTCGTGCCGCCGGCGAGCTGATAGTCGTCGCGGTCCATGGCCTCGTTCTTGTCGAGCGATTCGATCAGCGGCGAGGCCAGCTCGGACTTATATTCCGAATCGCCGGCGGTGTGCTTGTAGCGCCCGCGAAACGTCTTGCCGCGCGCCGCGACGCACGTCTCGACCTTGTGCAGCAGGTTATGGATCGCCTTGTGGCTCGTGCTCGTGACCGCGACGCGTTTACCGCGCTCGATCAGGTCGCAGATCACCTTGGAGCCGATCGTGCTCTTGCCGCTGCCCGGCGGCCCCTGGATAAAGAGATAACTGTTCGCCAAACACTGCACGACCTCGGATACGGAAGCCGCGTTCACGATAGTGGGCTGAATGACCGTGTCGCCCCGAGCCGAGAGCGTGCCCCGAGCGGAGTCGAAGGGAAGGGCGACACAGGAGGTGTGCACGACGGGATCGCGATTCGCCAGCAAGTCCGCCGCGGCCGGATACTCCGATTGCAGCGTGCCGTCGAGATACGCCCTGCCGAGCCGCGCCAGCGCCTTGCGCTGGACGCGCGTCGAGGGCGGACCCTGCGGGATCAACTCGCGGATCGCCCGCGCGGCCTCGAGGCTCGCGGTGGTCTTGAGCTCGAGGAGATTCTCGTCGTCGTTGATCGAGACGATGACTCCGGCGCGCTTGTGCGTGCGCGGGTTGTCGACCTCGTCGCCGGCCGCCATCTTGTGCAGCTGATCGGGAAAGCCGTACGAGTAGACCGTGCTCTGTTTAATTTTATACGGCGCAATGTCTTCGCGCAGCTTCAGCCCGGCGATCGCCGTCTTATCGAACTCGAGCAGCTCGTCGACGTTTTCGCAGCGATCGTAGTACTCCCACCACGCAGGCTTCTCTTCGCGGCGATGATACGCCATCAGATTCGCGAGGAGGTAGCGCTCGCGCTTGCCGGGGTGCATCAGGCGGTACTCTTCTTCGGTGCGCGGCGGCAGCACGCCGGCGAGGAGCTCGCGCTCGACGTCGCTGCGCCGGGCGTCCTCGCGCTCGTCGTCGCGCCGCTTCACGCACTTATTGCAAGTCGGCTCGAACTCCGCATGGCACGGCTCGTCGGGCCGCTTGGGCTCGCGCAGCGGCAGCTCGATGCCGAACTGCGCGACGGCCTCTTCGCGGCGGTCGAGCAGCCAGTCGCGCAGCAGCTGCGTCGAGCGGCAGTCGTCACGGTTGTACGCCTCGATGTCGTCGAGGATGCGCTGATCGTGCTCGGTCATCCAGCGCTCGAACATCACGATCGACTCGTCGCCCTTCTTGACCTCGGTCTCGCGGGCCAGCTTATAGAAGCGCTCCAGCTTCTTGAGGCCGTAACCGTCTTCGGAGATCGCGAGCGCCTGGCGCACGACCGCGAACAGATCGACGAGCACCTCGCCGCGCAGCAGGTCGTCGACCTCGTCTTCCCGCGTTGTGTGTTCCTGCGCGAGCCGCCGCAGCGCCGACTTCTCGTAGTTCGCGTAATGGTAGACGTGCATGGCCGGATGCTTGCGCCGCCGCTCGACGATGAAATCGATAAAGCCCTCGAACGCGTGACGCTCCTCGTCGCGCGTCTTTCCCCAGAAGGCGCGGTACTCGGGCTCCTCGTCGGGCAGCCAGCAGCCGAAGAGGTATTCCAGGCCGCGGCCCGGCTCGTATAGCGGGTCGCCCTCCATGTCGAAGAAGACGTCGCCGGCCGCGGGATTCGGCATCTGCGCGAAGCCGAGCGGCGGCGCGTGCTCGAGCAGCTCGTAGATGGGCTCCGGGCTCGTGCGGCCGCGCACTTGCAGCGACGCCTGCCGGCGCAGCTTGATGAACGTCTCGGGGGTCATGCCGTTCGGGCGCTTTTCGTCGGGCGCGTCGGCCAGCTGCGCGACGCTGGTGATGCCGGCGGCCTCGAGCTTGGCGATCTGATCGCGGCGCATGCTCGCGACGAGGCTCAGGTGGTCGTCGCCGACGCGCCGGCTGCGTGCATTGCTCGTTCCAGTCGCAGACGCTGCAGTGCTTGACCTTCAGCGGATACTCGCGCGCCTCGTCGCGCGCGCCGAGCGTGTCGGCGTAGTGTAAGAACGCCTTCTTGAGATGGCGGTAGTACGCCATGTAATCGTTGAGCCGAAAGCGCTGCTCGCCGCCGTCGCCGAAGACGACGTAGCCGAAGTCGGGAATGCAGCCCTGCAGCCGTTCGAGGTGCTCGCTGTAGTTGCACAGCTGCACGAGATAGTACGGCCGCGCCGAGAGGCCGAGTTTGGTGTCGATGACCTCATAGCTGTAGTCGCCCAGGTGCGACGGTGCGCCGTCGACGCGGCGCAGGAAGTCGGCGTGCCCGATGAACTGCCCGTCGAAGAACGTCGCCTGGTAGATGATCGGCGCGCCGCGGCGCATCGCTTCGAGCGTGTCGCGCTCCGCCTCTCGATAATTTTCGATGCCGCTCTCGGATCGCTCGAACTGCACGACGCCGTCCGGATGGCGCTCCTGCATGACCTGGAGGTAGGCGCGCTCGTGCTCCTCGCCCTTGCGCCGAATGAGCGCCGTCTGCTCGTCGAGCGCGTCGGGCGCGGGAATCATGCGGCGCGCCACCAGCGAATCGAGCTCGCTTAAGCGCTTGCACTCGAGGTAGTCGTTGAGATCGCTGGCGGCAAAGACGAACCGCCCGTCCAGACGCTGCATGAGCCTATTTTCCTACCACGGAGTGCCATACGCCTGGCATGGTGCCCGGACGCGAACCCGCGGGGCCCCGTGTTCGTTAAGCCGAGACGAGGTTCGCCTTATAGATCGGTTCTACAGCCCACGCTATCCACGTGTCGTCCGGTACGTCGGCCCCAACGGTGGAATTCACCAATACGACGAGCTCCGATTGGTTCGGGAGAAAAAACGCCGTCGCTTGCTCGACTCGCTGGCCGTCGTACCAGTAACCGTCTTTCTCGTAGAACTTTCCCGCTCCGTCGTCCTGGATCCAGTCTATGCCGAAGCTGTCGTCCAACATGGCCTGTGCCTGCTGCGGTGTTAAAATCGTTCCCGCGCGGCGAAAATCGCCCATGAACTGCAAAATGTCGGTTGGCGAGAAATGCCATCCGGCAGCTCCGGCGCAAGTTGAGAGATCGCCGGAATTCCAGCCGTCGTTCGGCGGCTTTGGATAGGCATATGCTAGCGCATCGGTAGCGGCATGCGTAAAGCGTGCCGTTTCGCCGCCGATCAACACGTTTGAAACGAGGTAGCTTTGATACGTCTGTATTGAAAGCAGATCGCGCGCGTTATCGTCGCTTGGCCATTTGTTGACGAACTCGATCCTTTCAGTATCTCCACCGACAACGGGTACGACCGAGGCGGGAAAATCATAGCCCGGATCGCTGCTTTGCCCGCCCGGCTTGACCCCCGGAGGAACGTGGGGCGGCTGGCCCGTCGGCGTATATACCGGCACGTACATGAGAATCGTCGTCAACAGTATCCGGCACAGCGAAAAATTCATATTCGCGTATTTGTATGTGCCAACCGAGCTCTTTAGAACGCCGTTTGCTACCTGCGTTTTCATGGCCTGGTAATCCGTAGCACCATTGTCTATGCCGGACGTCATGGTAAGGAGTTGAGCAAACGTGACGTCGCCGACGTTCGGCCCCACCGTCCAGGTTGGGGGAAAGTACTTGCCGATTGCTGCGCCCGAGGATATTTGATTGTCGCGGAGCAGTTTCGTCATGGCGATCGCCGTTGGAAGTTTGCTGACGCTCGCAACGTGCTGTATCTGCGAAGCGCTCCACGCGCGCGCATCGCCGTCGGCTGGATCGATTGAGTAACCCTCCGTCTGAGCGATTTGAAGGTAGGTTGCCGGGTTTTTGGGGTCGGGGTATTGTATCGCGGCGGCGAACCCCTCGACCTCGGCTGCGAGCGTCGTCGCAAGAGCGTTCATGAATGCCTCGACGTTAAGGGACAAAGCGGGCGACGGTGCTGGCTTCGGCGAGAACGCCCGAAGCGGCGAAAGCCTCGCGGTACGGACTGCGGCCAACCGCGCCTCGAGTACCAAGCGCTGCACATCCGGCTCAGCCTCGTGACTGACGATCGTCGCTGGATCAGGCGGAGTGGTCATCGCGCGTCTCCTAAGTGGGGGGCATGAGTGTAACAAGAGATCGCTAGCCGGTCAAGCTAGCCGGATTGGGCTGAGTTTTATCCCGGGCGGAGCCGTGATACATCGGTAGCCTCCCCCACCAAGACCGCGCCGTTCGCGACGATGCCGCATTGTGCGCTTGCGAAAAAACGCCCTGATGCGCGTGCAGCCACTGCAATATCTACGTTAGTATACGCTGCCCATCAGTATACGCTGCCCATCGCCGTCATGAGGCGGAAGACAGCGGGGCTAAGATGCGCGGCGTACGTCCCAACGATGCACAATAGCGTCGCAACTGCGTCCCAAAGGCAGAGCTTTGGCCAGGTTAACTTTACGGGCTTGCGATGCCAAGCACGTCAAGCTGGTGAGAAATCGAATTCATCGCGGCTTCCACAGATTGCCCGTTTCCGGAGTCCTTCTTTGCCGCCGTCTGCAGCTGATTCTCCCAGTCGGCAAGTGCGGGTCTTCCGGGCTCGAGGAGCTTATTTAATCCCGTGCTGCTGGTTCGAATTTTACGGCAGCCGTCTTCTTTGGCCCATTCTCCGCCGACTCTGCGGCCTAGCAGCGTGAGTTGGGTGGAAACAGTAGCTTGCGCTCCGGGATCGGTAACGCGCGAAAGCATCGTCTGACTGTCGGCGAACCAGCCGGCGTCGCCTTTGCCGCCGAAGTAAAAGGTGTGCACTCGTCCCCAATAGTTCTTCCAGGATTGAAACTCTTGGACGCATGCGTCGGCCTGCCAAACGTCGTGGAAAGAATCTTGCCATGAGTCCAGCGTTGCGGCGTCGTCGGCGAAGCAGCTGCGACCGGTAACCCATAGTCCCAACAGAATCGCGGCGACGACAACGAGGAAGCGTCTAAGATGGATGTGCTTCCGAGGGTACATCGAGGCACCTCCGCAACGTGAGCAACAGATACGAGCAGCATAGCTTGCTCGCCGCGTCTTGACAAGCTCGACAGGCTTAGGATGACATCGAGAGAACTTGTGTCCATGGTCGGCGGGACTCTGACCTTCCTGTTTACCGACATCGAAGGCAGCACGCAGCGCTGGGGGCATGACCGCGATGCGATGGCCGCTGCGTTGAGCCGCCACGACGAGTTGATGCGCGACGCAATCACCTTAAACGGCGGCGAGATCTTCAAGACGGTCGGCGACGCCTTCTACGCCCTCTTCACCACGGCGCCGGCCGCGGTCGCTGCGGCCATCGACGCGCAGCGCCGGCTAGCGTCGGAAGACTTCTCGGCGATCGGCGGCGTGTTCGTGCGCGTGGCGCTGCACACTGGGTCGCCCCAAGAGCGCGACGGTGACTACTTCGGCCCGACGGTCAACCGCGTCGCGCGCCTTTTGGCGATCGGGCACGGCGAGCAGGTTCTCGTCTCGGGAGCGACCGCGGAGCTGCTGCAGGGCGAGATGCCGCCGGAGACGAGTTTGCGCGATCTCGGCGCGCACCGGCTCAAGGACCTCGCGCGCGCCGAGCACGTCTATCAGCTCGTCGCTCCCGGGTTGCGCGAATCGTTTCCACCGCTGCGCTCGCTCGACGCGCTGCCGAACAACTTGCCGCTGCAAATCACGTCGTTTGTCGGGCGCGACGACGACGTGCGCGAGATCAAGTCGCTGCTCCAGAACGACCGGCTCGTGACGCTCGTCGGCGCCGGCGGCGCGGGCAAGACACGCTGCGCGATTCAGGTCGGGGCCGACCTGCTCGATGCCTTCGCCGATGGCGTGTGGCTCGTCGAGCTCGCCGGCATCTCCGATCCGTCGCTCGTGACGTCGGCGATCGCGCAGAGTCTTAGCGTTCGCGAGTCGCACAACCAGCCGCTGCTCAACACGCTGCTCGCGAATCTCAAGCACAGGTGCCTGCTGCTGATCCTGGACAACTGCGAGCACGTGATCGACGAGGTGCGCAACGTCGCCGGCGGGATCCTACGCGGCTGTCCGGACGTGCGCATCCTCGCGACGAGCCGCGAGAGCCTGAACATCGCCGGCGAGCACGTCTTTAGGCTCCCGTCGCTTGCGGTTCCGCCCCCCGACGGAACGACGACCGTCGAGGCGACGCGATCGTACGGAGCCGTCGCGCTCTTCGCCGATCGCGCCGCCGCGTCCGACGCGCGCTTCGAGCTCACCGACTCAAACGCGCCCTTCGTCACGGAGATCTCACGCCGGCTCGACGGCATTCCGCTCGCCATCGAGCTCGCCGCGGCCCGCGTCAAGGTGCTCTCGCCGCAGCAACTCTTGCAGAAACTCGACGAGCGCTTCCGCGTGCTCACGGGCGGCGATCGCAGCGCGCTGCCGCGGCATCAAACGATGCGCGCGCTGATCGACTGGAGCTACGACCTGCTGTCCGAACAGGAGCGCGCGCTCTTTCGGAAGCTCGCAGTCTTTTCCGGCGGCTTCACGTTAGAGACCGCGAGCGCCGTCTGCGGAGACGAGACGCTCGACGAGATCGCCGTGCTCGAGCTGCTGACGTCGCTCGTCGACAAGTCGCTCGTGCACAGCGAGCCGAGCGGAAGCGTGACGCGCTATCGTCTGCTCGAGTCGACGCGGCAGTACGCGCGCGAGAAGCTCGTCGAAAACGGCGAGGACGGCGCGGTTGCGCGCGCGCACGCGAGCGCGTTTCTCGAGATCGCGCGCCGATTCGAAGCCGCGTACGACTCAACGCCCGACGACGAGTGGTTCGCGCAGGTCGAGCCGGAAGTCGAGAACTGGCGAGCTGCGCTCGATTGGGCGTTAACGGGGCGCGGCGACGTGCTCCTCGGCCAACAGCTCGTCGGCGCGCTCGGGCGCGAGTGGGCCTTCTTGTTTGCCGCCGAAGGGCGGCGTTGGATTCAAGCGGCGCAGGCCGAGATCGATGCGGCTACTCCGCCGATTGTGCTCGCCCAGTTGGATCTCATCGAGGCGCAACTCGATGGCGTGCTCGGGCTGCACAAGGCGAGTCATGCTGCCGCGGAACGCGCGCTCGAGCGCTATCGTGCGCTCGACGACGCGTTCGGCATTGCGCAGGCGCAACGTCACGCGGGCCGCGGCCTCGTGTTCCTCGGCCGGCCGGAAGAAGGCGAAGCGCTCTTGCGCGAAGCGCTCGTCGCGTTTCGCGCGCGCAACGCTCGCACTCTGATCGGCGCGGCGTTGGAGAACATCGCTATCGGACGCTACATGTCCGGCGATATTGCCGCTGCGCGGCAGTACTATAGCGAGGCGCTGTCGATTTTCAAGGCCAACGGCGCAGGGCGTCTCGCCGCCGCGGTCGCAACGAATCTTGCGGAGGCCGAGTTCCGCGCCGGAAACGCCGCCGAGGCGTTGCAGCTCGCGAGTGAGGCCCTCGCGGCGGACCGAAGGTCCATTTTCACGTATCGCATTGCGTTTCTAATGTGCAACATGGCGGCGTACCTCGTCGCGCTAGGACGCTACGATGAAGCGCGGGCGCGTGCTCGCGAAGCGCTGCGCCTGGCGCACGACGTGAACTACGAGGTCGCCGTAGCCTGGGCGGTGCAGCATCTTGCGGCGGTCGCGCTCTTTCGTTCCAGCGATGACGGCAAGGAGCAGACGGAGGATCGGCGATGCGCTGCCCTGTTGCTTGCCCATGTGGACGCTCGCCTCGACGCTCTCGGCGCGATCCGCGAGCACACGGAGATACAGGAGTACGATAAGATGACTACGGCGCTGCGCGACGCGCTCGATGCCGGCGAGCTTTCCGCGCTGGCAGAGGAGGGCCGAGCGCTAAGCGAAGAGCGTGCGGTTACGGAGGCGCTGTCGATATGAACGCTGTCCCATTTACGAAGGCCGATTTTGAGAGCCCCGGCATCCGCCGGTTATGCGACGTAGTGATGAAGGGCGGCGTCACCAGCGGCGTCGTCTATCCCACGGCTATCTGCAAGCTCGCGACGGCGTACGCGATCAAGAACATCGGCGGCACGTCGGTCGGTGCGATCGCCGCCGCCATCACCGCGGCGGCGGAGTACCGGCGCCGTGTGACCGGTTCGGGTCAGGGCTACCTCGAGCTCGCGAAGCTCCCGGGGTTCCTGGGCGGTGCAGGTTCGCTGCTCGCCCTCTTCGCACCCGACCCGATCGCCCGCGCACTGTTCAACGTCGCGCTGATCCCCATCGGCAGCGGCTCGCTGTTCGCCAAGATGCTGCGCCTGATCGGCACGCTGTTGTGGCAATACGTCTGGATCCCGTTCGTTGCCGTCGTTGCGCTCTTTGCGAGTTTCGTTTTCGTCGCGTGGTCGCTGGATCGCGGTGTCGTGTGGCGGGGCATCGTCTTTGCGCTCTTCTTCGGCCTGATCGCGGCCTTCGTCGGCATCGCGATCCGGTTCGTCTATCAGCTTCTGCGCGTGCTCGACGGCAACAGCTTCGGCTGGTGCCATGGTTACGACGCGAACGCGCGGATAACCGCGGACGACGTCACACAGCTGGACGCCAAACACGTGCCTCCGCTATTCAACTGGCTCGAAGCATTCATCGCGCAGACGGCCGGGACGCCTCGCGCTCAGCCGCTCACCTTTGGGCAACTATGGAGCGCGCCGCATCCCGACTGGCACGCCGCCACGCCCGGCGAGCGCTGCATCGACTTCCAGATGGTCACCACGTGCCTCACCCTAAGCCGGCCCTTCGAGCTTCCATTCGATCCGGCAGAACAGTTCAGCCTCGTGCCGGATCCCGATACGGACGTCGACATGGCCAACTGCCGGCGCCCGTCGATCTACTTCCGCGCGGAAGATCTCAAAGAGTTTTTCTCCGACGACGTCGTACTTCACATGACGCAGCACGGTTCGATCACCGCGCTGGGCAGGTGCGATGGCGACACCTCGGTATACTACCGCTTTCCGGCGGCTGAGAACGTGCCGATCGTCGTGGCGACGCGCATGAGCATGTCGTTCCCCGTACTGTTCTGCGCGCTGCCGCTCTACGCGCTCGACTCCAATGGCCGCATGCAGAAACTCTGGTTTTCCGACGGCGGCTTGTCGAGCAACTTCCCGATTCACTTCTTCGACAGTCCGCTGCCGCGCTGGCCGACGTTTGCGATCGACCTGCTGCCGGGCGCGCCGCAGGGCGCCGGCGTGCCGGCGAACCTTCCCAGCCACTACGTTCCCGGGGCGGTCGTGATGGAGAACGCCGCACCGCCGGGCACGGTGAATCCGTGGAACCGCCTCGAATCTGGCAGCGCGCGCGGCAACGTGCTGGCATTCGCGTCGTCGATTCTCGATGCCGCGCGCAACTGGCAAGACGTCACGCTGGGAACGCTTCCGGGCAACGCGAGCCGCATCGTCGGCGTTCGCTTATCGGCCGACGAGGGCGGCCTGAACCTGAACATGCCCCCGGCGGTCATCGAGAAGATGACCGGACTCGGATTGAGCGCGGGCGACACTTTGGTCGGCACGTTTGCTGCGGATGGCGATGCGCCGGGTTGGAGGGCGCACCGCTGGCTTCGCTACCGGGCGATCATGGGCGCGCACACGCGCTGGGCTCAGGGGTATCAGGAAGGCTACGCGCCATTTCCCGAGGTGCCGGCGCAGGTGCCGTACGACGCGCTGATACATCAGGAGGTGTCCCCGCCGCAGCTGTCCGGCGTCGTGGCGGCGACCGATGCGCTCGTGAAGCTTCCGATCGATCTAGACTTTTACGCGCTCGAGCAGCCGCCAATCGCCGTGCTGCCGACGCGGCCCGTCGTGTGATGCGAAACCTTACTCTGGAGGCGGCTAACTGCCGGCCGGAGATTTTTTCGGGACGTCGCCCGTGTTACGCACGCTCACGAAACGGCTGAGCGCGTCGAACCAAAACGGCGCGCCGAGCATGAGCGCCAGCGCGGAGACGGCCAGGCCCAGCAACTTGACGGCGATATAGGATGCCAAGTCCCAACCTTCGAGTTTGCGGCAAATCAACGCGGGCTCGTTGGCCGGGCCCCCCTTAGGCGGCGTGGTCGATGACGCCGCCGGCGGCGGTGCCGGGGAGCAAACGGCGGGATCCGGGAACCACCCGAACTTGATGTTCTGCAGCACCTGCGCGGTGACGTACGTGTAGCCTTGGGCGTTGTCCGTGAGCTTCGATGCGTCGATCACGAGCGGTGTGGTCCGCAACTGCGAGAACAGCGTGATCGAATCGACGTTAAAAAACGCGACGACGGCAATAGCGATGAACACGAGTATGACCTGCGATTGGCGGCGATACCATCCCGAAACGCGATCCATCTCGTCATCGAACCACTTCTCAATGCCTGCGACGAACGCGGTGTAGTCGCCGGCGGCTTGATTGGCAATTCGGGTGAGGGCGTCTTTGAGGCGACTCGCCTGCATGCCGTTGATACCGTTGCAGACTTGAGCGAAAGCTTGAGCTGCCGTATCGGCGATCGCGCCGCCCGCGCCGAGCATCCCGGTGACGCCAAGACTGAACTGATTCGAGCTGAGGTAGGACGGCGGTCGGCCTTTGCTATCGTAGGCAGCCGCGATCGACGGTTGCTGTAAAAGTTGTCCTCGGAGGGCGTCGACGACCGCCTGGTTATTGGGGTCGTCGAGCATCGCCTCGATCCCGCTTATCAGCGTTTTGGAGCGCAGCTTTACCGCTCCCGCGATGGATTCCTGAATCCACGAAGCGATGATGCTAAATGCTGAGTAGATTGCAGCAAAGCCAACGATGAGCGCGAACATCAGGCTAGCTCGGACTGCAACAAAGTCATCACCGGATTCGCGGTGAAGTCGTTTTGCAGCGTCAGCGCAAACGGCGTCGCGTTGGGCGCCGCAGGGGTGACCGTCAGATTGACGGTGCCCGGTAGCGTAAAGAGCGCATTCTCGATCGGAATTTGGATGTGGCTGCTGTCGGCCGTCAGACTCGCGGTCAACGTCGTCTTCCACGGCGTGATCGCCGGCAGGCTGGGGAACGTGACGGTGCACGCGACGGACGTAACCTTGGTGAAGTCGATGCCCGAACCGTCGAGCGCGACGACGTACTCGGTGCTCTGCACGTCGACGGTTTGAAAGTTCAGAAAGGTCGCAACCTCCGAAGGGGTCATCGCCGCGGGCAGCGCCAGTTGCGCCTCGTACGCAAACGCTACTTCACCGGAGTTCGGCGGCACGGGAAAAGAGACCGAACCGCCTGGGGAAATCACGCTAGGCGCGGCCGTTTGGCTGACGGTCGTGCCCTGAACGAGCGCGTAGTTCTGCATTTGCAGGCTGAGCGGCGACTGGTTCGTCACCTGGATCGCTTGCGAGCCTTCGCCCATCTGAGCCAGGAGCTCGTCGCTCCCTGCCGTCTGCGCAAAATTCAGGTCGACCGTGGCCGCCACCGGGTCCGGGTAGCCGTCGTCCAGGAGGAGGTTCAAGGAGCCGATCAGATCCGTTCCCGACTGGCCGGAAAGCTGCAAGATCAGGATGTTCGCATTCGCTACGGCGGGAGCGTTCGTGCCGGCGTCTTGCACGATGATCGTCGCGGCAAAGGTGTGCGGGACGGCCCCGGCCGCGAATGCTACGCTGGTCGCAAACGTCGTGAGTACCGTCGACGGCGCCGTGCTCTTGAGGAAGTCCGCAAACGTGATTTGGTAGCCGCTCAGGTCGGGATGGCCGGCGATCTCCTCCGTCAATCGCGCGAGCTCGATGCCGCTCACCTCCGGAGCGATGACGAAACTGAATTCGAAGGCGCACTGGCTCGTCGAGGAGGGCGAAGAGTCGACTCGAGCCAGGCAGGTTGCCGAGCAGCCGCTCTTGCTGCGCACGATCGCGTAGCGCTGCGGGATCAGGACGATCGTCTTACTGATGACGCCGAAATAGGCGCGGCTTATGGTTGGATATTTCGTGCTGAGATCGCCCAGCTCGTTGAACTCGGCAAACTGAGTCTGCGGCTGGCTGAAGCTGCTGAGGTCGCCGGCGCCGAGGATGACGCGGCTGGGGGAGGAGGCCGTCGCAATCGTGTAGCGCAGCTGATATCCATCCGCAGCGTACTTGAGATCTAACGGCAGAGTCTCGCCGTACGGCAAGGTGAGTTCAACCCATGTCGGCGACGGTGTTGAATCCGGCGGTGCAACCGGATGCGCGAGCGCCAGAGGTTCCAGCCGAGCAGACTCCAACCGCACCGGCGGGTGATACGACGGCATCGAAGGCTCCATCAAGATCGGCCTGCGGAAAACCGGCGGCGGTGATTGCGACCAGGACTGAAGGGACCCATTTACGGTAATGGTAGCTTTGCCGAACGCACGCAGATCTTGATAGACGGCCAGGACCGAGTCGCCCAGGATCGACCCGTCAAAGACCAGCAGAAACGAGCCGTCACCCTGGTCTTGGAAGCTGGAGGCAGTGAAGGTCCGCTGCTGGGCGTTGCCGTTTTCATCGATATAAGTGCTGCTCAAGACCGCCGCCAGATTATCGAGCGGAATCTCCCGCAGCGCGGCGCTCGGGTTTGCCTGTGCAAACTGCGTGACCTGCGCAGGCTCCTGTTTGACGATTCTGAGCGAGAATTTCGCGACGTCGAAGGGCTGCCCGTTGGCCTGTTGCCCGGTCTGGCTGACGGCAAACGCGAAGAGCGGATCGACGTCCGGAGCCGGCGCAAAATCGGGCAGATACCAATGCAGATTCGAATCGTCCCGGTCGATGAAGAGACTGCCGTCGCGTGACGTCGCCAACGGTAGGCTGGGCGGGGAAAGAATAGGCAGGATCGGGTGCAGCCACATCCCCGTCACCGGGAACATGGGTCGCGCTATCGCAGGCCCGACGTTTAGCTCCGCGGTTCTTCCGATCGCCGGATTCATGGCTGCACCCGAGACGCCTAGGACGCTGCGGCGGGGGCGGCGGCCATCTGCTGCAGCGTTTGGATGATGTACTGCCCGACCAACGCGCTTTGCGTCGGATCGGTCAGCGGCGGAATGGTAAGGACGTACAGCGGAATATTCTTAATGCGTCCCAGTCCAACCGGAACCGCTTGCGAACCGCTCCACGTGACGGCCGCGCCGCCGAAGTTGGAAGGCGGCGGTGCGACTTCGATGGCCATTTGCACTTGCGCTATGGCCGCGTCGAAGTACTTGTCGGAGAAGACCTGCCAGAGCACGGTCGGCTTTTGCATCGGTCCGGTGCTGGTCATGGTGAGCGTGTCGGTGCGAGTGCCCTGCGATCCGGCCAAGGTGATCGTCAGCGTGACCGTGATATTCGGCGCGAGCGGCCGGTCGAGAGCGAATCGCACGCTAACGTATCCGACGTCGGCCGGACTGACCACCGGCGTGTGATCGCTGCCCGGGGGCAACGTAATGACCATCTCGGTCGTGCCGGTGGAAAGGTCAACACGCGGATCGTCCGGATCGTATTCGAGCTTCTTGGTGATGGTGACCTGATCGGCATCCCAATTAGGCAAGCTCTTGAGCAGCCGCAGGAAAGAGATGTTGATGATGTCCGTGGGATTGGCCTTCGACCAGCTGGCCAGCGAGATCGGCGCAGACTGGTTGATGTTACCGGGCGTGTAGTGGAAGCCCTCGCCAAGAGTCTTTAGCACCGGCGTTCCGTCCGCATTCGTCGGCACGTTGCCCAGGTTATCGGCCACGGGATAGCTGACCTCGATGGAGGCGGAGTTTATCGGATCCGCAATTTCCGTTCCCGAGAAATCGATGTTCGGAGTCGCGGCTACTTGCAGCTTTTGGAAGAACTCTCCGATGTCGATGATGGCGAGATATTTGCTGACGTTCGCCTTGATCGCCGGCTCCAATTCGGTCAAGTCTCCGCTCGCGGTCTGCAATCGGCTGACGGTTTGGTTGAGCGTAAAGCTGTTGTCGAAGTGGACGGCGTGCATCTGGTAATTGGCCTTGAGCGAGACCGCCGCGCCGCCGCACGCCCCCGTGCTGGCCGTAGCCGGCGTGTCGGGCTTGGGTTGCCAATCGAAGATTTCGGTCTTTACCAGATCCCAGGCTTTGGTTTGCATGTCGCCGATCGTCGTGTCGATCAGTTTTTTCGTGTCGGGGTCGATGGCGACTCCGTTTTCATTTATTATCGTCGTTATTGCGCCGTTCGTTACGCAAGCCTGATAGTTGGCGGACAGGTCGGCTTGCACGAACATGTACTTGGCCTCCGCCGCGGCCGACAGCTGAGTGTACACCTTGTCGACGTTCACATCCATCTGGATCTGACAGGCATTCATGTAGAACATGAGCGTCAGATTGTAGTGCACGGTAAACGGCGACATCCCCGCCTGCAAGGAGCCCGCTATCGCGCCAGCTGCGAGTTGGTTGCAGGTCACGAGAAAGGTGCTGACGCTCGACGCATCGATGCTGCCGTTCCCCATGCCCTGCGCGCTGATGAAGTAGGGGTTGCTGCCGACGTTGGGCGTGGCGGGCGGCGCGGAGGCCGACGCGGCCGCACCGGTCGCCGAACCTGCCGCGGGCGCTGGCGTCGAGCCGCCGGAGGATGGCGAGCTCGAGCTGGATCCGGAGGCCGCTGCAGCCGCCGGCGGGCTGGCCGGCGTGGGCGAGCCAGGCAATTGCGGGACCTCGATGGTCACGCTGTTAGACGCGATCGGTACGCATCCCAGCAATGGAGCCGGGTCGCCGGCGCCCACTTGGACGTGATCGGCAATCCTCGGCGGAACGTTGGAGAGCTGCCCCGCTTTGATCTGCGCCAATGCCGCACTCAACACGCTCGACGGAATGGCCATCGTGGTCGAAAAGGTGACGAAACCTCCGCCCGCGTCAACCTCGCCCCCGACGCTCGCGACGTTGCTGGCGTTCAAGGTATCCTCGGAGGTCATCAGGCCCTTGAAGATCGTGCAGCTGAAGTCGAAATCGTCGGAGTTCTGTTTCTTCGCAAGATAGAGGTTCTGCGGCATGTAGTAGAACTGCATCGGCAGTTGGTTGGCCTTGAGTTGAGGATTATTGGCGTCGGGAAACACCTCGAGGTTATAGACTCCGAAGGTCGAGTCGGTAATCGTAATGGTTATGAAATCTGGCCCGAACAGCGGACCCAGCGGGGCGACAGTTAGATCCGGCATGGCGTTCCTTTCAGTTGTGGAAAAACGATTTTACTCTTTATGCGATGCGAAAACAAGCGTGCGTTGCATAGTTATTCCTTAAGCGTTCGGAAACGACGAATCGGGCGGGGTTCCAAAGGTCGCAGTCTGATTTTGCACGCCGACGATGATCGAAGTGATTGACAGATTCTGCGGGTTGTCGAACGTGAAGATCGCGAAGGCCGTCATCGCGCGCGTTTGGACGGTGGGCAGCGGCGAGGATTGATCGGGACCCGTAAGTTGCGTGAGTGCCGTCCCGTTCGACATCACCTTCGCCGTGACGTCGGACCCCTGCAAAGCGTCATTCGGCGTGACCGCCACGCTTACGTGAATCGCTACCTGCGAATTGGCGGTGCTGTTGATCGTCGGAACCGCCCAGTACGAGCCGATTTGCTGCGGCGTCAGATCTGTTGATGTGTCCATTACAATGTCCCCGAACAGGTCACGGTCCACTCGTTCTGCTGCACGGTGGTGGCGCCGTTGCACGTGTCGATGGCCTGTCCCCGGAAGTCGAGATCGACCGTGACGCTCGTGCCTGCGCTTCCGGCGAGTCCCGGAAAGTCGTTCCCGCGATACTGGCACCCCGTGGGGCGATCCGGCTGCTGATAGAGGTCCGTCGTGTCAGTGGTGACGGGTTCGGAACGATGCCCGTAATGTACGTTCATTCCTGCGGGCGGTGACACGAGGCCGTCCTCGATGAAGTTGTCCGATGCAGCGCCGGCGGCGGGCCGAGGCAGACACTTCACCGGTGCGCCCCCCGCGGGGTTTGGCAGAAAATGAACGAGATTCGTTCCGTTCGCGGTAAACGTGCCCCGGACGAACTGCCGGTATTCGCCGCACGAACAGACGCAGCCGGGCCCGGTCGAATCGAAGTCGATCTCAAGGTTGAATTGTTCGCCCATCTTTTGGCCGGCACCGGCCGCAACGGTCGTGCATCCCGAGCGCGCAGTCGGTATGTTAAACGCCGCTACGCAGCATGCGTTGTAGGCGAATTGGTCGCCCCCACCGGTTGCCGACGTGCCGTCGGGGCTAGTAACCGTTACGTGAACGGGACCGCTGGCATTCGGCGCCGGGGCTTGCGCGACGATCTCGGTGTCGCTGTTTACCGTGAATCCGCCGGCGGCGACCGAGCCGAAGTTGACCGCCGTGACGCCGGTAAAACCGCTGCCGCCGATGGTCACGCTTGCTCCCGTGACGCCGCTTGCGGGCGTGAGACCAAGAACTACTGGTGTGGCCATAGTAACCTCGGTTGCCTCATCCGTTTATGCTGTAGAGTAGCTGCAGTTGATACGGGGTCGCGGTCGACGTCGTGTAATTGACGTTGGTCGTGTCGTCGTACGTGACGTTAATCGTTTTGCCGTCCCGCGAGCCGTATTTTACGGTCTCGACCCAGGTTGCGGGATCGCCGCTGATCTGGACGGCTGTTTGGGTGATGCTTTGAACCTTCGCCGACACCTCCGTCTGCGTTCCGCTTTGACTCTGCCAGGCGGGAATGATGTGGGGGAAGCCGCAGTACACCTTGCTGCCGCCGGATGGTGTGAACGAGAAGACGATCATCACGCTGTCGTCCCATTCGATCGTCACGCTGACGCCGGGTGCTGTCGTTGCGCTCATTGTTTATGCTCCTCCGAATCGCTTACGAAATGCGCTGGCGGCCATCTCGCCGGCCGCCTCGACGATTTTGCCTACGATGGGGTTGGTAAAGACCGCCGTCACGGCGCCGAGCACCGCGGGCGCGTTTTTGATGAACCAGTCGCGCACCTCGGCCATGCGCCCGAGCTTGGGCTGTGGCAAGAGGGCCTCTTGAAGCTTGTCGACCTGCTGCAGTGCCGCGTCGCGCTGCGCGGCCGGCACCTGCGCCGCGATCTGATCGCGCAGCGACGTCATCGTCGCTGAAAGGGCGCGTATGTCTTCGGGCGAGAGCGTCGTCGCCGCGCCCGTCTTTGTGTTGATGATCACGCGGTTCTGATTTCCCGACCAGATCGCGCCCAGGTTGTTGCCGCCGACGGAGATCGACACGCCGGCCGGTTCGTCGGAACGTTTCATGGCAGAATCCTCATGGGTGCCTCCGGGGGCGGAGCCAGGGTTCGATACGGTACCGGCGTCCGGTACGGCATCGGAGTCTCATAGATCGGTTTCCCATACACCGGCAAGCCACCGTACGACGAGCCGGGCGGCTTGAATACGGTCACGCGCGCAGGAACGACGGTTTCGCTCGAGGCGCGTCCACCGCGGCCGACGACGACGAGCGTGTACGTGACGGGCTTCGCCTGTTGGCGCACCACAGCGCAGCCGTTGGGGATACTCACTGCCCCGACCTGCGCGATCGTCGCCCGCTCCGCGTTGCTGACCTCGTAGTACAGGCACGACCCGTCCGAGCGATACGCGAAATCGACGATCGTCGGAGGTATTGACGGTGTGCCGGGCACCCTTACCGTCCTGCTTCTCTCTCCGTGCCCGTACGCGATTAGCGTGTAGCTCACGCTTTGTTTCGACTGCTTCAGGCCGAAGCAGCCGCTGGGAAGCGGGACCGACGATGCGTACGATGCGATCGCGGCTTTATCCGCGTGGAGAACGCCGTATGCCAAGCACTGCTTCTCGGCCACGTACGAAAGATATGTGATCAGCGGGGGCGAAGCCGTCTCGATCGCGCGCGGCGTGGGCGTGACGGGTGACTTCGTTCGCGGCGGGGGACGCACGCCGTGGCCTCCGCCGAATACGGGCGGCTCCGATGTGCTCGGCGGTTTCTGCGGCTGCGAAGTCTGCGGGCCGCCGGCCTGCGCGACCGTAGACGACACCGGGTGAGGCAGCTGCGTCGAGCCGACACTGGCGACCGGCGGCAGCGCGGGATGCGAAACCGGCGGCGCTACCGGATGCGAAACCGGCGGCAACTTCGGATGCGCGATCGGAGCGACGCTGGGATGCGGCGACGGCGACATGGCAACGACCGGCGGCTCCTGGTGAAACGGTGGAAGCAGACCGGACTTCGCGGCGACCCACGTTGCGACCGAGCCGAGCACGACCACGAAGCCGAAAACTACGGCGGCGACCTTCGCGCCGGCGCTCCACCCCGCATGCGGCGCCAAAGTTTGCTGCGACGGCGCGACCGGCACGTGCAGCATCTCGAGGTTGTGCTGCGTTACCGCGACCGCCGTCGGATCGCCGAGGCCGGCGCGCAGATGCATCGCCGCCTGCAGCGACGTCTGTGCGGTCGCCAGATCGCCGAGCGCGAGCGCCTGCGAACCAAGCTGATGCAGCGCCCACGCCTCACCGGCCGTGTCGTGCGCCGCCTGCGCCGCGCCCAGCGCGTGTTGCAGCATCGTGTGCCAGCAGTCCCAGCGGCCGGCGAGCGCGACCGCGTCGCCCGCATGGTGCGCGAGCGCGATCGCCTCGACGTGCTTTCCGGCGAGAGCGGCCTGTTTGAGCGCGCCGGCGACGGCATCGGAGTGGGCGACGAGCGTCGACGGATCGGCGCCCGGCTGCAAGAACGCTTGCGCCGCGGCCTCGGCGGGAAGCATCGCGAGCAGCGTCGCGGCGATTGCCGCCGCAACCCCGGCCGCGACCCGATAGCGCGTGCCGTCGAAGCTGACGAGTCTGCGATCCGCGAGGCGCTCGAGCTCTTGCGGCGCGGCCTCGTCGCCGCTGATCGTAGAGACCTCCGCAGCGTCGAGCGGCGCGCAGTCCACGGTCGCGAACGCCGCGAGCGCGCGGCGGTCGCGCTCCGACAGCTTACTGGCAATCAACTCTTGCAGCCACGCTTCGGGCGACTCCGCCGCGCGCACGCCCTCGGCGAGCTGCGCAATCGGCACGCCGAAGACGCGCGCGTGCGCCGATACGAGCAACAGGTTGAGCGGATTTCCGTCGAGCGCCGCGGCGATCGTGCGTCCGGACACGACGTCGGCGCCTTCCAGCGGGTGGCCGAGCTCGCGCCCCATCAGCGCGAGGGAATCGTCCGGCGTCAGCCCGTGCAAGGCGATCGGGCAACCTTGACCGAGCAAGACTTGATTCGCGCCGGAGACCGCAACGGTCGCGGTCGCCGCGAGATTCAACATGCGCTCGAGGTCGTCGGCATTCCACGGCGACCCGTCGAGGATCACGAGCGGCGTCGTTCGTGCGAGGAAGTTGCGCAGCTGCGTTTCGTCGGGCTTGAACGGCCTATCCGTCTCGAAGAACGCCTGGAAGAGCTGCTGCAGCACGTCGTCGACGCCCTGACGCGCGGCGTCCAAGTAGACGACGCCGTCGCGGAACGGCGCCTGCGCTGCGGCGCCGCCGTACACGTGCCGCAACAGCGCGGTCTTGCCGATTCCCGGCGGTCCGAAAACGTCCGCGGGCGCCGGCGGCACGGCGGTCAGCGCCGCCTGCAGCCGCGCGCCTTCTTCCGCGCGGTCGACGATGTCGGGGAACGGGCGAGGGCCGAGCCTTACGGGCTCGTCACGGCGCGTCGTGTGCACGGGCTCCGGCGGCAGCACGACGGCTCCGGCCGGCTGATTGATGACGACCGTGTTGTTGTCTCCGACGACGATCGCGCCGCGATTGTCGCCGGTGACGGCGATGTTAACTGGCGTCCGAGCCGTCGCCATTGGGATCGCACCAGTTGGACGTGCGCATCATCGCGACGTCGCGTTTTGCCCGGTTGCCGACCTGGCCGTACCACCCGGATTGCGTCAAGGCGTCTGCCGCCTGGCCGAACAGCACGTGCGCGCCGGCGGAGTTGCCCGAGCGCGCGGCGTGACAGGCCTGATCGATGATGCCGCGCGTGTTGACGAACTGCAGCCAGCCGGCATTGCCGAGATTGAATACCAAGTCGCAAATTACGAAGCGGCGAGCGTCACTCATCGAATCGAAATGAAACGGCTGGAGCGACGCGCGCGCCTCGTCTACGACCGGGGCGAGCGAATACGCGAAGAGCTGTGCGACCTGCTGATCGGTGAGGGGCGTGCCGTTCAGGACCGCGTTGTAGTCCGCGCCGATCTTCGCGAGCGCATCACGCGCGTCGGCGCGATTGAGATTGAATCCTATCCCGACCGTCGGATTCGGCGGACTCGCCGAATCCATGTAGACGGTGTTCCGGTATCCCTCGTTGATGCCGATGCGTTTCTGGACCTCGGCTTCCCATGCCTGAAAGTCCATTTTCAGCACCCTGCCTGAGCCGAGTCCCCCACGCAGCTGATACACGATCGTCTCCGGGAACGCGCCGCTTCCCGCCGCCGGCGGAAAGCCGAGGTGCGTTCCGGCCAGATCGTTGACGAGCGTCGGCCAGTCCGAATTGTGAACGCGTGTGCAGCCCTCGGTGGCGCAGAGCGGCTGCTGTGCGGCGAACGGATCGGGAGCGTTGCTGCCGCCGCCGTGCACCATGATGGCCCCTCTCCCGTTAGCGGCCAGACCGCCACGCGGAAGCGCGATCCCTCCAATGACGAGATTGTCACCGCACACGGTACAGTCGCCGGCATCGATCAGACGCTGCTTCGTCGCGTCGTCGACGTCGGCGACAGAGATCTGTCCGTAGCCCTCGCTGCCACAGCGCCGGCTGTACCCCACGACTGCCATTGCGTGAGCATGTAGTGGCCGCTCGAGATAGGCCAGTCGGTACCGTGCGGGCCGCCGCCCGGATTCATGGTACGCCCCCAGGCGTCGCCCGTGGCGGGGAAGCTGTTTCGCACCGTTCCGCCGGAGAAGACTTTCAGGACTCCGCCAGGGCGGTCGAAGACGCAGTGGATCATGAGGCTCTCCTTGCGGAAAGATTTTTGCGCTAGATTTTTCGTCGAACCGCTTCGGCTACGAGCGCCGAGCGGCTCTTGACCTCGAAGGTCTTGAAGAGCTCCTTGATGTGGTTGCTGATGGTAAACTTGCTGCGCCCCAATGTGTGCGAGATCTCGGCCGTCGACTTGCCTTGGCAGACTTCATCGAGGACGTGCTTGCGCATCGGCGGCAGCGATAGGGCGGAAGTTCGGCCGAAGCCACGGACGCCGGCGGCCAACCAGCTGTGCTCGTAGTTGCGAAGCCTCTCCTCGAGCGCCGGCAGAAGATCGCGATTGCGCGTGGCCTCGTATTCGGCCGCGAGACAGCGCGCCGTACGGAAGTCGTAGCCGAAGCGTTCGAAGACTTTGCGGGCCGCGCGCAGCTCCGCCAGCCCCCGCCGCTTGTTGCCGAGAGCGATCTCGACGTTTCCCGTGCAGAATTGCGCGAAGGCTCGTAGGCGCGCGTCGCGACGGTAGTGCAGCGGCGACTTGATCTCGCCCAGCTCGCGGTAACGCGCCAGGTACATCGCCGCTCCGGCGGTGTCCACGCCGCTGAACAGCTCCGCCAGCAGCAGCAGCCCGATCCGCTCCTCGCTCAGCGTGGCGTGCCAGTCGACCTGTGCGGCGAGTTGTTCGGCTTCGTCGAGTTCGACGCGCGACCAGCGGCGCTCGCCGAAACAGCGCGCGAGGTAAGCGCGGTCGCAAGCGGCGACGACGCGCCAGGCCGTGGACACGTCCGTCAGCTCGGATGCCGCCTTGAGGTGGCGGAACGCGTTGAAGTAGTCGCCCTGGAGCGCCTTCGCCCAGCCGAGCGCCTTGAGCGCTTGAAAGCGATTCGGCATGAAATCCTTCGGCCATGCGAGGCCGCCGAGTTGGCGCTGCACCTCGGGCAGCGCGTGCGGGATGAAGAGTTCGCGCGTCAAGACCGACAGCGTGTGCGTCGCCCACGCGCGGACGTCCACGAACGACGCCTCGTTCGGATCCAGCAGGCGCAAGAGTTCGATGAGCCGCTCGGCCTGCTCGCGGACTCGCTCCTCATACGGCAGTATCAGCGTCTCCGCATACAGCGAGTACAGGCGCCCCACTGGAGAAACGGCCTGTCGCGTGAGCTCCATGGCCTGCCGAGCGGCGACCACATCCTCCGCCTGAAGGCAGCGGCGAACTCGGCGATATCCAACCGCGCCGATCAGGTCTGGATCTCCGATTGCCTGGGCCGTCGCGAGCGCGGCCTCCAGCCTTGCGTCGGCCGATTCGAAGTCCCGCGTTCGCGCGAACGCCTCGGCTAGGAGTGCGTCGCGCTCGACCCGCGCCGCGGGCTTCGCGCGCGGGACGCGCAGACCGAGTAGGAGCTGCAACACCCGTGCGGGGTCGGTGTGCACGTGCGCCTGCGCCGCACGGAGCACGGTCTCGACCGGTTCCAAGCCGCCTGCGCGCTCGTCGAAGATGCGCGCCGCGTCTGCGAATCGGCCCTCGTCAACGGCTGAGTCAAATGCCGGTCGCCAAAGCGCGGCGGAGCTCCCCCTGAGCGTTCCCACGACCCCGCAATTCGCCGAGCGAGCGGCCTCTCCCCGCCGCCGCGCGACGGCTAATAGCTAATTTTAGCCACCGCTCATGCCTCCGACGCTGTCCATAGGCGCCATGATCGCGCCGGCCGGAACCGGGCCCGAAAGGCCGCCCGACATGAGACTCACGAGCAACGCGAAGAAAATCGCCATGGGGAACCTCCAGTGCCCGAATCGATCGGGAAGATTGGGGTCAATGCTGGCTAGTAGTAGCTAGTTCCCTAAGGCTACAACGATTCGAGACCGCGGGCAATATCCGGGTTATAGCGGACGCGACGTAGTATAGCTGGACCGTGAGCGCCGGGCTTCCGTCGGGGGTCGTGACGTTTCTGTTCTCGGATATCGAGGGCAGCACCAGGCTGTGGGAGGGCGCTCCCGATGCGATGCGTGAAGCGATCGCGGCGCACGACGCGCTGTTGCGCCGTGTCGTGGAGCAGCATCACGGCGTCGTCTTCAAGACCGTCGGCGATGCGTGCTGTTGCGCGTTCGGCAATCCCGCTGACGCGCTGACGGGCGCCGTCGACGTGCAGCGCGCGCTGCGCGCGACGCAGTGGCCCAAAGAGATCGGCGAGATCCGCGTGCGCGTGGGAATTCACAGCGGCCAGTGCACGCTGCGCGACGGCGACTACTTCGGCCCCGCCGTCAACCGCGTCGCGCGGCTCGCGTCGGTCGCTTATGGCGAACAGGTCCTGGTCTCGGCGGCCACCGCCGCGCTCGTGCGCGATATGCTGGCGGATAGTGCGATCGCACTGCGTGCCGTCGGCACGAGCCGGCTCAAGGACCTGAGCCAACCCGAGCCGACCTACCAGGTCGTCGCGGAAGGGCTGCGCGCGGACTTCCCGCCGCTGGAGTCATTGGATACGCCGCCGAACAACTTGCCGTCGCAGATCTCGAGTTTCGTCGGCCGCCGAAAGGAGCTCGACGAGCTGAGCCCGATGCTGGCCGGGTCTCGTCTGGTCACGATTACGGGGCCGGGCGGAATCGGAAAGACGCGCCTTGCCGTTCAGATCGCAGCGGAAGCCGTCGAGCTCTACGACGACGGCGTTTGGTTTGTCGATCTCACCGCGCAGCGCGACGCCGAATTCGTCGCGCAAGCCATCGCGACGACACTCAACATAGCAGAGCTGCCCAGCGAGCCGATCGAAACGACGCTCGTCGCGTATCTGCGCGACAAGAAGACGCTGCTGCTGATCGATAACTCGGAACAGGTGCTGGCCGGCGTCGCGCGCATCGCGCGGGTGATGCTGTCGCGTTGCCCGAGGCTGACGATCCTCACCACTAGCCGGGAACCGCTGCACCTTGCGGGCGAGACGGTCTATCGCGTGGGGCCGATGACCGACGACGCCGCGACGCTGTTTGTCGAGCGGGCGTTCGGGACGGCGCCGGCGCAATCGTTCGGCGACGCGGAGATGTGCGAGATCGCCGCTTTATGCAAGAAACTCGAAGGCATTCCGCTCGCCATCGAGCTCGCGGGTGCGCGCCTTTCATCGATGCCGCTGAAACAGCTCGCGCGGCGGCTGACGTCGGGCCTCACGCTGACCAGCAAGGACGCCACCGAGAGCCAGCGTCATCGCACGCTGCGCGACACGATCGCGTGGAGCTACAACCTGCTGTCGCCCGGCGAGAGGGCGACGCTGCGCGCGCTGTCGGTCTTTCGCGGCGGCTGCACGCCCGCCGCCATCGCGTACGTCGCCGATGCGGTCGGCGACCTCGATAACGCGACGAGCTCGCTGGCGGACAAGTCGTTGCTCCTGTTCGACGACACCGGTGACGAGGGGCGCTATCGTCTGCTCGACATCGTTCGCGAGTTCGCGCAGGAGCAGCTCGATGCGGCCGGCGCAGCCGCCGGCGCCAGACTCAGGCACGCCGCGTATTACGGGAGCCTGGCGGCGGGCTCGTATGCGGCGATGGATAGCGACCTGCCGAACGTGCGCGCGGCATTGGAATGGACCATCGATAACGATGCGCCGGCGGCGGCCGAGTTCGTCGCGACCGTCGCTCCGTATTGGCGCACGCGTGGTCTGCTCACGGAGGCTCGCGCCTGGACGTCGCGCGCGCTCCCAGTCGTGGATCCAAAGAGCGACGATCGCGGCGAGCTCCTCTGCCTCGCGGCGAGCTTGGCGTCGCTGCAGGATGAGCTTGCGGAGGCGCAGCGGCTCGCAAACGAGGCGCTGGGCATCTATCGTTCGCTGGGCGACATAAGCGGCGCGGCGCATGCGACGTTCCGCATCGCCGAGGCAGTTCATCGGCAAGGGCACCTCGACCGGGCCGAGGACCTGTACCGCGATGCGCTCGAGGGCTTCACGCTATCGCGCGAAGCTCGCGGCGAGATGCTCTGCATCGGAAACCTCGGCATGCTGTCGCGGCAGCGCGGGGAACTGCAGCGCGCGTCGGAACTGCTGGAAGATGCGCGGCGGCGCGCGGCCGATCTGGGCGACCAGCGCGTCGCCGGCGAATTTACTATCGCAATGGGCTGGGTGAAGCTCGACCTCAACGACGTGGTGCAGTCGCGCCGGATGTTCGAGCAGGCGTTCGTCGAGAAGAGCGAGGCGAACGACCGCTACGGCATGTGCGCGGCGCGCCAGGGCCTCGCGACGGTCGCGCTCAAGGAGGGGCGCCGCGACGAGGCGCTCGCCGAATTCTTCGCCACGCTCGAAGCGGCGACCGAAATACAGTTGAAGGATTACATTGCGCGCGCGTTTCACGGGCTCGCGGCCATCGAGGCGCTCGACGGTGCGGGAGAGCTCGCCGCGCGCCTGCTGGGGCTGGCCGATCGCCTGTTCGAGGAGAGCGGGCGCGAGCTGCGCGACAGCATCGCGTACGATATCGCGGCGCAGTCGCTCGAGACGACGCTGCCGGAGCCGCGCCGTGCGGCATTGCGTGAGGAGGGAGCGCGCATGCATGTCGACGACGCCCTCGCGGCGCTGAAGGCCGAAGGCCGAGGGGAGGCGCCGGCGTGACGAGACGCACGATCGCGCTCGCTCTGACGATGGCGGCTTCGTGTACTGGGTGCTCGCGGGTCGCGACGGGGCCGCCGCACGAACTGCGCATCGCCGACACGTCGGATCCATCGTCGCTCAATCCGCTGCTCGCGCACGATCAAGACACGATCGCCTTCGACCTGCTGTTCGCTCAAACGCTCGTCGGCCTCGACGCGCGCAACCGGCTCGTGCCGGTCCTCGTCACGCGGGTGCCCTCGCGGGCCAACGGCGACATCTCACCCGACGGGCGGACGATCGTGTATCACCTGCGCCGCGACGTGCGCTTCGCCGACGCACGGCCGCTGACGTCGGCCGACGTCGCGTTCACGTTTCGCGCGATCGAGGATCCGCGCAACCCTGTGCTCAGCGGGGACGCCTACCGCCGAGTTACCGCGCTGACCGCGCCCGACGCGCACACGGTTGTCGTGCGCATGCGGGCGCCGTGGAACGCGGCGGTGCGCGAGCTCTTCGCGCAGTCGGACTTCGCCTTCGGCATCCTTCCCGCGCACGCGTTTACCGGCACGGCGCTGCAGGGCGCGTCGTGGGAAGAGCACGCGTTTGGCACCGGGCCGTTCCGCGTGACGGAGTGGCGCCGCGGCGAACACGTCGTCCTCGAACCGAACCCGTACTTCTCGCCGCGCCCTCGCCTGTCGCGCATCGAGCTGCGCATGACGCCGACGTTCAATGCGGTCCTGATCGGCGTGCGCACCGGCGAGCTGGACGTCGGGCGCGTCGAGCCGCCGCAGGCGGTGGCGGCGAAGTCGGACGGCGTGCGCGTCGTTTCGACGGCGATCAACGGGATGGAGTATTTCGGCCTGCAGACCGCCGCCGCGCCGACGGACGAGCTCGCCGTGCGGCGCGCAATCGCGCTCGCGCTGGACGTCCCCGTGCTCGAGCGAGTGTACCACGGGCTCTACAAGGATGCCGCGGCATTTCTGCCACCAGTATTTCCGTGGAGCGACGCGGCGTTGCCGTCGATAAAGCACGACGATGCGGAGGCCGCGGCAGATCTGGATCGCGCGGGATGGCGCCTACAGCAGGGCGTTCGCGAGAAGAACGGCGTGCCGCTCGACCTCCTCCTCGCGCGCGAGGAACTCGGCAACGGCGCCGGCCTGTCGGCGATCGTTCAGCGCCAGCTCGCAGCGGTGGGCATCCGCGCGACGATCAAGTCGTTTCCGCCGAGCACGTTCAACGCGCTCGAAGGGCCGCTGCGCAGCGGTCGCTTCAACATGTCGCCGCTTTCATGGATAGGCGGCGCCGACCCGGAGCAAAGCGTCGTCTTCGCCTGCGATCAGATCGGACCCAACGGCAGCAACGTGCAGCGTTTCTGCGATCCCCGCTTCGAGGCCCTGTTCCGCGATCAGGCCGTCACGCCCGACGACCGGCAGCGCGCGCGCGATTTCGTCGCGATGCAGCGCATCGTCTACGATCAGCTGCCCGTGATCCCGCTCGACTATCCGCGCTACTTCGACTTAGAAGGGCCGCGCGTCACGGGCTTCGCGCGCAACATGCTGGGCTACCCGGTCAATCCCGAAGGGTGGGATACCAGGTAAGAACCGCTACTGCTCCACCTCGACCGTTCCGTCAACGAAGTCCTTGTACCGTCGCGTTCCACCCTTGTCCGTCACCGACACGTTTAGTTTGTCCGTACCGTCGTCTTTATAGTGGAAGCAGTTGCTCGGAGCGGGACACGGCGAAGCTGCGGCGGCGGTCGTCTCGTTCGTTCTAACATCGAAAGTTAGGGTGCATGTCTTTTTGGTGCACGAGCTTACGCTAAACGAGCCACCAGTGATCAGTATCTTTCCGTCGGCGTGGAATCCGACGGGATTGCCGTCCGGAGGGCACTGATGGACCAACAGTCCGATGAGAACGCCTATAATGGCGAAGCCGGTCCACGAGCCTACCGTTACTGCATCTACGCGCATGCGATCACCTCACGAATAGCTGAGGGTTTGTCGGAAGCTTACGAGCGTATGGCTACCCCACCTGCTTTCGCCCCAGGGTAAGCCAGGAGGGCCTAACTTGCTAAGCTCTAAAAAGGAACGGATGCGAAATCTATCCGTGCTCAAGCTGGCATTCGGCCTTCTTCTCGCGATGGCGATCGTCGCATGTGCTCGCACTGACGGTGGCGGCGGCGGCGGAGTCAGAGACGGAAACCCTGTCGGGTTCGACCTAACGACCAAATCCGGCGGCACCGTCGGCGCACTCGCGAACGGCTGCCTTTCGAATGGCAAATGCAAATTCGTCGAGGTATATTATCTAACCTCGCCTCCCCCGGCTTGTCCTACGAATCAAACCACCGCACACGTGACGTGCGACTCGCAGAACAAGCAGCGGGCGCTTCCAACGTGCCCGGCAAATGCGCGGTGCGTGAAGTTCAGCTTACAGGACAGCACGGCAGTGGAGCAGGACGACGACAACAACTTGCATCCGTGGCCGTCCAACAATGCAACCGGATTGCTCGTCTTTTCTGCGACGCCACCCAAGAGGTAGAGTCTAGAGCAGTTTTTCCATAGCGATGACGTCGGCGAAGGGCTCCGTCGATTTGAACGAGGCGATCGTCCGGCGCAGACCCTCCGCCAGTTCGACCTCCGGGCTCCAGCCCAGGAGGTTTTGGGCGAGCGATATGTCCGGGCACCGCCTCGTCGGATCGTCCTCGGTCGGCTCGCATGCCTCGATCGTGTACGAGACTCCGGCAGATTCCGCGACCGCAGCCGCGAAGGTCGCGATCGTGATCTCGCTCGGATTGCCGAGATTGATGACGCGGCCGCGCGCGGCGTCGCTGGTAGCGGCGAGCAGAATGCCGCGGACCATGTCGTCGACGTAACAAAACGATCGCGTCTGCTTGCCGTCGCCGTAGATTGTCAGCGGACGATTCGCAAGCGCCTGTGAGATGAAATTCGGCACCACGCGGCCATCGCCGATACGCATCCGAGGCCCATACGTATTGAAAATTTTAACGATCCTAGCGTCGATGGCCGCAGATCGTACGTGCGCCATGATCATCGCTTCGCCGAAGCGCTTGCCTTCGTCGTAGCAGGATCGCGAGCCGTTCGGATTGACGTTTCCCCAGTACGTCTCGCGCTGCGGGTGTTCCAACGGGTCGCCATAGACTTCTGACGTGGACGTATAGAGCAGCCGCGCCCTAAATTGGGCCGCGAGGCGGCAGCAGAAATCCGTTCCGTAACCGTTGACGGCAAGCGTCTCGACAGGAAGCCGTTTGTAGTCTACCGGGCTGGCGGGCGATGCCATGTGCAGAATCAGGTCGTAGCGCGCGCCCTGCTCCTGCAACCAGCCCAATATTTTCTCCGAATCGCGCGCGACGTCGGCCTCGAGCAACGAGAACTTCCTGTGCCTCGACGCGTCGTCCAGGTTCGACGGTGGACCGGTAACGTAGTTGTCGATCGCATGGACGGCGTCTCCTCGCGCCAGCAGGGCGTCGACGACGTGCGAGGCGACGAATCCGGCCGCGCCGGTGACGATGACGTTCATGAGACTCTAAGCTTCTCCGGTTCTGGCGCTCGGCCTCGCGGACGCTCGTTATGCTACTTCATGAATAAATGCAGACTACCACACGCTCGAAGCGCCCGAAGTGTGTGAGTAACTGTAGGAGTCCCGTAGGTGTCGCCGCGCATCGGGGTTGGATATGCTGGGCGCGAACTCACGCTTTTATATATAAGGCTCATACGACGTTCTTGCGCACGATTAGTCCTCGCAAAATAGCGATCATCGGGACCGGCTACGTAGGAACCGCCAATGCGGTCGGGTTCGCGGAGCTCGGCTGTGATGTCGTGGGTTTCGATACGAATGCCGAGCGCATCCGTTTGTTGCGCGACGGCGTTCCGCCTTACCGGGAAAATGGTCTCGCCGGTCTTCTGCGGAGACATCTCTTGCGCGAGCGGCTCGAATTCGCTTCGGATCTGTCGAGCGCGATCCGCGACGCAGCCTTCATTATTATCTCGGTAGGCACGCCGTCGCGCGAGGACGGCTCCGCCGATATCTCGGCCCTTGACCTAGTGATCGACGAGTTGAGCCGAACGGTGACGCGCCGGTCGACCGTGATCGTGCTGCGTTCGACCGTTCCACCCGGGACGTCGGACCGCATGGCCGAGCGTCTACCCGATGGGCTCGAGCTGTTGTACTGCCCGGAGTTCCTGCGCGAGGGAAACGCCGTCTATGACTTTCTGCATCCCGATCGCACGATCGTCGGCGCCGAGTCGGGTGCGGCCGCCGCCGCATACGCCGAGCTGCTGAACGGCATCGACGCCCCTGTCATGCTAGCGACGCGGCGCGACGCCGAGCTCATCAAGGGCGCCTCGAACGCATTCTTGGCGCTGAAGATCAGCTTCGCAAACGAGATCGCGAATCTATGCGGAACGATGGACGCCGATGCCCGCGCCGTGCTTCGCGGCATCGGATACGATCGGCGAATCGGCGAGGCGTACCTGACCCCCGGCATCGGGTTCGGAGGCCCCTGCTTCGAGAAGGACGTTCTGAGCCTCGAACACGTCGCGCGGCGCAACGGATCTCCTTCGCAGCTCCTGCGGGCAACGCTGCGCGTCAACGAGATTCAGCCGCGTAAGATCGTCGACATGCTGGAAGAGGAGCTCGGCGTGCTGCGCGGGCTGCGCATCGGGGTATGGGGCCTGACGTTCAAGGCCGGAACCGACGACCTGCGGAGCTCGCTCGCGCTGCGGATTCTCGCCGATCTCGATCTGCGCGGCGCGACCGCGATCGCCTACGATCCGGCTATCGATCGCGCAGAGCTGCCCGGCCGCGCGGTTCTCGCGAACACGGCGATGGACGCCGCGCGCGCCGACGCATTGCTCGTGTTAACCGAATGGCCAGAGTTCTGCGACATCGAGCCGAGCGCGCTGGCCGCGAGTCTGCGCCGTCGCGTCGTCGTGGACGGCCGCAACCTTCTCGATGGCGAGGAGCTCGCGCGCAGCGGCGTGCGCTATCGCGGCGTCGGGCTCACGGCATCACCCGATGCCGAAGGGGAGGCAGCGGCGGGCGGCCGCCGATGAACACCGCCAACTTCCTCGGTAGCGCGCTTCCCGCCGCCGATCCGTCGGAACGGGTGGCGTCGCGCGGCAAATTCCTGTTTGCGGCCGACGCGAAGTTCTACGTGCGCGGGACGACGTACGGGACGTTCGCGCTCGACCAAGAGGGACGCGAGCGCTTCGATCCGGCCACCGTGGACGGCGACTTCGCCCTGATGTCGCGCAACGGGCTCAACGCCGTGCGAACGTATACCGTCCCGCCTCGTTGGCTGCTCGATGCGGCATCCCGCTACGGGCTGCGCGTCATGGTCGGAATCCCGTGGGAGCAGCACGTCGCGTTTCTCGACGACACTCGTCTGCCGACGCGCATCGAGCGTCGCGTGCGAGAGTACGTGCGCGAGTGCGCGGGACACCCGGCCATCCTGTGTTATGCCGTCGGCAACGAGATTCCAGGACCGGTCGTGCGCTGGCTTGGCCCACGCCGGGTCGAGCGATTCGTCGAGCGACTGTATCGCGCCGTCAAGGCGGAAGACGCGGGCGCCCTCGTCACGTACGTGAACTATCCCACGACCGAATACTTGGAGCTCCCGTTCCTCGACCTCGTCGCGTTCAACGTCTATCTAGAGACGCAGCAGCGCTTCGAGGCGTACCTCGCACGCCTGCAGCACATCGCCGGAGATCGTCCGCTCGTCATGGCGGAGGTAGGTCTCGACAGCCGCCGGCACGGCGAGAGGGCGCAGGCGGTCGTCCTCGATCGGCAGCTGGGCAGCATCTTCGAATCCGGCTGCGCGGGCGCGTTCGCGTTCGCGTGGACCGACGAGTGGCATCGCGGGGGCTACCCGATCGAAGACTGGGACTTCGGGCTGACCCGGCGCGACCGCACGCCGAAACCGGCATTGGCCGCAGTTCGGGAAGCGTTTTCGGCCGTACCGTATCGGGCCGGCGAGCGTTGGCCGCGCGTGTCCGTCGTCGTCTGCGCGTTCAACGCGCAGGATACGATCGCGCAATGTCTCGATGGCCTGCGTGCGGTCGAGTATCCGAACTTCGAGGTCATCCTCGTCAACGACGGGTCGACGGATGCCACCGGCGCGATTGCGGCGCGTTATCCCGTGCGTCTCATCACCACGCCGAACCGCGGCTTGAGCAACGCGCGCAACACCGGACTCGAGGCCGCCGAGGGTGAGATCGTCGCCTACCTCGACAGCGACGCGTTCCCCGATCCCGATTGGCTGCAATATCTCGCCGCCGCGTTTCGCGATGCGGCGTTCGTTGGAATCGGCGGTCCGAATCTCGCGCCGCCCGGACTCGGCCGCGTCGCCGAGTGCTTCGATAACGCGCCCGGCGGCCCGGCGCACGTGTTGCTCTCCGATCGCGAGGCCGAGCACATCCCGGGCTGCAACATGGCGTTCCGCCGCGAGAGCCTCGCGGCCACCGGGGGATTCGATCCGGCGCTGCGCATCGCGGGCGACGACGTCGACATGTGCTGGCGCCTTCAGGCGCGCGGCTGGGCCCTCGGCTTCAGCCCCGGAGCGATGGTGTGGCACCATCGCCGAACGACGCTGCGCTCGTATTGGAAGCAGCAGCGCGGTTACGGGCGCGCCGAAGCGTTGCTCGAGAAGAAGTGGCCCGAAAAATATAACGAATTCGGGCATCCCACGTGGGGCGGGCGCATCTATGCAAAGGGCGTGCCGCAAGCGCTCGGCCTTCGCCCGCAGCGAATCTATCACGGGTTGTGGGGCAGCGCGCCGTATCAGTCGCTCGAACGATCGGCGCCCAACGTCTTCGCCTCGCTGCCGCTGATGCCCGAGTGGTACTTGGCGATCCTCGCGCTCGCCGGCTTGTCGCTGCTCGGCGCGTTGTGGGCGCCGCTGTTGTGGACGCTCCCGGTGCTCGCGGCCGCAACGCTGCTGCCGGTCGTGCAAGCTGCGCTGGGGGCGGGCAGAGCCGTGTTCGAGACGCGTCCGGACTCCGCGCCGGACGCGCTTCGCCGCAGGAGCCTCGTGGCGTTCCTGCATCTCGTCCAGCCGCTCGCGCGCCTTCAAGGCAGGATGCAGTACGGGCTCACGCTATGGCGTTCTCCGGTGACCTTCGCGTTGTGGAGAGCGTGGCCGCGCGGCCATACGATTTGGAACGAGCACTGGCGCAGCGGCCCGTCGCTGCTCGAGGGGCTCGAAACCGTCCTGCGCGAGGGCGGCGCCGTCACGCTGCGCGGCGGCGACTACGACGCCTGGGATCTCGAGGTTCGTTCCGGCACGCTCGGCTCGGCGCGCGCGCGGATGCTCGTGGAGGAGCACGACGCCGGCAAACAACTCGTACGAGTGCGCGAGCGGCCGCGCCTTTCCGTCGGAGCTATCGCCGTCGTCCTCGTCTTGTCCGGGCTCGCCATCGGTGCAGGGCACGGCGGCGCGTGGGCGGCGTGCGCGATACTCGGCCTGTCCGCACTGGCAATCGCACTTCGCACCGTCCAAGAATGCGCCGCGGCGATGACTCGCATCGACCGCGCGATCGGGAGACTTCGTGAAATACTTGATCGTCAACGCTGACGACTTCGGGGCGAGCCGCGGAATCAATCGCGCGATCCTCGAGCTCCACGAGCTCGGCGTGGTAACGAGCACGAGCCTGATGACGACGATGCCGGCGGCAGCCGACGCCGTGCGGACGGCGCGCCGAGCGCCGTGTCTGGGCGTAGGGCTCCATGCGACGCTCACCGACGAGGAGGGCACCGAGCTCATCGACTTCTACGACGCCGAGTCTTTGCGCCCAAGCGATCCAGACGCAGATCGACGTCTTCTCGTCGTGGTTCGGCCACTTGCCGACGCACCTCGACGCGCACCAAAACGTGCATCGCGATCCGCGGCTCGCTCCGATCTTCAAGGAATTCGCGCTACGTTACGAGCTGCCGCTGCGGGAGCACTCGCCGGCGCGCTACTTCTCGAGCTTCTACGGCCAATGGGACGGTGAGCCGCATCCCGAGCAGATCGGCATCGACAACCTATTGCGCATGCTCGAAATCGAGTTGGGCGGCGGCGTCTTGGAGCTGAGCTGTCATCCCGGTTATACCGGTGACGATTTCACCTCGCCCTATGACGGCGAGCGCGAGCTCGAGCTGCAGACGCTCTCCGATCCCCGCTTACGCGAATTTCTCCGCGCGCACGACGTGCGGCTGATCGACTTCGGCGACGTATACGCCGTGGCTCATGCGTCGTGAAGGAGCGCCTCGAGGTCGCGCCGGACCTGCTTCCAGGCCGGCCAGAACCGCTCGGTGCCGGCGTTCCGATCCGTCGCGAGATCGTGGAGCAGGAGGTATGCTTGCTGCGTCAGCCGCGCAATGTCGGTGGTAGCGTCGAAGTCGTTCGTCGAGAAGACGCTGTGGCGCAGGCTATCGTCGAAGAAGTCTCCGGCGAAGCGATCGAGCTCTCGCGCGACGGCATCGTCGAGCGGCAAGTCGAGGCTCCGGCCGATCCGCTCGAGCTGAGCTTGCGGATGGCGCGCGAGCAGATCGTAGTCTACGACGACGAACGGCCTGGTCTCGAGCTCGTGGAGAAACGGCACCATATGCACGAGCCACAGGCGCTGCGCCTTCGGCGCTGCGATCTCTTGCCTGCGGAACAGCGACGCAGCGACGCTGCCCGGGTGCCGAATTGCGATCACGTAAGCGTCGTCGGCGTCGCGCTCGCGCAGCGCCGCACGCCAGAACGGCAGCAGCCGGATCGTGCGCGGGTCCTTGAAGCCCCACAGCGGACGGCCGGCGAAGGCCTCGTTCAGATAACGCACCGCCTTGATGCGCTGCAGCCGAATCCGGTGGTGTTCGAATCGCTCGGCGCCGATCAGCGGCGTGTCGTCCCAGCGCAGCCGCAGCTCTTCGAGAACGCGTTGGTTGATCTCGACGATCGTTTTGTTTTCCCAGTAGCCGGTTGGATTGTCCGGCGCAACGTCGAAGAAGTTCTCGCCGAGGTAGACGGACAGGGCCGCGAGCCCGCGGGCAACCGCGCTCGTACCGCTCCGATGCATACCGACTATGACCACGGCGCGCGAACTCAATGAGGGTCGTCGTTTCTGCCCACAACGTGGTGAACTATCCGGAAGGCGGCGGGCACTTCTGGGTTTACATGCAGTACGTTCAGGGCCTGCGGGACATCGGCTGCGACGTCTGGTGGATGGAGGAGTTCCGGACGTTGGGCGACGCGGGCCTGGATGCGGCGCGGATCGCCGCCTTTCGCGAATGGATCGATCGCTACGGCCTGGGCGAGCGTCTCATCCTCTACACCGCGAGCGGAGAATTCTTGAATCTCTCGGGAGAACGCGCCCGGGAAATCTTCCGCGGCACCGACCTCCTTTTGAATTTCCATCAGAAAATACAGGCGTGGGTGCTGGGCGAGTTTCGCCGGACCGCTCTCGTCGACATCGATCCGGGACTCCTGCAATATTGGATCAGCACCGGCCTTCTGTCGGTTCACGCGCACGACCAGTATTTTACTACCGGCGAGACCGTCGGCAGCCCCGGTGCGGCCTTCCCCGATTGCGGCCTGACGTGGATTCCGATCCGCCCCGCCGTGAGCCTCGACCTTTGGCATCCCGTTCCGGCAGCGGCGGACGCCCCGTTCACCACCGTGTCGAGCTGGTGGGGCCACGAGTGGGTCGTGGACGACGGCGAGATCATCGACAACAACAAGCGGGCGGCATTCCTGCGGTTTGCGGAGTTGCCCCAGCGCACTCGCGTGCCGCTCGAACTCGCGTTGATGCTGGATCGGGAGAGCGAGTCCGACGACGCGGATCGGCGATTTCTCATCGAACGCGGCTGGAGCGTACGGCACTCGTTCGAAGTCGCGGGAACGCCGCAGACGTACCAGAGGTATATCCAGCGCTCGCGCGGTGAGTTCAGTTGCGCCAAAACCTCGTGCATGAAGTTTCACAACGCGTGGATTAGCGATCGGACGCTGTGCTATCTCGCGACGGGGCGGCCGGCGGTAGTCGAGGATACGGGCCCGAGCCGGCTGCTCCCGAACGGCCTCGGCCTCTTCAGGTTCTCGACGCTCGAAGAGGCGGCCGCCGACCTGGACGAGGTCGTCGCCGACTATCCCAAGCACGCGCGTGCGGCGCGCGAGTTGGCGGAGCTATTCGACGCCCGCCGCGTCGCGGAGGAGATCGTCGGCGCGAGGGTGCCGTCGTGAGCATGCATCCGAGCGCGGACCGCCGCGTTTTCGCCCGCATCGTCGAATTCGCGCGGCCCTACTGGCTCAAAGTCGCCGGCACGTTCGTCGTGAGCCTGGCGGTGGTGCCGCTCACGCTGTTGACGCCGTTTCCGCTGAAGGTCGTCGTGGACAGCGTGATCGGATCGAAGCCGCTGCCGTCGCTCCTCGACGCGTCGCTGCGCTGGATCGGCAGCAGCCCATACGTCGTGCTGGCGGCGATGGCGCTGCTGCTCGTGGTGATCACGCTGTTGCTCTACGCGCAGGGCATGGCCGTCTGGCTCGCGTCGACGTACCTGGGCGAGCGGCTCGTGCTCGACTTCCGCGCGGCCCTGTTCCGCCACGCGCAGCGCTTGTCGCTCTCCTATCACGACCGGACGGGCACGACCGATTCCGTCTTTCGAATCCAGTACGACGCGGAGTGCTTCCAGCACGTGCTGATCGACGGCATGATCCCGATGCTGAGCGCGCTGATGACGGCCGTCTCCGTGGTGATCGTCACGGCGTGGCTGAACTGGGAGCTGGCACTCGTCTCGCTCGTCGTCTGCCCGATCCTGTACTTCATCACGGGCCGCTTCGGGCGGCGCCTACGCGGCCGCTGGTACGAAGTCAAGGACATCGAGAGCTCCGCGATGTCGGTCGTCCAGGAGGCTCTGTCGGCCGGGCGCGTCGTCAAGTCGTTCGGGCAGGAGGAGCACGAGCAGCGTCGTTTCCTCACTCGCGCGAGCCGGCGCCTGTGGGGACAGCTCGACATCGCCTGGCTGCAATCCAAATTCGATCTCGCGATCGGTACGACCGTGGCGGCGGGGACCGCCGCGGTGCTGTTCCTCGGCGTCGTCCAAGTCAAAGGCGGGCATCTCTCGACGGGCGAGCTGCTTATGATCCTCGCGTATCAGGCGCAAGTCTATCTGCCGCTGAAGACCATCAGCAAAAAGATCGGCGACCTGCAAAGCGGGCTCGCCAGCGCCGGCCGCGCGTTCGCCCTCTTAGACGAATTGCCCGAGGTGCGCGAAAAGCCCCACGCGCGCCGGCTCGAGCGGGCCCGAGGCGCATTCGTGTTCGACGACGTCTCGTTCGCGTACGAACCCGGGCACGACGTCTTGCGCCGCATACGGCTCGACATCGATCCCGGCAGCCGGGTCGGCATTCAAGGCAGGACCGGTGCCGGCAAGACGACCTTCGTGAGCCTGCTGACGCGCTTTTACGACCCGACCGCGGGGGCCATCTTGCTCGACGGCGTCGACCTGCGCGACTATAATCTAGCCGATCTCCGCAGCCAGTTCGCGATCGTGTTGCAGGACACGATGCTGTTCTCGAGCAGCATCCGCGAGAACATTGCGTACGGCAGACCGGAAGCGAGCGACGAAGAGATCGTGGATGCCGCGCGTCAGGCGAACGCTCACGACTTCATCGTGGCCTTGCCGGACGGTTACGGCACGGAGGTCGGCGAGCGCGGCATGCGGCTCTCCGGCGGCGAGCGCCAGCGCGTGTCGATCGCCCGCGCGTTCTTGAAGGATGCCCCGATCGTTCTGCTCGACGAGCCGACGAGCGCGCTCGATCTCGCAACCGAGGCCGCCATCGTCGATGCGATGGAGCGCCTGATGGTCGATCGCACCGTCTTCATGATCGCGCACCGGCCGACGACGCTGGAGCGCTGCAACGTGCGCTTGGAGCTGCGCGACGGAAGCCTGTGGGTGCGGGAGGTTGCTTAAGCCGCGAGTCGTCGTTACCGGCTTCATGGGCCTCTTCCCGTTCGGCGGGGTCGCGTGGGACTACGCGCAGTACGTGCTCGGCTTTGCGGCCTTGGGGTGGGACGCCGTCTATCTCGAGGACACCGGTTCGTGGCCGGTCTATCAGAGCGCCGACGCCGGGGCCGACTCGACCCTTGCGTACCTCGCGTCGGCTATGGAGCAGTTCGGGCTGCGCGAGCGGTGGGCGTACCGCGACGCGCTCTCCGGGGAATGCTTCGGGCTATCAAAGGCGGAGCTGGCGGATTTTTGCCGCACGGCGGACGTGTTTCTCAACGTATCGTGTTCGGCGATATTGCGCGAGGAGTATGCGGCGATCCCCGTACGTGCGCTCGTCGACACCGACCCGATGTTTACGCAGATGCAATACCTCCGTGGGTTGTCCTCATCGGACGGTCCCCACCGGCATGCGCGAGCTGGTCGACGACCACACGCACCACTTTACGCTGGGCGCGAGCGTCGGGAGCCCGTCGTGCCGTATTCCGACGCTCGGCCTGCACTGGCATCCGACGCGTCCGCCCGTCGTGATGAAACTGTGGCCTGCTAGCGAGCCGCCCGCAAACGGGTCGTACGGCTACTCGACGGTGATGAACTGGAGCGTCGTTCCGCCGATCGAATTCGAGCACGAGCGGTGGGGGCAGAAAGACGCCGAGTTCATGCGCTTTTTGGGCGTGCCTCGGAGAGTCCCCGAGATCTCGGTCGGTCTCGCGGTCAGCCACGCGCCGGAGTGTCCGTTTCCCTTCGACGAGGTTCGTGCGGCCGGTTGGACCGTGCACGACTCCGCCGTGTGTGCGGGAGATGCGCGCGCGTATCAAGACTTCATCGCCCGCTCGCGCGGCGAATTCTCCGTCGCCAAGCAGACCTACGTCAAGGCGAACACCGGGTGGTTCTCCTGCCGCTCGACCTGCTACCTCGCATCGGGCCGTCCCGTGATAACGCAGGACACGACGTGGTCGCGTTCCTTACCGAACGGCCGCGGGCTGATCGCGTTTCACGACGAGGAATCGGCGGTGGATGCGCTGCGGAGCGTGGAGTCCGATCCGGAAACGCACGCCAAGGCGGCGCGCGAGATCGCGCGGGAGCATTTCGACAGCGATCGAGTCCTAGGCGAGATGGTCGATTACATGGGGGCGTCAGGCGCATAAGTGCGCGTCCTCGTGCTGGGTTATATCGTGCGCGGTCCGCTCGGAGGGCACGCGTGGCATCACCTGCAGTACGTGCTGGGGCTCGAGCGCCTCGGTCACGACGTGTACTTTCTCGAGGACAGCGACGACTTCGAATCCTGCTACGATCCGGCGAGGCACGAGATGACCGCCGATCCGGCCTACGGCCTGACGTTCGCCGCGTCCGCGTTCGAGCGCGTGGGCTTGAAGGATCGCTGGGCGTATTACGACGCGCATACTGCGACCTGGCACGGCCCGTCGGCGGGCCGGGCGTTGGAGCTGTGCCGCACCGCCGACGTGTGCTTGAACGTTTCGGGGGTCAACCCATTGCGTGAGTGGCTCCTGCAGGTGCCGCTGCGCGTGCTGATCGACACCGATCCCGCATTCACTCAGGTGCGCCACCTGGTCGACTCCCGCGCCCTGCGGCTGGCGTCGCTGCACAACGCGTTCGCGACGTTCGGGGAAAACGTCGGCTTGCCGGACTGCACGATTCCGTCGGACGGACTCGACTGGCGTCCGACGCGGCAGCCCATCGTGCTCGAGGCGTGGCCCGTCACTCCGGGGCCGCGCGACGGAAATTTCTCCACGATGATGCAGTGGGAGAGCTACCCGGCGCTGCATCACGAGGGCCGCGAGTACGGGATGAAGTCGCTGTCGTTCGCGCCCTTCTTCGATCTGCCCGCGCAAGTCGATTCGCGTCTCGAGTTGGCGCTAGGGCGGTTCGACCGCGCCGCGTGCACGACTTTCGGAAAACGGCTGGATCGTGCGCGATCCGCACGAGTTATCTTTGGATCCGTGGGTCTACCAGCGCTTCATTCAGGGCTGCATGGCGGAGTTCAGCGTGGCGAAACAGGGTTACGTCGCGACCTCCAGCGGCTGGTTCAGCGATCGCAGCGCCGAGTATCTCGCCAGCGGACGCCCCGTCGTCACCCAGGAGACCGGCTTTTCGCGCTGGCTGCACGCGGGCAAGGGCGTCATCGCGTTTCGTTCGCCGCAGGACGCGCGCGCCGGGATCGAGCGAGTCGCACGCGACTACGACGAGCATTGCCGTGCCGCACGCGCCGTCGCGGAAGAGTATTTCGATGCGCGGCGCGTGCTGCCGTCGCTGCTGGAGAAGGCCGCGGCCGCGGCGCGGGCCGCTTGACGAACGCGGGCGCAATCCTGGTCACGGGCGGAGCCGGCTACGTCGGCTCGCACTTCGTCGCGAGGCTCGAGGACGAAAAGCGCAGTTACGCCGTGCTCGACGACCTTTCGCGCGGCCGCGCGGGCTTCGTTCCGGCGAGCCGGCTCGTCTGCGGCGACATCGCCGACGAACCGCTCGTCGAGCGGGTCTGCCGCGACTGCGGCGTCGACGTCGTCGTGCACTTCGCGGCATTTGCCTACGTCGCCGAATCGGTTGCCGACCCCGCGCTCTACTACGAGAACAACGTCGCCAAGACGATCGCCTTGCTGCGAGCCGTGCGCCGCGCGGGCGTGCGGCAATTCGTTTTTTCGTCGTCCTGCGCCACGTACGGCGAGACGCCGTCGGGCCGTTCGATCTCCGAGAACACGCCTCAGGTTCCGCTCAACCCCTACGGCCGCAGCAAGCTCGTGATCGAGCAGATCTTGAACGATTACGATTCCGCTTACGAGCTGCGTTCGGTGTTGCTGCGCTACTTCAATGCCGCCGGAGCCAGCGAGAGACACGCGCTGTACGAGCAGCACGATCCCGAGACGCACCTCATCCCGCTCGCGATCGCCGCGGCTCTCGGCTCGGGGACCCTCGATGTATTCGGTCGCGACTATGCGACGCCGGACGGCACGTGCATTCGCGACTACGTTCACGTGGACGATCTCGCAGACGCTCACGTGCGAGCCGTGGATCGCCTTCGAGCCGGCGGCGCGTCGCTGCGCGCGAATCTCGGCATCGGCCGCGGTGCCTCGGTCTTGGACGTCGTCACGGCCGTGCGCGCGGCAACGGGCGCGGAGCTGCGCTGCCGCTTTGCGGCTAGACGCCCCGGAGATCCCGCGATCCTCGTCGCGAACGCGGACCTCGCGCGAGACGAGCTCGGGTGGGAGGCTCGTTACAGCAGTATTTTGGAGATCGTGCGCACGGCGCTCGAAGGATCTCGCCGCGCTAGAGCAGCTTCTCCATAGCTACGACGTCGGCGAAGCCTCCGTCGATGACGCCGTGCTGCTCGAACACGCCGACCTCGCGAAAACCGCACTTGCGGTAAAGCCGCTTGCCGTCCTCGTTGGAGTCGAGCGCGTGCAGCACGATCTTGCGAAAGCCGCCGGCTCGCGCCTCGCCTTGGAGCCGGCGCAGCAGCGCCGCACCGATGCCGCATCCGCGCTGCGCGCGCGCGACGTAGACCGAGAGATCCGCTATCGCCGAATGCGCACAGCGCTGCGAGAAACGATTCAAAGCCGCCCAGCCGACGATCGTTTCCGATTTGGTCGCGACGAGGACCGCGTGCTTTCCGTCGTGCTCGCGCCACCAGGCCGCGATATCATCCGGCGATTTCGGCTCGACGTCCAGCGTCGCAACGCGGTCCTCGATGCCCTCGTTGTAGATGCGCCGGATCGCTTCGAGATCGGCCGGTACAGCGCGGCGAACGGTGAGCGACTCGATCATCGCGGCAACAGCGCGGCGGCGGCGACGCCGAGCAGCGCGATCGCCGCGAGAATTGCCGCCGGCAGCCAGCTCTCGCGCTTGCGCGAGAACACGACGGCATAAACGGCCTTCAGCACGTTGTTGGACGATGTCGCGATCACGATCGCCGTCGCCGCCGTCGCGAGCCCGACTCCGTTCGCGCCGCCCTGCGCCAAGCTCAAGACGAACGGATCGATGTCCGTCACGCCGACGATGGCCGCGAGCCCGTAGACGCCGGAGTTGCCCAGGTGGCTCTTCACGTAGGTCGTCAGCATCGAGATCACGATGAAGAGTACCGCGAAGACGAGCGCCGTCCAGATCTGGAGCGGGTTCGTGGGCTCCGATTTCGCCGGCGAGTGCGTGCCGAGGCGCGCGCACACCACCGCCACAACGCCGCTGACGATCGCGAGACCGACGAGGGGAACGACGAGCATCCGGCCGAGGCTCTCGTTGAAGAGAAAACAGACGAGGAGTATTCGTAGATACATCATCGCGGTCGCCACGACGATGCCGCCCTGCAGCTCGCGCGTCATCCCTTCGTCGTGCGCTCGGCGCGACAACACGACTGTCGTCGCCGTCGAGGAATAAAGGCCGCCCAGGATCGCCATTAGGAACGTCGTGCGCCCGGGGAAGACGTAGCGCTGCAGCAGATAGCTCGCGTAGGAGATCGACGACACCGCGACGACCGCGAGCCAGACGCCGAACGGCGTTACGGTAGTGTACGGAATCGCGGGCTTGCCGGCGAGCAGCGGCAAGACGACGCCGACGAGGATCAGGAACTGCGCGGCGGTCATCACCTCTTGGCCTGATACGCGGTGCGCCCAATCGTGCAGAGTGCGCCGCCCACCCAGGAGCAGCACCGCGGCGACCGTGACGGTTACGCCGACCCAGAGCGGCTGCGTCAGAGCGATCGGGCCGAGCGCGTAGGCCAGCAGGTTGCAGACCGGCACCATGAACATGCCCTCGGGCCGCTCGCCTTTGAGCTCGCGGCGCACGTACGCGTAGATCCACGAGCCGACGACGAGGAGTCCGGCGATGAAGGCGGCACCATAGCGCGGCTCGAGCAGGAAGAGGCCGCCGCCCGCGAGCGCGAGCAGCGGAAATGTGCGAACGCCGCCCGGGCGCTGCGGCATCTGCTCGATGTAGAACCCTTCGAAGGCGAACCCGAAGAAGAGCGACAGCCCGAGGAGGAGGGCTAGCCGCTCCGCTGCGACGTCGAACGAACCGTTTATGAGTGAACGGGAATCTGTTCCCGCTCCCGCTCGCGCACCACGATAACGGGAACCTTCGCCTCGCGCAGCACGGTTTCAGCTACGCTGCCCATGAGGAAGTGCTGGAGTCCGCCGCGGCCGTGCGTCCCCATGACGATCGCGTCCGCGCCCTCGCTTTCGGCGTAGGCAACGATCTCGAATGCAGGCGCGCCGCAGCGCGTCTCGCCGCTCGCGACAACGCCCCGCTCGCGGGCTTTCTCGATCGCCCCGGCTACCAGCTGTTTCGCGAAGCGCTCCATGTCGCCGATCGCGATATCCATCGCCGGACTCGGCGGCGCCGTGCCGGCAATCATGATTGGGTCAATCACCGAGCAGATCGCCAGCGCGGCGCCCTCCGTACGAGCGAGCTTGAGCGCGATCTCGAGGGCCTCCTCGCCACAGCGCGAGCCATCCAACGCGACTACCACCTTCTTGAACATACGTCTGCTCCTCACCACGGAGAGACGCCGATAAAGTTGTCGACGTGCGTCACGCCGGCGACGCTCCAGGCGGCCTGGGTCGCATTGTCTTGCTCCGCCCAAGTGCGCACCGTTCCGGAGAGTTTAACGCGGCTGCCGCTTACGGTGACGTAAACGTTCTTGGCGTCGACGTCGGCCAGGCGCTGCAAGGCAGCGTGGATCTTCCGCCTGATCTCGGCGGCATCCGCCGCCGCGGCACCCTTGATCGCGATCTGGTTGGAGACGTCTTTGACCCCGATCACGCGGCGGGCTTCGAAGGCGGCCTCCTGAGCCTGATAATGCCACGCTGCTTCACCTTGGAGAGTTACGTGACCGGCTCTTACCACGAATGTCACACCGCTTGGAACGATCGGAATTCGTCTCGAAACGCCGCTCGATCGAAATCGCGATGTCGGTGTCGGTACGCACGTGCGTCGCCGGCAAATCGACAATGAGCTCATCGACGAGGGCGCGCACGCCCTTCACGCGTTTTACAATGTCTTCGGCGAGCCATTTTTGATTTAAGCTCACGACCCGCCCGTGTAGCGTCACTACGCCTTCTTTTACGGCGACGGCTATGTCGTCGGAGTCGATGCGAGGATCGAAGGCGAGCTGCTCGATCACGTCTTCCTGCAGGCCCAAGGTCAGTGTTTGCATGTTTGTCTGCCTCCTATATTGCTTGCTGGGCCTAACATACATCGCGGCGGTGAAGGCTTTGGGAACTGGGCATTCACGAGTTCTTCTCGCCGCGGCGCTACCGTTGAAGGGTGTTCGGAGAGCTGACGCCCAATGCGATCGAGTCTCTAATACACGCGGGAACGGTTGCCAGGATCGCCTACGTCGACCGTCGGGGCCTGCCGTGCATCGTGCCGATCACATACGCCTATGACGGCCGGGCGTTTTACGGCTACAGCCTGCTCGGCGCAAAGATCGAGAATATGGTGGCCCAGCCGAACGTCTGCGTCGAGGTCGACCGGGTGGAGAACGCCGCCGACTGGCGGTCTGTCATCGCTCGCGGGACGTTTCGAAGGCTTCAGGGCGAAGCGGCGTTCGACGCCGTAGAGCGCATCGGCGAGCGGCTGCGGACCGTGGCCGCCGCAGCGGGAGCACCGGTCGACGCCTGGCGGACGTTCGTCGCACGCACCGGCGGACCGGGCATCGCCTATCGCATCGATGTCTTCGAGAAGCGCGGGCGCTGCTCGGTGCCCGACCGCGTCTGATTTAACGCGGTTACATCTGCGCGGTGCCGCGCGCGAGCCCGTCCAGCACGCGACCGAGACTCTCGTTGACCTGGTCCGCCACGGCCAGCAGCTTGGGATTGTCTACGACCGATAGCAGTGCGCGGGCGTCAACGGCCAATGCGATCGTCTCACCGGAACGCTCCTGGATCACGACGTTGCAGGGAAGCAGCAGCCCGACGTGCGGTTCAGCGTCGAGCGCCTCGCGGGCGAAGTGCGGGTTGCAGGCGCCGAGAATGCGGTACCGGCGAAACGCCGTCCCGGTTTTTTCGGTCAGCGTTTTCCCCACGTCGATGTCGCAGAGCACGCCGAATCCCTCCTCGCTCAGCAGCGTCTTTGCGGCATCGATGGCCTCGTCGAATGAAAAGCCCGCGATAACCGATTTCCCGTATTTCACGGACTTCTCACAGCGCTCACTGCGGTGCGAGGTTCGGCGGCCAGAGCGGACCGGTCGGCAAGGCGAACCAGATGAGCCCGTTCCACGTCGGCTTCTGACCGACGGCGAGGGCCTCTTCGGCGTAGAGCATGATGAAGCGCGTGATGTGGTACGAGGCATCGATGTTGCCGATTTGCGTGTGATTGCCGAGTCCGTCGTTCGTCGAACTGCTCGCCGACGGAGACGAGCGCGCGCTGGCCGATCGTTGTCGTAGAGTTCGTACGAAACTCCGTTGCTGCCAGCCGCAGGAGCGCCCATGCCCGGATTGCTGTCGTGATTCATCTGGTAGGTCGCGAGGAAGCCGGGCACGCCGTTGACCGGATCGCGCTGCGCGTAAAATCCATTGCTGTAATATTGGTCGAATCCGCCTTCGGTTAACGGCCACGAACCGCGCGCGCCGTAATAACCGACCTCGAGCGGATTGCTGCGGTCCGCGAATGCAAGTTTATATTGCAGCGTCTTGTCCTGCGTCCAGTCCCAATCGTTGAACCCGTTGAGGTCTGCGCTGGAGGCCCCGTAGGAGACTTCCGCGTCGAGGGAATTTCGAATGTAAGCAAACTTGTACCCCCAGCGATTTGCATCTAGCTCGTAGGTATGTTCGCCGACGGTGATCTCCGCCTGAGAGTTGACGCTGAGGCCGCTAACGTCGAACCACTGACTGAACTCCGACGGCGCCGGCACCTCGAGCTTTCCCGCGAAGATATGGCCCGAGCCGTTAAGGAAGTTGTTGTAGGCGACCCATGCCGTGTCGAGGCCGCCGGGCTGGCTCCCCTGCCACAGCCACTGCTGCACGTGATACGTCCACTCGCTGTTCGGCGTTCCGAACGCGCCGTCGGCGTGCACGCCGAGCGAGCCGATGTCCCACGAACCCGCGGAAGGCGTCTGCTCCGAATAGCCTACGGGATAGTCAACCCACACCGGGGATTCGCGTTCGAGCACGTGCGGATTCAATCCCGAGAATCCCGTTCGCTGAACCCAACGCCCGTACGCGTTGAGCGCCGGAATTTGGATATGACAATACGAACACTTAATGGCATATGCTTGCGCGAAGTTGGGCATCGACTGAGCCGGGCTTCCCGTGGCAAGCACGATCGCGCCGAAAGCGACTGCAGCACAGCTCGAGAGCATGCAGAGTTCCCAGCGGAGCTTCATGGCCACAAAAATAGCACACGAAAGCGGGCGCTTTGTGCAAAAGCCAAGAAGAAATTAAGCAGACGCTAGATTCGCTCAAGGAAGAGCGAGCAATCAGGCGTTAGCTTGTTTGGTGCTTGGGAGCCGCGCTTGAAGAGCATATTAAGGTTCACCCTGCTCGCCGGAATCGCCGTCGTCGGCTTGATCCTGACGCATTCGAACAGCAAGGTCATTGGCGCTCCCGCGCTCGATGGCAAGGCGATCTTCACCGTAAACTGTGCCGTTTGCCATCAGCCTTCGGGCCTAGGCGGCGGCCCCTATCCGCCGCTCGCGGGCAATCCCGACGTCAATGCCGTCGACAGTGCGAGCTTGATTCGGACGGTTCTCGATGGACGCACCGGTCCGATCACCGTAAACGGACAGCAGTACAGCGGCAACATGCCGTCTTGGCGCAACGACCTGTCGGATGCCCAGATCGCAGCCGTCCTCACGTACGTACGAACGGCGTGGCGAAACAGCGCGCCCGCAGTCTCGGAGGATCAGGTTGCAGCCGCCCGCGCGCCGGCAGCTTTGAGCGGCGCCGCGCTCTTTGCTGCGAAGTGCTCGGCCTGCCATCAGCCTTCAGGCGAAGGCTCCGCGACGTTTCCGCCGCTTGCGGGAAACCCCGTCGTCACGGCCGCCGATCCAAGCGCGATGATCGCCGTGATCGTGAATGGCCGCAGCGGTCCTTTAGTCGTCAACGGCAGGACTTCAACGGCCAGATGCCGACCTGGAAAGGACAGCTCACCAACGCGGATATTGCGACGGTCGCCACGTACGTCCGGTCGGCTTGGGGGAACAGCGCCTCACCGGTCACGGAGCAACAAGTCGCCGCGGCCGGCGCACCCGTGTTGGTCCAAGTCGGCGCCTCAGTGTACGCGAAGAACTGCGCCGCCTGCCACGGAGCCGGCGGAACCGGCGGAATCGGTCCGGCACTCGCGGGAAACCCGCACGTCAACATTACGGACCCCACCAAGATGTTGACGACGATCCTGCAAGGCCGAAACGTCATGCCCTCTTGGCGTGGCCAGCTCTCAGCCGGCGACATCGCCGCCGTAGCGACGTTCGTACGCTCCTCGTGGGGGAACAACGTTCCGGCCGTGTCCGCCCAAGACGTCCTGGGAATCAAGTAGCCCCACGACAGAGGACGCCCCTACGGCACTACGTTGACCGTTAGCGTCATGTTGGGATGACCGGCCCCGCACATAATCGCGCAGTGCAGCACGTACTTGCCGGCCTTGTTCGGCGTGACTACCACGTTCTTGACGGAGCCCGGCGCAATCGGCGTCAGCGGAATGCCGAGGTCATCGGACTGTAGGCCGTGAACGCCTTCGCTCGACGTTAGTCGCAACGTCGTGGCCTGACCCACGTGCAGCTGGATCGTCGAAGGCGTGAACTTCCAGTTCGAGGCGACGATGCCTATGGCAGGCGACGCCGCCGCGAAAGCCGCTGAGACTAAACTCGCAAGGGCCGCGGCAATAGCGAAACTGCGAGCGGTGTATGTCATTCTTTTCATGCGGCAAGTATCTCACGCGCGTGAGAAAGATTTTACGAAATCGTTGAGAAGGGCGGATCGTGATGCCAACTGATAAAATCTCATGATCGCCCCTCGCACGCTGGCTATAATGAGCGGATAATGCCCAATCGAATATTAGTGCCGGTAGACGGCTCGGAGTTCTCGATGCGCGCGCTGGACGTAGCCGCCGCCCTCGCGGCCGACACGCACGCCGAGCTCGTGATCCTCAACGTCGTCGATCTCGCGCGGGTCGCCGTGCTGAGCGGCGGCGAGGCGCAGCTCATCCCCGGCTGTCTCGAGGAGGTTCGATCGGAGGGCCAGCGCGTTGCGGAGGATGCCTGCGTGCGAGTGCGGGCTCCGGTGCACGCGTCTGCCCGAGTCGTGACGGGCTCGCCCGTCGATCAGATCGAGGCGGTCGCGGGCGAAATCAAGCCGAGCTTCATCGTAATGGGAACCCACGGACGCAGCGGTTTGGGTCGCGCCCTCATGGGCAGCGTGGCCGAAGGCGTCGTGCGGCGCGCGGCGGTCCCCGTGATGATCGTTCCCCCGGAACGCCCCTAAGGCGTCCTCGTGCTTCACGATGCATTGGAATGCCGCTTAGCTTCTTCGTCGCGCTGATAGCGCGCCTCCATATCGTTCCCAAGGCGGGCGAGGAGCTCTCGCGCCGTAGCCGTCGCGATGCGCGAGCCCGCGGCCCAGTCGAACGCCGCGCCGAGGGCGCCGCCCGGCGGCCGATACGAGCCGCGCAACTCCAGCAGCGCCGACTCATAGGTTTCGTCCGCGCGCACCGTGAGTTCGCCATCGAACTCCGGATACGGCCCCGCCTCGGGTTTCCAATTGAGCTTCCAGGGCTGATCGAAATGCATCGGATCCGTCGATGGACCGAACGTGGCGACGACGCGCTTCGTCAGCTCGATTCCCGGACCGGAGGCGGTCAGCTCTAGACTGGTCGGCGTTTCCGATTGGGCGCTGGGTCCGACGCTATCGGCGAGGAACCGCTGCGCGAGATGGTAGGGACAGCGCACGACATGACGTTCTAATAACTGTGACATGCCGCGATTCTAGAGCCCGGATCGGAAGAACTGCCGAAGAGCGCTTCAAAACCGCTTCACAAGTCAGCTTCGCCGCATCTTGTAGCCGGTGCCGTAGACGGTCAGCACGTACTCTGGATTGCGCGGGTCCTTCTCGATCTTCTTGCGCAGATTGTTGATGTGCCGGTCCCAGTGTTCGCTCGTAGATCTCCCCGTCGTCCCCGAGGCGGTCGAGCAGGTGCGACCGTGTGAAGACCTCGCCGGGGTTCTCCGCCAGGAGCGCGAGGATCTTGAACTCGGTGGCCGTCAGCTCGGCGGGCCTGCCCGAAATGTTCACTTCGTGGAAGTCGTGATCGATCTCGAGATCGGCGATGCGCGTCTTCCGCGTCGGCTTGCCGCCAGGAGCGATCGGCGTCTCGCCGGTGCGCCGCAGCAGCGAGCGAACGCGCGCGAGCACTTCGCGCGGCGAGAACGGCTTCGTGACGTAGTCATCGGCCCCGAGCTCCAGGCCGACGATGCGGTCCGCCTCGTCGGAGCGTGCCGTCAACATGATCGTCGGGACGCGCGCCTCCGGCAGCGCGGCGGCGCGCAGCACGTCGAGCCCGCTGCCGTCCGGCAGAGTGACGTCGAGCAACAACACGTCGGGGTCCTCTGCCGCAAAGCCTCCAGCGCGCCCGCGACCGTGCCGGCTATCTCTACGGCGAGACCGTCACGTTCCAGATACTCGCGCACGACATCCGCCACGCCGGCCTCGTCCTCCACGATAAGGACGCTCTTGCGTCCCACCTACGGCTTCAACTCGCTTGCTCGAAGGAGTCTCCGGGCCTCGCGCAAGGCATCTGCGACGGTCTCTAAACGCGGCAACGTCGTGGGAACGAGCCCGTCGATCATCCCTTCGATGTTTGCCAGCGCGATGCCGATTTGATTACCCAGCTCGTGGCGCACGTCGCTCAGTTTGCCCACGAGCGCTACTGCGCGGCCCGGAAGCCTTTGACCTACCAAGCGGGTTTAGCGGCGCCCAACCGAATTTCACGACGGTGAGTCAGGAGAAGACGACGCTGCGAGACATCGTCGTCGGTCAGGCGTCGTTGGTAGAAAACGCTCCTGATGCGACCGTCGTCGTCGATGACGACGGGCTGATCCGGCTGGTGAATGCGCAGACGGAGCGGCTCTTCGGCTATTACCGCGAGGAACTTATCGGCCAGCCTGTCGAGACGCTGATCCCCACGCGCTATCACGACAAACACGTCGCCGACCGAGCCGAGTATGCCGTCGATCCGCGCGTCCGTCCCATGGGACCCGGCCTCGAGCTCTACGGCATGCGAAAAGACGGGACCGAGTTTCCCGTGGAGATCAGTCTCAGCCCCGTCATCACGAGCGAGGGCAAATTCATCGCGAGCGCGATCCGCGACGTCACCGAGCGCAAGGCCTTCGAGCGGCGCCTCCAGGATCTCAACGCCGAGCTCGAGGAGGCGAACCGCGCGAAAGATCAGTTCCTAGCGTCGATGAGCCACGAGCTGCGGACGCCGCTCAACGCCATCATCGGCTTCACGGGAACGCTGCTCATGAAGCTTCCCGGACCGCTCAACGAGGAACAGGAACGCCAGCTCGGCATCGTCCAGTGGAGCGCGCGCCATTTGCTTTCCCTGATCAATGATATCCTAGACCTCGCCAAGATCCATTCGGGGAAGCGGGAGATGGTGTTCGAGACGGTGCCGGTCGCGCAAGTCGTCAGCGACGTCGCCGCCTCACATGCATCGCTGGCGGCCGAAAAAGGGTCTAGAGTTTACGACCTTGATCGCGGAGGACTGCGAATTCGCTACCACGGATCGCCGCTCGCTCCGTCAGATCTTGCTGAACCTCACCAACAATGCGATCAAGTACACGCAGAAAGGCTCCGTGCGAATCGACGTGCGCGCCGCGACGTGGAACGCGCGCCCGGCCTTGACGCTCATTGTCAGCGACACCGGAGTTGGAATCAAGCCGGAGGATCAGGAGCGCCTGTTCGGGGCGTTCGAGCAGTTCGACTTCTCTCACCTCGGCCAATTCGACGGCAGCGGCCTCGGCCTGCACCTCTGTCGCAATCTCGCCGAACTGCTCGGCGGTGACCTAAGCGTGACGAGCCGATATGGGGAAGGCAGCACTTTTGCGCTGACGCTGCCCCGCGTACCACGGGAGGCGCGTTGAGCGCGCGTATACTGGTCATCGACGACAATGCTGCGAACCTCGAGCTCGCCGTTTATTTACTTCGAGCCTTCGGCTTCGACCCCGAAGGCCGCACCGATCCGGCCGCGGGCCTCGCAGCCGCGCACACCGGCGACTTCGCGATCGTGCTGACGGACATCCTGATGCCGGGCATCGACGGGTATGAGTTTGCACGTCGCTTCAAGCGCGACGTGCGCTTGTCGTCGACGCCCCTGATCGCATTGACGGCGCTGGCCATGGACGCGGACCGCGAACGCATTGCGGCCGCCGGCTTCGATGGCTGCATTACGAAGCCGATCGACCCGCAGCGCTTCGTGGGCGAAGTGGAGTCGTATCTGCGTCCGATCACCTCGTAATGGCCGCCATTCTCGTCGTCGACGACGATCCTAACGCGCGATTGCTGCTTCGCACGCTGCTGACCCATGCCGGCCACCGCGTGATCGAGGCGGCGAACGGCGCTGAGGGCTTGTCGGCGGCCGCGCGCGACTGCCCCGATCTGATCGTGCTCGACCTCTCGATGCCCTCGATGAGCGGCACCGAGTTCGTTCGAGCGCTACGCGCGGATCCGCGCTCAAAGTCAGCTAACGTTGCGCTCTACACCGCGACCGCTATGAACGCCGCGTTGCGCGACTTCATGGAGATGTACGGCGTGCGGCACGTCATCCCCAAGCCGTCCGAGCCACTCGAGCTTCTCGCGGCGATCGAACACGCGCTAGCCGTAGAGCCACAATAAGAAGAAGTCAGGAACGGGGGCATTCCTCGCCCGTTCATATCTATTGCCTAGGCTGTGGCGATGACGCACCTGCACGTGCAGACGGCGGTTGAATGTGCGGCGTCCGAGGCAGAGGCCCGATTGGACGCTTACTTCGAGTCGCTGCGCTCGCCCGACGGCGTTGCGCGGAAGCGCCTGCGCGTTCCGGTAGGAGGATTTTCTCCGGCCCTGGGCCTGTCGCTCTATCGCGAGGTGCGTGTGGAAGTCGCGCGGGGTCGCGACGAACAGAACCTCAACGACCTAACGCGAATTCGGTGGACTCCCGAGGGCAAGGCGATCTTTCCGAAGTTCGAAGGAACGCTTGTCGTATGGGCGGGACACGACGGCACATCGAGCCGCCTTGAGATCGACGGCGACTATCTCCCGCCGTTCGGCGTCGCTGGACAGGTCTTCGACGAAGTGATCGGGCACCGGATTGCAGAGTCGACCGCGCACGAATTTCTCAAGGACGTCAAGCGTGCGATCGAGATGCCGCCGTTCCCGCGTTGACGACTACCATCCGCGCATCATGCCGATGCGCTCTCGATCTCTTCCCAGGCGCGCCAAAACGCGTCGTCGTCCGGCGCGAGCCGATCCGTCGCGAGGTCGTAGAGCAGGCGATACGCACGCTGAGTCCGGCGCCCGAGATCGGTCGCGGCGTCGAGGTCGTCGGGCTCAAATACGCTGTGGCGAAGCGTTTTGTCCAAAAACTCCGCCGCGAAGCGATCGATCTCGCGCGGATCAGGCGCGCGCAGATGCAACGCGCGCGCGATGCGCTCGAGCTGCGGACGCGGCTCGCGCATCAGCAGGTCGTAGTCGACGACGACCATCGGCCGGCCGCGAATCTGGCGCAGGAACGGAACCATATGCACGAGCCACAGGCGCTGCGCCATAGCCGCGTCCATCGACTGGCGGCGGAACAGCGATGCTTCGACGCTGCGCGGGTTGCGAATGGCGATCACGTAGCCGTCGTCGGCGCCGCACTTGCGCAACACGCTGCGCCAGAACGGCAGCAGCCGGATCGTGCGCGGATCCTTGAAGCCCCAGAGCGGATGACCGCCAAACGTGCGCTTCACGTAGCGCACCGCGGCGGCGTGCAGCAGCCGGACGCGAAACCGGCGGAATTCGGCCGGCGCGATCGGCGCGACGTCGTCCCAGCGCAGATCCAACGCCTTCAGCACGCGCTCGTCGATCTCGACGATGCCCTTGTCTTCCCAGTAGCCCGTCGGATTTTCTGGCTGCGCGTCAAGGAAGTCGTTGCCGAGATAGACGCCCAGCGCCGCAATCCCGCGCGCGACCGCGCTGGTGCCGCTGCGATGCATGCCGGCGACCAGCACGGCGCGCGATCTCATGCGACTAGGTTATGCAACAGGCCTCGTCATCCCGGTCGTTCGCTTCATCGCAGCAGCTCTTCGCACTCTCGCAGCAGCTGCAACAACAACAGCAGCAGCACTTACACTCTTGAACCTTCATGCGGTGACCTTTCTCGAGAAGAGACTCGCCAACGCGGCGTCGATCAGCCGTCGCGCCTCCCCGGCGAGCCGGTAGTAGACCCACGTGCCCCGCCGCTCGCACTCCACGAGCCCGGCCTCGCGCAGGATGCGCAGATGGTGTGACACCGTGGGCTGGTTGAGCGGCAACACGCCGGTGAAGTCGCAGACGCAACAGACCGCGCCTCGCGCGCGGGCCAGCGTCGCGAGGATGCTCAGGCGGTGCGGGTCGCTCAGGGCCTTGAAGAGAGCGGCTGCCGGCTCGGCATCGAAATCAGCCGCGCGAGGCGGCGGGCAACACCGTTGCATCGACATACTTCGATATTGCATGCTGAATCGATATTTGTCAATATAGGAGGCAGAGGATGCTCAAGCGTTTCGGGTTGGTGCTCTTCGTGCTCGCCGGCGTCGTGCCGGCGATACCCGCCGCCGCGGCCGACAACGCGGCGGTATTGACCCAAGTGAATCAGTTCGTCGACGGCTTCAACAAGGGCGATGCGAAGACGGCGCTAGCGACGTGCGCGACGCCTGCGTCGATCGTCGACGAGTTCGGACAGCATCAATGGCAGAGTTGCGCGGATTGGGCGCGTGCCTACGCCGCGGATGACGCGCGCCAGGGAATCACCGGCGGCATCGTCAGGCTCGGCAAGCCGTGGCACGTCGACGTCACCGGCAACGTCGCGTACGTGGTCGTACCCGCGACCTACTCCTACCAGCAGCACGGAAAACCCATGCAGGAGACCGGCTCGGTCTGGACGCTCGTGTTGAAGAAGGGCGCCTCCGGCTGGCGCATCACGGCGTGGGCGTGGGCGGCCCACTAACCGACGACCGCCTAAGCGCGCTCGGCTACCGCCAAGAGCTCGCGCGCGTACTCTCGCTCTTCGACAACTTCGCCGTCGCGTTCAGCTACCTGAGCCCGATGGTGGGCATCTACTCGCTGTACACGCTCGGGCTGGGCAGCGGCGGGCCGCGCTACATCTGGACGATGCCGGTCGTCGTCGGCTGCATGCTGCTGGTCGCGCTCGTCTTCGGCGAGCTCGCCAGCGAGTATCCGCTCTCGGGCGCGCTCTATCAGTACGGAAAGTACAACGTGGGCCCGCGTTACGGCTGGTTCGTCGGATGGATCTACGGGTTCGCGCTGCTCGCCACGGTCGCGTCGGTAGACTCGGGCGCCGTCGGCTACGCGACGTCGCTGTCGAACATCTGGTTCCACACGCACCTCCGTCCCGACGACCACGCGACGATCTTCGTCATCGCTGGCGGCATCATCGTACTCTCGGCCATCCTGAATTCGATCGGCGCGAAGATCCTCGGCCGCGTGGCGCGCTACGGCGTCTACGTCGAGACGATCGGCACGTTCGGCGTCTTCCTCGCGTTCGCGGCGTTCGGCTTCCGCCGGCACCTTGGCTTCATCTTTTCCTCCGAGCACGTCGAGTACGCGAAGAGCAACCCGCTGGCGCTCAACTTCGGCGGCCACTGGTGGACGGCGGCCGCGCTCGTCGCCGTGCTCGCCAACGTTTACATCTTCTACGGGTTCGAGTCGGCGGGCGACATCTCCGAGGAGACCGTCGAGGCGCAGCGCCAGGTGCCCAAGGCGATGCGAAACGCGCTGCTATACGGCGGCATCGCGTCGTTCGTGCTCGTGCTCGGGCTGCTGCTCGCGACGCCCGCGTCGGGCATAGGCGGCGTCGTCAGCGGCGGCATCAACACGCTGTTCGCGACGCTGCCGGCCTGGCTGCAGGACTTCTTTCTCGTGCTCGTGATCGTCGCGTTCTTCAGCTGCGGCACGGCCGTGCAAGGGGCCGGGGCACGCGTCGCCTACGCGCTAGCGCGGGACGGCGGCCTCCCGTGCAGCGACTGGTGCAGGCGCATCTCGCCGCGGCACCGTACGCCCGCCAACGCGATCCTGATCGGCACGGTCGTTCCGTTCTTGTTTCTGCTGCTCGTCCTGATCAATCCCAGCAAGCCGGTGCACGTGCTGTGGTTCGACTATCCGGCCAACGTCAACGCGCTGTACGCGCTCGTCTCGTTCGCGACGTCCGGCATCTACCTGGCGTTCCTGCTGACGGTCGCAGGCGCGCTGGTCGCGCGCAGCCGCGGCTGGAAGCCGAGCGGAGCGTTCACGCTGGGCCGCTTCGGCGTGCCGGTGACGGTGGCGGGCGCGCTCTACCTCGCGCTGATGCTGGTCAACATCGTCTGGCCCAGCCCGCTCGGCAGCGGGCGCGCGATCTTCAATTACGGATGGGTCACGCTGCTCGTGATGGCGCTGATCGTCGCATTCGGCGCGGTTTACGAAGCGCTCGCGCGGCCCTTGCGGCGCTAATCGCACGGTTGACCAGCTTAGCAATTGGGTGCTAGGCTAATGGCCTTGCGCTCTTCTTTAGTTAGGGAGAGAAACATGCGACGAGTCGCCTTCGTAATCACGCTCTCCGCCGCCGCAGCGGTGCTTTGCGGATGCGCCGGAGGATCGGGTAGCCCAACGCCGATGACGAACAGCCCCGCCGCGCTGTTCCCGAAGGCGACCAAGATCAATCCCGCGCAGTACGCGGGACTGCGAGCTCTCTACGTGCTGGATTTTGCGACCACCGAGGTCGACGTCTTGAAGAACAAGAGCTATCGAGAACTCGGCGCGATATCGGATGGCGGTACGCCGGAGGACGTCGCCCTCGACAGGCTCGGCAACCTCTATATTGCCAACGCAAGTCCCGGCAAGGTCGACGAATTCGCGCCGAAGGCTACGTCACCGTCGTTTACTTACAACGCGGGAATATCGTCGGCCGGTGTCGTGACCACCGACGCGCACGGTAACGTTTTCGAAGGCGATGGAAATGGCTTCATCAACGAGTATTATCAGGGCGTCAATACGGTGTTGTACACTTGTACGCTTCCGTCATTTCCCGGTGGCATCGCGGTGGATTCCAGCAACGACGTCTTCGTTTCGATTCCGCTAGACAGCGAAATCATCGAATACGTAGGCGGCCTGCGCGGTTGCTCGGCGACGACGCTGGGCGTGAGCCTGGTTAACGACAACGGCATCGCCGTAGACAAAAGCGGCGACCTCGTCGTGTGCGTCCCGGGCGCCGGCAGCGTGGACGTGATCGACCCGCCCTACACCAGCGTCACTCGCACGATCGGAAGCGGCTGGATCTCTCCGTGGACCGTCTCGCTCACCCGGGAAGAGAAGTACGCCTATGTCACCGACATAAATCACGCACGCGCTTTGGTCGAGGTCGTGAATTACGCGACAGGTGCCAACGTTACGTCGATCGGCGGCGGATACGGACTGGTGGAACCGATCGCGGCGGTCGATGGACCGAACTCGGTACACTAGAACCGTTCAGCCGACGGGGGCGACGGCGGGGTTGACGCGACCAGGCGCCCGTGCTATCTTTGCGTCCATGTCGCTGAGTGCCGGACGCACGATGTTCTCGATGGGCTGCATGCGCATGCATGCGGCAGGGTCGTCGTGAAGCGTTCGTAGATCACTCAAGGACTACAGCTTCTCGCGCCCCTCGCCGCACACGACGAGGGGCGCGATGCTTTCCTCGCTTTCCCATCGCAACAGGAGGCCTGGAGTAAAAATGACCATCGGGATTGGGCTGCTCGGATGCGGCACCGTCGGCGCGAACGTCGCCGACCGGCTGCAGCGCGAGCGCCATGCAATCGAGCGCCGAACCGGCGTTCGCTACGGGCTGCGCGCGATCGCGATCCGCGATCCCGAGAAGGAGCGGCCGGGCTCCTTAGAGCGGCGGCTGTTCACGCGCAGCGCCCGCTCGATCGTGGACGATCCCGACGTGGATCTGGTCATCGAGCTGATCGGTGGGACCGATGACGCCGTCGAGCTGGTGGAGCGCGCGTTGGAGCGCGGCCGCGACGTCGTTACGGCGAATAAGGATCTGCTCGGAACGCAGGGCCCGCGCCTACGCGCGCTGGCCGCGTCGCGAAGGGCGGCGTTACGCTTCGAGGCTGCCGTCGGCGGCGCGATCCCCATCATTCGCACGCTCGCCGAGGCGCTCGCCGGGGACGACGTCATCGCGGTGACCGGCGTGCTCAACGGCACGTGCACGTCGCTCCTCTCCGCGATGGAGCGCGGCGCGGAGTTCGCCGAGGCACTCGCGACCGCGCAGCGCCTCGGTTACGCCGAATCCGATCCGGCCAACGACGTCGAGGGGACCGACGCCGCGCACAAGCTCGCCATCATCGCGCAGGTGGCGTTCGGCCTCGCGGTCATCTCGCCGCGCATTCGCCGCACCGGCATCGCCGCGGTGACGCAGCGCGACGTGGCGCGCGCGCAAATGCTCGGCTTCCGCATCCGCCTCGTGGCCGCAGCGTACAAGACCGACTCGGGCATGCTGGCCGAGGTCGCGCCGGTGTTGATCCCGGAATCTCACGAGTTCGCGCGGACCGCGAATGCCGAAAACGCGATCGCAGTCGTCGCGCGCGACGCCGAGCGCATCGTGCTTCGCGGCCCGGGCGCGGGAGGGCCCGCGACGGCCTCGGCCGTGCTCGGCGACGTCGTGGACGTGTTGCGCGGCGCGTATCGCGAGCGGGTCGCGCAGCTCGCGCCTGCGCTTGAAATACGTCCGTGGTTCGAGTGCCTCGAGCGCATTCCCGAGCTTGCCGCCTATCCGGTCTGGGACGACGCCGCGGCCTCCGATCCTGAACGCGCGCTGGCGCACGCGTGATGCGCGAAGAGACGATCGCCATTGGCGCGCTGCGCCTCGATTGCGGCGCGACGCTGCCGGCGGTGCAACAGCGCGTCACGACGTACGGCACGCCACGCAGCGAGGGATCGAACGTCGTGCTGGTCGAGCATGCGCTGACCGGATCGAGCCGCGCCGCGCAGTGGTGGCCGGGCATCGTCGGCGAGGGCGGCCTGTTCGATCCGGCGGATTGGTTCGTCGTCGGTATCAACGCATTGGGAAGCTGCTACGGATCCACCGGGCCGGCGCCGTCCGAAAACTTCCCGCGCGTCACCGTGCGCGACATCGTGCGCGCGGAGATCCGCGCGCTCGACGCTCTGGGCATCGAGCGAATCGGCGTCGTCATCGGCGGATCGCTGGGAGGCATGCGCGCGCTGCAGTGGGCCGTCGAGGCGCCCGAACGCGTACGCGCCTGCGTCATGATCGGCGCGCACGATCATCACAGTGCCATGGGCGTCGCGCTCAACGCGCTGCAGCGCGAGGCGATCGCGCTCGACCCGGAGCGCGGCGTTCGATTGGCGCGCAAGATCGCGATGCTGACCTATAAGAGCGAAGAGCTGCTGCGGGCGCGACACGATCGGCGCCCGGATCGCAAGGGACGGCCGCTGTTCGACGTCGAGGGCTATCTCGAACGCCAGGCCGACGTCTTCGAGGCGCGCATGGACGGCGCGAGCTACGCCGCGCTGACGCACGCGATGGACTCGTTCGACGTCCGCGGGCTGCTGCAGGCAAACGCGCCGAAGCTGATTTTCGCGGGCATCAGCTCCGACTGGCTCTTCCGCCCGCAGGACGTGTGCGCGGCCGCGACGCGCTGCGCGCAGGCGGGCTGCGACGCGCAATACGTCGAGCTGCGTTCCAATCACGGACACGACGCGTTCCTGGCCGAGCCGGCGGCGCTCAAGGCGCTCTTGGAGCCGGCCATCGCAGCTGCAGTGGAGCCGGTCGGATGCTGAACGGCTTCGCGACGCGCGCGGTGTGGAGCGGACAAGAGGCGTGCCCGGCGACCGGCGCGACGATCGTGCCGATCTATCAGACCGCGACGTTCACGCTGCCGCAAGTCGGCGTCACGAACGGCTTCGACTATTCGCGGACGAACAATCCGACGCGCCTGGCGATGGAGCGGCAGTTGGCCGCTCTCGAGGAGGGCGAGTTCGCCAGCGCATTTGCCTCCGGCATGGCGGCGGTCGCCGGCGCGACGTCGCTGCTCGGCAGCGGCGATCATCTGATTGCCACGCGCGACATCTATGGCGGCACGCATCGCCTCTTCACCCAGGTGCTGATGCGCTACGGAATCGAGGTCACGTTCGTCGATACGACCGATCCGCAAGTCGCCTGGTCCGCGACGAGAAGCAACACGCGCCTCCTGTGGCTGGAGACGCCGAGCAATCCGACGCTGAAGCTGTCCGACATCGCGGCGATCTCGCGGCTGCGCCCGCCGGGCGTGCTGATCGCCGTGGATAACACCTTCGCCTCGCCGTTTCTGCAGCGCCCGCTCGCGTTGGGCGCGGACATCGTCGTGCACTCGACGACCAAGTACATCGGCGGTCACAGCGACGTGATCGGCGGCGCCGTGATCGCGCGCGACCGCACCGTCGCGGAGCGGATCGCGTTCCATCAGAACTGCGTCGGCGCGGTTCCCGGGCCGTGGGACGCGTATCTGACGATGCGCGGGGCCAAGACGCTGAGCCTGCGGATGCGCGCGCACGTGCGCAACGCGCAGGCGATCGCGGAGTTTCTCGCCGCGCGCGACGACGTGCTCGCGGTCCACTACCCGGGCCTGCCCGGCCATCCGCAGCACGAGCTTGCCAAACGGCAGATGAGCGGGTTCGGCGGGATCGTCGCGTTTCGCCCCGCCGGCGGCGCGGAGCGAACGCGCGCGATCGCCACGTCGACCGCGATCTTCGGCCTGGCCGTCTCGCTCGGCGGCGTCGAGTCCCTGATCTGCAGTCCCGCGGCGATGACCCACGGGTCGCTCTCACCACAGGAGCGGGCCGAGCTCGGCATCACCGACGACCTGTTGCGGCTCTCGGTCGGCATCGAAGAGACCGACGATCTGATCGCCGACCTGAGGCGCGCACTCGACGCGACCCGGATTCATCCTTTCCTCATAGGTTGTCGCTAGCGTTGCTCCCGAACGACTCGAATCTAAGGGAGGCTAGCGAGATGGCTCGTGGGACGAAATCCGTAACGCGGCGCACGTTCCTGGAAGGCGCGGTCGTGCTGCCCGCGCTCGCCGCCGCGCTCACCGGGGTGGCCGCGGCGGACGCATCGAAGGCGCCGCAGGCGCAGATGCATTATCAATCGACGCCGAGCGGCAGCATGCACTGCGCGATCTGCAAATTCTTCATACCCGGGAAAGACGCATCATCGAACGGCACCTGTCAGATCGTCGACGGCTCGATCTCTCCCAACGGTTACTGCATGGCGTACACGCCCAAGTCGTCCTAGCTCTAAGCCCTTACCGCGTTCTCTTCTTGCGCGTGCGTGCCGCCTTTTTCGCGGCCTTGCGCAGCGTCCCGGTGCGCCGCTTCGTCGCCACGGCCTTTTTCGCCGCAGTGCGAGCGCTGCCGGTGCGTTTGCGCGTCGCCGCACCCCGTCGCGCGTGGGCCGCGCGATTGGTCTGCGGGTGCTCGCCGAGTTCATGCCAGTTCTTCTCGCTCAACTCGACGCCGTAGTGTTTCGCCGCCTTTTTGATGTTGGCGAACGCTTGCGCGCGATCGTCTTCGGAGGCGTCGGTTACCTGGTCGAAGCGCGCGATCGCGTTGCGCACGTGCTTGGCATCGGTCATCGGCTCCTTGCGTTGCTTCGGAAATGCGTAGACGCTCGAGGGCAGGCCGCTGCGCATTGTCAGCGTGCCGTGTTTTTCATGGGGCTTCCAAGTCGCTCTCATGCTGCGTTCCTACCCGTCCCGTCGCGAATTGCAACGCGCCCCTTCACACCTGCAATCGCTTTGGCGGCCGCGCTAGGCCAGGCGCTCGCACGGCGTTTTGATAGGGCGCTGATTGGCGACTCGTCGCGGCCGCGATACTATGCAATGGATGCTGGCAAGCGCATTGATCGCGGCCCTGTCCGGACATCTGCACACCTGGCCGTGCACCGCCGGGCAGGCGCGAGTTCCGTCCACGTGCGGCACCTACACGGTGTACGAGGATCGCGCCGCCGGCGCGGGCCGCACGATCGAGTTGCATTTCATCGTCGTTCGAGCCGAGCACCCGTCGAATCGCGCCATCGCCTGGAATCCCGGCGGCCCGGGCGCCTCCTCGACCGCTGCGGCAAACGACATAGCCGACGGAGCGTTTCCGCGCGAGCTGAGCAGCCTGCGCGATCGCTACGACGTGTTGCTGCTCGACAATCGGGGAACGGGCGAGTCGGCGCCCCAGCTCTGCGACTTCGCCCCGGCGGATCGGCCCGCGTTGTACTTCATGGATCTCTGGCCCGACGCGCTGGTGCGCAGCTGCCGCGCGAAGCTCGCGCGCACCGCGAACCTCAGCCTCTACACGACGTCGATGGCGGCCGACGATCTCGACGACGTTCGCGCCGCGCTCGGATACCCGCAGCTCGTGCTCGACGGCGGCTCGTATGGGACGCGCTTCTATCTCGACTACGCGCGGCGCCATCCCGCGAGCGTCGAGAGCATCGTGCTCGACGGGGTCGCCCCGCCGGGCCTGCTGATCGTTCCGCTCGAGGATGCCAAAGGCGCGCAGGACGCCATGACGCATTTGATCGAAGCGTGCCGCGCCGACGCTGCCTGCAACGCGCACTTTCCCGCGCTGGGAGCTCGCTTCGACGCGCTCGTCCGCCGCTTCGGCCACGGTCCTTTGCGCGTGCCCCTCGAAAACGCGACGACCAAGCGCGTTACGTACGTGCGGCTCTCGAAGGAAGTCTTCGCCGATCGCCTGCGTCAGCTGCTGTACGATCCCGAGGGGGCCGCATATGCGCCGTTCATCATCGACCGCGCCTACCGAGGCGATTACGCCCCGCTCGCGACGATGGTGGAGATGGTGACGCAGGGCTTAGCGCAGGAGCTGGCCACGGGTTTGAATCTCTCCGTGACGTGCGCGGAGGACATCCCGTTCATCACCGAAAGCGACGTCGTTCGCACGAGCGCGCACTCGTTCGAGGGCGACCTGCGCGTCCGCGCGCAGCACCGCGCCTGCCGCATCTGGAACGTTACGCCTGCGCCCAAATCGTTCGTCGAGCCGGTGCGCAGCGACGCGCCGATCCTGATGATCTCGGGAACCGACGACCCGGCGAGCCCGCCCGCGTTTGCCGACGCGGCGTCGCGCTATCTGCCCAACGCCCGCATCTTGCTCGTCCGTAACGCAGGTCACGGTACCGAGACCTCGTGCGGCGACCGCCTCATCGTGGATTTCATCCGCGCGCGCGACGCCGCGGGGTTGAACTTAGCGAGCTGCGCGAGTGAGTATCATCGGCCGCCGTTCGCGACCTCGATGGCGGGCTTCGGCGGCTAAGTGGATAGTACAGGCCTGCCGGCGGGGCTGAGAAGCGCCAAGCCGTAGGCGCCGGCGCGCTTGACATTCTGTATCCAGACGAATAACATATTTATTATATAACCGAACAGTTATGAAAGTCGCACTCGATACCAAACGCCTGGATGCTACCTTCACCGCCCTTTCGGACGCTAGGCGCCGGGCGATCCTGATCCGGCTGGCGCGGGGTGAGGCGACGGTCAGTGAGCTCACGGAGTCCTTTGCCATCAGCCAGCCGGCGATCTCACGGCATCTCAAGGTCCTCGAAAGCGCCGGGCTGATCCGGCGCAGCCGCGACGCCCAGCGCCGGCCCGCGCGGGTCGACCAGCACTCGATCGCCGGCGTAATGGCCTGGATCGAGCGCTACCGCGAGCTCTGGGAGCGGACCTACGAGCGCCTCGATGCGGTCTTGGCGCACGAAATTAACGAGCGTACCACCTAGAGAGGAGATCGACCCATGCTGCCGGGTGAGGCGCTATGCGCGACGACGTTTGAGGAGTCGGGTGCGCAGACGCGCCTCACGTTAACGATGCGTTTCGAATCCCAAGAGGCGCGCGACGTAGCGCTCGAATCCGGCATGACCGAGGGAATGTCGATGAGCTACGACCGCATGCAAGACGTCATAGGAAATGTTAAGGCAGGATGACGACTTTACCGCCGCCTCTCGCGTTCACGCGCTCGTAGGCATCGCGCGCCTTTTCTAACGGATACGTGGCCGCGACCTTGGGCTCGCGCAGCTGCCCCGACTCGACAAAGGGCGTGATGTGGCGCAGAATCTCGCCCACGCGGTCGAGGGAGAACGACGCGGTGTCGAGGCCGTAGAGCGTCAAGCGCTTGCGATAAAGCGTAAACAGGTCGAGCTCCGCGACTTTACCGGCCGCGGCGGAGAAGACGACCATCCGGCCGTCCTTGCCGAGCGCGTCCACGAGCGGCGTGAAGATCGGTGCGCCGACGGCATTCGTCGCAAGCTGCGCGCCCGCGCCGTCCGTTAGCTCGTTCACGCGCGCGGCGACGTCGTCGCGGTCGGAGCGCACGATTTCGTTGATGCCCATCGCAGCGAGCTCCGATACGTCGTCGCTCGAGCGGACCAGCGCGATCGGGCGCGCGCCGAGCGCCCTCGCGATTTGCAGCGATGCCGTTCCCACCGAGCCGGCGGCGCCGGATACGATGACCCATTCTCCGGGCTGAACGCGGCCGACGTCGACGAGCGAGCTCCACGCCGTCAGAAACGGCGTGCCCGCGGCGGCGGCGCACCTTGCGGAGAAGTGCGATGGTCGCAACGCGACGGCGCCCTGCGGGACGACGAGCATCTCCGCGTGCGCGCCGTCGCGCGTGAGGCCCAGCTCGCCGCCGCCCGTGCCCCACACCGGCTTGCCCACGAGTGTCGGCGGCCCAGCGACGACGATGCCCGCGAAGTCGCGCCCGAGCGTGCGCGGCAGCACGAGCTGCGGAAAGCGCCCCAGCGCGATGCCGACGTCGCTCGGATTAACGCCCGCGGCTTCGACCCGGATTCGAACGTCGTTCGAAGCAACCGATGGTTCCGGGACGTCGTGAATCGCGAGAACGTCCAACGAACCGGTGGCGTCGATGCGCAGCGCTTTCATGCGTTTACGGCAGCGCGCCCGGCATGCGAGAGAGCGAGCCCACGCTCAAAGCTTCGACGGCGAGCTCGAAAGCACTCGCGCCGCGTGGCCCGAATGAACGCACGCATGAGGCAATCTTACAAGCTTACATTAGTAGTCACGCTCGCGCTCCTGACTGGTTGTGCCGGTGGAACCGGCGCGCTGCGCGGGCCATCGTCTCCGGCGGCGCTTCCGCCCGTCACCAACCAATTCGCCGTTTCTCGCGCCGCGGCGTTAACGCAACTGGTGAATCTGGATTACTCCAACGGATCGATCACCGTGTTTTCGGTTCAAAACGGCCGGGCGCAGGTAACGGCGAAATTCAAGCCGGGACACGGCCGCGCGCAAGGCCTGGCAGTCGACGCCGGCGGCCGGATCTACACGACGCTGACCGAGTCGAACTCCAAGCCGTGTTCGGCCTGCGTCGAGGTGTTTACCGATACCGGCAGCCTCGCCGAGCGGCTCGACGCGCCGATCCTCAAGGGAGGTTCGGGAGCCCCCGCGCTTACCGACGTCGCTCTCGATCGCCATCGCAACGTTTATGTCAGCGATTACGGTCAGCAGGCCGTCTACTTCTTCCCGCGCGCGAGCACGACGCGGACTCCGATCGTCGTCGTGCAGAACTCGCAGAATGCGGCATCGGTGCTCGCCACGCCGACCGGCAAAGGCGTCGTGATCTCCGGCGGCTGTGGATTCGCCAGCGTGCGCCCGTACACGCGCACGGCGTCCGGTGAGTACACGGCGGGCGCGTGCTTCGGTATCGGCACGATCGCGCTCATCGGCGGCGCCGCTGACGAGCAAGTCGAGGTGATGACGCCGGTCGACGGAGTGCCCGCTCTCGTATCCGTCTCGTCGCCGACCGGCGGCAACTCGTTCCAGACGCCGGACCGGCTCGCGTCGATCAGCGGCGTCGCGTTCAATCGCGACGCGTCCGTAGCGTGCGTCGCAGACGCTCGTAGGGAGCGCGTGTACGCGTTCGCGCGGCCGACTGGAGGCTGGCTGTCGGGTCAGCCCAAGCTGCTAGCTACGTATAAGGGCTTCAAGAACCTGGACGTCATCGCGGTTCCACGCTGAGCCGCTCCGCGGATTTAAATCCTTTCCCATACCAGCGTCACTCGCCCCCAAGGTGTTTCCGCGGTCAGCGAGAGGCGATTCTCCGCCAGCGTTACATACCGAAGCTGGTCGGTGCCGACGAGGTTCGGGAACCAGCTTCCTGCGACGCGATGGGTGACGGTGCCCGCGGCTTCATCTACCGTGTAGGTGCCGAAGTAGCAGAAGTAGCCGAGCCATGCGGCCGCTCTTTCCGCGAGTTGAGCGCGACGCCAATCGTCGTCGACAAAACGTGGCTGGTTCGGGCGCATGAGTTGCGCAGAGACTGCGCCTGAGCGGTCGTAGATCAGCTGACCGATCGCGTCTTCCCCGAGCGGCGAATCCACCTTGCCCCCCGCTTCGTCAATCCAGTCCCACGAGGCGAGCCGCCACGCTCCAAGAAGCCGTTCGCGCAAGCTTGATTTCGTACTCAGGACGCGCAGGCCGAGCAGCGGCCCTCGAACGCGACGCGTTCGCCGTCGATCGTGAAGCCGTGCTGCGTCGCTAGCGCTTTGATGGTTCGCGCCGGAATCGCATAGGCCACGTCCTCGATCTCGCCGCAACTGCTGCAGCGAAAGTGCGCGTGCGGAGGCGCCGCGGGCTCGTAGGTCGTCGCGTCGGCGCCCGGCACGTTGACCTCGGACACCAGGCCGAGATCGCGCAGGCGCTCGAGGCCGCGGTATACCGTTGAGAACCCGATGCCCGGCCGCCGCCGCAGCGCCTTGGCGTAGATATCCGAGGGCGTGAGGTGGCGCCCGACGCCGCTCTCTTCGACGATCTTGTGAATCAGCTGATAATTTTTCGGCAGCTTGACGGCCGGCGTCTGCAGCGGTATCCTGCGCATGAGAGTGACATTCACTTTCACACCCTGCGGCGCCTGCTCGGCTGCCGGCGGGCCCTCACTTTTTTAAACCGGATCGGAGAAGTAACGCGAGATGGAAAACACGATCGCCGAGCTGTCGGATGCCGACCGCGGGTGTCCCGTAAAGCACGTACCGCTACGGCCGCGAGTGAACATCGACTGGTTCCCCGAGTTATTGGACCTATCGGTACTCCACCGGCCGTCTGCGCTGGCCGATCCGATGGGCCCGGACTTCAATTACGCTCGCGAGTTCAACAGCCTCGACCTCAACGCGGTCAAGGCCGATCTGTACGAGTTGATGACGGCATCGCAGGAATGGTGGCCGGCCGATTACGGCCACTACGGGCCGCTGTTCATCCGCATGGCCTGGCATTCCGCGGGCACGTACCGCATCGGCGACGGCCGCGGCGGCGCGGGCTCGGGCATGCAACGCTTCGAGCCGATCAATAGCTGGCCGGATAACGCCAACCTCGACAAGGCACGCCACCTGCTCTGGCCGGTCAAACAGAAGTACGGCCGTAAGATCTCCTGGGCCGACCTGATGGTCCTGGCCGGTAACTGCGCGTTGGAATCGATGGGATTCAAGACGTTCGGCTTCGCCGGCGGCCGCGCCGATGCGTGGGAACCCGACGACAGCACGTATTGGGGCCCGGAAGACGTATGGCTCGAGGACAAGCGTTATACCGGCGAACGCGATCTCGAACTGCCGCTCGCCGCAGTGCAGATGGGTCTCATCTACGTAAACCCGGAAGGCCCGAACGGAAACCCGGATCCGATCGCCGCCGCAACGGATATTCGCGAGACGTTCGCCCGCATGGCGATGAACGATGAGGAGACCGTCGCGCTCATCGCGGGGGGACATACGTTCGGCAAGACGCACGGCGCCGCCGATCCGAAGCAGTACGTCGGCTTCGCTCCGGCCGGTGCGCCCATCGAGGAGCAGAACCTCGGTTGGCGCAACACGTTCGGCAGCGGTAACGGCGACGCCACGATTACGAGCGGCCTCGAGGGCGCCTGGACGCAGATGCCGACGCGCTGGAGCAATCTGTACTTCGACAACCTCTTCAAGTACGAGTGGGAGCTGACGAAGAGTCCGGCCGGCGCGTATCAGTGGAAGCCCAAAAACGGCGCCGCCGCGGACAGCGTTCCCGACGCGCACGATCCCTCGAAGCGGCACGCGCCGACGATGCTTACGACGGACCTTTCATTGAAAGTCGATCCGATCTACGGGCCGATCTCGAAGCGCTTTTACGAGAACCCGCAAGAGTTCGCCGAAGCGTTTGCCAAGGCGTGGTACAAGCTGACGCATCGCGACATGGGCCCGATCGCGCGTTATCTTGGTCCCGAGGTGCCGGCCGAGCAGCAGATCTGGCAAGATCCCGTGCCCGCGGTCGACCATGCGCCGATCGACGAGCGAGACGTCGCGGCGCTCAAGGAGAAAATTCTCGCCTCGGGCCTCTCGGTGTCGCAACTCGTCACGACCGCGTGGGCGGCCGCGTCGTCGTTCCGGGGGACGGACAAGCGCGGCGGCGCCAACGGCGCGCGCATTCGCCTCGCGCCGCAGAAGGATTGGGCCGTCAATCAGCCCGCCGAGTTGGCCAAAGTGTTGGCGACGCTCGAAAAAGTTCAAGCCGACTTCAACGCATCGCTCTCCGGCGGCAAGCAGGCCTCGCTGGCCGACGTCATCGTCCTCGGCGGCGCCGCCGCCATCGAGCAGGCGGCGAAGAACGCCGGTCACGACGTGAAGGTGCGATTCTCGCCGGGTCGCACGGACGCGACGCAAGAGAATACCGACGTCGATTCGTTCGCGGTGTTGGAACCGGACGCCGACGGATTCCGCAACTATCTCGGCAGATCGCACTCGCGCTCGCCCGAGCAGCGGCTCATTGATCGCGCGCAACTGCTCACGCTGAGCGCTCCGGAGATGACGGCGCTCGTCGGCGGCCTGCGCGTGCTCGGCGCCAACGCCGGAGGATCCAAGCACGGGCTCTTCACCAAGCGCCCGGGCGCGCTGACGAACGACTTCTTCGTGAACCTGCTCGACATGAGCACGAAGTGGCAGCCCGCGGGCGACTTCACCTACGAAGGCCGCGACCGGCGCACCGGCGAGGTGAGGTGGACCGGCACGAACTGCGACCTGATCTTCGGCTCGAACTCGCAGCTTCGTGCGATCGCCGAGGTGTACGCCATCGAGGGCGACCACTTCGTGTGCGACTTCGTCGCCGCGTGGGAAAAGGTCATGAACCTCGACCGGTTCGATCTCGCCGTGACCGCGTAGCGACCTCGGGAAGCACCGGAAATAAGCGAAGGGGCGTGCCGAGTCCGGCACGCCCCTTTTAGTTTCGCGGTTAAAGAACGGCTATGGCCGCGCCTCGTGCTCGGACAGCGATATGACCCCACTCTTGCTCTGAAATCGCGCGTCCTTGCGAATATCGCGCATGGCGGTAGTCCGGGGTGTCTTTCGTGTCTCGGTCCTGGCTGTACGCGCCGGCTCAATCTCACGGAGCGCGGACCAAAGCTCGTCTGAGGAAATCGATGTCAGCCGCCTTTGCTTCATGTATTTGTAAGCCGCATCCGAAATCTTTGACACTTATGTCACTAAGCGAAGCGGAGCAGGTTCCAATTCATCGCCCCATTGGGCCCATCCGTGGCGATAGCGCCGAGCGAACAGTTCAAGGCGCGGCGCCGGCGAGCATCGCTCGATAAGATGCCACATTTCGTCCGGCTTCTCGGAGTGCCGACGCTTGCGCGTACCAATCAGATTTACCTGGGTGCGCCCTGGCTTTAGCGTTCGATTTGCCTTACCACGAATTCCGAAAAGTACGAGCTCGGTAACATTGCGAAAATAAAAACCGACTCCGCGCCCGTCGGGGCCTCCATCCTTGCGGATTTTATACCAAACAAGGTTCGACTTGTAGACAAACCCCCAACGTCGCATGGTCTCGAGACCCTCGGCAATCAGGGCGTTAGGGCACCAGAGATACAGGTGTGACTTCTCTGCCGCGATGGTCGCAACCGGTAGCTCAAAAATTTCGTCAAGCGTCATTGTTGCATAGCGCGACAACCGCTTGTGCTCGGGCGCCATCTTACCTGTGCGATTTTGAAAGCGCCACGGCGGGTCCGCGTATAGCGCTTTAAATCGGCGGCCATCGGCGAGCGCGAGCAATGACTCCGCTGGCGAAAGATCGTCGCCTAGTAATTCGGATCGAACAATGCGGCTCTCATGCCGAAAGCTAGCACTGGGCATCCGCCACCTCCGCCGCTGGAAAGTCTTGGCAGAAGTTTACCCATGTGGGTTGTGCTGGCACCATACTTACCTCCCACTCCAAGGCTATCGAAGATCTGCTGCAGCTCGTCGCAGCGCGTGACGATGACGCCGACATCGAGCACCTGCAGCTCAAAAAGTACGCGAAAGTTGTTGAGGTCTCGAACGAATGTCTGATCCTTCGAGTTCCACTCAAGCTCCAAGCCGACGAGATTCCTGTAGCAGTCGATCTTGTGCGTACGACTGCTTCGTTCTTCGTCGTCAACATGGAATGTGGTTTTGAATTCTTTCTCTTCCCAGCCGCGCGCGTAAAAGCTGGAGTCCAGCGAATCGGAGATCTTCGATTTTCGACCGCCGCCGACGATAACTTCGCTCTTCTTGCGAACGAAGCCGTCAAGTACGTCGATAATGTCCTGCCATTCTTTGGGATGTGCGCCGGAAAGCACGTGCACCGCATTACGCCAATCGTGAATTTCGTATTTTGACGCGATTGAAGGAGGGACCGCACCTCCGCCGCCGAGCGAGCGCATTGGCCTCTCCCATCGGCGGCATCGGCTTTGGGATCCTCCCACTCCTGTTTGGGCGTCGAGTGGCCCGCTCGAAGCATATTCCAGTGCCTCCCCCTCGCCGATTGCCAGTAGCGCAAGGTAGAGGTGCCAAGGTGGCGGCTCGCTCCTAGAATCGGCGTTTGACATCCTAATGCACCATATTTTGTGGCGAACCCTTGTTCGCACACTATTTGTAGGAGGGGCTCTCTCGAGGACCGCTTGCTGCGCAGGGAAGTTCGCTAGCGGCGCTCGGTCAAGTCCCCCGCAACGCCCTGATTGACTAGGGCGATGACCGCGGGGCGCTTGCGCTCAGCCGCTTCGGCATACAGCGGGATCGCTACGCCGCCAACCAGCGCGCCGACCAATGTTGTCGACGAGTCCCGCACAAACGGGGCGATACAGGCGCCCTTGGAAGTCTAGCGGCCGAGGAGGGACCCAATCGTGACCCACACTGAAGCTGCTGCCAAGGTTTCCGCGAAGGCCTATTCGTTGGCGGGCACGCTGCTCGAGGCGTGCTCGTGCCGGACGCTGTGCCGCTGCTGGATCGGCGAAGATCCCGACGGCGGCGCATGCGACTCGTTCCTCGCGTATCACATCGACAAGGGCGAGATCAACGGCGTCGACGTCACCGGGCTGAACTACGTGCAGGTCGTCAAGATTCCCGGAAACGTGCTTACGCCGCACAGCTGGAAGCGAGTCAGCTACGTGGATGCGCGGGCGACCGACGAACAGAAAGCCGCGATCCTCGACGCGTGGCATGGCCGTCTGGGGGGTCCGCTGGCCGATATCCATTGCCCTGGTCGGCGAAGACGTCGCGATCGAGACCATGCCGATCGACTCAAATCTCCACGGCGGTGAGGGCACGCTCGTCGTCGGCGACAAGCTGCGCGCGACGATGGCGCCGTATCGCAGCGGGTATGGAGCGATCACGACCCTGCGCGACACCATCTTCAGCACGATACCCGGCGCGCCCGCCTACGTCGCGAAGGCCTCCGAACACGTCGTCAACATTCCCGAGCACGGAATGGTTTGGACGTTCAAGGATCGCAACGCGATTCAGGGCGACTTTCTGTTGGAGAGCTAGCTTGTAGATGACGCGCTGACGATGCACGTTGGAATTGCGGGCACGGGGAAGATGGGAAGCGCGATCGCGCGCAACTTGCTCGATCGCGGCTACCGAGTCTCCGTTTGGAACATCGATCGCGCCCCGATGGAGCCTCTAGTCGCCGCGGGCGCGACGCCGTTCGATGATGTCGAATCGCTGGTGGCGAGCGTGGATGCGGTCGTCGCGATGCTCTGGGACGACGACGTCGCGCGGGAAATCTCTCTCGGCCGGATCATTCCGGCCGCGCGCCGCGGCCAGCTCGTGATCGAGTCGACCACGCTCTCGCCGCAGATGTACGCGTCGCTCGCGGAGGCGGCGGCGCTGCGCGGCGTCGACTTTCTCGCGTGCCCGGTCATCGGCAGCGTCGACGGCGCGCGCACGGGCGCGCTGACGCTCTATCCGGGAGGCAGCGCCCAGGCCTTCGAGCGCGGCCGAGAGCTGTTGAGCGCGCTCGGTTCCAGCATCAAGTTTACCGGTTCGCCCGCGGCCAGCGGTCATCTCAAGCTCGCGAGCAACTGCGTGCTGGCCGTGATCGCGGACTCGCTCGGAGAACTGCTCGGCATTCTGGCGCGAGCCGGCGTCGATCGTGCTCTCGCGGTCGAAACGCTCGTATACATGCTCGAGCGCGCCGCCACCAAGCGGCAACAACTGCAAGAGAGTGATGCGCAACCGCGCTTCTCCGCGAGCGCGCTGCTCAAAGACCTGCTTCTGGCTCGCGCCGCCAGGGAAGGACTTCAGGTGGACGCGCCGTTGATGGACTGTGCGCTCGCGGAGTTCGAAAAAGCTATCGCGACGGGCGTGGGTAACGAGGACTACATCGCCGTGGCGCTGGCGCTGGAGCAAGGCCGTCCTGCAGCAAAAGGTAGAGGCGCGGCGATGACGTGACCCGAACTTCGGGCGTGATGCAAAGAAACGCCCGTTTGCTAAGAGGGCAAGCACTTGATGTTGCCGCCGTCCTTCTTGCGTTGTCGGCATGTTCGAATGGAACGCAAACCGCCGCCGGTCAAACGCCGGCGGCTCAGCAGACGCCGGCGGCGCTGCGCTGGACCGCGTGCGACGACGTGCCGAACACGCAATGCGCAGGCCTGAGCGTCCCGGTCGACCCGGCGAAGCCGGATGGCGCGAAGTTCACGCTGCGCATCGCGCGTGTGCCTGCGCTCGATCCCAGCCGCAAGAAGGCCGTGCTGATCTTCCTGCCGGGCGGCCCCGGCGCCGGCATCGCGTCAATCCTCGGCGGCCATCCGCGCAAAGAGCACCACGTCGACGAGCTGCGGCGGGAGTACGACGTCGTGACCTTCGATCCGCGCGGCATCGGCGAGAGCAGCCCGATCCGCTGCGCCCCCGATGCGGTCCCGTCGCCGCGGCCGCCGCCCGGCCGGCCTCCGACGGCGGACGAGTTCAAGGCGATCGCCGACTGCGAACGCGGCGCTCTTCAAGAGCTGCTACGCGTTGACCGGCGAGCTCTTCCGGCACCTCTCGGCTATGGACACCGCGGCGGACGTCGAGCAAATGCGGCTCGCGCTCGCGCCGAATCGAGGGACTGATTGCGTACGGCGGATCCTACGGCTCGGCTTACGGAGCGGCGTATCTCGAGCGTTACCCCGATCGCGTGAAGGCGCTGGTGATCGATGCGGTCGTCGATCACAGCATCGACTTGGCGGCGCTCTCGGCGCGCAACGTCGCGTCGGTCGGCGACTCCTTCGACCGCTTCGCGCGCTGGTGCAAGAGCGACGCCTCCTGCGCGCTGCACGGCCGCGACGTCGGTGCGGTCTACGATTCCATCACGGCGAAGAGGCCGGAAACGATGCGTGCTCGTGGCGCAGTTTTTGGCGGCCGGCAGCGACCCCGATTTCGGTTGGCCGGTCATCGCGAAGATGATGGAACAGCTCAGCCGCGGCGATACGGCCATGCTCAAATCGATGACGCAGACCGGAGCGGCGGCCATGGAGAGCGCGTCGCAAGATCCGAGCCTTCGCGCCGGCAAGAACGGGCTTTTTCCCGGGGTCTTCTGCGCCGACTACGGACCGCAGAATGATTACAACGCGCTGCTGCCGACCGCCGACGCGTTGGCCGCCGAGGCGCCGCGCTTCGTTTGGAAGTTTTGGGACGCGTACCCGATCGCGCACGCGTCGCTCGGCGTGCCGGACTGCGCAGGATGGCCGTGGCCGGCGATCAATCCGCCGCACAAGCTCGACGTCGGGCCGCACCCCAACGTGATGGTCGCAAACCCGACCTACGATCCGGCCACGCCGCTTGCAAGCGCTCTTAACGTCTGGCTGCAGATTCCGCGGGCGCGCCTGCTCATCGCCGAAGTCGACGGGCATCAGAGCTGGCTGCTCTCGCACTGCGCGTTCGAAGCCGAATGGCGCTTTCTCGACGATCCATCGTCGACGCCGCGCACGACGCTCTGCCCGAAGTAAGTTATCCTACGCGCTTGAAGATCCGGCCGTTATCGCGGTACCAGGCGACGCGTCCGTCCGCGCCGCGCACGAAATCGCTGCGTTTGGATAATCCTTGCGCATCGGTCGTAACCACGTAGTCGTCCCGGTAGAACGCCAGGGTCAGCTCGAGGTCGCCGGTGGCGCGCAGGCCGCCGCCGTTTCAACGCGAATTCGACCGCGAGCTTCTCGGGCTTCTTCGGAGAGCCGTCGGGCGGAACGCTCCGGCCTTCGTAGCGTCCTTCGTATGGCGCGAGCGCGCTCGGTGATAATGCTTTCCTCACCGCCGGCGGGTTATGCAGTCCCGCGAACCGGCTCAGCGCCCAACCCGAGCGATCGATATCGGCGATGACCATCGGGCCGGTGGTGGAGTTGGTCAAAATCGACATCGCAAACCCGCGCGCGGGAACGAGCAAGAGATCCGCGTTTTGCCCGCCCCACGACCCCATGTGTTGAAACACGGGCACGCCCTCGGCTGTCCGCCGCTGCCACCAGGTAACGCACACGCCGTCGACTTCGAAGCTAAGCGTTCCCCCCGGGCCGGGGTCCCTCTGCATCGCGGGATAGCCGAGATGAAATCGCGCGTATTGCAGCTGATCTCGCGCGCTGGAGATCAGGCCGCCGGTAGGATTGAGCGAGCGCGGAAAGCTCCAGGACGCGGCATCGACCACGGCTTTAGCCTTCTTCACGTCGTGCGACTGGGCAACTGTGTACTGCGCGAGGCGCTCGGTGAAGAAGCCGGAGTGACTCAAGCGTAGCGGCCGCAGCACGAGCAGCTCGACGGCGCGTTCGTACGGCGCATTCGTCACCACCTCGATCACGCGGCCGGCAAGATCGACGGCGGCGTTGTTGTAAGCGAGAATTCGGCCCAGCGGGGTGAGCTGCGGCAGCGCCCGCATCCCGGCGACGTATTTTGCGAGCGCGTCCTCGCCCGATCCGTACGTTGCGTAATCGTCGCCGAGCCAGCCCGCGCTGTGGTTGAGCAGCTGTCGCACGGTCACGCGCCGAGCGACCGATTCATCGGCGAGCTGGAGGCCGGGGAGATACGAGCGGACCGGGGCGTCGAGGCTCACTTTGCCCTGCTCGACGAGCCGCATCATGGCGGTGCCCGTAAAAGTCTTCGTGATCGAGCCGATGCGAAAGAGCGTGTCGCCATCGACCGCGACCGGACGATCCACGTTCGTCTTGCCGTAGCCGCGCACGTACTCGCGGCCTTTGTAAAAAACGGCGACGGCGACGCCCGGCACGTTGTAGCGTTGCATTGCGGACTCGATGCGCGCGTCGAGCTCGCGAAAGAGCGCCGCGTCAGAGCCCGCCGCGGCGCCGCTTAAAGGCAGCAATCCGGCGGCGGCAATGCCGGCCGTTGCGCGGAGCATGTCGCGGCGCGAAAGCATGGCGGTGGCTGTTCGGGACACGCCGTGGTCTGACCCTGGACGCAAGGCTTGCCTGCTGGCCGGGCAACATCGAGCGATGCGGAGCCGTTTTCAAAGTATGCAAGCATGCCGAGGGCGAGGTCCCTTCGCGCCGAATATCGCACCGTCTGACGAGTTTACGCCGCCATATGCATCTTCGCGCGTCCGAGATTGACGCAATCCCGCAAATCGCGTGGACCGCAACGAGAGCGGGTCGAATCAAACAATTCAACCGCACCTGGTATGAATACGTCGGCCGGCGGCGATCCTCGAAGTCGAGCCCGGATCAGCTCGAACGCCAGTGGAGCGCGGCGATTCACCGCGACGATCGCCGGCTCGTTCGCCGAGCGCTGAGCAACGGAATTGCGAGTCGTAGCCCGTTCGCCGTCGAGGCGCGATTGCGGCGTACCGACGGGGTTCCCCGATGGTTTCGCGTCGCGGTCTCGCCGCTGGACCCGGCGCGCGGACGTGCGACCGGCTGGCTCGCGATATGCACCGACATCGATGATTACAAGCGACAGGGCCAGCAATTTGCGTTCATTGCGAAGGCCGGCGAGGTGCTGGCCGAATCTCTAGACCTGGATACGACGCTGGAGCGACTCCTCGCGATCATCGTTCCGGAGTTTGGAGATTGGGCGGCAATCGATCTCTTCGACGAATACGACCGGCTGAAAACGGTCGCCGGCGTCCATGCCGATCCCCGTAAAATGCCGCTTGTAAAACAACTGCTCGGGCGCTACAATCACGACCCCGGAGTGGAGCCGAAGATCGCCGCTTTCCTTCGGAAAAATCAGTCGGTCATTCTAAGCGAGGTCGGCGATGCCCTGATCGAAAGGGCCGCAGCCTCCGACCTGCTCGAAGTCCTGCGAGCGCTTCAGCCGAAATCGGCGGTCACGATTCCCTTGCGCACGCGCGGGCGAACGATTGGATCGCTCGTTGCGTACTGGGCCGCAACGCCTCGCCGGTACGCCCAGTCGGATCTGCCGCTTTTCGAGGAGCTCACGAAGCGCGCGGCCGTGGCGATCGAGAACGCGCGCCTTTACGAGAGAGAGCGCGAAATTGCGGCGGAATTTCAGCGTGCGGCGCTTCCAATTTCGCTCCCGCAGGTTGCCGGGATGCGCTTCAGCGGCATCTATGTCCCCGCGAACGATCGCGAGTTGCTCGGTGGGGATTGGTACGACGCCTTGCGCCTCAGCGACGGGCGGATCGTCATTTCTATAGGAGACGTCGCGGGCACGGGTCTCGCCGCCGCCGTGATAATGTCGTCGATGCGACAAGTGATCCGCGGCGTGGCGCAAGTTTATCCCGATCCGGTCGCGATGCTCGACGCAGCAGATCGCACGTTGAAGACCGAGCATCCGGATACGTTCGTTACGGCCTTCGTCGGCGTATTAGATCCGGTTGCGCGGACGCTTTCGTACGCCTCGGCCGGACATCCCGCGCCGTTGGTCCGAGACGACGGCGGCGAAATAACCGCGCTCGACATGATCGGCCTGCCGCTCGGCCTACGCGCCCGCGGTGAGACGGCGGCGAGCGCGGTGCTGCCCGAGTCCGGCCTCGTCGTCTTCTATACGGACGGGCTAGTCGAGGCCGAGCGCGACATCATTGGCGGCATCGACCGCCTCGTTCGTGCCGCCGCGCGCCCCGAAATAGCCGACAGCCCCAGTCCGGCGGACGCTCTCTACGGCGCGGTACTGCAGAACGGGAACGCGGACGACGTCGTCGTCCTCACGCTGCGGCTCGAGAAGGCTCCCGAACGAAGCAGCTATGCGATCGCGGGCCCGCGCTCGCGCCGGTGGGCTTTCGACAGCGGGGACGTCGACGCGGCGACCGGCGCGCGACATTCGTTTGTTGCCGCGTTACGTGACGGAGGATTGCGCTTCGATCGGCTCAGTGCGGCTGAGCTAGTCTTCGGCGAACTGCTCGGGAACGTCGTGCAGTACGCCCCGGGCCCGATTGAAATTTTTTTCGACTGGAGCGAGATTACGCCGATCCTGCACGTTCTCGACCGCGGTCCCGGCTTTACGCTCGCTCCCAAGCTGCCTTCGGACCTCCTGAGCGAGCGGGGACGCGGTCTCTACATCGTGTGGTCCTTGACCGAGGATTTCAATGTCACCCAACGCCACGACGGCGGTTCGCATGCGCGCGCCGTCCTGACAACGAGCTAAGGACGACGATAACATGAAACGAGTTGGAGTTATTGGTCTCGGTAAGATGGGAAGCGCGATGGCGCGGAATCTGCTCGAACGCCACTACCACGTCTCCGTCTGGGATCGATCGCCGGCGCCTAGTGAGGAGCTGGCCGCCGCAGGCGCGACGGCGTGCGGATCGCCCGAGGCGCTGGTCGCGGCCGTCGACGACGTCATCGTCTCCCTTTGGGACGACAACGTCGCGCGCGAGGTGAGCCTCGGGCGAGTGATCCCGGCCGCCCGCAAAGAGAATGTCGTGATCGAGATGTCGACCCTCTCTCCGCCAATGTATGAGACGCTTGCGCAGGCGGCGTCCGAACGCGAGATCGGGTTTCTGGCGTGTCCGGTCATCGGCAGCGTCGATGCGGCTCGGCAGGGTACTTTGACGATCCTACCCGGAGGCGCGCAAGCGGCGTTCGACCGGGCACGCGACGTTCTCGTGGTGATGGGCAGCACGGTGACGTACACCGGGTCGCCGGCCGCGAGCGCCTACCTGAAGCTCACGAGCAACACGATCCTGGGTATCGGTGCCGCGACGTGGGGCGAGCTGCTGGGGTTCTGCGAGCGCGTGGGAGTGGATCGCGGACTCGCCATCGATATCATCTCGCTCGCTGTAGGACGCGTGGCAACCGGCAAAACGCAACAGATAATCGACCGCGATACCGCACCGCGGTTTTCGCTCAATGCGCTCCTCAAAGATCTCCGGCTCGCACGAGATGCCGCGCAGCGCGAGCACGTCGCCGTCCCGATCCTGGAAAACGTGCTGCCGCAGTTCGAAGCGGCCGCGACAAAGGGCCTCGGCAACCGCGACTACATCGCGCTTGCGCTCGCGCTCGAGGCCGCCGAGCTTACGTGAAGGAATTTCTCGGAGCTGGAGGCGTGTGACTGCGTGCTATTGATGCGCGGGACACGTCTGGTCCGTCGGTTTTACCGTTGAAAGCTGCGGGGTCACAGTAGTCGGAAACGGCGTGCCGCCGCCGGCTGATTTCACGCAGTCGTAGGAGAGGATGTAGGCCATGACGGCGGCGTAGTTGGCCTTCGAAAGCGATCCCGGCGCCGTCAGCGGCATCTGCTGCGCGACGACGCCATAGATCTGCGCCACGTTGAGATTCGCGTGGGCGAACCCCGGTCCGGTTAAGGCGGGGCCGAGACTCCTTGCAAGTGCGCTCCGTGACACGATAAGCAATACTTCGCATAGACTGTCGCTCCGGTTGCGACTTGCGCCGGCGTGTACGGAAGCGTTACCGTCGCTGAGGCGCTCTCCGTCTTTCCGGCGGTCGCGGCCGCAACCGCCGGCTGTCCGGTCGCGTCGTTGACGGTCGTCTGCGCGGTGCTCAAGCTGTACGCGACGACGCGCGCTCCGTGGGAAGGCGGAAGGTTGGGCGTCTGCTGGTTGCCGCCTTCGCCCGCCTCAACGACAAGATACTCGTGCCCGTCACTCGCACGGTAGGCGGAGATCGGCGCGACGATCGTGGAACCCACGTCGTCGTGCCAAAGCTGGTTGCCGGTCTTGGTATCGAACGCGTAAATGTCGCCGCCGGTGTCGGTCGTAAAGACCAGGCCGTTGCGCGTGACGAGCGCGCCCCCTCACCCGGATACGGAAACTGCTTCGTCCACGCCGGCTTGCCGCTGGCAACGTCGACTGCCGTGAAAACGCCGGTCGCGGGCCGGCGCTTCGGCAGGGGTCCGGCGGTATAGGCCTGTCCCGGCACGTACGGTACGGTCCCAGTGTAGACGATTTTCCAGATCGCGCACTCTTGCGTGCTCGGAATGAAGAAGAGATTCGTCGCCTGGTCGTACGAGCCGCCGTTCCACTCGATGCCGCCGCCGTGATTCGGGCACGCGAAGGTTCCGGCTACCGTCGGAACCGTGGTGAAAATGCCTTGCTGATTGCTGACGGCTAGTTTGTCGACGGGCTTTCCGTTCGTGCGGTCGAGGATTGCGAAATCGCCCGCCTTGTCCCCGACGGCCAACAGCTGCCGCGGCGAACCGTTCACCGTTCCGTCAAAGAGCACCGGCGGCATCGATGGATCGTTGTCGTGCACGTCGTTTGGAGAGACTTTGTAATACCACTTGAGGCGCGGGCTCGTGCCGGAAATGTCGAGCGCGACGACGGTATCGGAGTAGAGGTTTAGCCCCTTGCGTCCGTATTCTGTGAGGTTCGGTCCCGGGTTGCCGGGCGCGGCGTAGAGCGTGTCCGTCGCCTGGTCGATCGAAAGACCCGACCACACCGCCGCGCCCCCGTGGACGTAGGAATTCCCGGGCCACGTTTCGTGTCCGGGCTGGCCCGGTTGGGCGACGGTGTGCCAATCCCAGATACGCGAGCCGTCCCGCGCGCTGAAGGCGCTGACCAGGCCGCTGCCGCCGAGATCGCCCCCGGAAGTCCCGACGATCACTTTATCCTTGTAGACGTAGGCGGCCATCGAATACCACGTGTTCGTCGTGTCGTGGCAGGCCGGCACGTTAAAGATCTGTTTGCCCGTCGCGGCGTCGATTGCCACGAGCCGGCAATCCTGCGTGACGAGGTAAAGCCGGCCGTTACTCAGGCCCACGCCGCGGTTGACCGGATATTGTAGCTCGTACGGAGGACTGTAGGGGAAGGCCCATTGCAGGGCGCCCGACTTGCCGTCGAGTGCGAGCACGTTGTCGTGCGAGGTCGAGACGTAGACCGTTCCATTCCAAACGATCGGCGAGGCCTCTTCTTCGCCGTTGTCCTTTACGGCCGTGATCCAAACCTTCTTGAGTTGCGAGACGTTGGCCGGCGTGATCTCGTCGAGACCCGTTACGCGATTCCCGGCATACGTCTTGCCCGGAATGATCCAATTTGCGTCGTCGGATCCCGCTGCGAGCAATGCGGTCGAATCCGAGGCTGTCTTGTTCCCCCCGTTGGCGCCCGAACAGGCGGCGAGCATCAAAATGGCGGCGGCGGCGAGTGCGCAAGATGTTCTCATCACGGACTCCTCGATGCTGCGGGGTTGAGTAGGGCTAGATTACCACATTTCGTTCCATGGCGCGCGGAGGCTGGTCCTTACTTGGTTCCCGTCGGGACGCCGCTGAATGAGCGTTATCATGAACGCGTCTGAAATCTTCGAGGGTAGAACTTTCGGTCTCGGCGGCGTGCCGTTCGGCAACGAGTTCGCCTACGTCACGGATGAGGTTGCGTACGCCACGATCGAGGCGGCGTGGAACGCCGGGGTCCGCTACTACGACACGTCGCCGTGGTACGGCCTCGGACTGGCAGAGCGGCGCCTGGGCAGCTTTTTGCATAACCAGGCGCGCGGCGAATACGTCCTCTCCTCGAAGGTTGGCAAGCTGCTCACGGCGTCGCGCGACAATAACGCAAAAGAGTACTTTCCGTTCACGTCGTCGCCGAACAACCTCCGCTACGATTACACTTCCGATGGCGTCAAGCGCTCGATCGAAGACAGCCTGCAGCGGCTAGGCGTGGACGCGCTGGACGTCGTCTTCGTTCACGATCTCTCACCGGATAATCCGTGGCTGCCCGGACCGTGGGAAGAGCAGTTCGAGATCGCGCGCAAAGGCGCGTTTCCGGCGCTGAGCAAGATGCGCGACGAGCGCGTGATCAGGGGCTGGGGACTCGGCGTCAACTCGCCCGAACCGATCCTCAAGCTGATGGACGTCGCAGACGCAAACGTGTGCCTCTTGGCGCGACAATACTCGCTGATCGATCACGCGCGGGCGCTTCACGAGGTCTTTCCGAAGGCACGCGAACGCGGGATGCGGTTCGTCGTCGGGTCAGCGTTGAACGCTGGTTTCATCAGCGGCAGTGCGCGCTACAATTACGGCAGGGACAACTATAAGATTCCCGCCTGGGCGATCGAGAAGCGCGACCGGCTGCGCGCGGTCGCGGCGCAATATGGCGTGGACCTTCGCACCGCCGCACTGCGGTTCTCGAGCGCGCCGGAAGTCGCCGTGGCGCTCGTCGTGGGCTGCGCGAGTCCGCAGCAGGTGCTCGCGGACTACACGTCGCTCGAGACGCGGATTCCGGCCGCATTTTGGTCGGATATTCGATCCGAGGGTTTGATCGAAAGCGACGCGCCGGTTCCCGCCGAGGATGATAGTGGAACTGACGCGTAAGACGGGGCCCGATCGGAAAGCGCAATCGCCGCTTCAAGAGTTTCGACTCGAGACGTACTTTGGCAAGTGGGAGTTCGCGGCGAAATACCACCTGACCGCTTCCGACGCGGAGGCATGCCGCTCTACGAGCTCCTCGAGCTCGCGGACGCCGAGGACAGGACCGCCTGGGAGAAGCTGCGCCTCGGGTACATCGAGACCCGAGGGACGCCGCGGATGCGGGAGGCCATTGCGGCAACCTACGACGTCGTGCACACCGACGACGTCCTTAGCTTCGCCGGCGCGGAAGAGGGCATCTATTGCACGATGTTGGCGCTCCTTCGCCCCGGCGACCACGCCATTGTGACGGTGCCGAACTACCAGTCCATGGAAAGCCTGCCACTCTCCATCTGCGACGTGAGCGGCTTACTCCTCGATGAAAGGAACAACTGGGACTTCGACGTCGATCGCCTTCGATCGCTACTCCGGCCGAATACGCGATTGATCGCCGTGAACTTCCCGAACAATCCGACCGGAAAGATCGCCTCGCGGGAGTCCTTCGACGCGATCGTTTCGATCTGCCGTGAGCGGAATATCTTTCTATTCAGCGACGAGGTGTATCGGGGAATCGAGCGGGATCCCCTCAAACGCTTACCGCAGGCCGCGGACTTGTACGAGCGGGCGCTCTCGCTAAATGTGCTCTCGAAGTCGTATGGACTTCCGGGTCTACGCGTCGGCTGGATCGCATGCCGCGACCATCGCGCGCTAGATCAGATGGAACTGATAAAGAATTATCCTCTCGATCACCAATGCCGCGCCCAGCGAATTTCGGCTTCCATCGCGCTCAAAGCTCGGGAACGAATTCTCGGTCGCAATCGAGACCTGACCGCGCGCAACCTTCAGACGCTGAGCGCGTTTTTCGCGCGGCATGCGGATTTGTTCGAATGGTACGAACCCGACGGGAGCTGCGTGGCGTATCCACGGTATCTCGGTAGGGAAGGTGTGGAAACGTTCTGCACTCGGTTGGTGGAAGAATCGGGCGTGTTCCTGCTGCCAGCGTCGATCTATCGTTCGGATCTGCTGCCGGCTCCGACCGATCGTTTCCGCATTGGTTACGGACGCTACGGGCTCGAGGAAGGTCTGGCCGCCCTCGAAAGTTTCCTATAACGGGTTCTCCGGCCGCCTTCAAGAATGGGCCGCGGATGATTGTCCTGCTGATCGACCACCGGCGCGCCCGCTTCTTCGAGTCCGCGCCGACGGCGGGCGGCCTCGTCGAGGGCGGACATCTCGAACCGCTCGATCCGCACGGGTTTCGTCGTCACCTCGAGCACCGCAAGGAAGCCGACTACCAGGGACAGCGTACCCCCGAAGCCGACGAATACTACGAGCGCGTCGCCGAACGGTTGAAAAATTCGCCATCCTTTCTGATCCTCGGCGACGCGACGGGCAAAAGCAGCGCGATGCGATTTTTCGTAGAGTACCTGAAAGAGCGCCATAAGGACATCGCCGAGCGGATCGTCGCCGTCGAAAACGCAGATTTGTCCGCGATATCGCTCGGCGAGATCGAGGCGCTGGCCCGGCGTTATGCCTAGTCCTCCCACCAACGTACGGAGAAAAAGTCATGCAACAGATCGAGCCGACTACCATCCCCGATCTTTCACAGCTCTCCTATACTGGGAATGATGCACCACCTCGCGAGAATGACACGATACATCATGTGCTGAGTCAGGATAATAGCGTGTTGGTTCGCAAAGCGCTTGTCCATCAGCAGGACGAGGTTCACATCCATGTCTTCGTGCTCGAACCGGGCGGCCGTGTCAAGAGCCATTATCACACCAAGAACTGGGACATCTTTTTCGTCATAGAGGGTGAATTGGAGGCGCGCCACAGCAGGAACGGGACGTCCATCCGTTGTGCCCGGCATGCCATGCACCTTGTCCCACCCGGCACAATCCATGAGATCGTGAATGCTAGCACGACGGAGCCGCTGAAATTCCTACTGATACAGAGTCCTTCGAAGGGCTACGATTTCATCCGAGCTGATCTGCCGACCTAGGCGACGCCGGCCGGTTCGACGCGACGGCGAGACTCGTCCGGGGCACCATGCGAGTCGTCTCCTAACCTGATGCTTCGTCGCGAAGGTATCCTATGAGATCCTCGAGTCGCATCATTCCGACGATTGCGCGCCGATGCGGCCATCCCATCGCCGGAACGCCGGTGACGCCGGCCTTGTGGGCCTCATGGATAGAGGCGTCGACGGCATGGGAGAACCGTCGCTCGCGCCAGGCAGCCTCGACCTCTGAAGCCGAGATGCCGAAGCGTTCGGCGATCGGGGCAACGATGTCGAGTTTCGAAATGTCGGCGTGGTGGGCGAAGAATTCGCGCGAAGCGTCGTGATAAAAGGCGCCCGCGTCGTCGTCGCCCCTCGTGGCTCGGACCAGCTCGGCTGTCTCTAGCGCGAAACGCGAGTTTACGTTACGTCGCGGCGGGTCGATTGGAAGCCCGACCTCTCGCGCCAGACCCTCGAGCCTCGCGCGAGCCCGCGGCCAGTCCTCCGGCGGAACGGGCTTCGGTGCTCCCTCAGGTGGCGTATCGGGATGAATCTCGAAGGGCAGCCAACGCAGCTCGGCGCCCAGTTCCCGCGCCGCTTGTTCGGCCCAGACTGAGCCGAGGTAGCAAAACGGTCAAATAACGTCAGCCCAGATGTTGATTACGCGCTTCATGGTCGATTCATCGTAGCATAAGTACACTTTCCTTGTTCTCAAGGGCAGCAACCGAGCGAGGTGCATCCACCCTCATTGGCCGATGGTTACCCGGATAGCGAAAATGCAGGAGGGAACGATGATACCCGACGACGTCAAGGCCGCCCTAGAAGCGTACCGTCGAGACCGAACCTCCGCCCGTTGGACGGAGCTCTCGCAGCTGTGGGTCGGCGAGCTGCAAGTCATCGACGCCTTGCAGCGGCTCGATCCAGAGTTTCCCGTCGATCTCCCCCTTCCGGTCGACGGCGTGATCGAAGACAACGTCGAGCTCTTCCAGTGGACGACGTTGCCCGATCCGGACGAGGTTGAGCGCGCGCTGGCAGCACTGTGAAGGCGTGCGTGGTCTTCGATCTCGACGGAACGCTGATCGAAAGCGAGCAGATTTGGCGGGACGTACGGCACGAGTTCGTGGTTGCAAACGGCGGCCATTGGAAACCTGACGCGGCGGCCGCGATGATCGGCATGCGAACCGATGAGTGGGCGCGTTACGTTCACGACGAACTCGGCGTGGCGATGGCGCCGTCTGAGATTGCGAAGCGCGTCGTCGATTCGGTCGCAGGGCGGCTCAAAAACCCCCCGGTTCTTCCCGGTGCGGACGCGGCGCTCCGTCGGCTTGCGAGCGAATTTCGGCTTGGATTGGCTTCGTCCGCGGCGCTCGCCGTCGCGCAGACCGTCTTAGCGGCGACGGGCTGGGACGCTCTGTTCGCCGTCGTTGTGTCGGCCGACGAAGTTCCGCGCGGGAAGCCGGAGCCCGATGTTTACCTGCGCGCCCTCGAGCTGCTCGACGCGGATCCCTCGCAAACCGCCGCCGTCGAAGACTCGGCCAACGGCATTCGCTCTGCGTATGCCGCGCGGCTTGCGGTGATCGCGATCCCGAACCGCGAGTTTCCACCCGACGACGAAGCTTTATCGCTTGCATCGCGCGTCGTCGCCGACCTCGACGACCTCAACGCCGCCCTGATTCGAGAGGTGCTTTAATGCGGCTCTCGCGGAGAACGACGACCGGAAGATCGCTGTATCGGATGACCGTTTCGGCGACGCTGCCCTCGATGAGGCGCGAGAGTCCATCGCGGGCATGGCTGGCCATGACGATCGCGTCGCATTCGCCGACTTGAGCTTGTTGAAGGATGTCTCCGGAGACGTCCCCCTGGCGCAGCAGCACAATCCAGTCCGCCTGCACGCCGGCGCCGACAGCATGTTCCTGGGCGGACTTCAAGTACTGCTCGGTCTCGGCCGTACGAGTAGCCGCCACGGTGCAGAACGTCAGTTGGCTTCCCAACGACTTCGCGGCGTGCGTCGCATATTGTGTCGTATACGTCGACAGATCGTCGTCCGTTATCGCCACCAGCAAGTGCCGATGCCGTTCCCCGATGGGTTGTTTGCGAACGACGCAGAGCGGCGTCGCCGTTTGCCGGAGCACGGCTTCCGCGATGCTGCGATTCAGCGCACGCGTGACACCGCTGCGCGCGTGCGTACCCATAACGATGAGCCCAATATCCTCGGATGCCGCCAAGGCGATGATTCCGTGAACGGGGTCGTCGAAAAACACCTGCGAGGTCGCCTCGATTCCCATTTGTTCGGCGCGGCTGCATGCCTCGTCTAAAATCTTCGAGGCAGTATCCTCGGCGAGCTGGCGTATTGACGCGAAGCTACAGTCTTCTGACAGCAGACAGGGGTCCAGAACGACCGCAAAGACGAGCGTGGCGCCATCGGCGCGTCCGACTCTAAGGCTCGCATCAATCGCGTATTGCGAAGGAGTCGAATCGTCGACCGCGACCAGGATCTTCCTAAAGAACGTCATTTGGCGGGCGCGGGTCGGACATCGGCAAAGAAGATCAGGGGAATCGTCAGAAGCACACAGACGGCGAAAGCGCGCATTACGTCGTCAAACGCGAGCGTTTGAGCCTGACCGTTGACGAGCGACGCCAAGGTGGCGACGCTTCCACCGCCGGAGAGATACTGCGCGATCGGAACGTTCGCCAGCGAGACGAAGCCGGCCAGATCGGCGCCGTGCAACGCGGCGCGATGGTCGAGCAGGGTCTGAAAGACGCCGGTGCCGATCGACAGGCCGACTGGAGCCGACAGCTTGTACAACGACAGGCCCGCGGCGAGGTCGTTCAATCCAAGGGTGCCGAGAACGATGGCCGGCACGGGCTGATTGAGCGCGGAAAAGAACAGGCCGAAGAGCAGCGAGATCGCAATGAAGTTTCCGGCCTCCGCCGTCGGCGTCATATTAGCCGCGAAACCCAAGAAGACGAGTGCGCTTCCTACGGCGGCGATGACGATCACGGCCCGGACGCTGAGAATGCGTTGCCTCACCAACGCGAATGCCACGACAATTCCCACGATGTAGGTCGTAACCCGCAACAGAATCATTGCGCCGGCGAGCGTGGCGGTTGCAGACGTGATCGTCTCGAGATACACGACGAAATTTAGAACCGAGTATCCAACCGCGCCGAGAATCAGGTTCATCACGGCCCCTACGGCAAGGTTACGCTTCTGCGCGAGCAGCCGTAAGTTGATGAGCGGAGTCCGAGTGAAATAAAGCTCCCAAATCACAAATGCGCAGGTAGCCGCAACCAGAAGACCGAGCGCGACGGTGACGCTGCCGTCGTCGAGCCAATTGCGGCGTTCTCCCTCGTTTGCCAGGTACTGCAGTGCGCCGAAACTCACGAGCGCGAAGAGTAGTCCCACGATGTCAGGGCGCAGCTCCGGCTGAGGTTTATCGACGCTCGGCGCCGCTCGGTATAGGAGTATCACGCACGCCAACGTGGCGATAGCGCCCGGAAGGTAGACGGCTGCTCCTCCGTAGCTTTCGCTCAAGTAGCCGCCGATGAAGCTTCCCATGGTGGCCGAGCCAAGGACGATCGCTGCAAAGAGCGGCGGCGCCAACGGGAGCAACCTCAGCGGCAGCGATGTGAAGAGCAGCGCGGCGGCGGGAACGAAGATGCAACCGAGGCACAGCCCCTGCAGGAAACGCAAGAGAACAACCAAGTCGAGGGGCCGTGCCGCGATCAGCAGCAGCGACATCGCGGCGAAGCCGAGCAGTCCGGTGAATAAGAGCGGCTTGCGGCCGAACCGCGCGTACAGCCACGGACTAAAAAGGATCGTCGAGTAGTAAGCCGAGTTGAACGCAGTGAGAATCCACGACGCCTCGTCGGGGGTCGCCGCCGACCTGCCTTCCAAGTACGGCAACCCCGCATTGATGGTATTTGCCGCAGTACCGTCGACGATCATGATGAAGGCCGCCGCCGTACCGATCGCAACTCCGCGCCAGCCGGTCTGTGGCAGCGGACGGACTTCGGGGACGGCAAACCGCTGTTGCATCTCTAGTCTCCGAACCGTTCATGTCTTCCGCGTCAATGGTCCACGTAGTTCGACGCCTCATCCAGAGTCGGAACGCGTACGATGGACTCGTGCGCGTAATGGCGGCGCTCGTTCTTACCGTCGACGAGCACTTCGACCTCGATTTTGTGCGGGTGCACGCCGACGACGCGCCCCTCGAGGTCCTCTGCGGGAATGCGTACTCGGTCGCCGAGCTTGAGCTCCGCCCTTGGAACGTTGTGTCTTGCCATGAAATGAGTCTACACCCTCGCCTTGCCGTCGCCTGCTTTCTCGAAAATCGATTCCGTGTTACCGGGATTGTGAACGAAACCGAGTACGTGCCGCTTGCCCCTGGCCCGGTGGAGGCGCGCGCGAATATCGTTGCCGTTGATCGCGGTACGATACTCCTTGGTGAGCGAGTCGCTCTGCAGCAGTTGGCGAAGCAGCGCGATCAACTCGCCGGCAGTCTTGGAATCCTTTCGGATGGGCGCTGTGATGGTAAATACCAAGACGCCGCCTTTCGGTAGATCTGGAAGCAGCGCTTCCCGCAATCTGTTGACGAAACCGATCGCGACCTTATCGAAGCGTAAGCGCGGCGCACTCATTTCATGCTATGCCGTTGAGCGCGGCGAGCGCGTCGCTTGGGAGGTCGAGCGCGGCGCCGGCTACGTTCTCCCGCAGGTGAGCGACCGACGACGTGCCGGGGATGAGAAGAATATTGGGCGAGCGCCGCAAGAGCCACGCGAGCGCAACGCCCATCGGAGTCGCGTTGAGTCGGTGAGCGATCAGAATTTAGCACACATCGGACTGCAGCGGCGTGAAACCACCGAGCGGAAAGAAGGGAACGTAGGCAACGCCTTGTCCGGCGAGGGTATCGATTAATTCGTCGTCGACGCGATGCGCGATGTTGTAGAAGTTTTGCACGCATACTACCGGGGCGATAAACTGTGCTTCAGCAATCTGTTCCGCCGATGCGTTGCTGACACCCAGATGCTTGATCGAGCCTTCCTGCCGCATCTGAGCAAGCACGCCGAAGGGTTCGGCAACGGAGCCGGGCTCGGGGACTGCTGAAGCCGCCAACCCGCAGATTTACGACGTCGAGCACGTCGAGGCCGAGGTTCTTGAGGTTGTCATGGATGGCTTGACGCAATTCCGTTGCGGTGCTACCGCCTGGGGCCAGCCGCCCTCGGCATCGCGGCGCGCGCCGACCTTGGTAACGATGTGCAGGTTATCGGGATACGGGTAAAGCGCTTCCTTGATGATTTGGTTTGTGACGTGGGGCCCGTAGTAGTCACTCGTATCGATATGCGTGATGCCGAGATCGACGGCCTCACGCAGCACCGCAATGGCGCCGGCTCGATCGGCGGGCGGCCCGAAAACGTGCGGACCGGCCAATTGCATCGCGCCGTAACCCATGCGCGTGACCGTAAGGTCATTCGCCATCCTGAACGTCCCGCCGGGAGGTGTCTTCAAGCTACGCAACTCCTGCCGCCTCGAAGTAATGCCCGCTTTCGAGATCTGCGAGCAGTCCGGGCCGCGTCGCGCGCCATCCCAGCCGCCGGCGCGTTGACGCGCTCGACGCCGGCACGTCCATCCCTGCGAAGAGGCCGAGGAATCCGAAGTGATCGGACGCCTCTTCTTTCGACTTGGACACCATTGGGAGGTTCAGGTGCCGGCTAATGACGCAGGCGATCTCGCGAAACGGCACGCCCTCATCGGCGACACCGTGATAGCGCGCGCCGCAAGAACTCTGCTCGATCGCGAGCCGAAAGAGACGCGCAGCATCGAGCCGATGCACCGCCGCCCAGCGGTTGAGCCCATCGCCGACGAAGGCCGAGACGCCCTTTTCGCGCGCGATGGCGATGAGGCGTGGAACGAATCCGTGGTCGCCCTCGCCGTGCACGGAAGGTGGAAGCCGAACGACCGAGGCGCAAACGCCTCGGGCGACCATTGCGAGCGCCGTTTCTTCCGATCGGCGGGGCAAAACCGCCGTTAGCGCCGGATCGGGTTGGTCGTCTTCCGTCGCGAGGCGCCCCGGCGCAACAACCGCAGTGCCCGCCGTAACGACCAAAGGCCGATCGGATCCCGCGAGCGTTTCACCGAGCACCTCGATCGCACGCGCGTCCGCGACGGCTGCGGCTTGGTAATTCGCGAAGTCGTGGATGAAGGCGGTGTGAACAACGCCGTCCGAGGCGGCCGCTCCGCTGCGCAAACTGTCGAGATCGTCGAGCGCGCCGCGGTGCGCGTCGGCGCCCGCATCGGCGAGTGATGCGGCCGCGGCCTCCGTGCGCGCGAGGCCGAGCACTTGATGCCCGGCGTAGATTAACTCTCGGACGACCGCCGAGCCAATGAAGCCGGTCGCGCCGGTGACGAAGACTCGCATTTGAGATTTCCTCGCTTGGATCGATGTCAGTTGTATTCTAAATCCGGAGATATCCTTGCTCGCAGGCGCCGGCTCGGCTCCCCCGTATCGTAGTTGAATGAAGATTATTGCTATCGTAGGGTTTGGACCGGGCACCGCAACCGCCATAGCCGGAGAAATTCGGTAAAGAGGGCTTTTCCGTGGCGCTGATCGGGCGAAGTGAAGACCGCCTGGCTTCAGGGGTCTCGGCACTAAAAGCTGACGGCATCGCTGCCTTCGCGTTTCCGGGCGACGCCTCAGATCCCGCCTCGCTTCAATCGGCGATTCGAAGAGTCCGTTCCGAAATGGGGCCGATCACGGTGCTGCAGTGGAATGCATACGGCGGGACGGAAGCGGGAGATCTGCTCGCGGTCGATCCCGCCGCGCTTCGACGCGTGTTCGACGTGGCCGTAATTGGCCTTCTGGCCGCCACCCGCGAGGTGCTTCCCGATCTCAAGAAAAGCGACGGCGGAGCCATACTCGTAGCGAACGGCGCGTTCGGCGAAATATCGCCGGAAGCAGACGAGTACGCCACGAACCTGAACTCAATGGGCGTCGCTCTCGCAAACGCGGCAAAAAACAAACTCGTCGGACTCCTCGCGCAGCGGCTGAAGCGGGATGGAGTCTACGTCGGCGAGGTCACGATATACGGCACCATCAAGGGTACTCCCACCGGGAACGGCGACTCCATCGCTCCCGTGGTCATCGCCGAGAAATACTGGGACCTTTACCGATCGCGCGGCGAAACGCGAGCTGCAGTTAAGCCCGCGTGAGCGTCCCATAGGCCGAAGCAAAGGCGCGAATGGAGTCGTTTAGCGTAGCGAGCTCGCGCCTAGCCGTGGGCGCGAGCTTGGGCAACAGCGCGATCTGGATTCACACAAAAGGCGATGGCGCGATCGAGCGTATCTTTCTTAATTCGATCGGCAAGTCGCTTGTTGGAACGGTCAACGTGCGTTATGCCGGCCGGCCCGAGCATGTCGATCCTTCTTTCCGGGACTCTTTGCCGTGGGGCCGCGCATATTGGAGATTCATCCCGCCTATCAGCGGGTGCGATTTCAGCTCATCGAAGCTATCGATGTCGCCGAAACGACGTTTCTCCCATTTGCGAAAGGCGATCCTGGTGACGACGAGCCGTTGGTTTACGTCATCGTCGAACTCGAGAATCGGGACAGCGTGCGGCAAGAGCTGCGGGTTGTTGCCTCGGCAATGCTTCGAGGAAGTACGCTCGCCGACGTTTGCGCGCGCTACGACACCGGCGCTGGCGCGCTCATCGCGCACAACGCGCGCAGTCCGCGGTGGGTTCGCGTTATTGGCGGATCTGAAGCTCCGGCAAGATTTGCCGCCGACTGCGACTACGCGCGGTCGTACGATCCGGCATACCAAGACGCACTGAACGACGATACCTCGGCAACAGGCGATCTTATCGGGCGGCTCCAATGGGACTTCGCCCTCGCGCCGTCCGAGCGCCGCCGCTTTTGGTTCGCCGTCGGAGTCTATACCGAGGGCGAGCAGGACGGGTTACAGCGATACGGTCGCATTTCAAACGCAGACGAGGCGCTCGAACGCACCGTTGCGTCGCTCGAACAAATCGTTCGTGCAGCTCGAGTGCTGACGCCCGACCCGGTGATCAATGAGGGCGCGCTATGGAGTAAGGTCAACATGCGGCGAGTAATGGCTTCGTATCCGACGGGGCAAGCCTTCACCAACGATCCGGGAACCTATCCGAACGTCGTGATACGCGACGCGGCCTGGTTCGTCTTTGGGAACGATCATTTCTTGCCATCCTTCTCGCGCCGTTTGCTTGATAATCTCAGCCAAAGACAGTACTCCAACGGCAAGCTACCGGAGTACTTCGACGCCGTCAGCGGTCGCGTCGAGGACGATGGGTTGAACATCAACGACGACACACCGCTCTACGTGCTAGCGGTCAATCACCATTTCCGCGCCACCGGCGATGCGGACTGGCTGGCGTTAGACCTACCCGGCGGCCGCACGGGCGGCCCGTTACATCATCTCTCAAATCGACGCTCGCGGTCTCGTTTTTTGCTCCGCCGACGATCCTCGCGGCGACGTGTGGGCGATCGCGGGCTGGCGCAATATCATTAGTGGGTACCAAATCACCGGCGCCGTTACCGAAATAAATGCCGAGTGTGTGGCCGCGCTGCGCGCCGCGGCGCACCTAGCCGACGCGATGGGGCACCACGACGATGGGGAAGACATTCGCCGCGGCATCGGCGCGGATCCAAGACGCGATGGACGCTCACCTCATCAACCCAAAGAACGGACTCTACTATTTGAACGTTGACGCCGACGGTATCGGCGTGTACCGACGTGACCGGCGACGAAATCTTTCCCGTTATCATGCGCGCGTGTTCGGAGGAGACGGCCTTTCGCATAATCAGCCGGCTGAATTCGCCGGATTTCTGGACGCCCGCCGGGCTACGGACCGTCTCCCGCCTCGATCCACGCTTCGATCCGGCAGCGCACTCGGGGCTGATGGGCGGCGTTTGGCCCGGGCTGACGTGGTGGTACGCGTTCGGCGCCCAGCGATACCATCCGGATTTTATGGTTCGTGCCTTGCGGTCGTCGTTCGAACATTATGGCGTCGATCCGCAACGATATAATACCGTGCCTGGACAGTTTGGCGAATGGTTCGACGGCGAAAGTCTGGCCAACCGCGGCATGCGCCTCTCGCCCTGGGAGCCGCCGCGCTTTTTGTGGGCAGCCGTAGAAGGCGTCTGCGGCTTGGTGCTGATGCCGGGAGCACCGCGAGTCAACCCGCTGATGCCGGCGGGCTGGAATTGGGTTGCGCTGCGCGACGTTCCGTATCACGGCCGGATCGTTTTCGTATTTTCTCGTCCGCGAGCCCGAGAGCGGCTCTCGCGTCTACGCGACGTGCACGATCGATTGCGATTGGCGCACCGAAATTTATACCGCCGATGTGTCCGACGCCGTGTGGATCTATACCGAAGACGCTATTGGGATCGCCCTTCGGCGCGATCAGAATCTTGTACTTTTGGTTGGCAATACCGGTGCAGAGACCATTTACGCTCGCGGTCCAATTTGCCGACGAAAGCCTGCTGCCCCAGCGCGCGTCGTGCCGCGTATACAATAGCGAGCGTCGCAGCTGGGAAGCGCGCGGAGTCGTCGAGCGGAACCATCTGACCTCCACCGCGTTCTCGATCGAGCGCGGAGGTTTTCGGTTACTCGAGATTACCGCCGCGACATGAAGTCTGGGGGAAGCGCTACGCCTCGAGGCCGTGTTGTTGGGCCCTTACTGTCGGGATTCGGACGCGATCGGCGAGCCGCAGGAGGGTCAATATCCTTACGTTCCACCAGGTTGGATCGAATTCGTACCAACGCAACCCGTGTCGGGCGGAATATGGGAATGCGTGATGGTTGTTATGCCACCCCTCACCCCACGAAATCAGCGCCACCCACCAGCAGTTTGTTGAGAGATCACCCGTACGATACGTTCGATACCCGTTCGAATGGGCGGCGCTGTTGACCAGCCAGGTTACGTGATAGCTGACGACGAGCCGCACGAAGACGCCCCAGACGACCCACGTCCAGCCGCCGGCCGCGAACAAGAGCGCTGCAAGCACGAGCTGCATCGGCACCTGGATGTACTGCAGCGCGCGGTAGAATTTCTGTGCATGAAGATCGGGCGCGTACCGCACCAGCTCCTCAGGCTCCGGTAGCGCGTCATTGGCTTCGATCAGCCAACGGACGTGCGCCCAACGGAAGCCCACGTTGCGGCCGTGGGGATCGCCATCGCCATCCGAGTGCGCATGATGCTTGCGATGCGTGGCAACCCAGCGGATAGGATCGCCTTGCAGCGCCAGCGATCCAAGGATTGCCAGCGCGTACTCGAGCGGCTTTTGCATGCGAAGCCCCCGATGTGTCAGCGACCGGTGATAACACAGCGTGATGCCGAGTGCGCCAGTGAGATAGAGCAGAGCGCCCGCGACGATCGGGCCACTCCAAGCAAACGTGCTTGGCAACAACGCCAGCAGCGCGCCAATATGAATGCCGAGCAGCCCAATGCGGTTGACCCGCACACGAAGGCGAGCGCTCAATGGGCTAGCGATAACTCGGGCGTGCTGCGAAACAGTCGCGGCAATAGACCGGCTTGTCGCCGCGCGGCTGAAACGGAACTTCCGCTACGCCGCCGCACTGGCTGCAGGTGGCCTTGAACATCTCGCGTTGACCGTAGCCGCCGCCGCGACTTGGTCCGCTGCGGCCGCCGCCGGCCGCTTTACGCGCGGCGCGGCAATCGCCGCATCGACCGGGCTTGTTCGTGAATCCTTTACTCGCAAAGAACTCTTGTTCGCTTGCGGTGAATGGGAACGTGCGTCCGCAATCGACGCAGGTGAGGGTTTCTTCGGTGTACATTTGAGTCTCCTAACTCTGTTAGTGCCGGCCGCAACTACGGCCGGCGATATGGGCTAAGATGGTATGTCCATTATCCGCCGCAACGGAAAATAGCCATCCGCTGGATGGGTGAGGAGTTCGCTGCGGTGAAGCTCTTCGAATGCCGCGTAGAGTGTTGGCATCAGCGCGAGTTCTGAGAAAGTGGAAATCCTTTACCTGTCTTTCGGTGGGCGCTACTTATCGACCACTCGAAAGATCGCGCTTGAGGACAAGAAGGAGTGTCTCATAAATCCCTCCCCGAAGCAACCCCTTGTAGCCGACGGGAGCAGAAAAGGCTGCATTCCGGGATCGCCCCTGTGGATGAGAGCTCCGATAGGCTCTTTCGCTCAAGTCGCGAACAAGACTAAGGCGCTTCCAATCTTAGAATGCGCGGCGCTTCCGCCTCGGGAGCAAGGATCGTTAAACAATCAACCCAATAGCGAAAGCCCCCACGCGCCCAAAACGCAAAGTAAAGGTGTTTCCACCGCACGAGCATTTTGGAAACCCTCTCAACGTTTGCCGCATCTGCGGCGAGAAGTATAGCTACGTTCAGCGGCCGTTCGGTGCAAGCCCGGCGATCAAGAACTGAGTAAATCAATGCCCCGTAACGATCTTTCTAGATCGAACGTCGCTCCGGCGGGGATTATTTCGAAGTCTAAATGTGGGAGCGGAACCGCTGTTGCATCGACTGGCTCGGAACCCTGATTTGGTCGGCGAGTCGAAGCATTGCGAGAACCCGTATGTGCCACCACGTCATATCGATCTCGAACCAGCGTAGCCCGTGCCGTGCCGAGAAGGGGAAGGCGTGATGATTGTTGTGCCAACCTTCGCCCCATGAGATGATTGCAACCCACCAGCAGTTCGTCGATCGGTCACCCGTCTGATAGTTGCGATAGCCCAACATGTGCGACGCGCTGTTCACCAGCCACGTCGAATGATAGCTAATGGCCAGTCGCACGAAGATGCCCAAAATAACCCACGACCAGCCGCCGAGCGCAAAGAGCCCAAGTCCTAGCGCAACTTGAAGCGGGATATTGAGGTACTGGAGCGCCCGATAAAATGGCTGCGCGTAGAGGTCTGGCGCAAAGTGACGCATTTCCTCGTCCGTTGGCAGCGCGATATTGTGCCGGTAAACCCAGTCCAGGTGCGCCCACCTGAACCCGCCGAGAATACTGTGCGGGTCGCCCTCTCGATCGGCATGCGCGTGGTGCTTGCGGTGAACCGCCACCCATCGGATCGGGTCGCCCTGAAGCGCGAGCGTGCCGAAAATCGCCAGCAGGTATTCGAACGTCTTAGAGAGCCGCAAACTGCGATGGGTAAGGGTGCGGTGGAAGCAAAGCGAGATGCCTAAAGCGACGGTGGCATAGAATACCACGGCCGCGGCCGCAAAGGCCGACCAGTTAAAGACACCCGGCCAGAAGATCGCAAGGGCGCCGAGGTGGATTCCGAGCAGTCCAAAACCTTTAAGGCCGCTAAAAAACCGATCCCCGCGCTTGCCCATCAAGCTAGACGGACGTTTTTCTGACGCTCGTGCATTCTCAATTAGGGCAGTTCGCGACGTCAAGGGTTCTCCATTTTGAACCGGTGGAAAAAACGCTTACCGGTTCTCGCTCGTTAGGACCTCTCAGCGTAGCGCGGAGAGGGCGGGTGGCGCTATCGTGAAAAGCGCCCGATTTCGGCGCTATTCTCCCACCCCAGCACCCGAGCGATCAGCTCGGTGCGGTTCCGGCTTTCGGTCTTTACGACCATGCTGCTCACGTGATGCTGGACGGTTGAAGGGGCGATATGCAGCTTTTTGCTTATTGCTTCGAGCTTCTCACCATCGAGCAGCATCGCCAGCACCTGCAGCTCACGGGGGGAGATATGGAAGCGGGCGGCCGGTCCGCTAAGTGATCTCGGGGGTTTGAAGCGGTCGATCCGTACGCCGATGAAAAGTCCCGCCGGGCCCGACATTGGCTGCGTTCGCACGACTAAGAACGGGACCGGATGCGCTATTCCCGTCTTTTGGCTGCCCGAGTCGCTGCGCCAACCGGCGATCAGCTCCCGGACCGCCTCTTCGAGCACTCCAGGCAGACGATCGGCAATTCGCGTGCGCAGCCCGGTAAGCGCGACGCGGCGTTGCTGCTCGTCCGTCCACGCGAGCACGATCTGGAAATCGCGATCTAGCAGGTAAAACGACTCGCCGGAGGCTTCGGCTTCAGAAATCGACGTTGGCATCAGGCGACCACTGGCCGGCCTCGAGAGCGCGCCGGGTACGCTTGTGAGAGTCTAAGCGTAGTGCAGAAAGGCGCTCGGACGTCGCGTCGAGGGATAGGGCCAAGACGCTGATTTCGCTCGAGGTAAACGGTCCCAGCTCGCTCGTACGCAGGAGCGTGAGGATCCCGAAGCTGGCCTTGGCATCGGCAAATAACAGCGTGACTCCACTTTCAAAGTCGCCGAGCGGACCAAGCGTGGCGGCGAGGCGAGGACCCTTTGCCGCTTTTGCTCGCTGGCGCTTGAACTCGTCCGAGAGCCGCGACAGCTCTCCGCCGTTTTCCGGAAAGCCGAGCAAGAGACCGGTTAATTCTCCGCTGGGCATCAGGCGCGCAAATGACCAGCGCGAAGCCGGCACAACGCGAAGAATCGCGTTGATGATTGAAAACGCTGGATCCGACTTCGGCACGAAGTCGGTTAGTCGCTGCATTCAGGCCACTCCGACCGTAACGGAGTTTTTCATGATGGTTAGTTTCTCCCGCGGATGGTATGCTTAAAACGTTCTGCCTCTGTGCGAGGACGTCTCGTCCACCTGAAAGCGTAATAAATATGGCCCGCATCTGTTGTCTGGCCGCCGTCGACCCCAAAGATATTCCCCTGCTTGGCGCCGCACTCGAAGGCGCCGGCGAGGTTGGCCTCACGGTCGTTGCCAATGTCGATGTCGCGGCCTTAGGGAAACTGGCGCCCGACGTTCTGATTGCCGACATCGATCGACAGGAAGTCGACGCTCTCGAGCTGTTGCGTCAGTTGCGTTTCGTCTTACCGGCGTGCGTCATCGTGGTCTATACCGAAGGCGCAAGGCGTGAGTGGAGCCGCGACATGTCATCTCGCAGGCGCCAGCTGCGTGCTCTCAAAAGAGTCGCGCGCGGCCCTACTTGTGTCCGGCCTGCGGCGGGCAATACAGACCGGCTGTTTTACCGATCCGCGCTTTGCCGCATAACGTCATACGGTCCCATCTCTGGTTATGACATGTAGCTCCTCGCAAGTTGCCACGCTAACGATTAAGGGTGCCGTCCGGGGACTGGACTGTCCGGAGCGATCAGAAGCGGTCTACGGCGGCTATATGAATAGACGCGGTGAGGTTGTATTGTTTGCAAATGACCTCGCGTATCGCATCAACTTCAAGAACCACATTTTAAAGCAACGCCCGCCGCTGAAATTCTGGTGCGAAAGCGCGCTACGATGCGACAGAAGCCGGTGAGGACTTTGCATATGGTAGCAAGACCTTCCGCCGCCTAAGCCTCCAGCAGATCGAGGACATTTGCAACGGCGCCAATTGGAGGCTCGGCTCGAGATTCTAGAGGTCTCAACCTCGCAAACGGAGCGAAGACAATGCATTTTAACGCACAGATCGATCAATTAAACTTCGAAGACCTCGAACAAATCGCCGAATCCGATCAATTCGTCATCTATGCTGCGGGCAACCAAACGTACGTGTTGGTGCAACGACATCAGGGAACACCGTGGATGGCGCTGCGCATCTCGGGAGACGGCTTGTTCCGAATCTCCGCGCTGCTCAACGACGCGATGCGACACCTTTACCGACAAGTCGCCTCACGTCTTTCTCCCAACCGCACAGCCGAAGACGATCAAGCCTGAACGCTGCGCTGCGCTGATCTCGCTAGCATTACGAGAACATCGGTATCATGACGAAGCGCAGTCGTCTGCCCTATGCGGAGACGCTCAAAATGCTCAAAGATGCGATTGTCCAAGCAGGCAACACGTTATTCGCGTCGATCGATCAATCGGCAGCGGCGCAAAGCGTGGGCATGACTCTACGGCCTACAACGCTGATCGTATTTGGTAATCCAAAGGGCGGAACGCCGCTCATGGATGCGTATCCTGTCGTCGCTCTTGACCTGCCGCTCAAGCTTCTCGTATGGGAAGAAGACGGTGTCGTCGGTCTTGCGTATTGGTCCATGTCAGAAATCGCGGCTCGCTACGGCATAACCGGAATGGATGCGCGAATCCAAGCCATAGACCGCGCGATCGATTCGCTGATCCACACCGTAACGTGATAATCAAACAGTACCTTCTGCTCGGGCACGCCACAAATGCAATTGACGTCGCAAACGAAAGCAGCTCCCGTCGCATGTAAGTATACCCCCGCACGCGTCGTGCGGCCGCAACGAAACCTTACGGAGTGATCGCGGTGTAGGTTATGCTGATGACGCCGCTGGGCTGGGTGATCTTCTTGAGCAGCTTCGTCGTGCCGCCTGTGTACGCCGCGATCGTGTTGTGCTGGTAGTCCGTGACGTAGTAGATGCGCGACGCATCGACCGCTACCTGCGGGGTGGCGCCATCGACCAGCGCGAATGAAAGTTTGTCGTTGGGGCACGAGCTTCCGGGGTCGAAATCGAGTACGACGCCCGGGATGCCGTTGTTTTGATTGCCGGTGTAGACTCGCCCCTTCGAATCTACGGCGATCGATACTCCGTTGTCAGAGAAGAGCGGACTGTCGGAGGTCGTCGTGTAGAGATGCTGCACCAATTTACCTTTTGAGAAGCGCTCACCAAACTCGTTTCGAACGATTGTGCCGCTCTTGTCGACGACGCACGTCGTTTTATTTTTGAAGTAGACGGCTGTGGGATCCGGTCCATGGACGCTCCAAACGTCGCCGTTCTTGTCAACCACCATTTGATTCACGTAACCGCCATATCCGGTTTTAAAAGCGACGACGCCTTTTTTCGAGCCCGCGGCAAAGTACGTCACGCCACCGCCGTTATCACCCACGTAGAGGTTGCCTTTGGGATCGACGGCGGCGTCCGTGGGATTCGTAATGCCACCCTTGCCTAAGTTGCCACCCGTAAATTTTGCGCTGGGCTTCTTCGGATGTTTGGTGTCCTTCTTCGGCGTATATTCGAGTGCATTCGTCGAGCAATATTGGTCGACGTAAAAGTTACCGGTGGGGCCGGTCGAAAGCGAATACGTGTGGCACGGTATGCCGTAGAACTGCTGTTTGGCGGCCACGCGGCCTTTCGCGATCGGCATGAGATATAGGGCAAACCCGCTGGTGCCTTCGTCCACGAAAAACGGCTGACCGGCGCCCCCGAACGCGACTCGACTTCCGACTCCGTCGGCCTCACTCATTTCCTGTCCTGTAAGGTAAGATCGGGAATTGAGTAGCGCGCATATTCGCCCGTGATGCTCCCAGGAATGCCGACGTTATAGACGTATAGGTATTGCTTCGCCGGCGTACCGGCCGAACGCGTAAACTGTGATGAGGGATCGTTACGCCCGAGCGTCGGGTTCACGGTCGAACTCGACGAACAGGCGCTGATCGCGAGACCCATAAAGCCGAAAAGGGCAAATCGGGAAATGAGGTTGCCCATAAGCAGTCTCCTAGATGGCAACGATATGCTTGCGGCCGTTCTGCCGCCGCCCTCGGGTCTCCTTGCCCTACGGATTCAAGGACGGGCGAGATGCTAATTCAATCTATCCATTTTACGTTTGCTCCCGAAGATGCGGACAAAGCTGAAGATCTCTTGCGAGAGCTGCGGGACGAGTCACGTAAAGAAGACGGCGTGATTGGCTTTAACGTCGGCCGAAGCAAGGAACAACCAAACGTATTTGCATTGTGGGAAGAGTACAGGGATAAAGCCGCCCTTGACTCCCACATCGCGACCGACCATTTTCAGCGACTGGTGATCCATGGCGTTCGAATAATGGCTAAGCAACGCAACGCGGAAACGGTCTTTCCCATATCTTAACCAAAGGATAGCACGCCGCCTCAAGCCTGTGAGCGAAGCAGTTCGCCGTCCAACCGCAACCGCCGCGGAGTGCCGCGGGGTCCTAGCGTGTACGCACCAAGTTTGAGGAGTTTAGGATGGATTTGACCAAAGAGTACCCCCGGAGCGTACGCGACAAGTGGCAAGGCGTCGTTCAGTTGGGACGCACGATCGATAAGGGGAAAGCCGAGGCTCGCGGCAACGTCGGCGAGTACCACTATAACTGTCCAATGGATCAAGCGGTGTTCCGTTTTCTGGGCATGGATCACGAACGGCTGCTCGACGCTATTCGCAGCGCTAGGAGCGATGCGGAGATCGAAGCATTCACTCGCCCCTTCGTCGCCGCGAAGTCCCGCGACGAGATCGACCGCTGGAACCGGGAGTGGCTATCGCACGAACCTGAGGGTCCTTCGCGTGAAGCCTTCTTGGAGCTGCGCGCGGAAATCGCGCCCGACCGTAGCGACGTGACGACATGGCCCGACCTCCTCGACCTCGACGAAAAGCGCGAGGTTCCGCGTCGAACAGCGAGCGTGACGTAACCCAGGCTTCCGGCTTCCCGCTCGCACAGGAGAGCAACGGTGGGTATTGATTTTAGTGCTACTGATTCATGGCCACCTCTTCCGTACGATGAGATGGCGCCGACGGTCGATAACCTTCATCGACTCAGCCAGATCGCCGGAAAATACACGCTCGATCAGCCTTTCAAAGCGTATTGGAGTGGCATCACCCTGCTGGTTACGTCGCGGGGCATCGCGACGCGAACGATGAGGTCTGGTGACATACTGTTCGACATCGAATACGCGATCCTTGATTCTCAAGTCGTCGTTACGGCGTCGACGGGCAAAACTACCCTTCCGCTTGCGGCCGGCACGGTAGCGGACTTCTACAGGAAGTTCGTCGACGCAGTTGCCGTCCTGGGTATTCCGGCTCCACGCACTACGTTGGAAACGGAAATCGCTGGAGCGCTGCGCTTCGACTCGGACACCGTCGATCGTGCCTACGATGCGGGCACGGCACGCCAGATGTGGACGGCTTACGCGAGCGTCGCAAGCGCGTTGAGCCTTTGGCAGTCCGCCTACATCGGACCTCGCCCCGCCGTTGGGATCATGTGGGGAGGGTTCGATCTCTTCGCTCCGCGATATAACGGCCGATCGCTGGTGCCGCCCCACGACCGGCCGATATTTCAACAGAACGGCATGAATGGCGAAGTGGTCGCCGTCGGATTTAGCCTAGGCGATTCGCAGTCGCGGGCGGCCGCCTTCTATGCTTACGTTTCCCCGCCTCCGGCCGGAATTGAGGGCGCCGATTTCGGCGTCAAGGAGGCCGTCTATGAAGCCGCGGCGGGGCTCGTCGTGCTCCCCTGGGAGGTCGTGCGCGCCAGTAAGAACCCACAAGATACGGTGCTACGGTTCGCCGATGCCGTCTACGCCGCCGCCGTTAAATTTGGAGGGTGGACGAATGACTGGGTCAATCCACGACGTGATGGTTGGTATGCGAGTAGGCACCTTAATTCCCAGCTAGAAACGTACATCGCCGAGCCGAATTTGATCGGAGAACAATCGATCTGACGCGGTAGACGACGCCGTGGCATTCAGGGCGCGCCAGGCGTTTGCGCAACGCTGGAAAACGATAATCCGGAGTGAAAAGCTTAGCCACTTCGGGAACAACGGCTAAGACGCGGCCGTGAAGCGGGTCAAATGGCGCCCGGTTCTCGTGGGGGTTTGCGCTCTTGCTGCGCTCGTCCAGATCGCGGGTGTGCTTGACGCGACCGGCATCGCCGGCGCTCCGCCGTGGCTGGGCTGGGTGGGAGCCAATACCGGCTCCTCTTCGAAGCCCTTCAATCTTGCGGTTACGTCGGTCGCACCGGGCGGCCCGGCTGCCCGCGCCGGCCTTCGTCGAGGCGATCTCATTGACATCCGCGCAAACACCCTTGCCGAGCGTTATTCCCTTCTTCAAGCGCCGTTCAATGGACGCCCTCTCACCCTCTTGGTGCACCGGGGTTCGCTTCAAGAAAAGCTTACAGCCGTGCCGCAGGCGCCAAAACTTACGTGGAACCTGTGGCTCAGCACGTTCGCGGCTCTCTGGCTTCTGCTATTTGCAGCTGTGATCGCATGGCGCCGCTCCGGCGTACCGCAGATGCGACTGCTATCGTTGTGGCTCGCGACCTTTGCCCTTACGGGCGCCTTAATCGGCTTCGCGGTTCCTTGGGCCTGGCTGGATGTTCTCTTGAATATCTCCTTAAGCGTAGTTGGGCCGCTGTCGGTGGGATTGTTGGCGGCGTTCGCAAGCGGCTTCGCCCAACCGATCTCGCGGCCTCGTCGTGTCACACAATGGCTATGTTACACGTTCCTTGCGATCCTCACCGCGATCTATTTAGTCGGGATTACCGCGGTTATCACGCTGAGATTCGATCCGGTTCCCTTCGTTGAAGGGATCGCGGGGCTATTTACGGCTGCGGCTGCGGTCCTCATGGCGGTGCTCTGCGGTCTCCTAGCAATCGTCGCATCCCGCGGCGTCGAGCGCCAGCGAGCGCTCTGGACACTCGTACCTCTGGCAGCCTTTTTCTGTTTTTTCATCGCACAGGTGATCGCAAGCTCGTGGTCATCGTACGCCGACTCGATTGTCGTTGGCCTTGTTAGCACTCTGGTGTTGGTCACCGCGCCCGTCGCGCTGACATACGCGGCCCTAAGCCGCCGGCTGATCGACGTCGGCTTCTTCTTGAACCGCGCTGCCGTCTTCACGATCGTTTCGGCGATTGTGATCGGCGCATTCATTCTGGCCGAATGGGCCGCCGGAGCCTGGCTCGCCAGCACCACCCACGCGACGAGCGCCGTCATCGGAATGATCGTGGCGCTCGGTCTAGGCATCTCGCTGCGGTACATCCATCGGTACGTCGAGCGATTCGTCGATCGCGTCTTTTTCCGCAAGCGGCACGAGGATGAGTCGGCGTTGCACCGCTTCGCGCACGAAGCGTCCTATATCTCCGACCGCTGCACGCTGCTGGATCGGGCCGTGCAGACGGTTAAGGAGCACACGAGCGCCCACACCGCGACGATCTTTGTTCGCGATGGCGTGGCCGTCTACGCTTTCGCCACAGATGGCCAACGGACGGAGGTCAGCGAAAACGATCCAGGCATCGTCGCGCTTCGTGCGTGGAACAAGCCAATCGACCTGCACCTGTTTCCCGATTCGCAGTTACACGGGGAGTTTGCGTTCCCCATGATCTCACGCGGCAACCTTGTCGGCGCGCTCGTCTGTGGACCCAAGCCCGACGGCGAGGCGTATGCCCCCGATGAATCGGAGGCGCTGCTGGCGCTCGCGCATGGGGTTGGCACGGCGCTCGACACCCTGTCGAGCCAAAGCGATGGCATCGTAGAGTCGATACGAGAGACGCAAGCGCTGATACTGCAAGGGCTTGGGAACCTTCCGCGTGCGGTAGTGATTGCGTTGCGCGAGAAAGGCGAAAAGGGATAGCCAAATCGCCGTCCTCTGATTGCTCCGGCGCGATCAGTCCGTCTGGTTCACGACGTCGATCTCTCCAGTACGGTCAATCGTGAGACCGTACGCTGTTGCGGTAACGACGCGGCCGGCAGGGGGGTGGTAAAGCAATGTAGGATATGCTCCTCTCGTAGCATATCTTTTACACCATCTTCGCGGAGGCTATCCAATGCAGAGACTTTTAGTTGGCATCGGCGCGTTAGCGAGCGCCGGAGTGATCGTGCTGCTCGCCGCATGTTCGAGCGGCGGATCGCAGGGTCCAAATGGAGCCGTTCCGAGCACGAGCGGCGCCCTTCACCGCTCGCCTTTATGGCGATCGGGCATCGCGAGCGAATACCTCGGCATCCCGGCTCCCGAAGCACGATTTGTGCCAAGCAGTAACGTCAGCCCGGATAGGAGGAGAAGGAGGACTCCGAGCCATCTCTTCGTCGATAACATCAGTCCGAACGAGGTCCTGATCCTCAAGAACAAGACCTGGTCCGAGGTCGGCACGATCACCAATGGCGCAACCGACCCCGACGGCAATTGGTACGACAAGCACGGGCTCTACGTCGCGAACTTCAGCACGCCCAACATCGAGCAATACAACTCGAAAGGTTCCTTGATCTTCACCTACAGTGCGGGAATGAGCAATCCCGTTACGCTCACGACCGACTCGCACGGCAACGTCTACGAGGCAGACTTCACCGGCGAGGCCGTCAATGAGTATCATCAAAAAGTCAACAAGGTCGTCGCCTCGTGCCAGCCCGGGGGCGACGTCGAAGGTGTTGCCGTCGATGCGAGCGGCGACGTTTTTGTTGCGTACTATACCGGCGCCGGCGACATCGCGGAGTATAAGGGCGGCCTGAGCGGATGCTCGAAGACCACTCTCGGCGCGACGGTTCAGTTTCCCGGCGGCATGATTCTCGACAACAAGGGTAATCTGCTGATTTGCGATCAGACGGGTGACGCCGTCGACATCATCAAGCCCCCGTACGGCAGCATATCGGGCACCCTAGGAAGCGGCTATAGCGAGCCGTTCCACGTATCGCTTGACCAGACGAACAATAAGGCCTACATTACCGACACTGGATCGGCCCACACGATCGACGTCGTGAGCTATCCCGCCGGCATGAGAATCGCAACGCTCGGCACGGGCTACGGCGTTAATGCTCCCTACGGCGCAGTCGACGGTTCGAACTTTATTCCATAGGCGCTACCAAAGACCAAAGAAAAATGCTTTCCCGTTTAGAAACCGCATGGGTTCACCACCCATGCGGTTTCGCAGTTCCTTTCATTGTTAACGTCAGTTTGGATTTGAAATCCTTGAGGTAAACGTAGCGGGTTTCAGTGTGCCGACGCAGGTCGTGTCGGGCGTCCGATCTGGAGCGGCATAGAATGACACGATGACCTTTTGGGCGCAGGGCGACCAGGATGAGACCGTGTGCCCAACGCCTGGGATACTGATGATCGTCGCGTGAGATAGCCGCGCTGCTGCCGCCTTAGCTCCGGCGAGCGACGTCAATGTGTCGAAAGTTCCGGAGGTGAGGAGCGTCGGAATGTTGCTCGCGACGGGCTCGTGCATTGATTTCGGAACGGGTGGGAATTTCAAGACGTCGCGACAGTCTTCTTGAACATACGCCCAGCCGCCGATACCCTCACGCGTGATCGAGGCCGGATAACCCGGAAACGCTTCCCGCCCGGCAGTAGCGAGTTCTTGCGGCGTCCCGAGGTTATCTTCGCGGCAGGTGGTGCCGACCGCCAGACCGTCGCCGAGGGCAATGTTGCCGGGATGGTAGGGTGGCGCTCGGCCTGCTCGATCCTTAGCGATCGCCTCGATTGAATCGCGGCGATCGGCAGCGAGCCCAGCGATCGTATCCGGAGCGGCTTGAAGCGCGGGAACGCTGTACGTTTGGTTGCGCAGCCAGTCGATCAGCGCGCCGCCGTCGATCATGACAGTGATGTTCTTGCCGGTATAGGGGTCGCTGATTGTTGGCGTCAACGGCTTGACCTCGAGCTTATTGACCAGTCCGGCAAAGGTCCGTTCAAGATGGGGATGCGCCGCGTTGCAGGCCGGTTGCGCTGCGCAGGCCTTAAAGAGGTTGTCGAAGGCGTAGCGCGTGTTCCACCAGTTTACCGGGATGCTGTAGCTCGTCGGTAGGACCGAGTCGAGGACGACGCTGCGGATCCCTTCGGGATGGTCGCGCATAAGTGTCTGGCCCATATACGTGCCGTACGAGTTCCCGTAAATATTCCACTCGGCAATGCCGAGCACTTTGCGAAGATCGGCGAGATCAGCGGCGCTCTCACTGGAATTGTAAGCGCTGAGATTTGCGCCGGTGGCGGTGAGCTCGCGGCGGCAGGCCTCGGTCGCGGCCAAATGCGCGCGCTTTGTTGCATCGGAATAGAAGCGCATGCCAAGAAGCTCTCTGGCGAAATCGTTATTTGTCGCGCAGATCAGCGCCGGCTTTGAGGACCAGGTGCCGCGCTGACTCACGACCCAGATGTCCCGGTCGCGAATGAAGTTCGCCTTGATGATCGGGTCGATTTCAAGCGGAGCAATGTCGCCGGGGCCGCCTTCCAGGTACAGAATAGGGTCGGGCCGCTTTTCCGAAGACGTTGCACTGTATTTTGCGACCATGAGCCGGATAGTGCGACCGTTCGGCCTGCTACGATCCTCGGGCACGACGAGATAACCACAGCTCGCGTGAAGGAGCCATTCTACACCCTGGATTTTGGCGCACGACGCCGGCTCGAAGCGCGGCACGGTTGCGGGGTGGGCGGCCTGGGCGACTCGCGCCATAACCGGTGAAGCGAAGAGAAGCGCGAGCCCGAGAACGTGCCGGTATGTGATGCTCATAGCGGCGACGACAACGGTGAAGAGGTGTAGATTTGGTCGAGAACTTTCAAACGGTCAGATAGGTCCACACGATCAACGTCACCTTATTGGCGATCTGGCGCGCGCAGCCTTGCTCAAAGGCTACGGCGCTAGCGCGCTTGTGGCACAAACAGGCCCAGCCCCGAGCTTAGGCTTCGCGCGCTACAACGGCATTTGCTTCACGGATTGCGCGACCTTCGTCACCGTCTCGTTCGAGATATTCGTTTGCGACCTTTGCCCAGAGCTCTTTTAGCTCGGCCGTGCTCGCCTTGTGCGTGTGCCTTTCGGCATCGTCTGAAGTCCATGGCATGTTTCCATCCTACCCGATAGTTAGGTCGTCGGTCGCTAGCTCCCACGTTTTATGCTTACGGCCTTGGGGCGATAAAGTGAGTGATTTGTACTTCGCCTTGAAGTAACTGGTTTATGTGCTGCTGCAATACGTAATCGGCATTGGTCACGCGTTGATGCTGCCGCAAGTGTTCGGCCCAAGACGCAACGAGAAACGTCTCCAAAAAGCGGCACGGTTGTGCGGTGTCTTCAAAGATTCCCCACGTGCTTGCTCCGTCTCGCAAACGCTCGTGCTGCAAGCGATCGAGCGCGGAGAGAAAAGCTGCCCGATCTGCGGCGCACGCTAGGCGATATTCAATCGTCACGAGCACCGGCCCGTCGTCGCCGTCGACGGCGCGCGTCGTGACCGGCGCAGGCCACTGCGTAGACGGCGTTAGGTCGATCTGCTCGCCGCTTTGCAGTTTCCAACGCCACGTTAGAGGAATTGCGGCGAGCATCGTGGCGGCGGCGACAAAAAGAGCGATCTGGAGATTCGTGGCCGTCGCGAGCCGCCCCCAAAGCGCGCTCCCGAGCGTCATTGCTCCAAACATGACGGTCATGTACATTGCGAGACCACGCCCGCGTACCCAGTCCGGTAGCGACAGCTGAGCAGATACGTTCAGCGTTGCAATCCCCGCGACCCACGCCGCTCCCGCCGTCACACTGGCGACCAAAGCGATAGCCGGCTCGCGTGCTATGGCGAACAGCAGCAGTGCGATCGCGGTGCCGGCGCTCGCTATCGCAACGAGGCGGTCCGCGCCAAGCCGCTTTTTCCAGTAAGGCATGACGAATGCGGCGGCCACGGCACCCAATCCGATCGCGCCCAACATGAAGCCGTAGACCGCCGCGCCGCCGCTCACGCGATCGCGAGCGACCAGTGGCAGAAGCGCCCAGTAGCAGCTGGCGAACAAGAAGAACGCAACCGTTCGAACCAGCGTGCGTCGTAAGGCGAGACTATTGATGGCGTAGCGAAACGCGATTCCGATTGCACCGCCAAAGCGCTCCGGCGGCAAGGCGTCCAGCGTTGTCTGCGGCTCGTGCCATGCGGCGAGAACGCCGATGACGCCAAAGTTGCTGACCGCGTTAAACACGAAAGGTGCAGCGATCCCAAGCGGGCCAATCATGGCGCCGGCGAGGGCTGGCCCGACCGCGCGGCTTAGGTTGAAGCCGACGCTATTAGCAGACAAAGCGCTGGGAAGCTCCTCTTTGGGCACCAGGCTCGGAACGATCGCTTGCCATCCGGGCGACGTCAGCACCCCTGCGGCGCTGATGAGAAACATGAACCATAGGAGCGACGAAGGCGTCACTACGTTGAACCATACGGCCGCGGCGAAAACGCCCGACAACACCGCCGTGACGCTTTCGCCCCAGATCAGCAGGCGACGCTTGTCGACGATATCGGTAAGTGCGCCCGCAACGACTGCGAGTAAAAACATCGGGGCGGTGTTTGCTACCTGAACGAGGGAAACGACGAAGGCGTCTTTCGTGAGCGTCGTCATCAGCCAGCCGGCAGCCGTGCTGTACATCCAACCGCCGACGTTTGACACTACGGTGGCGGCCCAGAGAAGCGCAAACACTCGATACCTGAATACCCCGAGCAGCGATTGCGCCATCAAAACCTATTCCGCGTGCCGCACCTCTTCCCATAGCACAGATGGGCGGACTCGCACCCCGACCCCTTACATGCGAAGCAGGAAGGCGAGTTCGGCAAAAGCTTGCTGTATCAGGGTTTTTCTTCGGAGACTGGTGGGAGCACGTCATCGAGGTCGAGGGTGAGGAAGGAAGCGACCGATGTCCCGCCCCGTGACAAATCAAATAACCGAATAGGCTCGCGAGTCCGACAGGCTCCTAGACGACAGGTGAAGGCCGACAGGGCGCCGATATCGTTAACCATGGTTGCTGTTATCCATGACTAACAAAGTCCAATCCGATGTCCTTACGGTCGGATCCGATCGATCCGCGTCGCGTGCCAGAGAGGACTACGTCAAGGCAATCCACCAGCTCGGCAGTGCCGGACCGGTGAAAGCGGCCGCTTTGGCGCGTTACCTTGGCGTGAGCCGCGTCTCGGTGAGCAAGGCTAAGCGCTTGCTCGAGCACGATGGTCTCCTCGAGCCGAGTGCGGAACGATTGCATCCGCTGCAACTCACCTGGCGCGGCCGAAAGCTTGCAATCGCGATGGTGCGGCGTCATTGGCTGCTGGAGACGTTCCTCCATCGCTCGCTGGATGTACCGCTCGAACGCGTTCACTCCGAAGCGGAGCGAATCGAGCACGCCATCTCTGACGATATCGCACGTAGGCTCGCTAATCTTCTCGGTCGCCCGTCGCGCGACCCACATGGACACCGGATTCCGTACGGCGATCGCGATGGTCGCTCCGAGCCAACGGCCTCGCTGGCGAGCGTGCGGGTCGGGGCGCGCGTTCGCGTGATCAGTCTCGACGATCGTGACGACGCGGGCGTTGCATCTCTGGCTGCTGCCCGCGTGCTTCCCGGTTCGGCGGTGACGGTGCAGCGCAAGGATGCGCGCACGATGCGCGTCCGCTGCAGAAATCGCAAGATCACGCTGCTCGTTCGGCATGCCGCAATGGTACGAATTGCAGCGATCTGAAAAGCGCGGCTACTGGGTCTGGGCGGCCCCGACGGGGGGTGGCGAATCGGACGAGGACCGCAAGCGCGCCGTCGATCGGGCTCGCGTGCGTCGCGCAAGGGAATCGCGCCGTCCGCTCTGGCTGCTTTTTCTGCTGATTGGCCCCGGCGTTCTGGTCATGCTTGGAGAGAACGATGGGCCCAGCATGCTCTCGTACTCGATGACCGGCGCAACGTATGGCATCGGCTTCTTCGTCCCATTCATCATGTTGACTTTTGTGATGGCTTATATCGTTCAAGAGGCAACCGTACGCATCGGCATCACGACTCACCGCGGCCATGCAGAGTTGATCTATCAGCGGTTCGGACCGTTTTGGGGCAATTTTCGATGCTCGACCTGAGCGTGGGAAACGTGCTGACCCTGATTACCGAATTTGTTGCAATTCGGGCCGGCACGGCCTATTTCGGGATTCCCGCGTGGATTGCAGTTACCTTGGCGGTCATTTTTGCGGGCGCCGTTCTCCTCTCGGGTCGCTACTTCGCCTGGGAGCGCATTGTCCTGCTCTTGGCTACTGCTAACTTGTTGTTTATCCCAGCCGCTTTTTTCAGTGATCCCGACGCTGCGGCGCTCTCGAGAGCCCTCGGCACCTGGGGGCCTCTTCCTGGCGGTGCCAATGGCGCGTTCTTGACGCTGGTGTTGGCGAACATTGGGGCGACCGTAACGCCGTGGATGATCTTCTTTCAACAGAGTGCGACCGTCGACAAGGGCCTGACGCGCATCGATCTTCCGCACGGACGCGTCGACACGGCTCTGGGGATGGCCCTGGCGACAGTCGCTGCGATCGCGGCTCTAACGGCTTGCGTTCCGCTTTTTGCGCACCACGTCAACGTTGCCTCGCTCTCGAACAGTGCCGACTTTGCAACGGCATTGCGGCCGTACATCGGCACAACCGGCGTGACGCTCTTTGCGCTTGGCATGGTGGAAGCCGGTCTCGTTGCGACGATGACTATCTCGACCAGCTCGTCGTACGCCGTGGGTGAAGTGCTGCGCCGCGGACATAGCCTCAACTTGACGTTGAGCCAGGAGCCGGCCTTCTACGCCATCAACCTGGCATCGATCGTCGTCGCGGCCGCCGTCGTCTTGATTCCAAATGCCCCGCTGCTTGCGATTACGATCACCGTGAACGTCATCGCGACACTTTTGATGGCGCCTGCGCTGCTCTTCGTGTTGCTCCTGGTCAACGACCGCGAGATCATGGGCAATCTAGCGAACTCTCCAATGGCGAACCTGGCGGGTGGTGCCGTTATGATTGCGATAGCCTCCGTGGGTGCCGTCTACGGGGTTACGACCGTTTTCCCACAGCTGCTACCAAAATGAACCCGAACCAGTCACAAGAGATTTTAGCGGCCCTGGATCCGGGCCAACGCAGGTCGGCGCTGCAAGCGCCATTGCCCCGCCGGCACCTCGGTGTTGGAGTCCTGATTCTGCTTTGGGTGTTGAGGGTCTACGTTTTACTGGCCGTTCCGCTGGTAGTCTATACGTTCGTGAGAGCACTGACGAGGTAGCGATGGAGATCCAATTCGCTCGAACGTACCCCCGCAGTCAGCCCAGCGACGCGGCCTCGTGCGCGGCCTCGACTGGGATCAGCGCAAGGGGTCGATAAGCGACAATCCGCTTGACGGATCAAAGCTGCGGCGCAAATAGCAAATGCCCACCGCGCGTCGTTCCATTGGAACGGCCCACGACAAGGTGTGCGTGAAGTTGCGGCTCCCCGTGCGCCGTAACGGAAAAATCGCCGATGCAAGAAAGCAGCTCCACCTGTTCGTCTATTGTGATAGGCCGATATTCCTTACGCTGAGTATCGAAACCAGCCTACGATAGCGCGTTCGAATGCACCGATCGCGGTGAAGCTCGCCGCCCCGATGTGCTCCGCATTCGCAAAGTGTATCAACGCATCTTTGACTTCATCCCCAGGTTGCAGGATCACGGCGAAAATTTTCTGGCCATTGCTCTCGTCCAGTAACTTGCTATGCATGCCTTCTCCCAATCGTTTTGGACGCCCCCGTAACGTCGAGTACGGTGGAGGTTCAGGGCGGGCCTCCCGAACCGTCGCTTACTGGCTGGCGAGAGCTTAATGATGCAAGAATCGGGATGCAAGAAACGGCCAAAGCCGTTGACCTGTGAACATTCCCACCAGACCGATAAGGCCGAGGAATGGGGGCGCCGGCGATGGCAACTTCACCAGGCTGAAAACGACACCGACGGCAAGACCGGTACAAAATGCGAGCAGCACCGCGCTCGACGAAATCGCTTGGTCACTCATGCGGCAGTCTCGCAGTGCTACTCTCGCTTTTCCTTCTTGTTCGGGGACGCTACCACGCAGGCAGCGCGGCTAGCCATGCGTAAGGTAGCGTCCGGCTTGGCGCGCCGCTCGCTGGAGGATGCGATGGAGCTCAACGGCTGCAACGTGGGCCGTCGGAGACCACGAAATGGCCACTGATAAACTGGGCGCTGGGCACATCGCCGCAATGGCCTTGGCGCTGGTCGCGGGCTTCGTGGATGCGTATGGATATCTGGGATGGCACGTCTTTGGGGCGAATATGACGGGCAATACGGTCATTTTCGCAATTTCGCTCTACCAGGACGCGGGACGGGCTTATCTGCCGCTGATGCTTATCGCGTTGTTCTTCGCCGGAGCGATATTTGGTCGCGCCATCATGGACCGCTTCAAGTCCCATACCGCGCTCTATGCTGAGGCCGGATTGCTGGGCGTCGCTTCGTTTGCTCCCGGTTATGCGGCGCTGCCAATCATCAGCCTGGCGATGGGCATACAAAACACCGCGCTCAGTACGTTTGCCGGCGTCGCGGCGAACACTAGTTTTCTTAGCGGCGACTACGCGAAGCTCGGGCAGGCGATCGCCGACATAGCAGTGCGGCGCGGGACCGATCGCGACCGGAAGACGATTTCTATCATTTGGTCGTTGATCGCAACGTACGCATGCGGAGCGCTGGTCAGTGCGTTCTGCAATAAGATTCCACTGAGGGTGTTGTTCGTCGTTCCGGTGGTGGCGGTGCTCGCATTCGGAATGCACCGGAAGCTCTTTAATCCGTCATAGGAAGGTAAGGATTATGGAAGCCGTTGTCCTGAAATCGCCGCGCCATATCAGCGTCGAATCCGTCGAAGATGCGGTCTTGCAAAAGCCTACAGACGCGCTGCTACGTTTAACGTCCACGGCGATCTGCGGAACCGACCTGCACATCTACGAAGGCCGCCTCGGCGATGGTTCGCCTATGGTCATCGGCCACGAGCCGCTAGGAGTTGTCGAAAGAGTCGGTTCAGATGTTGTGAACGTTCGCGTCGGCGACCGTGTCACCGTCCCCACGCACATCTGTTGCGGCTTCTGCGTCAACTGCGTTCACGGTTTTTCGGCGCAATGTCTCACGAACAATCCGGGTAAGGCGGGCGCCGCCTACGGATATCCCGGCATGGGCGGATACTTGGGCGTGCAAACCGAGCTGGCGCGTGTGCCGTTCGCCGATGCAAACTGCCTGCGGCTCCCCGGCGAACCGGGAGACGATTGGGAGCACGACTTCGTTCTGCTTGCCGACGCGCTGCCGACGGCCTTTCACGCGACGGAGCTCGCGAGCGTCCGATACGGCGATATCGTCGTCATCTATGGCGCAGGTGCGATCGGCATCTTATCGGCGATGTGCTCGTTCGTTCGCGGCGCGGCGCAGGTTTTCGTCGTCGATGCGATCCCGGAGCGTCTGGAGAAGGCCGCCGAACTCGGCGCCGTGCCGATCGATATGCGCGACGGTCACGCAGCCGATCGGGTTCTCGAACAAATCGCACGCGAACGCCGAGGCGTCGCGGGGCGAGGTGAAGACGCGAACCTCGGCGCAACCGTCTGCATCGATGCCATTGGTTTCCAAGCACGCGATCCGCTCAATTACCAGGTCGAAAAGCCTGCAGCCGTCATCGATGACCTGGCGCGAATCATCGCGGTCAGTGGGCGCCTGGCTATCATTGGCGTTTTTCTCGATAACGATCCGCGCGCGCCGTCGGAGCCCGCGAAAAGGGGCGTCTACTCGATTCCGTGGGGTACGCTATTCAAAAAAGGCGTCAACATTGGCATGGGGCGCGACGACGACAAACGCTATAACGACCATCTACGCGACTTGATCGTACGTGGCCGCATCAAGCCAAGCAAAATCGTGTCACACCGGCTGCCGCTGCGCGATGCACCCGATGCGTTTGCTAAGTTCGACGCACGCGCCGACGGCTACCTGAAGATCGTTCTCGAGCCGAGATATTAGCCGACGCCATCAAGCGCTTGCTTACTCGCCATTTTTTCTTGAACGCTGGATCGAAAAAGCTGCTACCCATGCTGCGGATCTCCGTGGCGGGAAGCTGGCGCTCGAGCGCATGGTGAATCCATCCCTGCTTTCTCTTGACAAGATGCCCCCGCAGTGGTATTTAGTCGTTTGACCAAGTCAAGCGCCTAAATACCAGTTGCCTTACCTGCCGGAGGAGTACTCATGCAGACTCAAACGACACCTCGTCAAGCGCCTCGCGCTGCCAAGTACGTGCTCGAAGGCACGCTTCTGGAGGCCTGTTCGTGCCGCACCCTCTGCCGTTGCTGGATCGGAGAAGACCCCGACGGGGGAGCTTGCGACGCGTTCAATGCCTATCATATCGACAAGGGAGAGATCGACGGCGTTGACGTGAGCGGCCTCACGTATGTACAGGTCGTCAAAATTCCTGGAAATGTGCTGGTTCCAAAGAGTTGGAAGCGAGTTACCTACGTTGATTCCAGCGCGAACGACGCGCAGCGCCAAGCCATCCTCGACGCATGGCACGGACGCCTTGGGGGTCCGCTTGCCGATCTCAACGGTTTGATCGGCGAGGACATCGGCGTCCATAGCAGTCCGATCACGTACGACCTCAAAGGCGGTGAAGGAACGATTACCGTCGGCGACAAGGTGCGCGCCACGATGGCGCCTTATCGCAGCGCGTACGGTTCGATCACGACGCTGCGCGACAGCATCTTCAGCACGATCGCCGGCGCACCGGCGTACGTCGCCAAGGCGTCGGAGCACGTCGTGAACATACCGGAACACGGAATGGTCTGGACGTTCAAAGATTCCAACGCCATCCAAGGCGACTTTAAGTTCGAGGCTTAGGACCTTTTTCGGCATGATCCGCGCGCTCTACGTTGTCATCGGCGTCGCCTGGATCGTCTGCATCTGGACGGAACGCAGCGGGGCGGCCGCTGCGTTCCATCACCACGCGCTGTATGAGAGCTCGCGCCCATACTGGGTCGCTGCGCTCATGGTGCTCGTCGCATGGCAACTCATGACAGCGGCAATGATGCTCCCGTCGTCGATGGGATTCATTGCTATGTATGCGAGGGCGGCGCAGAATGCGCCGAAGGCGAGCGTGGCGATGGCCTTCTTTCTCGCGGCTTACTTCAGTGTATGGAGCGTTTTCGCGCTGGTCGCATTCACCGGGGACATGCAGTTGCACCGGCTCGTCGATGGATGGGCGTGGCTGAGCGCGCATGCGAGCCTGATTCCTGCCGGGACGCTCGCCTTTGCGGCGGTGTATCAGTTCACGCCGCTCAAGGATGCGTGCTTGCGCGCATGCCGGCATCCGGGCATCTATCTCATGCGACACTATCGACGCGGGGTGCTGAACGGATTCAAGGTAGGTCTCGGACATGCGTTGTACTGCTTGGGTTGCTGCTGGGCGCTCATGCTCGTGATGTTCGCGGCGGGTGTCGCGCATTTGGCCTGGATGGGAATACTCGCGTTGATCATGGTGATCGAAAAGGTCGTCCGCGGCGGAGAGCGGATTGTCGTTCCCGTTGGAGCGGTATTCGGTGCACTCGCCGTCGTCGCGCTTGTATTTCCCGGAATCATACCCGCGCGGTGACCGTCGTTCGGCGCGCGCGCGACCGGCTCGGGATCACGCCTGCGCGAAAGGACGCCGAAGAAGCCTTCCTTGACGCAGCCGAACGTCTCCTGCTGCGCGTCGGATACGCAAAGATCACGACTCGTAGTCTAGCCGAAGAGGCCGGGCTCAATCACGGGCTCGTCCACTATTATTTCGGCTCGATGCCCGAACTGCTCATTCAAGTGCTCGAGCGATATACGGAACGCCTGATCAAGCGTCAGCGCGCGATGTATGCTGCGGAGATTCCATTCATCGAAAAGTGGCGGACCGCAATGGGCTATCTGGAAGAAGACGCGCAGAGCGGATATGCCAAGGTCTGGTACGAGCTGCAGGCCCTCGGATGGAATGAGCCGGAGGTGCGCAAGCGCGTAGGGCAGATCTTCCTTGCGTGGCGGCGCGTGGTCACCGAGGCGTTCGAGCGAGCCTACGACGAGTACGGTATTGACCGAGAGCGCTATCCGCTTGCGGCTATCGTCTCGCTGGTCGTGAATTTCAACGAAGGCATTCAGGTCGAAATGCTCTCCGGCGTACGCAACGGTCATCGCGCTTTGCTCGAGCTGATCGACGGCTGGCTCGTGGAGCTTGGGCGTGCGAGCGCGTGAGCCCGATGCCGCGGATTACCTGATCCGCGACGGCATTCGATCTTTACTACGAAGTTTTCGGGACCGCTTCGCCGACGATTCTGCTGCTGCCGACGTGGTCAGTCGTGCATTCGAGGATTTGGAAGGCTCAGATTCCGTACTTAGCGCGCCACTTCCGTGTCGTCACTTTCGACGGCCGGGGCAACGGCAAGTCGGACCGGCCGACCGACCCGAACGCATATTCGCATCGCGCCTTTGCAGAGGACGCAATTGCCGTGATGGATGCGAAGCAAACGCCAGCCGCGATCGTCGTCGGCTTCTCGTCGGGCGGCATGGACGCGGCGATCCTTGCCCAGGACTACCCGCAGCGAGTACGCGGTGCCGTCTTTATTGCGCCGGTCAGCCCGTTTGGCGAACCGGCAGCCGGCCGCGACGTTTCGTGGAGCGAGAAGCTCGAGCGCACTGACGGGTGGGCGAAGCACAACCGCCACTACTGGCGTGCGAACTACGCCGATTGGCTGGAATTCTTTGCATCGAAAGTCGTCAGCGAGCCGCATTCGACCAAACAGGTCGAGGACATCATCGAATGGGGCTCGCAGACTTCGGCCGACGTCCTGATTGCGACCTACGAAGCCGTCGAACCGCGCTCGGGCCCCGCCGCAGCTCAGGTCCCCATCAAAGAACGCTACGCGCAAATTGCGTGTCCCGTGTTGGTGATTCACGGGACGGGCGACGCGGTGATATCGTACGGCAGCGGCGTGGGCGTGGCGCGCGCTACCGGCGGCACCCTGCTGACGATCGACGGCGCGGGGCATTGCCCGCCTGCGCGCGAGCCGGTCAAAACCAACCTCGCGTTGTTCGATTTCGCGGAGTCGATCGAGCGGCCACCGCGCGAGCTGTCACCTTCGCCGCGGTCTCGGGCGCCGCAAGCGGGCGCTTTACATATCTTCACCGATTGGTCTGGGTCACGCGCAACGCGACGTCGCGATTGCCAAAGAACTGCGGCGACTTCATCCGGATTTGCAGATCGATTGGCTCGCGCAGGACCCCGTGACGCGCGTCCTCGCCGCCGAAGGCGAGTCGATCCATCCGTTGAGCGCGTTTCTGGCTAGCGAGAGCGCACACATCGAAAGCGAATCCGAGGAGCACGACCTGCACGCCTTTCAGGCGATCCGGCGCATGGATGAGATCTTGGTGAACAACTTCATGGTCTTTCATGACGTCGTGCGCAACGAGGCCTACGATCTTTGGATCGGCGACGAAGCCTGGGAGCTCGATTACTTTCTGCACGAGAATCCGGAGGAGAAGCGCGCGGCCTACGTGTGGATGACCGATTTTGTCGGCTGGATTCCGATGGAAGAAGGCGGTGACCGAGAACGCTTGCTCACCGCGGACTATAACGCGGAGATGATCGAGCACGTGGCTCGCTATCCGCGCTTGCGCGACCGTGCGATCTTCGTCGGCAATCCAGAGGACATCGTAGCCGAGACCTTCGGCGACGGTTTGCCGCTGATTCGGGAGTGGACCGAGGCGAATTTCGATTTTGCCGGCTATATCACGGGCTTCGATCCGGCGACATTCTCGGACCGCGAAGCATTGCGCGACGAGCTCGGATACGCGGCCGACGAAACGATCTGCGTCGTTACCGTCGGCGGCTCCGGCGTCGGCGCGCACCTACTGAAGCGCGTCGTGGAATCGTTTCCAGTCGCCAAGCGGCTCCTGCCGAGCCTGCGAATGATCGTCGTGGCCGGCCCACGCATCGATCCCAACACCTTCGCAGCCGCGGAGGGACTGGAAATCAAAACGTACGTTCACGGGCTCTATCGCCATCTGGCAGCCTGCGACATCGCAGTCGTACAGGGTGGTCTCTCGACCACGATGGAGCTGACCGCGAGTCGCCGGCCATTTCTCTATTTTCCGCTGCGCCGCCATTTCGAGCAGAACTTCCATGTGCGCCGGCGGCTCGAGCGGTATGGGGCTGGACGCTGCATGGACTATGCAACCGCGACGCCCGAGATTATCGCGCACTCTATCGCTGCCGAGTTCCGACGCGCGATCGAGTATCGTCCCGTGGAGACCGATGGTGCGGCAAAGGCCGCAGCGCGCATCGCGGAGCTCGTCTAGACGATTCTCGCCCGCCGCACCGCATCTTTGCGGCGCTCGCACCAAACTGTCGCGCCTCTGCGAGGTGACTTGCCATCGCTCATATCCTTACGCTTGCTTGTGCTCGGAGATCGAGAGCTGTGCGTATGCGGCCGACAGCAGCGGTACTTTCACGCCCGCAGCCTCGCCCCGGACGCACATGTCTCCGATGATTGCATCCGCCTCGAGTGGCTGGCCTTTCTGCAAATCCCGGTACATGGACGATGCTAGGTTGGAGTTTGCGTCGGTCAAGACGTTGAACGCACGGTCTCTGGCCGGAGGTCGCGGCGCGTAGCCGGCGGCCGTCGCTACGGCAACGCATTCGTCGAGCATTGCGATCGTGAGGTCGCGTCCGTGCGGCGCGTGCTGCACCTCGCCAATGGTGCCGCGCAACAGACATGTGATGCCGCCCAGCGCGGCGATAAAAACCCACTTTTCCCACATCTCCAGCTCGATGCTCGACGAGAGCCGAGCGATAAATCCGGCGCCCTGCATCGTTCGATCGATCGCCCGGATACGCTCCGATAGCGTGCCGTCCAGTTCGCCGTAGCTCAGCTCTTGCATCTCGCTGAGCTGCACGATGCGATTGTCGGCGTCGAGTGTCGTCGCGACGATGCAAACGCCGCCCAAGACATGCGTTCCGCCGAACGCGGCGCGCAGCCGGTCGAGATGCCGCATACCGTTGAGCACGGGCAAGATCGCGCTGCTTTCCCCGATCGCAGGCGCGACGTCGGCAATTGCCGCGTCGAGTGCATACTGTTTCACGGCAAGCAGCACGAGATCAAACGGCTCCTTCAGAACGTCTTGAGCCGCACCGTGGCGCTGTGCAAGGTCGCTTTCCCCGCTTCACCACGGAACAGGAGAAACTGTCGAAGATGTTCTTCGGTCAGCGACGGCAGCACTAGGGCCCGATTCGTGGCCCACTTGATTAGCGGCTCGAGTTGTGACTGATAGGCCTCTATCGAGGCGGTCGTACATCCGCCGACCTGCCGGTCCAGGATGAAGTCCCGCACCGCTGAATCAAGCGTCTTTGTTGACCCCTTACTTTGCATTTTCCATGGCCCCAATCTTTTAAGAGATGGGAACTCTGGATGCCAGGGCCTACATCGCCAAAACCCAATCGATGACGACCTTGTGGGGTCGATCCAGTAAAGTTTCTGGAGATGGGGGGACTCGAACCCCCGACCCCTTACATGCGAAATAAACGCTCCTCGAAACCTAGAGTGCGTACGAAACGCAAGAAATAGCCCATTTTCGTTGCTGCGTCAGTCTTTTAGAGCCCCATTTTTTGTCCGCCAGCGTTCGCGCTTTCCGCTAGTTTCCGCGCGAATTGTCGTAAGATTGTCGTACGCTGCCGCCCGCTCGGCCGCTTTCTCCTTAAACGGGCATCGGCGGACCGTAATGTCTTCTTGATGCAGGCGATGGATGACGCGCGAGAGCGCTGACGACTCAATTGCACGCTCGGCAGCCAGCGCCTCAGTCCGCGCCGACCGACAGGTAGAAGAGCCAAGCCACGGCTATCAGCAGTGCGACTATAACGACGACGATCAGCGCGAGGAGACGAGGTCGTCGGAAATCGGGCATTTATTGCCGCTGTGGAAACGGTCCGGTCAAGGCGTTTAGAAATAAGCCGATGAGACCGGCGAACAGAATAGAACCGGAGATGACATCCGGGCTCCACCAGATGCCGCCCATTGTCAACGCAAGTACGGCCAACAGCACCGCCCAGTAAGCCGTAGGCATGCTGAAGGCCGCAACGCTCCATCGGTACGCCAGCTGATCCGCAGGATCCAGGCGGAACAAATCTGCGACGACGCCGGCGATGGCCGAGGCGACGATGACGGCGACGAACTGGCCCACGTAGTTCGATTGGGCTGCGGCAACGAAGCCATTGCCGACTACTAGGAACACGGGCACCGCGCCAGGTGCGAGCCGTATGCGCCGGGCGAGGTAGAGGAAGAATCCTGAAATAAGTATGCTCTGTACGATGACGGCAAGCAGGCCGATTCCCTGCTTATTGTATTGCAGCGTGAGCAGCGTCAGGGTCGCGTGCGGCATGCTGGCCGGAGAAATAGGCGCATAGCCCCTTTCGGCCTCGCTCAAGAAGACGAACTGCGTCCCCCAATGGAGCAGCTCGAGCATCGACGCCGCCGACAGCAGCAGCGGAAGTTGAGCGAGCAACGTTTGGGGCGGTGCGGGTCGCACAAGCGCCGATCGGATCGGGCCCGCGACGATCAGTAAGATGCCCACACCGATGAGCAAGTGCGTCGGGCTCAGCAGGCCATTGAAGCCCTCCTCGAATCCCCAGAGTGAATGCTTGACCATATCGCTGATGCCGCCGGCAAAGCAGACGATCAATCCGAGGAGCGTGGCCTCGTACCCCGCCGGCAGCGCGCAACGCCAGCGATACCCCTGCCGGAATCCGGCCACGATCGCCATTGCCGTGAATACGTAACTCGCAAGCAGACCTGCATAAAGCAGCGCGTGAGCCGGTTCGAAAAACGTCTCGACGGTCGAATGAAAGTGATACCACGCGTCGATCATGATGCCGCCCGAGAGCCAGAGCGAGGCAATTGTCATCAACCAGTCGTACGTCAAATTCGGAGCCGGGCGCGAGGGCGTCCGGGATGGCTCCGCTACGTTTGAGGCAAATTTCATGAAGGCATCACGTTGCGTCACCACGCTGGTTATGGCCATACTTGCGGCGGCATGTTCGCAGGCTGTTAAAAGTAGCGTTGATCCGAGCCGCGTTCTCGTGGCGCCGTCTCCGTGGCCGACGCCGGAGGTGCTCGCTCCGAATGCGCCGCCCCGAATCCTCGCGTTGTGGATGAACGAAACGACGATTCACGTCGGGCGCGTATGGAACGGGCAAATCGTTACGTCGACGAACGTCGCGAGTGTCGAGCTGCGCACCGAGTCGTTCTCCTTCGTCGCGGATCGTTTAGGTTTTGGTATCTTCGATTTTTCCCAGACGGTGCTCGACGTCATCCCACAGTATCGCCGAGCATACCTTCTGCGCGTCATCGCGCGAAATGCGCGTGGCGACGCCGCCGAACGCCTCGTTCCGCTCGTCATACGGTAGTGTCGGCGTCATGCTGCGACCCGGCGAGCAAGAGCTGGCTGACGCAGAGGCCGGCCAGTCCCGCTTCGATGATCGAACCGAAGACAAAGCTTGCGTCCCACCACGTGCCGCCGAACATCGGTACAACTAGGGCAAAATACGCGCCGAAGTATGCCGCCGGAACTACGAATCCCAAGAGCCGGAACGCACTGGGATTGCGAACCGACGGTAGCGCTGTGGCCGTAACGTGTCGCCGGCGATTCCTGCCAAAATCGAAGCAGAAACGGCCAGCAGAAACTCGGTCAAATCGGATGAGAGTTCGCCGCCAATCCAGAGCTTTTCCACGATGCAGATAACAACGAGCGCGCCAAAGCATAGACGCTTTCGAGCCGACAGGTACAAGACTGCGGCGGCGAGGAGCACGCTTTGCCAAATGACGATTGACATCTCCAGCGCCTGCCGATAGAAAAGGAAGACTGAAAGTCGAACTGCTCGCTGTGAAACTGAGTCTGGGATAGTGGGTGATCTCGCATGAGGGCTTCGGGATAGAAACCATATTGTGTCGTGAACTGGAGTATTTCAAAGGCCAGGCCCAACGCAACCAACATCGGCAGTTGTTGGAGCAAGGTTCGCGCATCCGGGCGAGCCAAACCGCTGCGCACCGGGCCGGTAATCAAGAAGAACAGTCCGGTGAGCAAAAACAGATGAGGCGGGCTGAGCAGCAGATCGAGCTGATGCTCGAAGCCGAAGATGGAATGCCAGAGAGCGTCCAACGCTCCGCCCACGAGCAGCGCCGCGACTCCGATAACGCTTTGCAGGTAGCCAAACGGGATCGCCTTCCGGAGCGATCCCGCCGCTCGGTAGTTGCGGGCGATGGTCACGCATAAGACGACAGCTGCGAAGACGGCACCGCTGTACAGCGTGAGATGCCATGGATTGATGAACGACTCGACCGCCATGAACAGATGCTGATGGGCGTCGATGAAGAGACCGGTCAAAATCCAGACGCCGGCGAAAGCGATCAGCCAGTCGAGCTGCGGCGAGCCAATACGCTGCGCACCGGTCCGGACGTCGGAAAGCTTGGGCTCAATCTGGAGCAGATCGGTCATACACGACCTCCGTCATCATGCCACCCATCATGTGTACATCGTTGTGGCGATGCGGATTGCCAGCGCCCGGGCGGTGAATCTGCCGAAAACCGCCAGGTGGCCGTGCCGCCGTTAGCAGGCACGAGCGAAACATCTTTCACAAGGGGTCGAGCCAACCACGTGCCGCCGACCTCGACGAGCGTAAAGGCGTGTCCGTGTAAGTGCATAGGATGATCCATGTCCGTCGTGTTCTTGAAATGAACGGTGACGCGATCGCCAAGGCGAACGCGAATCTTCGGAGTGTTCGGCCAGATCTTGCCGTTGATCGTCCATCGGCTACTTCCCAGGTGCCTCCGCCCAACGCAAACATGTCGTAGCGACTCCATCGGTGCAATCGAATCTCCGAGTGCGATGCCGGCGGCTTTTCATCGGTGAAGTAGTTAATATCGGAGAGCGTTTGAGGGCTCTCGGCAGCCGGCGCGTTCTCCATGCCCTCGGTGTACACCAGCACCGCTAGCTGTCGTGCGAACAGATCTGCCGTGAGCCCTTGCAGCAAGAACGCGCCGGGTCTAGTCACGTTGAAGTAGGCGTCGTAGCGTTCGGCCACGCCGATCCGCATGGCGTCGAACCTCGAGCGGTTGCGCAAGACGATTGCCGTCGCTGTGAGTGACGATGAGACGATGATCGGCGAGGCGGACGTAGCGCGTCTGCGTCGGGCTCGCGTTGAGGACGCGCAGCCGAACCGTGTCGCCGACCTTTACCCCAAGCTTTGGCGTCCTGGGATAGGTCGCTCCATTGACACAGTGCGCGAGATAGGCGACCTCGTCGCCCATCCCCGTGGCGCGCGTGCATCGGCCTAACTGGCCGCATCGAGTGCGCATATCGCCTTGAGCGCGTCATCTCCATTGCCTCGAGAGAGCCGGGTAAGGTCGTCATCGCCGTTGTGCAGATCCCCCGCTGTGCAGCCGCGAGGCCGCTCCACTGCGGAACGTCGTGGAATACGAGCGCGAACTCTTTATCGGCCGGTTCGTCGCGCGGGTCATCGACGATGAACATTCCGAAGAGCCCGCGCATGATTCCCATGTGAAAGGCATGATCGTGATACCATCGCGTTCCCGGCGGCCCCGGTGCGAAGTCGTACACGAACTCGCCGCTGCGGAGGACTGGCGCTTGGGTGATTGTTGCGGCTCCATCCATCTCGTTCGGCAGAATCATGCCATGCCAATGCACGCTCGTGGGTATGTCAACTGCGCTGCGGTAGCGAACGCGAACTCGCTGTCCGTAGATTACCCGTAAGAGCGGTCCGGGGATCGAATCCATTATAAGCCAAACCCGCAAACCGCACTGCGGGTGATGGCGAGAAC
>CAVWMO010000010.1:0-50419 GCA_963756165.1 Vulcanimicrobiota bacterium | reverse complement strand
CCCCCCCCCCCCCCCAAAAAAAAAAAAAAAAAAAAAAAAAAAAAAAAAAAAAGGAACTTGGTCCATGACCCAGTTGGTCTTCGCCGATCAGGTGCAGACGATTCGCGTCACGCTCGCGCCGTCGCTCAAGACCATTGCGCGCGTGACGGCTCGCTCGACCATGGATCTGGTCAAGCCGGGAACGACGACGGACGTCTACTCGGTCAATTCGACGGTCACGCAGGCCGCGGTGGGCGTGGGCGGCGGTGGTAACCTCAACAACGCCTACTCCGCCATCGCGACGGTTCCAGGGGTTTTCGTGCCGCCGAATCAGCAAGGCTGGGATCAGACGGTCTATATCCGCGGCGGCAACTACGATCAGGTCGGCTATGAGTTCGACGGCGTACCGGTAAACCGTTCGTTCGACAACTATCCGGGCGGCACGGCCGGAACGCTCGGCCAGCAAGAGTTACAGGTCTACGCGGGCGGTGGAACGGCAGGCGAGAGCGCTACCGGCCTGGCCGGTTTCATCAATCAGGTCATCAAGACGGGGACCTTTCCCGGATACGCTAGCGCCAGCGGCGGGATAGGAAGCACGACGTACTACCACAACCTGCAGGTCGAGGTCGGCGGCGCGACGCCGAACCGAATGTTCTCGTATTATCTCGGTGTCGGCGGTTACAATCAGGATTACCGCTACCTCGATCAGTTCAACGGCTCGAACCTCGGACTGGTCTGGGGCTATCCCGCGATCGCGTTCAACACCACGAGTCTCTACTTCGGTGGAGTCTATCCGATCTGCGGCTACACTCCGCCTCGTGGTAACAACTATTATAACGGCCCAAACCCATCGCCGATTTGGGATCCGTTCACGCTCAGTCCGGGACAGTACGGATACGAGAAACTGCCTGTCAACACGCTCAACAGCGGCGGCCTCGGGAACGATCCGGGCTGTTACCAAACAATTACGCCGGCGTACAGTGCGTTCGGCGTATCCAACCTCGCCGACCGTGAAAGCGTCGCCAACATCCACATCGGCGTGCCCCACCACCGCGACGCCGGACGCGACGACATCCAGGTGCTGTACAACGTGACCGCCCTGCAGACGCAGTTCTACAGTTCACAGAACGATCTCGGTCCGCATATCATCACGCAGTTGAGCGAGCTGTTCAACAACTCGCCGAGTTCATGTTGCTACCCAGTGCCTGAGGTCTGGCCCGATTTCGTCACGTGGCCCAGCAGCACGCGCTTCGGTCAGAGCGCCGCGGGATTGTCGCCTATTCCCTACTTCGCCCCAAGCTCGCCGGGGAACCGCTGCGCGAACGTTAACCCGTATCAGACTCCGGGAACGGCGCCGGTCATTCGCGGCGCGTGTCCGGGCGGGACGTGGTCGGCGGTGCCGCCCGACAACCGCGACTCGTACTGGAACAACGCCGGGATCGCCAAGATCCAATATCAGCACAACATGGGATCGAACGCCTACTTAAGGATCTACGGCTACTCGTTCTACTCGGACTGGCTGCAGGCCAGCGCACTCAGCTACGGCACGCCGTTCTTCGGCTTCGGCGCGCTCAGCTACGATTACGAGCTCGAGTCGCACACGCGAGGCCTTTCGTTAACGTTCGCCGATCAATTCAGCTCGCAACATCTCTTCACGTTCGACACGAACTACACGACGGCCTCGACGAACCGCTACAACAGCACGATGTTCAACAACGGCCTGGGGACCAGCGCCACCAACCTCACCAACGGTAAGGAATGCTTCGCGATGTACACCGGCAGCGTGTACCCGGGCGGCCAGGTATATAAGGCCGGGCAGCCGGCGCCGTGCAACAGCAACTTCGGCAACGGTTACAGCACTCTTACCAGCGGCAGCTTCGGCGACCCCGTCGACGCTGCAACGTGCGCGCAGCAGGGCTACAGCTGTTTGACGAAGCTGCCCGCGGGCGCCTCATGGCAGGTGACGTATACGGGCAACTCCGGCTTCGTCAACAACGTCGTGCCGAATTTCACGGCGGTTGCGATGCAAGACTTGTGGACGCCGACCGACAAGCTCAACGTCAATCTGGGCCTACGCGACGAGCTCTATGAATACAATCTCGCGAACACGTCCGACAACGGCCAGAACTTCTGGTTCCTGGCCGGCCAGCGCGAGTTTTGCTACAACCCCGTGACGCTCGCTCCGTACTTCATCCCGCAGCCGCCGGCCAGCGGACAACCTGCGGTGCCGTTCATCGGCTTCAAGTGCCCGATCGACCGGTCCGTCCCCGCGCATCCGGTGCAGACCGTGCATCCCGACGGCCAGGACGGGCATCTGCTGCTGAGCAACAACTACACGCCGACCCTGGCCGACTACGCGTTCACGCCCAGCCTCGGAGCGACGTACACGCTCAATCCGGACACGGTACTACGTTTTTCGGCGGGGCGCTACGCGCAAGAGCCGGAGACCTACCAAGTGCAGTACAACGCGAAGGACAACAACCTCGCATACGATCTCTTTCAGGCATTTTGGCAGTACGGCTACACGACGCCCAAGCACGATCCGCTCGTGCAGTACTCCGACAACTACGACGCGTCGTACGAGCGGCGGTTCAAGGGAACCGACATGTCGATCAAGATCACCCCGTATTATCGCTACGCGACCAATCAAGTCTACAGCATCGCACTTCCCTTCGGGCTTTCGGGAGGCCTCAACTCCGGGATCGAGCGCGTCGATGGCTTCGAGACCGAGTTCACCAAGGGCGACTTCAACAAGAACGGGCTCTCGTTCTTGATCTCCTATACGTATACCAACGCCGCCGAGCGGTGGGCCAACTACCCCGGCACGACGATCAATCCCATCGATCCCTATAACCAGGACATCGCCAACTACAATGGTCTCACGAAGGCGGGCGGCGGCGCGCGTTGCTACGAGAACAACAACGTCGGAAACGTTTATCCCGACCCAAAGTGCATCCAGCTCAAGCCGGGCTACAACCCGCCGATCTGGAATCCGTATTACGGGATGCCGTCGCAGCCTCTGCTCGACCGCAACGGCTGGTATCCGGTCGGCTTGGATTTTGCGTATCTTTCACCGAACGTGCTGACGGCGCTCGTGAACTACCGGCACAATCGTTTCTATATCACGCCGGCCCTCACGTTCGACGAAGGCTCGCTTTACGGCAACCCGTCCGACGTCCTGGGCATCGATCCGCGCGTCTGCACCGGGAACTCGACGGGCTTCATCAACTCGCAGATCCACACCAAGAACCCGCTGCAGGCCGATTATACTACGTGCTTCCTGTCCGCCACGCAAAACGGGACGTCGCCCGGCGAGTTCTTCATCCCCAACCCGCTGACCGGAACGTTCGATAGCTTCGGTGCCTTCCGTCAGCCCAGCCAGCTGAACTTCAGCGTCCAGCTCGGATATCAGTTGACGCCGCGGGTCAAGGTCAACGCGCTCCTAGCCAATCTCGTGAACGCGTGCTTCGGCGGCTCGTCCGAGCCGTGGACGAAGCAGTTCCCGCCGAACAGCTACACGTGCGGCTATCAGTCGAACTTCTACTACGTCTCGAACTTCTACAACGGGACGTCGCCGAACGACCGCGGCGCCAACGGCGTGCCGCTTAACGCGGCGTTCAAACAGCCGTTCATTCCTTCGTACGCCGATACGAACGCATTCGTGCTGCCCAACCCGTTCAACGCGTACCTGCAGTTCAATATCACGTTGTGAGGCGGTGGCCGATGGCCGCCTCGGCGGCATCGGCCAGTTCTCCCGAGCCGATCAGCGCGCGTGCGGCGGCGATGTCCGGCGCCGGGGGACGATCGGCGGTCCAAGGGGCGATGCGCTCGCGAACGACCGCGTGGGCGGCCTGCGTTCCGGCGCCCGAGCGCAGCGGACGGCGAAGATCGGTGGCCGCGCACGCGCCGAGCAGCTCGCAGGCCAGCGCGCCCTCGACGTTGTCGAGCACACGCGGCAGGTTGTTGGCCGACGTCATGCCCATGCTGACGTGGTCTTCTTGCCCGGCCGACGTCGGGATGGAATCGACGCTCGAGGGCCACGCGAGCCCCTTGTTGTCGTTGACCAGCGCGGCGGCGGTGTATTGCACGAGCATCAGTCCGGATTGCAGGCCCAAGCGCGGAGTCAGGAAGAGCGGCAGCCCGCGATCCTCGGCGTTGAGCAGCAGATAGAGCCGCCGCTCGCCGATCGACGCCAGCTCGCTCACGGCGAACTTGAGGAAATCGATCGCGAGCGCGACCGGTTCGCCGTGGAAGTTGCCGCCCGAGAGAAACTCGCCGTCCTCCGGAAAGACGAGCGGATTGTCGGTGACCGAGTTGGCCTCGATCTCGGTGACGCGGCGCACGTGGGCGATCGAGTCGCGCACGGCGCCGTGCACCACCGGAATGCACCGAAACGAGTAGGGATCCTGGACGCGCTCGCACTCCGCGTGCGACTGCACGATCTCCGAGCCGGCGAGCAGCGCGCGCAGGTTGCCGGCCACGCGCTCTTGTCCGGGATGCGGCCGCAGGTCGTTGATACGCCGGTCGAAGACGCGCTCGCTGCCGAGGTACGCCTCCAACGAGAGGCGCCCCGATGACGTCGGCCGCCGCCGCAAGCCGCTCCGCGCGCAAGAGGCCCAACGCTGCGATGCCGGTCATCACCTGCGTGCCGTTGATGAGCGCCAGCCCTTCCTTCGCGCCGAGCTCGATCGGCTTCAAACCGGCGCGCTCCAACGCAGCGGCGCCCGGCAACCGCTCGCCGCGGTAGAACGCCTCGCCCTCGCCGATAAGCACCAGCGTCATGTGCGCGAGCGGCGCGAGGTCGCCGCTCGCTCCCACGGAGCCTTGACACGGCACGACCGGCGTGACGCCGCGGTTGAGCATGGCGACGATCGTGTCGAGCGTGTCCGGCTTGACGCCGGAGTGACCGGCCGACAGCGAGTTGACGCGCAGCGCTCCCGTGGCGCGCACGAACGGAATCGCCAGCGGGTCGCCCGTCCCCGCCGCATGGCTGCGAACCAGGTTGACCTGCAGCTGGACCGCGTCGGCGGGGTCGATCGAGATGTTGGCCAGCCGCCCGAAGCCGGTCGTCACGCCGTAGATCGCCTCGCCGCTCGCGAACTGCGCTTCGACGAAGTCGCGCGCGCGAGCCACGCGCGCCCGCGCCGCGGCAGCGATCTCCACCGGCGCGCCCAGCGCGATCGCCTCGAGCGCTTCCAGCGTGAGGCGATGGCCGTCGAGTTCGATCGTCACAAGTTCGCCCAGTTCGGGTGCGGCATCGGTGCGAAGGGCGGCCCGTTCTGAATCACGATCGTCTCGTGATCCTGCAGCCGGATCGCCCGCGGGTTGCTGCCGTTCCAACGCTTTCCGTCGACCCAGATCGCCAGACGCGTGCCCGTGCGAGGCCGTCAGCGGGCCGGCCTGAATCCAGCTCAGCTCCGGCCCCCAGACGTCGAAGAACTGGCCGAGGTTGAAGCCGCGCCGCACCGGCGATTCTATGTGGATGAATCCGTCGGTGTTGTGCGTGTGCAGCCAATAAAGGCAGCCCGCTCCTTGCGGCATACCGATTCCGGCCGGTATCGTGATCTGGCGTCCGCGATCGAACAGTGCCAAGTACGTATGAATATGCTCGGCTGCACCTTCCTGCCGGTCGCAGCGAATGCCGTCAATCGGCAAGCCTCCGAAAAAACTCTGCGCGACCATGAGGGGCGCGATCAAAAACTGCATGGCCGTTGTCTTCGTGTGCATAACGGAAAAAACTTGTGGACAGCTTGTGAATTGCCTCCGCCGCGCCTTGTCGAGCGCTTCGTGAGCGTGCTACGATGCACGAGCTTCGAGCTTCATCGAAGTGCGACGAACGTATCGTTCGTGACCAATGCAAAATGTGTGACACACCGCGATGAGCGGCGTTCCGCAGCAACGGTCAAACCGCCAGCCGGCGTCGGTGGGGTCCCTCTAACGAGGAGCCAAACAGGCGAGGCAAAGGTGAGTGAATACGTCGGAACCCGTCGAGCAATCGACGGGTTTCGTTATTATGGTCGCACGCCTCGCCGTGCCCCGGGGACCATTCGCCGAAAAATCTTATTCTACGCGTTATTTCTTGCTGTATTTGGTGGTGATTTCGGAGGCGACAGCGGCGATGCGCGTTCGGGCCTCGGCCGGATCGAGGATTTCGGCCTGCGCGCCCCAGCCGAGCGTCCAACGCACGAGCTCGTCGACGTCGGCCACGCGGTAGACGATCTCGACAGATCCGTCCGCGAGCTGCTCCACCTCGCGCTCGGCGACGATCCGCGCCGCCGCAGCGGCCTTAGCGACGCGCGACGCGAAGCGCACGCGCACCTGGGTCGTCCCATCGCCGTGCAGCACGCCGCTGATCGATGCGGCTGCGTAGGCCTCCACGCTGAAGTCGGCCGGCCGAGCGAACGTGCGCGCCAGCACGACCGGCTCGCTGACGCTGTCGACGGCGAACGTGCGCTTGTCGCGGCGCTTGTGATCGTACGCGACGCAGTAGACGCGGCCGGCGTTGATGATGAACCCGTAAGGATCGACCGTACGCGTGGTCGCGTTGCCGTCCTTATCGCGATATCGGAAACGCACGCTGCGCGAGCTGCGCTCGGCGGACGAGAGCAGCGCGAACGCGCGCTCGCCGCGCTTGTCGAGCCGGATCTCCGAGAGCCGGAAGGCGACCGGCGAGCCCGCCTCGATCCGCGCGCGCGCCCCGCCGCTCGCGCTGCCGACGAGCTTCTCCGCTACGTCGTCGATGGACGCGCCGATCGTGCCGCCAATGCTCGCCCCGAGCGAGCGCAACGCAACGAGCCCGAAGAGCTCGCCGCTGGATAGGTCCAGACGTTTGAGGCTGTAGCCGTCCGCGAAGCGATACGCGTTCGTCGCGCGATCGAAGTAGAGCGGAAACCCCGCGTCGGTCAGAATGGCGAGGTAGCGCCGCAGGCTTCGCGTGCTCGGCCTCTTGCCGCCTTCCGCGACGCGGTCCTTGAGGTCTTCGAAGGCGTGACGTCCCTGATCGATCGCGTTGAGCAACCGTACGAGCAAGACGACTTTCGACTCGCCCTCTCCGGTCATCGCGATTGCGTGTCGGGCGCCGGCTTCGGGAAACAGCCGTCGGGCGCGTTGATCGGCGGCGCGCTGACGCGCGGCGGCGTCGCCGTGAGGCCGATCTCGGCGGGATAGAAAGAGCCGCCGTCGGTCATCGTCTGCACGACCGTGTGGTACGTCTGGCTCGGCGCCAGATCGAAGGCCGATACCTGGTACGGCGCCGATTCGCGCACGCAGCCGAGCTCGACGAGATTGTTGTCCACGAGGAACGCGCCCCGCGCGGGGCCCGCGAGCGGCTTGAAATAGAGGTACGCGGGCGCGGGCGAGGTGCCGGGGTTGGTCATGGTCAGATCGATCGTGTGCGAGACGCCGTAGTCGCCATAATCGTGCCCGGTCGCGCCGCCGTCGACGCTGGGCGGCGTGGGCTCGGTGTCCCCGATCACGACGGTCGCATCGGCGCCTCCCGCAACATAACTCAGATTGTCCGTGCCGAAGCCGCCGATCGCATAGACGCCGGTCCTGTGATGTCCGTCTCCGGCCAGCACCGGGCCGTCGAGCAGCGTGCGCGGATCGATGCCCGAGGAGGCCGCCAGCACGGTGACGACGACCGGTCCGCCCGACAGTACGCGCAGGTCGACGGTTCCAGAAATCAGCTGCTGCGCCGCCATCGGCAGGTCGCTCACGAAGTAGGGTTGAGCCTGCGGGAGGGTGACGACGATGCCCTCGCCGCGAGCCTTGGTCAGCATGAAGTTTTTCGTCAGCGTCTGGCCGACGTGCATGACGTCCATGTTCGGGCCTGCCGTCGCCTCGACGAGCTGTACGGACGCCGGCTCGGCAGACTCGGCGGTCAGCACGACGAGTAAGCGGCGTGGGTCGGCGACGTCGTCGTGGTAGTAGAAGAGCCGCGCCGGCGTCGTGGAGACGGTGCCGCGGAACAGCACGCCGTCTTGCGCGACGTGCTCGGGATCGTCGTCGTAGAACAGCACACCGGGCTGAAAGGGCGGCTCCGCGACCGCCTGCAACGTGACCACCGTCGCACCGCTCTGATCGAAGTACTCGCCGTTGCCGCTGATCTGGACCGGCACCGAGAGCTGCACGCTCTGGCCGGGCGCGGGCGCTGCCGGCGCGGGATCCGGCGCTCCGACGGTCACGCGCGCCCCGGGCTGCGCTTGCGTGACGCTCTTGACCCAGCGCGTTGCCTCAGTAGTTAGCCAGTCGGGATCCAACGGATTGCCCGTGACGCTGAGCGTCGTCTGCGGCACGATCGTGCCGGCGTTGAATGCGACGCGAATCGCAATCGTGGCCTGTGCGCCAGTGGCGTCGGCGAGATGCAGCACGTCGCTGCCGGTCGCCTGCGTCGCGGTGATCGTGACGGTGGTTGAGTCGGGGCTGACGGCCACGTTGACGAGCGGCCGATCGAGCGTCGCCTGCAGAGGGGCGGTCGCGCCCGTCACGGTAACAACCTGCTGCTGCGCGGGGTTGAGGTTGACGCTCGTCGCGGAGACGCTCAGCGCTGGACCGGGCGTGAGCTGCGCCAGGACGACTCCTAGAAGCAGCGCGTGCACGTCAACGCTCGGCGGCGGTCGGAGTTACTACGTTACCGCGGGTTCCGGAGGCGGAGGCGCGGCCGGCGGTTCCACCGACGGAATCTTGGCGTACTTCAGTTTGTCCGGATCGTCGGGGTCGACGTCGGCTAGAATGTGGTCGCCCGAGCTGAACTCGCCCTTGAGCATCTCCTCCGCAATCTCGTCCTCGACCATGCGCTGAATCGCGCGGCGCAGCGGACGCGCGCCGAACTGCGGATCCCAGCCCTTGCGGGCGAGCAGCGATTTCGCGGTGTCGGTGACCTTGAGCTCCATCTCCTGGGCGCGGACCTCGCGGATGACTTTCTCGAGCTCGAGCGTCACGATCTTTTCGATCTGTTCGCGCGTGAGCTGGTGGAAGACCAGCACCTCGTCGACGCGATTGAGAAACTCCGGACGGAACGTCTGCTTCACTTCCTCCAGCACGCGGTTCTTCATCCGCTCGTACGCCTTAGCTTCGTCTTCGGTCGAGAGCCTCTGCGGACGGAAGCCGATGTCGGTGGTCGTGGTCATGCCGGTCGCACCCACGTTGCTCGTCATGATGATGACCGAGTTCTTGAAGTCGACCTGGCGCCCCTGAGAGTCGGTCAGGCGGCCGTCCTCGAGCACCTGCAGCAGCAGATTGAACACATCCGGATGCGCCTTCTCGATCTCGTCGAGCAGCACGACCGAATACGGACGCCGCCGCACGGCTTCGGTGAGCTGGCCGCCTTCTTCGTAACCGACGTATCCGGGAGGCGCGCCGACGAGCCGGCTGACGGAGTACTTTTCCATGTATTCCGACATGTCGATGCGGATCATCGACTCTTCGTCGTCGAATAAAAACGCGGCGACGCTGCGCGCGACCTCGGTCTTCCCGACGCCCGTGGGACCGAGGAAGATGAACGAGCCGATCGGCCGGTTCGGATTCTTCAACCCCGCGCGCGAACGCCGAATGGCGCGCGTGATCACCTGGATCGCCTCTTCTTGGCCGACGACGCGCTCGTGCAGCAGCTCGCCCATCTTGAGCAGCTTCTCCGTCTCGGCTTGAGCGAGACGATGCACCGGGATCCTGGTCCACGACGCGACGATCTCGGCGACGTTCTCGGCGGTGACCTTCAATTGCCGCTCGCCCTGCGTTTTACGGTCGCGCCACTCTTGTTCGAGATTGGCCTTCTCGAGGCGCAGCTTTTCTTCTTTATCACGGATCGAGGCAGCCTTGTCGAACTCTTGGTTCTTGACGACGGCTTCCTTTTCGGCGATCAGCTGGCGCAGCTGCGCGTCGGCTTCGCGAATCGCCGGAGGCGGCAGCGTCGCCTGCAAACGAACGCGCGACGACGCCTCGTCGATCAGGTCGACGGCTTTGTCGGGCAGGAAGCGGTCGGTGATGTAACGATCGCCGAGGCGCGCGGCGCTGACTAGCGCCTCGTCGGTGATCTGCACCTTGTGGTGCGCCTCGTAGCGGTCGCGCAGCCCCTTCAGGATCTCGATCGTCTCCTCGACGGTCGGCTCGCCTACCATCACGGGCTGGAAGCGCCGCTCTAACGCGGAGTCTTTTTCGATGTGCTTACGAAACTCGTTGAGCGTCGTCGCGCCGATGCACTGCAGCTCGCCGCGCGCCAGCGCCGGCTTGATGATGTTGCTGGCGTCAATCGCGCCTTCCGCCGCGCCGGCGCCGACGAGGGTGTGCAGCTCGTCGATGAAAAGGATGATCTCACCGGCGGCGCCGCGGATCTCGTCCATGACGCGCTTCATGCGCTCCTCGAACTCGCCGCGATACTTCGTGCCGGCGACGAGGCCCGCGAGATCGAGTGTGATGACGCGGCGTTCGCGTAGCGGCTCGGGAATGTCGCCCTTGACGACGCGCTGCGCGAGGCCCTCGGCGATCGCCGTCTTGCCGACGCCGGGCTCGCCGATCAGCGCGGGATTGTTCTTCGTGCGACGCGACAGAATCTGAATGACGCGCTCGATCTCGGAGTTACGCCCGATCACCGGATCGAGCTTGTTGTCGCGAGCGAGCGTCGTGAGATCGCGGCCGTACGCGTCGAGCGTTGGGGTCTTGCTCTTTCCCTTGGGGGCGGCGGGCTGGCCCTCGGCTCCGAGCAGCGACGTCGTCTGGACGCGTACCTTCGCGGGATCGACGCCGAGGTTGGTAAGCACGCGGGCGGCTACGCCCTCGCCCTCGCGAATCAAGCCGAGGAGCAAGTGCTCGGTCCCAATGTAGTTGTGATTGAGCTGGCGCGCCTCTTCGAAGGCGAGCTCGATCACGCGCTTGGCGCGCGGCGTGAAGACCATCTCTTGCTGGACGGTCTGGCCGCCGCGTCCGACGATGGCCTCGACTTCTTGACGGACCTTAGAAAGATTGACGCCGAGCGATTCCAGGACCTTAGCCGCGAGGCTCTCGCCCTCGGAGATGATGCCAAGCAGAATATGCTCGGTTCCAATGTAATTGTTGCCGAGACGCTGCGCTTCTTCTTGAGCAAGCACGATACTGCGCCGCGCTCGCTCGGTGAAGGGCTCCCACATCGACATCGCTCTGGCTCTTCTCCTTTCCTACCTTAATATAGACTCTACCCGCCCCAGAGCAGTTTCGTGACGGGGGGCATGGGCCCCGTTGGAGCGGAGGTTTGCCACACGGGCCGCGGAACCTCGCAGCCATGCCCACCGTCGAACAGGTTCGCGAAGCGCTCGTCGAAGTCAAAGATCCCGAACTCAACCTCGGCATCCTCGAGCTCGGGTTGGTCTACGACATCACGACGGAGGGAGCAAACGGCGAAGACGTCACCGTGATGATGACGCTCACCTCACCGATGTGCCCCGTCGGCCCGATGTTCATGCAATCGGTCAAGGATCACGTGCTCGCGATCGACGGCGTGAAGAACGCCAACGTCGAGATCACCTTCACGCCGCCGTGGGATCCGCACACGATGGCGTCCGACGACGTGAAGGCGCTGCTGGGGATCTGGTAGTAGTTCTGCGGCGTTAGCGTGAAGTGGCTTGGCGCGGGAAGATGCGGGTTGGGATTTCGCGGAATGCCGGATCGCCGCACTGCCAGAGCAAGAACGCGTACTCGTCCGTAAGCAGCTGTTCGCTCTGCGTGCGTGAGGCGGCGAGGAATCCGTGGCCCGCGTCGTAGTCGACGCGCAATAGGATCGGGCGTCCGCTCGTCGTCGACGTTTGCAGGCGCGCGGTCATCTTCGCGAGCTCCCAGGACGAAACCCGCGGATCGTTGTAGCCCGTGATCAGCATGACGGCCGGATAGGGCGTGCCCGGAACCACGTGTTCGTAGGCGTCCATCGCTAAGAGCGCCCTGAAGCCTACCTCGTTCTTCACCGTGCCGAACTCGGGCGTGTTCGGCGGTCCGTTGGGCGAGAATTCCTGACGCAGCGCGTTGCTCGCGCCGACGACGTCGAGCGCAGCCGCGAAGAGGTGCGGTTCCGTCGTGATGGCGCGGCCGATCGTGATGCCTCCCGCGCTGGTGCCTTCGCCCGCGAGGTGTGCCGACGACGTGTATTTGTGCGCGATCAGCCAGCGGCCGCAGGCGATAAAATCCTCCCAGGTATGCGGCTTCGTCGCGATCATTCCGGCTTGGTGCCACGCTTCGCCATACCAGCCGCCCCCGCGCGGGTGACACACGGCGAACACGCCGCCGCGTTCGAGCCATGCGATGCGCGTGGCGCTGAACCCGGGGTTGAGCTCAATCCCGTACGCACCATAACCTTGGAGATACGTGGGATGCGAGCCGTTCAGCTTGAGCCCCTTACGGTACACGATCGACAGAGGAATCATCGTTCCGTCCGCGCTGCGTGCCTGCACCTCGGACGAGGTGTACGGCGACGTATCGACGTGAGCAATCTCCTTGAGGTGCGTGTCCGTGACGTTGCCCTGCGCGTCGACCGCGTAGTAGAGCAGCGAATGCGTCCAACCGGTCAGCCCGAAGACCGCACCGGAAACGCGCGGGTCGGTCGATATCGCGTTGATCGAGCCTCGGAACGGCAGTTTGACGGTGGTCGAGGCGCCCGGCGCGCCGTCGGCGCCGAGCGAAACCCGCGTGATGCGGCCGAATCCGCCGTCGCGCGAGAGAACGTATAGGCCGTCCGAGGCGACGCCAAGCGACTCGACGACGGAGCGGCTCGCGGGGATGACGACCTGCGCCGCGGCGACGTTGGGCGCCGCGAGCGACGTCGCGACGATCTTGAACGCGGGGGCGTTTTTATGCGTCTGGAGATAGATCGTCGAACCCTTGAGGTCGTAACCGGTGACGTCATCGTCGGTCGTGGCGACAGCTTCCCAGGCAGTCGTTGCGTCGACGGTAGCGGCGCGCGCCGCGTAGATCGTCTGTTCGTTCTGCACGCCGTGCGCGATGACGGCGAGCGTGTAGTCTGAAACCGGTGAATACGCTATGATCGGAAAATCCGTGAGGCCGAACGGTATCTTCGGGTTCACGCCGTATCCGAAGACGGGAGGATCGCCGTCGGGGTCGCGGCCCAGCACGTGGAGATACGCGACGGCGCGCGTCTCCTTGTCGTTCTCCGACTCGCCGGGCTTCAGCTTCGGAAAGCGCACGTAATAGAACGACTTGTTATCGGGCAGCCAGCTCGTGGCGCCGATGTAGTACGCGCGGTCGATCGCGTCGGGAAGCACTTGACCCGTCGCGGTCTCGACGACGTGGATGACCGCCGCCTCGGAGCCGCCCTCCGAGATGCCGTAGGCGACGCGGCTGCCGTCGAGCGACGGGAGGAAGTAGTTGATTGTGTAGTGCTTGCCGGTCGTCGCCAGCGCCTGAGGGATCTACCAGCACGCGCTCGTCGCCGCCCGAGATGTTGCGCACGTAGAGCTTGGGCGAGTTGTCGCCGGGATTGAGCTTTTCGTAGAAGTAGTACGGCCCGTCGATAGTCACGTCCGTCACGCTGGCGCCGGCGTTGTCGAGCACCTTGATTCGATCGAAGAGCTGCTGGCGCGCCTGGCCGAGCCGGCCGAGCACGGCCCGCGCGTACGCGTTCTGCTCTTTGAAGAAGTCGACGACCACCGGATCCTTCATGTTTTCGAAGTACCGGTACGGGTCGGTGACCGACGTGCCGTAGATCGTCTCCGCCACTGGGCGCGTGGGCGGGACCGGCGGCGGGGTCGGAAAGCTCTGGGCCGCAGGCGCTGTCGCGTGGAGTGCGCCGACTGCGGCGAGCCCGAGGGCGAAGACAAAAACGAAAAGAACGCAACGCAACATGGAGGCCGTATTTGTTGGCGTGGCTCGTGCTGCCCTTTATGAAGGATGACAAGGGGAGCGGAGTGTGCAAGGTGAGCGCGTGAAGACCCGCGCCGAAAAATACGCCGAGCTGCGCGCGAAGACCGAACAAGCGGCGTTACCCGCCGGGCGCGAGGCCGTCGAGAAGCAGCACGAGCGCGGCAAACGCTCCGCGCGCGAGCGCGTGGAGGCGCTGGTCGACGAGGGATCCTTCGACGAGCTGGACCGCTTCGTCGTCCACCGTACCAACGCGTTTGGGCTCGACGAAAGGGAGTTTCTCGGCGACGGCGTGATCACCGGGCGCGCCACGCTCGACGGCCGTCAGATCTTCCTCTTCTCGCAAGACTTCACGGTGCTCGGCGGCTCGCTCGGCGAGGCGTTCGCCGAAAAGATCTGCAAGGTGATGGACCTTGCGCTGCGCACCGGATCGCCGATGATCGGCATCAACGACTCGGGCGGCGCGCGCATTCAGGAGGGCGTCGTTTCGCTGGGCGGCTACGCGGAGATCTTCTGGCGCAACGTGCAGGCGAGTGGGGTAATCCCGCAGCTTAGCCTGATCGCCGGGCCGTGCGCCGGCGGCGCCGTGTACTCGCCGGCGATCACCGACTTCATCTTGATGACGGAAAAGATCTCGCAGATGTTCATCACCGGGCCCGAGATCATCAAGACGGTGACCGGCGAGGAGGTGTCGTTCGAGGAGCTGGGCGGCGCGACGACCCACGCAACGCGCAGCGGCGTCGCCCACCTGGTCGCGGCCGACGAGGACCATCTGGTCGAGGAGACGCGCGCCCTGTTCTCCTTCTTGCCGCAGAACAATCGCGAGAAACCCCCGAGCTTCGACTGCGACGACGACCCGCATCGCGTCGCGAGCGCGCTCGACGGCGTCGTCCCCGACTCACCGAACAAGCCCTACGATATGCACGAGGTGATCGAGGGCGTCGTGGATTACGGCGACTTTTTCGAGATCGCGCCGCTCTACGCGCAAAACATCATCTGCGGATTCGGTAGAATCGACGGCGAGACGGTGGGCATCGTCGGGAACCAGCCGAACGTGCTCGCCGGCGTGCTCGATACGCGCTCGTCCGTCAAGGCGGCGCGGTTCGTGCGGTTCTGCGACGCGTTCAACATCCCGCTCGTGACGTTCGTCGACGTGCCCGGATTCCTGCCGGGGATCGATCAGGAGTACGGCGGTATCATTTTGCATGGCGCGAAGCTGCTCTATGCGTACGCTGAGGCGACCGTGCCGAAGATTACCGTCATCACGCGCAAGGCGTACGGCGGCGCGTACGACGTCATGGCGAGCAAACACATCCGGGCCGACGTCAACCTCGCGTGGCCGACCGCCGAGATCGCGGTGATGGGCGCGGAGGGCGCGGTGAAGACGATCTTCCGGCGCGAGATCGCCGCGGCGAGGAACAAGGACGCGAAGATGCAGCAGCTCGTCGACGACTACGAGGAGCGCTTCGCCAACCCGTATATCGCCGCGCAGCGCGGCTACGTGGACGATGTGATCGAGGCGAGCCAGACGCGGAGCGCGCTGGCGACGGCGCTCGAGATGTTGCGCGACAAGCGCGTGCAGCGGCCGAAGCGCAAGCACGGCAACATTCCGTTGTAACGCGAAGCGAGGAGATTGCGATGCCGGACGACATCGAGGTCGAGACCGACAAGCTGCGGGAGCAAGTGGATGACGCGCGCGAGGAGGCAGGCGGCGAGCGCGGCACGCCATGGCTGCGCTACGTCGGTTTGGGCGCGGCGATCTTCGCGGTAGTGGCGGCGGTCTCGGCGTTGCGCGCAGGCGACCTGATCAACGAGGCGACCATCGACCAGATCAAGGCGTCGGACACGTGGGGCGAGTACCAGGCCGCCCGTGGGAAAGAGCACTTGTACTCGATCGCGATCGACAACCTGACCGACGGCGGATCGAAGAACGCGGTCCGCCTGCGCGCCTATCGCGGCGAGGTGACTAGCGAGGTCTCGAAAGAAAAGAAGCTTCAGACCGAGGCGCGGCGGCTGGAGGAAGAGTCGGTCGCGGAGATCGGCCGCCACCACGCCTTCGAGTACGCCGTCGCGCTGCTGCAGGTAGCGATCGCCCTGGGCGCGGTCGGCGCGCTCGCGCGCTCGAGGCTCGCGTGGTACGTCAGCCTGGTCGCGGGCGTGGTGGGAGTCACCTTCTTCGTTAGGGGATTCATGTTGTGAAATTGCTTGATGGAAAGCGCGTACTCGTCACCGGCGTCGCCAATCGCTGGACGATCGCGACCGGCATCGCGCGCAAGCTGCACGAGCACGGCGCGCAGATCGCGCTCACCTATCAGGGCGACCGCGTCAAGGACGAGGTCGAGAAGCTCGCGGCCGAGCTCGGCGGGGCTCCGGCGTTCGCGTGCGACGTCTCCGACGACGCCTCGCTCGCGGCGATGCGCGAGGCACTCCTCGAGCGGTTCGGAAAGCTCGACGCGCTCGTCCACTCGATCGCATTCGCCAACAAAGAAGACCTCGCGGGCAAGGTCTTCGACACGTCGCGCGGCGGCTTCGCGCTCGCGCTCGACATCTCGTCGTACTCGCTGATCGCGCTCGTGCAGGCGCTGCGCGACGCGTTCAACGACAACGCCTCGATCATGGCGCTGACCTATCTCGGCGCGACGCAGATCGTTCCCAACTACAATTTCACGGGCATCGCGAAGGCCGCGCTCGAGGCGATCGATCCGCTACCTCGCGTTCGACCTCGGCGACCGCGGGATCCGCGTCAACGCGATCTCGGCCGGGCCGATCAAGACCGCGAGCTCGCGCCAAGTCGGCGGCTTCTCGCGGATGCTCGACGTCGTACCGAAGGTCGCGCCGCTGCGCCGCAACGTCACGCCGGACGACGTCGGCAACATGGCGGTCTTTCTCGCCTCCGATCTCGCGAGCGCAGTCACGGCCGACGTGCACTTCGTCGACGCCGGCTATCACGCGATGGGCATGTTCGCTCGTGTTAAATGTTCGTAAGATCCTGATCGCTAATCGCGGCGAGATCGCGGTTCGGATCATTCGCACCGCGAGCGAGATGGGCATCGCGACCGTCGCGGTCTATTCCGAAGCCGACCGCGACGCGCTCCACGTCGAGCTGGCCGACGAGGCGTACGCGCTCGGGCCCGCGGCGCCGGCGCAGAGCTACCTCAACATCCAGAAGCTGATCGCTTGCGCGCGCGCGTTCCGGCGCCGACGCGGTCCATCCCGGCTACGGCTTTCTCGCCGAGAACGCCGCTTTCGCGCGCGCGTCGTCGCCGCCGGGCATCCCTGGATCGGGCCGCACCCCGACGCGATCGACGCGATGGGCGACAAATTCGCGCGCGCCAGCGATGGATCGAGGCGGGCGTCCCCGTCGTCCCGGGCGGCACCGAGATGAGTCGCTCGACGACGCAAGCTGCGCGCGCGGCGGCGCGAATATCGGCCTACCGCTCGCGCTCAAAGCATCGGGCGGCGGCGGCGGAAAGGGCCTCAAGATCGCGCGCAGCGACGACGAAATCGAATCGGCGTTCACGACCGCGCGCCGCGAGGCCGACGCCTACTTCAAGAACCCGACGATCTACGCCGAGCGCTATCTCGACAATCCCAAGCACGTCGAGCTGCAGATCCTCGCCGACAAACACGGCGACGTCGTGCATGTTGGCGAGCGCGACTGTTCGCTGCAGCGCCGCCACCAGAAGCTGTGGGAAGAGACGCCGGCGCACATTTCGCGAGAACGTGCGCAGCGGCGATGCGCGAGGCCGGCTTGCGCGCGGCGCGCGCGATCGGCTACGACTGCGTCGGCACGATCGAGTGCCTCGTCGCGGGCGACGAGTTCTTCTTCCTCGAGATGAACACGCGCATCCAGGTCGAGCACACCGTCAGCGAGATGATCTCGGGCCTCGATCTGTCCGCGAGCAAATTCGCGTCGCGGCCGGCGAGCAGCTCGGCTACGGCCAGAGCGACGTTTCGTTCCGCGGCATTCGCGATCGAAGTGCGCGTCAACGCCGAAGATCCCGCGCGACGATTTCCGGCCCGCTCCCGGCACGATCATCGCCTATCGCGAGCCGGCGGCCTCGGCGTTCGCGTCGATTCCGCAGCGTATCCCGGCTTGACGATCGGCCCGACTACGATTCGATGATTGCGAAGCTGATCGTGTGGGCGCCGGACCGCGAGCAGGCGCGATCGCGCGGCTGCGCGCGCGCGATCGACGAATACCGCATCGAGGGCGTTCCGACGACGCTGCCGCTGCTGCGCGCGCTGCAACGACGCGCCCGGTCGCCGACGGCGACGTACGGCACCGCGACGCTCGAAGCGTTTGCGGAAACGCTGGCGCCCGCGGACCGCGCGAATCCGGCGCGTGCGCCGCGTCGAGCGCACGCGCGACGGCGACGTCGTCAACGTTGAAGTCAACGGTAAACTCTTCCTCGTCCGGCTGCTCGATGCGCCGCGCGGCGCTTCATCGGCGCTTCGGCCGCCGCCGCGTCCGCGAATCAAGCGCGCAACGGCACGTCGTCGAGCGGGAACGACGTGATCGCGCCGATGCACGGCGTGATCGTCGAGCTGCCGTCGGCCTCAGGGCGCAACCGTCGCCGAAGGCCAAGTCGTGGCCGTGATCGAGGCGATGAAGATGATGAACGAGATCCGCGCGCACCGCGCCGGAACGGTCGCCGCGATCCACGCCGGCGAAGGGCGAGACCGTCGAGCCCAACAGCTCCCTCTGATCACGCTCGCGTAGGTCGACGAGACTCAAGCAGGAGCGAAACCGGAACGCAGCGTGGCGCCCCGCAGGCGGGCGCCCTGCCCGAGCGCGGCGTCGTACGCTGACGATGGCGCGCGACGTCAACGCAGCGGGATTCCGCTCGAGCCGGTGTACGACGAGGTCGAAGGAAAGCCGCACGAGCTCGGGAAGCCCGGCGCGTTTCCCTTCGGTCGCGGCATTCGGCCCGACATGTATCGCGGACGCCTCTGGACGATGCGCCAGTATGCCGGCTTCGGCACGGCGGCGGAATCGAACGCGCGCTACCGCTATCTGCTCGAGCGCGGACAGACCGGCCTCTCCGTCGCCTTCGACCTGCCGACGCAGCTCGGCTACGACTCCGACGCGCCGCTCGCGCGCGGCGAGGTCGGCAAGGTCGGCGTCGCGATCGACTCGATCGACGACATGGAGACGCTCTTCGCCGGCATTCCGCTCGATCAGAGTCACCGTCTCGATGACGATCAACGCGCCCGCCGCGATCCTGCTGGCGCTGCTCCTCGGCGGTCGCGCGGCGGCGGGGCATCCCGTTCGATAAACTCGAGCGGCACGGTGCAGAACGACGTGCTCAAGGAGTACGTCGCGCGCGGCACCTACATCTTTCCGCCGCAGCCGTCGATGCGGCTGGTCACCGACGTGATGGCGTACTGCGCGCGCGAAGTGCCGCAATGGAACACGATCTCCATCTCCGGCTATCACATCCGCGAAGCCGGCTCGACGGCCGTCGAAGAGATCGCCTTCACGCTCGCCAACGCGAAGGCGTATCTGCGCGCGGCGCGCGACGCCGGCATCACGCTCGACGATCTGGCGCCGCGCATCTCGTTCTTTTGGAACGCGCACAACGACTTCTTCGAGGAAATCGCCAAGTTCCGCGCCGCGCGCCAGCTGTGGGCGCACATCACGCGCGACGAGTTCGGCTGCCGCGATCCGCGCTCGCAGATGCTGCGCTTCCACACGCAGACCGGCGGCTCGACGCTCACCGCGCAGGAGCCCGACAACAACGTCGTTCGCGTCACGGTGCAAGCGCTCGCTGCGGTGCTCGGCGGCACGCAATCGCTGCACACCAACGGCAAGGACGAGGCGCTTGCGCTGCCGACCGAAGAAGCGCCACGACGGCGCTGCGCACGCAGCAAATCATCGCGTACGAAATCGGGCGTGGCCGACGTGGTCGATCCGCTGGCCGGCTCGTACTATCGTCGAGTCGCTCACCAACGAGCTGGTCGCGCGCGCCGGACACCTGATCGGCGAGGTCGATGCGCTCGGCGGAAGCATCGCGGCGATCGAAAGCGGCTGGATGCAGACGCGCATCGCCGAGTCCGCCTATCGCGCGCAACAAGCGATCGAGCGCGGCGAGCAGGTCGTCGTGGGCGTCAACCGCTTCGCCGAAGCCTCGGCGCGGAGCGACGATTACGCTGCAGCGCATCGACGAGCGCGTCGAGCGCGAGCAGATCGAGCGGTTGAAGGCCTTCCGAGCCGAGCGCGATCCCGCGGCCGTCGAGCGCCGCCTCGCGAGCGGTGCGCGTCGCGGCTGCCGACGGCGATGAGAACCTCATGCCCCGCTTCGTCGATGCCGTCGACGCCGGCGTGACGCTCGGCGAGATCTGCGACGTGCTGCGCGGCGTGTTCGGGACGTATCGCTCCAAAGAGGTCGTCGCATAGCGGTGGACTTCGACACGCGCTGCGCGGCCGATCGATCACAATACGGGATCGTCGTCGAAGGACCTCGAGGCAACGCTCCGCCTGTACCGCACATGCTCGGCTTCAAGGAGATCTATCGCGAGATCATCTACGATCAAGGCGTCGAGGCAGTCGGCCTGGAGGCGGGCGAGTCGCACGTCGAGCTGCTGCTTCCGTTAGACGAGCAATCGCCGATCGCGCGTTACCGCGGCGACGCCGAGACGAAGCTGCACCACACGGCGTATCGCGTCGCCGATATCGAGCACGCGCTCGAGGAGCTCAAGGCGAAGGGCGTTCGACTGATCGACGAGCGTCCGCGCAAAGGGGCCAACGGCAGCATGATCGCGTTTCTGCACCCGAAGGCGACGGCGGGCGTGCTCATCGAACTCTGTCAGCCGCATCCGGTCCGTATTCACCCCTAAGCGGGAAAGCCAAACGACTGCTTGATTTCGGGAAGCCTCGATCGGCGCCGGCGCGCGCTGTTCTGGTCGGCGCTCGCGTCGGCCGCAATCCACCTCATCGTGTTGACGCTGCTGTTCTACGCCGTGTCGCGGATCTTGATAACCCACGGCTCGAAAGAACTCGTCTCGCAAACCAACGTTACGACGATCGAGCGGCTCGTTCATCCGAGGACGACGACGGTGAAGCCACGGCCGCACCGGACGGTTAAGCGGCAAGAATCGGCCCCGGCCAAAATCGAGCCGCACGAACTAGCGCGCGTGGTCAAGACCGCCGCCTCGCCGGAGCCGCCGCGACGGTCGAGCGCGCCATCTACCATCGAGCGCGACACGGCCGGCTACGCCAAGGAGGTCGCCAAGCTCAACGCGCTCGACGACCCGCACGCGATCCCCACGATCGATCCCGCCACGCGCGGATCGACGATGAAGAGCTACGCGTTCGACATTCCCTCGTCGTTACGCGGCTCGGATCAGGGCAACGGGATCATCACGCCGACGCAGGCCTGGCACGAAAATGGCCGCGACTGTTACTATGGACGCTACGAGTTTACGTATCCGGACGGCGCGATGGAGAGCGGCAATATCGTATGGCCGTTCTGTTTCGATCCGGGCGCCGATCCGTTCAAAGAGCCACCGCACCCGATACCATTCCCGCTGCCGCCGGTCGGATTCAAGCTCCCCTCGGACGAGCAGTTGCCGCCGATCGAGAAGTCGGTGTATCGGCAGTGGGCGGGCGAAACGGGCGCGCCGTCAGTGCCGTAGCAGCGGCGTCTGCGCGATTCCGTTGAGCACGAACTGCACCGCCAGCGCCGCGAGAATTATGCCGAGGATCCGGCTGATCACGTGGATGCCGGTCTTGCCGATCACCCTCAGCAGCAGCGACGAAGCGCGCATGACCAGCCACGTGACGACGAGCGCAACCACGTAGGCTGCGATGACGACGAGCAGATCGGCTCGGTCGCCGTGCGAGAGGTTGACGAGGAGCAGGACCGTGGCGATCGTGCCCGGGCCCGCAATCATGGGAACGGCAAGCGGAAAGACCGCTGGGTTCTCGCCTTCGGCCGCCTCGCGCTCCTCGGCTTCGGTGCGCTTTGCGCCCGTCGGACGGGCGAAGAGCATGTCGATCGCAATCAAGAACAGCAGAATCCCGCCCGCGATGGTGAACGCCGGCAGCGTGATGCCGAGATAGTCGAGGATGATCCGGCCGACGACGCCCATGAACAGGATCACGCCGGTCGCGACCAGCACGGCCTGATCGATGACTTGATTGCGCCGCTGCGGCGACATGCGCGCGGTCGAGCCCAGCGTCATCGGGATCATGCCGATCGGATCTATGATCGTGAACGCGGTCGCGAACGCGGTGGCGACGAAGCGCAAGTCCATGGTGCGACGACAGGGTATCGTTTACTGAAGGCAAACGTCAAGGCTCCGCTGTGAATTCCGTGGCTCGGGCCGTAAATATCGAGGATTTGCGCCGGCTCGCGAAGCGCCGTTTGCCGCGCGTCGTGTTTGACTACATCGACGGCGGCAGCGGCGCGGAGTTCACGATGCGCGAGAACTGCCGCGCCTTCGAGACGGTGACGTTCCGGGCGCGCAATGCCGTCGCGCGCTTGGAGTGCCGCCTGCAGACTACCGTGCTGGGAACGCCTCTCGAGGTGCCGTTTCTATTCGCGCCGGTCGGCAGCAGCCGCATGTTCTTCCCGCGCGGCGAGTGCGTCGCCGCGGCGGAGGCAGGAAAGGCCGGGACGATCTACACGCTGTCGACGCTGTCGGGCTGTAGCCTCGAAGACGTGAAGGCCGCGGCGACCGGGCCGGTGTGGTACCAGCTGTATCTGCTCGGCGGCCGCGACGCCGCCGTCGGCGCGATCGCGCGCGCGCGCGCCGCGGGCTATCGCGCGCTCGTCGTGACCGTCGACACGGCCGTCGCCGGGCAGCGCGAGCGCGACGTGCGCAATGGCGGCTCGGAGCTGGTCAGCGGCGACCTTTTGCGCATGTTGCCGCACGTGCCGCAGCTATTCGCGCGCCCGCGCTGGCTGCTCGACTTCTTGCGCGACGGCGGCCTGATGAAGTTCCCCAACGTCATCGTCCCGGGCGAGGGCGTGATGGCGTACGAAGACGTCGCGGCCGCGCTGGAGCGTTCGACGGTGTCGTGGGACGACATGGCCTGGATCCGCGACGCATGGCGGGGGCCGATCGTCATCAAGGGCGTGTTGAGCGCCGAGGACGCGCGGCGTTCGCTCGACGTGGGTGCGGAGGCGATCGTCGTGTCGAATCACGGCGGACGTCAACTCGACTACGTGTCGGCGACGCTGCGCGCGCTTCCCGAGGTCGTCGAAGCCGTCGGTGGGCGCGCCGAAGTGCTGCTCGACGGCGGGATCCGCCGCGGCAGCGACGTGGTGAAGGCGCTCTGCTTGGGCGCGCGCGCCGTGCTGATCGGCCGCGCGTATGCATACGGTCTCGGCGCCGGGGGCGCCGCCGGCGTTGCGCGCGCCGTCGAGATCCTGCGCAGCGATATCGTTCGCACGCTGCGACTGCTGGGCTGCCTCGACGTCAGCGCACTCAACCGTACCTACGTCGAGCTTTAGGGTGTACGTGCGAGGCGCGATGCCGCAGGGCGGCGTCGCGATCGTCGGAAGCCGCACGCCGCCGCCCGAAGCTGCCGCGTTTGCCTACGAGCTCGCATTTCGCTTGGGCGAACCGGTCATTGCCGGCCTCGCCTTCGGCGTCGACGCGGCCGCGCACCGCGGCGCGCTCGCCGCGGGCGTTCCCACCGTCGCGTTCGTCGGCTATGGATTCGGCTGCACGTATCCGACGGAGCATGCCCAGCTCGAACGGCAAATTCTCCGCGCGGGCGGCGCGATCGCGACGCCTCTTCCTCCCGGTGCGCCGGTATCGGACGAGGCTTTGATCGAGCGGGATCGGCTGCAGGCGGAGAATTCGCGCGCGGTCGTGCTCGTCTGCACCGAGAACGGCGGCGGCGCCATGCACACAATGGAGTTCGCTCGCGAGCTGGGGCGGCCGCGGTTTGCGGTCGCGCCGCCCAGCGGCGCGGAGAGCTTGGCCGAGTGGGCCGGGAATGTGGTCTGCATCGCGGAGGGAGCAACGCCGCTACCGTTTGACGTGAGTGCCGCCCTGCTTCTGCTTAGAGATTAGGCGCCAGGCCAACGTCGATCGAGGTTTCGAAGGTGCGGCTCCACGGCAGACCCAGCTGCATCGCGGCGATGTGATAGCCCGGGTCGAGCTGCGCCAGGATCTTTTCTGCGTAGCCCCAGAGCAGCGCGCGGTCGCGCTGCGACATCGCAGCTGCGACATCGGGCGTGAGAAGCGTGTGATCCGCGATGCCTTGCGCGGCGAGCGTCGAGTTGAGATTCGGACGCACGAAGTCGTGATAGGCGTAGTCGTCGAGGAACATCGTGAACGTGTACGTCCGGTGCGCGAGGTCGTCGTAGGTGCCCGCGCGCCGGCCGGCGCCGGCGGCGATCGCTTCCGCCAGTGCGGTGCCGACCGTATTCGCGTTGGTGTTCCACGACGAGTACGCGTCGAGCTGGCGCGAAACGTCCGACGCCAGCAGCAGCTGCGCGAAGCTCGCCTGATCGCGATACGACTTCAGGTAGGTTAGGTCGGCCACGGCGACGGAGCGACCCTGCGCGATCGTACCGGCGATGTCGCTGAGGAGCTCTGCGTCCTGCGCGGTCGTCGTCCCCGGCACGCGCACGTAGAGCACGATGTCCGGGCGATCGTCGTCGCGCGCGCCGCCGCACACGCCGATCAGCGCGTCGATCGCGGTCGCGATGGGCGCATACTCGATCGGGTCCTGGTACGCCGCGCCGTCGGGCGTCGAGTAGCGCACGGCGATCCGGGGCGTCCAGTTCGCGGCGCGCGCGATTGCGTTGGCGACCAGCGCGGAGCCCAGCTCGTCGGCGCCCGGCTCGATCGACGCCCGGCCCGCGAGATTCGCCGCCGCGAGATCCTGCTGCAACAGCTGCACGTCGCGGACGTGCAGCCCGACCGGGCCGGCGTCGTCTTGTCCGAGCACGAGCCGGTCGATGGTCCCGTTCGCGGTGAGCTTTAATAGTAGTCGATCGACGGCGAGGTTGCGCCCGCGGGTCGCCATGTATTCGTCCAAGGTCGGCTCGCCGATCAGGTCGCGCAGATGCTGCGCGCGCGCGGCCTCGCTCGGCAACGGCGGATCGTGCAGGTTCGCATAGTCCTGCAGATACGACCAGACCGGATAGGGCGCGAAGAACGGCGTGCCGGCGGGAATGCCGGTCGGCGCGAGGCGCATGATCGTGCCGAACGCGCCAATCCACGCGCGCGGCCGGCGGGCGCGCAGATGCGCAAGCTCGCGCAGCCGGAACGCGGCGTCGGCATACGTCGGGCCCGGAACACGCGACGCCGTCAATCCGCCGTAGGCCAGCATGTCGGTCGAGACGACGAAAGCGTTCGTCTCGCGTTTGGCGGCCTCGCGATTGAGCCACGCGATGATCGCGTCGGAGCGGCCGGCGGTGAGAAAGCGCCCCTGCACCTCGCGCGGCGGCGCCTCCACGGTCACGCCGGCGATGCGTCCGAGCATGACCGGAAGCTGCGCGGTCACGGGACGGTCGTCGATCGGCACGAATGCTATCGTCGCGAGGATTAGCGCGAGAACGTGCATTAGATCAGCTCGCGCAGCATGCCGCCGCAGCCGTCGAGCAGCGTTTGCGCTTTTGCTGCGTCGACGCCGCGCCGTTCCATCACGATCGCGATCTTCACGCGTCCGCCGGCTGCCTCGAGCAGCTCGCGCGCGCGCTCCTCGCCGACCCCCGCGACCTCGCGCACGAGCCGCAGCGCGCGGCGCCGCAATTTGCGATTGCTCGCAACCACGTCGACCATCAGATTCTGATGCACCTTGCCGAGGCGCACCATCACTGCGGTCGACAGGGCGTTGAGCGCGATCTTCTGCGCCGTCCCGGCCTTGAGCCGCGTCGACCCGGCTAACGCCTCCGCACCCGTGGCGAACGCAACGCAAATCTCCGCCGCGCGCGCCAGCGCCGAATCCGCAACGCTCGTGATCGCGACGGTCAGCGCGCCCATCGCGCGCGCGCGGTCCACCGCGCGCACGACGAAGGCGGCGCTGCCGCTCGCCGACAACCCGACGACCGCGTCCGCGGCAACAAAATTCTTCAGCGCGAGCGCTTCGCCGGCGGCGGCGTCGTCTTCCGCGCCCTCGATCGCGCGGACCAAGGCGGACTCGCCGCCCGCGACGTGTGCCTGGACTAAATCGGCCGCGGTGCCGAAGGTCGGCGGCATCTCCGACGCGTCGAGCGTCGCGATGCGGCCGCTGCTGCCCGCACCGACGTAGTGCAGCCGGCCGCGGCGCGCGAGCCGCTCCGCGATCGCGTCGACCGCGCGCGCGAGCGTGCCGGATTGCGCGAGCACGGCGTCAACCGCCGTGCGTTGATCGCCGACGAGCGTCTCGACGAGAGCGCCCGTGCCGAGTTGGTCGAGGCCGGCCGTTTGCGGATTGACGTCCTCCGTCGGCGGCAGCTCTGTGGTCATCGCATCAGCGCGCGCGGCACTCCGCCGCGACGCGTGCCAGCAGCTCGTTCAGCCGCAACGGCGCGATCGCTCCGAGAACGACGGTGCCGCGCGCTCCGGTCGCCGCGGGTACGTTGGCCGCGCGACCGCGCAGCGTTTCATAGCCGAGCACGGCGAACGCGATCGCCTCCTTCGCGTCGGCGGGTAATCCCATCGCATCCGATCGTTCGACGCGCGGCCCTTTCAGCCGTGCGCCCAGGCGCGCGAGCAGCGTCGGATTGTTCGCGCCGCCGCCGGCGGCGATGACGCGCGCGTTTCCGTAGCCTTGACCCTCGATCGCCGTCGCGACCGTGGCGGCGGTGAGCTCCGTCAGCGTCGCGGCGCCGTCTTCGGTCGACAGGTTGGCGAGCGCGCGCTCATGGCGGGCGAGAAACTGCGCGCCGAAGCGCTCCCGACCGCTCGTCTTGGGCGGCGGCACGGCGAAGTATTCGTCGGCGAGCATCGCGGTCAGCAGCGCATCGTCGACGCGGCCGGCCGCCCCAAGCGCCCCGTCGCGATCGAACGATTGCGCGCCGTTCGTGCGCGCACGAACGAACGCGTCGAGCAGCATGTTGGCGGGACCGGTGTCGAACGCGATCGCATCCTCCGGCGACGCGCCCCTGCGCAGCAGCGTCACGTTGGCGATGCCACCGAGGTTCAGCGCGACGCGATCCTCGTTGGTACTCGAAAGCAGGAGCGCGTCGACGTACGCCACCAGCGGCGCGCCTTCTCCGCCTGCGGCGCAATCCGCGCTCCGGAAATCGTAGCAGATCGTGGCGCCGACGGCCTCACGGATCGCGAAGGTGATCGCCGATCTGCAGCGTCACCCGCGCCGGCCCGTCGTGCCATATCGTCTGCCCGTGCGACGCGACGTAGTCGATCGTGTCCGAACCCGCGATCGCGCGTGCCGCCCGAGCGTAGGCGTCGCCGAGCGCCCGATGCAGCCGCGCGACGGCCGCGACGTTGCCTTCGTTGGGCGGGAGAACTGCCAGGAGCTTCTCGCGCAGGTCCGGATCGAACGGATACGTCTCGAAGCGCTCCAGCTCTATCTGATAGCCGGCGTCGCTCGGCACGACGCTGACTAATGCTGCATCGATGCCGTCGAGCGACGTGCCGCTCATCAGTCCGATTGCACGCATTGTACGATCGCTTCGTAAAACGAGGCGCGGAGATCGCGGGTGTCGGCGCGCCCGAAGTAGACGCCGTTGGTGAGCAGCACGCCCTGCAGGTCGCGCACCGGATCGGCCCACACGCACGTGCCCACGAAGCCGGTGTGGCCGAAGGACGAGAAGTCCATCCACCGGCCGCACGAGTTTTCGTCGGTTGTCTTCAGCGCCCAGCCGAGGCCGCGGCGCAACACGGGGTCGTCGGCCTGCAGCGACGTCGCCTCGCGCGCCAGCTCGCGCGGCAACAGCGTCGCGCGTCGTCCGCGCAGCGGCCCAAGATAGCCTTCCGTGAGAGCCGCAACGTCGGCCGCGGTGCCGAAGAGGCCCGCGTGGCCGGCGACGCCGCCCATTAGGTAGGCCTTCTCGTCGTGCACGTAGCCCTGGACGCGGCCGCGCCAACCGTCGTCCTCCGTCGCGGGAACGTCCAACCGTCGCGGAAACGGCGGGCGAAAGATCGGCGTGGGAGCGAACGACGCGCGCGCGAGCGCAGCCAGCGATCGGCCGTAGGTCCTTTCGAGCGCCACGCCGAGTGCGATGAAGCCGAGATCGCTGTAGACCACGCGCTCGCCGGGCTTCGCGATAAGGTTCGCGCCGAGCGCGAACTCTTCGACGTTTTGATCCAGGATCGCACGATAGTCGGCACCGGAGTTCATTCCCGACGTGTGCGCGAGGAGCATGCGCAACGTGATTGCCGCGTGCGGCCGTTTGCTCCACTCCGGAATGACACGCGACAGCGGCTCGTCGAGCTCGAGCACGTGCGCAGCGACCGCCTGCAAGGCGAGCGTGGCCACGAAAAGCTTCGTCAGCGAGGCAAGATCGAAGAGCGTGTCGGCGTAGACGGGCCGGCCGAGTTCGTCGGCGCGCGTCACGCCGTACGAGCGTTCGTAGATCAACTTTCCGCGGTGCTCGACGCGCGCGACCGCACCCGTGAATTCGGCGCCGCACGCGTCGCGCAGAATGCGATCGACGCTATCCAACAGGCTCAGGGCGCCCACACAGCCATCGCGCGAATTATCGGCGGCTTATGAAGCTAGCCCTGCCGGTGATCCCCGGCAAGGATAGGTGCCTCGGCCGGATAAGGTATCGCCGCTATGTTTCAAGCGATGATTACCTGCCCAAACACGGGCAAAGCCGTTCCGACCGGAATCGCATTCGGAAGCCTAGCGACATTTGATGCGACGACTCTTATCGGCAACACGGTGCAATGCAGCGCGTGTGGCGAGCGCCATCCGGTCGACAACTCGACGGTGAAGGTATTCCCGAACGAGGCGTAGAGCAGACGTGCCGCTGAAAGCGGGTCTGTTGTATGGCGCATCGTTGTCAGGCTGCCTTACGCTACGCCTCGCTTCGCTCAGGATGACATTACTACGCTCAGGATGACATCGCAAGGAGCACCGGAAGAGTGCCCGCGGGGAGGCTGCCGCCGAAGATGACGTCGGCGAGGCCTCCGATGGAGGCCTGCGTCGTCGCCGTACGCCGCGACGAGGTGACGCGCGCTCGGAAAAAGTCCCACGTCGAACGGTTCGAGCAAAGAGACCACGAGGGATCGGGATAGCGCGCGAGAACGGCCTCGATCGCAGCAACCTGCTGCGGATGGAAATGCGCGCGGCGCGCGAGCAGGATCGGGCGTCGTTGGGAGCGTTCGAGCGCCTCAAAAACGGCGCGCGCCTCCGCCTCGCTCGGCGCGACGGACACGTCGAGCGTTTCCATCGCCGGCGCCTCGCGGTCCAGCGTCGCCGCGGTGCCGCCAAACGACACCGCGATCGACGCAAGCGGATCGGCGTGCGCGATGCCGCGCAGCAATGTCACGCCGCGTCGCGCAACCTCGCGGCCTAAGCCGGGGTGGGGTGGAAACTCGTCGAGCGGCAGCGGCTGCGCCCCCGCCTCGCGCAGGGCTCGCACCCGCGTATAGGCCTCTTCCAGCCGCCATGGCTCTAGGCTGCCACGTTCGACCGCCGCAGCAATCGCTTCGACGGCTTCCGTTCGCAGCATTTATATCGTGGCTGAACACCAGCAGGTCCGCGCCCGCTGCGAGCGCCTCGACGGCGTTCTGGCCGTTCCGCGCGGCGCGACCGCGTTCATCTCTAAGCAATCCGTGACGAGCGCTCCGTGAAATCCGAGCTCTTCGCGCAGCAGCGCGGACAAGATGCGCCGCGACAGCGTCGCCGGATATTGCGCGTCGAACGCGCGCGCCACGACGTGCGCGCTCATCATCGCCGGCGCTTCGTCTGCCACCGCGGCGAATGGGACAAGGTCGCGCGCGCGCAGCGTCGCCTCGTCCGCTTCGATCGCCGGCAGCGCCTGGTGCGAATCGACCGCCGTTGCGCCGTGGCCGGGAAAGTGCTTGTAGCACGCGAGAATGCCGCCCGCGCGCAGCCCGCGGCCGAACGCTGCGCCGAGCTCCGCGACCCGCCGCGGATCGGCGCCGAAAGAGCGCGTGCCGATCACGGTGTTACGCGGATCGAGCGCCAAGTCGAGAACCGGCGCGAAATCCATCGTGCAGCCCGCACGCCGCAGATCGAACGCGGTCTGCTCGCCCGCGCGGCGCGCGAGCTCGAGATCGTTGGCCGCGCCGAGCGCCATCATCGGCGGCATCGGCTCGACGCAGTCGCACAGTCGTGCGACGCGGCCGCCTTCCTGATCGATCGCGATGAGCGGATGACCGTCGCGAGCGCGCAGTTCGTCGGTGAGCGCGCGAACCTGCGCCAGCGTCGCCTCGCGCGCGAATAGCAGGTATCCGCCGAAACGCGGGAAGTCGCGATCGAACTGCGCGCCCGGGATGCCGGCCATGACGACGCCGCGTGCCAGCTCGGCCGTAGTCGTCACGCGATGGCGATCCCCGTCTCGCGATCGAAGCGGCGCAGGTGCTGCGGCGGGAGGTCGAGCCCGACCAGCTCGCCGCAGCGCGCGTCGCGCGACGCAGCAACCCGAACGACGACCGTGCCGCGCGCCGTCTCGACCTCGAGGTACGCGTCGGCTCCGGTCGGTTCGCGCCGCGCGATGCGGCCGCGCAGGGCGCCGCCCCCGGCTAGCTCGACGCGCTCCGGCCGGATTCCGACGACGGCGGCGCCATCCGCTAACAGATTCATCGGGCGTTCGCCGAGAAATCTCGCGACCGCGATCGTGCGGGGCGAGTCGTAGACGCGCTGCGGTTCGCCGACGTCTTCGATGCGCCCCTCGACGAGAACCGCAAGCGTGTCGCCGACGCTCATCGCCTCGACGTGATCGTGCGTAACGTACAGGATCGGTCCCGTGAAGCGCTGCCGCAGACCGATCACCTCGTCGCGAACCGAGCGCCGCAGCGACGGATCGAGGTGCGCGAGCGGCTCGTCCAGCAATAGCGCCAGCGGATCCGAGAGCAGGGCGCGCGCTATAGACGCGCGCTGACGTTCGCCGCCGGAGAGCTGGCGCGGGCGGCGATCGAGGTGTTGGTCCACGTGCAGCGCCGTCGCCGTTGCCGCCACAACGTCGGCGCTCGCACCGCGGCGCTGCGCAAACCGCAGATTCTGTCGCACCGTCATGTTCGCGAAGAGCGCGTCGTCCTGGAAGACGAGTGCGATGCGGCGTTCCTGCGGCGGCAGCCTCGCGACCGATTCGCCTCCCAGTAGGACGTCGCCGCGGTGCACGGGCAGAAGCCCGGCGATCGCGCGGAGCAGCGTGGTCTTGCCGGCCCCGGAAGGGCCGACGACCGCGAGCGTCTTGCCCGCGGCGACCTCCAGCGATATGCGATCCAACGCGGGCGCGCCGTGCGTCGCATAGCTGACGACGAGCGCCCGAGTAGCGAGCCCCATCAATGCTGCGTGCGATCGAGCGCGGCGTACTCGGCTCGAGCAGCGGCGTCTCCGGCACGCGCGCGGGCGATGAGGTCGCGCAGCCGAACGACGGCCGCGTCATCGGCCTTCTTGCCCGCGAGAACCAAGCGCAAGGCGATTAGCGAGAGGTCGGGCGTGCGCGCGCCGAGCCGCTGCAGGCCCTCATAAAACGCCGCCGCACCGGGAGCGTCAGGCCGGCTCCGGAGCAGCTCGCGGACGACCTCCGCTTTCGACGGCGCACCGTCGAGAAGATAGCCGTCGAGCGACTCGAACTCCATCGGCATGGGGTTCGCCGCTCGGACGGGTTTGCTCTTCGCGCTGCTCGCGGCGACGCTCGGAGCGGCCGGGAACGAAAACGGCGTCGTCCGTCTGCTCGAGCAGATGCGCGCCACGAGCGGCCCCGTCTGGCAGGCGCACATCGTCTCGGTGGCGCGACTGAATTTCAACGGCGAGGCGGCCGTCGTCTCGACCGAGAGCGAGGGCCTGCGCGTGTCGGTGCGCCACTGTATCGGCGAAGTCTGCGACGGCACGTACTTCGACGGCCAGCGCATCTACTCGTTCAACATGAACGGTACGATGGTGTCGGCCTCGCAGGAGCTCGAGCCGTTCTTGCGGTCGCTCCGCATCGTCGCCTCGCTCGATTTTCTGACGCCATCGTTCATCGCGCGAGGCGGGCGCATCGGCGCGGCCGCGACCGCCATCGTTGCGGGCAAATCCTATCGCACGATCGTGGTCGCCGACTCGAGCTCGATCGCGTTGCGGCTGTTCGTCGATCCGCAGAGCGGCCTCGTGCGCTTCGCCCGCTCGCTCGACGGGCGCGACACATTCGAGTATCGCGCCTACCGGCGCGTCGGCGCGTTCGTGCTTGCTTATGAGGTGCTGCACAACGGGCGCGTGTTCGAGCGCTACGACAACCGGGCCGCGGTATCGTCGGCGTTCCAACCGCCGCGCGGAATGGTGCCCTCGTTCAGCGGAGTGCCCGATGCCATTCCTACCGATCCCAGGGCGGTAACGCCCATCGTGGACTGCAGCATCGGCGGCATCGCGGTGCGCTGCCTCGTGGACACGGGCAACTCCGGCCTCTCCATGAGCTCCGAGCTCGCGAGCCGACTCGGCGCGCCGGTGGTGGGCACGTACCAGGTGCGCGGATTGGGCGGCTACTCGACGCAGGTCGTGCGAGCCGGGCCGCTGCGCATCGGCAACGCCGCATATCCGGAGGCGTATTACGTCGTGCTCAGCGATCTACGCCGCTATGGTTACGACGCGGTGCTCGGCGCCGATCTCTTCGGCGCTTCGGGGATCGAGATCGACAGCGCGGCGCATGTCGTGCGACTACAGTCGTCTCCGCTGCAAAACGCGATCACGGTGCCGCTCACGTTCGAGCACTTCGTTCCGATCGTGACCGTTGGGCTCGGCGAAATTCAGGCACAGCTTGCAGTAGATACGGGCGACGAGTCGAACGTCAATCTTGCGTACAACTTTTATGCCAAGCACTCGGGACTGTTCAGCGTCACCCAGCGCCGCTCCGTTGGTGGAATCGGCGGCAGTAGCGTCGAGATGATCGGCGAAATACCGGAGGTGCGAATCGGCGACTACCGCACGGGCCCGCAGCGCATCGGAACGACGCAGACGCTGCAAGGCACGGCGTTCGGCCACCTTGGGGCCGCCTTCCTCAATCAGTTCGTCGTGCAGCTCGACTACGGGGCGGGTCAGATGCGCCTCGTTCCGAGGCGAGCGTAAGCCATGACGGCATCCGCGCTACGCCTCCTCCGCGGATCCGCCGTCTTCATCCTCTTCCTCTCCGCCGGAACGAACGGGGCGCACGCAATGGCGCTCGACCGCTGCACCGTCGTCGCCGCGCAGATGATAGACAGCGTCGATTCCAGCGAGGCGCGGCCCGGTGACTTCTTCCGCTTCGAAACCATCAACGCCGTGACGAGCGGCGCGGAGGTCGTGATTCCGCAGCGGACCATGGGCTACGGCATCGTCGCCGTGGCATCGCCCGCGGGCCGCCACGACGCGCGTCCCGGCGTACTCGTCCTCGAGCCGCGGTTCCTCATGCTGCCGGACGGCAGAAGGCTCGGCGTCGTGCTCGATCACAACACCGACGCGCTCGACAAGGCCGGTCCCAACGCCGGCCTGCCCGGATATCTCGGGGCGATCCCCATCCCGGGCGTCGGCGCTGCGGTCGGGCTCTTCAATTACTTCCGCAAGGGCAAGAACATCGTCGTGCCGCGCGGGGCGATCTTCGCGCTGTTTCCGAGCGACGATCCCTCGGTCGAGCGCTGCCAAGATCACCCAGCGTATTAGTTAAGCAGGTGCTCGCGCTCATTGCGCATATCCCCAACGCTCCTACTGATCGGAGGCTAGAATGCAAAGCGCCTTTTTACGAAAGGTCGTCGGCATGATCGTCGGCCTTGCACTGTTGAGTGCGTGCGCCGGGAACGGCGGTGGCGTGCCGGCACGCGACGGCGTGCCGCAGGCGGCTGGATGGTCCGGCAACAGCGATGCGGCCGCCCTAAATCTAAGCGGTCAATATAAGGGCACCGTCAGCACCAGTCAGGTTCCGAACGTCAAATCGACGCTCGACGTCGGCCAGTATCGGACGGCGATTGGAGGGCGCCTGACGCTCCATTCCGGCAGGCCGCCGACTGTCGACGACGCCGTCTGGACGCTCAACGGAAGCAAACTCGCCGGAACGATCGTAACCACCGGCGGAGCGTGCATCTTCGCAACGACGGCGACGTACGATTCGACGAAGCACGTATTGAGTGGAAAGTTCAGCCCCGTGCACGGGTGCTCCGCGAGCACGAACGGTACGTACTTACTGAAGCATCAGTGCATTTATAAGCCTGCCGGCCCCGCGGACGTGCGACCCGACGCCGGCGGCTTGAAGATGTGCTGACCTGATCGCGCACGAGGATCGCGGGAACGGCCACGTTACGTTGCTGCTCGTTCACGGGTGGCAAGGCGATCGGTCGGTGTGGGACAGCATCGTTGCCGAGCTCGGCCCAGGCGTGCGGACGATCGCGCCGGATCTTCCCGGGTTCGGCACCTCGAACGCTCTGGCCGGCCCGTATAACCTCGATCGGTTCGCGGACGAGCTGCGAGCGCTGGTCGCATCGCTCGCGGCAGGGCCGGTAATCGCGGTGGGCCACTCGATGGGCGCAAAGGTGGTGCTCCGCCTCGCCATCGCGGCGCCCGAAATGGTGCGAGGGCTCGTGTTGGTCGCGCCCGTTCCCATCGGACCCGCGGGCTTCAGCGAAAAAGGCGAGGCATATCTCCGCGCGACGGCCGGGGATCCGGTGCGCCTTCGCGCGTGGCTTACCAAGACGATCGCCGATCCGCCGGACCACGCCGCACTCGACCGGCTGTGCGCCGTCGCCGCAAAGAGCCCGCCGGAGGCCGTGCTCGAGAGTCTCGAATCGTGGATGTGCACCGGATCTCGCGGAACAGGCGAAGAGCGTCACGGTGCCCGCGCTCGTCATCGCGTCGGCGCTCGACGCCCCCGAGGCCGCAGAGAGCAAAGCCGCCGCGCTCTTGCCTAATGCGAGCTTCGTCGTCGTACCCGACGCCGCACACTACGCGATCCTCGAACGGCCGAAACCGATCGCAGCCCACATCCGCGACTTCGCGGCCAGCCGGTTGTGAGACGCCTCAGCGTTTTGCGCTGCCAGGGCGCGTATTACGTCGGAAGCGGGCTTTTGCCGCTCGTATCGATGTCGCTGTTCGAACGGATTACGGGAAAGAAGACCGATCGTTGGCTCGTGCAGATGGTCGGCCTGCTGGCCGTCACCATCGGCATCTCGCTGCTCGTAGACACCCGCGAGGAACCCAACGAAGCGACGCTCACGCTAGCGACGGCGTCGGCGCTCTCGTTCGCCGCCATCGACATCATCCACAGCGCTCGGCAACGAATCTCTCCGATCTATCTGGCAGACGCCCTCGTGGAGCTCGCATTGATCGCGCTCGTCTGGGCCGACGCCGGCGCGGAGGATGAACATGGCAAATGAGCTAGCGCAGCGCCAGTGTGTGCCGTGCCGCGGCGGCGTGCCGCCGTTGACCGGCGAGCAGATCGCGCCGCTCTTGGCGCAGCTGGATTCGGCCTGGCACGTGGCCGAGCGGGCCGACGCGAAGCATGGAATCATAAAGCTGCTGGCCCGCACGTACTTTTTCGCAAACTTCAACGAGGCACTGCAGGCGGCGCAGCGCATCGGGGCGATGGCCGAGGAGCAGCAGCACCATCCCGATCTGCAGGTAGCGTGGGGCCGCCTCGGCGTCGAAGTGTGGACGCATAAGATCGGCGGACTGACGGAGAGCGACTTCATCTTCGCCGCAAAGTGCGACGCGCTGATTCTATAACGGAGGACGACTCATGGACCGTGGCTACTTCCTCACGTCGCTCGCCGCGATGGTCGGTGCCCCGGTCGCCGCCGCGGCCACGCCCGCGCCCGCGCCCCTACCCCACAACCTTCGACGCGCTCAGACTGCCGAAGGCCGAGCTGCACCTGCACATCGAGGGCACGTTCGAGCCCGAGTTGATCTTCACGATCGCCGAGCGCAACGGTATCCGGCTCGACTACCCGAACGTAGAGGCGCTGCGCGACGCGTACAACTTCGCCGACTTGCAGTCGTTCTTGAACGTCTACTATCACGGCATGGAAGCCCTGCGCGTGGAGCAGGACTTCTACGACCTCACGATCGCGTACTTGAAGCGCGTGCAGGTGCAAGGCGTGCGCCACGCCGAGATCTTCTTCGACCCGCAGGCACACACGAAGCGCGGGATCGAGTTCGCGGTGGTGGTCGAGGGAATCTCGAGCGCGCTCGCCGACGGCGAGAAGAAATTCGGCATCACCTCGCGTCTGATCCTGTGCTTCCTGCGCGACATGAGTGCCGAATCGGCGATGACGACACTGGAGAGCGCGCTGCCGCACAAGGCGAAGATCATCGGCGTCGGCCTGGATTCGGCCGAGGTCGGCAACCCGCCGTCGAAGTTTACCGCCGTGTTCGACCGGGCGCGCGCCGAGGGATTCCTCACGGTCGCGCACGCCGGCGAGGAGGCCGGCCCGGACTACGTCTGGGAGGCGCTGAACCTGCTCAAGGTCTCGCGCGTCGACCACGGCGTGCGCAGCCTGGACGACCCGAACCTGGTCGCCCATCTGGTCGAACAACGCGTTCCGCTCACCGTCTGCCCGCTCTCCAACGTGCGGCTGCGCGTCGTCCCGAGCCTCACCGCGCATCCGCTCAAGCGCATGATGGACGCGGGGCTGATGTGCACGTGCAATTCCGACGATCCCGCATATTTCGGCGGATACGTCGGCGACAATTTCGTGCAAACCGCGGCGGCGCTGTCACTCACCGATCAAGAACTCGTCAGGCTAGCGCGTAATTCGTTCGAGGCTTCGTTTATCGACGATGCGCTGCGCCGCCGGTATCTCGCCGAGGTCGACGCCGCGGTCGGCCAGACGACCTGAGCTGCGCGCGCTTCTCCCACCTCTCGACGAAACGCAGCGCGAAGCGTTCGCGACTCGAAGAACGTCCCGGCAAGCGTCCGTCGCGCGTGTACGTCTCGATGACCGCCGGGTGCACGTAGGCCTTGCGGCAGATCGCGGGCGTGTTGCCGAGCCGAGCGGCGACGCGCTCCAGTGCCGCGGCGACGTTGCTCTTGCGATCGATGGCGCTGTCGGTGAGATCCGCGAGCGCCGCGATGCACTCGACCGTGCCGATCCACGTGCGGAAGTCTTTTGCAGAAAAATCGTCGCCGGCGATCTCTCGGATGTAGGCGTTCACGTCATCGGAGCTCACGCTCGCGACCTCTCCCGCCTCATCGACGTACGTGAAGAGCTCTTCGCCGGGGAGATCGCGGCAGCGCTTGATGATTCGCGCGAGGCGCGGGTCGTCGAGCGTAATGAGGTGCCGGCGGCCGGTCTTGCCGCGGAAGTTGAGCCTGACTTCCGACCCCTTGAGCTGCACGTGACGCGTGCGCAGCGTCGTCAGGCCGAACGAGTCGTTGGCTCGCGCGTACTCCTCGTTGCCGACGCGCACGCCGGTGGCGTCGAGCAGCGCGACAACGGCGGCAAGCACCTTTTGGCGCGTCAAACCACTACCTCGCAGATCCTTCACCACGGCGGCGCGGATCTTCGGCAGCGCGTGTCCGAACGCGGCCAGCCTGTGATACTTGGCCTCGTCGCGCACCTCGCTCCAGCGCTTGTGGTACCGATATTGCTTGCGCCCGCGCGCGTCGCGGCCCGTCGCCTGCATGTGGCCGTTGGGAACCGGCGAGATCCAGACGTCGGTATAGGCCGGCGGGACCGCCAGCGCTCGAATGCGCCGCAGCTCGGCCTCATCGCGAACCGGTGTTCCATCGGCGTAAGAGTATGCAAATGAGCGCCCGCGGCGGCGCCGCCGGATTCCCGGGATCCGGTCGTCGATGTAGCGCAGCCCGGCGTCGCGAGCAGCCGCTTGAGCGTCCATCGAATCGCTTCTAACCGCGGCGCGCAAGATTCAAACGCGATGCCGGCCTGCGGCCGTAGCTAGGCCTCCGTCGTAGCCGAGGCCGGATGGGCGGCGGCGCTAACTTTCGCCCCCGCCGGGTCGAAGATCCCGAACCTGGCCAACCGCCAGCGTTGCAGCCGAAAGGCGAGCGCCGTCGCGACGACGTCTAGCCCGTAGCGGACGCTGCGACTGAAGCTGATCGAGGAAGCTTCCGGAAAATACCGGGTAGGGCAAGAGATCTCGCCGATCCGCAAGCCGAAGTATATAGCCTGCGCGAGGACTTGGTTGTCGAAGACGAAGTCGTCGGAGTTCACCGCGAGCGGAAGCGTTTCCAGAACGCGGCGAGAGAATGCACGCAGGCCCGTGTGATACTCCGAAAGCCGCGCCCCGAGCAGGAGATTTTCGAATGCCGTCAGCGCCCGATTGGCCAGGTACTTATAGAGCGGCATGCCTCCGGCGCGAGCGCCGCCGCACAGGATGCGCGAGCCCAATGCGATGTCGTATTCGCCGTACGCCACCATGGCGGCGAGGGCGGTAACCAGACGGGGTGAGTACTGGTAGTCGGGGTGCAGCATCACGACGACGTCGGCACCGAGCGCGAGCGCCGCGCGATAGCACGTCTTTTGATTCCCGCCATAGCCCAGGTTGCGCTCGTGGGTGACGACGTGCGTGTCGAGCCGTCGCGCCAACGAGACGGTCTCGTCGTCGCTGGCGTCGTCGACCACGACGACCGCGTCGACGACCTGCTGGGGCAACTCGGCGCATGTCCGTTGTAACGTCTGCGCCGCGTTGTAGGCGGGCATCACGACGACAATCTTCTGTCCGTTCAGCACCGCTCGTACCTTACGCCGCCGCGCCACCCTATCACTGCACGCGAGCGATCGTACGAAAACGATAGACCGTTACCGATTCCAACCGGCCCGGATAACGGGTCCGGCCGACGAGCGGATAGCGGGCCTCGGTCGCGTCAAGAAATTCGCGCGCGGCGGAGCGATACATGACGCGTTGCGACACCCTCTGCACGTCGGCACCGTCGTCTACGATCAAATCGAGATGCCGATAGGCACGCGCCTCGTTGCCGAGCCGGACGACGGCATTGGCAACGGCGCCGGGAGCGTCCAAATTTACCGTTCTGCCGTATTCGTATATCTCGGGATGACTGCTCTCTGGGAACGCGGTGTACGTAACGCCGGCGTCGCGCGCGTAGAAGGCGAACGTCGCCGCCATGTAGTCGGGCACGACCACATACAGCGTCGCAGAATCGAGCGGCTGCGCCATGGCGAAGGTTCGAATGCCGGACCTCGGCAGGCGGGCGGTATGCGCGGCAAAAATGATGTCCTCAGTCACGATGAAGAAAGCGATCACCACCGTCATCGCGGCCCCCCATCGCACCCACCGCAATGGGTATGTTTGTATGATGCGTTCGAACCACGCCGCGACGACCCACGCGAGGAAGACGCACAGGAGCCCCTCGAAGAGGGCGACGTATCGGACGTTCAAGCGGCCCGCGGCCGAGATGAGCGCCAGGGCGGCGGCGTAGATCACGCCCATCGCGATCGCGTCGGCGTTGAGCCTCCGCGATAACAGGGCCCGCACCAACGCGAAAACTAGAAACGCGCAGAGCACGATCGCCAGTTTCTCCGGCCAGAGCGGCATCGACCGCACGATCGTCCAAGCGAAGAAGCCAACTTTCGTGAGCGCGGTCGCCGGCGGCACGAACAATGGGTTCCCCGGACTCCATTGCCGTCGTAGGAAGTATGGATCGGGCTGACTCAACATTACCGGAACCCACGAGAGGAACGGCAGCGCGCCTAGCACCAGAGCTCCGGCGACCGCGGCGCCGTGGCGCACTCCGCGCGGCGAACATAGCGCCCATACGACCAGCATCGGTACGTAAAACAGCGCAGCGTAATGCGTGAACATCGTCAGCGCCGTCACGACCGCGATCGCGGCGAGGCGCGCCGGACGCAGCGGTTTGCGCCGTTCGATCATGACGAGCGACGCCAACACGGTGCACAGCAGTCCCATGAGCGGATAGAGATAATCCCCCGACTCGGAGATCGCCATGGGACTGACGGCATACATCGCGGCGGCCAGAAGCCCGACACCGGTGGAGGCGGCGATCGCGCCGAGCCGATAGACCGCGGCGATCGTCAGGATGCTGCAGGCAAACGGGATCGCCTTGAGCGCGAGCTCGCTCGTGCCGGCGAGTCGCAGCCAGACGTAACTGATCAGGAAATAGAGGGGTGGATGATACTCCGTCACGATGACGCGATGGAGGAATTCGCGAAACGTCGGAGCGATCGCGTCGACGTAGACATACGCCTCGTCTCGCCAGAAGCCGTCGTGCAGCAAGCCCGGGACGCGTATCAAGGCCCCCGCGGTCAGGATTCCCGCGAGGAGCAGCCGAACGCGATTACCGTCGCTTTTCAAAGATATGCTGACTCTTGATGCGCCGGTAGCCGTTGCGTTCGTAGAACCTATGGGCGCGCTCGCGAATGACGTTCGAGCGCACCCCGACGAGGGCAGCGCCGCGCTCGAACGCCCAGCTCTCGGCGGCAGCCAGCAACCCGGCGCCGATGCCGGCGCTGCGCGATCCGTCCGCAACGACGAGCCCGAGGATCATTCCGCGCGTTCCGACAATGAAGTCACGGGTCAGCGCCACGGCGACGAATCCGGAAAGACCGCGTTCGCCCGCGGCGACGAGAACTTGTGAGTCGCCATTCAATGCTGCCAGACGCGCGCGGATGTCCTCGACGGCCGCCGGATAGCCGAGCTGATCCAGGAGCGGCGCGAGCGCCTCGGCGTCGCGCACGTCTACCATGCGAATCTCAAATGACGGCACGCCCGAACACGTTCAGCGTCAGCCATCGCTGCTCCGTCCTGGCGCTGAGCATCGCGCTCGCGGTTACCCTTGCGCTCGGCATGCGAGCGAACGCCGCGGAGCTTACGACCGGCGCGATCATCGGACGCGTGCAGACGAGTGGCGGGGCGCCGATCGCAAACGCGAGCGTGGAGGCAAAGGCGGCATCCGGGCGATACTCCGCGACCACCGACTCAGCCGGTGACTTCGTTATTCTGGGCGTCGCGCCCGACACGTACGACGTCACCGTGCGCGCCGGCGGTTATCAGCCTGCAAGCGACGTCGCGATCGTTCTACCGGGCGAGCGCGAGCAGCTGGTGTTCGCGCTCCGGCGGGCACTCAAAGAGATCGCCCACGTAGAGGCGCAGGGCGAGGCCTTCTCCGTCGGCAGCACAAGCGATACGTTCACCGTGACGGCCGACGCAGCTCGAGCCTCATTTCCCAGCGCGAACTCCGCGGGCTTGGCGAATTACACGCAAGGCTCGGTTCAAGGCGCGATCGCCGGCGTGCCGGGCGTGCAGCTCGACAGCTTCGCAAACGCGATCGTGCGCGGGGGCAAGGTGCAGGATACCGTCTTCGACTACGACTCCGTTCCGATTCCGCAAGGCTTGATCGCCGAGCCCGGCGGCAACATCGTCGGCGCGCAGCTCGGCACGGCGGGCGTGGGCGCCACGACGCTGACGCTCAGCGGATTCACCGACTCGAGTCAAAACGCGCTGGGCGGCGTCGTGAACGAGGTTCCGATGGTCGGAACGTATCCCGCGCGCACGACCTTCGACGTCGCGACCGGGATCGGCGCGCAGTACGGCGCCCTAGACGCAAGCTCCCAGTGGGCGACGCCGGATCTGCGCTGGCGTTACGCGGTCGGCGTGACGAGTTCCACCGCCTACTTCCCTTACGGCGACGGCGTCACGTTTTATCCCTCCGAGATGGGCACATATGGGCTGGCCTTGCAGTCGCGAGCCGCGTCGGCGTCGTCGGGCAACGTGCACTTTGCACCGAACGATCGCAACGACTTCTCGGCGACCTTCCTCTCGGGCGTCGCAACCTACGATCAGTACGACACGCCGTATGCGGGCGAGACGTGGGCTACCTTCGATTCTAAAACGAGCTCGTTCCCGGGTCAGCCCTCCGACCCCAACGCGCAGGTCGACACGCCGTCGCGAGCGCGCGGCACGTATTTCGTCGCCAAGCTGCAATGGCTGCATCGCTGGGCGCACTCGCTGGGCCGCGTCTACGTCTATCAATCACAGGTGGGCGCGATCGCCAATGGCCCTTTTTGGGACGACCTATCCTTTCCCGACGGCGCGATATCGCTGTGGTCGCAGCAGAGCCAGCGCCAAGACGGAATCGGCTACGACTTCGACGATCAAGCCGGCGCCAAACACGACTTCCGAGCCGGCGTTCAGTACTCGGTTAACGTGAGCAACCTCGATCAGCTCGTGCCGACGGCGGACGAGCTCGTAACGTCGAATCCGCGGCTGGATCAGTATCTGCTCTATGCCGGCGACACGTGGTCGGTCGACGATCGGTTCAACGCAAACGCGACGCTGCGGCTAGTGGGCGAGAGCGTGCTGAGCGGCACGGGGCTAGCTTACGGCGAAGACGCGATCGACCCCCACCTCGCCGCGACGTACAGGCTCGGCGAAGGGGGTGCGGTGCGCGCCACGTTCGATCACACGTCGGTGCCGCCGCTTCCGCTGGAGGTCCAGCGGACCGACTCGGCCGCGCCCGCGACTCAGGTCGCCCTGGCCCCGGAAACAGCCAACGACTATAGCGTCTCCTACGAACACGCCGGCCCGATGCAGGTGCGCCTAACGTACTACGCCGAGCTCGAGAAGAATCGCATCGACGTCTTGCCCGTGAACTTTCGCGCCACGTCGCAGAATCCCAACGCGGTCGGCGTGCCGACCAACGCGGGTCTGCTTCGATCGCACGGCATCGAACTGTTCGCCAAGCGCGGCGGCCTGCAGCTCACGGCGAACTATAACCGCACGTTCACCTCGAGCGTCGACCAGTTTGCGTACAACGATCTCAACCCCGCGGCGATCCTGGCCGGGCACCTGTATCCGGCGGGCTACGTGCCTGATTTCACCGCGACGCTTGGGTACGAGTTCGGGTTCGCGCGCCGGCGGCTGCGCGTCACGCCGCTGCTGTCGTACGAGAGCGGTTATCCGTACGGTAACGGCACAATGGTGTGGATCCTGAATCCGAAGACCGGCGCGCCCGAACTGGTACCCAACGATAATCACGTGAACCCGGGCTACAACTACTATTTCTTGAAGAATCCCGCGCTTGCGTATAGTGCGGCGTCGAATCCCTATATCGGTAGCCTAGGGACGAGCGAGGGCGCCGACCCGAACACGCTGCGGACCACGCCGCAGACGCTCGCGTCGGTGCACTTTGAGCTGGATCTGTCGCAGCACGTGACGGCGATGCTCGACGTGGCCAACCTCTTTGCGGACAGCTCGGCTACCCAGATGCAAGGCAATCCGTATCTGATCGGGCCGCCCGGCTACGCCGGCGGCGACCTTTCGTACGAAAGGGCGTACGGCGCTCAGTATTGCAAGGGCTGCCTGTACACGCTCGGCAATGGCGTTCCGACGAACGATGGGCGGTCGCAGGTCGTGCCGTGGACGTACGGAACGGGCGGCTACGTGCCGCAAGGCTATCCGATGGCGCGCACGGCACAGCTCCGGCTGCGCTACCGGCTCTAGCTTTCGGCGGAGGCGAGACGTTCGCTCCAGCGGATGCGGCCGGTCAGCTGCATCACCACGAACAGCGTGACGATCGCGCCGATCGTGATCGTGAGGCCGCTCCAGCCCTCGTTGAACAGCGCGTACGAAAAGAGCACGAGATAGATCAGTTGAGCGCGAGTCCCGCTTTCGAGCGCCGCGAATCGCCAGCCGACCACGAGCCGCAGAGACGAGATCGTCAGAAACAACGTGACCGCCGAGCAGATGACGAACGCCGCCTCGAGAGGGATGCGATCGACGAGGTACGCGAAGAGCAGGTGGAACGCAAAGAACGAAGCCGCTAGAAAGAAAGTAGTTGATCGGATGCAGGTCGATCTTACGCAGCGTCGTGATCACCAGCATCACGAAGAAGTAGAAAAACAGCGCAGACGCGGCGCCCAGAACGTGATGCGCTGTGCGAGTGGCCCCGGCTGCAGCGGATACGGAAATGCCATGCCGATGCCGTTGCCGGTCACGAGCGTGCCGTAATGCCACTCGAGCTGCCAGCCCTTGGGGAGCCTCATCTTCGGCGACCGGGAGCAGCGTCTGTCGGCGGGAAGTCGATCGCATCGAAGTCCGTCCGCATCGTCATCGCGAAGTCCCGAACCGACTCGACGTCGTTCCCGAAGCGGTACGTCCAGGTGCTCATGCCGCGCGACGTATAGGCGATGTCGATCGAGATTTCGGCTTCCCGGGGGCAGGTCAAAGCCGACGTAGCCCTGGTCGAGAGCGGTCGGGTCGGTGACGCGCCGGCCGCCGATCGAGCAAGTGAAGTTCGCGTACGTTCCGTCGCTGGCTCGGGAAGGGGAAGTGCACGGAAAGCTGCCGGCTGTTCGCGTCGTTCCGGACGCGGTAATGCGCGACGAAGGCGACGTCGTAGAGATTGTACCAGAGCAGTCCGTCGCGGCGCTGTTCGAGGTGCAGGTTGACGGTTATCCGGCTGCGGCTTAGCGGCACTGCGACGTCCTGGTAGCCCCTTTCCACGCGCTTCTTGTCCTTGTTATAGGTGTCAACCGCCACGCGCGCGTTGACTTCAGGCGCCATCTGCGTGTGGGCACTTCCCCACGGTGCCGTGAGCTTCTGGCGCTGGCTCTCGTCGGATGACGCCGTGCGCGCAACCAGTGTGCATCCTAGGATCATCCAGCCGACGCCGGTAGAGCAAAAGATAAAGATAATGGCGATCAGGCGTCTGAGCATGTGTACTCCTCGGCATTGGCCAGCCTACTTTGCAGCGCAAAGCCATTAACTTTGTACCACAAAGTTACGACCGGTGCAAGCCCCGAGGTACTACTCCCTTGCGGCTGGCGCGACGATCAGTGCGTCTGCTGGAACACTGACGCCGGGATCGGCTGATTCAGCTGATAGTTTCCGTAGGTGATCGTCGCGTTGCCGCTGTAGCCGGGAAAGCGCGCGACCACCGTAGCGCTGCGCGCCAACCGATACTGCGAGATGCCGGTGTGGTGCAGGAATGTCACAACAAGCGATGCGCCGTTCGTGTACGCGAACGTAATCGACTCGATGACGTAGGTCGTCGCGCTCACCGACATCGTCATGCTCTTCACGCGGCTGCCCGACTTCTTCGGCGTGCCGGTCAAGACGTACGCGGTGTGGCGCCCGTGCGGCCGCGAGGCCGGCGCCGCGATTGCGTAGTCGCGCAGCCACGTCTGCGGCGTTCCCATCGTCGAGAGCGTGTCGCCGAGGCCGCGCGCGTAGCTGGGTGGATTGTTGAGGTGCAGCGCCTGCTGGTCCGGCGCCTTGTAGTACTGCGTCCCGGTCATGCGAACCGGCACGGAAATGAAGGCAACCCGCACGCTGCCGGCGATCGTGACCGGCACCTGATACGAGCTGAGGCCGTTCCACTTTGCCTCGCTGCGCTGCAAGACCGCCGCGGCGTCGAGCGGCGCCGCAGGCGGCGCCGGCGTGGCCCCGATCGTCAGAATCATCGCGCAGATACCTAACACACCTTGAACAAAATGCAATGTGGTCATCAACGCGCCTTTTCTCCTTGCCGCCCAATGATTCGTCGGAGGGTAATGGCGTTCCCAGGCGACGCTCTTACTGCAAGCCCGTAACGGTGTAGAGCCACCAACGCGCTGCCTTGGCGCGCGCTTCCCGATCGTAGTAGACCTCGATCTTCAGCCCACACGCGGTCTCGAGTTCGAACCAGTGGCGCTTGAGGTATGCGTCGCCGCGATCGCTCTTCGTCGAGCGCCACGTTCGCACGACTGTGGTTATGATGAGCGCACGGTCATCCCACTGGAACGCACGCGGCACCGGCGGCTCGCTCCCGCTCGCGGGCGTGACGAAGCCCTCGCCGGCGGGCACGAGCGGCTCGCCGACGAACGTGCGCGAAGATGGAGTCATACATGAAGAAGTTTACTATCTTTAGCCTCTTCGCGCTCGCGGCGGCCGGCTGCGGCGGCGGCTCGAAGCAGGCGGCATCCCAGGCCTCCCCGGCATCTACGTATCGCGTCGAGCTCGACACGACGAAGGGGCCCGTCGTCATCGTCGTGGACCGGAATCTCGCGCCCAACGGCGCGCAACGCTTTTACGACCTCGTCAAGGCGGGCTATTTCAACGGCGCGCGCTTCTACCGCGTCGTCCCGGGCTTCGTCGTGCAGTGGGGCGCTGCGGCCGATCCCGCCGTGACCAAGAAGTGGGACGTCACGATTCCCGACGATCCGGTCAAGGGGTCGAATACGCTCGGAACCGTGACCTTCGCCGCGACCGGACAGCCCAACAGCCGCACAACGCATATGTTCATCAATCTAGCAAACAACGCGCGACTCGACGCTATGGGCTTCGCTCCGATCGGCCAAGTCAGCAGCGGCATGGCGGCCGTCGAGCACGTATACAGCGGCTACGGTGAGAAGCCGGATCAGACGCTGATCGGGGCACAGGGTAACGCCTATCTGCAGCACGCCTTCCCGCACCTCGACTACATCAAGAGCGCGCGGATCATCAGCGAGTGATTCACTGGTAATCCGGGATCGCTACACGCGGCCGGGCTAGAGTCGGTCGTTTACGCCTTCGTACAGGTGGTGTTGCCTTCGGTCTTCCACGCGCCGTTCACGTTGACCTGAAAGAGGTCGATGTAGGTCGTGGGATTCGTGAAGGTATAGGTATCGCGAACCTGCATCGTCTTACCCGACGAAGGATCGGTGAATGGCCCGGCCCACGTCGTCTTCTTGCCGGTTTGCTGCGTCGATTCGACGCCATATCCGCCACCGGCCGTCGTCGACGGATTCCACCACGTTTTCGTATTGCCGGTGTAGACGACGAAGCCCAGAGCTTCGAAGTTGGAACCGGTGACGCGCACCGAGAGCGCAGCGTTTACCGAGTGCGCGACGACCAGGGTCGTGAGCGCAGGGCCGCCCATCGGCGACGGGATGCTATTCTTGCACGACCACGTGCCGACCATGAAGTCGTAGCCGTGCGCGCCGACGCCGATGCCGGCGGCCGGCGTCATGGCGGCGGACGCCGACAACGGGGCCGCCGTCAGCATGCCGGCGACTATCACGCCGACGAAACAACAATAACCTCTTCATAATAGGCCTCCTAGGGAGCTGCTGCTTGCCCCCTTCGGCGCCGATGTTCCCAGAAGCCCTGGCGGTTAGAAAGCCCCGATGCCCTTCGGGCTGCCCAGTCCGGTAGGACCATCCCAGCCCGGACCGGCGACGCAGAGCGGAGCGCCGCACGCGCCGTTGCTGCCCGACGTGATGTCGTTCAAGCTCGAGGCGTGGGGGTACAGGTCCGCAAGGGGATCCGCGCTACCGCTTCCCGCCAACGCGAAGACCGAGGCGACGATCGGCGTGGCGACCGACGTCCCGCCGAAGACGAGCCATCCGCCGTGATGGAACGTGTCGTAGGCCGCAACCCCCGTACGTGGATCGGCATCGGCCGAGATGTCCGCCTGCGCCCGCATCGAGCACCCGGTGCTCAAACTGGCCTGGAAGCTCGGCTTGCCGTAGATTCTGCTACAGCCGCTGCCGGCTCGCAGCCATGCGGTCTCCGCGCGCGGGCTGATCGACGTCAAGCTCGTGCCGCCGACGCCGATAACGGTCGGAAGGATCGCAGGCCACTGCGCGGTCGAGTTGTGCCCGGCGTCGCCGGTCGCCGCCACGATCGCGCAGTTGGCGTGAAAGTCCGCATCGTAGGTCTTCGAACCCTCGTTTCCGCTCCAGCTGTCGCTGATGTAGTCCGCATGAGTGGTTGCGTAGCGTTCGGCGGTGCTAAGATCGCTCACGTTTGCCGAGGCCGCTTCTACGAGCAGGATCTTACAGTTGGGACACATCGCAGACACCATATCGACGTCGACCGACTCTTCGCCGGCCCATCCAATATTCGTTTGCGAGGCGAACTTCTGCTCGGTAAAGCAACCGTTGGACGTCGTGCATGCCGACAGACCGAACCGTGAGCGGTAGGCGTTGAGATCCGAGGCAACGTTCGGATCGTCGTATGCGTCGACGATCGCGACGGTCTGGCCGGCGCCGTTTTGCCGGCTCGCGGCCGCTAAACCATACGCCGTTTGCAGATCGCTCGGCGCATAGCCGCCGGGCGTGCCCGGCTGAATCTCTCCATCGATATCGGTACGCAGCCAAGCCTGGCAGCGCGCAAATCCCCTGCCCACGTCGCCGCAGACTCGGATGGCGGGTCCCTGGCGCGGCCAAAGCTTCAACTGCGCCGCCGTCGCGCGCGTGGGCGCGGCCGGCGCACTCGTCGACAGGGCAGATTCGCCTAGCAACGCACTCGGGACGCTTTGCTGAGTGTGCGAACGGCACGCGCTCGAGAGTGCCGGTGTTAGAGGGCTCGCCGACTCGGCGCAGGCCGTTAACGTAGCAACTGCCGCCACGGCGGCTATGGTCGTGAAGCGCACCGCTTTCCCGCTCCCTTCACATTTTCAGTAACGTGCCCAGCATGGCATTCGTTTCCCAGGAAGCGCTGAGAGAAACGGCTACGAGCCTTCCACGTTTCCGGAGCATAGACGATATAGCCCCTCGCGTCGAAGTTCGCGGCGATCACGTGAATGGAGAGCGTGCCGCCCGCAGAGCGCTTACCGCACGCAAAATCTCCTTCGCCCTCCTCGATTCCAGGCGACCAAGCGCTTTCCTGGCGTGGGCACCGCATCCCATTGCTTCCCGAAGCTGTCACAATGTCTCATGGAGCCAGTCACGATCGAGTATCACCCGAAGAGCCTTCCCGCCCTCGAAGCGGCAATTCTCGATGCAATTCGCGAGGGCGTGGAGCGGGTCGTTCTCGACCTTGATTCCGTCCCCAGTCTTGATTCCGCGATGCTGCGAGAACTGATCACGCTGTTGCGGCTCACGCGTTCCCGCGGCGCCGACTTGGCACTTCGTTCGACTCAAGGTAACGTGCTTCGCACGCTGTCGGTCACCGCGCTCGACCACGTCTTTCCAGTGCTTCAACCGAAAGCAGCATAGTCCGGCCACGTAACGCGTTGACTGGCGACGGTTCAGCGCTGTTCACTTTGCGACGTATCGGAATTGCCCGGGCGCCCACGCACACGTGCTTCCGTCGTTCATGACGAAGGACTCAAACCCGTCCACTTCGGGGTTAAATTCGGCGTTGAGTATTTTGGTCGCCGGCCAATTGACGGATGGGTCTTGGCGCGCCGCAGCGCGCGCTTTGCTGTTCGAGAACTGCGGTAAATTGGTTAGCGCATTGAGCGCTGAGGACAGCCTTTTTGCGTCGTTCATGAAACCGCCGATTCTTCAACTCCCGCAGCAATTCGTGCCTTCGCGGATGATGGCGCGCCAACCCGAGGCATTCTCCCTCGCTACGCGGAAGATGCAGCGCACAGGGATGGAGCTCCCTTAAACCGCCGTCTCGACGGCTGATGGCTCCTGTCGCACTGAGCTTCGACGGGGGCCTTTATTTTGCACCTTTTCCTCAATAGCGATAACATCTGGCTTCTCGCAGGTGCGTGGATGCTACTCGCCGCTATCAGCGCCTTTGTCGCGATCCGCGTTAAGATGCCGGCTGCGCTCGTTGAGATCGTCCTCGGCATGCTTGCCGGAAACGTCATCGGCCTACGGACAAACGCGTGGATCGACTTCGTTGCCGGCTTCGGCAGCATACTCCTGACGTTTCTTGCCGGAGCGGAGATCGACCCAGCCGTCCTTAGAAGGCAGTTCCTACCCGCTACCGTGATCGGAGCCGCGTCTTTCGGTCTACCATGTCTCGCAGCGATGGCATACGCATACCTTTTTACACATTGGACGCCGGATGCGTCGAAGATCGCCGGCATCGCCATGTCGACGACGTCGGTAGCCGTCGTCTACGCGGTCATGATCGAATCCGGGCTCGCCGGCAGGGAGTTCGGCCAGCTTATTCTCGCCGCTTGTTTCTTTACCGATCTGGGCACGGTGGTTGCGCTAGGACTGCTCTTCGCAAATTATAACCTCTGGCTTGTAGCCCTGGCAGCAGCGATCGTCGTCGCCGTGGCGATTATGCCGAAAATCCTGCCGCACATCATCGATCGTACTCATCGCTATGTTAGCGAGCCGGCCCTGCGCGTGCTTTTCGCCGTGATCTTCTTGCTCGCCGCGCTGTCCACTTACGCAAAGAGCGAGGGGGTGCTGCCCGCATACTTTCTCGGGCTCGGCTGCGCGGGGGTGATGATTACGTATCCTGACGTAAAAAGGCGTCTCCAAACGATGACCATGACCTTCTTGGCGCCCTTCTACTTTATCAAGGCCGGCACGTACATCGAGGTTGGAGCTGCGGCCAGTAGCGCGGGCCTGATCATCGTGCTGTTTTTCGTCAAGGTAATCGCAAAGATCGCCGGGGTCTTACCGCTTGCCCGAGTCGCTTTTCGTTACTCCGCCGGCAATGCTAACTACTTGACCCTGATGATGGCGACCGGCCTCACCTTTGGGACCATTTCAAGTCTCTACGGTCTGACACATCACTACATCAACCAGGCGCAATACACGGCACTCGTGACCGTCGTGATTTTGACCGCGGTCGTCCCCACGGCGGTCGCGCAGGCCCTGTTCAAGCCGATCGACGAGCCCGAAGAAATGGAGGCGGAGGTGCCATAAGGAAGGCCTCACGAAAAACTCTTATCTCGTAAGGCCTTCA
>CAVWMO010000009.1:0-79149 GCA_963756165.1 Vulcanimicrobiota bacterium | reverse complement strand
CAGCGCAAGATGGACGATTCCATCACCAAGAAGTTCATCCAATCCATCACCGAGTGATGAACGGGCCGATATTTCCGATTCGCACCGAGCGCACCGCCGCGCCGCGCGGCTCGACTGCTGCGCCGCGCGGCGGCGCGGACAAGGCGCCCGAGCCTCCCGCCGACCCCGACCTGCAGGCGCAAATCGCCTCCCAACGCCAGGCGTTCGACTACGAGACGGCCGAGCGGGCCGAGATCGTGCGCGAGCACGAGGTGCTCGAGGCGCTCCTGATGGCGCACCTCAAGAACGAGGACGAGATCACGAAGAAGTGGATCGCCCTCATCTAGTCGCCGCGCCGTGGTCCCCCTTATTTATCGGACGGCGTGTAGACCGCGGAACTGAAGGGAGCCGTAAACCGCCGCTTGGTGACGTTCTTCCAATGATTTTTCGAGACTTGGCCAATATCGAGCGATCCGCTGTGTCGGTGGTGTCCGCCGGTTGTGCCATCGCCGACGACGATTAGGTTGTCTTTACTATTGAAACCAAACCCGTGCGGATCGCATCCGTGAGAGCACGGCGTCAGCGTGTTGAACGGTGAGCCGCCGTACGCCAGCGGCAGCCCGTATTGATAGATTTTATGGCTGGAATCTCCCACGTTGAGCAGGCTTCCCGCATTGCTGATATAGAAGCCGGCGATGTCGCCATCGTCTATCGTGAACGTTTCCAAAGATAAAATTTGGTTGAAGCTGGGCCTGGCGGTCGGATTCGTTATTTCCGCGACTCCATAACCGCCGCCCCCATAGTCCCGAACCCAGAGATTGCCAGAACTATCCTCATCGCCGGCGTCGATGAAACAGACCTCCGAACAATCACTGGGGAGAAGCACTTGAACCGGGGTCGCCGACGGATTCCCATTAGGCCAGTATTCGTACCCGGAGCCACTGACGGTAGAGGATCCTCCGACCTTGTACTGGAGTCGTTTCATGATCCCGAAGACGTGGTCGTTGTCGACGACGTTGTCGGTGAGCAAACCCGTAAAGTTGGAACAATTGGAGACCGCGCAATCGGGTAGATAGGCGCGTGCAAAGTTCCCGTCCTTGTACTCCTGAATCACGCCAGCCTTGCCTCCGGTGACGTCGGTCACGAACAAGTTTTTTGCATGGTCGACTTTGAGCGTCAACGGGTCACCGCCTTTGACCGGCTGGCGCTCCGTCGAAATGACGTCGAGAACGCGTTTTGCGCCCGCCGATAGGCCGAATAGCCTGTTGGTCTGCTCTACCGCCGCCCAGATCTGTACGCCGCGCGCGTTGGCATGCGGTGTCGCGAAATAAGATGGGCTTGCCGGGATCGCTGGTGACGCGGCGCGGTTGCAGCCCGTGAGAAGCGACGCGAAAGTTACAAGGCTGAGCCCGAGGGGTACGCGACGCGCGAAAGCGTGCATGGTAATGCCTCCCGACACTATTGCAAATCTTATCGCCGAGATGCTCCGGAGCCTGCGCTGGACGAGCGTCCCAACGGCAGGCGTTCGACTACGAGAGGGCCGAGCGGGCGGAGATCGTGCGCGAGCACGAAGTGCTCGAGGCGCTCCTGATGGCGCACCTCAAGAACGAGGACGAGATCACAAAGAAGTGGATCGCGCTGACTTGAAGGGAGCGTCGCGAGGCGTGCTATACTCTCCCTCACGCCGGGCCGTTAGCTCAGCTGGTTAGAGCGCATGCTTGATAAGCATGAGGTCCCTGGTTCGATCCCAGGACGGCCCACCATCACAAGGCCTCGTTTTGCGAGGCCCTTTTGTTTGAGCGTATTTCCATCGCTTCAGAGTTTTTTCATCGGCCGAGGTTAGACTCGGCGGCATCGTCTTTGCTCAGACCCGTAAGGAGAGGCTCTATGCGTTTACTGAAACCGGCCTTGATTGCTGTCGCCGCCGCCACGATCGCGGCTGAGTCGGCCGGCGCCGCCATGGCGCGCGGCTATACGGGGAGTTGGCCGGTGACCGTGACCCACTCGCATCACAGCAACGGTCTGTACTGCTTGACGTTGACGGACACCAGCCGGCGTGGCGGTTCGGCGTCGCTGACCGGTCCGGGAGGCCTTAACCTCCCATTCGGAACGTTCCAGGTGGTCAACCACGAGCTCGTGGCGACCATCCAGGAACCCGGGGGGAGTCAGAATGCCGGCTTGGTTTTCATCGCCGCTGCGAGCGCCGGCAACATCGGGCTGGGCGCTTACGATCAGGTTTACGGCGGAGAGGCGTTCGATTTCGGTGCTCTGTCATTCGGTGCGAGGAACGGCTGCTAGTTTTTAGTCGAAGGGCGTCCGCGTAATGCGGGCGCCCTTCCTCGTAGCCGAATGCACCTTTCCGCGTAGCGCGGGGACCCTTCCCGTAGCCGAATGCAACTCGGCTCCAGCGATATTCCCGCCCTCCAGCCAACGGTGCCGCCGATTTAGCAACTTTTAATCACCGATGCTCAGCGCGTAGGGGTCGACGACGCCATGACGTCGTCGTCGTAGACGTTCGCGACGCTCTCCTCGCGCTTTATTATAACAGCCCCTGCCGCCGAGGAATGACTCGCCGCAGGAACCAACGTTAGCCGCGAAAGGAGCTTCACATCATGGTACGTTTCGTCACGGCCTTGACGTTTGGTTTTGCGATCGCCGGTTCGGTCGCGCTCCTGGGGGCCGGGCCGGCCGCGCCGATGCTGCCCCCGCAGCCGGCAACGCGCCCCGCCGGAATCCCGTCCGACGCGATGCTGGTCTCGCCGTGCGTCGCCACGATGGGCGAGCATTGGGCGAATCTCAAGAACCTGCCGCTAGGGCCGATCTACGGCGTGTGGCAGGGCAAGCCGGTCTTCACCGAGATCATGGTCTCCGTAGAGCAGCTGCAGAAAGGTTTCAGCTACGCCAACGTCCACGCGCTGCCGGGCTATACAATCGATCACGTCGACGTGAGCTTCGAACCGCACGGCCACGCACGGCTTTCCCGTTCCCGCACTACGATATCCACGCGTACTACGTCTCGCCGGCGATCCAGGCGACGATCTGTCCCGACGGCATCCCCGATCCGGCGATGAAGCCGATGAACACGCAGCGTTAAAGGCGGGCTACCCTTTTAGGTAACGGTCGAACCAAGAGACGGTCTGCGTCAGGATGTCGATCTGGTCGCGGATCTTTTGAAACGAGTGCCCCTCGTCGGCGTAGACGACGAGGCGGGTCGGCACTCCGAGCGTCGTCATCGCATGCCAGAACTCGAACGCCTGGGGCGCCGGAACCTCCTCGTCGCGCTCGCCCTGGAGGATTAAAACCGGCGTCTTCGAGCGGGTGATGAACGTGATCGGCGAGCTGCGCGCGTAGACCTCCGGATCCTGATAGACCGACGCGCCGAAGAACGGGATCATCCACCGGTCGATTTTGTTCTGCCCATAGTACGACTGCCAGTTAACGAGGCCGGCGCCGGCAACGATCGCCTTGAAACGCGTCGTCTGCGTCTCGCCCCACATCGCCATGTAGCCTCCGTAGCTCCAGCCCATCAGCCCCAGGCGGGTGGGATCGATCGACGCGCGCGCGATTGCTGCGTCAGCGCCGGCGAGGTCGTCCCGCCAATCGCCGTAGCCGAAGTCCTTGATGTTGGCCCGCGTGAACGTTTCGCCGAAGCCGTAACTGCCGCGCGGGTTGGGCATGAAGACGAAATAGCCTCGGGACGAGAGCGCGCTGACGTTGCGGCTTCCAAACGATGGAACCGAGGCCGACGACGGACCGCCGTGCACGATCGTGACCATCGGATAGCGGCGGCTCGGATCGTAATCGAGGGGATAGATGAGCCAGCCCTGCGGCGTGTATTGGTCGCTCTTCCATCTTAGCGATACCGCTTTACCATTGAGCAGCTTGGCGCCGGCGTTGCTGCTCGTCAGCCGGCGCAGCGCCGACGGCGCTCCTACCCACATTTCCGGCGGCTCTGTGAATGACGCGCGCACGAGCGCGACGATAGTGCCGCTCTTTGCGCTCGACCAGCTCGACAGCGACTCCGGTTGGGCGACCAGCGTCGTCAGCGACGTCGTGCCGCCGGCAATGTCGAGCCGCATCAGATGCATCTCCCCGGAGAGATGCGCGACCAGATCGATGCTCGTAGCATCGTTCCAACGCAGAGAACGGGCCGAGATCGGCGCGCCGTCCGTGACGTCCCGCGATTCGCCTGTGTACGCGTCGACGACGTACACGTCACCGCCGGTCGCTATGAAATCGCTCATGATGCCGCCGATAATCGCGATCCGGCCACCGTCGGGCGACCATTGCGGATCGGCGATCTGAAACGCCGGCGCGAGCAGGTCGTGGATTGCTCCGGTCGCGACGTAGACGCGAGCGAGGCGCGCGATCCACCAGTTGTCGTCGCCGTTTCCTTTCGCGTATGTGACGGCGATTTGCCGCCCGTCGGGAGACCATGCGTACTCGTAAATGTATGAGTCGCTAGGCGTCAGCCAGTGCATCGCGCCGCTCGACACGTCCAGGGTGGTTAAGCGCTGCTCTTCCACCTTCGAGCCAATCACGCCGACGTCGCGGGCTCCGGGAGCGAGCGCGCCCGCTTCTCGGCTTGCACCGGGAATGTAGAGAACGGCCAGCGTTTTCCCGTTCGGCGACCAGGTCAGCCGCTGCACGTCGCCGCGGAGTCGCCCGAGTTGTCGCACCTGCGTGCCCGTCGCGCTCGCGACGAAGACCTGCAGTTGGCCTTTCGAACGCGCATCGGAGAGAAACGCGAGGCTGCGGCCGTCCGGCGACCAGACGGGATTCTCTTCGTCGTAGTAGGCCGCCCGCGCGCTCGCGGTGACGTGAATGCGCGCGCCGCGCGCCACGCTCTGCACGTACACCGCCTCCTGGCGCGGCGACTCTAACAGGCGGCGCGGATCGTGAAAACTCTCTTGCCACGCGACGGCGTCGCCATCGGGCGAAAGCGCTACCGCGCTCAGCTCGCGCACGGCGTACGAAGCCTGCAGAACGTCCCGCATCGTCGGTGTCGCCGCGGCGGCCACGCCGCAGCTCAGTGCGATTGCGAGCGCTCCAACGGCGGTGACGCGCCGCATCCTCGCGATCTTCCCCTAGCCGCCCGACATCGCGCCGACGACGAGAAACGGCTCCGCGCCGCTCGCGACGTCCTCCGGCAGCGGCGCGTCCGGCGTGTCGTGCGAAAGGTCGCGCTCGCAGGCAAAGAATCGCACGTAGGCGCGGCGCCGCTGCGTCACGTGATCGCGAATCGTCCCGCGCAGCGCCGGATAACGCAACTCCAGCGCGTCGAGAACGGACCGCTGCGTCACGTCGCCGGCGACCTCGACGCTGACCTCGCCGCCCACCCGCGCCAGCGCGCGCAGATGCGCCGGCAGGACGACGCGAATCAAGGTAACGTCTGCACCTCGACGGAGAGCACCGCCGGCAGGTCGCGCACGATCGGCGCCCACGTGTCGCCCGCATCCGCCGATGCGTACACCTGGCCGCCCGTCGTTCCGAAGTAGATGCCGCACTCGTCCAACGTGTCGACCGCCATCGCGTCGCGCAGCACGTTGACGTAACACTCTTTCTGCGGCAGCCCGCGCGTAAGCGGCTCCCATTCGTCGCCGCCGGTGCGGCTGCGATAGACGCGCAGCCGCCCGTCGATCGGGTAATGCTCCGAATCGCTCTTGATCGGGACGACGTAGATCGTCTCCGGCTCGTGCGCGTGGACGTCGATGCAGAATCCGAAGTCGGTCGGCAGGTCGCCGCTGACCTCGCGCCACGAGTCGCCGCCGTCGTCACTGCGCATCACGTCCCAGTGCTTCTGCATGAAGAGCACGTTCGGATCGCTCGGGTGCAGCGCGATGCGATGCACGCAGTGGCCGACCTCGGCCTCCGGCTGCGGGAGCACGTCGGAGTGCAGCCCGCGATTGATCGGCGTCCACGTTACGCCCGCGTCGTCGCTGCGAAAGGCGCCCGCGGCCGAGATCGCGGTAAAGATACGGTCGGCCTTGCGCGGATCGAGGATGATCGTGTGCAGACACATGCCGCCCGCGCCCGGCTGCCACCCGTCCGCCGACGGATGGCGACGCAGCCCCGCTAGCTCTTGCCAGCTCTTCCCGCCGTCGGTCGAGCGGAATAGCGCGGCATCCTCGACGCCCGCGTACACCGTGTCGGCGTCGGTGCGGCTCGGCTCGAAGTGCCAGACGCGCGCGAACTCCCATGGATGCGGCGTGCCGTCGTACCAGCGGTGCGTCCCCGGCGAGCCCTCGTAGACGAAGCGATTGTCGACCGGCTCCCACGTGCGCCCGCCGTCGTCGGAGCGCTGCACGACCTGTCCGAACCAGCTCGACGACTGCGACGCGTAGATCCGATTCGGGTCGGCCGGCGAGCCCTTCACGTGGTAGATCTCCCAGCCCCCGAAATGTGGTCCGGCGACTTTCCAGTCTTTACGCGTGCCGTCGGACTCCAACACGAACGCACCCTTGCGCGTGCCGACCAGTACGCGTACCGAGCTCATGTCGCGAGCGGCGAAGCGTGCCGCGGGACGGGCTCCGCCGTTTGGATCCCGCTCTCCGCCAACCGCGCCACGACGGCGTTGACGTCATCGCACATGAGGAACACCTCATGCCCGGGCTCACGGTCGGCCGGGTGAACGGCCAGTTCGGTCGGCGGCGCCGCAAAGATCGGCCAGCCTCCGCCCGCATCTACCGAGCGAAGCCCCAGCACGTCGCCGAGAAACTCTCGCACCTTCTCGGCGTGCCGGCTGAACAAGACGACGTGCATGCCGGTAACCATGATGCGTCGCAAGTACGAGGCGCGGTTCGGACCAGCCTGCTTTAAACAGAGCTCTTCGCAAGCTGCGGCCGCGCGGAGTCATCCAGCTTAAAGGCAATGGGCGCTGCGATGCGCGAGCATCAAACACCGACCTCCAAAAAAGCTCATGAAAGCGGCGCGGTTTTTGGTGGAGATGAGGGGGCTCGAACCCCTGACCCCCTGCCTGCAAAGAACATCGGAGGCCCTTCCGCCCATTGGCGAATTCGCATTCTTGTGCGTGAGGTGGCGGCTACAGGCACCCTGGGGCAATACGTTCTAGGGGCGATAGGCTGCGGATAGGCTGTAAGGCCAAAAATTAAGGTAGCAAGGGCGGATAATGCGCTGTGCCAAGCGGATACCCGAGGCCTTTGGTAATCATCTTCTTCGCGGGCGTAATCGACCCGGGCCGGTATTCCAAAATGGCCGGTGCTGTCCGGAACCGCCCTGGACGCCGGTGTTTGTGAGGTACAGCCGTCCGTTTGGTGCAATCGTCACTGCTGAAGGCCCATTCATGTCCTTCGTAATTGCCTGATAAGGTCGGCTGTGACCGGCGCGGTACTCCTGGACGGAACCGGGCGGGGAAAAATTCGTAACGTATAATGTCGCATTTCCGTCTACCGCGATGCCGACCGGCCATGTTACGCCATCCGTTATCGTCCTTGACGGTGACTTCTTCCCCCGCGGGTATACCTCGACATTCGTCGGACCGTTTAGCTCATTATTCGCAACATACATGTTTCCGGCGTGGTCTATTGCGATACCTAGCGGGTAGACCATACCCTTCGTGATTGTCGTGTGGGGCGTCGTGGTCCCCTTCAAGTATTCTACGACGTTGGGAGCGTTAATATTCGTAACCCATAGATTTCCGCTCCCGTCTACTGTGCAGAATGCCGGTCCGTTAAGACCTTGCGTAATGATTTGAAACGGCTTCGTCTTCCCAAGCGCATACTCGGAAATCCAGCCCCCTCCGTTTAAAACGTAAAGGGTGCCTTCTCCATCAAGACACACTGTCTGCGGCGAATCGACCCCTTCGGTAATCGAGGCAACTGGAGCCGGATGCCTGGCGCTGGTGTTATATACCAGTGGGATAGGTCCCGTCATGAAGCCAGCAATAATTGTGGAGTTGGGCTAGTTTCATAAAGCGCGAGGAACTCCTCGGGAGTTTTGCCACCGAGGCCAGCGTGCGGGTGCGTGGTGTTATACTCCACGCGCCATTCCTCTGCGGTGTCGTTGAAGGCAAAGATCGTTCGGAAGCGATGGGGATTGAGAAGTTCGTCCCGGACGCGAGCGTTAAACGACTCGATGAAGGCGTTCTGAGTTGGCTTTCCGGGCTCGATGAACAGCAGCTCGACTTCGTGGTCGTCGGCCCAGCGTTCCAGGACGCTGGCGATGTGTTCGGGACCATTATCGACGCGCAGACATTTCGGATAGCCGCGCTCGAGCGCCACTTCCTCAAGCTTGGCCACTACGGCAGCGCTCGGAAACGAGAAGGCGCCAAAAACCGAGAACGCACACCGGCTGCATTCGTCGAGCAAAGTGTGGACCCGAAAGCGGCGGCCGTGCAAGAGCCGATCGGCGAGGAAATCCATCGCCCAGATCTCGTGTGGCGCCGTCGCTCGACGATGCGGCAAACCGCGAACATACTTCGCTCGTGACCGCCGGCGGCGACGGTTGAGCTGCAGATTGCCCAGCCGGTAGAGGCGCCGAAAGCGCTTGAAGTTCATGTAGTCGTCGCCGTCGCGCGCTTCGCGCTCGTAGCGATCGTATAGCCGTTTGCAGCCGCGCCGCGGCCAGCGTTGCGCGAGCTCGGTAAGGCGCGCGATAACCAGGGTATCTTGGGCGGCCTTCGCGCTGGGCACCCCTCGCGAAGAGCGCCGGCGGGCGCGAATGATCGTACAGGCCTCTCGTTGACTCAGTCCCGACCGCTGTAACGCCTTCACCGCTTCTTGCCGCTGTGAAGGCCCCAGCCGTTTTTTCGGATCAGGTCCTCCATCGCATCGACCTTCAGTGAAAGTCGGGCAATAATCCGCTGCATCTGCGCGTTCTCGGCTTCGAGCTGCTTGAGACGAGCGACGTCGCTCACCTCCATGCCAGCGTATTTAGTTTTCCAAAGCCGGATGGTATTGGCGTGAACGCCGTGTCGGCGCGCTAGCTCAGCCGGAGCTGCACCCGCGTCGTACTCGCGGACGATCGCAACGATCTGGGCGTCGGTGAAGCGGCTCTTGCGCATGCGTGGATCTCCTTCGTTGCCCGGTTGGGCGGAAATCCACAGCTATCCCTGGCTCCCGATTCGGGACCTATCCCACCAGCACCTCATCGTAGGGGGGCCTTACATTAAACAATGCTACGTACAGCAGACCGGACGTAACCTTATAGCCGGGGTCAACGGTAATGCGACCTTCGGCGGGCAAGATGGGCAATGTCCCCATCGAAGATTGCGCCCCACACCCCGCCAACGACAAAGCGGCGCAGACGCAAAACGCCCAACGGCTAAAACCTGACCTCCCCATCGCCTTCCCCCCAATTCCCAAACGGGCCAACCGCTAAGAACGTTCGATGCCACGGCGTTAGGCCATGCCCGGGCTGGGACCGCCACGGCGCCGTCGAACGTTCCGGGGTCGGAGGAAGGGCAATGGAGATAAGGCGTTTAGGTCTTGACCGCTATGCTTTAGGCATTGGCCTGGCTGTTGCGATGTTGGCCGGATGCGGGGGCGCACAGACGACCATGAACGGCGCAGTGCCGCAAGGCGCCATGACGGTGGCACAAGGATGGGCGCACCATGCGTCAGGGTCAGGGGGCGACCTGTTGTACGTTGCCGACGAGGGCGATAGCACCGAGGTTTCCATCTTCACGTACCCTCAAGGGCAATTCTACGGGAGCGTATCGGGACTATCGTCAGCATGGGGCACATGTTCGGATACCTCCGGAAACGTCTACGTAGACACACTGTCAGGCCTGATTTACGAATTCGCTCACGGCTCTACCACTCCAAAGCGCACAATTTCAGGTTCCGAGCTTCCCAACATCTTGTTCCGTGGAGGCCACGACAGGGAACCTTGCAGTAGTCGACAATGGGTCCATAGACATTTGGCAACATGCTCACGGCAAACCAACGATTTACGCCGCGCCGTTTTCGCCTTGGACACTAGCATACGATAATCGGGGGAATCTTTGGCTCGATGGTAACGACACACAGGAAACCTTATTACTCGCCGAAATGCCCAAAGGCAGTGGTCAGTTCAAAACTATTACTTTAGATAAACCAACCCACTGGGCTGGCAGTGTGCAATGGGATGGAAAATACGTCGCTGTCCTGACTAACGACGAAAATAATCCGAGAGGGCACCGGCAACTGATTTATCGCGTCAAGGTCTCGGGCACTAAGGGAACGGTCGTAGCCGAGATTCCTTTCAGAGAAATGTTCCCCGGGGGATTCTTTTGGGTACAGGGCACCACGCTCATAGGAATGGCGAGAGACCACGGCGGCGACATTGGCTTTTGGCATTATCCAAAGGGCGGTTTGCACTATAGTCAGCTTTTTGCTCCGGCTCCCTGGGGATTTGCCATCTCCGTTCCCCCACCGCCTTCGCGCATCCGCAAATGACCGTTCGTCTTGGCCGTCACGCCGCATGTCTTGGCCTCGCTGCCACATTGCTGGCCGGGTGCGGAGGGTCGCAGACGGCGGCGACCGGCGCGGTGCCGCAAACCGCAATGACGGCGCTAGCTCGAGCGCGCGGGACTTCGCGCTCGTCACGCCACCTCTTATATATAATTTGGGGGAACCCCTAGTGACTCGCAGGTAACCATTCTGACGTATCCGCAATACCAGACGTTCGGCGAGATTAAAATCGCCGGACCTCGGGCCGTGTGTTCCGATAAGTCCGGCAACGTTTGGGTGACTACGCGTTACCGCTATCTTTACGAGTACGCGCACGGCGCGAGGAAGCCGACTGCAAAGCTAGACGTTGGGAAGAGCAACTTCGGACCGCTAACGGGGTGTTCCGTTGACCCAACGACGGGGAACCTCGCGGTCGTCGTCTATGATGGTGGAGTAGCCATTTTTAAGAAAGCTAAGGGCAACCCAACGTTCTACTCCGTACCAGTTAATGGCTATCAGTGTGGTTACGACGACCAGGGGAATCTCTTCGTTGATGGCATTCAGTATTTTGGGGTAGCTGAACTTCCGAATGGAAGCAGCCAGGGCGAGACCATCACTCTTGACAAGACCGGACAACTTGGCGGTGGTGGCATCCAATGGGATGGCAAGTACATGGCAATTTCCACGCGTTTAGCACATCACCAGCACGTGATTTTTCGGTTCTATGTTTCCGGTTCACGAGGAACAGTTGTCCAGACCATTCACTTTAGAGGCCCGTGGGAAGCATGGACGTTTTGGCTTCAACGCGGCAATATGATAGCGCCGATACGGCATGACACTCAAGTTGGCGTCTGGCCGTATCCGGGCGGCGGCAAGCACACGGCCGTACTAAATGTTTGTTGCGTTCTCGGCATGACGATTTCCGTTCCCCCACCCGATTCGCGCATCCGCAAATGACCATTCGTCTTGGCCGTCACGCCGTATGTCTTGGCCTGGCCGTTATGTTGTTGGCCGGGTGCAGCGGGTCAGAGACCGGGATGAGCGGCACGGTACCTCAAAGCGTACCGCAAAGTCGACTGCATACGGCGCCGGGGTCTTGGATGCTGCCGGGAACAAGCAGTGAGGACTTACTTTACGTCGCCGTCGAGAACACCGTAAGAATCTTTTCCTACCCCGGACTCCAGTACGTTGGGGATTTATTCGGTAACAGCTCTGCTGTCTTAGGTCTGTGCACAGACAGTAGTGGCGATGTTTTTGCCGTTGCCCCTGGTAGCCACGAAGAGCACAGCAAGATACTGGGCTATAAGCATGGAGCCACCACCCCTTTTGTTACGCTGGATGACGGCGGACATTTCCCAAATTCCTGCGCTGTTGACCCAACAACCGGAAACCTCGCTGTGGTCGGTGGCGCAAATCACCTAGAGCAGTCGAATATTGCTATCTATGCTCATGCTGAGGGTCGCCACAAAATGTATTACCCGCCTGCCACCGCCTTGCAGTGGTGTACCTGGGACAACCAGGGAAACCTTTTTGCTAACTTTGAATCTTATGGAAGTTACGACAACGGCGTTTATCTGTTAGAGATGTCGCACGGCAGCGGTGCATTTACGGTAATTCAAGTGAGCCAGAAGGGCTACGCGGGCGGGGACGTTCAGTGGGACGGAACGTATCTCGCCGTTAGAAACCCGGCGAAGGAAGGCCCTCGGACAATTTACCAAGTGACCGTCTCCGGTGGGGTCGGGAAAGATAGTGAATACCATGACATTTACGAAGCGTAGTCAGAAATTTAATCCCTACGCCCAGTTTGCAACATTCAACGGGAAATTCATTACGCCAACCTGGAAGTCGCGGGTAGGAATTTGGAACTATCCGCAAGGCGGTCGTGAAACCGGTTCGTTTAGCGCGGGACATTTTGGCGATGGTCTAGTGGTCAGCGCCCCTGGCAAAAAATAGCCCGCGCCAACGAGTTGAATCGCAAGGAGGCGTTCGCAGTCGCGGGCGTCTTTTTGCGGTATCGAGGATTTCGTGCCGCATGGCCTGCGCCATACGGCAGGTATCAACGCCGTCGATGCGGGGCTCCCCATCACGGGGGTAGCGCAGTATTTAGGGCATGCATCTACCAGGATGCTGGTAGATAGGTATGCGTTCCACCGCCGCGACGCCAAACAACGCGCTGTCGCCCTGACGGTTGAGGCGCACCTCCTCGGAATCAAATCGGACGCTACGGGCACCCGGGGGCAGTGAGAGGCAAACGAAATTGCTTGTAGATTGGCTGTAGAACCTCAGCCACGTTACGAAAAAGTCAATAAAGTCAATGGAGATGAGGGGATTCGAACCCCTGACCCCCTGCTTGCAAAGCAGGTGCTCTACCAGCTGAGCTACATCCCCTATGTTCTGCTGTCTCGTCAATCTTCGACTTGCCGTCGTTGCTTTGTCTGCTTCGCTCCGCTCTGGATGACAAGTTGGAAGTGCACTCAACACACGCGAGGAGGCCGGAAGTCAGGGTACCCGGAAGACGGGCGCCGGGCCTGTGGGGGCATAGCTCAGTTGGTAGAGCATTACGCTGGCAGCGTAAGGGTCAGGAGTTCGAGTCTCCTTGCCTCCACCATAGAACGCTCTTTTTTGCGGGCGTTTTTCGTTACGATCGTTGTGACGGTTGCCATTCGGTTGCCCTCGGCGAAGATGGACCGACGTCGTAGCCCGTGCCGCCAATGATAAGATGTGTCGCCGCCATGTGCCGCGTTGTCATGCGACTCGTCGTCGAGATCCGCGCAGATTTGGCGAGCCGAACGAATGCCTTCGTCGCCGACATCGGAGTGATGCGTAACGTGGCGACCGGGCACGAAGGCCTCTAAGCGCGGACGCGTTCCGGCTAATGTGAACAACGAGTCGGTCAAACCACGACCCGCACAGTTTTCCCATACAGTTTTCAGACACGATAACGGCTGTAGATGGCGACCCTTCGGAGCCCAGCGCTACCATGGTTGCATGCTTACACTACGACGCGCAAGCCCTTGGCGTGAGGAATGGAAAACAGCTGGGACGCGCCGCGCTCGGTCGTTACGGCGCCGGTTCATGGCACCGTTCGAGGCCGAAGTCTGGCAGCTCTGGTTTGGCTTGGTATTGTGAGGCCCTTCCATCATGCGAAACGCTCGCGCTACAACAACAAAGGAGCAATCTAACATGGCATTCGATCTAAAACGATGCGTGGTTGCCACGCTAACTCTGGCGCTATCGCTCAGCATGGCAGCCTGCCACGGACAATCGCCGGCGAGCTCGAGTTACATCCCCGCCGGTTCGAGCGCGGTCACCTCACCTCAATTCCGCGCCGAGGAACCCTTTGCGCGCTCCCCCATTATCTCGCTCTGCGGTAACGTGATAAAAATCAAGCTGCTGGGCACCGTTCATTGCAGATTCCGGGAAAAGGGCTATAACGGGATCTTTAAGCTCTTCAATCACATACCCGGCCTCCTCGATCTCAAGCCGCTTATCGGCAATGAAAAGACCAATTTCTTGCTCGGCGGCCTCGCGCTCGGCGAGGGGTTCTTTCTCGTCAAAGACCTGCGGCATAACTTCTCAAGATCCGCGTGCGGATCGTGCTCTTGTAGGAAGCTAGGAAGCAGTTCGAAAGCACAAGAAGGCCCGTTGTACACGGGCCTTCTTTCCGTTGGCAAAGGGCTGGGCGTACGCTCACTTGGCAATGATAGTGGCGGCCAAGCGTTCGCCCTATCATCTTACGGGCTTGCCGCCGAATAGGCGATCCAACCAAGGACCAAGCCGGTAGCGTGATGAAGGCTTTTTTGTGTCTGGCTTAGTGTCTCGACGGCTCGTGCATTTGGCGACCGCTCTCGCAGTGGCCGGATGTGCGCAAGGTTCGCTGCCCTCCGGGATCCCGCCGTACGCCGGCGCGACACAGACGGTAGCGTGGCCGGCGGCCCATTTTTACGGCAACGATGCGATCTATTCGTCTCAGCCTGCCGACAATGAAGTCGTCATCTATAAGCGCAAAAGTGGCCGCTTAACCCTCACGCGCCGCAAGACGCTGACCACGGGATTCTCGAGCCCGATGGGCATGGTGACGACGGCAGATGGCTGGTGGTACGTCGCCAATTTCGGGCGCTTCAGACGTCCTCGCTTACCGAACGACGCGTGAAGGATTGGAGGCTCCTAAAGCGACGCTGAGAGACGACGGAGAAGTTCCCGTCAACGTCAGCGTTACTCCGGGTCGACAGCTCGTGGCCGTTTCGAACGGCTCGACCACCGGAGGACGCGCAGGAAGCGTGAGTGTGTATCTGAACGGACAGACCGACCCCTCGCGGACACTGACCTATGGGACCGATCCGATTCAAGGCGAGGGCATCGCAATCGATTCGCGTGGCAACTGCTACTGGAGCTTCAACGACCCGGTGCAATTGAGCGGGTCGATCGTGGTGTTTGCGGGCTGCAAGGGTAGCGGCACGCTTTACAAGTCCGGAATATTGAGGGCCGGCGGACTTGCCTTCGACCGGAGCGGGAATCTGTATTACGTGGACCAGCTGCTCGGCATCTTTAAGTGCCAAAGCTCGTCGTCGTGCAGTCTGTTTACCGTCGTCGGCATCGGTGGCCTCATCCTTCCCGCGAACATAAACTTCGATAACAGTCAGCCTCAAAATCTGTGGGTCGCGGATGCCGCTGGGTATATCGACGCGATAAACCTGCAGGGCCTCATTGCTTATATCCTGGACGTACTCGGTGGAGTCACTGCCCCGCCAATCGGAATCGCACCAGCGCTCGGCAGCTAGCTTGCGAGCCGCAGCCAACACCGCCGAATTGGCTGCCCTTCTCAAGAAGTTTCGAGTACAAGCCGGTCTCTCGCAGCAAGCGCTCGCAGAGCGTGCGCTCATCAGCGTGCAGGCTGTCAGCGCGCTCGAGCGCGGATATCGCAAGGCGCCGTACCACGCGACACTCGAGCGCATCGCAGATGCGCTCACCTTGTCACAGGACGCGCGGCAGGCGCTCGAGCATTCCGCCCGGCGTTCGCGCGGTCCCCGTCTTGCCGACCACCACGATCGGGCACCGAGGCATAATCTCCCGCGAAAGCTCACGTCGTTGTTCGGGCGCGACGACGTCGTTCGAGAGATCGCCGATTTACTTGACGCGGCGCCGCTCGTCAGCATCGTTGGAACCGGGGGAATTGGCAAGACGCGAGCCGCCATCGAGGTCGGGACGCGCATGCTAAACCGATTTCCGCAGGGCGTTTGGTTCGTCGAGCTCGCCCCGCTCAACGATGCCGCCCTGGTGCCGCATGCGATTGCAAGAGCGTTACGCCTTCAGGAGTCGCCCCAGCGTCCTCCGCTCGAAACGCTCTTCGCCTATCTCGCGCAAAAGAGTCTGTTAATCATTCTCGACAACTGCGAACACGTCATCTCGCAGGCTCGGACGATCGCCGGTTCGCTTCTACGCGAATGCCCGAGCGTCGCCTTGCTGGCGACGAGTCGCGAGGGCCTAAACGTCACGGGAGAGCAAATCTATCGAATCTCCCCCCTTGCCTTTCCGGAGCAGAGCGCCTCGGCCCCGGACGAGGCCGCGAAGTATGGCGCCGTCGCCCTATTTGCCAACCGGGTTCGTACCCGCGACTTACGTTTCGAGGTGACCGCAGAAAACGTAGGATCGGTCGTGGAGATCTGCCGGCTTCTCGACGGCTTGCCCCTCGCGCTCGAACTTGCGGCTGCACGCGCAAGCGTGCTCTCGCCACGGGAGATCTGCGATCGCCTCGAAGCGGCCTTCGACTTTCCGACGGTAGATCAGCACGCGTCAGTATCGCGCCACGCAACGATGCGCGCCGTGATCGATTGGAGTTACGGACTCCTGTCCTCGCAGGCGCAGCTGCTTTTCGATCGACTCGCCGCCTTCAGCGGTGGCTTCACTCTGGAGACTGCAACGACGGTTTGTACGGACGAAACCCTTCGGCCACAAGACGTGTTAGAGTCGCTCTCGTCGCTGGTCGGCCAATCGCTGGTGATGACGAACTTCGTACACGGAACTACGCGTTATCATCTGCTGGAGACGACGAGGCAATATGCCTTGGAAAAGCTCACGGAACGAGGCGAACGCCATACGCTGGGACGTTGCCACACGCTGGCGCTTCTTCGAGTGGCGGTGCGGCTCGATCGCGACTGGTACGGCGCTTCCGAGCGTTCTTGGTTCCGCGAAGCCGAGGCCGAGCTCGATAACTTTCGCGCCGCACTCAGCTGGTCGCTCGAGGAGCGCAACGACCTGCGCTCGGGCCGCCTTCTCGCCGGAGCCCTCGCGCGGGTGTGGTATTCGCTCTCGCCCGGCGAGGGCCGACGCTGGGTTCGGTTAGCCATAGACTCGATTACCGAAGAGACGCGCGCCGACGAGCTCGCCCAGCTCTACATCGCCGACGCGGAGCTCTGCGGCGCGCTATTTGAATCCGCGGCGTCGCTTGCGTCCGCGGAGAATGCAGTCCGGCTACGGTCCATGCTCGACGACTTACAACTCGCTCGCGCCGACCACGCGGCCGGATGCGCGCTTACTGCGACCGGAAAGGATTCGGAGGGCGAAGCACTTTTGCAGAGAGTGTTGGCATCGGCCAAACGGCTCGAGAATCGCCGCCTGCAAGCGTTAGCATTGAGCGACCTCGGTACCGCTAGTTCGCGCCGCGGCGACATCGAGGGAGCCCGCCGATTCTACGCTGAAGCGCTCGCGCTGTACGTATCGCTTGGGCTCGAGCGACCGGCGGCGTCAATCGCGGGTCACCTTGCCGAAGTAGAATTCGAGGCCGGCGACACCGCCGCTGCGTTGGAACGTGCGGAAGAGGCCCGCGCCGGGCACGCAGCCACACGAAATCGTCGTTCGGAAGCGGCCGACTTGAGCAACATGGCTGCATATCTGGTCGCGCTCGATTGTTTCGACGATGCGCGCGCGTATGCTTTGCAAGCGCTGGAGGTGGCGCGCGACATCCGGGCGCCTGTGTTGTCGGCTTTCGTCCTCCAGCACTTCGCCGCGATAGCAGCGTTGCAAGACACCTCTCGCAATCAGGCGTTGGGGAGGAAAACCGAAAGAGCCCCGATGCTGCTCGGATTCGTTGAGGCTCGGCTCAGATCGCTCGGCGCTCGCCGGGACTATACCGAACGGCAAGAGCACGAGCGCGTCGTGGCAGTGCTTAGAGGCGCACTCGGAGAGCGGCTCGACAAGCTCATGGCGCTTGGCGCGCAATGGAGTGAAGCGGCCGCTGTGACGGCCGCCCTCGAGCTATAGCCTCCACCAAAGAACTTCGCCGCAGCACGCGCGCCCCGGGGCAGGACTAGACGCGTCCGGCCTCGACCGTTCGCTTCGTGCGTCGCTCCCTTTCCGGCGGACTCCCCGTCGCCGCTCTTGGCGTCGTTTTCGGCGACATCGGCACGAGCCCGCTGTACGCGCTGAAGGTCTGCTTCAAGAGCGCTCACGCTGCAGCCACCGCCGGGAACGCCATCGGAATCTGCTCGCTCCTGATTTGGACGCTGTTCTTCGTCGTCTGCATCAAATACGTAACGGTCTTGATGCGCATCGATCACGGCGGCGAAGGCGGAATCCTCGCGCTCTTGGCGCGCACGGAACCACCGCGGCTCTTCGGCGTACCGTTCCGCCCGAGCTGGGTGATCTGGATAGCCGTTGCCGGCGCAGCGATGCTTGTCGGCGACGGTATGATCACACCCTCGATCTCCGTGATCTCCGCCGTCGAGGGTTTGCGGGTGGCGACGCCCGCGGCTCAGCCCTTCATCGTCCCGATATCTGCCGGCGTATTGATCGGGCTCTTCGCCATTCAATCGCGCGGAACGCAGAGTATCGGTTCGCTTTTTGGACCAATGATGGCGCTCTGGTTTGCGGCAATCGCCGCCAGCGGAGCCATTGCCATCGTCGCGCATCCCGCGATACTCGCCGCTCTAAGTCCGCTCCCGGCATTCTGGTTCGTCACACACCATGGTATCTTCGGCTTTCTGATCTTCGGAGCGATCATTCTCGGAATGACCGGCGCCGAAGCCCTCTACGCCGACATGTCGCATTTTGGCCGCATTCCGATCACCCTCGCCTGGTATGTCTTTGTGCTTCCCGCTCTCGTCTTGAACTACGTCGGGCAAGGCGCGATCATCGCCGCGCAGCGGGGCGCGCTCGACTCGCCGTTCTATGCGCTCACGCATGGTTGGAGCCTGCTGCCGATGGTAGCGCTTGCGACGGCGGCGACGGTCATCGCGTCGCAGTCCATAATCTCGGGCGTCTTCACGCTCACGGAACAGGCGATCGCGCTGAATCTGTGCCCTCGCATGACGGTGCTGCATACCTCTCCGGAGGAACGCGGCCAGGTGTTCGTGCCGATGGTTAACCTAATTCTCGGCACTCTGTGCGTCCTATTGGTCGTTACGTTCCGGAGTAGCGACCATCTCGCGGCGATGTACGGCCTCGCCGTTGCCACGACCATGTTGGCGACCGACCTGCTGCTCTACGCTGTCGCTACCCGCGCGCTGCATTGGAATCGCCTCGCCGCTGCCGCGCTGGCAGGGGCATTCGGCGTCCTCGACGTCGCATTCGTCTTCGCCGGACTCCCGAAGTTTCTCGACGGCGCCTGGGTGCCGCTCGCCGTTGCCGCAGTGGTCGTGCTGTTGTCCATCACGTGGCTGGAGGGACGGCGCGCCGTCGTCGGGGAGCTGCACGCCGAAGAGGAGTCGGTCGGCGAGTTCGTAGCCAGACACTCCATTACGAACGCGAAGCCGAAGGGCGCGGTCGTCTTTCTCAGCGGCGATCCGAGCGGCGTTCCGTTCGTGACAGCCCATCCGTGGCTCGATCGGCTCGTTGGCGAGGAGGTCACCGTGCTACTGACGGTCTTGTTTCCGGCACGCCCGTACGTCCAAGGTGCCCGACGTGTGACGATCGACCGATTATCGGATCGCTTAGTGCGCGTCTCCGCCCGATTCGGCTATATGGAGACTCCGCGAATCACGCCGATCCTCCAAGCGTGCGGTGCGGCCGATTTGCAGATCGACAAGGATACGACGGCCTTCGTTTACTCGAACGCCGTCATCGTCGCAAAGCCGTCCGGCGGCATGCCTCGCTGGCAACGGCGGCTATTCCAAAGCATGACTCACCTCTCGCTCACGCTCGCCGCGCAACTCGAAATCAAGGCGAATCGCCGAGTAGAACTCGGGATCGAGGTGGCGGTTTAGGGGCGCTCGTAAAGCCAGCGCGTGGCGCCGGCGCGAACCACGCCGCGCTCGATCTCGTGCACGCGCTCCATCAGCTGTCCTTCATCTTCCGCGGCAGTCACGCGCAGCGGCTTGCGCGCCATCACCGGCCCGCGGTCGGTCGCGGCGGTAACGCGATGCAGCGTCGCTCCGGCCCACCGGCTCGACGCTTTCAGCGCGTCGCGCACCGCGCGCGCGCCGCGAAACGCCGAGATGCGCGAGCCATCCGGCAGCGCCACATCGTCGCGTCCCGCATCGAGCGGCAGAAACGCCGGATGGAGATTTAGCAACTCGGGAAACGTCGCGACGAACGAATCCGCCAGCAGATGCATCCAGCCGAGCATCAGGATGAGGTCCGGCTCGAACGTTTTCGCCGCCGCGAACAGCCGCGCATCGTATTCCGCGCGTGACTCTCGACTCACGATCCCAGGCGACCGCCGTCGAAGATACGCCGGCCGCGCGAGCGCGCTCGACGGCATACGCATTCTCGTTATTAGCGATGAGCCCGGCAATCTCGAGCGCCAGCACGCCGGCCCGCGCCGCGTCGAGCACCGCCTGAAAGTTGCTGCCGTTCCCCGATGCCAGCACCAGCGTGCGCCGTCCCGGCCGCACCAGTGCCGCGCGGTCGAGGCGCTCGGCGATCTCTGCTCCGGCGTGCGCTGCATAGTAGCCCGCAAGCCGTTCGTCGCTAACGCCGGGAACGATCGCGCGCGTGAATCCCCCCTCGCGTAGGGCGTCCAGCGCACGGTTCAGCAGCGCGCGTCCGATGCCGCGGCCGCGCTCCTGCGGCGCAACGCCGAAGGGGCCGAAGATGCCCACGCCGGCGTCGCGCGCGAGCCCGTCGAGCCACGAAAATCTCAAGCCTTGCGGGCTGATCGTCGCAAAGCCCACCGGCGACCCGTCGCGCCGCGCAATGACGCTGCGTCCCAGATAGGCTTCGCAGCTCCACGTGCCGCCGAACGTCTCGTCGATCCACGCCAGCGTTCGTTCGTCGGTCGGCACCGGCGCCGAAATCCCGACGCGCGGCCGGCGCCGGCGGCAACGCGCGTTCGAGCGACAGATCGACGACGAGGTTGAGAATCTCGCGCAAGCTAGTCGTACAGAGGCCGAAGCACCGCGGCGCAATCCTCCAAGAACTCGACGTCGCCCGCGCTAAACGCTTCAAGGCGCTCGCTCTCCACGTCGAGCGTCCCGATGACCAGCCCGCTCTCGGCACCGAGTATCGGCACGATCGCCTCAGATCCCGTCGTGCTGACGACCGTCGACCGCGCGCGTACCGCCTCCCCGCTCAAACCTTGCGTAACGGAAAACGCCGGATGCGCGGGCGCGGTCGAGCCCGCATATCCGATCACCGAAATCTGCTCGTCGCCGACGTCGTAGATCCCAACCCAGCGATACTCGCCTGCATTGCGGATCGCCGTCGCGGCGGCGCGCGCTCGCTCCTCGCGCGAGGCCTCGTTGTCGACGGCTGACGCGAGCTCGGCAACGATCGAGCGCGTCATCCGTCGCGCGCCGGGTGTACGACCACCTGTGGCTCTCCCGGCGCCCGGTCTTCGATCCATCCGACCACTTTCGCGCCGGGCGCGGCTTGCATCGCCACGGCCGCATCGCCGATTGGGACGATCAGCGTGTAGCCGACGCCCATGTTGAAGACACGATAGCGCTCTTCTTCTCCAACGTTCCCGCGCCGCACGAGCTCGGACATGATCGGCGGCACGCTCCAGCGCTGCTGCTCGAAGATCGCCTTGACGCTCCCGGGAAGCGTGCGCGCGACGTTTTCGAGCAGCCCGCCGCCGGTGATGTGCGCCATCGCCTTCACGCTCGCGACCGCCTGGATCGCGCGCACGTCGCGGTAGTACGAAGGATGCTCCGCCAGCAGCGCGTCGGCGTAGGTCGCGTCGCCGAACGACGCGTTCCACTCTTGCGGCGGTATCAACGAACGCGCCAACGAGTAGCCGTTCGTGTGCAAGCCGACCGCGGGCAAGCCGATCACCGCATCGCCCGCGACGACGCTCTCCCATTGCGGAATCGCGTCGACGTCGACGACGCCGACGATCGTTCCGGCGAGATCGAAGTGTTCCGCCTGGTAGACTCCCGGCATCTCGGCCGTCTCGCCGCCGAGCAGCGCGCAGTTGTGACGGCGGCACGCGTCCGCGCAGCCTTCCACGATCTCGGCCGCCACCGCCGGCATCGAGTCTGCCCACCGCGAGATAGTCGAAGAAAAAGAGCGGCGTCGCGCTGGAGACGAGGATATCGTTCACGCAGTGATTGACGAGGTCGGCGCCGACCTGGCCGTAGCGGCGCAATGCCGCCGCGATGGTGACCTTCGTGCCGACGCCGTCCGTCGAGGCGACGAGCGCACGGCGCTCGTCGCCGGGGAGGCGGAAGAGGCCCGCGAAGCCTCCGATGGCGCCGAGCTGATCGGCGTGGCGCCAGCGTCCCAGCACTTCGCGATAGCGCGCCACGGCTTCGTTGCCGGAGGCAACGCTCACGCCCGCGCGGGCGTAGCTATCCGGCGCGTCTTTTTGCTCAAACACGAGGATTCTCCCAGCTTTGCGCCATAGGCTGGAAGTACTTCACCGTCCGAAAGGTCCACCATGCAAGTTCGTCTTAGTCACGATGCGCCGCTTGGCGTCCGCGCCGGAGCGCTCGTCGTCCCCGTCTTCACCGACACGCCTCTCGACGGCGCGGCTAAAGAGGTCGACGCGGCGCTCGGGGGCGTCATCGCCGACGCGCTTTCCTCGGGCGAAATTCGCGGGCGACTCGGAGAGCACGTTCTGGTTCACGCAAAGGATCAGCCGTACCGGCGGGTGCTGGCCGTCTCGCTCGGCGAGCACGCGAAGTTCCAGCCCTACTTCCTGGCGCGCTACGCTGGAACCGCGGTGCGCTATCTCGGCCGGCGCAACGTCGCAGAGATCGCGATCGCGCTGCCCGAGGCCGCGCGCGGTCACGAGGCAATCGCGGCGTCGTTCGTCGCCGAGGGTGCGATCACGGGATCTTTCGACACGACGATCTATCAAGAGAAGCCGGACGTGCGCATCGCCGTCACGACCGTTGACGTCGTCGCGCGCGGACTCGATGCGTCCGAGGTCGAGCGCGGCATCGCGCGCGGCACGATCCTCGGCGAAGCGGTGAATCTCGCGCGGCTGATGGCGGTCACGCCTGCCAACGACATGACGCCGACGCGACTGGCCGAAGCGGCCGCCGACGTCGCGAAGCAGACCGGACTCGAGATCGAGGTCTTCGACGAAGCGCGCGCCCGTCAAGAGCGGATGGGCTCCTTTCTCTCCGTCGCGCAGGGCAGCGCGCAGCCGCCCAAGTTCATCATCCTGCGCTACAACGGCGATCCGTCGAGCAAAGAGCTGTTGGCGCTCGTCGGCAAAGGCATAACGTTCGATACCGGCGGCATCTCGATCAAGCCCGCCGAGCGCATGGAGGAAATGAAGTACGACATGTCCGGCGGCGCCGGCGTCATCGCGGCGATGTCCGCGATCGGCAGGCTCAAACCAAAGATCAACGTGGTCGGCCTCGTGCCCGCGACCGAAAACATGCCGGGCGGCAAGGCGACGAAGCCCGGCGACATCGTCGCGGCGATGAACGGCAAGACGATCGAGGTGATCAACACCGACGCCGAGGGACGTCTGATTCTCGCCGACGCGCTGTGCTATGCGAACAAACTCGGCGCGACGCGCATCGTCGATGCCGCGACGCTGACGGGCGCGTGCGTGATCGCGCTAGGACACGCGAGCTCGGCCGCGGTCACGAACGACGACGCGTTCGTCGCGGAGTTTCTCGCCGCGGCCAAGCCGACCGGCGAGCGCTACTGGCAGATGCCGCATTACGACGATTACACGACGGCGATGAAGAGCGACATCGCCGACCTCAAGAACACCGGCGGCCGGCCCGCGGGGACGCTGACCGCGGCGGCCTTCCTCAAGGAGTTCGTCGGTGCGACGCCGTGGATTCACCTCGACATCGCCGGGACGGCCTATCTCGACAACGAGTTCGGTTGGCAGGCGAAGGGCCCGACTGGAACACCCGTGCGCGCCTTCGTCGCACTGGTCGAAGCGCTCGCCTCCGCGCAAGTGGGCGCGCATCCCAACGGCGCGCGAGGGACAGAGTTAACGGTGTGAAGACGCACGCGGCGCGGGCGCGCAACGGGACCGAGAGCGCTCGCCCGTACGAGCCCGAGAAGAATCCGGCGATCCGACGCCTGACGGCGGGCGCGATCAAACGCCGCAAGGGCAAGACGCTGTTCCCGATCGCGACGGCGTACGACGCGCCGTTCGGCCAGTTCGTCGAGCAGGCCGGCATCGACGTGATCCTGGTCGGCGACAGCGTCGGCAACGTGGTGCTTGGGTTCGACGAAACGACCCCCGTCACGGTCGAAAACATCATCTATCACACACAGGCCGTCGTCCGCGGCACGACGCGCGCGCACATCATGGCCGACATGCCGTTTGGTTCGTACCAAGTCAGCAACGAAGAGGCGCTGCGCAACGCGATTCGCTTCGTCAAAGAGGGCGGCGCGTGTTCGGTGAAGCTCGAGGGCGGCCGCGATCAGACCGAGCGCATCCGCGCCATCACCGGCGCTGGGATCCCCGTGGTCGGACACATCGGCGTCACGCCGCAGACGGCCGGGCTCGGCCCCGGCTTCAAGATGCGAACCCACCGCGACCGCCTGATCGACGACGCACGCGCGGTGGAGGCGGCCGGCGCCTACGCGATCGTCCTCGAGGTCGTCGATTTCGAGATCTCGCGCGAGATCACCGAGATACTGTCGATTCCGACCATCGGAATCGGCTCGGGCCCGCACTGCGATTCCCAGGTGCTCGTGCTGCACGACATCCTCGGAATGTATCCCCATTCGCCGAGCTTCGCGAGGCGCTACGCCGAAATCGGAAGCCTCGCGACGCAGGCGCTGCAGGCCTACGCGCAAGACGTGCGCGACGGAGCTTTTCCCCGGGCCGACTAAAATGCCGACCAGCTGGCACTCTGCGATGTTAACGTCGAGGCATGCTGGAACAGGACGAGTGGTCCGACCCACTGATCATCGCGATGCGCGCTTTCGAGCGGGTCCTTCTTGGCCGCGCCGCCAAGCCTCGAGCGCATCCAGACGCCGCCGAACCGCCTGCAGCTCCTCGACCAAGGCGAGGCCGCCCGCCGCCAAGTGACGCGCCCCCGCGGGCAGAGGTGATTCCGCTGCATCCTCCTCGTCGCTCGCAGTAGGCGCCTCGCGGACGCGCGCTCCCGCACGCTCGAGCGCACCGGCCACGATGCTCTGCGCGCGGCTGCGCGCCGCGTCGGTGAGCTTGCTCCCGAGCGGCCGAATCTCGACGACCATGGCGGTCTTGTTGGCTTCGACGAGCAGCCGCGTCTCTTCGCGCTCGATGCCAAGGAGCGCCTCGGCCGTGGTGCCGAGAGCGCGCGCGATCAGAACGATGACGCCGATCGAGGGGTTGCGCCGTTGACCCGCCTCGATCTTGAAGAGCGTCGGATGGTTCACTCCTGCGCGCCGCGCGAGCTCGTTCTGCGACCACCCGAGGGCGAGGCGCCGTGTCGCGATGCGTTTCCCAAGCGTCACGCACCTGGACTGTAGCAAGGGCCAAGCCGGGCCCTTGAACCATCCGGTCTTGCCGAATGGCTTAAGCTGGGGCCCTCTGCAGCCTATGGGCGGCGGGGACGTTGGGGTACTCGCCGATGAGGCAGCCGAGGCACATCTCCTCGCGGCTGCGGCCGACCGATGCGATCAGGCCTTCCAGGCTGAGATAACCCAGCGAGTCGGCACCGGTACGCTCGCGGATCTGCTCGACGCTGTAGTTCGCGGCGATGAGCTCGTCGTAGGTCGCCATGTCGACGCCGAGGTAGCACGGGTGCTTGATCGGCGGCGATGTGATCCGCAAGTGCACCTCGCGCGCGCCGGCCTCGCGCAGCAGCGCGACGATGCGCGGCGTGGTCGTTCCGCGCACGATCGAGTCGTCCACGACGATGATGCGCTGGTCGCGTAGGTTTTCGACGAGCGGATTGAACTTCAAGTGCACGCCGCGCGAACGCATGCGCTGATCCGGACTGATGAACGTGCGGCCGATGTAGCGGTTCTTGATGAGCCCCTCGATGTAGGGCAGGCCGCTCTCGGCCGCGTACCCGATGCCGCCGGCGACGGCCGAGTCGGGGACCGCCATCACGACGTCCGCATCGACGGGATGCTCCTTGGCCAGCTCGCGCCCCATCGCGTAGCGCGCCATGTAGACGGAGCGCTCGTTGAGCCTCGAGTCGGGCCGCGCGAAATAGATGTATTCGAACATGCAGAGCGCCGGCTGCGCGCCTTCGACCTCGACGCGATGCGATTCGAGCCCGTCCGGACCGATGCGCACGATCTCGCCCCGCTCGATCTCGCGCAGATACTGCGCGCCGATCGTCCCGAGGGCGCACGACTCCGACGCCACGACGTACCCGTTCTCGCCGAGCCGCCCCAAGCAGAGCGGCCGCACGCCCCAGGGATCACGGAACGCATACAGCTCGCTCTGCGTGCAGAGCACGATCGAGTACGCACCGCGCGCCGACCCGAGGACGGACTTGATGCGGTCGAGCATCGAGCCCTTCGACTCGACGATGAGCTTGGCGAGCACCTCGGAGTCCGACGTGGCCTGCAGCACCGTCGTCGGCGCGAGCGTCTCGCGCAGCTGGTCGGTATTGGTCAGGTTGCCGTTATGAGCGAAGGCGAAGTCGCCGAGGTCGGAGCGTTCGAGGAGCGGTTGAGCGTTGACGACGATGGACGAGCCGGTCGTCGAGTAACGCGTGTGACCGATCGCGATGTGGCCGCTGAGCCGGCCAAGGATGTCTTCGTCGAAGATGGCGCCGAGCAGGCCCATCTCCTTGTGCGAGCGGATCGTGCCGCCATCCGCGGCGGCGATGCCGGCCGATTCTTGTCCGCGGTGCTGGAGCGCATAAAGCGCAAAGAACGCGAGGCGAGCGGCATCGCGTCCCGGTGCGAAGACCCCGGTTATCCCGCACATCGTCTTACCATTATACCAGATTGCTCACCCGTAGACCGGGAAGCGCTGATTTCGATGCAGTTCTAGGAGCCGAGGGCCGAAGTCTACGACGGTAATCGAGGCTTCACTAGTCGCTCGCTCGCCTTCCACCGAATATTTGCAGCAGGGCGAGGAAGATATTGATCGCGTCCAGGTAGATGCTCGTCGCCATCAGGACCGGCGTCAGGCCGTCGCCGCCCGCGCGCAGGCGCGCGAAGTCGATCAGCACCAAACCGGAAAAGATAACGAGCGTGATCCACGCGTACGTCTCGGGATGGATGAAGCGCACGAAGATCGAGACGATGCCGACGACGATCAGGCCGAGCAGCGCGATCATGAAGATTCCCTGGAAGCGGCGCAGGTCGAGGCCGGTCGCGTAAACGATCGCGGCGAGCGCGAACATTCCGAGGCCGGTCGTTAGGGCGGCGTTCACGACGACGTCGGGCCCGAACGCTCGCACGTACTGCCCGATGACCGGCGCGATGCCGACGCCCTCGCAGAACGTGAACGCATAGAACAGCAGGAGCGACAGCCCCTCGTTACGCCGAACGGCGTAGATCGAGAAGAGCAGGAGCAGACCTACGATCATCGCCACCAGGCCGATGCCTGGGCTGAGATTCTGGAACAGCCACGCGGCAAGCGCGGTGACGCACAGGCCGAGGGCCGTGATGCCGAGCACCTGCGCCAGTATCGAGTGCGTCGGTACTGACTGCGCGACGGGACCACCGAACCGATTCTGCGGCTGTAAGCCGTAAGCCATACGCTCTGTACTAACCTCTGTCGTGCGAAAGAGTTTCTCAGTAAGGCCTTTCGCTCGCTAGGTTCGCGGCACCCGTATACGCCCGAGACCGAATGCCAGCAACGCTGCGAATGCGGGGAGCACGCCGAGGTACCGCGGATTGACGCCGATGATGGCCGAGCCCGTCGCCGGCCCGAGAATCATGGCGAGCCCGTTGATCGAGTCGCTCACGCCCATGATTGCGCCGCGCTCGGACGGCTTCGCGCGGAGAGATAGGAGCGCTGTGAGCGTCGGCTCGACCATCGCCGAACCGATGGCCCAGATTATCAGGACGATCCCGAACACCCAGAGATCCGTAACAAACGACAGCAGACCGTAGGCGAGGAAGCTTGCTAGCAGCCCGATCTGCGCGACGCGGCGATCGCCCAGCCGCGCCGCTAGCGGCGAGACCACGAAGATCAGCGCGGCGCCACCGACGACTCCGGCCGCCGCGAGGAGCCAGCCAACTTGCGATACCGGCGAGCCGAGCACGTGGTTGAGATACAGCGCGAAGTTCGCGAGGAAACATACGATCGCGAAGATCGCCAGGAAGTGGCGGATCAGCACGAGCCGCACCCCCGGTACGTTGGCCGCTTTGAGCGACGCCTTGACGCTCGTCCGGCTCGTGCGCTGCATGTGCGAGGGTAACAGCAGCGCGGTCATCAGGATCGTGACCAGCTCGATTCCCGCAGCGACGAAGAATGGCACGGAAAGGCCCGCGTGGATCAAGAAACCCGACGTTACCGGGCCAACGATGAACGCCATCCCGAAGACCGCGCCGTACAGCGAGTACGCCAGGTCGCGCTGGTCCTCGCTCGTGACGTCGGCGATGTACGACTGCACCGCGCCGAGTGCCCCGCCGCCGCATCCCGAGATGATGCGCGAGACAAAGATCAAGAGCAGCGACGGCGCCGTGGCCTGCATCAGGTAGCCGGCCAGCGTCAGGAATTGCGCGATCAGGATGATCGTCTTGCGCCCGAGGCGGTCGCTGAGCTTGCCCCACACCGGCGCCGCCGTCATCGAACAAAGCGCCGGAACGCTCAGAAGCGCTCCCACCATCACGTCCGACGCGTGATACTGCCGCACGATGGCCGGCAGCAGCGGAATCATCAGCGTGTAGCCGAGCGTCTCGACCAGCGTCGTGCCGTAAATCGGGAGCAGGGCGCGGGGGAGCCGCTGCACCCTTTAGGTTATCGCCATGTCATCATGCCACGCCCGCGGCGATGTCGGTGCGGTAGGTCAGCGCGCCGGTGCCGAGGCGTCCCGCAAGCTCCTTCACTCCGGCGTACGCGCGCGTGCGAGCCTCTGCGAGATCGTCGCCCAGCGCGGTGACCGTTAACACGCGGCCACCCCCGGTTGAAACGGTGCCGTTTTCGCGCCGCGACGCGCCCCAGAAGGCACGGCACCCGTCGGCCAGTGCGACGTCCGCGTTCAGCCCCGCGAGCGCGGTGTTGCTGCGCGGGTAGTCCTGCGTCGCGAGGACGACGCCGACGCACTTCTGCTCCGAGACGGTCGCGAGCGACAGGTCCATCGCGCCGGTCGCCACGGATTGGAGCAGCAACGCGAAGTCGCCGCCGACGCGCGGCAGCAGCACCTGCGTCTCCGGATCTCCGAAGCGCGCGTTGAATTCGATCACGTGCGGGCCGCCGCTTCCCCACATCAATCCGCAGTAGAGGACCCCGACGTACTCCTCGCCCTCCGCGAGCAATCCGCGCAACAGCGGCGCGAGAATCAGCTCGCGCACGCGGTCGTCGATGTCATCGGGGAATCCCGCCGGCGGCGAATACGCGCCCATGCCGCCGGTATTGGGGCCGGTGTCGGCATCGCCGGCGCGCTTGTAGTCGCAGGCGGCGCCGATCGGCACGATCGCGCGGCCGTCGCAGAGCGCGAACACGCTGACTTCGCGCCCTTCCAGGCGTTGTTCGAGGAGCACGTCGGAACCGCCGCCCGGAACCTTGTTGTGCGCGTACCAGTCGGTCAGGAGCGCGCGTGCCTCGCTCGCATTCGGAACAACCACGACGCCCTTGCCGGCAGCGAGCCCGTCGGCCTTGACGACGACGCCGCCGCTCCACTCCTGGAGCGCCTTGTTTGCTGCCTCCAGCGAGTGCACCACGGCCGCGCGCGCGGTCGGAATGCCGTGCCGTTCCATGAAGCGCTTCGCGAAGATCTTGCTCGATTCGAGGCGGCCGCCGGAGCGGTTCGGCCCGAACACTGCGAGCCCGGCATCGCGAAGACGGTCGCCGACGCCCGCGGCGATGGCGGTCTCCGGCCCGAGCACGACGAGATCGATCCGCTCGTCCAAGGCGCGCTGTGTCAGCCGCTTTCCGTCGGTCGGGCCGATCTCCCAGTTTTCTCCGCGCGACGCCGTGCCGGCGTTGCCCGGCGCCGCGAACACCGCCTCGCAGGACGGCGACTGCGCGATGCGCCACGACAGCGCGTCTTCGCGCGCGCCGTTACCGACGACGAGAGCCCGCATCAGCTGATGGCTATTCCCACTCGACGGTGGCCGGCGGTTTCGTCGTGATGTCGTAGGCGACGCGGTTGACGCCTTGCACCTCGTTGACGATGCGCGACGAGATCCGTTCCAGGAGCTCGTGCGGCAGGCGCGCCCAGTCCGCCGTCATGCCGTCCTCGCTCGTGATGGCCCGGATCGCGACCAGATTGGCGTAGGTGCGCCCATCTCCCATGACGCCGACGCTCTTCACCGGCGTTAGCACCGCGAAGTACTGCCACGGATGCGGATCGAGCGTCGCGGCGTCGATCTCGCTGCGCACGATGGCGTCGGCGCTGCGCAGAACCTCGAGCCGCTCCTGCGTGACGTCGCCGATAATGCGCACCGCCAAGCCCGGTCCCGGAAACGGCTGCCGCTCGACGATCGCCTCGGGGAGGCCGAGCGCGCGACCCAGCGCGCGCACCTCATCCTTGAACAGCGCGCGCAGCGGCTCGATCAGCGACAGCCCCATCTGCTCGGGGAGGCCGCCGACGTTGTGATGCGACTTGATCTTGTGTCCGGCCTTGCTCTGCGGCGTCTTGGACTCGATCACGTCCGGATAGAGCGTCCCCTGCACCAGATGTTTGACGCCCGGAATCTTGGCGGCCTCGGCCTCGAATACTTCGATGAACTCGTGTCCGATGACGATGCGCTTCTGTTCGGGATCCTCGATGCCGCGCAGTTTGGCGAGAAAGCGCTCGCGCGCGTCGACCGCTACGACGTTGAGATGCAGGATCTCGCGGAATGCGGCCACGACCTGCTCCGCCTCGCCCTGCCGAAGCAGGCCGTGATCGACGAAGATGCAGGTGAGCTGCTCGCCGATAGCGCGCGAGACGAGCGTCGCCGCCACGGCCGAGTCGACGCCGCCGGAGAGCGCACAGATCACCTTGTCGGCGCCCACGGCCCGCCGAACCTCTTGGACCGATGGCTCGAGGAACGACTCCATCTTCCAGTCGCGTCGCAGGCCCGCGATCTCACCGAGGAAATTCTCGAGGACGACGCGCCCGTAGTTCGTGTGCGCGACCTCGGGATGGAACTGCGTGCCGTAGACCTTCTTCTCGCGATCGCCCATCGCAGCGACGTGGCAGCGCGGGGTCGATGCTAGCGCGCGATATCCTTTCGGCAGCTTCATCACCGTATCGCCGTGCGACATCCAGACGCGCGACTCGTTGGGGACGCCGTCGAACAGCGGCGTGTCGCGATTCGCGACGACCAGCGTGGCCGGTCCGTACTCGGCGTGATCGAGCTTGACGAGCTCCGCACCGATCTCGCGCGCTAACAGCTGCATCCCGTAGCAGATCCCGAGGATCGGCACGCCCGACTCGAGGATCGCCGAGTCCATCTCGGGCGCCCCGTCCACCAGTGTGCTCTCGGGACCGCCCGACAAAATTAGCGCCGCCGGGCGGCGCGCGGCGAGCGCGCTCCACGGCGTGTCGTACGGCACGATCTCGCAGTAGACGCCGAGCTCGCGCGTGCGCCGCGCGATCAGCTGACTATACTGCGCGCCGAAATCCAGAACGAAGGCCGTCTCGGGCATCGGTTGGTTTATGACGCGGCGGCCGCCGCCTTCAGTGCGGCATCGTAGTCCGGCTCGTCGGCGACCTCGCGAACGATCTGCACGTACGAAACCGTGCCGTCCTTCGCGATGACGATGACGGCACGCGCGAGCAGGCCGAGTTCGCGGATCAGCAGCCCGTAGTTCAATCCGAAGTCGCGATCGCGATAGTCGGAGAGCATCTGCAACTTAACGTCGCCCTCCGCGGCGCACCAGCGCGCCTGAGCGAAGGGCAGGTCCATACTGACGACCGCAGCCTGCAAGTCGCCGGGAACCTCGCCCAACCGCTGGTTGAACTTTCGCGATTCGAGCGAGCAGACCGACGTGTCGAGCGAGGGAACGGCGATCAGCAGCGCGGCCGCGCTTCCCCTCGTCGAGCAGGATCTTGCGGGTGACGTTCGAGAGGTCCCCCGCCGTCAGCGAGAATTTCGGGCGCCGGGTCGCCGACGCGGAGCTCCGGCCCGAGCAGCGTCATCGGCTGACCCTTGAAAGTTACGGCACCGGCGCGTTCTTGCATGTTGTCGACGGTCATGATTCTCTCCTCACAAGGCGGACGTGATAGCTATGTCAACACATCTTCGAGGCGCGCGGTGTCGCGCGCCATGACGACTTCCATGGCGATCCGCTCGCCGACCGAAACGTCCCGGCCCCAGCGGTACGCCGAATACGGCGTGTAGCGCGTTCCCGGCGATCCCGGGATGCGCAGCGACACATCGTAACAGACGAGCTCCTTCGGCGGTCCCGCCGCGACGATGCACTGCAGCGCGAACGGGCCGATGACTCCCGGCGGGCAGAGCTCGCGGCTCGCCGCAACAAAACGCTCGCCCATTTCGAACGCCGGTTCCAGCATCGACTCCAGAATCGTCGCGGCGACGTGACCCGCCTCCTCCATGCGCGGCGTCACGCCGCGCAGCGCGTCGAGCGCGCCCGGCGGGACGTTGCGAAACCCCTCGAGGTTCGTTTGGCGCCGAGTGTCGGTGCCCGAGAGCTCGAGCTCCTTTAAAACCGGTGAGTAGAAAAAGTTCAGGTTGACCGAGGGTCCCAGCGCAAACTCCTCGATGCGCGCCGCCGCGAGCGCCTCGGCCGTCAGCGAGCCTTCCGCGATCAGCCGCCGCGCTCCGGCCCCGTACTCTTGCGGCGACGAAGCGAGGAAGAACGCCCGCTCGAAGCTCACGCGCGCGTGCGGGGCCTTCACCATTACCAGCCCGTCGATCCCGTCTGCGGACGCATAGCGCCGCGGGTGCCGAATTCCCGCCTTCTGCAACAACGCATACTGATCGGTCTCCGCACCGCCGTCACGTTCTTCCGCCTTCAGGAGGCTGCGGTTGCCGAAGAACGGCACCAGCATCTCGCGTTCGATCGCATCGTAGCCGTAGCGCTGATGCAGGTAGACCTCGAACGAGCGGTTCGCGACGAAGAGCACGTTACGATCCAGCAACTGCTCCTGAACGTCCGCACGCAGGATGTCGGGGAAGGCATCGAGCTCGAGCACCTCGTCCACGCAGCCGCGCGGCACCGGATCCGTACTGGCCGCGAAGTAGCGCGAGTAGGTCCGCTCGCGACCCTTCGCGGTGACGACGAGGTTCCGCAGCCCCTGCGCGCGCGCGCCATACGCCACCTCGAGTGCCGAGTGGCTCCCGATCGAACAAAGCGTCAGGCGCGATCGATCGTATACGGCGAGCGCACGAGCGACGTACTCCGTGCTCACCGGGCGCGTCATTCGACGCGAATCTTGCCGCCCATGCGACGCCACACGAAAGTCCCATAGATCACGACGACGACGATGCCCCCCAGCGTAACGGTGAGCGCGCAGGCCAACGCGACGCTCGACGGCGCCGCCTCAAAGATCGAAACGCCGCCCCTTCCTTGCGGAAAAGCCGGAAGCAGATACGGAAAGATGGTGCCGGCCGACGCCGCCAGCAGTGTGGCGATGAAGAACGACGATTCGACGAACGCCCCGGCGGCGTGGCCTCGCGCCGCACGCCGCCGAAGATCGACGAGCGCTGCCAGCGAGAGCACCGGCATTACCCAAAGCCATGAGACTCCGGTGGGCGCACGGACGGAAAACGTCAACGCCGTCACCGCGAAATAGAGAATCAGCACGGCCCACCAGATGCGCAACAACGCGCGCCGCGATCGCTCGCCGAGCTCCCCGTCCACGCGCAGCGCGAGGAACGCGGCGCCGTGCTGTGCGAGCGTGCACAGCGCGAACGCGCCGACGAGCAACGCGTAGGGGTTGAGCAGAAACGCGAACGTGCCCTGAAAGTAGCCGGCGGCATCGAGCGGGACGCCGCGCAGCAGGTTGCCGAGCGCGACGCCGAACAGCACGATCAGGAGCGCGCTCGAGAGCGAAAACGCCGCGTCCCAGAACTGATGCCAGAGCTCCGACGGGAGATGCTCGCGCAGCTCCAGAGCGATGCCCCGGAACATCAGCAACCACAGAACGACGATGAACGGCAGATAGAAGCCGGAAAACGATGAGGCGTACGCGATGGGAAAGAGCGCGAACAGCGCGGCGCCTGCGGCGATGAGCCAGACTTCGTTGCCGTTCCAGAATGGGCCGATGCTCGCCATCACCGCGGCGCGTTCGCGATCCGAGCGCGCGATCGAGGGGGCGATCGCGGCCACGCCCAGATCGTAGCCGTCGAGAAGCACGTACATCGTGAGCATGAACGCAACGGCGACGAATCCTGCGATGGCCATTCTATTCTTCCACGCGACTCAGGGCGACATTGGAAGTGGGGCCGATGCCGATCTCGCGCAGCACGAGATATAAGAAGAGCACGCCGAGGAGAAAGTACATGCCGGCGAAGCCGATCAGCGTGAAGATCGTCTCTCCCGAGGCCACGGTCGGCGAGCCGCCGTCGGCCGTGCGCATCAGCCCGTAGATGATCCACGGCTGCCGGCCGACCTCGCTGACGATCCAGCCTGCCTCGTTGGCGACGTAGGGGAACGGCATCAACAGCATCAGCAGCCAGAGGAGCCAGCGCGCGCGCCAGAGGCGACCCAAAACGAGCAGCGCGACGGCCAACGCCGCGACGGCCGCGAAGATCGTGCCAAGGCCGACCATCACGTGGTAGGCGTAATACGTCAGCTCGACCGGCGGCCACAGCTCGCGCGCGTACGCGCCAAGTCCGTTCACGTTGGCCTTGAAATTTCCGTAGGCTAAGAAGCTCAAGAAGTCCGGCACGAAGATCGGGTCGATCAAACGTCTGCTGGGGACGTCGGGCATGCCGATGATCGCGAGCGGCGCCCCATGCGTCGTCGCGAACAGGCCCTCCATCGCGGCGAGCTTCACCGGCTGGTAGATCGTCACGTCGCTGCTGTTGCGGTCGCCGGTCGGGAAGACCGCCAGCAGCGCGAAGACGAACCCGACGACCGTGCCCGCGCGCACGAAGCGGCGCCCGATCGCCTCCTCGCGACGCGACAGCAGGTAGTATGCGCCCACGCCCGCCACGACGAACCCTCCCGCGAGCAGCGCCCCCGCGAGTACGTGTGCGAACTGCCAGCCTAGGAACGGTGAGAATAGCAGCGCCCAGATGCTCTCGAGCCGGATCGTGCCGTCGGCGGCGAGGCTATAGCCGACCGGGTGCTGCATCCACGCGTTGGTCGCGACGATGAAGAATCCCGAGAGCCAGGCGCCGGCGCAGACCAGCACCGCGGCCCAGGCCGCGAACGGCGTCGGCAACCCGTCGCGGCTATACAGCAAAACGCCCAAGAATATCGACTCGAGGAAAAACGCGAACATACTTTCCATCGCGAGCGGCTGGCCGACGACGGAGCCGCTGTGGCGGGAGAATGCCGCCCAGTTCGTCCCAAACTGAAACTCCATCGGGATGCCGCTCACGACGCCGGCGGCAAAGTTGAACGCGAAAATCCTCGTCCAGAATCGAGCGATGCGCGCGGACTCCTCGTCGAGCTTGAACGCCGCCTTCCACGTATACGCCGCCACGAACGGCGCCAGCCCCATCGTTCCGATCGGAAACAAGTAATGGAACATGATCGTGAACGCAAACTGCAAGCGATCGGCCAGAACGGGATCCATCGCTTCTCCTCCAGCGTTAGGTGCCGAGGAGTTTTCGCGCTTGCGGGCTGTCCTGGTATTCGATGGTGAGGATCGCCTTGAGCCGGCGCGCTCCGGCGCGCGACTGCTCGTCACTCATCCGCTGCAGCGTGGTGTAACACCAGTACATCAGCATCGGCAGGTCGCGGTCGCGTGGATACACCTTCTGCATCGCCACGATCGAATTGACGACGTTGCTCGCCGGGCCGCTCTCCCGGTTGCCGTAATCGTAGTCGAGCATGAAGTTGATGTGCTTGAGCCGGTTCTCGATCTCCAGAATGGACATGCCCATCGGCCCGAAGTATTCGTCGGCGGGCGCGAGCGTACTCAGGTAGACATCGTGCGGCAGCGCGGTGACCGATGCTATCACGCGGATCGGATCGACCGCCTTCAATCGCGCGATGAATGCTTGCGCGTTCTGTACGTCCGCGCGCGAGTAACCGTTGTCGGTCGAGGCGCCGTTGGCCGCGGCGACGAGCTCGTTGCCCCAGTTCGTCGGGAGGTGCGCGACGGGAAAGTTCGACGCGGCCGCACGCGCGAGCGCGAGGGAGCGCCACTTCGGATCGTGCGTCAGCAGCCACGCGCGCCAATCGGCCTCGACGCGGATCAGCAGGGCGTCGATGTCTCCCGGATAGGCCATGACGTTGGCGTTCGCGTCTTCGTCGGCGAGCCGCGCCAGCAGCTCCGGGTCGTCCTCGGAGTTGACGCGTTGCAGCAGCGCCTGCGCCTCGCCAATGAGCTGCGTATCCTCGGAGTGCTTCGAGATCCAATCGGCGGCCTCGCGGACCCACCACACGGCGCCGTCGTGGTTCGTGAGCGGGTTGTAGTGCTGCCCCGTGCCGATGCTGACCGTCAGCGTCGCGAGCTCGCCGTATGCTGGATCGTCGGGATACTGCAGCGAGTACGCGCGCCCCGCGTTGAAGATCGTCGAGAGATACGTCGCCTCCGCGCGAAAGTTCCAGCCGTCCGCGTCGCCCTTGGCGTACGCGTCCTTCATCTGTTGATAGAGCACGGCCGGGTCGACCTCCAGCGTCGCCCGCGCGGCGATAGGCATGGCCGCCGCGACGCCCGCGAAGAGCAGCGCCGCCGCCGGCCTAGAGAACGCTCGAATCATCCAACACCTGACGGGGATTGTTGGTTAGCAACGCGTTCTTCAGCTCCCTGGCGATCCGGCGTCCGGTCGACATCGGTTCTGAGTAATTCAGATAAGAATATGGTGAGCCGTCGATGAAAAGGTTTGTGCCGGCGACGATGCGCGCGGAGATCTCCATCACGTAGAACTGGATGTCCGGCGTGATGATCGTCTCGATGCAGAACGCCCCGAACAGCCCCTTCGGGCCGCAGATCTCCTTGCTGACGCGGACGACGTCGTCGCCCATGCGCAGCGCCTCGGCGAGCATCGATTCGCGCAGCGATACCGGCTGGTTCCCGACGACGACGTAGGAGGGGCTCACGTCCATGCCTTCCTGTGCCGCGGCGGGAATGCGCCCGAGCGAGTCCACGTTCGTCTCGTAGCGGCGGTCCATCGACATGATCTCGAGTTTGTCCTGCAGCGGCGAATAGAAGTAGTGGATGTAGAGTGGGACGCCGATGATATACTCCTGGATCGTATACTTCTCTTTGAGATGCGCCGCGCGTACCTCGAAGTCGTGTGTGTCGCGGATGAACATGTAGCCCTTGCCGCCCGCCGCTCCGTACAGCTTCACGATGACCGGCCGGTCGATCTCGGCGCCGCTGCGGAACTGCCGCGGCAGTTTCAGGCCGGCGCGCGAGAGCCACTCGCGCTGCAGCTCGCGGCTGGCCTCCCAGTCGAGCACCGCCTTGTTCCCGAAGTATGGGATCGTCATCTTCTTGTGCTCGTCGAGCGACAGGTAGGCGACGAACGAGCCATGCGGCACGATGATGACCTTGCGCTTCTGGAGCTCGGACATCAGACTCATGAACTCCGAGTAATCGTTGAGCGCGATCACTTCGTCCACGAAGGCGAACGAACGATAGAGCCGCTCCGTATCGCGGTTCGAGATCGCGAGCGTGTGGAAGCCCTCGTCGTGGGCCCCTTTTAGAATCTGCAGCGCCGAATGGGAGCCGAGCGTTGCGACGGTGTACGGCCGGTTCATACCTTCTCTTTCTCCGCTTCGCCATCGCCGGTCAGCGCGCGATCGATCGCGGGATTGCACAAGAGACGCTCGGTCGCCGCCGCGAGCACGCGCCGCCCCACAGGGCCGCCGCTTTCGCCGAGGAGCCGCCACGCGATCGCCGCCGGGCCGGCCTTCACAGCAACCAGCGGTTCGATCCACACTTCGCCGCGCCCAGGCGTATCGCGCTCGAGCACCGTCAGCCGGTGTTTGTTCGGATTGAAGATCGTCTCGTCCGCGGCGACGCGATCGAAGAGCGCCGCCGCGTCGCGCTCGTCGTCGAAAAAGTACAGCTCGCTGCGCTCCACGCGTTCTACGGCAACGCCCAGCCGGCGCAACGCGACGAGCGCGGTGTACGCCGTGTTGTCGGGAATCTTCAAACTAATCGCCACGGCTCGTCTCATGCCAGCGCCTCGACGAAGCTTTGGAACAGAATCGCGCCGCCCGAGGGCGCGAGCACGTTATCGCCCTCGCGACGGTCGAGATGGTTGTAGTTCCACGCGTCGCGCTCGGGATGAGGCATAATCGCGAGCACGTTCCCCGCACGGTTTACCAGTCCGGCGCAACCGAGGGCCGAGCCGTTCGGGACGGCGCGTTCGTCGACGGTGCCGTCGGCGTGCGCGTAGACGAACGCCAAATGTTCGCCGGTGACGATCTCATCGAGATGCTCCGGCGTCGCCGCGAGCCGGCCCTCGGCGTGCGCGGCCCACGCCGGAACCAGAGCCTCGCGCTCCAGCGCCGCCGTGATGGCGCATCGCGCAGGATCGACGGCCAATTTGAGATGCACGTGACGGCAGACGAAGTGCGGCGCCGGAGCGTTCCGTGCAAACGCCGCGGTAGGCCTGCGTGCGTTACCGGTGCCGGGCACGAGGCCGGCTTCCAACAGGATCTGTGCGCCGTTGCAAATTCCGAACACAAGCTTGCCCGCGTCCGCCGCCGCGATGACGAAGTCCATCATGCGATCGTGCGCGGCGACGGCGCCCGCGCGGATGCGATCCTCGTAAGCGAAGCCGCCCGAGAGCACGAACGCGTCGAACTGGCGCAGCGCGTCGGCGTCCGACCAGTGGACGAGCTCCGCGTCGCCGCCGCAGTCGCGCAGCAGACGCACCGTTTCGTCTTCGGAGTTCGTGCCGGGAAAGACCGGGACGGCGATTCGCGCGCTCACGGATAGAGCTCGACGAGCGGCCGCGACCACATCTCGTACAGGCGCGGAATCTCGAAGCGCACGCCGTTGACGACCAGCTCGGGCTTGTCGTTGGTTTCGCCGACGCGCAGCACGCCGGTGAGATCGACGCCGCTCTCGTCGCTCACCTCGCACAGGAATCCGCCCGCCTCGCAGAGCGGGTTCCCGAAATCGATCTCGGCGCCGACGGTGCGGCCGCGCAGCATCGCGTCGAACGCGAGCCGCGCGAGCGCCGTCAGCATGCCGCCGTCGCGTACCGCGTGACACGATCGCAACACGCCGCGCGCGAGGGCGTCGTACACGATTGCGACGGCCGCCCGCTCGGCGCCGTACGAGAGCCCCGGCAAGGCGCCTTCGATGCCCAGTATCTCGGCCAGCACGGAGCCGCCGACGACGAGCTCGCGGCTGCCGATCCACAGCAACGCCGAACCGGCCGCCTTGAGACCCGGCGTGACGATCGCGCCGACGTCCTCGACGGCGCCGATAGCCGCGACGATCGCCGAGGCCGGTACCGCGACGCCGTCGCCGGTCTCGTTGTACAGGCTGACGTTGCCGGACACGAATGGGAGGTCGAGCTGCGTCGCCGCGTGCGCGAGCCCGTCGACCGCCGCGACGAACGCGCCGTACTGTTCGGGCTTACGCGGATTGCCGAAGTTCAGGCAGTCGGTGAGCCCGATCGGCTGCGCCCCCACCGCCACGACCCGCCGCATCGCCTCGAGCACTGCGTGCTCCGCGCCATACCGCGGATCGATCCGCCCGTAGCGCGGATTTCCGGCGACGGCGAGGGCAACGCCCACGCGCGATCCCGGGATCGGCGCGAGCACGCCTGCGTCGGCGTGTCCGCGCGGCAGCACGGTCGCGCCGCGCACGACCGCGTCGTAGCGCCGGTACAGCGGTTCGCGCGAACACACGTCGCGGTGCGCCAACACCTGCGGGAAGAGCGTCTCCACGTCGACTAGCGGCAGCTCTTCCGCCGGGCCTGCATGGTGAATCACCTCGGTATACGGCAACTCGTCGCGGATGGTGCCGGTCAGGAACTCGCTCTCCACGTCCATCACGACCTCGCCGCGCCAGCGCATGACGTAACGGCGCTCGGCGGTCACGTGACCGATCACCGTCGCCCGCGCGTTGTACGCGACCTCCGGAAGGGTGAAGTCCTCGTTGTAGATTCGCAGCACCTCCGGCGCGATCTCGGGCGGCACGACCCAGAGCAGCCGCTCCTGGGTCTCGCCGACCGCGACGACCTCCGGAGGCATGCCTTCAACCGCGACGTTGACGGAGTCGAGATCGATCTGCGCGCCGTAACCGCCATGCGCCGTGATCTCGGCGGAACACCCGATGATGCCGCCGGCTCCGAGATCCTTGAACGCCGCGGTGATCTTCAGCTCGCGCAGCAGCTTGAACACGCGATAGCTCGCGCGCATGAGCACGTTTTCGAGGAACGGATCCGGCACCTGGACCGCACCCTTGTTGAGCTCGGCGTCGTCCGAGTCGAGCGCGAGCGACGAGAACGAGGCGCCCCCGAATCCGCTGGGATCGGTCGCCTTCCCGACGAGCACGATCTCCCATCCGTCGGCACCCTTGGGCGCTTGGGAGTGGATGATCTCGTTCTCTTTCACGATGCCGAGCGCGACGACGTTGACGAGACAATTCTCGTCGAAGCCGCGTCGAAGTAGACGTCGCCGGCGACGTTGGGCACGCCGATCGCATTGCCGTAAGCGCCGATGCCGTCCACGGCGCTCTGCGCGACGTACGCTTGATGCGCACCCTCCACCGATCCGAAACGCAGCGCGTCGGCAATCCCGATCACGTCGGCGCCCATGCAGAGCACGTCGCGCACGATGCCGCCCACGCCGGTCGCCGCGCCTTCGAACGGAACGACCTGCGACGGATGGTTGTGGGACTCGTGCGCCACGACTACGCCGTAGCGCTCGCCGTTTATCACGCCGAGATGCAGGATGCCCGCATCCTCGCCCGGGCCCAACGCGACGCGCGCGCCGCTGGTCGGAAGACGCTTGAGATGGTGGCGGCTCGATTTATAGCTGCAATGCTCGCTCCACTGCGCGTCGAACGCGTGCAGCTCGACCGCGGTCGGCTCGCGGCCCAGCCGCTCCTCGATCCGCGCAAGCTCGTCGTCGCGCAGCGCGACGTTGCAGTTCCGGATACGCCGGAACTAACCAATCGCGGCACCCGCCGGCATCGGCTGCTGCTGCTGCAGCGAGGCGTCGGCGTGTGCGACCGACGAGCGCGCGTTGGCCTGCATCAAGAGCGTGCGGCCGTATAGCACGGTATCTTCCAGCCCGAAGAGTTTCGCGCACTGCGTGATCAGGCGCTGCGTCTCGGTGCCGCCGTCGAGCACGGGCGCCGACGAGTTTGCATCCAGCATCGAGCGCAGCAGGTCGTTCTCGCCCACGGCGACGACGATGAGACGCGCGAAGCTGGCCTCGAGCTGCTGCATTAGCTGCAGCACGTAACCCGGCGTCGTCGCGGGGCTGGCGACGTGCCGGACCGTCGGCACGCCGAGCTGTCCGAGCGCGGCGACGATCTCGTTCGCGCGTTCGACCCGCGACGGCGCGTCGGCGATCACCGCGGCCATCCCGGGCCGCATCACGGGAAACGTCCCGACGAGGTCGGCGACGCGTTCGTACGCTCCCTTCACGTTCGCTAGCGCGGCGTCGTCGACGTTCTGGAGGTTGCGGTATATCTGCTTGTCGAGCATCAGCTCTTCCCGACCCTGCGGCCAGATGCGCCACGAATCGTTGTCGATCACGTCGGCGATCACGAGCTGCCCCTGATTCTCGCCGCCGGCGAGGCGGCCGAACTCGATCTTCAGGTCGACGAGCAGCACGTCGCGCCTGCGCCACGCATGCGAGAGGATGTCGAACGTGAGCCGCGCCAGCTCGGTCATTACGCCGATCTCCTGCGGGGCGGCGATGCTCTGCGCGACGATCTCGTCGGGAGAGATCATGGGGTCGTGCTGCGCGTCGTCCTTGAGGAAGAACTCGATGACCCGCGGGACCAGCAGCGTGCCGCGCGCGACGCTCGGGTTGCGCTTGACGAACGAGCCCGCGGCGACGCCGCGCATCACGACCTCGAGCGGGATCATGTTGGCGCGGCGGACGACCATCTCGTTGTCGTCGTCGTCTTCGCCGCCGTTGAGATAGTGCGTCGGCAGACCGCAGAGATTGAGCAGCCTGAAGACCCGGGCCGTCGTCTGCGCGGCGAGGCGTCCCTTGCCGCCGATTGAGTGGCGCCGCGCGCCGTCGCCCGCCGAGATCTGATCGGTCTGCGCCACGACGAGCTGATGCGGCTGACCGGGATTCTCGTACAGCACCTTGGTCTTGCCGCGCGCAATCTCTATGCCTTTGTTCACGTCACCCGTACCTCGGTTTGGCGCGGGAAAGGTTGCATGCGCTCGATGCGGTCCGCGAGCAGGCGCGCGCGTTGCGGCGCGGTGCCCACGTAGCCGCTCGGGTCGAGCAGCCGCCGAATCTCGGCCGGGTCCACGAAGGCGGTCAACTCGCGTTCCTCGGAAAGCAGAACCGACAGCGGGTTATCTTCCCCTCGCCCAACCGCCGCCCACGCCTCCATCGATGCACCGCGCAGGGCTTCGTGCAACCGCTGACGGTCTCCGCCGGCTCGCACGGCCTCCATCATCACCGCTTCAGTTCCGGCGAAGGGCGCGTACGCGCGCAGATTGGCGCCGATGCGACGTTCGTCGACGCGCAGCCCCTCGACCACCGTGCGAGCGAGCGTCACGATCTCGTCCGCGCAGAGAAGCGCCTCGGGCAGCACCGTGCGCCGGTTGGCGCTGTCGTCCAGCGTGCGCTCCAGAAAGTTCGTCGCGGCGTTTTTCCATGCGACCTCCGCATACGACGGGAGTAGCCTCGCCAGCGAGCCGATGCGTTCGCGAAAGAATCGGATTGCGCTTGAACGGCATGGCGGAGCTGCCGACTTGCGAGCGCCCGAACGGCTCCGCGAGCTCACCGAAGCCCGGGCTGCTGAGGATGCGGACGTCGGCTGCGAACTTCGAGAGCGACGCGCCGAGCCCGGCCAGGGCCGATAGCGCGAGGTAGTCGAGCTTGCGCGGATAGGTCTGCGTGCTGATCTCGCGAGCGCTGCAGACCGAACCGCTCCAACACGTATGCCTCGACCTGAGCCGCACCGCCGGCCTCGTTCGACAGGCGCTCGTATGACGCGGCCGTTCCCACCGCGCCGCGCAGTCCCTTCGTCGTGAGGTTCTCGAAGACGAAGCGTAGATTTTCATCGTCGATCAGGAGATCTTGCGCGTACGACGCCAGCCGATAGCCCAGCGTGGTCGGTTCGGCCGGCTGCAGATGCGTAAATCCCATGCACGTCAGGTCGGCATGGGCGCGAATCTTCTCACCGAACGCGGCCAGCAGACGCCCGAGATTCTCGCCAACGTACGAAAGCGCGAGGCGCAGCCGATACGTCTCCACCGTGTCCTCGACGTCCATCGAGGTCGCACCGAGATGCAGCTTTCCGCCGCCGCGCTTTGCCTGCTAGGCGAAGACGCGAATCTCGGCCATCAGATCGTGATGAATCGTGCGCTCGATCTCGAGCGCGGCCTCGATGTCGATGTTGGCGGCATGCGCGCGCAAGATCTTCGAGTTCGGCCTCTTCAATGAGGCCTTGCGCGGATTGGGCTTCGGCCAGCGCGACCCATACCGCTCGCCACAGCCGGCGGCGCGTCTGCTCCGAGTAGAGCGAGCGCAGCTCCGCACGGCCATATCTCCAGGAAAACGGCGAGGCGTACGTGTTATAGTCCATGAACTCTTGCGTGCGTTCGCCTCACGGGAAGCGGCGGCCTCGTCACCGTAGTGCACCAGCATGAAGGTGACGACCGCGTTTCTGTTAGCCGCGGCGCTCGTTGCCGCGGGCTGCGCGAAAAGTGGACCCGAGTCGAACGGGCGCCACTCGTGGACGAAGCCCGGCGTGTTGCGCGTCGCAATCAGTTTCGAGCCGAAGAATCTCAACCCGCTTCTCTTCGCGACCACGGGAGAAGGCTTCGTCGATCGTCTCATGTTCGAGCCGCTGCTCTCCGCCGATCGCCGCGGAAATCCGGTGGCGATGCTCGCGACGGCCGTGCCGAATCAGGCCAACGGCGGCATCAGCCGTGACGGCCTGACGATTCGCTACTCGCTCCATCGGAACGCGCGCTGGACCGACGGGGTGCCGGTCACCGCGCGCGACGTCATCTGGTCGTGGCAAGCCATTATGAATCCGAACAACGACGTCGTGTCGCGACACGGCTACGACGACATTCGTTCCATCGACGCGCCCGACGCGCACACAGTCGTCGTTCATTTGCATCGGCCGTTCGCCCCGTTCGTCAACACTTTCTTCGCCGAGAGCGATCAGCCGTACGACGTGGTACCGGCCCACGTCCTCGCGCGCTATCCGGACATCAATCGCATCCCGTTCGACGGAGCGCCGACGGTGAGCGACGGGCCGTTTCGGTTCGAGGCGTGGCGGCATGGCGACAGCATTACGTTCACTGCGAACCCCACTTTCTTTGCGGGGAAGCCCGGCCTCAACCGCGTCGAGGTTCGCGTCGTGCCCAACGAGGACACTGCGATCAACCTGCTGCGCACGCACGCCATAGACTACTTCTTCCAGCCGTCGCTGCAGACGTACCCGGTCTTGCGATCGGTTCCGGACGCGCGCATCGTCTGGACGAACGTCAACGGCTACGAGGGCGTGATGTTCAATCTGGCACACCCGATCCTCGCAGATCCGCTGGTGCGTCGCGCCATCGGCGCTGCGATCGACAAGGCGTCGCTGACGCGGCAGCTGACGTTCGGCCAGGTGACGATAGCGACGGAGGATTTGCCCAATTGGATGTGGGCGTTCGATCCTGCAGTCCAGGCCGTCCCGTACGATCCCGCGGCGGCGGTGAAACTGCTGGCACGCGCCGGCTGGGTCGCCGGCCCCGACGGCATCGCACGAAAGGACGGACGCCCGCTCGAGCTGCTGCTCGTTACCGACACGCAGACCGCCTTGCATCGCTCGGAGAGCCTCTTGGTTCAGGCGGCGCTGCGCCGCATCGGGATCGTCGTCGAGATCAAGTACTTTCCGCAGGACATCCTGTACGCGCCGCAGGGCATGGGCGGCATCATGCACGGCGGAAAGTACGACCTCATTCTGTACCCGTGGTTCTCGGGGATCGATCCCGACGATTCGTCGCAGTTCACGTGCGACAATCAGCCGCCACACGGTTACAACGACAGCCGGTATTGCAGTGCGGCGATGGACGCCGCGCAGGCTGCGGCGCTCGCGAACTACGGTACCGCCGCGCGCAAGCGCGCGTACTCGCGCATCGAACGCCTGCTCTCGATCGACAATCCCGCTCGTCTTCTTCTGGTGGCAGCGCGGTCTGGACGCGATCAGTGTCGACCTCCACGGCTTCGACCCGAACCCGTCGAACCAAGCCTGGAACGCCTGGAAGTGGAGTATCTAACGGGACATCTTGGACAGTTCGATGCTGATGCGATCCACGAGCGCGCGGTGATCGTCGGGGTCGCTTCCGGCGCGCCCGGTGACGATCGCTTCCAGGCCGCGCACGGCGCGCTCGTACGCGATGCGCGCGCGGCGTTCGCCGACGCGGCGAGCGACCGGTCGAAGGAAGCGCTCGCGCCAGCGAGCGCGCGATGGCAGCTCGCCGCCGGGACGCGCGAGCTCCCAGATGTAGTTGCACTCCGTCGCGAGCGCGTGGAGCAGCGGCACCGCGGCACCGCGCGGGTCGCCCGAAAAAGATTCGTGCGCGATGGCGAGCGCTTCGGCGATCCGGCCTTCCGCCAGCGCGCTCGCGTATTTGTAGGCCTTCGGGTCCTCGATGGCCAGTGCCTCACGCTCGAGATCCTTGATCGTGATGCGCTTGCCTGCGAGCCCGAGCTTTTCGAGGTCGTTGCGCACGGCGGCTAAATCCGCCGAACTGCGCACGAGCTCGTCGACGACGCGCGGCTCCGCCTTCGCCTCGATTCGTTCGAGCGTCTCGCGTACGAAGCGCTCGCGCGTCTCTTCGCTCGCCGTCGTGTCGACGCGCAGCGCGGCGCGGCCGGCCAGCGTGCCGAACGGCGCCGGGCGCTGCGCGCGCGGCGACAACAGATCGAGCAGCACGAGCGTGTTGCCGTCGGGCACGTTTTGCGCGGCGTCCCAGAGCTCTTGACGCGGCGCCGAGCGCATCGTCTGCGTGTCCGTGACGACGACGACGCGGCGGTCGGCAAGAAACGGCATCGCCTGCACGGCCTCGCGCACCGGCGCGGCGTCGGAGAGGCTTTCGGCGGCGAAGCGCGCCAGGTTTAGATCGCGCACTGCGGAGGGCAGGACGCGATCCAGCACGACCTCCAACGCGCGGTCGGCCAGCACGCGCTCCGTGCCCTCAACGATGACGAGCTTGCCGATGGCCGGCTCTTTATCGAGAAAGTCGTAAAATTTCAGGCCGAAACTCCAAATCGGCGATCGACTCACGGTAGGGCGGGCGCACGATGCCGGACTCCGTAACGAACGCCGTGACGAGGTGGCCAGGCGTCAGGTCGAATGCGGGATTGTACACGACCGCGCCCTCCGGCGCCGCGCGCGTGCCCGCGAATGCCGCCACCTCATCCGCGGCGCGTTCCTCGATCGGGATCGCGTCGCCGCTCTCCAGGCTGAAGTCGAACGTCGAGCGTGGCGCGGCGACGTAAAACGGAATACCGTGATGTGCGGCGAGGATGGCCAGCGCGTAGGTCCCGATCTTGTTCGCGGTGTCGCCGTTGCCCGCGATGCGGTCCGCGCCGACGATCGCCGCATCGATGCGCTGCCGCTTCATCGCGATCGCGGCAGCCGCGTCCACCATCAGCACGGCGTCGACGCCCGCCTGACGAAGCTCGAGGTAGTTCAGGCGCGAGCCTTGCAGCAGCGGGCGCGTCTCATCCACGAAAACCCGCGGTTTCTTCCCCGCGCGATGTGCCGCGATGATCACGCCCAGGGCCGTGCCCGCGCCGCCCGTGGCGAGCGGTCCGGTATTGCAATGCGTCAGGATGCGTGCGCCCTTCCCGATCAGCTCGAGCCCGTGCTCGGCGATCGCCGCGTCGATCGCCATCTGCTCTTGGTGGATCGCGCGCGCTTCCTCCAGCGGGTCGGCGGCCGCGAGAACCCGGTCGACGGCCCACGCCAGATTCACGGCGGTAGGCCGTGCATCGCGCACGCGCCGAGCGGCTTGAGCAAAGAGCTCGTCGTCGCCGATCGTTCGACGCAGCAGCGCCGTGCCGTACGCACCGAACACGCCGATGCACGGCGCCCCGCGCACCGCGAGGCTCTTGATGGCGCCCTCGATGTCTTCGACGCTTACCGCTCGCTCGAGGCGCACTTCGTGCGGCAGCAGCCGCTGATCGAGATAGGCGACGGCATCGCCGTCCCAGGTGACCGGCTCGAACGACGTCATCGAAAGCCGGCTCGTGGAATATTCGAGGTCACGCTGAGAAGCGACGCGGCCGCGAGCGCCGCCGCATAGCCCTTGTTGCCGCGTTTTGGATCGGCGCGCTCCTCCGCCTGCGCCAGATTTTCCGTCGTGAGGATGCCGAAGCCGATCGGAACGCCGGTCGCGAGCTGCACGTCCATGATGCCGCGGGCACACTCTCCTGCGACGAAATCGAAATGCGGCGTCTCGCCGCGGACCACGGCCCCGAGCGCGACGAGCGCGTCGAACCGGTCGGTCTCGATCAAATTGCGGCAGGCTACCGGCACCTCGAAACATCCGGAGACGTCGTAGACGCTGACGTAGTCGGCGGCAACGCTGCACTCGCGCAGCGCTTTCTTCGCCCCCTCGACGAGCCGATCGGCAATCTCGGGATAGAAGCGCGCCGCGACGATCGCGAAGCGCCGGCCGGCGCAGTCGGGCGGCGCCGGCTTGCGCGCGCCGTTGGCCTTCACGACGCGGCCTCCTCGTCGAGGATGTGGCCCAGCTTCGAGCGTTTCGTCGCGATATAGTGCTTGTTGTGCGCCGTCGGCGTCGTCTGAAGCGGCACGCGCCCGACGATCTTGAGGCCGTACCCCTCGAGGCCGAAGATCTTCTTGGGATTGTTCGTGATCAGCCGCATCTCGCGCACGCCGAGATCGACGAGGATTTGTGACCCGATCCCGTAGTCGCGCTTGTCGGCCGGCAGCCCGAGAGCGAGGTTCGCCTCGACCGTGTCGGCGCCGCGGTCTTGCAGCTCGTACGCGCGCAGCTTGTTCGCAAGGCCGATGCCCCGGCCTTCCTGACGTAGGTAGAGTAAGTACGCCGCGCCCTTCAACTGTGCGATCGCACGCATGGCCCCGTCGCGCTGCGCCGCGCAGTCGCACCGGATCGAGTGCAGCGCATCGCCCGTCATGCACTCCGAATGGACGCGAACGAGAATCTCCTTTCCGTCGCCGATCTCGCCCATCACGAGTGCCACGTGGGTGTTCTCGTCGATGCTCGTGTTGTACGCCACGCCCTTCCACTCACCGAGGGTCGTCGGCAGATCGAACTCGGCGATCTTGTTTACGAGCTTTTCGGTGCGCATGCGATAAGCGATGAGATCCTTGACGGTCACGAGCTTGAGGCCGTGGCCATCGGCGTAAGCACGCAGACCCTCGAGGCGTTCCATCGTTCCGTCGTCGGCCATGATCTCGCAGATGACGCCGGCCGGATATAAGCCGGCCAGTCGCGCGAGGTCCACGGATGCCTCGGTCTGGCCGGCGCGCACGAGCACGCCACCCTCGCGCGCTCGTAGTGGAAAGGTGTGTCCGGGCCGCAGAAAATCGGCGGGCTTCGCTTCGGGATCGAGCAGCCTCTTGATCGTCGCGGCGCGGTCGTGCGCCGAAATCCCCGTCGTCGTCATCCCGCGCGCCTCGACCGACACCGTGAAGGCGGTCTCATGAACAGCGGTGTTGTCACGCACCATCTGCGGGATGTGAAGCTCGTCCAGCCGAGCTCCGACCATCGGCACACAGATCAGGCCGCCGGCGTGTTTGCGCATGAAGTTGATGGATGCGGGCGTGACCATCTGGGCCGCCATCACGAGATCGCCCTCGTTCTCGCGATCCTCGTCGTCGAGCACGACGACCATCTTGCCCGCGCGTATGTCGGCGATCGCGTCCGCGATCGTGTCGAAGGGGCCGTGGCGCCCGGGCGGCTGCTCGCCGAGCTCGGGAAGCACCTGACTCAGGCGCTGCAGCGTCCGGTACGAGGGCTCGCGCCGTCCGGCCCGCAGCAGCGAGATTGCGGACTCGGTGAGCCCCGACTCCTCAGCTACCTCAGCCGCCGATAGGCCGGCACCCTCCATCGCGCCGTTTAGCGCGTCTGCAAAGCTGCCCATAGGTCTCTAGACTACCTGCTACTTGACAAATGTCAAGACGATATCGAATCCTCACCAGGGAGATTTTTCCCAATGAAGCGGGTGGGGGTTGGTCGTCTTGGGGGGTTCAATAAATCAAGATGCGGCCAGCTCGTTGGGATTACGGCTCCGGACTTTCCGCCGCGCTATTTGTTGCGTTCCCGATGCTTCAGGCGGGGCTCTCCAATCACCGGCTTTGGCAAAACAGCGGCTTCATGGGCGGCTTTATTGCAGTTGCGATCATGGGGCTAGCCGGGCTGGCGGTATTCTTTTGGCATTGGCGTTGGCGCGTTGTGCCGCCATTCCTCATACTTATTGTGTATGGACTTGTAACATTCAGCGCGCCTTCTTGGGGAGTTTTGCTTGCCTTGGGAGTAGCGACTCTAGTCACTGGATTTCTTATGTCACCGGACAGGATTCCACGTGCTGCCGTGACAGCGGATAGTCCAAATGCAGACACCCATGACGATAGCCAATTTGCGAGGTTCTTCGCACAGATTTTGGAGATTCAGTTTCCTAGTCCGCCGACCGCCCCCGACCTTTTCTTTGTGATCGTTTTGCAAATAGGCAATAATGGCGCGCCGAGCGCGTGCAGTGGCTTTCGCGCCTCCGCAACGACCACATACGGAGCCGCCTTAGAGGTCGAGGTAGTGAGCAACAACGGCTTCCGTCTCTACGTCAACGGAGCGAGAGATTGCTACACGTATTTACCCGAACATTTCATAATGAATCGCGTCCGCCTAGAGGAAGTGCGGCGAGGCAAGCCCGTGGATGGCATTCTGCCGGTTGTCGTTAAGGGTATTACGAATCCAAAAGAGGTCAATTGGTTGTCGCTAAACATAGAGTTTTGCGATGGAATTGGCGACGAAAAAGGGCGCCAGCGATGGTGGCGCGTTCTACCCATGGACGCAACGAAATGGAAGGAGGTCGAAACCACTCGCTTCCGCCCAGGACTTCCGTCACTTGAAAGCCCCTGTTCCGTGCCTCTTGGGTTTCCAGGATGAACGAAGTGCCTGACGATAAATCGCCAATGGAGCGATTCGAGGACCTCGCTCGCAAGCTGTTCTCCGTCGTTAAGAAGGACGTTCAGGAGGCAGAGGAATCTGTTGAGGAGGCGTTTGAGCCAAAGGAGCGCCTTGAACCCGATGAATAGGGCCAAGCTGTCCGGCGCGGAACGACGGGTTCGCGCAGATCAGCGTCTTATACGTAGAGCCGCTTCCCGTCCGTGTTCTTTCACAGTCGCAAGGAAACGCTCAGCGTCCGAACCCTCGCGAGCGTTGAAGCGGAACACCTGCTCGTCAACGTAGGCGTCCAGGTGGAAGGGACGCGGAGCGATATAGGTTCCGTGGAGCGTCCGCTTCAGGCACGACCAAAAGTTTTCGATGGTGTTCGTGTGAACACGACCCTTCGCAGTAGGTGACGGCGTGGTCAATGAATCGGTGCTGGTAGTCCGGGAGGTCTCCGATACGAAAGCAGGGCGTCCGTGTAGATCGCGGAGCCGGGAAACACGTTAGCGCGCATATGCGGGAGTCAACTCGCGACCGCTTGCGGCCCATTGACGACCATCGCCTTGACGCGACTCTTGCCGCGCCCGTTGCGCTCGGCCATACCGAACACCATCGTCTTGCCTTCGGTCGGCCCGTGCTTCATCTTGCGGAATCCAAGTCCCGTGACCATCGTTGCACTTCTTCCGACCACCCACGAAGGTTTCGTCCGCTTCAATCTCGCCGTCGAACATACGGTCATCGGTCGCAGCCATTGCCTCGCGGATGCGGTGGAGCATGAACCACGCCGTTTTCTGCGTCACGCCAAGGGCGCGGCCAAGTTCGTGCGAGGACGTTCCGTTCTTGGTGTTGGCAAGGAACCAGATCGCCGGAAACCATTTGGTGAACGGAATGTTCGAGGACTTCGTAAAATCGTCCCGACCTTGGCGGAAAACTCCCACTTGCACTCTTTACAGCGCCAGGTGCGGCGCGTCTTAATCGGCTGGACGTTAGCGGAGCCGCAGCCCATCTTGGGACACGCTACGCCATTCGGCCATCGAAGCCAAACAGCGTAAGCGTGAGCCCGGTCGGGGTCTGCAAAATAGGTGACGGCTTCGAGGAGCGTGGTGGGCGTTTCCATGCTCCAAGCCTACCGGATGAGAGTGCCAACAGGGTGGCATTTTGGTGAGCAATGTATATCGTTTGCACAAATGTCAAGGCGATTCCGGCGCGGCGCTATTCCGGTGCCCACTGGCCCGACGGTTCGGCCGCTCAAAAGTGAGATGAAATACCTAGCAGCCCTTCATGTGCGAGACGATCACGTAGTTCGCCGATTTGAGCACCTCGTCGTAGCAGTTGTAGCCCTGGATCTTATGCAGCTTATATTGCTGCTGACTCTTGCCGTTGGACGGCGTGAAGCCGGTCGGCGTAATCGTCAGGGTGTCTGAAGACTGAATCGAGTTCAGCAGGTCCCAGGGAATCCTGAAATAGTTGCCGCTCTCGTCCTTGACCTGCGTTACCGCGGTCGTTTGCGTGGCGGTGCTGCCGCTCGCGACGTAGTCGTAGTTCAGGGTTAACGGCCAGGTGCGGTTCTCGCGCGCAATCTCCGTATGACCGTTCGCCCTCGTCGTCGTCCTCGAGACGACGGTCGTGAGCTGTTTGATGTCCTGCAAGAAATCACTCGACGTCACGTCGATCTTCTGATTGTTCGTGAAATGAATGCTCTGCGCCACGTTGGTGTCGATCCGTCCCTTCGACGTCATCACGTAGCCGCTCAGCCGAACCGGGTGATCCGCACCCGTGAAGATCGTCCCCTTCGTGCCGCTCGTCGTGGTTTTCACATCCTCGTCAACATGCTCGTGCGGCGCTCCCGGCGTGCCGTCGCTGAGCAGCTTCCCCGTTACGACCTTCGTGCCGTGATCCTCGTAGACGAGCAATGCCGCGTTGGCCGCGAAGTAGTTGTCGTCGTTGTAGACCGACACGGCGATCGTGTGCGGGTTGCCGTCGTCCAGCTGCGCAGCAAAGGGCGTCAAGTCGATGCGGTAAGGCACGAAGTTGAGCGTCTCTACCCCGGGGATCGGTATCCACAGGTACGGGTCGATGCCGCCCGTATAGATCCACGGATAGACCGGAACGACGCCCGCGGGCTGACTGTCCAGGCTCACCTCGCCCTCGCGAAATGCAGTGTTGCCGCAGTTGTTGAGCTTCGACGCGAGATCGTTGGGGAAACACGTGTACCAAAACTCGTCCGAACCCTGCGACTCGAGGAACACGTCGAGATATGCGGCCTCGACGTTGGTCGGAAACGTGAACGTGCCGGTCATCTGATTCGACGGACCGTTCAGGTCGACGTACCCGCCGGTCGAGCCGGCGGATAACGGATAAACCGCATCGGCGGCTTTGGCGGCCGGATAGTGCGACGTGGCGGGATAGAAGTCGAGCTCCGCCGTTCCGTAGATGATGCCCGTGTATGTCGAGTTCACGACGTTGTACACCGATGCCTGACCGGTGGACTTCCCGGTGAAGGTCGGCGCGTATTCCGACACGTCGCGCTCGACGTTCCAGTCAGGGCTCGCGTTCGAGCCGGGCTCCGCCGTCGTCCCGAAAAAGATGTTGGTCGCGCCGACCCAGACGGCGCCGGTCCGGTCGTACTGCACGCCCTTCGAGACCCTGAAGTGCATCCTAAAGACGATCTTGGCATACGGACCCGGACAGTTCGCCGGCGGCTTGTAGTGGAACGGATGATCCTTATAGTCGGCAAACTTGCCGACCGGGAGATCGCCCTTCGTGAGCGGCGGCGTATGCGGCGTGAACAGAAGATCCACGCAAGGCGCCTCGCCCGGCACCTGCACGCGCGGGACCGCCGTGACGGGATAGCCGGCACCGCCGTGCGGCGCCTTCGAGGCCGCGGCGCCGCCGAGCGCGCGCATTCGCGCCGCGGCCCGCTCCATCGAGAGCGGCCCGTTCGGGATCTGCGACGTTACGCCGCTCGTGCCCGGAGCGAACCCGGCGTTGCTGCACGCCGCCAGACTCGCGGCGAATACCGCAAACGGAACGATCCATGCCGGTCCAATCCTCAAGCGCATCGGGACACCTCCGTAATTAGTGTAATTTTACCAGTCGTCGTCAGGATCCTCATTTGAGTCAGGTTGCGACGAGAAGTAATCGCGTCCTAGCGGCGCGCTCACGCGCTTAAAGCGCGTGGGCGGCCGCGAGAAGTCGAAACAGTCGGACAGATCTGCCGAACGCACATCGGTCGTATGGAGCGGCATAAGCCCGAACGCCTTTTCCGTGAACTTCAGGATGCTGCCGAACTCATACTCGACGTGCGAGACGTGATGGTGTCTTGCGTACGCCGACACGACGATGAGCGGAACTCTGAATCCCAGCTCGTAGGCGTTGAATTGCCGCGGCGCGACGTGATCGTACCAACCTCCCCAGTCGTCCCACGTGATGAAGATCGCGGTGCTGTCCCAGTATCGGCTTTCGCCGATCGCGTTGACGATGCTCGCGACCCAGGAGGGCCCTGAGCCGTTGGTCTCGCCGGAATGGTCGGACGAGCGCGTCGGGGGTGTCACCCAAACAACGTTGGCCAGGTTGCCGTCCGCGATGTCATCGAGAACTCGCTTGGACGGCGCTACGACATCGGTATGGTAAAAACGACCGTAACGTATGTTGCGGATCGCGCTCGACGCTCCGCCGCCAGTCCCCCGACAGCCCGCGACGAACTCAAGACTTAGCGCGACGACCGCGACGTAGCTTCCGCGGAACTGGCCAGCGCCTCGGTGATTGCATCCTCCTCGCAAAGTGCCGTTCCCTCGGCCGTATAGCGCCTTAATTCCTTCTCGGCATGCTTATCTGCAAGCATGCTGGCCGAGCGTTCGTAGCCCTGCCGTATTGCATACTTGAAACAACTGTTTCAAATATGTTAGGATGGGCCGTGTCGAGAACCGCCGACGAGGCGCGGCGCGCCGAGCTGCTGGAGCGGGCCGTCGACTACGTGTGCCGCCACGGTCTGGCGGAGCTGTCGTTGCGTCCGCTTGCGAAGGCCCTGAAATCGAGTCCGCGTGTCTTGCTGTACTACTTTGGATCGAAGGAGAACCTCATTGTCGAGATCGTCGGGCGCGGCCGCGCCCGGCAGCAGGCGATGATGGCTTCGCTCAAACTCTCGGACCTCTCTCCGCGCGCCGTGGCACTTACGTTGTGGCGCGAGTGGAGCAAGCCGGAGTGGGAACCGCTCACCCAGCTCTCGTTCGAGATCTATACGCTTGCGCTCCGCGACAAGACGAGACTTCCGGGGTACCTCGAAGCGTCGGTCCACGGGTGGCTCGCGGCGCTCGAGGGCTGCACGATGCTGCCTGGCTACACGCGCCGGAAGGCCGAGGCCTTGGGAACGCTGCTGATCGCCGGCTTCCGTGGATTCTTGCTCGATCTGTTAGCGACCGGCGAGCGCGCCCGAATCAATCGCGCTGTCGATCTCTGGTTGAAGTTCGTGTATGATGCGGCCGAATAACGCGCGACGCGGCGCGACGATCTTCATCTTCATCACCGTACTCATCGACATGCTGACGTTCGGCATGATCGGTCCGGTGCTACCGAAGCTGATCGCGAGCTTCGTCGGCAATAACTTCGCGTACGCCGCCGAAATCATCGGGCTCTTCGCCACGGTGTGGGCGCTAATGCAGTTCTTCTGCTCGCCGCTGCTGGGGATGCTCTCCGATCGCGTCGGACGGCGACCCGTGATCTTGCTGTCGAATGCCGTAGCCATCGTCGACTACGCGATCATGGCGCTGGCGCCGAACCTCGGCTGGCTGTTCGCGGGCCGACTGCTCTCGGGCATCGCGACGGCGAACATGACCGCGGCCGGAGCATACATCGCCGACGTGAATCCGCCCGAGAAGCGCGCCGCGGCGTTCGGCATGATCGGCAGCGCCTTCGGGCTCGGATTCGTGCTCGGCCCCGCGATCGGCGGCATCGTCGGCAACGTCAATCCGCGGCTGACGTTTTGGGCCGCGGCGGTCTTCGCTCTGCTCAACACGCTGTATGGGCTGTTCGTGCTGCCCGAGTCGCTCGCTCCGGAGAACCGCACGCGGCGCCTCGAGTGGAAGCGCGCGAATCCGATCGGTTCGCTCGCGCTGCTGCGTTCCCATCACGAGCTGGGGGGCCTTACGTGGGTGAACTTCATCACCTATCTCGCGCACGAGGTGTTTCCGAACGTCTGGGTGATCTATTGCATCGCAGCGTTCGGCTGGAGCACCGGAAGCGTCGGACTCACGCTCGCGCTCGTCGGCACGGTCGCGGCGATCAATCAGGCAACCATGGTGCGCCCCGTCGTCGCGCGCCTGGGCGAACGGCGCACGCTGTTAGCGAGCCTCGTGGTAGCGGTGGCGGGCCTGGCGCTGATGGGAGCCGGTAACGGTATCCTCTTCCTCGTCGCCGCGGTGATCATATCGCTCCCGATGTACCAGGCTTCATCGCAAGCGCTCATGACCCGGCGGGTGAGCGCGGCCGAACAGGGGCAGCTGCAGGGCGCGCTCGGTTCGGTGCGCGGCATCTCGATGCTGATCGGCCCGTCGATCTTCACCCTGATGTTCGCGCAGTTCGCCGGGCCGTGGCGTTCGGCGGGTCTGATCGGCGCTCCGTGGCTGCTCGCGGCGGCGCTCTATGCCGTCTCGCTGGCGATCGCATGGCGCGTCACGTCGCGCGCGGACGACGTCGTGCTACCGCCGGTCGAGCCGGCGCCGCCGATCTACGCCGAGGGCTGAGCGAAGCGCACGATCGGCTTGACGATGCGCGCCTCCGCCAAGTCGCGATAGGCGCGAGGAACGTCGTCGAGCTCGACGAGCGTCGCGCCGACCTTGTCGGCGGAAACGACGTCTTCTTGGATCAGGTCGAGCGCGGCGCGCGTGTCTTGGGGTCCCGCCGAGTAGCTCGCGACCGCGCGGAGATCGCCGAAGTAAAACCGTTCCGACGGAACCGTCACCGGCTCGTCCGGCGGAAACGGCGTGAACATCACGACGCTGCCGGATGGCGCGACGCACTCGAACGCGTGCGCCATTGCCTGAGCGGTTCCCGGCCCGCAGATCACGACGGCAGCGCCGGCACCGAGCACGCGGCCGGCGTCGTGCGGGGGGAATGCGACAGCTCCGTTGCGCGCCGCGATGTCGCGGCGAGACGCGATGAAGTCGCTGGCGAACACCTCGCATCCCATTCGGCGCGCCGCCAACACGTGCAGCTGCCCCATCACACCGAGGCCGATCACGTACACGCGCTCGCCGGCGGCGGCCCCGCCGCGGCGCAGCGACTTCACGACGCACGCCAGCGGCTCGATCAGCGCGGCATCGGCAAACGCAACGCCGCTGGGAAGCCGCAGCGTGTCCCGTTGATTTTCTCGGGGCACGCGAAAGTATTCGGCGATGCCGCCCGGCTCGATCTTCGTAGCACGCCAGGTGGCGCACTGGACGTACTCTGCGCGACGGCATGCGGCGCACTCGAAGCACGGCGCGTGGTGATGCACGAACACGCGATCGCCGACCGCGAACGAGCTGCTACCGCGGATCTCGGCGACGATACCCGCCGGCTCGTGACCGAGCACGAGCGGTGCCTTACGCCGAATGTACCAGGGCATGACGTCGCCGCTGCAGATGCCGCTAGCCATCGTCCGCACGAGCAGCTCGCCTTCGCCGAGCTCGGGAACCGGGCGTCGCTCGACGCGCACGTCGTCCACGTCGTACAGCACCGCGGCCCGCATCGTGCGCGGGCTCACGGCTCGATCAACGCCTTCAGTCCCTCGCCCGCGTCGAGCCGCGCGAAGACCTCGACGATCTCGCTCAGCGGCGCCGTGTGCGTGATCAGTCTCCGCAGCGGCAGCGCGTGCTCGGCGATCAGTTCGTATGCTGCTCGGACGTCCGTCGGCGTGAAGTGGAAGGGAGCCAGCAGCCGGACTTCGTCGTAATGCAGTCGCTCCGCAGCGAAAGAAACGCGCACCTCGCTCGGCAGGCCGGCGAAGAACGAGACCACGCCGCCGCGCCGGACATACGACGGTGCGCCTTCCCACATTTCCGGACTGCCCGTGCACTCGATCACGGCGTCGGCGCCGCGGCCATTCGTGCGCTCGAGAATGACGTCGCGCATCGCCACCGCGCCGGGATAGTAGCTTTCGAGCCCAAGGTCGCGCGCGAACGCAACGCGTTCGGCGCGCCGGCCGAAGAGCAGCACGTCGACGGCCTGTCGCCGCAGCAGCAACCCGTGCAGAATTCCGAAGCCTCCGTTGCCGAGCACGACCACGGTCGAACCAGGAGCGGGCGCCAGCATCGCCAGCGAGTGCATGACGCACGAGAGCGGCTCTAGAAACGCGCCGTCGGCATAGCTCACGTCGGCCGGCTTGGGATAGCAGTTGCGGTCCACGACCCGCTTGGGCAGGGCGATGTAGTCGCAATACGCGCCAAGGACCATCGCCGACATGATGCTTTCGCACAGCTCCTCTTGCTCGTGCCGGCACCAGAAGCACGCGCCGCACGGCGCGGTGTGGACGCACATCACGGGATCGCCGGGCGCAAACGCGGTGACGCCCGCGCCCACGGCGGCGACGTCGCCTGAAAATTCGTGACCGAAGCGCGTCGGCATCGGCATTTTCGGATGCCCGCGGCGAAACGTCTTCAGATCCGTCCCGTCGGTCAGCGCCGCCTTCACTCGCACGACGATCCCGCCGGGGGACGCCTCCGGCACCGCCTCCTCCCGCAGCTCGATCTGCTTGGGAGCGACGAGCATGGCGACGCGCGACGTCGTCGTCATCGCGCGACCGGATCCCCGACGCATGCGAGCAGCGCCGACCGGATCGGTTGCGGAAGCGGCCGGCTCTTCTTCGTCGTAGCGTCGATGGCGGCGACGACGAACGTCAGAGCCGCGCCCGGCTCGGACGTGCGCTCGTTGAAGACGACGGTCTGCCAGCGCACGCTGGAGGATCCGACGCGCTCGATGTGCGTGCGCATGCGCAGCCAGTCGCTCATGAGCGCCGGCGCGTGATAGTCGGCCGCCACGTGGACCCGCGGCAACCAGAACCCATACTCGCTGAACACGCTCTCGTATGGAAACCCGAGCTCCGCAAATAGCCGCATCTCGGCGTACTCCGCGAAGCGCGGGTAGGCCGCAAAGTACATGATACCCGCGACGTCGACGTCGGCCCACTGCACCTGGAGCCGGCTCTCGAAGACGCGCGCACCCTGCGGCAGCCGGTCGACGAAGCGCGTCATCCCGCGGCCCTCGCGTAACGAGCGAGTGGATCGATCTCGAGATTGACGCGAGATCCCGGGACGCGCGCGCCGAGCGTCGTTCGCGTCAGCGTCTCGGGGATGAGCGCGACCTCGAACCATTCATCTCCAACGGCCGCGACCGTGAGACTCACTCCATCCAGCGCGACGAAGCCTTTGTTCGCGATCATCGGCGCCAGCGGCGCGGGCGTCTCGACCCGCAATCGCTCGCCTTGGCCCTCCGGCGTTCGTAACAAAACCCGCGGCGCCGCGTCGACGTGACCGTAGACCAAGTGCCCTCCGATCCGGTCGCCTGCGCGCAACGCGTATTCGACGTTGACGAGCTCGCCCGAGATGCGCTCGCCCAGCGAGCTGCACTCGAGCGTCTCCGGGACAACGTCGAACGAAACGACTTCGCCGTCGATCGCCCTGGCCGTCAGGCAGACGCCGTCGATCGCGATGGAATCCTTGGGCTCGGCACGCTCCGTCTGCGCCCCTTCGCAGCGCACGGCCAGCGTCGCGCCGCCCCCCGGATGCGCGTCGAGCGCGACGACCGCGCCGCGATATGCGATCAAGCCGCTAAACATCGCCGAACGTTCCCGAGAGCACGACGTCGTCACCGACGCGTTCCACGCCATCGAAGCGCGCCTGCACGGCGCGCGACGCGAGATCGACGCCGCGCAGCACGGGAACGGCCCGCTGCGCGTGCAAGAACCGCGGCGCGACGGCCCAGTAGAAGCGATCGGCGATGCCGGCTGCGATCAGTCCCGCCGCGAGCTTCGGCCCACCCTCGCACAGCACGCTGTGAATACCGCGCTCGCGCAGCGCCGTCATCGCCGCAGCGAGGTCCAGCGTCGCGACGTTCGCGTCGCCGATGACGAGCAGCTCGGCAATGCCGGCGAGCTGGTCGAGCCGCGCGCGCAGCGCGCCTGGAGCGAGCACGATCGTCTTTTCATAGCCACGGACCGGAGCGAAGACCCGGCTAGCGGCCGGAACAGTGTCGCTTTCACACGCAACGATCCGGACGTACGGGCGCTCGCGGTCGTGGTTCGGCCGCACGGTCAGCATCGGATCGTCGACCCGAATCGTTCCGGCGCCGACCAGCGACGCATCGTAAGCGATGCGGAGCTCGCGCACGTAACGTTGCTCCGCCTCGGAACCGAGCGGCTCGCGCACCCCGGGCTCGCGCGCGACCGCGCCGTCGAGCGACATCGCCATCTTCACCGCGACGTACGGCCGTCGCAGCGCGTGCGCGCGCGCGAAGAGCTCGATCAGCGATTGCGCGGCCGCATGGCCCGCGACGGAAAGCTCGATGCCGTGTTCGCGCAGCTGCGCGCCGCCGCCGTGGCCGGCCGGATCCAGCGTACCTGCCACCACCCGCGCGACGCCCGCGCCGGCGATGGCCTGCGTGCAGGGAGGCGTTCGGCCTACGTGCCCGCACGGCTCGAGTGAGACGTAGAGCGTCGCATGGCGCGCCCGCGAACCCGCGCTGCGCAGGGCGTTGACCTCCGCGTGCGGGCCGCCGGTGCGATGATGGTACCCCTCGCCGACGACCCGGCCGCCGTTCACGACGACCGCGCCGACCGGCGGATTCGGCGCGCTCGTCCCGACGGCACGGCCGGCCAGCTCGTAGGCACGCTGCAAGAACAGCTCGTCGAGCGGCGTCAGTTGCGGGCGGGGTCTCTCCACGGGTCGCGGCTTTTCGCTACTGCGATGACCACCGCATCCTCGACGAACCCTCCCGCCTCGCGCAGCGCGGCGGCGCAGTCGCGCAGGGTCGAACCGGTCGTGCAAACGTCGTCGAAGAGCGTGACCCGCGTCCCGGCGATGCGCGCCGGGTGGCACGCAAAGCGGCCCCGGGCAGCGAGCCGCTGCGTGCGGGAGCGTCCTCGTTGCGCGTCGCCCAGTCGCTGGGTCAACGCTTCGATCACGCCGGCGCCGGCGATGGACGCGGCGTGGGCGGCGACCACTGAAACGCCGTCCATACCCCGCACGCGCCGGCGCCTTGTGGTCGTTGGAATCGGCACGAGCAGCGCGCGTGGCGCCACCAGCGGCGCGACCGCGGCGCCCAGCGCCTCGGCGACGTCGCGCCGGCCATCTTTGAGCGCCAGCACCGCCGCGCGCAGGCCGTCTTCGTATGCTCCCAGCGCGGTAACGGCGAGCCCGGGAAATCGGACACGAATCGTTTCGCCGCTCGGCGCGCAGCTCGAACACAACCCGCTGCCCAGCGCGTTACAGCTCGCGCACTGAGGCGGAAACAGCAGGTCGAGCAGTTGGCGCCACGCCATGCCGCTCGATCACGACTTGGCGATGCGCTATCTAGTTGCGACGGACGTCCGCGCGTCCAAGGCGAGCGCGGACAGTTGGGCGGCGAGCACGACGTCGGGGATAATTCCTCGATAGATGTACCGCACGAATCCGCGACTATCGATGAAGATGCTTTCGGGGAGCCCGCTCACGTCGAACGTGGCCGCGAACTGGCCGCCGTCGACGGCGACAGGCGCCGGCACGCCGAGTTGGACCGCGAAGCTCTTTACGCGGCTCGCGGCCTCTTGTTCGTCGACCAACAGAAAATCGATGCGATCGCCATACCGCTGCGCCTGCTGAGCAATGGCGGGGAGCTCCCGGCGGCACGGCGAGCACCACGTCGCGAAGACGTTGATGTATGCAGGGCGCCCGTGGAAGTTGCCGTCAAGAGATTTTCCGTCGAGGGTATCGAGCGCGAAGGCGGGCGCGAGGTCGCCGATCTGGAGCGTGCCCGCGCGCGTTGGCGCAGGCGACCGCGCCGCCGCCAACGCAACGACGAAAAGTGCCACGACGCCGAGGGAAGTCCGAAGCACGTCGTTACTATACCCATCTATTGCTCCGCCACTAGGGTGTCTTTCAACACGCTTTCGTCGGCAACGACGGTGTCTTGGCCGACAATAGCATCGAGCAGCTCGGAGCGCGCTCCGATCGTGGCGCCCTGCCACACGATCGAACGCTTCAGCCGCGCGCCTGCTTCAATGCGAACGCCGTCGTCAACGACGCACGGCCCCTCGATCCATACGTTCTCGCCGACTCGAACGCCCGCGCCGAGCCGCGCGGCGCCTTCTATGCGCGCGCCCGCGCCGATCGTCGCCGAAGGATCGATGCCGTTCGGACTCGTCTGCGGGATTCGGATGACGCCGCTGACGACGTCATAGCTCGCGCGACGATACTCGCTGGGCGTTCCGATGTCCGCCCAGTACGCTCCGCGCGCGTCGAATCCGTAGAAGCGCTCGTTCGCCGCCTGCAGCGCCGGGAACACCTGTTTGCCGAAGTCGTAGAATTCTCCGGCGGGGATGTGATCGAAGATCTTCGGCGAGAACACGTACACGCCGGTGTTGACGAGCTTGCTGCGCTCGGTGCCGCGCGGCGGCTTCTCCTGAAAGCCCACGACCCTGCCGCGCTCGTCGACGACGACGACGCCGTACTGCTCGACGTCCTCGCACTCGATCAGCGCGATACTGGCCAACGCGCCGCGCTCGCGATGAAAGTCCATTACGCGATCGAGTTTGAGATCGGTCACCTCGTCGCAGCCGATCACCAAGAAGGTTTCCTCGCCGAAGAAGCCCTGGATATTCTTGACGGCGCCCGCGCTGCCGAGCAGCTCGGATTCGTGCGAGTAGTGAATCTTGACTCCGAACCGGGATCCGTCGCCGAGCGAGGCGACGATGGCCTCGGCGTGATAGTGCAGGTTCATCGCGATCTCGTCGAAGCCGTATTCCTTGAGGTAGCGCAGCAGGTGCGCCGCGTTCGGCACGCCGGCAACCGGAACGAGCGGCTTGGGCACGCGTTTGGTCAGGGGATAGAGTCGGGTCGAGAGGCCCCCGGCGAGGATCATCGCCTTCACGAGCCGGCCCCGCTCTTGTGTGCGCGCACGCCGAGGCCATCGAGCGCGACGAGCCAAACGAATCGCGGCAGCGCGAGCTGGCGCCGCCAGCGGCGCGGCTCCGTGACGAGGCGATAGAGCCACTCCAAGCCGAGGCGGCGGAGGGGCGCGGGCGCGCGACGGACGCGACCGGCGATTACGTCGAACGAGCCGCCGACCCCGATGCCCGCGCCGCAGCCGGTTTGCCGCAAATGTTGGGCCAGCCAGTCCTCCTGGCGGGGTGAGCCCATCCCCACGAAGAGCAGGCGCGCGCCGCTTTCGGCGATCGCCGACGCAACGCCGGCGCTCTCGCCCTCCGAGAAGTATCCGTCGCGCGCACCGGCGATGATGAGGCCGGGAAAGCGCGCCTTTAAGACCGCCGCCGCGGCGGACGCGACGCCGGCCGCGCCCCCCAGCAAGAATACCGGCAGACCCGCGGAGGCCGCGCCCGCGCACAGCCGATCGATCAGCTCCACGCCGGTGACGCGGTCGCGCAAGGGCGCGCCGCGCCAACGCGCTACGGCGAGCAGTCCGACCGTGTCGCAGAGTGAGAGCGCGCACGCGTTGATGGTGGCGCGAAAGCGCGCGTCGCCTTGCGCGTAGACGACCATCTCCGTACCGAGCGTTACCACTTGAGCTCCATCCGACTGGCGCGCTAGCGCCAGGATCCGAGCGGTCGCCTCACCCGCGTCGATCGCATCGAGGCGGCATCCGAGGATTTCCATCGGTGTTACCGCCCTTCGACTTCGCTCAGGACAGGCTCCGAGTCGGCGGATGGGAGGCGTACGGGGCAAGCAAAGGACGCAGCCGCGCGGCGACGCCGTCCGGCATGCCGTCCAGCGGCAAACGGCACTCCCCGACGCGAAACCCCATCTGGCGCATCGCCCACTTGACCGGAATCGGGCTGGTCGTCGCAAACATCGCGTCGATCAGCGGGAGCAGCGACGCGTGAATCTCGGCGGCCTCGTCGACGCGGCCGCCACGATACGCATCCAGCATTCGGCGATACTCGCGCGAACACAGATGCGATGCGACGCCGACGACGCCGTCTGCGCCAAGCGCCAGACACGGCAGAAAGAGATGATCGTCGCCCGCCCAGACGATGAAGCCGTCGCTGCGGCCGCGCAGGATCATGCCGATCTGCTTGAGGTCCCCGCTGGACTCCTTGACGCCGGCGACGTTGGCGTGACGCCGTGCGAGCTCGAACAGCGTCTCCGGAAGCATGTTCGCGGCGGTTCTTCCCGGGATGTTGTAGATCACGACGGGCAGCGGCGTGGCTTGCGCGATTGCCCCAAAGTGCGCGACCATTCCGCTCTGCGTCGGCTTGTTGTAATACGGTACGACGGCCAGAATGGCGTCGACGCCGGCGGACTGCGCCGCCTCGACGGCCTCGACCGACTCGCGCGTCGAATTCGTCCCCGCGTTCGCTACGACGACGGCATCGCGGCCGACGGCCTCTTTGACGGCCTTCCAGAGCGCGACGCGCTCCCCGGGATCGAGCGTCTGACCCTCGCCCGTAGAACCTGCTACGACGAGTCCATCGTTGCCACGCTCGACGAGCCAGCGCGCGAGCCGCGCCGCCTCGCGTACGTCGAGGTCGCCGCGTTCGTCGAACGGCGTGACCATCGCGGTAAGGATCGTGCCGAGCTTGCGATTCATGCCACCGGATCCTCCCTATCGAGTGCGAACTGTTCGTGCACGGCACGCTCGGCGCGTCCGGCCTCCGACTCCGGCACGAGAATCGAGATCGTAATGTTGCTGTCGGTGCAGTGGATGATCTCCACGTCGGCGCGCGAGAGCGCGTCCACTACGTGGTGGACCACGCCGGGAGCGTAGCGCATACCGGAGCCGACGACGGAAAGCTTCGAGCAGCCCTCGCGTACGCGAACCGCGAGATTCAGGTCGGAGAGCAAGCGCCGAATTTCGGGGCCGCGATCTCCCTCGACGACAAACGCCACGCCCGCTTGATTGATGGTCACCTGATCGATCGAAATGCCGGCGTCGGCGACGCGGCGGAACATCTCGAGCTCCGTCTCCATGCGCCGGCGCGGGGATTCGATGTCGCCGCGAATGATGCGCACCCACGTCACGCGGCCCGAGGCCGCCACTCCCGTCACGGGTCGGTGATAGTCCGCCGTCTCGTCGACCAGCGTGCCGCGATCGCTGCGCAAGCCCTTGATCCAGTAGTTGGTTCCGGTGCGGCTCGCATAGTCGGCCGCCTTGTGGTGCATCACCTTCGCGCCGTGATTTGCCAGCTCGGTCATTTCGGCGAGCGACGCGCGCTCGATCGTGCGGGCTTCCGGGATGCGGCGCGGGTCCGCCGTCATGGCGCCGCTGACGTCGGTGTAGATGTCGACGCGCTTCGCGTCGAGCGCGTGCCCGATCGCGATAGCCGAAAGATCGGTGCCGCCGCGTCCGAGCGTCGTGACGGCACCCTCCTCGGTCGTACCGTGAAAACCGGCGACCACCGCCACGGCGCCGCGTCGCAGCACCGCGTAGATGGCGGCCGGCTCGACCCGGAGGATCGTTGCGTCGCCGTGGCGCGCATCGGTAACGATGCCGGCCTGCACGCCCGAGAGCGCCACCGCGTCGATACCGCGCGCAGCCAGCTCGTCGGCGAACACGGCGGCGGAGATCAGCTCGCCGGCCGCAAGCAACAGGTCCGCGTTGGGCGTGCCCGCGCGGCCCCCGACGAGTCCCAGGAGCGTATCGGTCGCGTAGGGCTCGGGCGAACGGCCCATCGCCGAAACCACGGCGACGACCGCGTACCCGGCCTCGCGAGCGTCGCGCACTCGGCAATACGCGATCTCGCGTTGTTCGCTCGTCGCGACCGACGTGCCGCCGAACTTGAGGACGGCGATGCGCTGCGTCGCGTTCATGCCGCGACGTATCCCTTGGCGAGCAGCAGCTCGAGGATCTGCACCGCGTTCGTGGCGGCGCCTTTGCGCAGCTGATCGCCGACGCACCACAACGCGAAGTGCGTCTCGTCCTCGGCGCGCAGGCGCGCCACGTGCACCTCGTCCGTGCCCTCGACGTCGCGCGGCGTGACGATTTCGCCGGCGTGGAACACGATGCCGGGATCGCTCGCGAGCGCCCTCGCCAGCTCCGCGACGCTCGCCGGGCGCAGCGTTTCGAGGAACACGGCCTCGCTGTGGGCGGTCCGGACGGGAACGCGCACCGCCGTCACGCTTACGTGGAGCTCGGGGAGATCGAGCATCTTACGCGTTTCGTCGCGGACCTTGCGCTCTTCGCCACTCCATCCGGCATCGTCGAACGCTCCGATCTGCGGCACGACGTTGCGCGCGAGCCGGCTCGGGAATATCTCCGCGCGCGGCTCGGGCTCGCCGCCGGCGGCCGCGCGCTCCTGCGCCAAGAACTCCTCGAGTCCCGCGCGGCCCGCGCCGCTCGCCGCCTGATAGGTCGCGACCCGAACGCTGCGCAGGCCCGCCGCGTCGCGAATAGGTCGCAGCGCCGTGCAGAGCACGATGGCCGTGCAGTTCGCGACCGAAAAGAGGCGATGCTCCGCGCGCATCACTTCGGCGTTGACGCCCGGAACGATCAGCGGAACGTCGCCGCGCATGCGGAACGTCGCGCTGTTGTCGATGACGACGCAGCCCGCCTCGACCAGCCGCGGAGCATAGCGTTCGCTGGCGTCCTCTCCGCTCGCAAAGAACACGACGTCGAAGCCGCGCAGCTCGTCTTCCGAGGCACCCCGCACGTCGAGCGAGTCGCCGCGGAAACGCGCCGCGGCGGAGCGCGGACGCGAGGCGAACAGTCCCAGCACGTCGATCGGAACGTTGCGCTCTTCCAAAAGTCGCAGGATCGTCTCGCCGACGACGCCCGTCGCGCCGACGACTGCCACGTTCACGACGCGCCCGCCAGGATGGAATCTAAGCCGACCGACAGCCCGTGCAGATGCACGACCGCGTGCACGGCCGCCAGCATGCCGGGAACGAACGACTCGCGAGTAAACGAGTCGTGGCGAATCGTCAGCAGCTCACCCGCGCCGGCGAAGAGCACCTCGTGGTGCGCGACGATTCCGGGGAGCCGAATGCTGTGCGTTGACGGCGTTCGATGCGATGCTGACGCGATCCGCGCGGCGGTCTCGCGCGCCGTTCCCGAGGGCTTGTCCTTCTTCTGCGCGTGGTGCATCTCGACGATCTCGGCATCGGGAAAAAATCGGGCCGCCTCTTGCGCGAACCGCATCATGAGCGTGGCGCCGACGGAAAAGTTCGGCACCAGCAGCGCACCCACGCCGCGCCGTTCAGCGGTCTCGGCGAGGGCGGCGCGCTGCTCCGCGCTCCAGCCGCTGGACCCGACGACGGTGGGGAGACCGCGTTCGAGCGCGCCGAGCGAGATCGCATAACTCGCCGGCTGCGTCGTAAGATCGAGCAGAACGTCCGGAGTGCGCGCGAGCACGTCGTCGAGCGTCGCGACGATTGTGCGCTCGGGATCGGCCACGCGGGCGAGGCCGCAGCAGTACTCGTTTGCGCGTTGCAAAGCCTCGCGGGCGACGGTGCCCATGCGTCCCATCGCCCCCGCTACGGCAACGCGCATGCGCTTAGATCTTTTCTAAAGGCGCGTACTTGAGCATCAGCATTTTTTGCCCGACGTTCGGAAAGTCAATCGTCACGAGCCCGTCGCCGCCGGCGCCAACAATGCTTTCGATGCGCCCTTCGCCCCACTTCGGATGCCGCACGCGGTCGCCGTCCTTCAGGCCGAGATGCACGCCGGCGCCGGCCGATTCGTGGATCGCCACCTCGCGCCAACGGCCGCCGGCTGGTCGCGGCAGCGGGACGCTGTCGCTCTCGAGCACTTCGATCCCCGGGATTTCTTCCAAGAAGCGAGATTTCGGATAGGCGTAAGTATTGCCGAATAGTGCGCGGCGCGCCGCGTACGTGAGAAAGAGCCGATCGACCGCGCGCGTGATGCCGACGTATGCGAGCCGGCGCTCTTCCTCGAGCTCGCCGGTATCCGTGAGCGTACGGCTGTGCGGAAAGATGCCCTCCTCCAAGCCCGTCAAGAACACGCTCGGAAACTCGAGGCCCTTCGCGCTGTGCAGCGTCATCAGGGTGACGTAGGAAGCGTCCTCCACGAGGGTGTCCAGGTCGCTGACCAACGCGATGTTGCCGAGAAATCCCGCGAGCGATGCGTCGTCGTCCGCGGCCTGGTACTCGCGAGCGACACCGACGAGCTCCGCAAGGTTCTCGAGGCGCGCGCGCGCATCGTGCGTGTCCTCGCTCTGCAGCTCGCGCACGTATCCGGACTGCTCCATCACGGCGACCAGCAGGTCGGCCACACCGATGCTTTCCACGCGCTTGCGCAGGTCGAGGATGAGCTCCGCGAAGCGCTCCAGCTCCTTGAGCTTTTTGGGTACCGCCGACCGCAGCAGCTCGGTTTCGAAGATCGCCTCGCCGACCGAGACCTTTGCGCCGTTCGCCGCCTGCACCAGCGCCGCCAGCGTCTGCTGCCCGATCCCGCGCCGAGGGACGTTGACGATACGCTTGAACGCGAGCGCATCGGAAGAGTTGACGATGTAGCGGAGGTAGGCGATGATGTCCTTGATCTCCGTGCGCGCGTAGAATCCGACGCCGCCCACGACGCGATACGGAATTCCTTCGGCCAGCAGCGCCTCTTCGTAGACGCGCGATTGTGCGTTCGTGCGGTAGAGCACGACAAAGTCGCGATAGGCCGCGCCGTCGCGAACGAGGCTCTTGATCTTCTCGACGACGTAGCGGGCCTCGTCGCGCTCGGTCGCCGCCGGGTAGAGCGTGATCGGCTCGCCCTCTTCGCGTGCGGTGAACAGTTTCTTGGCCGCGCGTGACCGATTGTTGGCGACCAGCGTGTTGGCCGCGTCGAGGATGCGCCCCGTGCTGCGATAGTTCTCTTCGAGCTTGAACGTCTTCGCGCCGGGAAAGTCTTCCTCGAAGCGCAGGATCATGCGGTAGTCGCTGCCGCGCCACGAGTAGATCGACTGGTCGTCGTCTCCGACGACCGTCACGTTGCCGTGGTAGCCCGCGAGCAATGCGATGAGCCGATATTGCGCGGCGTTGACATCCTGGTACTCGTCCACGAGGACGTACTCGAACTTATGCTGGTATTTCCGGCGCGTATCGGCGTCACGCTCGAGCAGGTCGATCGTACGCACGATCAGGTCGTCGAAGTCGAGCGAGTTGGACTCGTTCAATCGCCGCTGATACTCGGCGTAGACGTTCGCGACACGCTCGCCGATGAACGAGGTCTGAGTCTGGGCATACTGCTCCGGCCACAGCAGCGCGTTCTTGGCCTTGTCGATCTCGGCGAGGCACGCCCCCGCCGAGAGCTGGCGCTCGTCGTAATCGAGGTCGTCGAGAATCTCCTTGATCAGCTGGCGCTGGTCCGACTCATCGATCACGGCGAAGCTTGGGCCGATGCCGATCCTCTTTCCGTCGCGGCGCAGAATCCGCACGCACATCGCATGGAACGTGCCGACCCAAACGTCGCGAGCGATTGGCCCGACCATTCCCTGCAGGCGCGATTTCATCTCGCCCGCGGCCTTGTTCGTAAACGTCACGGCGAGGATTCGATCGGGAGCGATCCGCAGCTCGCGCAGGAGATAGACGATGCGGTGCGTCAAAACGCGGGTTTTGCCGCTGCCGGCTCCGGCAAAGATCAAGACCGCGCCATCACTATGCCGAACGGCGGCAGATTGCACGTCGTTGAGTACTTCGGTTTCCAGGAGCATTTATAGCGGTTCGACGGAGGTGTAGTCGTCGCCTTGTATCAGCACGAACATGCGACGTTTGACACAATCAACGCACGGCGCGAAGTACCCGAGCCCGCCGCTGCGCCATCGCGCAGGAGGCCGCCAAAAATGCCAGCGTGGATTCGGCTCCTTCGTTAGGATTGACCGCGTCCTCGCCGAGTCCGTCATAACAGCCGCCGCCGCTTGCCATAGGGACACCGCGCGAGTTCTTGCCGTGATACCACTCCAATGCAAGCTCGGCGGCCGCAAAATGGGCGGCATCAGAGGTCGCGTCGAAGGCGGCCAGCTCCGCGTCGACCATCGCGGACGCCTCGAGCGGCTGCTGCACGTAGCGCGCGCGGCGCTGCCCGCGCCGGTACCAGCCGTCGTTCCCGATCGGCACGTGCACGCCGTTCTCTAAAGTGAGCTCCTCGTAGAACTTCAGCGTGGCCAGGCCGGCTTCGGTGTAGCGCGCGTCGCCGAGCCCCTGGCCGGCGCGCAGCAGGGCCTCCGGCAGGCGCGCGTTGTCGTACGTCAGGATGTCTTCGAACCACGGCCACTCCGCGTCAGCGGTCGCCTCATACGCCGCGAAGATCTCGTCGGCTAGGTAGCGGAGCGCGGCCCCATATTTCTCGCCGCGCCCGGCCGCGTAGGCGTGTGCGAGTCCGAGGGCCGCATACGCTCTCGAGCGGATGTACTCGAGAGATTCTAGGGACGGCAGCGCGCGGTCGAGCAGCATTTCGCAGACGCGTCGCCACGGCCCCTGCGGCGCATACGCGAGACCGTACCCCAGCGCCCATATCGCGCGCCCGCAGCTGTCGTGCGTGCCGATCTCATCGGTCCAGTTCCGGTCGTACGCCATGAAGTTGTGGAAGCGACCGTCGTCGATCTGGGCGTGCTGCAGGAACGACAGGTAGATGGAGGCGAGCCGCACGCTCACGCGCTCCGACGGAACCAGTCGCGAATGCGCGAGCGCAACCATGAACGCGCGGGCGACATCGTCGGTGCAGTAGCCGAACTTTCGGTTCGGCACCGTCTCGACCGCGTGCTGTATCACGCCGACGTCGTCCGAAAGGACGACGAGGTGGTCGAGCGAAGGCGGCGCGACGGGTGGTTTCGTCTTACGCAGAGGTCACCAACTCGAGCGGATCGCGCGGACAGAGCTCCGTGAAGAGCTGCCCGTACTCGGCGGCGACGTGCGGCCACGTCATCTGACGGCCGAAGCGATACGCGCGCCGTTCGGTCGCTCGACGCAGCGCGGGATCGTCGAGCAGCATGTTCAGGCGCAGCGCGATGGAGTCGGCGTCGCGGAAGTCGCACAGAAATCCGCGGTTATGCGTCCAGGAGCTCTTGCGCGTACAGGTACGGCGTCGACACGATCGCCTTGCCACACCCGACCGCGTAGGCCAGCGTGCCGCTGACGATCTGCGCCGGGTTCAGATACGGCGTGAGGTAGATGTCGGTCGCGGCGAGGTAACTGACGACCTCGTCAAATTCCAGATACTTGTCGACGAGCTGGACGTTGTAGTGCAGCCCGAACTCGCGCACCCTCGCCATCAGCGATTCGCGGTACGATTCGCCTTCCTGACGGCGCACGACGGGATGGGTCTCGCCGAGAATTAGATAGAGCGTCTCGGGGTGGCGCCGCACGACGGCGCGCATCGCCTCGATCGCATACTCGAGCCCCTTGCCGCGGCTGATCAGACCGAAGGTCGAGATCACCGTGCGCTGGCCGATGCCGTAGGTGGCCTTGGCCGAATGCGTGTCCTGGAACGGCACGTCCGGCACGCCGTGGTGAATCGTTTGCAAAAGCTGCGGGTCGATGCCATAGATTTCCTCGAGCAGCCCGCGACCCGTCTCGGAAAGCGCGACGACGCGCGCGGAGTACTCGCAGAGCTGGCGCGTGACCCGCAATATCTCTGCGTCCGGCTGGGGGAGGATGGTGTGCAGCGTGAGCACGACCGGTTTCTCGACCATTCGAATGAAGTCGACGAGCCACACGCCGCGCTCGCCGCCGAAGAGTCCGTATTCGTGCTGGATGTTGACGAGCTCGACGGGATAGCGGTTGACGAAGTCGGCCGCGGCCGCGTAGCTGCTCCGATCCTGTTCCGCGATTCGCGCCACGACCTCGGGCGGATAGCGCCGCACCTCGGCGCCCGGCTCGTCGACCGCGATCACGGGAGCCTTCAAATGGAATGCCCGGTCGTACGCATCGACCATATCCTTGGTAAAGGTCGCGATTCCACATTCCCGGGGAGGATACGACCCCAAGAATAGAGCGCGCGGCGGTAGCATCTGTGCGGGTGACTCCTCCACTCTTGGACCCTGTTTTACCCGGGCCCAGATGCGGGATAAACCGAATGCTCCCTCGCTAGCCTGGTATCCTTTCGGGCGGTGAGCCGAGGCGAGTTCCCGGTTCCAAGACCGTTCCGGGTTCGACCGTGACGTCGTGGCCGATCACGCTCCCACGCCCGATGCGCGCATTGGCCCCGATGGTGACGCCGTTCGCGAGGATAGCTTCTTCTATAATTGCGCCGACGCCGACGCTGACGCGTTCCCACAGGACGGATTCGCGAACTTGTACCGATGCCCCGATGCTGGAGCCGCGGCCGAGCACGACGTTAGGACCGATTTTCGCGCTCGGGTCGACCACGACGTCGCCGCCGGCGTAGATCGGCGGCACGACGCCCGGATGCCCGCGCAACGTCTCTTTGCCTTCGCCGTCGGTGCCCCGCTCGACGGCCAGCGGCATAGCGCCGCTGAGCACGTCGCGGTGCGCCGCGAGATATTGCTCGGGCCGGCCGAGATCCAGCCAGTAATCGGCGGTCGTGTATGCGTACAGGGCGTTGCCGGCAGCGATCGCTTGCGGAAACGTCTCGCGTTCGATCGAAACGGCGCGACCGGCCGGGATCAGCTCGAGGATCTCGCGCTCGAGCAGATACGTCCCGGCGTTGATCTCGTTGGTGGGTTCCGTTCCCTTGGGCGGCTTCTCGACGAAAGCCGTGATGCGGCCCGTCTCGTCGTGCACGACGCAGCCAAACGGCGACGGATCCTCGACCCGAATGAGATGCAGCACGCCGATGCCGCCCTTCGCCTGGTGGTACTCGTGCATCGCACGCAGATCGAGGCTGGTGAGGATGTCGCCGTTGAGCACGAAGAACGGTCCCGTGATGTACCGCTCGACGTTCTTCAGAGCGCCGGCGGTGCCGAGCGGGCTCTCCTCGATTGCATACGTGATCTTCATCCCGAGCCGCGAGCCGTCGCCGAAATAGTCCACGATCGCCTGCGGCATATAGCAGGCCGCGAGAATCACGTCGCGGATTTCCGCAGCGCACAGGCGTTCCATCGTTCGAGCCAGGAACGGCACGTTCATGATCGGCACCATCGGCTTCGGCGTGCCATACGTGAGCGGACGCAGCCGCGTTCCCTCGCCTCCAACCAAAACGATCGCCTGCACATCTGGGCTTTTCGCCGCGCACGTTATGCGTTGCCTCCCATTGTCAGGCTAGGCACTCTACTGTCATCCCGAGCAGTCTATTGTAACCCTGAGCCTGTCGAAGGGTGAGTGCGCAACATTGCCGTCTGTAAAATGCCACCCAGTTGGCACGCTTCTTTCATAGCATCATGGCATGCGAAAGAAACTCTACGATTGGAACGCGATTCAAGCGTATCACGATGCGGGATACGGCCTTGTAGAATGTTCTCGTCGTTTTGGATTCTGCCACACGGCATGGATCAAAGCGATAAAACGCGGAGACCTCCGCGTACCTGATTCTCGCTTCGGCGATCGACGGCGCAAATACGATTGGTCCGAAGTCCGAGCGCACTACGAGGCCGGAGCAACCTATAGGGAATGCCAGGCTAAGTTTGGCTTCTGCGCCGCGGCTTGGGCGAAGGCAGTTCGGCGCCGCGAGATTTTCCCTCGTCCAACATTGAAGCCTATCGCTCAGGTCTTGGCATCCGGGTCGTCTCGTTGGCTTAAGAAGAAAAAACTTATTCGCGAAGGTTTCATCCCATATCAGTGCCTCGAATGCCGTATAGCGGAATGGCTTGGAAAGAAGCTTGTGCTTCAGATCGATCATATAAATGGGATCAAGGACGACTGGCGCATCGAGAATCTTCGGATGCTTTGCCCGAACTGCCACAGCCAAACGCCGACGTACGGCGGCCGTAACCTGAAGCTGGGCAGGCTCCGTAAGCTAGCAAGATTCGAGGCGACCGGCGTGGTATAATCGGTCGCTACCGGTCCCGGGTAGTTCAATGGTAGAACGCCACGCTCTGGACGTGGATGCTCGAGGTTCGAGTCCTTGCCCGGGAGCCAGGGGCCCCATCATCTAGAGGCCTAGGATGCCGCCCTCTCACGGCGGTAACGCGGGTTCGAATCCCGCTGGGGCTAATTCAAAAGTGCTTATTTTGCAAAGGTTTCCGGCGCGTGGCCTGGTGCGGGTAAGCCGATTTGTCACATTTTTGTCACGTCGGCTTTCATTATAACTACGCCACCAGCCGCTCGAAGGCCGCTGCCGCAGCGGCGTCTCGCTCCTGATAGACGGTAAGGTACCGATCCACCGTGATGCTGATGCAGCTGTGACCCAGGCGGCTGCTGATCACCTCGATCGGCACGCCGGCCTTTGCCAGGAGCGAAGCATGCGTATCGCGGAGGTCGTGCAGCGTGATGGGTGTGACGTCCGCGCGTTCGACGAGGTCTTTAAACGCCGCCCCGAAGTTCCACGGCGTAACGGGAGCCCCGTCCGGCCGTCCAAACACAAGGTCGATCTTCTTGTACGCTTCACCGAGGAAGAGCTGCTCCTCTGCCTGCTTTGCCTTGTGCGTGCGTAAGATTGCTGCCAGCTCTGCACCGATCGTGATGGTTCGCACTCTTCCGTTCTTTGGACGTTTGAACGCGAGACCAGAACGAGGTTCACTGAGCGATTCACGAATGGTTACCGTACCCCGATCGAGGTCGAGGTCGGACCATTTGACCGCGAGCACCTCGCCGCGCCGAGCTCCGGTGTATGCCGCGAAGGCGACGGCCGGATAAAACCACGGTTGCGACGACAGTGTGCCGCGCTTGACCGCGCGCCTCGACGGCCGTTGTGCCTCGGCGAGCAACGCTCGTAACTCGGCCTCGTTGAGGACCGATTTTTCGGGTGTGAGCGCTTTGGGTAGGTCTTCGGCGGTGACCTTGCGCGCGACGTTCGTTTCCGCGTAGTCGACGCTGACTGCCCAGTTGAGGGAGGCCCGCAACAAGTCGTGCGCATGGTGGATCGTTCGCCCGCTGGGCCGCCGCTCGCGCGCCTGCCATTTATCGTAGGCCTGGAGCAGGTTCGCCTTTCGCAACGATGCCACGTTAATCGTACCGAGCTCCGGCCGGAGATACGTCGCGATCAGGCTTTCGTATCGATCGATCGACGTCGCCTCGAGCCGTTTCTTCTTCGCGGCGATGAACTTGTCGAAGAGTTCCGACATGGTCAGGCCCGAATCGTCGGCGTAGCCGTGGCTCTTAGCGCGATCGACACGCTTTGCAAGAGCCGCTTCGGCTTCCATCTTGGTCACACCGCGCAAGATCTCGCGCTTTTGCTGACGCGCCTTGCCGTTTTGCGGGGGCACGTCGTAGACAATCATGTATTTCTTGTTCCCAAGTCGTTTTGGCTTTGCCATGGATGCCTCTTGGGTCCCGGCCCGATGCTATTCGACGCCGCCGCCGAGGAACTCTCGCAGCGCCGCCTTGGTGATGAGCAGTTTCTGGCCGACCCGGATGCTCTTGATGCTCTGTCGTTTGAGCGCGTCATAGACGGCGTTACGTCCGATCGGCAGAAACCCGATGAGATCGCGTGGCGTCAGGATGTCCGGCAGGTCCGCAAAGCGCGTGCTCGTCGCGCCGGACGGCATCGACCTGATCGATTGTGTGGTCATATCTGGTCATCCACCCTTTGTGTTGCTGACGAGAACGGAACGGCCCGATGGTGGGCCCGAATGTTATCGGTCCATCGTCATGGAGTCGCGCGCTCGTAGCTCTTTACGAATGCTGTACTCAACGTCTCGCCGTATTTCGTTCGGTAGAGCTCGGTACTGGTGGTCGACTGCCGCTACGAGTTGATCGAGGCCTGCGGTCGGTATCGCATCGCGGCAGTCGACGTGCACGACGCCGGCCCGCTCGAGCACGTTCATCTGGTGATCGACTCCAGGCATCGTGCGAAGGACGGCTCGTGCTTCGCGCATCTGGTCTTCGAGGTCCAGCGATGCGTGAACGTAGCGCCGGTAGGCGCGTTCCTGCCCCGCAAGCTGCTTCTCGAGCTGCGGCAGGTCGCGCTGCTCGAACTCATGGGTCGCATCGGCCAGCGCTTTTTCGTAGCGCGAGCGCTGCTCACCGCATAACCGCTCTTCTTCCTTTGCCGCGGCGCGGCGTGCCAACGGATTCCATGACCCCTTCTCTTTGGCAAGCTGCGCCAGCCGAACGCGCTCGGCGTCCGTGTAGCGCGCAGCCGGGGCCGCACGCTCCTGAATACGTCGGCGCTCTGCAGCCAGAGCTTCGTCGAGTGTCAAAGGCCGCTCGACACGCGGCAGATGCTCTCGCTCGACGCGTGCACGCTCATAGCGCGCCTCTTGCTCCGCGCCGATGATGTTGAGCCGTAGACGAACCTCGGCCAGGGTCGCGGGACGCAGCTCGCGCTCTGGAGCGCGCTCGTCCCGGCTGCGCGCAGGACGAACGAGCACATCGAGGACGCGTTGCGCTCCGAGGTCGCCGGCACGTGCCCGTTCGCTGACGAACGATCGATAGGCGAGCGGCCTCTCCTCACGCGCTCGCCTCCGCTCCGACGCCAGCACGATCTTCGTCGCCTCCCAGCGCACGCGCGCGGCGTCGTACTCTTTCGCACGCCGGCGGCCCATGACCGCGTCGACCGACCAGTACGCAAGCTGCCGGGCGATGACACCGCGCGTGCCCAGCCGCGCCACGGCGCGCAAGAGCAGGCGCGCTTCGCGGCGCTGCCGGGCATCGCGCTGCCGTTGCGTCCGCTCGCGCTCCCAGGCTGCATCCCGGCGCGCGCCCATCGCCTGCGCACGGTCACTGAAGAAACGCTCGCGGTAGGCCGCGTACTCCGACCGCAGCCGAGCATGGTCGGCGATGCGTTCGGCGTCGCGCAGCGCCCAGCGCGGATCACTCCACGCCTCGCGCTCGGCGCGATCGCCTAGGGCGCTGCGGCTGCGCTTGGGTGGCTGCTCCGGTGTAAGCGGGCATCGGCCGAAGCGCTGCTCGAGGACGGCTCTCCTGCAACGAGCATGGATCCGCGACGCGCCGCAGCCGTGCGCTTCAGGATCTCTGCCCGCGGCAAACGCCAGGCCCTGCATGCGCGCACCGCGCTGGATCAGCTTGACCACGATGCCATCGCACGCGAGCCGCTGGTTGAGATCCTCCCACGTCTTCGCCGCGTCAACGGCCGCCAGAATCGTTGGACGAACCGTGTCCGCCCATGGCGCGGAACGCTCAATCTTAGGGATAGGTTCACGCGCAGGCGTGAACGGGCCAAATCGGCCTTCCAGCGCCCGCAGTGCACAGCGCGCATCGATCCGTGACGCCGCGCAGCCCGGCGCCCTGCGATCGGGGCCCTCGGCGAATGCTAGGCCCTGCACCCGCTCACCGCGCCGAACGAGCCTCACCACGACGCCGTGCGTGCCCAGGCGCTGATGTAGGTCGTTCCAATCCGTAGCGCGATCGACGGCATCGAGCACGTAGGGCCGCGCACCCTCCTGCCACGGCAGCTCACCGCGCTCGTGCAGCCGGCGGTACGCCCCGTCGCTCAGCCGACGCTGCGGATCGGGCGGCGGCGCATAGAGATGCCTGACGCGCTGCACGATGTCGCGGTTATGGTGCCCGACGACGATCGCCCAGCCGCGCTCGGCCGCGATCTCGGCACAGACCCGCTCGCGTTTGATCCGCTCGTGCCACAAGTCGTTGGCCTTGCCATCGGGCCCGATGCGATTGGCGATCACGTGCCCGTGAAAGTCGTCGGTGTCCTTATGCGCCGCGAGAACGTATTGGCTCTGCTCCATCCCGATCGCTTTGAGCAGCCGCTCCGCGTCGCTGACGACCTGCTCGCGCGTCGGCCGTTCACCCTTGGCGTAGGCGATGATCAGGTGATAGACTGGATCGCGGCACCGCTTGGACAGCACCGCGACGGCCTCCATCTCGATCGCCGCCTTCTCCACCGATATGACCCCGCGCAAGTGCACCCACTCGGCTTTCTCCGGTGCGCTGGCGTAGTCGATGCCGCCCTCAAAGGAACGACCGGCCGCAGCGACGGCGCGCTGATGGGTGTGCTCGGTGATGTAGTCGACGCCGATCGCGAAGGAGCGGGTGTGGGCCCGCGCCGACACCGCCTTCGTAATCATGACCTCGCCTCCGCAAAAGAAAAAGCCCCGCGCGAACCGCTGCCGCTACGGGACTCTAGAGTTTTACCCGCATTATTATGCGGGCGTAAATCTGCTACATTGTGTCACCGCAATTGTACCACAGCTACAAGTCCATCGCTACGAATCGCAGCGGTTTTTTTCCGAGACGATCTCGCGCTTCGAGCCCCTATCGGCGCTGCGCGAAGCCGGAGCGATCGCACGATAGTAGCCGCCTCCAGGGCGAGCTGCGCTCGGCCATAGGGCATACCCCCGACCCGGCTGCTCCGGCCACTTGCGACCGCGACTCCGTGCACCGCCTGCCCATCGTTGCCGAAGCACACTCTGCGCGCGACGATGACGATTCCGCTCCTCCGTTCCCGCCTACAGTGCATTCGACGCGCAACCGTTAGCAGGGCGCGGGGAAAGCAGTAAGCGCTCACCGGAGGTTCTTTCCCGAGCGAAAGCAGTAATCGCACGCAACGCGATCCACGGCATCGAGGCTGTCTGCGATCGCTCACTTTTCAAAACGCAAGCCGGTGGTTGTGCGCACTGACGTACAACCAGAAAACTGCCGTTGCCCAGGCTCTGCTGAGAAGCGCCAAAGACAACTTTCTTGCACACCATAAGCCGCCGGCCGCGCCTTGAGAATAGGCGGGAGGCCGCTGTAGAGCTGAAGGCATGCGCCAGTTCGGCTGGAGCCCTGTATCACCGCTCAGACTCGGTAGTCACCGCACCTGCCCGCGCGAACGCAGGCCTTCCCAAATGGCCGGCGCAGCACGCGGCGCCTTCTACACCTCTTGGCTTGTGGCGGCAGGGGAATGCCCCCCCCCCCTCGCCGTACTCTCGAGGAACTCGACCCAGTGCTCACCGCCCGGCGAGCGGCGCGCTGGCTAAGCCTGGACCTGGGAGGGCACGCGCGTGGAGATCTTATCGCTCTGGCGGTCGCCGCTCGATAGAGCCGCACTCGCTGAAGCAACGGCCATTTGCCAGCGGCAGCCACGCTGCTCCATCGGTTACGGCGAAGATTTCCACCTGATGACGATCTACAACTACGGCTACTATATCAGCCAGCCTCTCGCTACGCCCACCAGCGCACTCACGGCTATGTTCCACGCCATGGCGAACGCGGCGCCGATTGGCGGGAGAGCCTTTATTCCGCAGCAAAGTTTTGCTGTGGATGCCACGTCGACCGGATTTACCGTGCCCGACCAATGCGACATCGATGCGTCAGGAGGTGGCGGCGTTCTGGGAAGCGTGAGCGGCTCAGATTTTTTCCACTTCGTCATCACGCCGCAAGGGCCGGGGGCCTCAATATTTTTCAACTGCACGGCAAGCTCAAACACCGACGGAGGCATCTACATTCGTAGCCTAGCCTTCCAGTGGGGAGCTACGTCGCAAGCAGGAGATAACTGTGTCTACGCGGGTCTCTGGAACACTCGCGCGATCAACTGCACGTTCACCGATTGCCCTTTCGCGTTCGACGCTAACGCCAACGCCTGCACGCTTGAGCAGTGCACGATCGACTACACCGTGCCCGCCACAACGGGGCCCAACGACACCACGGCGGTACTCCTACGCGCCACGCAAGACGCCGTCATCGGGCCGGGTCAGTTCGCCCAAACGTCGCAAGCCAGCGGTGGTGCGACCGGCTGCACCTGCATCGCCGTTAAAAACGCTGAGCACCCTCTCATCTGCGACATGCAGATCCTCGGCTGGACGATCGGA